>CAVPGI010000001.1:0-50332 GCA_963704015.1 uncultured Gemmatimonadales bacterium
CGCCGCGGATCGGGCCCTCGGCGTCCGCGGGCGTGAGCATCGGCTTGATCACGTCGACCGATAAGCTTGTGGGCGTCTCGCGTGGCATCGCGCTCGAGCCGGTCCTGCTGGTACCAGCTGACCCCGTACGCGGCGCCGGCCCCGAGGAGACAGATGACCGCGAGCGTGGCCCACAGGGCCCGGAGCTTGCGCCCGACGTTCTCGGAGTTGGATGCCTGCGGGGTCATGTCTCCTGCCTTATCGGCCGCGGAGGCCTTCGGGATGAGCCCCGGGCAGGTCGGCCGACCGGCCTACGGCGCCTCCCTGCCCACGCGGGGCGACGCCGAGGACCCGCGCGCCTCCGCGCGGGACCGCGCCGGCCGGGGCCGGCGCTCGAGCGTGTGGCACGCGCCGGCGGAGCGAAGCAGCGCATCGACGTCCGGCCTCGCGCCCTCGGCCACCAGGCCCGACTCCGAGAGCACGTCCAGGAACGACTCGACGCACCCCGGGGTCGAACAGCACGCCGGCGGCCGCCGCCACGTGCGAGACCGCTCGGTCGGCGGGCCATGCCGGCCGGTAGGCGCGCTCGGAGGTGAGGGCGTCCCAGACGTCCGCGACCGCGACGATTCGCGCGGAAAGAGGGATCTCGTCGCCGGCGAGGTGGTCGGGGTATCCGGTGCCGTCCCACCGCTCGTGGTGGAAGCGGATGGCCGCGAGCGAATCGCGGAGCGACCGGGCTCTGCTGGCGAGCTCCCAGCCCACCTCGGGGTGGCGCTCGATCCAGCGCCACTCGTCGGCGTCGAGCTCGCCCCAGGCTTGTTCAAGACCTGGTCGGGGACGCCGATCTTGCCGACGTCGTGCAGGGCCGCGCCCTGGTGGAGCGCGCGCATGTCCCAGCGGGCTCACGCCGACCAGCACGCCGCGGACCAGGCTATCGGTCTCGAAGTCGATGGTGGAGACCTTGAGGGTCGCGAGCGCGAGGCCGTTACCCTCCACGAAGACCGGTACCGGCACGCTGCAATCTGGCTGAGGAGGAAACCGACTCGCCCACTCCTGAGCGGGAAGCCTGGTCGCTGTGATGGTTGAGAACCACACTGCGAGGATTGCGACGTGGCTCTCGAACAGGTGTCTGCAGAGCGACCTAGGGCCGGCCGAGGTAATCATGGCTCATGCGCGCCAACTCTCAGGGCACAGAAATACCCTGCACCCTCGGGCGGCAATCGTTCACCGTGAAGCGAAACAGGCATTGTGAACCCCGAATCCACCTCCCACCATCCCCAGAAGCCGCTCGAATCGACCGCAGTAATCCTGAAGTTGTTTCCAAAGCCGTCTAACATTGCATTGGTCCCTATCCGAAGCCGTTGACCCGCCACAACCGCGCCGGGATGCCCGGGATCTCGTGAGCCGACGATGGCGCGCCAGGCAGAATCCCCTTCGACCGGATCAAGCCACCCGATAAGATCCCATCCACTGCGCTTGGGTGCACTGGGACCAGTGTCTCTGGGCTGGAGGTGCAGTTTGCCTTCAATGGTCTTCGCCCCTGTAGGCTGAGTCGGGACTTGAATTAACTGGTAGTCACCGGCCAGCGCGCTTACCGGAATCGCCGTCGTGTGCTCTGCGTTCGCGGGAACGAAGGGGCTGCAGTTGGAAGGAATGACGGGGCCGCTGGGCTTCGTCCCACAGCCGGTGAGTAGCGCGAGGAGCCACACTGCGCGCCGGTCGATAGGAAAGCCGGCAGGGGTCATGAACCTTCTTGGGTGACCCGCAGTCGCCGCGCGATTCATCTTAGGCCCACCCCGACTCACGTGTCCGTTGGGGTCTTGTCCCAACGATGCCCCGGGGCCATGCCACAGAGCCAGTTGAATGCTCGGTGGCGCTCCATCGCAATCGAAGTGAGAGTCGCGAATTCCTCGGCAGTCGCCTCGCGATACGGCTTGCCGAACGCGGGGAAGTCGTCACCGATCGCCTGTGGAATGTCTCCGTCCGCGGCCGCCAGCTGCGCAGTCTTGGCAATGATCGACTCGAAGGTCATGCCCGGCGGCAGTCGAGATTTGTAGCCACCTTTCTCCTGCAGCCCGCGGGTGCGGCTGCGCCAGTGCCACAGCTCGGCCACGTCTCTGGCCTTGTCAATCTCTCCGTCGGGTCGGAGGGAGGCTGCCTTCGCCAGCGCGCCTGCCTCCCCTGACGGCGCCAGCTTCAACAGCTCCGGCGGGGTCTGGGCATCGTAGGCTGGCAGGCTTTCCAGGTAGCCTAGGGCCCAGAGCAGGCAGACCGCCCCTTCCATCAACCAGGAAGTGTCCATCCTTTGCTGCTCGATGATCTCCAGGAAGGGCGAGGCGATAAAGGTGCGCTCCTTGTCCGTCATCAACCGCCATAGACCATGGTCGCGGAGCGCTTGCTCCGTTGCGCGGGACCGTGCCTGCATCGTCGCTAGAAACTTGTCCCACTCCTCACTGCTCCAGCGAGCCTTCAAGATCATCATCGCCGGCAGTGGCGGAGTGGTCATCAGGTGGGCTGTCGAATGCTTCAGGATCAGCAGGCGGCGCAGCGCCGCGTCCGGCCTCGGCCGCTTTGGGCCGAAGAGACGACCGAGCATGGAGGTCTATACTCCCAGCATGAGTCGGTGCAGCTCGATCAGCAGCCGATTCGCACCCTCTGCGTCCGGCATCGGTGGCAGCGGCGACCGGCGTCGCGATCCCTCGATCCCCCCGAACAATCGCTCCGCTTCTTCCTTCACCCGCTCCAACGGCCAACCGCCCCGCTTGATCGTCTTCAGCTCCTCCGCGTCGTCTGTACGATACACTCGTAGCTCACCCGTCTGGAGGAATTCGGCCCCCATACGAAGCAGGCGGATGAGGTGCGCAGCGTTCTTGACGTCGTATTGATACTTCCGCACCATCGCCTTCCGTTTTTCTCCCATGTACCCGCTGAAGTGGGAGTGATGGAGTTTCCGGAACCGAACCAGTGTCTCATGACCCAGGTGCCAGTTGGCCGCAATGTGGCGGAGCTTGGCCCCGTCGGCCTCCAGCACCTCGGCGATCGGCCCCTGTAAAGCGATCACCGCTGTCAGCGACTCGTACTCCTCCATGCGGGCCAGGTCGAAGGCCTCCATGCGCTTGAGTTGGTCGTAGGCATAACCGGCAAATGCGTTGGCGGCTCCCTGCGAGGAGAAAAGCGTACGGTTCTCCCTGAGTCGGGCGAAGAACTGATGCCGGTGCACGTACTCGTCATCCCTGAGCCAGAGTAGTCCCACGATGTTGGGATTGCTCTTGAGTAGGAGTCGGAACGCCTTCTCCAGGCTGTACAGCACCACGTCCAACTCTTCGAACTGGAGGGTCCAGTGCTCCCACCGGGGCAGTCCGAGGTGATAATCGAGGGGCGGAATCACGAACCCCATCAGGTCGATGTCATCGACGGCGTCGGTTTCTTCCGGAGGCAGGTAGGTCCCATGGCTGTGGGAACCCATCAGGCCGAGCACCAGGAGGTGCGCCTCCAGTGGGAAGCCGTTCTGCTCCGCAAACAAGCGGGAAATGCGGGGATCAATGGTCATGGCAACCGCAGCGATGTCGACGCCTACAATCCTACCTCACCGGCATCCACCGGCGCACCCGCTTGCAATACTCCTCATACGCCGCCCCGAACAGCCGTCGCAGCGTCGGCTCCTCGTAGCCAGTCACGAACAGGTGTGTGACCAGCAGGAAGAGCGCCGTGTATCCCAGCAGCGGCCAGGACTGGTAGTACAAAGCGGCTCCGCTCAGCGCCAACCCCGCCCCGATGTACATCGGATTCCGCACCACCCCATAGGGGCCACGTGTCACCAGCGCCCTCGGCGGGTCGAACGGCGCCGGGGTGCCCCGTCCGATGACGACGAAGGTTCCCACGCACCAGAGGGCGAGCGCGGCCCCGAGGGCGGCGACCACGAGCCCCGCGATCTGGGGTAGCGCGAACGCGGCTGGTGGGGTAATGCCCGACCAGGTCAGGACCCGGGCGGGCAGGAACACCAGGACCAGGCCGATGAACAGGGCGGCGTAGGTCACCGCCCGGGCCAGCACGAACATTCGCCGCCTGCCTATTTCCTCGGGACCGGCTTCTCGCGGAAACCCGTGAGCGCGGCTCTCCCGACCCACAGGAACAGAATCAGGGCCAGGAGCTCGGTCACCAGCAAGACCGGGGAGTTCTGGGTGGGCGCCGCGGCGATCAGGGCCGGCACCCTCCGGAACAATTGGGCGATCAGGACGAAGACGTTGAAGTAGAGGGCAGTCACGGCTGTCACCACGAAGACGGTGCGCCACCGCCCCTCCAGATGCTTCAAGTAGAGCGCGGCGGCCGTGACCGGGAGAATCAGGAGCGATAGGATCGCCACGTAGTGGGAGGGGAGAAGGGTCGCGAAGGGAAAGCCGAACCCGGTGATGTTGGTCAGTACCGTAGTCACCAGGAAGACCCCGATCCAGCCATCCAGCCTGGTCCCGCTGATGAGCCCGCCCACCACGACCAGTCCCGTGCCGAGCCCAAGCAGGCTCAGTCCCACGTGAGTGAGCGTGAGTGTCACGATGTTGATCATGGGCGTGTCCTTTGTAGGAGGTAAGGCGATCGGCCCGTCAGGCGGAGCCTACGTAGGGGTAGATCTCGTCCCCGATCCAGTAGGTCGCGAACACCAGAGCGAACACGGTGCCCAGCACCCAGAGCGCCCACCGCCAGCGCCGCCAGGTATCGGCGAGCGCCGAGTCCTGGAGCGGGAGGTCGACCAGGTAGCCGGCGCAGTAGCAGAGATTGGCCAGCGCGGCGAGGACCAGGAGCCTCAGCCCGTTGCCGACTGTCATGGCGGGCTGGAAATGCGGCCAGGTCGCGACCACCCAGGCGGTGGTCAGCGCGACCAGGGCAGCGTTGTACCAGACGCGCCGTGGCTCCCAGTAGCGGATCGAATCACCCAGGGCATTGGTCGTCATGGCGGTGCCTCGCGTGAGGATCGTTCATAAACTGGGGAGCGTGCCGATTGGGAGCAAGGGAAATCTGCCGGTTGGCTCCGGACGCTACGGAGTCTTGCCTAGGGGCAGATCTCCGTGAATGCGCATCCCAGCCCCACCGCCAGAAAGGGCATAGGCACCAGTAAGAGAAGGCCGGCCGCCACACCGATGATGATCGCAATCACAAAGCCGGCACCCTTGCTGCGTGCCGCTTGGCTCACAACGGCGGCGGCGACGAGAGAGAGGCTCCCAGCCAAGAAGTTGGCGGCCAACTGACCTGGAATTGGATCCCGGCGGTCAGCGACAACCCCGTTGCGAAGGGCCCAATACACCAGGGTTGCCACGACTGCCGCTCCGACGCCTACCCAAGAGCTCGCAAGAAAGGTGCGCCTCCGCGCTCCCAGCCACGAGGCGAGCAGGATCAGCAGGGCGTGGGGCCAAAGCAGCGGTGCTGCAAGGATGAAAGAGGCGATCACCGGGTAGGCTCCGCGAGCGCTCCAATGTTTGTCACTCCGTGGCTGCCACCCCTCACGGCACCGGAAGAACCCCGTAGAAGACCTCTCCGGACGCGATCATACCGTCGGACGTGAACGCCAGGAGCTCCAGCGCCCTGTCGCGGTGGCCGTTCACCTCCCGATCGTACACGATGCCCAGCTCACGATGCGTGCTGTCCCAGACGCTCCGGACCACGGTGAACTGGAGGGTGGTGATCTTACTCAACGCCTTCTCCCAGTAGGCACGGAGGGCGGCCTTGCCTTGTACCGTGGGGCGCCCGACCGCGTCCAGGGCCTTGGGGGTCGAGAAGACGACATCTTCCGTGAAGTGGGCCAGGACGGCCTCGAGGTCTCGGCGATTCCAGGCGGCGGCCCAGTCGCGGGCGAAAGTATCGGGGACGAAGGTGGTCATTGCCATATTCGGCAGCCTGCCTGCTTTGCAGTGCTCACCCCACCGCCTTCGCGAACTCCGCCGCCAGCTCCGGTCCCGCCGTGTCGTCGTCGTGCTTGAAGTAGACGAACGCCTCCTCCCACGCCTGTCCCTTGATCCGCTGGGCCCAAGCTTTCTGCGCCGCCGCATCGTAGGCCGGCCGGTGGAGCCGGAGATAGCCCCAGGACGTCGTGGCCACCACCGGAGTCTCCATGTCCTCCTGATCCGAAATGCAGAGCCCCTGCCCCGCCTGCCGTAGCGCGGCGTAGACCTCTTCGTCGTGCCAGGTCGGATGCCGGAACTCGAAGGCCGCCCGCCAGCGTCTCGGCAACAGCTTCAGAAAGTCCTCGAGACGGGTCAGGTCCTTCTTGAAGTTGGGCGGGAGCTGAAACAGAGTGGGGCCCAGCTTGTCGCCCAGCGCGGAGGCCACCCGCAGGAAGTACTCCAGGGCACTCCCCACGTCCTTCAATCGCCCAATGTGGGTAATTCGCTGAGAGGCCTTGATCGCGAACTTGAAACCGTCGGGCACCTGCTCGGCCCACTCCAGCACCACCGACTCCTTAGGCATCCGGTAGAAGGTGTTGTTGATCTCGACTGTGGGAAACTTCCCGGCGTAATAGCGCAGCATCCCGTCGGCCGGCAGGTCGTCGGGATAGAACTTGCCCTTCCACTCCTTGAAGGAGTAGCCGGAGGTGCCGGTCAAGACGTTCATAAGGCGCGGCCCCTATCTAAGCCGGCATCGGGCATCAGGCATCGGGCATCAGGCCAGGAGGGGGAGGCTGTCATCCCGAGCGAGCAGAGCGAGCGAGGGATCCCGGTTCAGCATCCCGGACCCTGGTCCGAGATCCCTCGGGGTCGTCGCTACGCGACGATTCCCTCGGGATGACAGGTCGGCAGCCCCGTTCCCCGTTCCCTGTTCACCGTCTTTCTCCCGTTCTCCCGTTCTCCCGTTCTCCCGTTCCCCCGTTCTCCCATCCCCCATGCCTCATGCTACTTGCCCTACTCCCAGCACCGCCGCGGCCTTCTTCACGGATCTCGGCTTGACCCACAGCAGCGCGCCGAATCGGCCACCCGAGGTGGTCACCGCGTCGATGGCCGTGACGTTGATCTTGGCCTCGCCCAGGCGACGGAGGATGCCCTCAATCGCTCCTACGCGATCCTCGCCCTCGATCAGAAACACCGTCTTCCGGGGCTTGAGTCGGATCCGGGCCGCCTTGGCGGCCGCCAGGAACGCGGCGCTATCCGCCGGCACGAAATCCACCTGCGACTTGCGCTGGCTGGGAAAGGCGGAGAAGGCCAGGAAGTTCACTCCCGCGTCGCGGAAGACGCGGAGCAGTCTGGCGCCCTCGCCGGGCTTGTCGGGTGCGAGGGTGTAGAAGTAGTCGGTTTGGCGGATGGTGTCGGGCATTTTGACCTCCTGTGTGATGCTTGGGGCTAGGAGCTAGGAGCTAGGAGCTAAGCGGCTGTCATTCCGAGCGCAGCGAGGAATCTCGGTTCAGGTATCACGGACCTTGGTCCGAGATCCCTCGGGGTCGTCGCTACGCGACGATTCCCTCGGGATGACAGCTCGGGAGTGCTGTTCCCGTTCTCCCGTTCTCCCGTTCCCCCGTTCAACCTACTCTCCCTTCACCAGCATCCTATACCGACTCAAGTGCCGTATAGCCGCCGCTCGCTTGCCGGCCTGCTCGTAGAGTCGGGAGAGATTGAAGTGGGCATCGGCGAAGTCGGGCTCCGAGGACAGGGCCCGCTCGTAGGCGGTGATGGCCAGCGCCCGCTTGCCCTGATCCTCGAGCGCGATCCCCAGATTGAACGCGGCCGTCGAGTGCTTGGCATTGATCAATAGCGCTTTCTCATAGTGCTCGATGGCCAGGGGCAGCTTCCCCTCCTCGGCCAGGAGCCGGCCCAGATTGACATGCGCGTCGGCGTGGCGCTTGTCCAGAGCCAAGGCTCGCCGGTAAGCCTCCACCGCCTCCGCGGGGGCCGCCGCCTCCAGGTCCACCCCCAGCTGGTACCAGTGGGCCGCCGTGAGCGGCTCGCTCGATTCCCGGGCCCGCCGCGCCGCGCGTCGCGCCAGGGGCGCCACCTCGCTCACGAAATCCTTGACCGCGAGATCCAGCTGGATCTGGCCCGAGGCCGGGTTCCAGGCGGCGGAGCCGTCCCGCACGAGGACTCGCTCGCCCTCGCTGGTAATCCGGAGCCCGCTCAGCGAGCGGCCCTCGGGGAGCTGCCGTTTGAGATAACGCAGCTCCCGCCGGATCCGGCGGGTGGGAAGCTTCTTTCGGGAGAGCGCCTTGGCGGTACGGAGGAGAACCAGATCCTGGAAGGAGAAGCGATAGCTATTGCCCGGCCCGCGACCCGGAGAGAGAAAGCCGGCCCGCGCTTGTGCCCGCACCTGCGGCTCGGAGATGCCGAGCAGCTCGGCGGCGTCGCGAGTGGTGTAGGTCTTCATGGTGGCAGGCGGGCTCGGTTGCTTTGCTGGCTGGCATCTGGTATCAGGCATCAGGCATGAAGCATCTGGTACCTGATGCCCGATGCCCGATGCCCGATGCCTTACCGCTTCGCCACCTTCGCGACCCTGACCGCCTTCGTCTCGACCGCCTTGGGCGACCGCTTGGCGGGCTTCCGATCGGCCTTGTCGCCCTTGCCGAGGCTGGCCTTGAGGGCTTCCATGAGGTCGATGATCTTGGCCCCCTGCTCGGGCGCCGGCTCGGCCGTGATCTCCTGGCCGTCCACCTTCTGGTGAATCGCTTCGAGCACCCGGTCCTTCACCTTGTCCCGGTAGTTCTCGGGCTTGAAGACGTCGGTCGAGGTCTGCTCGATCAGCTGCTTGGCGAGTGCCAACTCGGTCTTCTTGACCTCACCCTCGCCGATCGGCACCTCGGAAGCGGGGCGCATCTCGTCGGCGTAGTGGAGCTGCTCCATCACCAGCACCCCGTCCATCGGGCGAACCAGCACGAGGTTCTGCTGGCCCCGCGCGGCATACTGGCCGACGGCGGCGCGGTTGGTCTCCTTCAACGCTTCACTCAACAGGCGATAGGCCCGTTCGCCCCCTTTGTCGGGCCCCAGGTAGTAGATCTTGTCCACGTAGATCCGCTCCACCTTGGGCAGCGGCACGAACTCGGCGATATCGATGGAATTAGTCGCCTTCTCGTCCAGGGCCTTCAGCTCCTCGGGCGAGAACAGCACGTACTGGCCCTTGGAGAATTCGTACCCCTTGGCGATATCGTCCTTCTCGACGATCTCGCCATCCTTGGTGCAGATGTACTGTTGCTTGAGTCGGGAGCCGCACTTCTTGTGCAGCATATTGAACGAGACCCGGGCGGCCGACTCGCTGGCCGAATAGACGCTCACCGGCACCGAGACCAGGCCGAAGGAGATGGTGGCCGAGCCAATGGATCTTGCGGGCATATGGGGGACCACCCTGATTGAGGGATCGGGCCATCGCGGCCCACACCGCCCCCGAGTGGCGCGGGGGTCTTTACGCTAAGAAATTCAGCCGATGCCCGCAAGAGATCACTCGAAGGCTGACCCGCTAAGCACTTACCGAGCCAAGCGTTCGCTGGAGCGGACGCCGGAGCCCTCGGGGGCGCTCGCCCGTCCCGCCGGCGGCGGCCGTCTCTTCGTGATACACATGCACGCCGCGCGCCGGTTGCATTGGGATCTGCGACTCGAGATGGATGGCGTGCTCGCGAGCTGGGCCGTGCCCAAGGGGCCGTCTCCCAACCCGGCCGACAAGCGGCTGGCGGTGCACGTGGAGGATCACCCGCTCGAATACGGCGATTTCGAGGGGATGATTCCCGAGGGGAATTACGGCGCCGGCGCGGTGATCGTCTGGGATCGCGGCCAGTGGATCCCACTCAAGGACATCGAGGAGGGGTTGGCCAAGGGGAAGCTCCTGTTCGAGCTCCGCGGCTACAAGCTCCACGGCGTCTGGACCCTGGTGAAGATCAAGAAGGGCGAGAAGGAGTGGCTCCTGATCAAGGAGCGGGACGCCTTTGCCACCAAGGACACGCCTGAGCTGCCCCCGGACTCGGTGCTCTCGGGGCTCACGGTCGAAGAGCTCAAGGCCGGCCGCGATCCCGCCGAGCCGATTCGGAAGGCGTTGGCCAAGCTCAAGGCGCCCAAGCGCACGGTGAAGCCGGGTGAGACGCAATTCATGCTGGCCGAGACGCGGGAGGCGCCGTTCACCAAGCCGGGCTGGGTCTTCGAGCTCAAGCTCGACGGCTATCGCATTCTCGCGTCGCGTGAAGGCGGCGAGGCTCGGCTGCTCACCCGGAACGGCAACGACGCCTCGCGCACTTTCCCCGAAGTGGCCCGCGCGGTGGCCGCGCTGCCCTACCAACACTTGGTCCTGGACGGCGAGGTGGTGGTGCTGGACGCGCAGGGTCACCCCAACTTCGGGCTGCTGCAGAAGCGGGGCAAACTGACCCGGCCGACCGACGTGCGCCGCGCGGTGGTGGAGCTGCCCGTCACCTACTTCGTCTTCGACCTGCTCGGTTTCGAGGACTACGACCTGCGGCCGCTGCCGCTCACCGAGCGCAAGCGCCTCCTGCAGATGGTGCTGCCGCCGCTGGGCGCCCTCCGCTACCTCGATCACTTCGAGAAGGACGGCGACGCGGTCTATCAGCAGGTGACCGCCCGCCGGCTCGAGGGGATCGTGGCCAAGCGGGGCGACTCGCCCTATCGCGCCGGTCGCTCGCCGGCCTGGCTCAAGATCAGGGCCCATCGCGCCGACGATTTCGTAGTGGTGGGTTACACCGCGCCCAAGGGCTCTCGCGGCGGATTCGGCGCGCTCCACGTCGCGGACTATGTGGACGGGAAGCTGGTCTACGCCGGCCGGGCCGGGAGCGGGTTCACCGACAAGCAGCTCAAGGAAGTGAGCGCCACGCTCAAGTCCACTCAGCGGGCCACGCCTCCCTGCGAGGGGCCGATACCGAGCGACAAGACCACCACCTGGGTCGAGCCCACCCTGGTCTGCGAGGTGCAATTCAAGGAGTGGACCGACGAGGGCCTGCTGCGCCACCCCGTGTTCCTTCGGTTCCGGGACGACAAGTCGCCGGAGGAATGTGTGAGACAGGGCGTGGCCGCTCCGGCCGACGCCGATGCAGGCGACGAGTCGGACCCGGAGGCGGATCCCCCCGCCAAGACCAAGAAGGAGAGCGAGGATCCCGCTCCGCCGGCTGAGGTCCCCTTCACCAACCTGAACAAGGTGTTCTGGCCCGAGGAGGGCTACACCAAGGGCGACCTGATCGAGTACTACCGCCCGATCTCGCCCTGGCTGTTGCCGTATCTCCGTTCGCGGCCGGTGGTGCTCACGCGCTATCCCGACGGTATCGCGGGCAAGTCGTTCTTCCAGAAGGACGCGCCCGGCTTCGCCCCCGACTGGATCCGGACCCAGCGGATGTGGAGCGAGCAGGCCCAGCGGGAGATCGACTACTTCATCTGCGACGACGTGCCCTCGCTGCTCTACCTGATCAACCTGGGCTCGATTCCGCTCCACGTCTGGGGCAGTCGCGTGCAGAGCCTGGAGCAGCCCGACTGGTGCATCATCGACCTCGACCCCAAGGGCGCGCCGTTCAGCGACGTGGTCAAGGTGGCCAAGGCGGTCCACGAGCTGTGCCAGCAGGTCGACCTGCCCGACTACATCAAGACCAGCGGCTCGTCCGGTCTCCACGTGATGATCCCGCTGGGCCGCCAGATCAGCTATGAACAGTGTCGCCTGTTGGGCGAGCTGCTGGCCCGGGTGGTGGTACGCGGCTGCCGGACATCGCCACCATCACCCGCCAGGTGTCGCGCCGGGAGGGCAAGGTCTACGTGGACTACCTCCAGAACGGCCACGGACGGTTGCTCGTGGCGCCCTTCAGCGTGCGCCCGCTGCCGGGCGCGCCGGTCTCGACACCGCTCAAATGGAACGAGGTCACCGCTCGCTCGATATCCGTCGCTTTACCATCAAGACGGCGCCGAAGCGGCTGGCGTCCAAGAAGCACGATCCCCTGGCCCCGGTGCTGACGGAGAGCCCCGACCTGGCCCACGCCTTGGAGCGGCTGCAGGCGGTAGAAGCCACGCCCTGATTCCCATTGGAGGACTGACCTGATGTCGGCCAACCACGAGATGCTGGCTGAGATTCCCATGTTCGCGCTGCTCGACGACGCCGAGCGGGCCGCGCTGATGACACTGCTCACACCCCGGAAGTTCGCGGCGGGGGAGACCATCTTCACCTACGGAGACGTGGGCGACTCCCTTCATATTGTCCGTAACGGGAAGGTGGAAGTGTTCACAAGATCGATCTGCACTACGAGGCCTTGCAGCTGGGCTTCAATCGGTTGGCAAAAGGAGGGAGTCCCTCATGAGCACTGAGTCGACCCTCACCGGTCCGGACCTGGCCGTGGGCGTTCCCGCCACCAAGATCCCTGACGGTGGAATGCTCCTGGGTCATGCCAAGGGAGAGCCGGTGCTCCTGGTGCGGCAGGGGCGGAATATCTTCGCCATCGGGGCCACCTGCACCCACTACGGCGGACCGCTGGCTGAAGGACTGCTGGTCGGGGACACGGTCCGCTGTCCCTGGCATCACGCCTGTTTCAGCCTCCGGACCGGCGAGGCGGTCCGGCCGCCGGCGTTGAATCCGGTTGCCTGCTGGAAGGTGGTGCGTCAGGGTCGAAAGGTGCGAGTGGAGGGCAAGCTGCCGGCGCCTCCGCCCAAGGTATACAAGGGAAGAGCGAAGCCACCGACCGACGTGGTCATCGTCGGAGGCGGAGCGGCTGGAGCCGCCGCGGCGTTTACCCTGCGGCAGGAGGGCTATACCGGCAAACTCACACTGATCAGCGCGGACACCGATGCGCCCTACGATCGGCCCAACCTCTCCAAGGAATACCTGGCGGGCAGCGCGCCCGAGGAGTGGCTGCCGCTCCGGTCCACGGAGTCATACCGCGATCAAGGGATCGACCTTCGTCTCGGCAGCACGGTGAAGCGGATCCAGCCGAGGGCGAAGCGAGTGGTGCTCGGTTCGGGAGAGACGCTCTCCTTCGACCGGCTCCTCCTCGCCACCGGCGCCGATCCGATCCGTCTCACGATGCCGGGCGGAGACCTGCCCCAGGTGTTCTACCTGCGAACGCTGGCCGATTCCCGGGCCATCAAGGCCCGGGCCGAAACGGCTCGGCGGGCGGTGGTGGTGGGCGCCAGCTTCATCGGGCTGGAGGTCGCGGCCGCGCTTCGAACCCGAGGGCTCCAGGTCGAAGTGGTCGCTCCCGAGAAGCTGCCGCTGGAGCGGATCCTGGGGCCGGAAATCGGAGCCTTCGTGCGAGACCTGCATCAGGAGCACGGCGTGGTCTTTCATCTGGAGCGCAGCGTGAACGCGATCGCTGCGGACGCTGTGACCCTCAGCGACGGCACCCGACTGCCAGCCGATCTGGTGGTTCTTGGGGTCGGGGTACGTCCGGTGCTCAAGTTGGCGGAGGAGGCGAAGCTCACGGTCGATCGTGGCGTGATGGTGGACGAATACCTGGCCACCAGCGCCCCCCGGATCTATGCCGCGGGAGACATCGCCCGGTGGCCCGATCCCCACAGCGGGGAGCGAATCCGGGTCGAGCACTGGGTGGTGGCCGAGCGCCAGGGTCAGACCGCCGCGCGGAACCTGTTGGGCCGGCGGGAGCGGTTCGATGCGGTGCCCTTCTTCTGGAGTGCGCACTACGACGTGACCATCAACTACGTAGGCCACGCCGCGACCTGGGATCGCCTGGACCTCGACTGGAACCCCGAGGCACGGGACTGTACGGTGAACTACTTCAGCAACGGCAAGCGGCGGGCAGTGGCGACCATCTTCCGGGACCAGGCGAGTCTCGAGGCGGAAGCGGCGATGGAGACGGCGGCCGTCCCATCGTGACGGCACAGGACCCGAGCTGGGGCGACCGCATCCGGGTGGCGAGGGAGAAGCACGGCCTCACCCGGGCCTTCCGGCGCTGGCTCACCCGGACCCGCGACCGCCTCTTCTGGACCACCGAGCAGAAACAGATCATCGCGGCCCTGCGCGCCATCGGCATCGAGCGCGGGGCCGTGATCGTGGTGCACTCCGCGCTCTCGCAGTTGGGATACGTCAAAGGCGGCGCCGAGGCGTTGATCGACGCCTTGCTCGAGGCGGTGGGGCCCGAGGGCACGGTCCTGATGCCCAGCTTCCCGATGACCGGCTCCCAGCGGGAATACCTCGACTCGGGGGCGATCTTCGACGTCCGCTCCACCCCGTCCCGCTCGGGCGAAGTGACCGAGGTCTTTCGCCGCCGCCCCGACGTGCTGCGGAGTCTCCACCCCACCAATCCGGTTTGCGCCTGGGGGCGGCACGCCAGCCAGCTGCTGCACGACCACCACCGCTCGCTCACCGCCTTCGGTCACGAAACGCCCTACGGGCGCCTGGCCGCGCGGGACGACACCTTCATCGTGATGCTCCACACTCATATCCGGAGCTTCCAGCATCACTTCGAAGAACGAGTCGGGTTGCCCACGCTCTTCCTGCCCCAGATCCGGACCGTATCGGTGATCGATGAGGCCGGTGCGAAGCGCGAAGTGCAGATGCGGGTGCGGCGGGAGTACGCTCCCTATTTCATGGCGGTACCGTCGTTGGGATCGGGGCCACCTGAGTGGGCGGAGATCCGGGACTTTCTGGTGATCTTTCCCGGGGGTAGGGAAGCCGAGCTGCGGGAGATGGGGATGCGGTTCGAGGGCTATCCCCGATTCTGGCAGGTGAACGACGAGCTCAGGCGAGCGGGAGCATTCAAGAATACGCGGCTGGGGCGGGGAGACGTCGGGGCCCTCCACGTGCGATCCCTGCTCGGCGTGGTGGAGCCCGAGTTCCGGGCATTGCTGGCGCGGTTTCGGAGCTACTACGATCCGGAGGTAATCAACCAGCTGGGCCGGCCCACCAGCTGAGGCCGGCCTCTTCGATCAGGCCGGCTTGGCCAGCAGCGCTTCCACTTCCTTGGCCGCCTGCTCGTGCGCCTTGACGTCGCGCGAGAGCTCGGCACCCATCTCCGCCAGCCGGGCACTGGGGCCGGTCGCCGCCATGGCGCCGAGACTCCGGGCTTGGCCCAAGACGGTCATCACGTCCAGCAGCCGCTGCACCAACGCGTCCCGGGTGCGCTCGCACTGGGACAGCGCGTCGAGCCAACCCTCGGGCCGATTGGGGAAGGATTCCCGACTCTTTTCGAAGCGGGTGAGGTTCTCGTCCAGATCGGAGAGATCCATGGCCGCCTCGCAGGAGTGCTCGAGCACCGTGGCCAGCTCGTTGGCGGCCTCGCGGTCGCCCAGGCGCTTGAAGTGCGCCACCAATCCGCTCCCCATCCGCACCAGGTCGGCCAGGAGTCCGCGCGCGGTCCCTTCGGGGAGCCGGGCCAGCGCCTCGAGAATCTTCCGCTCCAGGGGCGTGGGGAGCACCGGCTCGTGCGCCACCGCCGCCACCACCGGCCGCTGCAGCTCGCGCTGGCCCAGCAGCACCATCAACGCTGCCAGCAGCGGGCTGGCCCAGATCAGGGCCGGCAACGCCGCGATCCCGGCCGCGCCGCCTACACCCGCTATCGCTCCGGCCAGGCCCCAGGCTTTCCAGGGCATCGGAGCCCAGGCCTTCTCGACGCCCATGGAACGGGCCTTGAGCTCGCGGGAGGCCAGCTGCTCCACCACTCGGTGGGCCGATCGGGCGGGGACCCGGATCAGGGCCCGGTGACCGGCCGCCACATCATTGAGCTCGGAGAAATCCGCTCGCGTCGCCAGCAGGCCGCGCATCCGGTCCACGGCGGCCTCGTGGGACCGCGAGTCTCCCGGTTGCTGCAGGAAGATCAGGGTGTCGGCCACCGCCTTGGAGCCGCCGCCGCAGCCGGGGCAGAGGCCCACGCCGAACGGCTCGCCCACCCCGCAGATCACGCAATGATGCAACTCGCTCCGCTTGACCACCGCGAAGGACTGGGTGTGATGCTCGGTCTGGTCCAGCGCCGCGGCCAGGGCCACGGCTGAGGGGAAGCGGTCGCTGGGCGCGGCCGCGGTGGCTCGCGCGATCACCTCGTCCAGCCAGACCGGCAGCTCGGGGCGTGCCGCGCGGGGGTGATGCCCCTCGGGCGCGGGCGCCGGCGGCAGATGTTGCGAGGGACGGCCCGGCAGCTTGCCGGTGAGCGCGAAGTAGAGCGTCATCCCCAGCGCGTAGAGGTCGGCGCGGGAGTCTCCCCGCTTACCGGCCAGCACTTCGGGGGCGGTGTAGTTGAGGGTGCCGACCAGCCCGCCGGTCTGCGTCATGGTGGCCTGGCCTTCGAGCTTGGCGCTGCCGAAGTCGGTGAGTCGGGCCCGCCCGTCGGGATCCAGCAGCACGTTCTGCGGCTTCACGTCTCGATGGAGGATCCCACCCCGGTGCGCCGCCACCAGCGCGGAGGCGATGCCCTGTCCCATCCGGACCGCTTCGTCGGGATCGAGGGGCCCGCCATCCCGCACCCGCACCGCCAGGTCGGGGCCGGCCACGTACTCCATCACGATGAAACTCCAGGGGCCTTCCTCGAGAAAGTCGTGCACCGCGACGATGTGCTCGTGGGCCAGGCCGCGCACCGCCATTACCTCGCGCCGCATCCGCTCCCTTGCCATCTGGGCCGCGGCCGGGGGCGGGACCAGCAGCTTGATGGCGACCTCGGTGCCCAGCCCGTTGTCCTTGGCCAGGTAGACCACCGAGTAGCCGCCCCGGCCGATTTCCTTGCCGATCTCATAGCGGCCCTTGAGCGAGGATCCGGGGGCCAGATAGCCCGGCGAGCCGGTGGGAGTCGGCCCGGTCATGGCGTTTCTCCCAGGCGGTTCAGGACCTCCAGCGCGTTGCTGCGCCAGCCGTCGTTCTCGTGGTAGAGCTCCACGAACTTCTTGAGATGATCGCGGGCCGGGTCGAGCTGACCCAGCACGTATTCCGACATGCCGGCGTGGTAGAGCGCCATGTAGTTGTCGGGCCAGAACTCGATCACCAACTCCATGATGGGCCCGGCCGACTTGTCGTCGCCGGCATCGGCCACGGGATGCCCCACGTTGAAGACGATATTGGCGGCGGTGCCCCGGTCCGACGGGGGGAGCGCCTCGATGATGGTGCGGGCCATGTCGATCTTGGAGGCCAGGGCGTAGCAGGCGGCGCTGTATCCCGCGCCATCCACGGTCTGCGGGGCCGGATGGTACTTGTGCTGCGTCTCGACTTCGAGGGCGTTGCAGAAGGGCTTCATCGCCTGGAACCACTCGGCGCCGGTACCCCCGAACTGGACCGGGGGCTGATTGACGTGCGTGGTCGGGCGAGGGGGCGGCGCGGGCTTCGGCTTGAACAACACGAAGGCGCAGAGCACCACGTAGACGGAGCCCAGCAGATAGAGCTTACGCATAGGGAACCCCTCCTCTGGCCGGAGGTTCGGCAGACCACCATGGATGGCAACCGTCATGCCGCCGCCGGACCGAGGCTAACTCCTTACCGCACAGGCGATTGCGTTCGTCCCAACAGGGAATGAGCGCCCCGGTCTCTGGCAGCATGCCGTCTGGTTTCGCTGCTGTTCGATTCCGGACGTAACCGACGTCACGGTTCCATTGCCCGGCCCGGTGCAGCTTGGCATGGTCTCCAACCGGCTTTTCCATGACCAGCCTTCGCCGGACCTTCTATAGCACGCTCATCGCGTGCGGGTTGACACACGCGCTCGCCGCCCAGTCGGCGCCGCTTCGGCGGGGCGCCTGGATCGGGATCGCGCCCTCCTTCGGCTCGCCCAAGGTCTCCTGCAACTTCTGCCAAAGCGGACGGGAGACCGGCTTCGCGGGCACGCTCGACGCGGGCGTGGTGGTCGCCCAGCGATTTGGAGTGGGGGTCGAAGGGGGAGGCTGGTTCCACGACGTGGACAACGTGGGCCACCGGCTCTGGTCGCTCTCGCTGGCCGGGCACTTCTATCCCGATCCGCGGAGCGGGCTCTCGCTCAAGGTCACCGCCGGCTACGCCACCTACACCGCGGGCGACAGCACCGGCACCCTCAAGGCCAAGGCGCCCGCCTTCGGTGCGGGCATCGGCTGGGAGACGCGGGTGGTACCCCACCTCCTGATCCAGCCCTACGTCGATTTCTTCAGCACCATCCCGACCACGCTGCGCTTCGAGGATCAGGACGTCACCGGCGGCACCACGGTGACCCAGCTCCGGGTCGGGATGGGCATTCGCTATTACGGAGGCCGCTGATGCTCCGCCTGCTCCTGACTTCGCTGCGCCGGCCGCTGCTTCTGACCGCGAGCTGGCTCCTGGTTCCCGCCGCCTTGTCCCTCTCCGCCTGCGGGAACGACGAGTACATCGCCACCCACCCCTCGACCGCATCGGGGCCGAGCGCGGCCTATGGGTTGTGGACCCCGGGGCCCAACGACACCTGCACTAAGGAAATTCACGACCGCTATTCCACCATCGGGCCGGACGGGAAGCTCTATCCGACCTGGCATCCGCCCGTCGATCCGCAGACCGGATGCAGCTTCGGCCACGAGCACGGCCGGGATCCCAGCGGCTCCAAGCTCTATCATCAGGTGGGCTCGATTCCCTTCGGGCTGGCCAATGAGGCGCTGGACACCTGGGACCCCACCGGGATCCGGCACGAGGATCACTTCGGCCACAAGATCGAGTGGGAGAACGACGTGACGATGCGGGTGGACGGCCCGGCCGGGACGGTGCTCAACATCACCTGCGACGTGCTCACCAAGCTGCACCAGGGCACCCACTCCAAGGATGCCTTCACCAACAACCTGCACGAGCTGGTCTATCACATCCGGTGCAACGACGGCACCGAGCTGCATCTGACGGTGATGACCGCGATCGGGACCCCGGGCGAGTTCCAGCGGTCCTGTGACCCCGATGGCCCCGCCGTGGTGGTGGGGGCTCCGACGCCGGCCAACTCGCCGGACGGCGGCGGCCGCCGGTTGATTCCGGACCGGGTCTGCGTGGACCAGTACGTGCTGGTGCCCCCGGGCCAGCGCTCCCAGATCAACAGCGGGATCCACGAGAGCTGGCAGATCTCCTCCGGTCTCCGTGCGGACAACGGCCACGGCCTGGCCTTCGTCAATCCCTATTTCCAGGTCTTCGATCCGAGCCGCTTCTACGACCCGGCCGCGGCCAACGTCACCGGCCGGACCATCGACCTCTGTTACCAGGTGGAGTCGAACGGGGATCGGGCCAGCAGCGGTTCCTGCGACCGCTCGACCAACAACGGCACCATCCTGGGCCTGACCTACGACGATCCCCGCTCGGTATTCAACGGCGCCCATCGGGTGGTGGACATCAACTCCACGATCATCTCCAACAGCGACGGGCCCGAGATCTGGTACACCGATCCCTTCGGCCGCCACGGCCGTCCTTCGCCGTTCCCCGGGTCGGTCCTGCAATTCGTGGCCAAGGTCAACACCGACTACGGCTTCAACGTGAGCGGCCCCGGCCTGGGCAGCGATCGCGATTACGGGGAGACCCAGGGAGTGCACGCGCCCAATTAGGCGGTTGAAGGGTTGAACGGGAGAACAGTAGAACGGGTTGTTGCCGGGTTGCTCGTTCTCCCGTTCCCCCGTTCTCCCATTCTCCGTATCTTTTCGGGCCATGTCCTCCATCGACCTCAACGCTGATCTGGGCGAGGGGTTCGGGCGCTATCGCCTTCCCGGCGACGCCGAGCTGTTGTCGCTGGTCAGCTCCGCCAACATCGCCTGCGGGTTCCACGCCGGCGACCCGGTGGTCATGCGGGAGACGGTGGCCCTGGCACTCCGCCACGGGGTGACCATCGGCGCCCACCCCGGTTATCCCGATCTCGCGGGCTTCGGCCGCCGGGAGATGGATGCCACTCCCGACGAAGTCTTCGCCTACGTGACCTATCAGGTCGGCGCCTTGGCCGCCTTTTGCGCCTCGGCCGGCACCCGGGTGCGCTACGTGAAGCCGCACGGCGCGCTCTACAACCGGGCCGTGGGAGACGCGGAGATCGCGCGGGCCATCGCCAGCGCGATCCGGGGCGTCGATTCCGATCTGGCGCTGCTCGCGATCGAAAACAGCCAACTGGCCCAGGCCGGCCGTAGCCTGGGGCTGGAGACCGCCAACGAGGCCTTCGTGGACCGGGCCTACCGGCCCGACGGAAGTCTGCTGCCCCGGGGTGCTCCGGGGGCGGTGCTCACCGACGTGGATGCGCTGGTGCAGCGGGCCCTGAAGATGGTGCGAGACCACTACGTCGTCGCGGTGGACGGGACCCGATGCCTGGTGCATCCCGACTCCCTCTGCGTCCACGGCGACGGCGAGACGGCGGTAGCGATCGTCCGGGCCTTGCGGACTCGCCTGAGCGAGGAAGGGATCTCCATCGCGCCCTTCGTCTCATGACTGGGACGGGGTGGCGGCTGTCTCCGCTGGGCGAGGCGGCCATCACCGTCACGCTGGGCGATCGGGTGGATCCAGTCGTCCATGACCGGGTGCTCGACCTGGCCCGGCGGGTCCGGGCGGCGCAATGGCCCGGGATCAGGGACGTCGTCCCCGCCTACGCCGCCGTCAGCGTGTTCTTCGACCCCGCCAAGACCAGCCACGCGAGGGTGAGCGCGGCCTTGCGCACGCTGCAGCACGCCGGTGCCGTGCCCGAGAACAGCCCGCTCCAGACCGGCCGGGAATTCCATCTTGCGGTGCGCTACGACGGCCCCGACCTAGACGAAGTGGCGACCCGGACCGGACTCTCCCGCTCCGAGGTCATCGCCCGCCATGCCGCGCGCACCTACCGCGTCTACCTGCTCGGTTTCGTCCCCGGCTTCGCGTACCTGGGGGAGCTGGATCCCGCCTTGGCGCTCCCCCGACGCGTCGAGCCGCGCCAGCGGGTGCCGGCGGGCGCGGTGGCGATCGCCGGAGAACAGACCGGGATCTATCCCTTCCCGACGCCGGGCGGCTGGCACCTGATCGGCACCACCGGTTCCCGGATGTTCGATCCGGACCGGGATCCGCCGGCGCTCCTCGCGGTGGGCGACCGGGTGCGGTTCGAGCCGGTGGACTGATGCTGACACTGCTCAAGGCGCCGCCCTTCGCGACGGTGCAGGACCGGGGACGGGAAGGGCACCGATCGGCCGGGGTGCCACCCTCCGGGGCGATGGATCGCCGAGCGCTGGAGACCGGCAATCTCCTGGTCGGGAACCCGCGGGGGAGTGCGGCGCTCGAATGGGCGCTAGGCGGAGGGACCCTCGGCTTCGATCGGGAGAGTGCCTTTGCGCTGACCGGCGCGCACGCGCGGGCCACGCTGGATGGTGCCCCGGTGCCGCTCTACCGCTCGCAGCGGGCCCGGGCGGGAGCGGTTCTCCAGATCGAAGGACTCGACCGCGGGCGCTTCCTCTATATCTGTGTGGCGGGCGGGATCGCGGTTCCCGAAGTGTTGGGCAGCCGAGCCACCTACTTGCCGGCCGGGTTGGGGGGGCTCGAGGGAAGACGACTTCGCTCGGGGGACCGGCTGCCGTTGGGCGATGCCGGTCGGGCCACGTCGCCATCCGAGGTGTCCGAACCGGCTGACGATCCCTCACCGCTGCGAGTGCTTCGCGGGCCTCAGGCCGATGAGTTCGATCGCGTAGCCTGGGCTCGCCTGCTGAACGAGCCCTTCACCGTGACCAACGCGTCGGACCGGATGGGATATCGGCTGGCGGGTCCTTCGGTGGCCGCGCGCCATCCGGCGTCGCTGCCGTCGGAAGCGGCGTGCCCCGGCGCGATCCAGGTGCCGGACGGCGGTACCCCGATCGTGTTGATGCCGGACGGCCCTACCGTGGGTGGCTACCCCAAGATCGCGGTGGTGATCGGCGCCGACCTGGGCCGCCTGGCGCAGCGGAATCCCGGAGAGACGGTGAGGTTTCGGGAGGTGGAGGTTGGGGAACGGTTGAACGGTTGAACGGTTGATTAGGTAGAACGGTAGAACGGGTGAACGGGGGAACGGGTTGCCACCGGGTTACCCGTTCTACCTTTCTCCCGTTCTCCTGTTCTACCGAGCCTCTTGCGTCCCGCGTCACGTGCCGCCAACATCTAGCGCAGATTTTCCGCTCAGGCCCCTTGTGATCCCGAGATCAACCGTGCGCCACCTGCTCCGCTTCGCCGGCGTGTATCTGATCGCCGCCGTCGCCATCATCGAAACCGCCTCCGCCCAGTCCGTCTTCGATACCACCGCATTCAACGCCCTCCACTGGCGTGAGATCGGCCCCTTCCGGGGCGGCCGCTCAGTCGCCGTCGCCGGCTCCGCCTCGCGACCCGGCGAGTACTACATGGGCACCACGGGCGGTGGAGTGTACAAGACCACCGATGGCGGCCTCAGCTGGAAGGCGGTGTCCGATCCCTACTTCGGGGGGACCATCGGCGCCATCGGCATCAGCGAGTCCAATCCCGACGTGGTCTACGTGGGAACTGGCGAGTACCCCATCCGCGGCAACGTTACCCACGGCGATGGCGTCTACAAGAGCACCGATGGTGGGAAGACCTGGGTATACGTGGGCCTGGCGGACACGCGCCAGATCTCCCGGGTCAAGGTCCATCCCAAGAATCCCGACGTGGTCTACGTCGGCGCGATGGGGCACGTCTACGCCCCCAACTCCGCTCGGGGAGTGTATCGCACCGCCGACGGCGGCAAGACCTGGAAACGAATCCTCTTTCGCAACGACTCCACCGGCGTAACCGATCTGGTCATGGACCCCTCGGATCCCAACGTCCTCTACGCGGCCTTCTGGCAAGCGGGGCGGAAGCCGTGGCAGCTCTCCAGCGGCGGAGGGGGAAGCGGAATCTTCAAGACCACCGACGGCGGGGAGACCTGGAAGGAGCTGACCCGCAATACAGGTTTGCCCAAGGGAATAGTCGGCAACATCGGCATTACGGTCTCTCCCGGAGCGACCCATCGGGTCTGGGCCATCGTCGAGTCCGACTCCGGCGGCGTCTTCCGTTCCGAGGATGGCGGGGCTACCTGGACCAGGACCAACGGCGAGCGGAAGCTCCGCCAGCGCGCCTGGTACTACAGTCGCATCTTCGCCGATCCCAAGGACACCAACACGGTCTACGTTCTCAACGTCAGCTTCTGGCGATCCAAGGACGGCGGCCGGACCTGGAAGGTGGTCAGGACCCCCCACGGCGATAACCACGATCTCTGGATCGCGCCCAACGATCCGATGCGGATGATCGAGGGCAACGACGGCGGCGCCAACGTGAGCCTCAACGCCGGCGACAGCTGGACCAACCAGGAATACGCCACAGCCCAGTTCTACCACGTCTCCACCACCAACCATTTCCCCTATTGGGTCTGCGGCACTCAACAGGACAACTCCTCGCTCTGCGGACCCAGCCGGATGCCGGGTGGGATCGACATCGGGGACTGGAAGGACGGCGGCGGCTGCGAGAGCGGATATATCACGGCGCGGCCCGACCATCCCGACATCGTTTTCGCCGGCTGTTACGGCGGACTGCTGACCCGGACCGACCTGACCACCGGGGCTCAGCGTGACGTCTCACCCTGGCCGCTCAATCCCTTGGGGCATGCGTCCGAGGATCACAAGTACCGGTTCCAATGGACCTATCCGATCGTGATCTCGCCCCAGGATCCCAACCAGCTCTACGTCGGCGGCAACGTGATCTTCCAGTCCTCCGACGAAGGTCAGTCGTGGAAGATCATCAGTCCGGACTTGACCCGGCACGACCCCAAGACCCTGGGTCCGTCCGGCGGTCCCATTACCAAGGACCACACCGGGGTGGAGACCTACGCGACGGTGTTCACCATCGCCGAGTCGCCCAAGGAGAAGGGGGTGATCTGGAGCGGGTCGGATGACGGGTTGATCTATCTCACCCGGAACGGGGGCCAGTCCTGGAGCAACGTCACGCCCAAGGAGGTGGGCGACTTCACCCGGATTTCGATGATCGAGGCCTCGCCCCACGAGGCGGGGACCGCCTACGTAGCCGCGAATCGTTATCAGCTCGACGACCTCCGGCCCTACATCTACCGGACCCAGGACTACGGCCAGACCTGGAAACGGATCGACGCGGGGATCGCGGGCACCGAATTCATGCGGGTGGTGAGAGAAGACCCGGAGCGGAAGGGACTCCTGTTCGCGGGGACCGAGCGCGGAGTATGGGTCTCCTTCAATGACGGCGCTCAGTGGCAGCGGCTGCAGCTCAATCTTCCGCCGGTGCCGGTCCACGATCTCCGGATCAAGGACGGGGACCTGGTGGCCGGGACCCACGGGCGTTCGTTCTGGATTCTGGACGACATGACGCCGCTCCGCGAGCTGAGCGCCGACGTGGTGGCCAAGCCGGTCTATCTCTTCACACCGCGGCCGGCCTACCGGATCGATTGGGGTCCCCACTTTCCGCGGGGCAACCGGCCGACCGGCGCCAACCCGCCCAGCGGTGCCACCATTCGCTACTGGCTCAAGGACAAGGACCAGAAGGTCAAGCTGGAGTTACTCGATCAGGCGGGGACCGTCGTCGACGACTTCAGCAGCGAGCCCGATTCCTTCGCCATGGTCGACAGCCTCCGCAACGTGGCCAGGCTGGACAGCCTTCGGAACCTCGGGGTCATTCCCGCGAGCGTGGACACCAACGTGATCCGTCAGGTCAATCCCGAGGACGAGGAGACTCCGCGACGGCCCACTCGGCCGCCCCGCCTCCCCGCCAACCAGGGGCTCAACGCCTTCACCTGGGATCTGCACTATCCGGAAGCCGTCTGGTTCAGCCGGATGGTGCTCTGGTCAGGCGTGACTCCGGGCCCGGTGGTGCTGCCCGGGACCTACCAGGTTCGCCTTACCGTCGGCGGAGCCAGCGAGACCCGGACCTTCACGGTAATCAAGGACCCCCGCACCGCGGCGACCGAGGCGGAGTTGAAGGAGCAGTTCGATCTGCTTCTCAAGATCCGGGATAAAGTCTCCGACGCCAACAACGGGGTCCGTACCATTCGGAACGTCCGCGACCAGCTGGATGCGCGGCAGGCGAAGATCCCCTCTGGCAAAGGCGGGAACCTGGCCAAGCTCACCGGTCCATTCCTCAATCGGATCGGCGCCATCGAAGGCGAGCTGTACCAGGTACGGAACCGGAGCAGCCAGGACATGCTCAACTATCCCATCAAGCTGAACGAGCAGCTGGGAGTCCTGTACTTCACCGTCGCATCGGTGGAGGCCAAGCCGACCACTCAGTCCAGGGACGTGTTTGGGATCCTGAGCGATTCGGTGGACGGCCAGCTCAAAGCCCTCAAGCAGGCGCTCGATGGGGATCTTCCCAAGATCAACGACGAATTGAGCCGCCTCGGAGCCGAGCCGATCAAGCCCAGCACGGCGGAACTGTCGCCGGGTGGCGGTGGCGGAGGTGGTGGCGACGAAGAGGGTGAGGGAGAGGAAGCCTGGATGAGGGAGGGGTGGTGAACGACTGGTAGAACGGTAGAACGGGAGAGAAGCGGTAGAACGGTAGAACAGCAGAACGGTAGAAAGGGAACGGCAGAACATTCTGTCATCCCGAGGGCCGCCGAGCATCGCGAGGGGCCCGAGGGATCTCAAGTCTCCAATGCACTCGACCCTTGAGATTCCTCGCTGCGCTCGGAATGACAGAGGGGAGGACGGGGGACGGCAGAACGGTAGAAAACGAGAACGGGAGAATGGGTGTCCTGGTGACGACCCGTTCTCCCGTTCCCCCGTTCAACCGTTCTACCGCCCCTAGTCCACTCCGCCAATCTTCCGGATCAACAGTCCCGTGGTCGACACCGCCACCTCGTACTGTGCCGGGCGACCGACCTGGGTGAAGGTGCCCGAGCCGTATTCGGCGTCCACCAGGAATGCGATCGGCGTGTACTGGCGGGCCAGCTGGAACAGGTCCACCGGCTTGGGTTGGCTGAGCGGAAAGATGGTGCGGCGGTGGGACTGCTCGTCTTCCACACTGGCGTAGCGGCCGCCGACCCGATCCAGCTCGTAGAGTGTGGTGAATCCGAGCAGGTTGCCGACATACTTCCACTTGAGGATGTGGGCGTCGATCAGGATCTCGTCCCCTTCCAGCTCGAACTCGGGCGTGCGTCCGTCGGCCAGCCGGAGGGCCGCGCGAAAGGCGCGGGGGCCGGTTGGCGTGGTGGTCAAGGTCGCCACCACCTGCTCGTGGGTCAGGGCCTGATAACCCTGGGTCCCCACCAGGACCAGTGCCGACATCGAAGCGCAGAGCACGGCGATCACCGTGAGCAGGGTCGACACCAAACCTCTCATCCAGCGGCGGGCCGTGAAGGCCTTCACCGCGAGATAAAGGAAGAGTATCGCCAGTACGGTCGCGGCGATCCCGATGATGTCGAGTGCCTGGTTCATGGCTTGCCCCCGCAGGACCTGACTGGCCCGCTTGTCCGCCTGCCTGCCGAATGGGATCCCGGAAGTACGATGGACGCTCATATGAAGGGCTGGGGACCGCAAGTGGGAGACGGGCCGGCTTGACGGCGGCGCGGACCGCTGGCTAGGATGCTGCCCTCACCATGCGCCTGCACCCCTTCCGAGCCCTGCGTCCGGCCCCGATGCCCGGCCTCGCGGCCCGGGTCGCCTCGCCGCCGTACGACGTGGTCAACCGGACCGAGGCCGCCGGCCTCGCGGCCGGGAACCCGCACAGCTTCCTCCACGTCGGCCGCTCGGACATCGACCTCCCCGACCGTCGACCCCTACGATCCCCGGGTCTACGCCGCCGCCCGCGCCAACCTCGACCGCATGGTCGCCGAAGGGATGCTGATCCAGGAAGAGGCCCGTCGCTCTACCTCTATCGGCAGGTCATGGAGGGGCGGACCCAGACCGGCGTGGTGGGCTGCGTGCACGTCGACGACTACGCCGCGACATCATCCGCAAGCACGAGAAGACCCGGCAGGACAAGGAGGACGACCGCACCCGGCACGTGCTGACGCTGAGCGCCAACGCGGAGCCGGTCTTCCTGACCTATCGCCCCAACCCGGCGATGGAGCGGCTGCCGGTGGTGGAGACTCCGGCGCCGCCGCTCTACGACTTCACCGCGGACGACGGCGTCCGGCACACCGTCTGGCGGGTGCGCCATCCCGACGCCTGGGTCGAAGCGTTCCGCCCCGTCGGTACCCTCTACGTGGCCGACGGCCATCACCGCTCGGCCAGCGCCTGGCGGGCGGGGACCGAGCTCCGGGCGGCCCATCCCGGATCCCGCGGCGAGGAGGAGTACAACTGGTTCCTGGCGGTGCTCTTCCCCTCCGACCAGCTCCGGATCCTGCCCTATAACCGAACCGTGAGGGACCTGCGCGGTCTGACCGCGGCCCAGTTCCTCGAGCGGTTGGCTCGGTTGGGCCGCCGGTGATCGACGCCGATCCGGTGCCGCCCAGACCCGGGAGCTTCGCCTTCTTCCTCGACGGTCGCTGGTACCTGCTGGAGCTGGCGGAGGCGCCATCGACCGGCGCGATCCGATCGGCTCGCTCGACGTGTCGCTGCTCCAGGATCGGGTCCTCAGTCCGCTCCTCGGCATCGGCGACCCGCGGATGGACAGTCGAGTCGATTTCGTGGGCGGGATCCGCGGCACGGTGGAGCTGGAAGGGCGGGTCAATTCGGGAGAGGCCGCGTTGGCGGTTTCGATGTATCCTACGACCCTCGAGCAGCTGATGGCGGTGTCCGACGCGGGCGGCATCATGCCACCCAAGAGCACCTGGTTCGAGCCCAAGCTGCGGAGCGGGTTGTTTGTGCATAGCTTGGAGCTGGGAGCTAGGAGCTAGGGGCTGGGAGAAGAGGGAAAGGGGAAAGGGGAACCGGGAGAAAGGGAGAATGTGCGTCGGGGCGGGCCCCCGTGCCCGCCCTCGACCCTCCTAGCCTCTCTACAAGGAGCCACTTTGAAGGTCCTGATCGCCGACAAATTCGAAAAGGTCGGCATCGACGGGCTCAAGGAGCTGGGCTGTACCGTCGTCTCCAAGCCCGAGGTCAAGGCCGAGGAGCTGGCCGGGGCCATGCGCACGGACGATCCCGAGATCCTGATCGTCCGGAGCAAGAAGGTGACCGCCGAGGCCCTCAAGGCCGGCACCGCCCTGAGTCTGGTGATCCGGGCCGGCGCCGGGATCGACACCATCGACGTGGCGGCCGCCTCCGGCCTCGGCGTCTTCGTCTCCAATTGTCCGGGCAAGAACTCGATCGCGGTGGCCGAGCTGGTGATGGGGCTGCTGCTCTCCTGCGACCGGCGGATTCCCGATCAGGTGGCGGATCTCCGGCAGGGGAAGTGGAACAAGGGCGAGTACTCCAAGGCCCGCGGCCTGCACGGCCGCACGCTCGGCATCGTCGGGCTGGGGCAGATCGGCCGGGAGGTGGCGCACCGGGCCCGCGCCTTCGGCATGCGGGTGGTGGCCTGGTCCCGGACCCTCACCCACGAGGAGGCAGAGCGGCTGGGCGTCGGCTACGGCCAGACCCCGCTCGAGGTGGCCCGGCTGGGCGACGTGGTCTCCATTCACGTCGCCGCCAACGCGGAGACCAGGCACCTGGTCAACACCGACTTCCTGGCCGCGATGAAGCCGGGCGCCTATCTGATCAACACCTCGCGGGGCTCGGTGGTGGACGAGGCGGCGCTCCAGAAGGCGGTGCAGATCAAACGGCTCCGCTGCGGGCTCGACGTCTACCAGAACGAGCCGGGCGGAGGCACCGGCGAGTTCCACGCCGCCATCTCGAAGGAGCCCGGCGTCTACGGCACCCACCACGTCGGCGCCTCGACCGAGCAGGCCCAGGTGGCCATCGCGCACGAGGTGATCCGGATCGTGCAGGCCTTCCTGGAGCGCGGGGAGGTTCCCAACTGCGTCAACCGACTGGCGCAGAGCTCCGCGACCCACGTGCTTTCGATCCGGCATCAAAACCGGCCGGGCGTCCTGGCCCACGTGTTCCGGGTGCTGGCCGAGGCCGCGATCAACGTGGAAGAGGTGGAGAACATCATCTATCACGGCGCCCAGGCCACCCTGGCCCGGATCCATCTCGATGGCCGACCGGAAGACCGGGAGCTGGAGGTGATCCGGACCGGCAATCCCCACATCATCAGTGTCGAGCTGGCGGAGATCGATCATCACCAGACTCACCCCGCCTGAGGAAGTGACATGACCGATCGCATCTACAACTTCAGCGCCGGCCCGGCGGTGCTGCCCGAGCCGGTCCTCAAGCAGGCGCAGAAGGACCTCTGGAACATGGCCGGGAGCGGCATCGGCATCCTGGAGCACAGCCACCGGGGCAAGGTGTTCGACAAGGTGCTGGACGAGACCGAGCGGGATGGCCGGGACCTGGGCGGGATCCCCGACAACTACAAGGTGCTCTTCCTCCAGGGCGGGGCCTCGCTGCAGTTCGCCATGGTGCCGATGAACCTGCTGCCCCGGGACCGGACCGCGGACTACCTGGTCACCGGCGTCTGGTCGGAGAAGGCGGTCAAGGAGGCCAAGGTCTACGGGACGGTCCACGAGGCGGCCAGCGGCAAGGCGTGCAACTTCTCCCGGATTCCCACCGCCGCAGGAGATCAAGTACTCGGCCAAGCCGGTCGTACGTGCACTTCACCACCAACAACACGATCTACGGCACCCAGTGGAAGACCGAGCCCACCGCCGCCGGCCGGCGTGCCGCTGGTCGCGGACGCCTCGAGCGACATCTTCAGCCGGCCGATCGACGTGAAGCGCTACGGCCTGATCTACGCCGGCGCGCAGAAGAACCTGGGCCCCTCGGGCGTGGTGCTGGTGATCATCCGCGACGATCTGGCGGAAGCGGGCCCCAAGGACCTGCCCACCATGCTCCAGTACCGCACCTTCGTCGCGGAACGTTCGCTCTACAACACCCCGCCCACGTTCGGCATCTACGTCATGGGGCTGGTGTTCAAGTGGATCAAGGCGCGAGGCGGGCTCCAGGCCATGGCGGACCAGAACCAGCGGAAGGCCAAGCTGCTCTACGACTACCTGGACCAGAGCAGGATGTTCCGGTGCAACGTCGAGCCGGGCAGCCGGTCGCTGATGAACGTCTGCTTCCGGGGGCCCGACGAGGAGACCGAGAACCGCTTCATCGCCGAGGCGACCAAGCGCGGCTTCGACGGCCTCAAGGGCCATCGGTCGGCGGGCGGCATGCGCGCCAGCATCTACAATGCGTTCCCGGTGGAGGGGGTGGAGGCGTTGGTGGAGTTTATGAAGGAATTTGAGCTAGGAGCCAAGAGCTAGGAGCTTGGAGCTTGGTCAGGGGACAGGGGTCAGGGGTCAGGAGTCAGGGGCTACGAGATTATTCAACTCCTGACTCCTAGCGCCCAGCTCCTAGCTAGCTCTCAATCACCCGCCGGAACTTCTCCACCACCACCGGCCAGCTGTAGCGCACCTCGACGTACTGGCGGCCCTGGGTCGCGTCGCTTGCGCGCTCCAGCTCGCTTTTCACCAGCACCCTTTCCAGCGCCGCCTTGAACTCATCGTACCCCTGATATGCCTCTCCCACCCCGCTGTCTCGGACGTGCTGCCGCAACACCTCTGAGGCCCCGTTGACCACCACGGGACAGCCGCAGGCCAGGGATTCCAGCAGAGCCATGGACAGGCTCTCCCAGGGCGACGGGATCACCATCGCCCTGGCATGCCGAATCAGGTCGTCACGCTCTTGGGTGCCGACGAATCCGGTGTAGCGGATAGCCGGGTCCCGCGGGGGATCCATGAACGCCTGACCGACCGCGACCAGCTGGAGACTCTGTCCTTGCTCCCCGCGCCATCGGAGAAAGTCCTCGAACAGCGAGCCGCACTTGGCCGGTTCGATCCGCCCCAGGTAGAGCAGGTAGGGCCCCTCGATGCCATGTCGCGCCGCCGTCGCGGTCCAGCGCTCCCGTTCGGTTGGGCTGTCGCCCGGTGGCTCCGGAAGGTCGATCCCGACGCCGCACACCTCACCCGGAGCCAGGTCCTGTCCGTAGAGCCGCTGGGCGACCGCCTGCTCGGCCCTGGTGAGGTACATGATCCAGTGGGGGGCCCGGAAGACGCGGTGGAAGTGCGGCAGATACATCTCTTTTTCGTGGTGGAGCGTCGGCACCAAGATGGTTCGCTCCGGACGCACCAGCACGCCGACCGCCGTGGGGTAATAGACGGCCGTGAAGAAGATCAACGATGCGTAGGTGCTGCCCTGGAGGCGCAGGTAGTCCGTCAAGCCATCCATCGCGGGGCCCCGCGCGCGCAATCGGAGCAGGCCGTCCCGACGTGGGTTCCCGGTTGGCCGGGCCACCAGATGCCCGGGGCGCAACCAACGCGCTCCCATCCGGCGCAGCTTAGCGCCGAACGGTGTCCGGGCGTCGCGGCCGTGCTGCCGCACCGGGTGGTCGAAGCGAATGACCCGGCAGCCGTCCAGCTGGCCTTCGCCAGCCGGGTAGTGAGGCTCCCAGGTGAGGTAGTCGAGCGCTCGGGAAGTGAGCACATCCACCTGGTAGTACGGTCTCAGGGCCTGGGCCATCGAACGGGCGAGCTGTTCCGAGCCCCCGTTGATCTCGGCCCCATAGCGCTGGACGACGATGGCGATTCGGCTCATGGCGCTCGATAGATGTTTCGAAGTGCTTCGAGATCCGCGGTGAAAAGGTATCGCCAGCACCGAGATGTAGCCACGCAGGCCCTCGCGCCCCAGCGGCCCAAGTCCCATATTCAGGCGTCCTTCTCTCTCTCCCCCTTCTCCAACCATCTCATGTCCCGCGCCTTTACCCGCGAAGACGTGCCGGACCGCGATCCCGGCTACTCGCTCCCGCCCCGAACCGATCCTGGGTTCGACGAGGCGGCGGCGTGGGCGTTGATCGAGGGTGCCGATCGGGGAGACTCGTTGAGCGCAGAGGCCGCCACCGGGTACCGCTGGGGCGAGCCGGCCCTCAAGCCCCACGTGGAGCGGATCCTGGAGCACGCCCGGTCGCGAGACAACGAGCGGCTGGTGCAGTTGGCGGAGAGATTCTTGACAGCAGTAGAACGGTAGAACGGGAGAACGGGAGAAAGACGGGGAATGGGGAACGGGGAACCGGGAACGGGAACAGCAGACTGATTCTGTCATCCCGAGGGCCCCCGAGCATTGCGAGGGGCCCGTGGGGATCTCAAGACTCCGGTTACAGAACGGGCCTAGCGACTATGGGAATCATAGTGCACTCGACCCTTGAGGTTCCTCGCTGCGCTCTCCCCTCTCCACATCGTGGAGAGGGGGCCGGGGGGTGAGGCTCCGAGCGGAGGGAGGAGATTGCTTCGGGCGGCTGCGCCGCCCTCGCAATGACAGGCCGGTAGAACGGTAGAAAAGGAGAACGGGAGAACGGGTGTCCTGGTGACGACCCGTTCTCCCGTTCCCCCGTTCAACCGTTCTACCTAGTTAACATCCGCTCCCGGCCCAACTGGTGTGCGAGCTGGCGTCGTTGAACACGAAGCAGCCGTTGCCGTCGGTGCCCGTCATCATCGAGCCGTCCTTAGTGTACACGCTGTTGGCCTTGCCGGTCTTGCTGGAGCGCTGCTGCGCCAGAACGTAGAGGTTCACCAGCGGCGGACCGCCCTCGAAGCCCACGTTGCCCATCGCGTCCAGCCAGTAGCGGCCCCGATACACCGGCCCCAGCTGCTGCAGCACCAGGACGTCCTGCATGGGCAGCTCGCGGCCGTTGATGAACACCCCCGTGTTGCCGTTGGAGGCGTCGGCCTGCAGAGCGCCACCCAGGTTCATTCCGGCCGGGAGCAGCCCCGCAGTCGGCCCGCCCTCGAGTCCCCACGCCCCCGACCTGGTGTCGTACCAGTAGGCGCCGTCCCGGATCGGGGTCTGGAACTGCTGCTCCAACCCGGCGACCTGAGCGTCGGGCAGCGCAACCTTGTTGATGATCACGTGACGAGACTGGGCGGTAGCGGCAGCCGGAGCGGCCGGGCGCGTCGCCTGGGCGGCCGCGGAGCCCGCGCCGGCCAGGAACAACACCAGAAACATGTGACCCTTGACCATCGAGATCCCGCGCCGTCCGCTCATCGTTCGCTCCTGCTGGGGTTCGCTCTGCTCTCTGATTGCTGATCCAAGATACGGCAGAGCAGGGCCTTTTCGCGGTGGCGGGGGGCACGGGGGTGGAGTGGGGAAGATCACACACAAGTTCTGAGTACTGGGTACTGAGTACTGAGTGCTTCCTTGACCGACTCAGTACCCAGTACTCAGTACTCAGTACTCTCATCGGCATCTCCCCAGTAACTCCCGCGGCTCCCCCGCCTCAGGATACAACCTCTCCGCCCTCCCCGCGTACCGGCGGACCAGGTCGCAGCGGCGGCGGCGGGCGGCGCGTTCCGCGATCCCCATGGCGATCCGGTAGCTCCCCGGATCCAGGCGGGCCGCCTCCTCCATGTGGGCGGTGCTCCAGCCGGTCCCGTACTCGGCCATCGCCGCAACCTGCAGCGTGCTCCGGGTCACCAGCAGGAGCCCGATGCTGATCACCGTCACCATCACCCAGCCCGGTTGCAGCCGCAGCTCCCGCCGTTCGCGCTTGGGCTCGACGGGAGCCAGGGCGCCCAGCAGGGTCCAGGTGAAGTAGGTCGGCACCGGCAACAGCAGCACCGCGTCGAACGCCCCGGTCACCATGGCCGCAACCACCGTGGCAGCCAGGGTGAGGGGTACTAGCTCGGGCCGGTCGGAGTTGGCTCGCGGCGCCCCGGTCCGCCAGCGGAGCCAGCCCGCGACCCCGATCCCCACCAGCAGCAGGCTCAGGCAGAGAAAGGCGGGGATCCCGCGCTCGGAGAGGATGGCCATCCAGTCGCTGCTGGGCCACGGGTTCGCGGTCATCCCGTCGCTCGGGTCCAGGGAGGGGTCGTTGGGCGGCGCCACCGCGGGATAGGCCACCGACCAGTTGCCGGGGCCCACGCCGAGCAGTGGGTGACGGAGGGCCAGCCGAATGGTGGTGGCGTACTGTTGCAGCCGGCCGCGCCCGCTGCCTTCCTGGTAGTTGACCATCCCCTTGAGCGACTCGAGATAGGGCGAATCGCTGCGCCATTCCAGGCTGTTGGGGATCACCATCGCCAGCGCCACGCCCAACAGGATGCTCAGCCCCAGCAGCTGCACTCGGCGGCGAAGCCGGTTGCCGAACCGAAGCGGCGAGCCCAGCCGGTCGATCAGGAGCAGCGCCAGGCCGGCGCCCACTGCCAGCCAGGCGGCCCGCGAGCGGGAGAGCGTGAGGGCAGCCGCCACCAGGGTGAGACCGGCGGCGGAGAGCGCGAACCGGGGCCGGTTCCGGGACGTGAGCGCGGTGAAGAACAGGGCCGGAAGCCCGATGGCCGCCGCGTGGGCCATGAAATTCCGGTTGCCGAAGGTGCCGCCCGGCGAGCGGGTCAGGCTCATCAGGTCGGACTCGAATCCATAGGCCTGGAACAGCGCGGTCACGGCGCCCAGCACCGCGGCAAAGGCGACCGCCTCCACCAGCTTGGTGCCCAGCCCGGCGCGGGCCACCCGCCGTGCCGACCAGAAGAGCGCGGCCCCGGAGAGACTGAGTCCCAGGCTTCGAAAGGCGAGCCAGTAGTTGGTGGCGAACAGGGCGGAGACGAGGCTCAGGGCCAGGTAGGCCGCCAGCAGGAGATCGGCGGTGGAAAGCGAGAAGCGGCGAACCTTGAGCAGGCAGAGCACCGCCGCCAGCGTGGCGACGACATGGACCACCAGCTCCTTGGGGAGCAGGTGGCGGTCCAGCTCGAAGGCCTTGTAGGGCGTGGCCGCGAGCACCACCAGCACGGCCCCCGTGGCCAGGAGGCCGAGCGTCACCCGCTCGGCCCAGGAGGGAGAGGAAGTCAGGGTTCGCTCGCGGGCATGCCGTGGAATAGAATAGACCATGCCCGAGCCAAGCTCCATGCCCCCCGTTCTACCTGGTCCCGCGGTCTCGACCGGATGGCTGGCCGAACGGTTGGGATCGCTCGGCCTGGCGGTGCTGGATGGCTCGTGGTACCTGCCGACGGCGGCGCGCAATCCCGAGAAGGAGTTCCGGGCCGGCCACATTCCCGGGGCCCGCTTCTTCGACCTCGACCAGACCAGTGATCCCGCGACGCCGCTCCCCCACATGCTGCCCTCGGCGGCCCAGTTCACCCGGCAAATGCGGGCGCTGGGAATCCGCCGCGATCAGGCCATCGTAGTCTACGACGGCTCCGGCGCCAATCTCTCCGCGGCCCGGGTCTGGTGGATGTTCCGGGCCTTTGGACACTCCGCGGTGGCGGTGCTGGATGGCGGCTTCGGCAAATGGGTCAAGGAGGGGCGGCCGGTGGAGACGGGTGCCTCGCCCCCCGCCGCACCGGGCGACTTCGAGGCTCGGCTCGTTCCCCAAGCGGTTCGGGACCTGGCCCAGGTCCGGGCCAACCTCGAGTCCCGACGGGAACAACTGGTGGACATGCGTCCCGCCGGCCGTTTTGCGGGGCGTGAGCCCGAGCCGAGGCCGGGGATCCGGAGCGGCCACGTGCCGGGCAGCCTGAGTCTGCCCTACGTCGAGCTGGTCAGCGGGGACGGCACGCTGCTCCCCCCCGACCGATTGAAGGCGCGCCTCGAGAAGGCGGGACTCGACCTCGCGCGTCCGGTGGTGGCGACCTGTGGGTCGGGCACTTCGGCGTCCGCGCTGATTCTGGCAATGGAGACCTTGGGGCTCCATGCGCACGCGCTCTACGATGGGGCGTGGACCGAGTGGGGAGGGAGGGGGGACACGCCGGTGGAGACAGGGTAGGGAATTGGATGACGGCTGGTATAGGGGATAACGGATTTCGGGTTGCCAGACACGATGTAGGTTAGGTCTCGATTAGGCTGCGCTTCCTGGGGGTTACAGTTGGTCGGCTAGGCCACACTCGGAGACAGGGTCATGCACCGGCTCACTCTCGCACTCTTGGTTATGCCGCTGTTTGCAGCGTCGGCTCAAACTACAAACGACCTTCCACCTCCCGTGAACCGCGGGCTCACCGCTTTGCAGGCAGGCCAGTGTGAGGCAGCCTTTCGCGAGTGGTCAATAGCATGGACCGCTCCAGAGGACTCCGCGAAGGGGGAGCGGCTCGTTTCCGGCTGCGCCGTTTTGTCCAAGTTCGGCCCCCTCAACGGCTACGATGTCATTCGGACTCTCTACGTCACCCCTCACGTTTCCCGTGTCTATATCGCCCTCCTGTACGCCAAGCAACCGGTTTACTTGATGCTAGTGGCGTATCGCTCGGGGAGTGACTGGAAAATCTTGGTGGTTAATTGGCACACCGACTATGACAAAGTGATCCCCGCGTCCCTGTTTGGCGCTGAGCACCCAGGGCCGTGACCTCCAGCCGGCGCCTGTACCTAGCGGGCGCATGGATGTCCCCGCCCCCATTTTGATCTGCTGTCATGGGACGGTAGGAAACGCGACTGGACTCTCACCTCAAGATTGTTCCAAGAGGTGAAGCGCGGGTGTTACGCTCCTGTGGGACGTTTTTCATGAGAGGGGCAACGGGAGGGATGGTTGTAGCTTTGGGGAACCTCTGGACTCCGAATGGGTGGACGAGTCGTACGGCCAGGTCCTGATCCACGACAAAGCGTCAGGCCAACCCTTCAGGGGAGCTACCTCATGCGGCGACTCGTCCTTGCCGGTCTCCTGCTCCTCTCGTCAGCATGCCATTCCAGCCTAGTTCCCGAGCCGGAGGCCCCCTCACCGATATGGGGTGGCCTCGAGAGTGGGCCCTACCGCGTCGGCCTCTCGGTGCTGTTCCTCCGCGACACGACTCGGCCCGGATTGGCCCTGGACTCGACGACGACTCCCCAGCCCGGCAGACCGATGCAGATCGTGGTCTGGTATCCGGCAGCCGCTGCGACCGGCGCGGCCATGACTTTTCGGCAATACATCGAGTTGGGGGCCGGGGCCCTGGGACCCGAGACTGCGACCGCCGAGCGCCGGCGTCAGTTGGTAGACGACTTCACTGCCGAGCCTTTGGCGCATGGCCTGGCCCCAGCCGCTGTGGACTCCGTGCTCCAACTCCCGATGCGGGGCATCCAGAGTGCCCCGCGGGCGAACGGGCACTTTCCGCTGGTGGTGTTCCTGCACTCCCCGGTCTGGGGTGCCAGTGTCATGAGCGAGTACCTGGCCAGTCACGGCCTCATCGTCGCCGCGGTGGAATCGAAGGGCGCTCGGCAGGCGCCCTATCGGTTGAGCCGAGAGAACCTCGACGCCATGGTGCGGGACGCGGCCTTCGTGGTGGCGCGGATGCGTCGAGAGACTTACGTGAATGAGCGCCTGGGGATTGTCGGGATGAGCAACGGGTCCATCGCCGCGATGGCGCTCCAGCTCTCGGGCCTGGTGCCGGAGGCGGTGGTCAGTCTGGACGGCGGGATCGGGGAGGGCGCCGGCGGGACCTATCTCGGCGAGCGCTCACAGGGTGTACCGACCCGGTTCACGGTACCGCTGCTTCACCTGTATGGCCCGGACAACCCCCACCTGGATTTCCAGTACCTGCGCTCCTATGAGGCCTCGGAGCGGCTGTTGGTGGAGGTGGACCACCTCCGGCACCGCGACTTTCTGGCGGGCGGGGCATTGGAGCGCCTGATGCCGGGTGCCTTTGGCGAGGCGCCGCCTCAGGCGAGCCTGGGATTCGAGGTTGTCTGTCGGTATACGGACCAGTTTCTCGAGTGGTACCTGGCCGGTAACGCGCAGGCTGGTGCCTACCTGCTCGCAGCGCCTGAGACCCATGGTGTCCCGTCTGGTCTGCTCACCATCGAGCGACTGCCTGCACAGGCGGCTCCACGATGAAGCCGTCCGATGGGTCCCCTTTGGCGACCATCCGCTTGCGCTCCAGCGTCTCACAAACCGAGGCTTGGCACCGTGCCGCGAGGGGGCTCATTGGACTCCCCCGACTGGTCGCCTTTCTCTGGATTATCGGCCCCACTTCCATCGCTTGGGCCCAGGACAGCACCGTAGTGGCCTGCGCCCGGATCGGTCGTGTGAGGCTGCCGCCTGTGGCCCAGAGTGAGCGCATGCAAGAGCTTACGAACGATTCGGTTGCCGCCATCATCCCGTTTCTGAGCATTATCCGCGTTCAGGGCTTGGAGGATAAAGTCTCCATACCGGATTCACAGGCTGATCGGCTAGAGGGAGAACTTCGACAGCGGTACCGGACCGACCCGGAGCGGTTTCGGTGGCTTCTCCTGAAGGTGATGTCCCAGAGCTTGTACCGAGGGCTGCAAGAACTGCCGGCCGTGGAGGCAACGATGTGGTACCGAGAGTTCTTCGGTGATGCTGCACATCCACTTAGCCTGCTGGCACACGCGCAGAGCGACGAAGCACTGATTCCTCTCAGCGCGATCAACGAGCCGCTCGACTCGTTACAAGAGCAATTCGTGGTTCGGCTGGCCTGTGATGTCGGTCTCCCTATTGCCAGGCTACGGCACGGCGATCCGAGCGTTGCGGAGCTCGCGAGGGTGGAGCACCTCATGTGGGTACATCGCTCTGAGCGGATTTTGCGCCACGCAGAGCGCTTGGTCCGGGGCCCGCAGCGGGCCGTCGTCCAGGCCTTGGTGCAAGCCGTATCTCCGCGGGAGCCAAAGCTCGACCCGGCCTGGTTTGCCAAGCGCGGACAACCTTGACCTCAGGAGGCACGAGGCACTCCGCTTGCGAACCATGAGAGGCTGGCTCCCCTCCTTGGCGGAGGAGGATGGACCTTGACGGGAAGAGCGATGGTGAGCCTCTTGGGGTTGGGAGGTGTGAGGTTGGACATATGGCCATCCCGGGTCGCGCGTGACAAGCCGCCCTTTCCCTAGATCCCTATGGACGTCCAGATCCTCGCCGTCCCCTACGATACCGCCCAGCGCGGCTGGCGCATGGGCGCCGGACCCCAGCATCTCCTGGCCAAGGGCCTGGCCGAGCGTCTCATTCAGTGCGGGCACCAGGTGAAGGTGGACCTGGTGCTCGATGATCCCGCCCAGAGGCCGGCCGAAATCCGCACCGCCTTTGCGTTGATGCGGATGGTCGCGGAGCGGGTGCGGGCCGCGCGGACCGCTGGGCGCTTCCCCCTGGTGCTGAGCGGGAACTGCAACGTCTCCGCCGGGACGCTGGCCGGTCTCACCCCGGATCCGACCAGCGTGTTCTGGTTCGACGCCCACGCCGACTGCAACACTCCGGAGACCACCCACAGCGGGTTCCTGGACGGCATGGCGCTGGCCATCGCCTGCGGGCTCTGCTGGCGGGAGCTGACCGCCACCATCCCCGGCTTTCGCCCCGTCCCCCTCGACCTGATCACCCTGCTCGGCGTCCGGGACTTCGATCCCCCGGAGAAGGCGCTGCTGGACCGATCTCCCGTTGCGGTCCTGTCTCCCGACCGCGTGCGGGCCGGATTTCCCGAAGTCCTGGCGCGTCCCCAATTGGCGCCGACGCGGGGCTACCTCCACTGCGACCTCGACGTCCTGGACCCCGGGGTGGGCCAGGTCAACCCGTACCCGGTGGCCGGTGGCCTTTCGTTGGACGAGGTCACGGCGGCGATCCGGCGCATCGGTAGCGCGGTCCCCTTAGCCGCGGCGGCTCTGACAGCCTACGCGCCGGAATACGACGGGGACGGGAATGTGTGCCGAGCCGCGATGGCCATCGCGGAGGCGGTGCTGGAGGCGGCGGCGCGGTAGGAACGGGGCGCGAGGCTCATGAGTCTCTCGAGCGAATACCAACGGCAACGCGAGTGGCGGGCCTGGCCTGCCATCTTCTCGTCTCGGTGGTGGGGTGGCTTACGGGCCCGGTGCGCCTGAGGCGGGGGCTTTCTCTCGGCTGATGGAGAACACATAGCCAGCGACCAGGCGCACCTGGGTGGAGTCGAGAACGGTGGGGCCCCGCATCGGCTGCGGGTCGTCACCCCGGCCCCGCTGTCCCCACCCCGCATGGCGGCTGATGTGGACCAGCCAGCTGAAGGAGCCATCACCCAGCTTCCAGGGCTCCGACGTCAACGAAGGGCCGTCCGGGGTGCCGACCCCCTTGTTGCCGTGGCATTCGGCACAGCCTCCCACGCCATGGAACAACGAGTCCCCGGTCGCCACTTGAGCCGGACTCAGGTTGGGTGCGGGTTCCGCAGGCTGCTGGCCGCGCAGGGATGCCATGGGCCAGAGCAGAGTAAACGAGGCCAGCAGTATCATTCTTGGTGGCAGGCGTGACATGGAAACTCCTGGAATCGTGCCAACCGGATATTCGCCGCAGCGTCATGAAGCGGTAGTGAAGAGAGTGGGAAACGGCATAGCGCCTCTTCGGTGGGGAACCCTTAGGGCCGCAGGGGATGAGGTCGGCGCCGGATCGCCGGGGAGGCGCGTCCGGAGGTGATCGCCGCCTGGCGCAGCCGGTTCGACCGGATGGGGCTGCTCCACGAGTTCTGTGGGGCGGAGTTCGATCGGGTGCGAGAGGAGTTCCTGAGTTGTCTCAGCCGGGCCGACCGTCGCTCCCGGGCGCGGGTCTATTGTTGCATCGGGACCAAACCGTAGGTGCGGGCGGCCGCTGGGATGGCGCTCACCTAGCGGGGATTCCGGATCGGGAGGCAATGGGTAGGTTAGGTTCGGGAATCGGGTGCTTTCCGCAGTGATGCCGGATTAGGCTGTGACGTTCGCCGAGCCCGATCCGGCCGAGCGCAGCGCGCTCAATCGCCTGTTTTATCGCAGCCGTCGCCCGACTTGGCTCGGTCACTGGGTCAGTCAGGTGTTTTGCTTGGGGGCACGCCTTGGATTGACGCCGCAGTCATGGGTGTCTCTAGAAGTCCGCGATCGCACATCCGGCCGTATGCGTGCGGACGCCGTGGTGGTCCCGACCATCGCCGGACAGCGGTATGTCGTCTCGATGTTCGGGACTGTCTCCGACTGGGTGCAGAACGTCGAGGCGGCGCACGGCGATGCCATCATTGCCCACGGAAGTCCTGCCCGCGTACGACTCGTACCGGTGCCGCCGGAAGAACGCGCACCCATATTGAAAGAGTACGTGCGCGTCGCGTCGAGCGGCCGCAAACACTTCCCTCTGCCCCTCGGAGCGCCCCTTGCCGCGTTCGCGGCGATTGCTGCACAGTATCCGGTGTATCGGATCGAGCTCGCAGCTAGGGGGTAATGCACTCGTAGATCACCCGCATTCGATCAGACCGCTTGCCCTCCGAGAGAGCGGCCGGCACCCCGCCCGAAGCGACGGGGTGCGACCGCATCCATGAGCTGCGCCGGCTCGTCTACCCGAGCCCGGCAGAGGCGTAGCCTCTACGAATCGGGCCCGGTCGTGGGCTCCTTACGGCCCCTTGTGATGGCCGGGGACCAGCATCAGATACGCCACCAGCCCGGCATGATCCGACGGCCAGATCTTGCCGGCCGGACCGGCCACCTTCTCGAAGGGGAGGTAGCCGATCCGGAAGATCTGGCCCAGCACGTCGCGATGTCCCTGGTTCATTCCGCGCGCAAAGATGTAGTCGATGCGCTGAGTGAAATGAGACATCGGATTGAGCAGGTCAGGGGGCTGGATCGCGGTGAAGCCCCGGACCCCGGGCCGGAGCGTGGCCCAGACATCGGCATAGCCGGCGCCGGTGAGCACCTGGTACATCGGCGAGCCGGGCTCGTCGTTCAGGTCACCCATTACGATGACCGGGGAATCCTCCGCCAGGGAAGCGACCAGCTCGGTGACCTGCGCCGCCCTGAGCTCCGGCAGGCCCGGCGAGGCGCCCGATTCGGGGTGGGTGGAAGCGAAGGTATAGGACTCGCCATTGATCGTTGCCGTGACCGTTACCCAGCCCCGCTTGAGCACCACCCCGGGGGCCACCTCGCCCAGGTTGAAGGTGAAGTTCTGTTCGGTCTTGGATTGGACCGTGACCCGGTGCGCATCCACCAGCATGGCGTCGTAGTCCACCAGGCTGATGCCCTCGATCGGGGTCGCCACGATGTTCTTGACCTGGGCGCCGACTGTGTAATGAAGGCCGCGCGCCGCGAGGTCGGCCAGCAGGATCGGCAGGAAGTCGACCTGATAGGTGAACGGCACGCCCAGACCGGTGAGGTTGAGGTCGATAGTCGAGACCTCCTGCAGTCCCACCACGTGGGGCCGGGTCAGGTCGATCTCCCGGGCGATCGCGGCGGCACGGGTCGGGTAATCAGTCTCTTGCAGGGTCTCCACCGCGGCGAGTAGCGCCGCCTGAACCTCGGCGGGATTGCCAGAGGCGAGGGCCGCGATGATCGCATCCACATCGGCACCGACGTAGAGGTTCTGGGTCATGACGCCGATCGGCCGGATGGCTCCGGGCGCGTGCCGGGTGGCGTCGGGTTGATTCTGAAGACTGGACTCAGAGCTATTGGGCGCCGAGGGCGGGCCCTCGGAACAGGCGGCGAGCGCCAGTGACAGAGCGGCTGCGGTGAATGCGAGGGAGGTTTTGGACATAGAGTCCCTCCTGTGAGAGGCGGGCGGAATGGGGATACGCAATCCTCACCCGCGGTGCAGTAAGGGGGGCTGAAATCGGCGTGAACCTGCGACCCGGCAGCCCGGTGAGAGCAGGGCTGGCACGACCGGCCGTCTCACCGTAACCTTTCCCGGCCGCTTCTGGGTGCGCGCAGAAGACCTGGGTTTGACGAGCCGGCCATCGACAATCCACCCGACGTGACGGTCAGGAGGACGATTCATGTTCGACTACCTCGGCATGACAGCCCTGCTCGCCCTCGCCGCGGTGGGGGTCTGGCTCGCCCTAAGGGCCAGGCGGGCCAGGTATCGAGTGGTGAAGTGGGTGGGTCTCGTGCTTTCCGGCCTACTCGCCCTGGTCGGCTCCTTGGCGACCGGCGTGGCGCTGGTCGGCTTCTACAGGCTCAACGACCCACCATCCCTGCCGAAAGTGACGGACATCAAGGTGGCCGGTACCCCGGACCAGGTAGCGCGGGGCGCCCGATTCAGCGTGTTCTGCCCGCTCTGTCATTCGCCGGATGGGAAGCCCCCCTTGGTGGGACAGGACTTCTCCAAAGGCGGTCCGCCGGTCGGTACCCTCTATGCCCCGAACCTGACACCTGCCGGCGAGATCAAGGACTGGTCGGATGGAGAAGTCATCCGCGCCATCCGCGAGGGGGTGCACCAGAGCGGCCGTCCCCTGATCATCATGCCCTCGGAGGTCTTTCGCTATCTGAGCGACGTGGACGTCCAGGCCATCGTCGCGTACTTGCGTTCGCAGCCGGCGGCGGGAGCGGCTACCCCGCCCACCAACCTGAATGTGATCGGCGCGCTCTTCATTGGAGCGGGCCTCGCTCCCACCAGCGCGCAACCGCCCATTACCCAGCCCATCGTGGCGCCGGCCGAAGGCGCCTCCTTGGAGTACGGCCAGTACCTCATCTCGATCCTGGGGTGCCGACTGTGCCACGGCGAGAACTTCGCGGGCAAGAAGATCGGTGGCCCCGGGCCCCCCGGCGGGCCCAACCTCACGCTGATCCTCCCGTTGTGGACTGCCGAGGATTTCATCCGGACCATTCGGACCGGCGTGGACCCCTACGGCCGCAAGCTGGCGGAGACGATGCCGGCGAAGCAATTCTCGGCCTTCGCCAGCGACGAGGATCTGACGGCGATCCATACCGTCTTGCATGGACTCAAGCCGCTTGAAGGCCCGAAGTGAGCGGCCGTAGCTCTTCGTGCCCGCGGCCCAGTGCAGGCGCGGCCCGGAGCACCGCAGTGCTTCCGGATTGGGCTGCGAGGAGCTGTGGGGCCTCGCAGTCGAATGACAGTTAGGCAGCCACGACCTCTCGCCTCATGCGACCACCGCCACCGCTGATCGGCAACCTCCCAGTTGTCCTCTTTACGCCGATTGACTGGCGCCACGAGCTCACGGACAATTGCCAGCACACGGTGGGGGGCGAGGCGTTTGGGCCCGCAGACGGCCTTGCGATCTGCCGCGATGAACACGCCTACTATCTCTTCTATTGTGATGCTGAGTGGGTGCCCGTCACAGACACCTGGCACCAGACTCTTGAGGACGCGAAGGATCAAGCTGAATTTGAATACCGAGGCGTGGCCGCTACTTGGGAATCAGCTGCCTAACCAGCGCTTGAAGCTGGCGGCGCCGAGGATATCAAAGGAATTCCTGATGATGTGCACTGAAGCTGGGCGCCGCAGCTTAAGCGCAATCCGTTAGGTGGCCTGGCACGAGCATCGCAATTTCAGTTTTGTCGGAACAGCTTGGTGTGCTGAACCGCCCGTCGCGCCTCCGTTCAACGCCGCCCTCCGATGGCGGCGGGGGCTGCCCCCGAGGCCGCCCGTCCCCTCCGCGAGCACCCCCGCCTCGATCTTCCGGGAAGGCGCTCCCGGCTTCAAGTTCTCCATGGGCTCCTGGTACCGCCACCGCCTGCCGGCGGGCGCGTGGCGCGGGCCAGCCCCCTAACCAGCGCCTGAAGCTGGCGGCGCCCGTCCTCGAGGGTAGAATTGCGTTTGTGAACGTTCTAGCTCGGCGCCGCAGCTTAGGCGCAATTCGTTAGCTGGCAAACAGGCAACGATGCCGATCATCCAGTCGAAGGACGAGTTCAATGACTTCGGCCCGATGCTCAGCAGGTATCGGGCTGCGCTCGCCCGACTGCAATCATGGGGCGTTAGGATTGCCGCAAACTCGCGCCTTCGAATGTACGCGGCCAGGCTGGAGACGGCAGATCGTGTAACTCCCGGGCTAGTATCCGTGGAGTTTGCTGTGCAGCTCGCTGTTGATCTACGAGAAGTAGATGAGGTCATAAGCATTGTTGCCTCGTTCGACGCTGAGCCAACCTCGGCTGAACTTGAGTTGCTCAGAAAGCTCGCTGGAGGCGCAGAACACCCTGATGACGAACGAGGGTCAGCATCTCGCGAGGCGCAGTTCGAGCTGATGATGATGGTTTTCCTAGGGACCCGCGGCCTTGACGTGTGCGTTGGAGATCCTGATCTCACGATCACCTTTGACGGCAAGCAGTATCCACTCGAAGCGAAGCGGCCCGGTTCGGCGGCTCGCTTCGACGACAGGCTTCGCGAGGCGGCAGCGCAGATAGCGGCGAGGCAAACTCCGGGAGTCGTCGCGATGTCGATGGACGAGGTACTGCGACCACGAGGAACGTATCTGAGAATCAAGGACCGTAGACTGCTGGCAACGGCTGTTAACGCGCTGATCGTGGAGTACGTAGCAAAGCATTTGCGCGCGATGTCGCTTACGGCGTATCGGGTCAGCGCGGCTGTTGCTTCAAACGCGTCATTGTTACTTCAATGCCAGCCACAAGCGGGCAACGGCTTCTTCGGCAGTCGCCTGATGGGACCCGCTGTAGGTTTGCTCGTCTTGAGCCTCAATTGAGGCAAACCATCCGAGTTGTTGATGCTCAAGACTGAAGTGCTCATAGCCTTCCTTTTTCTCACACGCCTCTATGAGTTCTTCGAGGGTGGGAATGAACCAGTTTTCGGGGGGCGCTAATTCACCCAACGATAGACAGACACGCGACCATCGGAGGCAAGAAACTGCCTGCCTTGCCGATGTTGCAAATCCTGGATGTTGGGGAATCCAGCGTTTCGCAGCTCTTTCGCTAGTCCGAGAGACAACATAAACAAATCATAACACGGTTACGAGTGCCGGTTCATTTAGGTCTCAGCTGGTCCGATGTCCGCTTTGGGTCAAAAGCAGACATTTGCAGCGCAAAACGGCATGTCCGCTTTACCCCCAATAGCGGACATTGATCGGTGGCCCTCGTATGTCCGCTTTGTGCCAATAGCGGACATTGCAAACCTCATTGAATTGCTTTCGTCGGCGCGAGCAACCAGCGTGTCTGGAAATGTGAGGCCAAACGTTTTTGTCGTCCTGAAGTTTAAAACCAGTTCGCCCATTGTGCTTTCTGGACGCCATGTCCGCCGGCTTTTCGCCCTTTAAGAATTCGGCCGGTGAAATGCCGACCTGGCGAGAAAGGTCCGAAGCGGTCCCAAAGCTCATCAGGCTACCGGTTCAGCGAACTGGCGATACTGGCAAATCGTAGGGACCCGTGGCTGATGCTTAGTGTAGCGAGCCGTTCCACGAGGTCGCCGCCTCGCAGCTCGACCAACTTTGAATCATCACTCAATCGGCAGGTCGAAACAGAACGAAACACGGAATTGGCACAACGGCATCCAGAAATGGAATTGGTTCGACAAATTGAATCTCGCCCCGAACTTCGGTCCACGCTACAAACTGAGTTGTTCTTGACCCGATTAGACCTTCGGTACAAATCGCCTGAAGCAATTAGCCGGCTTGGTCATACGGTTGCATAGAAAAGAGGATCAGCTTCGCCAAGAAGCGAGATTCCCTTCTCGCCGGATTTTGGGAAAAAGTTGATCATCCAATTGCCGCTCGCATCCATAATCGGACGGAGCAGGCTATAGACATGACGGACCGCATACCAAGAGAGCTCGCTCTTGGATCCGTCCCACACGAAAGTCCAAGAGTAGCCGTCCATTAACTCTTTCATTGAACCGTAGCCGAGGCGCTTGTACTTGGGGAACGGGTGGCTGTCGGAAAACAGAGGGGCCTTCGAACTGAAGTGCGCACGAACCGCATCCTTCCTGCCCTCGAGTGTACCGGGATCCTTGGGAAGAGTGATGAAGAATTTTCCCGATGCGTGACCTTCCCATGGATCTTTGTAGTAGACGTAAAAGCCAGGCGCATCGATAGTTCTTTTGAAGGCTTTCACTCGCTCCTTAATCTCTGTCTCAAGGATAGTTTCATCGGCTTTTTGGGCCGGGTGTATCTTCTGCGGTATCCAGGCGTCCCATTGTGCAGGCTTAACGACCACTCCGCCAAAACGTTTGAATTCCTCAGGCCGCTCTTTGGCGGACTTCTTGAAGCCCTCGCGTGCATGAATCGGACTGGCGTATCGTGTTGGGCGTATGACGTTAAAGGGCTCCAGCATGTATTCGATGACGCCGGCAGGCAAAGGCGCATAACTCTCAACCGCCGCATGAACGAACTTCGGCGCGCTGACCTGGATCGCCCCCAGCGCTTTCTTAAGGAGCTCCATGTAAGGAATGGATCGGCCCAGCAAACAGCCCTTGATAATGAAATTTGGCCCTTGTGACTTTCCCGCCCCATCTTTCGGCCGGGCCTCAAAAATCTCAGGCGGTATCTCGATCGTGCGGTTTTTCACCGCTCCTTGAAGATCTTCGTAATTAATGCCTTCCCCACTGTTGTCGTCCATGCGGGCATACCGCAGAAATCCTTCCTGGGAAGCGTGGGTGGCCAGTATCAAATCGCGAACTGGGCTAGGCGGATGAGGGTTGGTCGAAGGCATAGATCGAAATGCACCAAGGAACCCTTTGATGCTCTTGATCGTCGCGCCCATGTAGACCGTGTCCGGCCGCGCAGGGAGACACTCAGACATCAGGTTATCGAACTTGTCGCCTCTTCCAATGGATACGGCGTAGTCTCGAAACTCACTGCTGTCGAGCTTGGCAACCCATGCGAGGAATTCTTTTGGCAGAGGCTCCAAGAGGGACACGTAGTCGTTGGGACGGACCATGAACTCTGGGTTGGTAATCGCCTTTGTCCAACTGCTGCCGCGCGAAACTTCAATGGCACCGTGGCGCAAGAAGAGTGCAGCCCGGTACGGCTGCATTTGACGGCTTAGGAAGTCTGCCAGGCGCTCGACACGGTCAACTGGCCCGAGCAACAGCTCGAAGCCTTTCGATGGGCCACCCACGACTTCTCTTACTTTCTCGATTGCATTTGAATTGCCTCAAGCAGAAGGCGTCGCCACATCGAATGCGATATCAAGCGCGCTTGTCGGCGTGTATTCGAACCATCTTCCGATCAGGGACGCCTCTGCGGAGCTGGCGATGTCCGCGTCCTCCCCCTCGCCGCCCGGAGCTCCGTCTGCCCCGAGGCAGACAAGGTCAAAGTCGTTGAGCAGGCTCGGCAATTCGTACACATAGGGATTACCCCAGGGATCGGCGGCCGAGACCACGCCAAGGGGTGCGAGCGCGGCCAATCCCTGCTCTGTGGTCGGATACACGCCGTTCTGGCTTCGAAACGTCTCGAGAAGATCAATGATCTTCTGCATCTCGTCCCAGGCAAGCCGTTGTCGCGGTGTGAGCAGAGGGCGGGCTCCCTCAACCGGATTGGCCGGTCGTATCCCCGGATAGTTGGTTTGAGCGTAGTTCTGCATCTCCTGTGCGATGGTGAGATACTGATCATCCGAAGGGGAATAGTCGAAAGAGGCCTGCTCCATGAACGAAACAAAATCCGTTTCAAAGCCGGGCCGAATAGTCAGCACGACGCGCGCTGCGCCTGATTTTAGGAACACCCGGTGCATCGGCTCAGGATGGTTGAGATATTTTTTTAGCTCCCAGTTTCCCGACCAAAAGTAGGGATAGAGGATATAGAGCATGTTCTCCCACTCGATCGCATGGTGGAGGAACTTGATGACTTCTCCATGAGCCGCCACCTTCGTGAAGATCTCAGAGGCCACGCTCCCGCCCTCTCCCACGTCATCGTAAAGGCCTTCCTCTGGAAGGCCTGGAGGCACCAGAACGAAGTTAGGTCCGAAGAGCCAGCGGAGGGTCGCCTTCATGACTTCTTCCCGTTCGATCTTGCGGAGGCTGAGCGGATCCTCAGAGCCCATTTCGGCCATTAAGGATTCCAACCGTTGCTTTAGATACTGCCGCCGTTCCTCATATCGAAGTCTTCGCAGCATCCCTCAACGTATCCCGGGTTTTAAGCTGCCAGGCATGAAACGCTTCATCCTTCAGTCGCGCGGTGACCGTCATGATCACAGCGTAGGAGAGAATCCCCTTGGAACTGACAACGATGGAGAATTTCCCCGACACGCCTTCTAGCTGCGTCAATTGCTCGGGCGGGTTGACAGCTGGCAACCAGCTCGGATGGTCTTGATAATTTTCGCCAGGAGTGCCCCAATCCCATGGCCATTCCAACTGCTCGAACGACTCCACAACGTAGTCGTTTGGTATTTCGATCCCGAATGGGACAAACTTGAAAACCTTGGTGCTGTCGCTCCCCTCTTCGCCGCTGATGATCTGAGTTCGATAAACGGGGATCTCGATCTTTTCGGGCGGAGGTGGATCCACCACAGCGTCGTAGATGGCAGCATTCTCTACGTAGTTCGCTCGAGTGATCTGATCCGGTTTCAAATCAAACTTTGCCCAGGGCTCCTGTTCGTCCTCATAGTCGAACCCGCGTTGCAGCACGCCCTTGACGGCCTCAATCTCGATGATCCTGGCGAGGATATCCGAACCAGGTTCAGGAATGGTCAGATCATAAGTGAGCCGAACCCCGTAACGGTACAGATCAATTCGCCACTTTCGAATCAGTTGGTAGTAGTCCACGCGAGTAGCTCGGTCTGGGAACGGATTCTTAAGCTTGCGGACCTGCTGGTCTTCCGTGCCAGCGGCAGACGCCACCTTGAAGCTCGTCTTGTGTTCCTTCCTCGTTCGCGCGGAAGCTTTGCGGGTTATTTGAGTGCTTTGCGCCCGCGCGGCCTGTTCGGTTTGCGAAGCGGACGAGGCAACGTTGTACCCAAGCGAGGTGGTTATCGTGACAGGCCCGTACCCTCCGGAGGCTGTGACGCCGGTATTGAAGCCGCTGGAATGCTGCTCCTGAGAGGAACTGGACTGAGAGATGTCTGACTTCTCCGTTACGCCTTCCTCGCTGTACGCTTCCATGAAGTCGGTGACGATCGTTGAGAACTCCTCAGAGGTGCTCGCCCATTCCTTATGGCTGATGTTGACCTCCTCACCGGGGGACAGAGGAACAGAATAGACGAGCTCGCCCCGCTCAATTCCGGCGGGAACGAAGTTGAGGCGCTCGAGATGAAGAAATCCCACTGGTTCTGTCGCCATCTGATGTTCGAGAGCGTGTACAGCCCCCTGGGCGAGACGCCCACCCGAACGGCGATGGGCCAAATCCCCCATGATGTCTTTCAACGCGGTGACAGACACGTTGGCGAAAGCTTTCACAGGCTCCAAGCTGAAAGTACCGCCCCGCCCCAGGGTGCCGGCAATGGCATCACAGGCCGCGGTTCGGGCTGGCGATGCGGAGGCTGGGTCGCGAGGATGACGGAGCCGGTTGAGCTCGGCTTCGGTGATCCTGGCGTTGGCGACAATGGCGAATTTCTCCCAAGCCCGTCTGGCGGGAGGGCGCCCATGTTCGCGCCGTATCGGTGCGTAGGTTGCACGGAAAAGTTTCCGCGCGGAATTCTCCAGGTCAGCCATATTCACCTCCGCCTGTCGTCGCGCGCTCGCTGCGTTGGATCCTTGGTGGGATAGCCCAGCTCAAACTTGTGCGAGGCGTCGCACGCTTGAACTCGGCCGTTGGGTTTTCGTGGTCGAGGTGCTCGTCGCCAATACAAGGCAGCGGCGACTTTTGTTGCACCGAGTAACGTATCGCGTTGGGTAATGTGGCTAGATTGTACAAGGCATTCCCTTCCAAAGGCACAGTCGCGCCCGACTTGCAAATGGCGAGGCTACCTAAGTCTTGATTATTGAACGAAAACGCCGCCCTTTCGAGTTGGACGTAGGTCCAATTTCTGATGCGCATCAACGACGGCATCGACACGCGCCAACAATAAGTCAGGAATGCTGTCGGAGACGTCCGCTTTGGGCCAAT
>CAVPGI010000002.1:0-500378 GCA_963704015.1 uncultured Gemmatimonadales bacterium
CGATGCCGTAGGGGGGCTGCTCAAACAGCCAGACGCCGTCCGGGTTGCGGCTAAGGGCCTAACTCATCCTTCTTTTTGTCCTTGCGAACCGTGATGGCCGCGCCGGCTGTTGGTCGGATCGACCCCCGGCAGCTCGCTGCCGCGCAGCTCATTCATGTCCTTGACAAACAGGTCCTTGACGGTCGAGGTCTTGAGGGCGAACACGCGCCGCGGCTGCTTGAGGAGCAGGGCAAAGACGTTGCCCTCATCGCCGCTCTTCTTGCCCAGCGTCAGCGTCCACTCCTTCTTCTCTTCCTTGCCCTTGGTCTTGACAACCCAGTGCAAGGTAACGGTGATCTCCGGGCTGTTTAGCCCAGCCTTCTCCAGGTTCCTCCACATCGGCTTCCTCGTTCTTCTCGACCTGCACCTGCTGAATGATGCTATCCAGCTGTTGTGGATGCGCCAGACTTCCTTGCCGTCCGGCGATTCCAGAATCCAGCGGTCGTCCTTTTGGTAAACTCGTACTTCTTCCCGCCGTCGCGCTCCAGCACAACCTTCTCGACCTGAAGCTGCAAGTTGTCGTGGATGTCGGGGAACAGCCAACCTTCTTCCGGCGGCCCCTTCTGCTGCACGACGATGGCGAATACCAGCAACATGCCCAGTAGAGCGCCGAAGAGTATTGATGTGGTTCTGAAGTTCATGGTCGCAAACCCTTTTTGAGCAGTGGACAGTGGGCAGTGGACAGTGGGCAGTGGACAGTGGACAGTGGACAGTGGACAGTGGACAGTGGACAGTGGACAGTGGACAGTGGACAGTGGACAGTGGGCAGTGGGCAGTGGGCAGTCAGGCGGGAAGGGTCGAAGCAACTGAACCGTCATTTTAGCACCTTCGACCCTTTGTCTCTTGACTGCCCACTGCCACTGCACTGCCCACTGCTTAACGCCGCCGCACCACCCAGACGCCCATGCCGAGGCCCGCCGGGCCGGTGGCATCAACCCGAACGGCAGCAGGATCATACGCAACAGCGAGCCGCCAGGTGCGAGCGTCAGGGTGTAGCGGTTGGTCACCTTCGGCGAAATTAATGCTTGCTGCCGGTGTAGAGAATGAGGGAGTGAGGGAATGAGTGAGCCGAGCAGCTTCGCCCGGGTGGAAGCGCTCTGGCGCGCGCACCTGAGCGAGGCGCCACCGCGGCTGGGTGACTCGGCATCCGAGGGGCTCGATCTCGCCGGTTTGGTGGCGCAGACGGGCAGTTGCGTCGAGCACTATCTGGCCTCAGCAGGCACTCTGGACTACGGGCGCGTGATCGCGCTGAAGCAGTGCTATCCCCAGCTCTATCTGCTGGACGAAATGGTGCCGACGGAGGCGCGGCGCCTTCCTGGATGGATTCGCGCGGTGGCGCGGCTGATCCTGGAGGACCAGGGGCTTCCCAGCTCCTGGGGCGCCTCGGGAGCGATGTGAGCGCGACGGCGCTCTGGGTCGGTCTGAGCGGGTTGGCGTGGAGGAATCTGGCTATGAGTCTCGCACTGACGTCCGGCGCGTTTCCCCCCGGCGGTGCCATTCCCAAGGATCACACCTGTGACGGGAAGGACCTCGCGCCGCCACTCGAGTGGTCGGGGGTTCCCGCCGGCACCAGAGCCTGGCGCTGGTGGTGGACGATCCCGACGCCCCCAACGGCATGTGGGTCCATTGGGTGCTGTACGACCTGCCGCCTGACACGCGCGGATTGGCCTTGGGGACGAAGTCGAAGGACCTTCCCGGCGGCACCCGGGAGGGGCTCAACGACTGGAAGCGAACCGGTTATCGCGGACCCTGTCCTCCGAGCGGCCGCCACCGGTACTTCCATCGGCTCTATGCGCTGGATGTGGTTCTGCCGGACTTGAAGCAACCCACCAAGTCGGCCCTGGAGGCCGCGATGGAGGGGCACGTGTTGGCTGAGGCGGAGCTGATCGGGACCTACCAGCGGCAGAGGTGACGATCTACTTCTTCCGTGGCCGCTTCCCCTTGCGCGGTTTCTCACCGCCTTCTTCCCATTCCCGCTGCAGCTGCTCCACCCATCGGACGGCACCGAGGGCCTCGAATCGCTGAGCCGCCAGGGCGCGGCGAGACTCGGCCTCCGCCGCGCGCCCCAGGCCGCGCAGCGCCCGGGCCGCCGCCGCCGCGGACTCCCCTTCGAGCAGTGCGCTCCCGAAGCGCTGCGCCACCGCCAGGGCCGCCTCCGCCAGCCGGAGACCGGACTCGAAATCCCCCTTGGCAATCGCGAGAACGGCCTGGAGACGTTCGACCTCTGCGCCTCCCAGCTCGTCCCCGGCCTCCCGGGCCAGGGTGGCGGCCCGTTCCAACTCCCGATGCGCGAGATCCAGATCGCCCCGCTCCAGCTCGATCTCCGCCCGTCCCATCACGGCCAACGCCATGAGCGAGCGTTCGCCGAGCAGCTCGGCGTGCCGCACCGCCTCGGTCGCCGCGTCCTGGGAGTCGTGCCATTCCCGGATCAAGCGGAAGGTGATGCCCAGGTTGTGGTAGGCCTCGCTGGTCCCGCGCCGGTCGCCCAACTTGGTGTAGGAGAGGAGGGCCGACCGGTACATGGTCAGGGCGGTGTCCGCCTCGCCCCGGAGAACGGCCATCGAAGCGAGGTTGTTGGAGGCACGGGCCTCCATGAGGCTGTCGCCCAGCTGGCGAGCGAGGAAGAGCGCCTCGCCAAAGAGGGGCTCCGCCTCGGAGAGTCTCCCGTGCTCGAAGGCGATCGCGCCCAACAGATTGACCGCCCGCATCCGGCCGTCACGGTCTCCCCGGGCCCGGAACTTCTCCAGCGCGGCCTCCGCCAGCGACACCGCGGTACTGAGCTCTCCCACCCTGGTTGCCGCGGTCGCCCCCAGGAGTTGCACCTCCGGACGCTGCCGTGCCGGTGCCGCCCCGCTGGCTTGCATCCTGGCCAGCGCTTCGTGGAAGAGACCCGCGGCCACCAGCTCCCGCAGCTCGCGGGAGAGGTCGTCAGGGGTGGATGGGCCGGACATCATGCGCGCACGTCCTCAGTACGCGATCGCAAACCGGGTGAAGCCGGTCACTTCGGCTTCCATTTCCTCGGCGTCCTCGAAATTCACGGACTGAAGCTTGAGGTACGGATCGGTGAGCAGCTCCTGTTTCCAGACCGCGAGCTGCTTCTGGATCGTGCTGTCCGCCGGCGTTCCGGAGAGCCCGTCGTCGTTGAAGTCCCCGTTACACTCCTCGTACTCGATGTTGAGCTCAGCGGGATGCATGGGATCGAACGTCAGTCCCCGAGGCTGGAAGTCGAAGAGCACACTGTCGGGGCTGGCGGTGATGGTGATCAGGATCGAATCGTCGGTCTGGAATGGAGTCCCATCGGGACGATTGGCGAGGGCTTCGGCCCGGACCCGGAACCGCAGGAACTCGTGCCCCTGCTGCCCCTGGTTGTCCTGAAAGAAGAGCGAACCTTGCCGGTTGACCCCTTTCCTGGCATAGAAGGACACGCTGCTCGCGACCAAGGGGGCATGCCCCGGAGGCAGTCGCAGGACGTTGAGTTGCGACGGTGGAACCAGGACCGGGGGATCCGGTCCAGGGTCACTGGTGCAACCCAGCGCCGTGAGGCACACCGGCAGGGCCAGAAGAAACAACGGTCGATAAACTCTCATGTTTTGAGTTCCCGTCCTCATGGTTTCGTCCCCGGTCCGGGGACGCTCAGTCGTCGCTCTTGCCGTCCAGCACGCGCTGCAGGCGCGGGCGGGAAATGTCCAACCGGCGCGCGGCTTCACTCTTGTTGCCCCCGGTCAGATCGAGCATGGCCCGGACCGCCGCCAGCGTGATCTCCTGGAGCCGGGCCGGGAACGGAAGCCTCCCTCGGGAGGGGAGGGCCTCCGGCACCGGGGCCCACAGCTCCTGGGGACGCAGGGTTCCCGGAGGGGAGAGGACCAGGGCCCGCTCGATCGCGTTCCTGAGCTCGCGCACATTCCCTGGCCAGCTATGGGCCCGCAGTGCCCCCCGCACTTCCGGCGTCAGGGCGGGGACCGGCAGCCCGTACTGGGTCGCCAGGCGCGTGGCGAAGGTCTCGGCCAACAATTCGATGTCTCCCTCACGATCGCGGAGCGGCGGCAGCACCAGCGCCACCACGTTGAGCCGATAGTACAGGTCCTGCCTGAACTCGCCCCGGGCCACGGCGGCGGCCAGATCCACGTGCGTGGCTCCGATCACCCGGACGTTCACCGTCCGCGCCTGCTGACCGCCGACCCGACGAATCTCCCGGGACTCCAGAGCGCGCAGCAGCTTAGGCTGGAGCTCCATCGGCATGTGTCCGATCTCGTCGAGGAAGACCGTTCCGCCGTTCGCCATTTCGAAGAGCCCCGGCTTGGTTCCGATCGCACCGGTGAACGCCCCCCGCTCGTGCCCGAACAGCTCGCTCTCCAGGAGGTTCCCGGGAATCGCCGCGCAGTTGATCTCGACGAACGGAGCCGCGGCGCGCGGGCTGTGGTAATGGAGTGCGCGCGCCAGCAGCTCCTTCCCGGTCCCGGTCTCACCGCCGATCAGCACCGTGACGTCGCGATGCGGGGCTACCCGCGCCGCCTGTTCCAGCGCGGCCCGGATGGCCGGACTGCGACCCACGATGGCCCCGAATCCCGAGGTTCGTTGCTCCTCGGCCGCGAAGCGCTGGCCCTCCACCCGGCCGCGCCATTCCTGTGCATCCCGCTCCAACGACCGGCGCAGGATCTCCAGGTCGTCCGGGAGCGCGAAGTAGTCCCGCGCCCCGCTCGATACCGCCGTGGCGGCCAACCGGTGATCGGGGGAGGCGCCGACCAGGTATCGGGGTAGCGAGGCGGGAATCCGGGACAGCAGGTCGATCCCAGCGCCCTCGGCCCCGCCTGCAAGCAGTAGCAGTGCTGCCGCGCCGGCCGGCGGAGGCTCCCTGCCATCGGGAGTCCACTCCACCGTGCCGGCGCCGAGTTGAGCGGCCAGATCTCCGATCGTGTGTCGGAAGCTGTCGGAGAGCCTGACGACCACCATCAACCACTCTCGCTCAGTCAGTCAACCACCGCCCTCCTCGCCCTATGGGTGATTCTCGCCTTCATGGTCGTCGTCTTCGCCATCATGATCGTGGTCTTTGAAGGCGTGGAACGAGCTCTTGATGTTGTCGGTGACCAGATTCTCGTTGGGCTGCCCTTTGGCCGCCGTGGCGGGGTCCACCAGGTTGCCACCCGCATCCTGGAACCAATTAGCGATATCGACCATGATGGTGAGATCCACCGGCGTGGCGTCGGTCACCGCCAGGGGCGCCGGCAGCGGAACCTTCTGGTTCGCCGTCAGGTCGTTGGTATAGGAGAAGTCGTTCCCGTTGAACTGGCCCAAGACCCGGATGCTGATCCCGGTGAACTCCGGATGCTGCACCAGCAGGGCCTGGTCGGCGGGATCGTCGGTGGGTTTGTGAATCTGGAAGTGCACGTTGGTGAAGGTGCCGGTGTCGACCTGCACGCTGAACACGTGAGTGGCGCCCGCGCTCAAGGGAAGATCCAGAACCAGGGGCCCGGCCTTGACCTCCTCGCAGTCGTCTTCGTGCCCATCGTTCCCGTCGGATGTCGTAATCGGGGCCACATGCTGGCCGTTATCGTCGCCCACATCCTCCCCACAGTCCTGGGTCGCGCCACTGCGCTCCAGGTCGATCTTACGGAGCAGCACCTGCACCGTGTCGAACACGATGGTGTCGTTGCCGACCGCCAGGGTCTCTGGGGCGGCGGTGATGGCGAAGCCCGGAGCGGGCGCGGCGCCGGCCGCCTTGGTGGCCAGGCTGAACGACACCTGCTGACCGGTCGTGCCGGGACCATTCCCGCCCTGCGAGCAGGCGGCCAGGGCCAGGGTCGCCGCCATAGCCAGCGATGACTGTCTTACGTGCATGATTGCATCTCCTCGATCTGCCTTGAAGTGGAAACCACGAAGGGAACCACTCCGGGGAGAAGCAATCCGAGTACCGGGGACCGGCTTTGAGCTAAGTGGGCCAATCCTGTGGGCTTCCGCCATTTTCACTGCAGCCGGCTGGGCTCGGGTGCTACTACGAATCGAGCCAACGTGTAATGGAACGATTCGCGTTCGGTCGAGCTCAGATGCACCGATTTTCCCGGGCCGCCGGCTCGCGTCAGTCCAAGGAAATGCCAGCCGGGATCCTTCGAAATCGCATCGGGTCAAACTACCGGTGATGACGCCGAAACCCTGGTGGATGCCGAAACGATACAGATGCCAAGTCAATAGTAATTAACGCCTTGCGGTGTGTTTGCAAGGCCAAGGCTCCAAGATGAAATAGTCTATAACGAAACGTTTCACCTAGAAGCTTCCCCTAGGGTATCGGGTCTATCGGCCCGGTGTAGGTTTCGTCTCCCTTTTTCCGGAGTCCCGGTGCCTCGGTTCTCCCGCGCCCTCATTGCCCTACTCGCTCTGATCGCCGCCGCCTGTGCCCGCAAGCAGTGCGATCGCTGCGACACGCTGGTGATTTCAGCGACGGGCGAGCCCAGCAGTGTGTTGCCTCCGGTCGTAGTGGAGACGGTGGGCCGGGACATCAGCGACCAGGTCTTTGAACGGCTGGCCGACCTGATGCCAGGGCGAGCCCCGATCGACCTTACCGCCTACACGCCGCGGCTGGCCGAGCGCTGGGAACGCACCGACTCGTTGACCTGGCGCTTTCATCTTCGACCGGGAGCGCGCTGGTCCGATGGCGAGCTGGTCACCGCGGAAGACGTGGTGTTCTCGTTCGATGCCTTCAGTGACTCGGTGCTCGACTCCCCGGCCCGCCCGTATCTCGCGGGCAACCTCCGGGTCACGGCCACCGATCCCAGCAGCGTCGTGATCGCCTTCGCGCGGTCCTACCCCGAGCAGCTCTACGACGCGACCTACCACGTCCGGGTCATTCCGCGCCACATCTGGGGCTCCATCCCCAGAGACGGCTGGGCCGCCGATCAGAACCTCGCTCGGCTGATCGGGAGCGGCCCCTACAAGGTGTCGCAGTGGAAACGAGGCCAGTCCCTGACCCTGGAGAGTTCCTCGATCTCTCCTCGCCCAGGCATCCCCCGTGTGATCTGGCGCTTCTCCGCCGACCCCGATGCGGCCCTCGATCTGGTGCTGAGCCATGAGGCCGATCTCATGGAAGCCGTCCCCGCCCCGGCCCGGTCCCGGGTCGAGTCGGATAAGGCGCTCTGGGCGGTTCGCTATCCCTCGGCGGCCTATGGGTTCCTCGGCTACCAGGTAACCGGCGCAGGAGGACCTCACGTGATCCTCGGCAGTCGAGCGATCCGTCGGGCGCTCAATGCCGCGGTGGACCGTCTGGGGATCGCGCGGGCCGTCTTCGGGGAAGACGTGAAGATCCCGCCCGGACCGATGTCGCAACTGCTCTGGATCTGGGACGACAGCATCCACTCCTTGGCCTATGACACCAGCGCCGCGTCGCGGCTCCTGGACCAGGCCGGTTGGCTCCGCGGCAAGGATGGGGTTCGGGTCAAGGGAGGAGTCCGGCTGGCGTTCGACGTGCTGGTTCCCGGCACCAGCCCCACGCGAAAACAGCTGGCCGAGGGGCTTCAGGAATCCTGGCGCCGGGCGGGTGTCGCGGTGACCGTGACGGCGGTGGATTTCCCCGTCTTTCAGCAGCGCCTGGCACAGGGCAAGTTCGACAGTTACATCGGCGCCTGGCTGGATGAGCCGAGTCCCCGTGGCCTGGCCGAGCAGTGGACGCGGGCGGGGTGGGAGGCGCTCAACTACGGCCACTACGACAATCCCAAGTTCGATTCGCTCTTTCACCGCGCGGTGCGCGAGGGCGATGTGGCGCGGGCTCGAGTGGCGTGGCGCGAGGCCATGGATACCCTCAACGCGGATGCGCCCGCGCTCTTCCTCTATGGCCCAACCAACGTCGCGGCGTTGGCGGGCCGGGTGCAGCACGTGAGTATCGATCCCTATTCGTGGCTCAGCGGGCTGGGCGGCTGGTCCCTCGCCCCGACGCCGGCCGCGCGATGAGCCCGGTCCGCGGGGGCCCGCGACGCGAGGGGGCGCGCACCAGCTATCGCGTGGCTTCATCCTCCCCGGCGGATTTGATCCTGCTGGGAGGGGTGGTCTACACGGTCGACGCCGGCCGGAGCTGGGCCCACGCCGTGGCGATCCGCGATGGCCGCATCGTGTTCGTGGGGGACGACGACGGAGCGCTGGCGCTGGCGGGGCGCTCGACCGCGGTGATCGAGCTGGGGGGCCGGTTGGTACTCCCCGGGTTCCACGACACTCACGTACACCCGATCGCCGGCGGGATCGAATTGGCCGAATGTGATCTGAGTGGAGAGTCGACCGAGGCAGGGGTCCTGGGGGCGGTCCTGGCGTACACCCGATCGCATCCTTCCTTCGAGTGGATCCGGGGCTGGGGGTGGCATCTGCCGGTCTTTCCCGACGGGAATCCGCACCGGCGGTTGCTGGACGCGGTGGTCGCCGATCGTCCCGCTTACTTCACGACCGCCGACGGCCACTCGGGCTGGGCCAACTCGAAGGCGCTTGCCCTGGCAGGCATCGGTGCGGACACACCGGAACTGCCCGGTGGCAGGATCGAGCGCGATCCCGATGGCATGCCGAGCGGGACCCTGCGCGAAGGGGCCATGGATCTGATGGATCGGATCCTCCCGCCCTACACGGCGGACGAATGCCGGAACGGATTACGTCGAGCCCTGGACCTGGCCAGCCGCTCCGGCATCACCGCCCTCTACGATGCCGACGCGGATGAGGGCCGGTTGGAGGCGTACGCCGCCCTGGCGAGCGAGAACGAGTTGCCGGCTCGAGTGGTTGCGGCCTTACGGGTGGATGGTCCCGCGGAGACCGAGCTCATTGTCCGACTCCGGAGCTTGCGTGAGCGATTCGGCTCTCGCCGGGTGCGGCCGATCGCGGTCAAGATTCACGTGGACGGAGTCATCGAGGCCTATACCGCCGCGTTGTTGGAGCCCTATGCCGATCGTCCCGAGGAACTGGGGTCTCTCAACTTCGAGCCGGCCGACCTCGAGGCGATGGTGCTGGCGCTGGATCGGGAAGGGTTCCAGATCCACATGCACGCCATCGGCGACCGAGCGGTGCGGCACGCGCTGGACGCGTTCGCCCGGGCCCGGGCCGAGAACGGCGGCCGCGATCTGCGCGGCATCATCGCGCATCTGGAGTTGATCGATCCGGCGGACCTCCCGCGTTTCGCCGCCCTCGGCGTGATCGCGGACTTCCAGCCCCTTTGGGCCTACGCGGACCGGTATATCACCGAGCTCACCGAGCCCCGGGTAGGCGCAGCGCGAGCGCGATGGCTGTATCCGATCGGGAGTCTGGCCCGGACCGGCGCGATGGTCGCGGCGGGGAGTGACTGGAACGTGACCTCCTTCAACCCGCTCGAGGCCATGCAGGTCGCCATCACCCGCCGGGGCCCCACCGATGGCCCGGGGCCGGCGTGGATCCCAGAGGAACGGGTGGATCTGGCCACGATCATCGCCGCGTATACCGCGCACGGCGCCTACGCGATGCAGCAGGAGCGGGAAACCGGCTCGATCGAGGTGGGGAAATCGGCGGACCTGGTGGTGCTGGACCGGAATCTCTTCGAGATCCCCCCGAGGAGATTCATCGGACCCGGGTCCTGATGACGCTCCTCGAAGGCCAGGAGATCTACCGGGACAGCAATTGGTAGCCGGGTGAACCGCGCTAGGCCTTGGTACTGAGGAGCCAGCGCGCGGTCACCCGGGCGACCACATCTCCGGTATCGTCGCGGATCTCCGCCCGCACGTCGTAGTCGGTGGCTTCCCTCACCACTGGGGCAGCGCACTGGCAGGTCGCTTCCAGCCGTCCTCGCGCCTTCTTGAGATACTCGATTGAAAGATTGGTTACGATCCCCCGGACTCCAGGGGGAAGCGCCGCCGTCATCGCCAGCCCGCTGGTGAGCTCGCCCAGGTTGGCCAGCGCGAGCGCGTGAATGGAGTTGAGATGGTTACGGACGCTGCGGCGATCGCGCAGCGCGACCCGCGCCCGTCCCGGGGCCAGCTCGAGCACCTCGGGACGGATGGTCGCCGTGTAAGGAATCATGCCGCCCAACAGCCGGCCGAATATCCATCGACCGGCCGGCACTCGACGCCAGCGCTCCCAGGAGGCGACCAGCGCAGCGGCGGAATCAGCCACCCAGCAGGTCCTTCTTGAACCCTTCGCCCGGCGCCGGCTTGGGTCCGATCCAGCAGCGGAACAGCGCGTCGGCGAAGTCCTTGCCGTCGATGGTGCCCTTCTCCGCCCCCCGCACGCCCACCGAGGTCCCGCCGCCAGGCAAATAGGTGAACACCATCTGCTCCCCGCTCTTGATGTCCTGCATCCAGTCGCACAGCTGCTTGAAGTCGTCCTTCAGCTTCTGGTCGGCGCCAGGAGTGTTGTTGGCGAGGCCTTCGTCCCACGCCTCGCAGAGTTTGCCCTTGTCCACGTTGCGGACGAAGCTCATGACCATGTAGCGCACTGCGTCGGCCGCCAGGATCTCGTCGGCGTTCTTGCTCTTGGCCGAGAGATAGAGCGAGGCGACGTAGACCTTGAACATCATCTTCTTCCGGAGGGCCATGCCGTTGAGCACCAAGGGATAGTCGCCGACCTTCACCGTGGTCGGCATCGTCACGTTGGCCACCTTCATGGTTCCGGCGGTGTCCTGAACCGGAGCTGCCGTCGTCGGGGCCGGATTGAGCGTGAGGCCGGCGGTCAGGGTCAGGGATAGCAGGAAGGCCATCGGTCCATCTCCTCTCTCCCGCGATGAGGCGGGGGCGATCGGGTCTCTCCTAGGACTTCCACGCTGGGATCGGGGGTGCGGCGATAGAGATACCCTCGCCGCCGCGCTCGACGCAAGCAACTCGGCCGAGTGGCCGGGGAAGCTCTGGTGGCCCAACCCTCTTGACAGGTCGTGCGCTAGTTCGTACGATATATCGCGAGTCATAGCTTACGATATTCCTTGGAGACAGACTGATGCACAAGAATAGAGACGACTGGGGTTTAGGCGACTTCTTCGCGGAGCAGTTCGGCCCCAACGCCTTTGCCTTTGGCCTGGGCCGAGGCTGGCACGGGCGCTCGGGGCGGCGGCGCCGGACCCAGATGTTTGAGTCGGGCGAGGTCAAGTACGTGATCCTGCGGCTCCTCAAGGAGAAGCCGCGCCACGGGTACGAGATCATCAAGGCGTTGGAAGAGAAGATGGCGGGATGCTACACGCCATCCGCGGGCACCGTCTATCCGACGCTTCAACTGCTGGAGGACCAGGGATACGTCCGACTGGTGGAGACCGAGGGCAAGAAGGTCTACCACATCACCCCGGAGGGCGAAGCCTTTCTGGAAGAGCACAAGGACGTCCTGGAGGAAATCTTCGATCGGGTGCGGGACACGGTCCGCGACTTCGCGGGGGGTTCGATGGGTGATCTCAACTCGGCCTTTGCGCGGCTGGCGGCGGTCAGCTACAAGAACGCCTGGCGCAAGGGACCCGGCGATCCGGCCATCCCGCGCGTGGTGGAGATCCTGCGCAAGGCCGCCGAAGAGATCGAGCAGGTCTGGGGGAAGGGTTCGGAGCGGTAGCCTCAGGGGCCAGGAGGGTCAGACAATGGTCTGGATGGCATCGGTAGGACCGTGGTGGACCCTGATATTCTTCGTGGTATTCGTGGGGCCGCTGGTCAGGTTTGCCCTCCACCCTAATCGGGACTGGCGCTATGGAGGCCGGTGGTACCGGGACCGGGACCGGGACCGAGAGCGCGAGGCGGAGCTGGAGGCGATGACCGGGGAGCTTCAGGGCAGGATAGCGCAGATCGATGCTCTGGAGTCCCGGGTGCTGGAGTTGGAGTCGCGGCTGGATTTCGCGGAGCGCCTCTTGGCGAGACCGGCGCTGAGCGACGAGGCGCGGAGCGAAGAGAGCGGGCGCAGCCGGGCTAGCGCTTAGCCAACAGCGTCCGCAGGGCCCCTCCCGCCGCACCGCCCAGGAACCCGACCACCATCGCTCCCGGGAAAAACCACTTCGGCTCCTCCCCGGTGGAGCCTTTCATGGTCCAGACCGTGAGGGCCACCAGCGTGATGCCTACCAGGGCCCCGTGCAGGGTGGGGCGCCGCCCCGCGATCCAGCCCGCCGTGAGGCCGCCCAGCAGTCCCGCCAACAAATCGTACCCCAGCGTCGACGCCCAGAAGCCGGTCGGCAATTCCACGAGAATGTCGTCGTTCATTTTGAGCAGGATCGCGAAGGCGATCCGGTAGAAGACGAACGCCGCCCCTACGGCCACGATCACGCCCACGATCACGCCCGTGAGGCCGCGGAAGATGTTCATCGCCAAGGCCGGTGGTTCGCTGAAGTCCTGAGAACCGTTGGTCATCCTCTTACCATTGTGAATGGGATCGCCCGGGCACTGTCCCGGGCGCTAGCGTCCGCCGCCGATCAATACCTCTCCGCTGGCGACCTTGGCCGCCGCGCGCACCAGGCCTGCGATCAGGGGATGAGTCCGGCCCTTGAGGGCGGTTCGTTCGGGTTGGTAAAGCGTCGCGACGAAGAACGGGTGGTGGCGCAGCTCGACCGCGCGCACTTCCCCGCGCTCGTCTCGGCCGACTACCGCCAGGGGGCCATCCGCCAGCCGGTCCGCGTAGCGTGGATTGAGGCCGTAGCTGCAGTGGTACTCCTCGGTCACGTCGCGTACCCCATAGAGCCTTCCCACCAGCGACTCGGGCTCGAGAATGATGGGCCCGGAGCGCTCCACCATGGCGCAGGAGAGCGGGGCGATGAACGGCTCCTCCGCCTCGGGGGCGACCTCGGCGTGTTCCGCCCGCGTCAGCCCCAGGACGTTCCTCGCGTACTCGAGCAGCGCGTACTGGAACCCGCCGCAAGTGCCCAGAAACGGGCGGCCCGAGACCCGGGCCAACGCAATGCTTCCGAGGGCCCCCTCCAGGCTGGCGTAGGGGGAGCCGGGCACGCACCAGATCGCATGGTAGACGGCCAGCTGCTCAGTGGGGTCCGTTTCCAGCGAATCGGTCCGGATCCAGGTGGACTCGAGGGCCACTTCCAGCTCCAGGCCGGCCAGCCTGAGGGCCAGCGGGATGGCCTGATGCGCCAGCACCTCCGAATTCCGCTCACCGATCAACGCGATTCGTAGAATTGCCATCGGCTCCTCCGCGGGGGATCGTAGCCTCCCCCCGGCCGATTCGCCAGCGCCGCTCTTCTCTGAAACTCCGGGGCGGCCGGTTCGTCAGGACTGGCTATCCAAGCCCTTATCATGCGATCAGTTCTGCCGCTGCTCTCCGCGATGGCGCTGTGCACGGGTGGACCGGTCTTCGCCGAACAGGCCGACGACCCCCCGCCCGCGGCCACTGCCCCGCCCGGAGCGGGCGGCCACGCCGGCGCTGCCACCGTCATCGCGGCGCCGTTCACCGGAGAGCTCCACCTCGATGGCCGGCTGGACGACCCCGCGTGGGTGACCGCGACTCCGGTCGCTCACTTCACTCAGTACGACCCCGACGAGGGGAAACCGCCTACGGAGCGCACCGAGGTGCGGGTCCTGATCGGCAACGATGCGCTCTACATCGGCGCCCGGATGTACGAGACCCACGCCAAGAACCTCCGCCGCCGCCTGGCGCGAAAGGACGAGCCGGTGGAGGGCGATGTCTTCGCGGTCAGCCTCGATTCGCGGCACGACCACCTCAGCGCCTACTACTTCCGGGTCACGGCAGGCGGCGCCATGCGGGACGCGGTGATCAGCAACAACGGCGCGGGATTCGACATCTCCTGGGATGCCGTGTGGAATGCCAAGGTGAACCGGGACTCCCTGGGGTGGACGGTAGAAATCGAGATTCCCCTCTCGCAGCTGCCGTACAGCCGTGACGCCAAGGAGTGGGGGATTCAGTTCGAACGTTACGGGTGGAACAAACAGGAGCTGACCCAGTTCGCCTTTGTGCCCAAGCGGGAGCAGGGCGGCGTGCGGACCTACGGCCACCTGATCGGCCTCGGCAATTTGCCGGCCCCGCGCCGCCTCGAGGTGTTGCCTTATGTGAGCGGCCGCGCCGACTATCAGACGACCGATCCGGGGGACCCCTTCGCCGACCCCAGCGCCTACGATGCCTCGGTCGGCGCCGATCTCAAGTATCGAGTGACCGGCGGGCTCACGCTCAACGCGACGATCAATCCCGACTTCGGCCAGGTGGAGGTGGATCCGGCAGTCGTCAACCTGAGCGCCTTCGAGACCTTCTTTCCGGAGAAGCGCCCGTTCTTCGTTCAAGGCCAGGAGCTGTTCGGTTTCGGCCAGCTCCAGACCTTCAACTCCTACTCGTTTCCCAGCGTGTTCTTTTCACGCCGGATCGGCCGCGCGCCGCAGCGGTCGCTGTCGGACGAGGGCTGGGACTTCTTCACCTCGCCGGACCACACCACCATCGCCGGCGCGGCCAAGCTTACCGGCAAGACCAGCTCGGGGTGGTCGATCGCCATGCTCGACGCGGTTACCCTGAGTGAGCAGGGGCGCTACGTGGACCCGGTCGGCGCCCAGATCAAGGCGGCGTTAGAACCGCTGACCAACTACTTCACGACGCGGATCCGGCGGGAGATGCGGCGGGGGCAGACGCAGGTGGGCGGCTTCTTCTCGGCGGTCAATCGCGACCTTTCCGATTCGGTCCTGGCCTCCGAGCTCCGGCGCGAGGCCTATATCGGCGGGCTCGACCTCAATCACTCCTGGAGTGAGCGTCGCTGGGCACTCGACGCCTCGATCTCCGGCAGCCTGGTCCGGGGCAGCACGGCGGCGATGGTCGCCACCCAGGAGGCGAGCCGGCGCTACTACCAGCGGCCCGACGCACGATCGTTCTCGCTGGACACCACCCGCACCTCACTGCCCGGCGCGGCCGGCCAACTGGCGATAACACGCACCTCCGGCGTGCACTGGCTGGGGAATCTCGCCTACCAGGTGACCAGCCCCGGCTACGAGAGCAACGACCTGGGATTCCAGACCTTTGCCGACCGGCACGCGGTGTCCACCGACCTCCAGTACAAGGAGGACCGGCCCAACAAGATCCTCCGGTACTACCGGATCGAAGGCTTCACCAACCAGGCCTGGAACTTTGACGGGGACCTGGTCGGGAACAGTTTCTCCGCTATTACGTTCAATACGCTGCGCAACTTTTCCTCCCTCGTGGGCCGGTTCGACTACAACACCCGGGTCTACGACGACCGCCTGACCCGGGGTGGCCCGCTCGCCTACCTGCCCTCGAGCTTCACTATCTACGGCGAGTACGACACGGACCGGCGCAAGATCTACACGGCAAACATCCACGGGCAGTGGTTCCAGTCCACCGCGAATGAGCACCGCGCCGAGTACGGGATCGTGTTCGGGGTGCAGCCTTCGTCCCGGGTTCGGGTGGGGCTGGAGCCGCGCTACGTGGTCGGAGTCTCCCAGTCCCAGTATGTCACCACGGCCGCCGATCCCCTGGCCACCGGGACCTATGGCAATCGCTACGTGTTCTCCACTATCCACCAGCGGGAGCTCTCGATGGTGGGTCGGGTCGACTGGACCTTTACACCCCGGCTCTCGCTCCAGGTGTTTCTGCAACCGCTGATTTCCGCGGGGGACTACGCAGACTTCAAGGAGCTCAAGGCTCCGCGAACCTACGACTTCCTGGTGTATGGGAAGGATCTGGGGACGGTGACGCGGAACAACGGGGTCGTGACCATCGATCCCGACGCCAATCCCGCCACCGCCAACGACATCACCTTCGACGAGCCCAGCTTCAACTTCCGATCCATGAGGGGCAACGCGGTGCTGCGATGGGAGTTTCACCCCGGTTCCACCCTCTTCCTGGTGTGGCAACACGAGAAACAGGACCAGGCCGCGGTAGGCGACTTCGATTTCGGCCGGGACGTCTCGGCGTTGTTCAACGCCCCCTCCCACAACATCTTCGCAATCAAAGTCTCCTACTGGCTCAGCCGGTAACTTGAGACGCAGAGCCTGGGCATCGGGGTGCAGAGGACCGGCTCACACTCCTAGATCGTCGGCGCCCCCTCGAAACTGCCAAGGGCCACCTCTCGCTCCGTGAGCAGCTCCCCCTGGGAGTCGAGGGCCGGGTACTCCTCCGCGTGTTCCCGGTGAAACGCCTCGTAGGCCGCGCGTGTGCGCCAACGGTCCAAGGTCAGATACCAGCCGGGGCGCTCGGTCGAGCGGTAGAGGTCGGTTCCCAGGTAGGCCGGATCGGTCCTGAAGAGATCGGCCCAGGCTCCGTGAGGTCCGTACAATTGTTCGAAGGCTTCCCGATTGGCGGGCGAGACCTGGAACTCCCAGACGATGTAGAGCATCAGGGGCGACCGGCCAGCGCGTTACGAATGGCCTCGAGGGCTTCCACTGCATCGACCGCTGTCCGTACTTGGCCGGGGGCCAGCCCGGAGAAGAACCGGTGCGCCGTCTCGTCGCTGGCCAGGAGCACCACCGGTTTTCCCGATTTCAAGGCGAGCGCCACCTCTGAGGCAGTCCCGGGCCCCTCGACGCCGCAGGCGACCACGACATCGCTGGTGAGCACGTTGATGTTGTTCCGGGCGTTGCCGAGGTCGGTGAACACCGCCACGTCCACGTGGGGCGATATCCTGCTGGTGGCGTCCGGGAGGATCCCCAGGGTGAGGCTTCCGGTGACTTCCTTGGCGCCGGCGGAAGCGGCGTCCATCACTCCCACATCGCGGCCGCCGGTGAGCAGGATCCACCCTGCCTCCGCGATTCGGCGGCCCAGGTCGCGGGCCATCGCGAGGTGGTGGGGGCTGGGGTCGCTGGCGCCCATGATGCCGATGATGGGAGTGCGCATGAGATCGAAGGTCCGGGGATGTGGCGGTGGGGTTGCCCCGCTACCACCTCAGACCATGTAGGTCCGCTTGGGATTCTTCTCTTTCAAGATCGGGCGCTCGATCGCGAAGGGACTCAGATCGCTGAGCGTTTCCCCGCCCACGGCCAACTCGCTCAGGATCCGGCCGATCACGGAGGCGAACTTGAAGGCGTGGCCCGCCCCGATGGCGACGACCACGTTCTCGTGGTCGGGCACGAAGTCGATCACGAAATCCCGATCGGGCGTCAGCGTGTAGAGGCAGGTCTTGGTGTAGATCACCGGGCCCAGCGCCGTGGGGAGATAGCGGCGGGCGAAAGCTTCGACGCCCTTGAGATTGGCGGGATCGGGTTCGAAGGTCCGGGACTCGGCGGTGACGACTCTTCCCCCGGCATCCTGCGCGATCTTGGTTCCCCGCTCGCCGAAGACGGGGAAGCCGTAGTAGCAGGGGTCGTCCATCCAGATCCAGACCGGGAAGCGCCCCGGATCGAAGTCGCGCAAATGGGGCGTCTCGAAATAGGTGACCTGCTCCTGGGTCACTTCCAGGGGGAGGTTACCCCCGAAGCACTCGAGCACGCTGTTGGACCAAGGCCCCGCGGCGATCACCAGCCGCCGGCCCCGATAGGTGAGCCCGCCCGCCGTCACATCCACCTCGCCATCGGCCGAACGGAGGTCGGTGACCGGCACCCGATCCTTGAGGTGGGCGCCGTGCTCCCGGGCCATCCGTTGATGGGCGGCGTTGGCCCGGGCCGCCATGGCGATGCCGCCCTGGGCCTGGTACAGTCCGTGAACGTCATCGGTGAGCCGAAAGGCCGGCCACCGGCGCATGATCTCCCCGGCATCCAGCTCTTCGAACTCGACTGCTTCCGCTCGCATGCTCTGCACATAGGGCTCGAGCGGGATGGCGCCCTGGCGTGGCGACAGGTCGAGTCCGCCGGTCTGGAGCACCACCTGCTCCTTGGCCTCTTCCTCCAGCTCGGCCCACGACTGATAGGCGCGCTTGGCCAGGCGGACGTAGCCGGGCGTGTGATAAGAGAGCCGGATGATGCGGGAGTGATCCTGCGACTCGCCCCGGAGGTGCCCAAGCTCGAATTGCTCGAGTCCCAGGACGTCGGGACCGGCCTCGCGGGCCAACCAATAGGCGGCGGCGCTCCCGAGGCCGCCGAGGCCGAGGACGATGTATTCGTAATCTCTACGCATGGGCGTGTTGGCTCGTCCGTTCAGGCCTTCCGACCCTGTGAGGTCTTTCGCGCTCTCCGAGTTCTCTTCCCCTTTCCCTTTTCCCCTTTCCCTTTTCTCTTCTTGCTTACCCCGAGCCGTTCGCCCACATACCGCCGAATATCCAGACTGAGGCTCTCCATCGGCGCGTAGTACCCGTGCTGAAACACGCGGCTGGCCATGCCGCGCTGGACTGAGGCACAGATGGTCCAATCCTGGCGGTTGGTGATGTCCCAGAACTCGACCGCGTCGTTGGGGTTGAAGTCCGGCCGGAGGATCTCGTCGGGGTGAAACAGGAAGTCGCAGACGACGGTGGTGTGTCCTGCATCTTCCGGCCATAACGTAAAGGCCGCGGCGTGGTCCGCCGAGAGGCTCAGCATGAAGTTGGGGTAGAGGAGCTCTCCCTTGTGGCGGACCTTCTCATCCTCGTTGAGCCCTTCGAAGGGGCGGCGATTGGTGGTGCCGCTCATGGTGAAGGTCCAGGCCCCCTCGCGGTGCGGCACGCCCCGCTCCCAATCCAGCTCGGCCCCGCCCCGCTGCTTGAAGGCGGGAACCACCCGGCAGAGCTCGGGATGGACCGGACCGCAGTGGTAGCATTCGTTGTAGTTCTCGACCAGGACCTTCCAGTTGGCCGCCACCGGGTAGGTGATCCGCCGGGCGATGCGCAGGTCGGCCAGAGGGTAGCGCCGGAGGCGCGCGGGGGCGTCGCCCAACTGGTCCCGCAAAGTGCCGGCGCCGTCGGCCAGCCGCACGAACACGAATCCGCCCCAGGTCGCTACCCCGACGGGGTGGAGGCCCAGGTCGTCCTTGTGAAAGTCCGCCCCTTCCTCCAGAAATGGGGCGGTACGGAGGGCCCCGTCGAGCGTGTAGGTCCAACTGTGATAGGGACAGCGAATGCCACCCCCGAAGGAGCCGGTGGGTCCCACCGCGTCGACGCGGGGAACCGCGCGATGCTTGGGCGGCCGGTCGAACACCAGCTGAGAGCCGCGATGGCGGCACACGTTGTAGTGCCCGGCGAGTGCCCCATCCTTGGTGCGAACCACGAGGACGCTCTCCCCGGCAATTTCCAGAAGGAGGTAGTCCCCGGGGCTAGGCAGCTCCTCCTGCCGTCCTACGCAGAACCACTCCCGGCAGAAGATCCGCTCCTTCTCCCGCTCGAACACCTTCGAGGACCAGTAGTGCTCGCGGGAGAGGGTGCGCTCGAGCGCGGGGCTCGGCGTGGTGGAAGGCTGGGTCATGGGCGAGAATCTGCGGCGGAAACGACCGTCGAGCAAATGGCCCGCTGACACCGGGGGACGGCCGACCACGTAGATTCAACGATCCGCTATTCGGGAGCCGCTATGGACGCCGAAACGATGGCGCTTCTCACTGGCCTGCTGGGGACCATACTGGGCACGGTCATAATCGGCGGGGCGCTGCTGGGGGCCTGGCTCCTGGGTCGCCGCCGGGGCGAGCGGGACGCGGGCGGCGGCAATCTGGACGATGCCAACCGACGGCTGGTCCGACTGGAGGCGCTGGTCGAACGGATGTCCGGCGAGGTCGAGCGACTGAGCGAGAGCGAGCAGTTCACCATGCGGCTCTTGAAGCAGCAGGAGAAGGAGAAGGTGGGCGAGCAGGCGCAGGGAGGCGGAAAACAATAGGCATCGGGCATGGAGGAGCAGGCATCGGGCATCGGGCATCAGGTGGCCACTTAGCCCTCAGTCCTCAGTCCTAGCTTAACGCTTCAGGCCGGCTCCCCACCCTTGGGCCCGTAGAACATCACCCACAATCCCAGATCCTCCGAAAACTCCTCGAACCGGTGTTCCACGCCGGCGGGAACGAAGAGCACATCGCCCGGACCGAAGCGGTGCCGCACGGGGCCGTTCTTGAACCAGCCCTGCCCGGTCATCACCACGTAGATTTCGTCCCGCTGGTGGGGAGTCTGGGGATCGGTGCCTCGCGGTGCGTAGTATCCCACCTCGAGGGTTCCGTGTCGCAGGAGGACGTCGTACTGGTCCTTGTCGGGTCCGGGCATCCGGGCTAGGCCCTGGGTGGTGGTGAGGTGGTAGGGGCGCATGGAGTGGGGGGCTGGGGGCTGGGAGCTGGGAGATGGAGGCCGAAAGCCGCGTCGCCTATCGCGTTACGAATTCGTGATCGCATACACCATGTCGCCGACGAACCGCTTGAACGACTCGTTCTCGACGAACTGCTTGTAGACCTGCGTGTCGTCCTTCAGGAGGTGCTGCATCACCTTGCCCAGCGCCTGGTCGTGCGCCATGCGCGCGGTGTGCGGCGTGTTCTCCTTCGCGTTCTGGTAGGCCGCGTCGGCGGCGACCTTCGGCGCGATGTCGTCGCGGATGCGCTTGCGCGACCCGGTCGGTGTCGGTGAACAGCGTGCCGAACTGCTCGTTGAACGTCTTGAGGATGTTGCTCAGGCGATCCAGCTCGGGCTCGGGCTTGTGGCCGCTGCGCCTCCGTCGGCACCGGCTCGATCTCCGCGTCCTTGTCCGCCAGCGCGATCTTCATCGCCGCCTTCTTCTCGACGCGGTAGCTGTCCATGTCGATGGCTTCGAGGATGCCCTTGGCGAGGTCCTCCTCCTTCGGCGCCGGCAGCTTGGGCGTCAGCAGGTTGAGGAAGATCGAGAGCTTCTCCCACTCGGCGTTGCTGTACGGAATCACCGACGAGAGGAAGTCGTAGGTGCGGCAGAACACCTTGGCCTTGCCCTTGAAGTCCACCTGCCCGTCCTCGTCGAGCCGGTCCACGTAGACCGCCACGCAGGCATCGAGGATCGGGTCGAGCTTGTCGCGGTCCGCGCCGCCGAGGAACAACTCCACCACCTGCTGCACCTGCTCCGGCGAATACACCTGCGCGGCATCCAGCGCCGCCTTCAGGTCGTGCAGCTTGTTCGGGTCGGTCTCCTCCGCGAGCAGCGTGGTGCGGTAGTAGTCCTGGAAGGCGAAGGTGATCGCCTCGCTGTTGTTCTGGAAGTCGAGCACGAAGCAGTCGTGCTTCTGCGGGTGCGCGCGGTTGAGCCGCGACAGGGTCTGCACCGCCTTGATGCCCGAGAGCGGCTTGTCCACGTACATCGTGTGCAGCAGCGGCTCGTCGTAGCCGGTCTGGAACTTGTCGGCGCAGATCAGGAAGCGGTACGGGTCGGTCTGGATCTTGTCGGCGATGTCGCCGCTCGAGAAGCCGTTGAGCGACACCTCGCTGACCTTCGCGCCGCCGTAGTCGTGCTCGCCCGAGAAGGCGACGATCGCCTGGTACGGGCTCTTGCGCTCCACGAGATACGCCTTGAAGGCGTGGAAGTACTGGATGGCCCGCTCGATGCCGCTCGTGACCACCATCGCCCGCGCCTGCCCGCCGATCTTCCCGGCCGCCAGCACCTGCTCGTGGAAGTGGTCCACCATGATCTCGGCCTTGAGCCGGATCGCGTGGTCGTGGCTCTCCACATACCGGCGCAGCTTCTTCTGCGCCTTCTTGGTGTCGAACTCCGGGTCGTCCTCGGTCTTCTTGACCAGCTTGTAGTAGCTGTCCACCGGCGTGTAGCTCTTGAGCACATCGAGGATGAAGCGCTCCTCGATCGCCTGCTTCATCGTGTAGCTGTGGAAGGGCCGGTGCTTGACCTTGCCCTCGGCGTCGGGCGGCAGCGGCTCGCCGAACATCTCCAGCGTCTTGTTCTTGGGCGTGGCGGTGAAGGCGAAGTAGCTGGCGTTGGTCAGCATCTTGCGCGCCGCCATGCGCTTGCTCGAGCGCCTCGTTCACCGTGTCCTCGGGGTCGGGTCCCGCGTCCTCGTCCTCCGCCGGAGCGCCGAGCGCCTGGCTCATCGCCGCCGAGGTCTTGCCGCCCTGGCTGGAGTGCGCCTCGTCGATGACGATGGCGAAGGTCTTGCCGCCCTCGGTCGCGATCTCGTCGAGGATGAAGGGGAACTTCTGCACCGTCGAGACGATGATCTTCTTCCCCTCCTCGATGAACTTGCGCAGGTCGCCGGAGCGCTCGGCGTGGCCCACCGTCGCGCCCACCTGCATGAACTGCTTGATGGTCGTCTGGATCTGGTCGTCGAGGAGGCGCCGGTCGGTGACCACGATGACCGAGTCGAAGACCTCCTTGTCGTCGCGCTTCAGGCCGATGAGCTGGTGCGCGAGCCAGGCGATGGAGTTCGACTTGCCGCTGCCCGCCGAGTGCTGGATCAGGTAGCGCTTGCCCGCGCCGTGGGCGCGCACATCGGCCAGCGCCTGCCGCACCACGCCGAGCTGGTGGTAGCGCGGCCACACCTGCTTGCGCTTCTTCTTGCCGGTGCGCGGGTCCTTCTCCTCGACGATCTGCGCGTAGTTCTCGAGGATGTTGGTCAGCCCCGCCGGGGTGAGCACCTCTTTCCAGAGGTAGTCGGTCTTGAGGCCGTGCGGGTTGGGCGGGTTGCCCGCGCCGTCGTTGTAGCCCTTGTTGAAGGGCAGGAACCACGAGCCCTTGCCCGCGCAGCTCGGTGCACATCCGCACCTCGCTGTCGTCCACCGCGAAGTGCACCACGCAGCGGCCGAACTCGAACAGCCGCTCGCGCGGGTCGCGGTCGCGCTTGTACTGCTCGACGGCGTCCTCGACCGTCTGCTTGGTGAGGCTGTTCTTCAGCTCGAAGGTGGCGATGGGCAGGCCGTTGATGAACAGGCACAGGTCGAGCGCGCGGCGCGTCTCGTCCATGCTGTAGGCGAGCTGGCGCGTGATCGAGAAGCGGTTCTGCGGCGTGCAGCGCCTCGGCCTTGGCGTTGCCCGGCGACGGCGTGCCGTAGAACAGGTCGAAGTGCACCGGCCCGTGCTCCACGCCCTTGCGCAGCACGTCGATGACGCCGCGCTTGCCGATCTCGGCCGAGAGGCGGGCGAGGAACTTGAGGCGGTTGATGTCCTTGGCGTCGTTCGCATCGGCCATCGCCAGCTTCTTGAACGCCTCGGGCTGGGTGGCGCGCAGGAAGGCGAAGAGCTGCGGCACGTCGAGCGCGTGGGCGCGGTCGTAGTCCTGCGCGCTGCCGGCGGTGTAGCCGGTGCCGCCGTAGGGCGGCGGCCGCTCGGCGACCCGGTTCGGGACGACGGCGAGACCGTCCGTGCCGGTCATGTGCCGCATGATGAGCGTTTCGAGGCCCTTCTCGCTGATGTCGGTGGTCATGCGCTCAACTTCAACTGCTTCAAGTACGGCCGAAGTGCCTTCTCCAAACGGTCCATGTCTTTGATGATGGCATCCTGCAAAGCGGGCCACTTGTCTTCGGACGAACGGTAACCGCCGCCGGTCTGGGTGTGGCGGATCCGACAGGCGCGCTTCCCTTCGAGTCGTTCCCAACTCAGTGGCTCGCCGAAGGCCGCATCGATCGCAGCCTTGTGGGCAAACAGTTGGTCGAAGATGGATTTGGTCTCCTCTTCCGCATCCTTCCCGCGGTCAATGTAGAGTTCCGCCTTGCATTCATCCTGAGTGACGACGTAATTGAGATTCAACCCACGAATGCCCGAACTTGCGCCGATCCACGAATATTCGCCGGGTGTGATATGGGCGTGAAGCTTGTTAACCGTTGCGGAGCGCTCGACTAGCATGCTCCACCAACGTTTGCGGATACCGTATCGTTCGGCAATTTCCTTCTTTGTCTGGCCGACATCCTTGGTGTCTTCGGAAGGGCCAACGATCACGGTGAACAGCGGTGCGGCGGGTGAGTTTCCGATGCGCACAGCTTCGACCTTTACCATGTAGAAGGCGGCGCTGCTGCTTTCGTTAAGCCAAGCTACGGCGGCGACGTGTTCCGGGCGTGGGTCAGAAACAATCCAGATCGCAGCCTTCGCACCCATGCCGGTAAGGTAGGTGATGAGCTTGCCGAGGTGGTCGTGGTTGCTCTTCTCCAATTGGTTTTCGATGATGACCGTGCCACCACCTTCGTCTTCCGCCACCAGATCTATGCTGAACGAACCAGCCGCCTGCTCGCGATCCACGTTTACAAGGTTAAGGTCCAGCGCGGTATTCAAGACATCAATATTGTCCTGCAACCATTGCGTGAAGTCGTGGGCCTCATGCTCCCAGACCTCGCGTAAGGGGACACGCTCCAGTTTGCCGATTGCGGCCTTGTTCATACCTCGGCTCCCTCGAGTTCGGCGATGTCCTCTGGCTCGGGTTCGGGGGCCAGTGGTTCGTCGGGCAGCTGCGCCGCCGCCTCGCGCACATCGAGCTTGCCGGTCACCACGTCGGCGACGAGACGGGTGCGGTACTCGCGGAGGAGTTCGATCTCGCGTTCAAGGCGGGAGATAGCAGCGTCTACTGGTGCGCACATCTCCATTGTTCCGACGACGATTTCAGACTGCTCCAAGGTCGATGGAAGAAGCACAGGAAGCATGCGTACCGCGGCGATGGCAACCTCACTGAACGTTGTGCCCTGTCGAGCGTAGTCCCAATAGCTTCCGGTTGCGCGACTCCGCAAGTAGAGCACCAAGTATTCAGATGACACCTGCGCATTCGGAACAATGCGAGCAATGCCCGCTTGAGAGATTCACTCCCGCAACCTCCGGAGGCACTACGTGTGCAGCACCGATGCTCGCCCGAATGCCGAGGATGACGTCACCCGCCCGTAGTCGGGTGCGCGGATATGCGCTTGCAATCGGCAAGGCGTAGTGCGTTGTAGGCTCTGAACATTCAGATTCGCCTTTGAGATGTTTGTCGTTTGCAGAAACGCCACTCCGTCCTCTGCATGCTCCCCGGGCTGGACGATGCCGTATGAAATGGTCGTCCCGTCCTCAATTAGTCGCTTTAGCGGCTTCACCTCCCAATGCTGCGGAATGTCGCCGAGCCAGGGGATGCCGGAGGGTTTGAGGGGGACGGAGGGGTCGAGGCCGCGGGTGACGGCGCGGTGGATGATGGCCTGCTTCTGCTCGTTGAGCAGCGCGATCACCTTCCGCTTCGCCCGGATCGCCCGCTCCAGCCGCCCGTTCGCCCAGTCCAGAAACCGCACAATCGCCGCCTGCTCGTCGGGCGGGGGCTCTGGCGTGTAGATCATCTTGAAGTGCTCTGGACGAAGACTCCACATGTCCGACGTGATGCCGTATGACCAGCGCTCCGCTTCCTTCGCAAATTGCGGCGTGCGGTAGAGATGGTGAAAGTAGCCCGGCAAGTCGTCTTCCTTGCGCAGGCGCATGACGACATAGGCTGGGCTGACGATGTCCGCGCAGCGCTGATGCTCCGATCGCCCCCTGCCACGCTCGCATTTTGTTGTACAGCAATGTCGCGCGGCTGAACGAGCTTGTAGGCTGATTTGTCCAGGTTGGAGCATGTCCTTCTTCGAACTGCCTTCGAGTAAGGCCTTCTGCCGGACGATGCCCCCTGTAATAGTGACCGACAGCATTTCTTCGTCAGGGTGATTGCGGTCCTTCACCTCGGCAAAGCAGTGCGCGGTTCGGCAGTACTGGCCAATGCTGCGGCACTCGTCCAAGCCAAGCCTGCGCCGACTCCTTGTATTCCGGATACGGCTTGAGGTCGGCGATCATGCCTGCCTCCGTCGCCCACCTTCAGCAATCCATCCAGCAGCCCCTCGGCTTCCTTCTCGATGGCGAGGATGTCGGCGCTGATCTCCTCCAGCGTGCGCAGCGGCTGCGGCTTGTAGAAGTGCCGCGTGAAGCTGACCTCGTAGCCGATCTTGGTGGCGTCCTCCTTGATCCACGCGTCGGGCGTGTAGGGCAGCACCTCGCGGCGGATGAAGGCTTCGATGCCGCCGTCTTCCAGCAGCGGCACCTGCTCGGTGTCGCGCAGGTCGGAGTCGGGCTCGTACTCGACGATGGCGGGCTTGCCGTCCACCGTCGCCTCGAACAGGCCGCGCAGCGGGTCGGCCTTGGCCTTGCCGGGCTTGTGCACCTTGGCGATGACGGGCGGCGCGGTCTCGACGCGCCAGCTCACGGCCTTGAGGATCTGCTTCAGGTCGGCGGCGGCGAGCTTGATGTCCGCCTTCTTGAGCGCGGCATCCACGCGGTCGCGGAAGACGTTGTGGTCCTCGAAGAGCGTGTCGCCCAGCGCCGCGCGCAGCTTCGTGGCGACTTCGACCAGGCGGCCGTCGCGCTCCCAGGTCTTGGGGTCGAGCAGCTTCTTTCTCTTCTTCTCGGGCAGGCCCTTCTTCGCGCTGCCGCCCTCTTCGTCGTCGCCTTCGTCCTCGTCGCTGCCCCAGTCGGCCAGGCGCTTCTCCAGCGCGGCGGAGATCTTGGCGAAGCTTGGTGAAGAGGTCGTCGCCGAACTCCTCGTAGAGCGCGGCGCGCAGGTCTTCGTCGCCGGAGGCGAAGCGCAGCGTCTCGATGGCCTTGAGCGTGAGCTGGCTGTGCAGGCGCAGCGGGCGCTCGACCGTGACCTTCCAGTAGCCGAAGGCGGCGTTGGGGAAGATCTTCGACTCGGGCGTTTCCTTGAAGTCGAGGAAGGTGCGGCTGATGCGCTCGATGTCCTCGGGCGAGAGCTCGCAGTTCTTCTTGCCGAGGTTCTTGCGCAGCGGCTTGAACCACTGGCTGGCGTCGATGAGCTGCACCTGGCCCTTGCGGTGCGCGGGCTTCTTGTTGGACAGCACCCAGACGTAGGTGGCGATGCCGGTGTTGTAGAAGAGGTTGAGCGGCAGGGCGACGATGGCTTCGAGCCAGTCGTTCTCGATGAGCCAGCGGCGGATGTTGCTCTCGCCCTGGCCGGCGTCGCCGGTGAAGAGCGACGAGCCGTTGTGGACCTCGGCGATGCGGCTGCCGAGCGCCGACTTGTCGTTCATCTTCGACGCCATGTTGGCGAGGAAGAGCATCTGGCCGTCGCTGGAGCGGGTGACGAGCGAGAGCTCCTCGCCCTTGTGCATCACCTTGAAGCGCGGGTCGCGCATGCCGTCCTTGCCGCCCATCGCCTCGAGGTCCTTCTTCCAGCTCTTCCCGTAGGGCGGATTGGCGAGCATGAAGTCGAACTCTTGCGCCGGGAAGGCGTCGTGCGAGAGCGTGGACCATTCCGCGCCGCCGACGATGTGGTCGGCGCTCTCGCCCTCGCCCTTGAGCAGCATGTCCGCCTTGCAGACGGCGTAGGTCTCGGGGTTGATCTCCTGGCCGTAGAGCAGGCACTTGACCTGCTGGCCGCGCTTCGCGCCGATCGCCGTGAGCGTCTCCTCGGCCACGGTGAGCATGCCGCCCGTGCCGCAGGCGCAGTCGTAGAGCAGGTAGGTGCCGGACTTGATCTCGGCCTCGATGGGCAGGAACACGAGGTTCGCCATCAGCCGCACGGCGTCGCGCGGCGTCCAGTGCTCGCCCGCCTCCTCGTTGTTCTCCTCGTTGAACTTGCGGACCAGTTCCTCGAAGACCGTGCCCATCGAGTGGTTGTCGATGCCGGCCGGCGAGAGGTCGATGTCGGGGTCGAGGAACTTGTTGATCAGCGTGCCGAGCGCGTCGGCCTTGGAGAGCGTCGGGAGCTGGTTGCGGAACTTGAAGTTGTCGAGGATGTCCTGGACGTTGGGCGAGAAGCCGTTGAGGTAGTCCTCGAAGTCGGCGAGGAGCTGCTGCTGGCTGCCGCGGGACTTGAGGTCGCGCAGGGTGAACTTCGAGGTGTTGTAGAAGGCCTGGCCCGCGGCATCGCAGAGCGCGGCGCGCTGCTCGGTGATGCGCGCCTCGTCGAGCATCTTCTTGGTGTCGAGCACCTTCTGCTTGGTCGGCTCGAGCACCGCGTCCATGCGCCGGATGACGCACATCGGCAGGATCACATCCGGGTACTTGCCGCGCTTGAAGAGGTCGCGGAGCACGTCGTCGGCGATGCCCCAGATGAAGGAGACGATCTTGTTGTGGGTGGCTTGGTCCACTACTCAGTTGTCTCCGTCGCAATCGTGAGGGTGCAGGCGGGCCAGTTACGCCCCGCCGCACCGATGCCGGCCCCAGATGTCTCTGTTGGGCACAAACGCATCTCGCTCGTCGGCCTAACGATACGCCTCGCCGAACCGCCCGCCAGAGGCGTAGTACTCCAGCGTGACCGAACGTCGCAGTCGCAGGGTGAGCCAGGTCGCGGCCGCCAGGCAAGCTGCCAGGAACCAGAGGCCGGCCGAAAACGAGTGAGTGTGGTCCTTGAGATAGCCGAGCAGGTAGGGGCCCAGGAAACCGTTGAGGTTCCCGATCGAGTTGATCAACGCAATCCCGGCCGCGACCGCGTTCCCGGCCAGGAATCGGCTGGGCAGACTCCAGAACGGGGCGCAGGTGCTGGTGACGCCGACCGCGGCCGCCGTCAGCGCGATCATCATCAAGGGCAGCGAGTGCACCACGGCGCTCATGGCCAGTCCCGCCGCGCCCAACAGCGCGGGCAGCGCGATGTGCCTGAAGCGCTCCCCGGTCCGGTCCGACCGGGCGCCGACGTAGACCAGACCCACTGCGGCGAACAGCTGCGGCACGGCGCTCAAGAGACCGACCTGGAAGTTGGTTCCCTGGGAGACTTCCTTGAGGATCTGCGGCATCCAGAGACTCAAGCCGTAGATCCCCACGATCAGCAAGGCGTAGAGCAGGCCCAGCGCCCAAACCGCCCGATGGGTGAGGGTCTCGGACACGGTCAGCGACCGCCGGCGTTGAATCTGTTCGCGCTGCTCCCGGAGTGTCCGCGTCAGCCAATCCTTCTCCGCCGGCTCCAGCCATTCGGCGTCTTCGGGCCGGTTGGTGAGGAATCGGAGCGTCACCAGGCCGAGGATCACGGCCGGCAGGCCCTCGAGAATGAACAGCCAGCGCCAGCCGGCGATGCCTCCGATCCCACCCAAACTCAGGAGGGCGGTAGAGATCGGCCCGCCGATCATGGCGGAAATCGGGATCGCCACCATGAAGCGGGACACGGCTCGGGCCCGCTCTTCGGCGGGGAACCACTGGGTGAGGAACAGGATGATTCCCGGAAAGAACCCGGCCTCGGCGAATCCCAGCGCCACTCGCAGGGCGTAGAAGCTGCGAGGCCCCTGGATCAGCGCCATCCCCGCCGCCAGAAACCCCCAGACGATCATGATGACCCCGATCCACTGGCGGGCGCCCACCCGGCTCATGATCAGGTTGCCCGGCACCTGGAACAACACGTAGCCGATGAAGAAGATGCCGGCGCCGGTCCCGTACTGGGTGGCGCTCAGCTTGAGGTCGGCGTTCATCTGGAGCGCCGCGAAGCTCACGTTGATGCGATCGAGATAGCAGACGACGTAGAGCAGAAACAGGTAGGCGATCAGCCGGCGGGTAACCTTATGCACCGCGTTGCGCCCGACGACCGGAGTCGTTTCTCCCTGCGCGTACCGGCCCGACCGCTCACCCGTCGCCATCAGGCGCCCCTTTCAGGATCTCCATCGCCGCGTTGCGACCGTTGATCGCGATCACGCTCCCCCCGGGGTGGGTGCAGGCGCCGCAGAGATAGAACCCCGCCATCGGCGTTCGCGCTTCCAGCCGGTTGCTCCACATGTACGGGGGAAGACACTCGCCCTGAAAGATATGTCCGCCGGTCAGGCCGACCCGGGCCTCGACGTCCGGCGGACCCAGGACGTCCATCCCGGTGACCACGTCGGGAAGATTGGTGCAGAACCGCGCGATCGAGGCCAACCCCATCCGGCCGGCCGCCTCCCGATGGGTCTCCCAGCTCCCGTGGGCAAAGGTGTGGGGGACGTATTGCGCGAACACACTCATCAGGTGAGCGCCGGGAGGTGCCACGCTCGGGTCGTAGGCGGTCTGCAAGTAGATCTCGGTCCAGACCCGATCGGGCAACCGGCCTTCGCGGGCGGCCTGATAGCAGGCCTTCCAGTCGGCCTTGCTCAGGGGGGTGTTGATGGTGGCCAGGTGATGGGGCTCCCGGGTCCCCGGACGAGCGGCGAAGTTGGGCAGCTCGGTCAGCGCGCAGTTCAGCTTGAGCGTGCACCCGGTGATGGGGATGGCCTCGATGCGGCGGCGCCAGGCCGGGTCGGCCGCGTCGCCCAGCAGGCGCAGGGTGACCACCGGATCGGCATTGGAGACCACGACCGGAGCCGCAATCCGATCACCGCCCTCGAGCTCCACGCCTTGACCGGGCAGGATCCGGGCGACCGGGACGCCGGCGGCCACCATGGCCCCCGACTCGAGGGCCACGTCGCAGAGAAGGAAGGAGACGGTGCCCATCCCGCCCTTGACGTACCCCCAATCGCCCGGATGCACGCCGTCCATGCGACCGCTGAAATGGTGGAAGTAGATCGAAGCAGTACCGGGGTCGAAGGGGCTGGCGAAGGTGCCGACCACTCCCTGCCCGAAGTAGGCGAGCTGCATCCGCTCGTCCACCAGGTATCGCTCCACCAGCTCGGCCATCGACCATTGGAACAAGAGGCCGATCGCATCGGCATCGTGGCCGAGCCGCTCTTCGAGTTGTTCCCGCGTGGGTGCGCGACCGATCCAGACGTCGCGCTCATCGGGCGGCCGGATGGCATCGCAGACCCGGCGCATCAGGTCGTGCATCGCCTTTCGGCCCGCAATGTCCCGGGGGAGAACCGGCGCAGCTCCGCCTCTGCCTTGGCCTCATCGTCCCATAGCTGGATGCTGCTGCCGTCCTCGAAGGGCACGAAGTATCCCCCCGAGGCGGGAGTCCACACGAAGCCGCGCCCTGGCAAGTCCAGTTCCCGGATGACCAGGGGGTGCAAGAGTCCGGCGACGTAGGCACAGGGAGAGACACGGTATCCCGGCCAGGTCTCCTCCAGCGTGCAGGCCCCCCCGACCCGCTCTCGCGCCTCGAGCACCAGAACTCGCTTTCCGGCCCGCGCGAGATAGGTCGCGCAGGTGAGGCCGTTGTGACCGGCACCCACGACGATCACGTCCCAGGGCCGGGTCGCGATCTGCTTGACCGGCATGGGGAGACCGACCTTACCGAGGAGGGCAGTTGTATTCATTGATGATTGCCGATCGCCGATTGCCGATTGATCAGAAGCTAGGAGCTAGGAGCTGGGAATGTCATCCCGAGCGCAGCGAGGGATCTCGGTTCAAGGTCTCCCTGATACGGGACCGAGATCCCTCGGGCCCCTCCCTCCGGTCGGGGTCCCTCGGGATGACAAATCCTGCCCGCCTTGACCGCCGTTCCATTGCCGAGTGCCGAGTGCCCAGTGCCTAACTCCCAATCGCCCGAACTTCCCGGCCCAGGGTCCACGCACTCCAGGCCAGGCCCGCCGGAAATACCAGGGTGACGGCGATCAGGCTCCACCCGGGCACGTGCATCAGGCTCGACAGTTGATGGAGGAGCTTGGCGAGGGGGCTGGTCGCGGCGGTCCATCCGAGCAGTGCGCCCCACGCGGCAACCGCCGCGACTGCTGCGCGCATGCCGTCCCAGGCTCGCGGTGCCAGGAGAAGGCCACCCAGGCAGGCCGTGATCGGTACTGCCCACCAGCCCGCCAGGACGGTGGCGGCCGCCAGCACCAACGCGATCCCCGCCGCGCGCATCAGTGGCCTTCCGTAGTCGGAAGGAGAATGAGAGTGGCGGTGGTGCGCCCCGACAACTCCTCGGCGGTATGCGGAAACCGGAGCGAATCCAACTCACCAGCCTCCCAGCGCGGCAACCGATCCAGGTAGCGCGGGCTGGCGGGATTGCCCGACTGGCCGCCGGGATAGGTTCCCCAGGCCCGCACCTCGGGCCCCAGCTCCACGACCATGCGCCAGCTGGCCCCGTGCACGCCGTCGCCCGACGAAGGGTTCAGGGTGGAGGGGCCGCCCTGGATCGGGAGGTCGAGCGCGGAAAAGGCCGGGATCCGGAGCAGATGATAGATGTTGGCGTGGCGATTGTGAGACCAGAGCCATGCGTCGCCCTCGGGATCGCCCAGCTCGTGAAGCAATCGAACCAGCCCGGCGCGTAGACTGGCCGCGAGGATGTCGTCCCGATGCTCGACGCGGTCCTTGGTCCGCCGATCGTCCCACCAGGGATTATCGGGGTCCTGGAGCAGCTCGATCACGGCGCCGAAGCTGGGAGTGATGGTGGGGCGGCCGACGCGGTGGATCGTCCAGCTCGTCCCAGAGCAGCGCCGGCAACTCCTCCATCGCCGCCTCGAACAGTACCGCCCGCCGGTTGTCCTTGGTGTACCGTCGGTCCCATTGGGCCAGGAGGGTCGCGGCCCGGGCGAGGGTGTCGTCGCCACTCACCGAGTGCGCCGCGGCCAGGAACGCGGGCACCATCCAATCGGCCCGGGGACTGCCCGGGTCGGTCTGGAAGCGGCGCATGTCGTCGGGGGTCACGGTCGAGTCGCCTCGGAGCAGCTGGTTGATCCGGAGCGCCCGCCAGGGGACGTACCAGTCGGCGCCCAGGTAGCGGGGGTTCACCCGGGGATCGATCGGCTGCTGGTTGTCGGACGCGAGATAGCCCTGCGCGGGGTTCTTGGCTCCCGGGTACTCGGCCACCGGCCACTGGCCGGTCCAGTCGCTTTCGCTGGTGGTACCCGGCCGGATCACGTCTCCCCGACCATCGCCGGGCCGAATGGGGAACCGGCCAGTCGAGCGAATCGCGATGCTCCCGGTGCGATCGGCGACGAGCATGTTCTGCGCCGGCGTTTCCATGTCGGCCATCGCGTCTTCGAATTCGGCAACCGATCGCGCCCGCGCTGCCCGCGCGAAGTTCTCGCTCCGGGCGATCCCTTCGAGCACGGTCCACCGGAAGGAGAGCCAGTGCCCGTGCATCCGGCGGAGCGGTCCCCGATGGGTATAGCGCGTAGTATCGGTGGCGATCACTTCTCCCTTCCGGCCCCGATAGATCTCGGGCCGGAGCTCCAGCGGGCGCCACTTGCCGTCCAGCAGGTAGCGGCGCGGATGCAGCGAGTCGTCCACCGTCTCTGCGTAGTAGTCGAGGACGTCGGCCTCGGTGTTGGTGAAGGTCCAGGCGATGTCCCGGTTGAAGCCGAGCACGATCATCGGAGCGCCGGGGACCGTCACGCCGTACACGTCGAGCCGACCCGGGACTACCACGTGGGCCTCGTACCAGATGGAGGGCAGGCTGAGATCGAGGTGCGGGTCCCCGGCCAGCAGGGCATTCCCATTCCTGGACCGTTTGGGTCCCACGGCCCAGTTGTTACTCCCCAGCGCATCGGCCGATTCATCAGACGGCGGAATGGTCGAGGCGGTCAGGAGCGCCTGAGTGTCGGGGGCGCCCGGGGGAGGGACCCGGTGAATATCCAGGCGAGGGGCGTGTTGTCCGTTGGGTTGAATCGGCTCCTGGATCGGGGAGTTCACGGGGAACAGGGCATCGGCGGCCTCGGCGCCGACCAGACCCTGAGCCGCGAGGCGATTTCGCTCGAGCGCGGAATAGGCCAGCGTGTACCCCATCCGATTGAACAGGTGGGTGCTGTTGATCGGATCCCAGTGCGCCGGCCAACGATCGAGCAGGCGGTACTCGAGCGGGAGGTCCCGGGCGCGGAGGTGGTCGATCCAGGCATTGACCCCGTCGGCAAAGGCGCGCGGCAGCCGGGAATCGAGACTGGCCGAATCGAGGCCCTCCCACTTTTGCTCCGCCGCCCGGGGGAGGCCCAGGTCTCGCGCCTGGCGATCCGCCTCGATCGCCCCCGGGCCGACCAGCTCGGTCAAGCGGCCGGCGCCGGCCCTGGTCTGCAGCTCCAATTGCAGCAGACGGTCCCGGGCCACGACGTAGCCCAGGGCTCGAGAGGCATCGGCTTCCGACTCGGCGAAGATGTGGGGGACGCTGCGATCGTCGTAGATCACGCGCACCTGATGCTCGAGGTGCGGAACGGCGGCGGTCGCATGATGCGGCAGGTCGGCCGTGGCCGCCACCGCCCAGACCCCATGCCAGGGATCGAGAAAGCGACCCAGGGCCGGCGGCCCGGTGGGACGGGCTCCCACGACCAGCAGGAATCCCAAGACCACGACGGCGAGCGCCGCCCGCAGGCGGGCGATCACTGGATCCGAGAAGTCACGCGGGCTGGTCCGCCTCGGCGCCGGCCGGGCCCTTCATCTCCCGGGAAAAGCTCCTCGACCGAGCCCAAGTCCTGCCATGGAGGTTGGGGCATTGGGGTGCGTGTCTCGTCTCAGGAGGTCGGGAGTCGAGCATTGACCCTGGCACACAAGGCGCGACCCGCCGACAGGTGATTGGGGGACCCTCGAGCGTCCCCAATATTGTCGCAGCGGTCTGCGGCGGCTAGGCGAGCCGTTCGGCACCACCTGGCTCGGCTTTCCGCTCCCTCACGCGGTCCAGTCGGATCCCCGTATCTCGCAATGGGTCATCGGCTTAGATGATGGGGGCCGGAGGCGCCGAGCCTCCCGGGTCCCACCCGGCGCGCCTTTGCGATAAATTCGTGGGCCCCGACCGAACGGGTTGCGCGTCGGTTCCGGGGCCTGTGACGCATCCATTCAGAGATTAGGGAAGGACCATCGGTGTCGACCTATCACTATCCCGAAGGCCACCTGTTCTACCGCAAGCTCAACCGGAATTATCCGAAGATCGTGCGGGGCGAGGGCTGCTACCTCTACGACGAGGAGGGGAAGGTCTATCTCGACGCGGTGGGGGGCGCCTATGTCGCCAACATTGGCCATGGCGTGGCGGCCATCGGTGACGCGATGGCTCGGCAGGCGAAGCAGGTGGCCTACGTCAACGGGATGGCGTTCACCAACGAGCCGGCCGAGGCGATGGCGGCGGAGTTGGCGGCCCGCTCGCCCGGCGATCTGGACAAGGTCTACTTCCTCTGTAGCGGCTCCGAGGCGGTCGAGGCGGCGCTCAAGCTGGCTCGGCAATATTGGGTGGAGCAGGGCAAGACCTCGAAGTCCAAGATCATCTCTTTGAATCCCGGCTATCACGGCAACACGCTGCTCGCGTTGTCCGCCTCGGCCCGCGAGTCGTATCGGGTGATCTACCAGGATTGGCTGGTGGACGTGGTGCGGATTGCGGCGCCGTATCGGTACCGGTGTCCCTGCGGTGGTGACGCTCCGGATTGCTCGACCTGCAACGGCGATCTCCTCGAAGAGACCATTCTCCGGGAGGGCGCCGATACGGTGGCCGCCTTCATCGCCGAGCCGGTGGGCGGCTCGTCGACGGGGGCCAACGTCCCGCGGCCGGAGTACTTCAAGCGGATCCGCGAGATCTGCGATCGCCACAGAGTCCTGTTCGTCGCCGACGAGGTCCTGACTGCGGCTGGTCGGACCGGCACCTGGTCCGCCATCGAGCAGTTCGGCGTGGTACCGGACATCATGACTCTGGGCAAGGGCATCACCGGGGGCTATGCCCCGCTCTCCGCCGTCGTCGCCCGGACCGGGATCGTGGACCGGATCGCATCGGGCTCGGGGGCGTTTCTCCACGCACAGACCTTCTCGCATCACGCGGTGCTTTGCGCCGCCGGTCTCGCCACGCTGGCTCACCTTAAGGAACATGACCTGATCGCGCGCTGCGCCAGGATGGGGCCCCAACTGCATCAGCGGCTGGCCGGGTTGACCAAACTGCCTCACGTGGGAGATGTGCGTGGCCGCGGACTACTGGCGGGAATCGAATTCGTGCAGGACAAGGCGACCAAGGCGCCGTTCCCCCGGAGCCTCAAGTTCGCCGAGACCTTTGCCGACTGTGCCATCGAGGCGGGCCTGGTGGTCTGGTCTAATGTCGGTCACGCGGATGGGGTGAACGGAGACCTGGTGACGGTGGCACCGCCCTTCATCGTGACCGAAGCCGATCTCGACGAGCTGGTCAACCGATTCGGCGTGGCGCTGGAGAAGGCCGTCGCGGCGACAGAGAAGGGGATGAAGAAGGCGGGCGCCCGATAAGGAGAGAGGTCATGACCGCAGTTCAGCAGAAGGTTACCTACACCAGCACCAACGTCGACCTGGATGGATTCCACCGGTCGTTCGACGAAGCGCTGGCACGGGTCCGCAAGGAAGCCGGCAAGAGCCATCCCTTGTACATCGGCGGCAAGGCGGTGGAAGTCCCCGATCGAGAACCGATCGTGGACGTCTCCCCGATCGATACTTCCCTGGTGCTGGGTCGCTTCGCTTCCGCGACACCCGCCAACGTAGATCAGGCGGTCAAGGTGGCCCGCGCGGCGCAGAAGGCCTGGGCGGCCCGGCCCTGGCAGGAGCGAGTCAAGATCCTCCGCCGGGCCGCCGAGCTGATCCGGGAGCGGAAATTCGACCTGGCGGCGATCATGGCCTATGAGGTGGGGAAGAATCGGCTGGAGGCCATGGGAGACGCCGAAGAATCTGCCGACCTGATCGACTATTACGCCCAGCAGGTGGAGGACCATCAGGGTTTCACCCGCGCCATGGCCCAGATGACGCCGATCGAGCGGAACACCGAGGTGCTCCGTCCCTACGGTGTCTTCGCCTGTATCGCGCCCTTCAATTTCCCGCTGGCCCTCTCCACCGGCATGTCCTCGGCGGCTCTGCTCTGCGGCAACGCGGTCAACTACAAGCCGGCCGAGGATACGCCCTGGACGGGGCTCAAGCTCTATGAGGTCTATCGCGATGCCGGTGTGCCGGCCGGGGTGTTCAACTACATCTCCGGCCACGGCCGGGAGATCGGTGATCCCCTGTGGCAGAATCCCGGCACCGATGGCGTCGTGTTCACGGGATCGAAGGAAGTCGGGATGCGGATCTACCACGGCCTCTCGAGCGCCTGGGTCAAGCCCTGTCTGATGGAGCTGGGCGGCAAGAATGCGACGGTGGTCATGGAGTCGGCCGACCTCGACGCCGCGGCCGAGGGCGTGATGCGCTCGGCCTTCGGGCTCCAGAACCAGAAGTGCAGCGCCACCAGCCGAGTCTACGTCCACCAAGCGGTGGCTCAGCTCTTCCTCGAGAAGCTGATCGAGAAGACCAAGGCGGTGAAGATGGGCGACGTGACGCAGCGCGACGTCTGGTTCGGCCCGGTGATCAACCAGAAGGCGGTGCAGCGTTGGGAGGGCGCCGTGGCCCAGGCGAAGAAGGAGGGCAAGATCCTGCTTGGAGGCGACCGCCTCAAGGGCGAGACCTTCGACCGCGGCCATTTCGTAGCACCCACCATCGCCACGCTGCCGCTCGAGAGCACCCTCTTCCGGGAGGAGCTGTTCGCGCCGTTCCTGGCCGTGGCTCCGGTCGCGAGTCTCGAGCAGGCGCTGGCGGAGACCAACAAGGCCGAGTATGGCCTCACCGCGGGATTGTTCTCGAAGAAGCAGGAAGAGATCGACCGCTTCTTCGACGAAGTCGAGGCGGGGGTCTGTTACGTGAACAAGCGCAGTGGTGCTACCACCGGTGCCTGGCCGGGCGCTCAGCCGTTCACCGGCTGGAAGGGGTCAGGCTCGACCGGGAAGGGTGGCTGCGGTCCCTGGTACGTGCAGCAGTTCATGCGCGAGCAGAGTAGGACGGTGGTGCAGGGGTAGAGAAAGGCGGTAAAGGCCTGGCTAGTGCCTGCCTTCAGTAACGCAGCGGTAAGGGACCGCTATGCAGCCCTTACGGTTTAGGCTGCGATGGGGTGTTCTCTGAAGGGTCCATATGCAGTCGAATCGTAGTTAGGTGGTCTGGCACGAGCATCACGATTTCGGTCTTGTCGGAACAGCTTGGTGTGCTGAAACGCCCGTCGCGCCTCCGTTCAACCCGGTTCTCCGGTGGCGGCGGGGGCTGCCCCCGAGGCCGCCCGTCCCCTCCGCGAGCACCCCCGCCTCGGTCTTCCGGGAAGTCGTTCCCGGCTTCACTTTCCGATATATGGCTCCTCGAAGCGCGGTCGCTTCCAGGCAGGTGCCCGGTGCGGGCCAGCCCCCTAACATGCGCTTGAAGCTGGCGGCGCCGGTGGTTCGAAGGGAATTCCTGATGAGGTGCATTGAAGGCAGGCGCCGCAGCTTAAGCGCCATCCGTTAGGTGGCGGAGGGTACATGCCATCAGCAACTCTCTTGCGCCTCGTTCGAGAATGGCTTGACGACGCTCGAGAAACGCACCCTGCGTCTCTAAGCAAGGACGGCTCGGGTGTAATGATCTACGGCGACCTCGGTGGAGCCGCCTATATCCGCGCGGACGGCACCGTTGTATTCGAGCCCTGGGACGACCTTCCTGATAATCAATGGCGGGCCGATCCCGGGTTCGTCTACGCGGTTCTGGTTATTGCTGCCAGAAAGCGGCCGGCTCTCGCCGAGCTCCTTCCGACCCGACCAGCCGCGGCGACTGATTGCGCGAAATGCGGAGGATCGGGGTGGCTTGCGATCGGCACCCACGAGGTTGTTTGCGGTGCTTGTCATGGTCTTGGGTGGCTCTCCGCCGCCTAACCAGCGCTTGAAGCTGGCGGGCGCTATCGTTTCAAGGGAAGCGGAGTGTCTGTGCGCTGGCGGGCACGAACTCACGATCAACAACGCGGCGCGCCGTGTGCGAGTCGCCCACAGCTTAAGCGCGTGGCGTTAGGCGGAGCCGCACACGCTCATGTCAGCATCACCGAACGAACAAGCGAGAGCCGCCATCATTACTGCAGCTCAAGCGCTTCTCGATGGACAAATCGGTCCAATCGAGGCTGCGCGTCGCATTGCGACTCGACGCAATGACCTCGATCCCAAACAGGAAGACGCCGACCTCCTTGGATTTGCCGGAATTGACTCTCAAACGGATCACCTGCTGCTGGGTGCCGACCTCAACACTTGGCATCCGAGCGTTCGCGAAGAGAAGACTAAGGAACTCGAGGAAACGGAGGAGTTCTTTCGCGCTTCCGCACTTGAAGGCGCCGCCGCCATCCTCGCTCGCTATGGGCGCCCCGCCTAACCAGCGCTTGAAGCTGGCGGCGCCGGTGGTCTTAAGGGAATCCCTGATGATGTGCGTTGAAGGTAGGCGCCGCGGCTTAAGCGCAATGCGTTATACGGCACGGATGGCGTATCGTGTCGGCAAGTCCCTGTCACCTTCCGATCCGAATGCAGCTGTTCGCGCGCTATCATCTGACCTACAGCAAGTGGCCGGAGCGACCTGCTAAGTATCAGCCCGCTTAGCTGTGGCCACACTGGATCTAGCCAGGCCGCACGGTGAATCTCAAAGACCTCGCGCACAGCATCTTGGCTCCGCTTAGTGAGCTGGTGCTTCAGCCCCTCAAGCAGTTCTTTCTAGGACTGAACGCCGGCGATCAGTTAGTTCTATCCATCCTCCTTGCTGCCTCAGCTGTCTTGGGCTTCGTCCTTGGCAGGCGCCGGGCCAACCGCGATGGTGTGTACAGGATTTTCGGTGCGTGGCGCTTCCCTGCATTCCAGAATAGCGGGGAGGCGCGGGTCTCTCATGTCTTGCGTTCACACTTCAGCCCTCCCGACTATCACCTGATGAATCACGTCACCATTCGAATGGATGACGGGACAACGCAGGTCGACCACGTCCTTGTTTCGCGGTTCGGCGTGTTTGTCATCGAAACTAAGGACTTCAACGGCTGGATCTTCGCGAATGCGACCGACGCAACGTGGACGCAGGTTCACTTCCGACGGAAGTTCAAGTTCCAGAACCCGATCTTCCAGAACTTCAGGCACATGCGCGCTGTGGAAGGTCTGCTCGACTTCTTACCGCCAGAGGCAATCAAGTCGGTGGTCGTGTTCAGCGGTAACGCGGAGTTCAAGACAACGACCCCTCATGGAGTGATTGCAATCGGCGATCTAGCGGAGTACCTAAGGCGCCAGACCGACGAGGTCATGTCGCTCAACCGACTACAGTTCTGCGTGGGAAGGCTCGAGACAGCACGGCTCGCCATCAGCGGTGAGACCGATGTAGAACACATACAGAGTCTCGCGCGACGATTCGGCGACGGCGCCGTATAACAACCGCATGAGGCTGACCGGCCTCGGCCATCGGTTTTCGTAAGGCCAGCACCACTCTCGCTGCCCTGCCTGCTTGCGTGAGCGCGCCTCGGCCGGCAGCTTATGCGGGGCGTTAGGCGTCAGAACGGTGCGGCGAGAACCCATTGCACGCAAACAACCTCTTGAGTTCGACCAAGCGAATCGGGACCGGCCTATCCTTCATTATCTTCCCGATAGTCTTCGTCTTTGCCTTTTCGGTTCACCCGGGTTTGCTACGCCCTCATGTGCTGGGTCCATCCGAACTCATCCTAAGAGCCCGCGGCGCAGACTTACTTCAGTTCGGGCATGCGTTGGTCACGCTCGATACGGCTCTGCTCGTGGTCGTCGCGCTGCACTTCATGAAACTCCTCGATCACACTTCTGGCGCATGGTGGGGATTTCTTGGCGCAGCATTGGCGGTATCGGGGTCTCTGGCGCTGGCAGCTGACAAGGGCGCGCTATGCCTCACGATGAGCGCTCTCAACAAACTCTCCGACGCCGAGTTCACGGCCATGATGCCGGGCCTACTGGCCATGTTTTCCAAACGCGGGTGGCTTGTCTTGCTCTGGGGGATATTGTTGCTTCCAGTCGGGTTCGGTATCCAGGCCATAGCCTTGCTTAGGAGCAAATCCCTTAGCCGTTGGCAGAGCCTCCTGCTCTTCGTCGGAGTTCTCCTCATTGGAACGCCTGATGGAGTTGAAATCGTCAACTTGACAGCGTCGGTCCTGCTGGCGATCGCATTTGTGCCCTACGGTATTCAGATTATCTGGAGAGAGCATCAAGAAGTCGTTGCAAAGGGCGCTAACCCCTAACGAGCGCATGAAAGTTGTCGCGCCGGAGCGGCTACTTGAACCAGGGGAGTGAGGCGAGCGCCGGTGCCTGGTCCTCAGCTCAGTCGTTCTGTGGATGGAAAGGCTCGGGCTCGACCGGTAAGGGGGCTGCGGTCCCTGGTACGTCCAGCAGTTCAAGCGAGAGCAGAGCCGGAGGGTGGTGCAGGGGTAAAGAAGAGAGGGTACCGGCTCGGCCGGTGTCCGCCTTCCAATAGCTAGTTAGCCCAACGCAAGAGCCGGCCACGCGACATACGAGGAGAGATCGGTGAAGAAGCCAAGACGGGCAGAATACACGCCACTCGATTTCGCCCAATGGAAGGCCTCGAGCTCCCTGTCACTAACCCCAAAGTTCCAGCGACGTGGTGTCTGGAAGCCCGCGGCTCGCTCCTTCTTCGTGGACAGCCTCCTACGCGGCATGCCGGTCCCGCCTATCTACCTCCGGGAGATGCAGTCCCCCGAACGGGATCGCGTGATTCGCGAAGTCGTTGACGGGCAACAGCGAATCGCCGCTGTTCTGGACTTCATGGAGGGAAAGTACCGTCTCGCGAAGACCCTGAAGGGTTCATGGGCCGGAAAGCCCTTCAATGGGCTGGCAACAGAGGAACAGGACCGGGTCACGACTTACGCGTTCTCCGTTGAGGTGTTCCACGGAATCTCGGACTTGGAGGTGCTCGAGATCTTCTCCAGGCTGAACACCTACAGCGTCTCCCTGAACAGGCAAGAGCTTCGGAACGGGAGATTCTTCGGACTCTTCAAGCAGTCGGTGTACAGCATAGCCTACGAGCACCTGGAGTTCTGGCGTCGTCACCGCATCTTCACTGAGCAGAACATCGCCCGAATGCTTGAGGCTGAGTTCGTGAGCGAGGTGTTCATCGCCTTCCTCGCAGGGCAGCAGGACAAGAAGAAGTCGATCGAGGCTTTCTATGACAAGTACGACGATGAGTTTCCCGACCAGTCGCGCACGGAAAAGCGCTTCCGCGAAGTGGTAGACGAAATACAAGAATCCCTGGGCGACAATTTGGCCGCGACGGTCTTTCGTCGCCCACCGATACTCTACTCCCTATTCTGCGTGCTGTATCACCGTCAGCATGGCCTTCCCGGTGTCTCACGTCCAACTCCCAAGAAGCGACTGTCTCAGGAGGAGCGTATGACGCTCCGAGAGGCGGTCGAGTCGCTCTCTGCTCGCGTCGATGCCGCTCGGGCCGGGGAGGAGGCTCCAACGCGATATGCGCCATTTGTCCAGGCCTGTCTCCAGCAGACGGACAACATCAGACCCCGAGAGACAAGGTTCAAGGCTCTGTATGCAGCGGCTTTCGAGTGAGTCATGCCGAGGCGAATGCCTGGCCTTCAGGCGGAGTTTCACCGCCAAGTCGCGGAGGCCATGAATCTTGCTGAGATCGGTGAGATCGCTCGCGCGGAGGCTAGCGCGGGATCTCAGACCCGCAGTCGGCTGCACCACAGTCGCATCGAACTGTTGTACGAACTGGCGTTCCTTCGCATGTTCCTCGCGTGGGAGGCCTTTCTGGAACAGACGTTTCTGCGATACCTGTGCGGTTACTCCTCAAGGCACGGCCGCGCCGTTCCGCTCGCTACGGCGTCGTGGTCGCCTACTCTGGCGCACGCAGAGGCCGCCGTTCTTGGTGGAAGGGATTACGCACTCTGGCACAACCCAACTCAGGTCGCGGACAGGTGCCAGCGCATGTTCGGAAGTTGTCCCATTGAGGGCGTCGTCCGGTCGAGCATGTCCCGGCTGGAGGCCCTTGCTGCGGTGCGCCATCGCATCGTACACGCGCAGGCTGATGCTCGCCGCAAGTTTGACAACGCTACGATGACAATTGCGGGCAGGCGCTACAGAGGGGCACGGCCAGGCGCGTTTCTTCGGGACCGAAGTCCCAGCACAACGCCTCAGGTGCCCTGGCTTGAGCACCTAGGACGGGAGTTGCAGGGTCTTGCTTCTCAGATTGCGTAGGCGAGGCAATGGCCGACGGTGGGGCACGGACCCGTGGGCTAACAACGGCATGCAGCGGACGGCCTTCGGCCGGCGCTAATGCCGAGCGTTACCGAGTAGGGTAGTGCAGGGGTAAAGAAGTGAGGGCACCGGCTTCGCCGGTGCCCTCTCCGCTTGGTTCTCGAATGCCGATCTAGTCTTCCTCTCCCAGGCACTCCTCCAGAATCCCCATCCCGGTATCCACGTCGTACTCGTCCAGCACCAGCGGCGGGGCGAGGCGGAACGCACTCTTGCCGCAGCCGAGCAGTAGCAGTCCCTTCTGGAAGGCGCGCATCGGTGACCCGCTCGATCAGCTCCGGATAGGGCTCCTTCGAGCGGCGATCCTTGACGAACTCCATCCCGATCATGAGTCCCCGGCCCCGCACGTCGCCGATGACGGCGTGACGGTCCATCAGCTTCCGGGCGTGGCCCATGATCCGCTCGCCCATGGCCTTGATGTGGGGGAGGGACTGCTCCACCACGTCCAGGGTGGCCAGCGCCGCGGCGCAGCTCACCGGATTGCCGCCGAAGGTGGAGCCGTGGCTGCCGGACTCCCAGGTCATCACCGACTCCCGCGCGATGAAGGCGCCGATCGGCATGCCCGGATCCCAGCCCCTTGGCGGTCACCAGGATGTCGGGCTCGACCTCTTCCCAGTCGCAGGCCCACATCTTCCCGGTACGGCCCACCCCGCTCTGCACTTCGTCGGCCACCAGGAGAATGCCGTGACGGTCGCACAGCTGTCGCAGCGCCTTGAGGAATCCCATGGGCGGGATCACGTAGCCGCCCTCACCCTGGATCGGCTCGACGAAGATGGCCGCCACGTCATCGGGCGCCACCTGCCGGCCCATCAGTCCTTCCTCGATCGAGGCGATGACGCTCTCGATGTTCTCCAGGTCGGTGGCGCCCTCCGGTCCCCGATAGGGATTGCAGAAGGGCACGTGGTAGACCTCGGGGAGAAACGGCCCGAAGTGGCGCCGCTGTTTGGTCTTGCTCGAGGTCAGGCTCATCGCCCCGTAGGTCCGGCCGTGGAACGAGCCGTGAAAGGCGATCAGCGCCGGCCGGCGAGTGTGATAGCGGGCCAGCTTGATGGCTCCCTCGACCGCCTCGGTGCCCGAGTTGGTGAGGAACACCCGCTTGCGGCTGGTTCCCGGGGCCAACCGCGCCAGCCGCTCCGCCAACTGAGCGAACCCCTCGAAGTAGAAATCGGTGCCGCAGATGTGCAGGAACCGGTCGGCCTGGTCCTTGATCGCCGCGACCACCTTGGGGTGGTTGTAGCCGGTGGCGCTGACCGCGATGCCGGCCATGAAATCGAGGAACTGGTTGCCGTCGACGTCCTGCACCATGGCGCCGCGCCCGCCGGCGATCACCAGGGGATACTCCTTGATGTAGGACGTCGAGGTCCAGGCCTCGTCACGGTCGATGATCGCCTTGGCCTTGGGCCCCGGCGGCGCGGCCACGATGCGGGGATAGTCGCGAGTAGTGGTCATGGACGGCATCTCGGTGAAGAAGGCGTCGATGTCTCGGTGTCCTAGGCGTGCACCGCGTGCGTCGCTTCCGCCTTCTGTTCGGCGGCATGCTCGCGCCACCATTGCTGACCGGAGGCGGGCAGGGTGTAGATCGGGTCGTAGTACTCGTGCTTCCGCTGGAGCGCGGTCTGGTCTCCCCACTCGATGCAGGTCAGGTAGTTCTTGGTCCAGTAGGAGATGCCCTTCTCCCGGTCGTACTCCGCCAGCTGGTGGACCCAGCGCTTGCCGACGAAGGGGACGTCGCAGACGATCCGCGGCGTGGCGAAGCCGGGCAGATAGCCCATGATGTCGTGCTGCAGCTGCTGAGCCTCCCACACGGCGACCCGCCAGTGCTCGGAGTTGGGGATCATGTCGCACATGTAGAAGTAGTACGGCAGGATCTTGGCGTGATCGAGCAGCATGAAACAGAGATCGAGCAGGTCCGGGGCCGTGGCGTTCACGCCCCGGAGCAGCACGCCCTGGTTCCGGACGTCGCGGAAGCCGATCTCCAGCAGCTTGCGGGTGGCCTTCCCGACCAGAGGGCGTCACCTGCTGGCCCGCATTGGCGTGGGTGTGCAGCGCCAGGTCCACCCCGCGATCGAAGGCCTTCTTGGCCAGCCGCTCCAGCCCCTGCGACCACGCTGTCCTGCAGGAAGTGCTGAGGCAGGCCGATCAGTCCCTTGGAGGCCAGCCGGATGTCCCGGATGTTCGGGATATCGAGCAGCGCGCTCACGAAGGGCTCGAGCTGGGAGATGTGCAGATTGGCGATGTCTCCCCCGGAGACGACGACGTCCCGCACCGCCGGCGTCTTCCGCAGATAGTCGAGAATCTGCTGGTGCCGGTCCTTCTGGGGGATCTGGAACTTGAGCTTCTCCACCTGGGGCACGTCGTTGCCGACCAGGTCCATCCGGGTGCAGTGCCCGCAGTACTGGGGACAGGTGGACAGGAGCTCGGCCAGCACCTTGGTGGGGTAGCGATGGGTCAGCCCCTCGACCACCCACATGTCGGCCTCGTGCAGGCTGTCGCGCGAGGCCTTGGGGTGATTGGCCCAGTCGGTGCGCCGGTCGTCGAAGGCCGGGATCATGTAGCGACGAACCGGATCCTCCCACAGCTGCTCCACGTCCATGGTGTTGATCATGTGGGGCGGGAGCAGCATGGACATCGTGGCCCGCAGCTCGTGATCCTTGGCCATGCTCTCGGCCAAGGTGTCGGGAAGCAACCCGCCCAGGACGCGCCTTGAGCTCGCTCAGGTTCTTGATGGTGTGCCGCCGCTGCCAGGTCGCGCTCTCCCAATCCTCGCGGCTTACGCCATGGTAGCCCGGGATGCGATTCCAGTCCGGCTCGACGTATTCGCGCCGAGGCGGGTAGGGAATCGGCTGGCCGGTGCTGGTCTCCGCGATGGGTTTCTGCATGCCTGCCTCGACCGAAAGGCGTTCTACGCCGAAACTACAATGTGATGTAGTACTTGACGTTGAGAACGTAATATATAATATATGATCACGCAAGTCGGCTAGTCAAACGCCTTATACCCATAAATAGCGTGAGAGGTCTTTGGTCGATCTGGTAACGGTTCTGGGACGCCTTCCGCGGACCCGCCGACAAGCCACCCACGAGCTGGTAGCGGAGGTGCTCCGGGAAGCCATCATTTCCGGCCTGCTCCGCGCCAACCAGCCGCTCCCCCAGGACGAAATCGCGAGCCCAACTTCGGGTCAGCCACATTCCGGTGCGCGAGGCGCTGCGCCAGCTCCAATCCGAGGGTCTGGTCACCTACCAGGCCAACCGTGGCGCGGCGGTCAGCGCTCTGACCCAGGGTGAGATCCGCGAGATCTATGAGATCCGCGCCATCCTGGAGACGGCCGCCATTCGGGAGGCGGTTCCCCTCCTCACCGCGGAGCAGCTCGACCAGGCCGAGCGGATCCTGGACGCCGCCGAATCGGCGGGCGACGCAGCGGCGTGGGGGTCTCTCGATGTCGACTTCCATCGGCTGGTATACGGACTCGAGCGATCGCCCCCGCCTGCGGGAAATGATCGACGGCCTGCTCCGCCGCGTGGACCGCTATTGGCTGACCCACGGATTGATGCTCAGGCATCGCCACGTCTTTGAGCGCGAGCATCGGGCCCTGCTGGCCGCGGTCCGCGTCCGCGACGCCGACCTGGCTGCGCGCCTCCTGGGCGCCCACCTGGCCGGAGCGGCCGAGCTGCTGGTGACCGAGCTCGACCAGCTGGAGGCGGGGCATCCGAGCCGGTTGGGCCTCACGGCATGATCAACAAGGTGCAAACCATGAAGGACGCGATCGCCGCCCACGTCCGGGACGGCGACACGGTCGTCATCGAAGGGTTCACCCACCTGATCTGCTTTCGCCGCCGGCCACGAGATCATTCGCCAGCGCCGCAAGGACCTCACGATCTGCCGGCTCGACTCCCGACCTGATCTACGATCAGATGATCGCGGCCGGCTGCGCCCGGAAGCTGGTCTTCTCCTGGGCCGGGAATCCGGGGGCAGGGTCGCTGCACGCCTTTCGGCGGGCGGTGGAGCAGGGCACACCGCCGCTCGAGCTCGAGGAGTACAGCCACTTCGGGATGGTGGCGCGGATGTCCGCCGGCGCCGCGGGCCTCCCCTTCTGGGTCCATGCGCAACTACATGGGGACCGACCTTCCGGTGGTCAATCCCAGCATCAGGACCGTGACCTGTCCCTACACCGGCGAGGAGCTGGCCACGGTCCCGGCGCTCAACCCCGACGTCACCATCATCCACGCCCAGCGGGCCGATGCGCAGGGAACGCCCAGGTCTGGGGCCTGCTCGGGGTGCAGAAGGAGGCCGCGTTCGCCTCGAAGCGGGTGATCGTGGTGGTCGAGGAGCTGGTGGACGAGTCGGTGATCCGGGCCGACCCCAATCGCACGCTGATTCCCGGGCATGATCGTCGACGCGGTGGTGGTGGAGCCCTGGGGCTGCTCATCCCTCCTACGCGCAGGGCTACTACGACCGCGACAACGATTTCTACGTGGCCTGGGAGGACGATCTCCCGCGATCCGGCCCAGCTGCAGGCCTACCTCGACGAATTCGTGTACGGCGTGACGGACCGGGCCGAGTACATGGCGCAGCAGCCGGCGGAACGCTCGAGGCGGCTCCGAGCCGGCTGCGGGTCGTGCCGCACCGGCTGGTCTGAACTGATGGGCGTCTAGCCTCTTGGCTCATGCTCGAGATGACCACTACGCCCTCCGAGATGATGGCCGCCGTCGCCGCGCGGGAGCTGGCGAACGGCGAGGTGGTCTTCGTCGGGATCGGGCTGCCCAACCTCGCCTGCAACCTGGCCCGCGCGCTCCAGGCGCCCGACCTGGTGCTGATCTACGAGTCGGGCGCGGTCGGCGCGGTGCCCGAGCGGCTGCCGGTCTCGATCGGCGACCCGTCGCTGGTGACCGGATCGCTGATGGTCTGCTCCATGGCGGACGTGTTCCAGCTCTTCCTGCAGAACGGCAAGATCGAGGTGGGTTTCCTCGGCGGGGCCCAGGTGGACCGCTGGGGCAACATCAACACCACGGTGATCGGCACTTACCAGAAGCCCGAAGGTCCGGCTGCCCGGCTCGGGCGGCGCCGCGGAAATCGCGATTCACGCCCAGCGGGTGCTGATCATCAGCCGGCTCTCCACCCGCGCCTTCCCCGACGAGCTGGACTTTCGTCACCAGCCCCGGCCAGCGCAGCAAGGGCAAGTCGCGCCAGGAGCTCGGGATGCCGGGCGCCGGCCCGGTCAAGGTGATCACCGACAAGGGCATCCTGGAGCGCGACCCGGAGACCGGCGAGATGGTGCTCGCACGGCTCTACCCCGGAGTCACGGTGGATGAGGTGAAGGCCAATGTGGGTTGGCCGCTTCGGGTGCGGCGAGCAGCTCGAGCGCGTCGCGCCGCCCACCGCTGAGGAGCTCCGGCTCCTCCGCGATGTGCTGGATCCCAAACGACTCTACCTTGGCAACTGATCCGCAGTAGATGTCCCACGAGCCCGGCGGGCCCCCGCACCGAGCTCCCCCGCAGCCTCGGCCTGCGCGACCTGGTCCTGTTCAACATCGTCGCCGTGCTCAGCCTGCGGTGGCTGGCTACCTCCGCAGCCGCGGGACCCAGCTCGCTCACGCTCTGGGTGCTGGCCGGCCTGCTCTTCTTCGTGCCCCAGGGCCTCGCCGTCAGCGACCTCGCCAACCGCTATCCGGACGAGGGTGGGATCTACTTCTGGACCAAGCGCGCCTTCGGCGAGGGTCACGGGTTCCTGTGCGGCTGGTGTTACTGGGTCAACAACGTGCTCTACTATCCCAACCTGCTGATCTCCACCTCGGTCATCGCCACCTTTGCCATCGGGAAAGGCGACAGCGGGCTGGCGGACGACCGGGTATACGTGCTGCTCGCGACGCTGGTGATGCTCTGGTTCGCGGTCGGGATCAACATCGTCGGGATGAGCACCGGCAAGTGGCTGCAGAATCTCGGCGCCTTGGGCACCTACCTGCCGGGTCTGCTGCTGGTCGGTCTCGGCGTGGGCGCGATGATGCACCAGCCACTCCGCCAACGCCATCACCACGCGGAGCCTGGTCCCGGATCTGACCGCAGTTCGGCGAGCTCAACCTCTGGGCCTCGATCGCCTTTGCCTTCGCCGGCCTGGAGCTGGCCTCGATGATGGGCGGGGAGATCAAGGATCCCGCACGCACGCTGCCCCGCTCCATCCTGCTGGCGGCCCCGCTCATGTGCCGCCCTCTACCTGGCGGGGACGCTCGCGGTACTCTGGCTGGTGCCGGCCGACAACGTCAACATCGTGTCCGGCTTCCTCCAGGCGATCGCGGCCGGGGCGCGGGAGTCTGAAATGGCTGGTGACCATCGCCGGGGCTCTCTACGTCATCGGCAACCTGGGCGGTGTGGGGGCGTGGTTGACCGGCCCGGCCCGGGTCGCCTTCACCATCGGCCTCGACCGGTACTTTCCTCCATGGTTCGGGCGGATTCACCCCAAGTGGAAGACGCCTTACGTGGCGATCCTGGTGGCGGCCGGCCTGGCGACCGGATTCCTGATCCTCTCGGTGATCGGCAAGGGAACCACGGTGGAGAAGGCCTACCTGGTGTTGCTCGACACTATGCTGCTGATCTACTTCGTCCCCTTCATCTACCTGTTCCTGACCTACATCAAGGTGAGGCTGATCGAGCCGGCTCCCGCGGTCATGTTCCCGCGAGACGCAACCCGGCGCCGTGCTGGTGGGAGCGGCAGGGCTGTTCCTCACGCTGTTCGCGATGGCGGTGGCGATGGTGCCGCCTACCGGGACGGAAAGCGTGCTAGTCTTCGAGCTCAAGGTGGTTGGCGGTGCCTCGGCTTCTTCTCCTGCTGGGCGGCGTGCTGCTACTGGCGAGCTCGTTGGAAGGTGGCACGTGTCAAGATTCGAGCCGACGCGGTCTCCCCTACCCGCCCATGACTGACCGGGCGCTCCGCCGCCTTCTCCTCCTGCCGGCGCTCGCCTGGACGCTCCTCTCGGGTGCGCTTCTGGCCCAGCGGGAACCGGTCCTGCAGCAGATCAAGCTCCCACACAACTACTACTATCGCGAGATGTATGTCCCGCAGGTCACCAGCGGTGCCCAGCGCGGTGACCTGGTCGCCCGACGGGAAGAGTCTGCTCTATTCGATGCAGGGATCGCTCTGGCGGCAGCGACTGGGAGACACCACCGCGGAGCAGCTCACCACCGGCCCGGGCTACGACTATCAGCCCGACTGGTCCCCCGACGGCAAGCTGGTGGTCTACGCCTCCTACCACGACGACGCCATCGAGTTGCGCACGCTGGATGTCGCGACCCTGGAGTCGCGTTCGTTGCTGGCCGATGGCGCGGTGAACCTGGAGCCTCGCTGGTCCCCCGATGGGAAGCGGCTGGCCTGGGTCTCCTCGGCGTATCAGGGGCGCTGGCATGTCTACACCGCCGACATTCAAGCCAGAAAGCTGGAGCACGTCGAGCGGATCACCGAGGACAGGGACAGCGGGCTACCGCGCTACTACTACAGCGTCTTCGATCACTACCTCTCGCCGACCTGGTCGCCCGACGGGCGTGAGTTGATGGTGGTCTCCAACCGCAGTCATGTCTGGGGCTCCGGCGGATTCTGGCGACTCGAGGCCAAAGCAGGCGCGGTGCCGCGGGAGATTCACTACGAGGAGACCACCTGGCAAGGCGCGGCCCGACTGGGCCCGCGACGGCAAGCGCGTGGTCTACAGCGGCTACCAGGGCCGGCAGTGGCACCAGCTCTGGCTCATGACCAGCGAGGGGGAGAACCCGTTTCAGCTGACCTTCGGCGAGTTCGACGCCACCTGCCCCGCGCTGGTCTCCGCGACGGCACCCGGATCGCCTACGTCTCGAACGAAGGCGGCAACACGTCGCTCTGGGTGGTCACGGTTCCCGGGGGAGGGCGCCAGCGGGTGGAGGCCCGGCAGCGGATCTATCGGAGCCCCGTCGGACGCCTTCGGATCATGGTGTTCGACGGCCAGAGCCGGAAGCCGCTGCCCGCGCGGATCTCGCTGACCCTCCCGGATGGGCGGGCGGTGGCGCCGGACGACGCCTGGCGGCATGCCGATGACGCCTTCGTTCGGAGCGAGCGGAAGTACGAGGTGGGCTATTTCCATAGCGCCGGGAGCAGCACGGTGACGGCTCCGGCCGGCCCGCTCCGGGTCGAGGTGGCGCACGGCGGCGAGTATCGCGTGGTCCGGCGCACCATCACCATCAAGCCCGATACGCTCCAGACCCTTCGCGTGACGATGGATCGGATCGCCAATCCCCTGGCCCAGGGCTGGACCAGCGGAGATCTGCACGTCCACATGAACTACGCCGGTCACTACCGGGCGACGCCGACCACGCTCGCCTTCCAGATGCGGGCGGAGGGGCTCAACGTGGTGGAGAACCTGATCGTCAACAAAGAGGGTCGGATGCCGGACATTGCGTACTTCACCGGCAAGCCCGATTCGATTTCTCGGGCCGATCTCCTGATCGCCCACGATCAGGAATTTCACACCAGCTATTGGGGCCATTCCGGCCTGCTCGGCCTCACCACCCATCTGGTGCTGCCGGGATACGCCGCGTACGCCAACACCGCCGCGGCCAGCCTCTATCCGGACAACGGGCGCGTGGCGGACGAGGGTCACGCTCAGGGGGCGCTGTTCGGGTATGTGCATCCCTTCGACGTCTACCCCGATCCCAGCGACACCACCGTCGCGCTCTCGAATGCCCTCCCAGTGGACGTCGGCACCGGGAAGGTGGACTACTACGAGGTGGTCGGCTTCAGCGATCACCTGGCCTCGGCCAAGGTCTGGTACCAGCTCCTCAACTGCGGGTTCCGGATTCCGGCCGGGGCCGGCACCGATGCGATGACCAATTTCGCCTCGCTGCGGGGCCCGGTGGGCACCGACCGGGTGTACGTCCAGTCCGGAATTCCGCTGGACCATCGGCGCTGGCTGGCCGCCCTCAGAGCTGGGAAGTCTTTCGCGACCAACGGGCCGCTCCTGGAGTTCTCGATCGGCGGCCAGGGGATCGGTTCGGAGATCGTCTTGCCGAGCGGCGGGAAGCAGCTGACGGTCAAGGGGTCAGTACGCTCGATCGTCCCCATCGATCACTTCGAGATCGTGGGGAACGGCCGGGTGATCGCCTCGTTGCCGGTGACGGGGGCGCGCACCAGCGCCGACTTCACGATCCCGGTCACCATCGATCGCAGCGGGTGGTACACGCTCCGGGCCTGGAGCGACAAACCGGCCGAGCCGATCCTGGACATCTATCCCTTCGCCAGCACCAGTCCGATCTATGTCACGGTGGGTGGAGTGGCGGTGCGCTCCCCGACCGACGCGGAATACTTCCTCAAGTGGCTGGATCGGGTCGAGCAATCGGTGAGCGCCAGTACCGCGTGGAATTCCGAGGCCGAGCGGAGAGAAGTACTGGGGCACATCCAGGCGGCGCGCGAGGAGTTCGAGAGAAGGCGGACGCCGTGACGCCTCACCCCCTGTCCCCCTCTCTACTTCGTCCTGACCCCCTGACCCCTGACCCGCTGTGATCCTCACCCCCTGACCCCCTCTCCACTATGTGGAGAGGGGGAACGTCCTGACGAGGCAGGTGACTCTTGAAGATCCTTGGAACCGGAATCGCTCTCGCCTTCGCGGCCGCGACGCTGCAGGCCCAGGACCTCACCGTCATCAAAGCCGGCCGCCTGGTGGACGTCGAGCAGGGCCAGGTCCGCCCCGACCAGCTGATCGTGATCCGGGGCGAGCGGATCGAGTCGGTCCGGCCCGGCTCCAGCGCGATCCCCAAGGGGGCCCGGGTCATCGACCTTTCCCGGTACACGGTGCTGCCCGGGCCTGATCGACTGCCACACCCACCAGGTCGGCGACCTCCAGTCGGCCAACGTCACCGCTCCGCTGCAGAGCTCCGAGGCCCAGGACGCGTTCCTCGGCGCCGACACGCCCGGGCGACGCTGCTGGCGGGCTTCACCACGGTGCGCGACGTGGGGACCTATCGCGCCTTCGTGGACGTCGCGCTGCGTGACGCGATCAACTACGGCGTGGTTCCCGGGCCGCGGATGGAAGTGGCCGGAGCCTATGTCACGGTCTCGACCGGCGGTGGTGAGGTGAGCGGCGCCGCCCCGGATGTCGAGTCTGCCGCGGAGCTTCAGGTACGGGGTGGCGAACTCGGCGGACGAAGTGCGCCAGCGGGTCCGCGAGATCCTCCACGGCGGCGCCGACTTCATCAAGGTCATCGCCACCGGGGCGGTGCTCACTCCGGGAACCACACCGGGCGCCCCCGAGTTCACCGAGGAGGAGATTCAGGCGGCGGTGGAGGAAGCGGCCCACTACGGCACCTTCGTCGCGGCCCACGCCCACGGCGCCGAGGGGATCAAGCGGGCGGTCCGGGCGGGCGTACGGTCGATCGAGCACGGCTCCCTGATCGACGACGAGGGCATCGCCCTGATGAAGGAGCACGGGACCTGGCTGGTGGCCGACATCTGGAACGGCGACTACATCGACAGCGTGGGAAAGCGGGACGGCTGGTCGGCGGAGATTCTCCGGAAGAACCGGGAGACCACCGAGGCCCAGCGGGCGGGGTTCCGGAAGGCGGTGGCGGCCGGGGTGAGGATCGCCTACGGCACCGACAGCGGGGTCTATCCCCACGGCTACGTGGCGGCGCAGCTGCCCTACATGGTGCGCTACGGGATGACCCCGATGCAGGCGATCCAATCGGCCACCATCAGCGCCGCCCAGCTCATGCGCTGGGACGATCGGGTGGGCTCGATTGCCGGAGGGAAGTACGCCGACATCATCGCGGTGGAGGGCGACGCGATGGCCGACCTCTCCCGCTTCATGAAGGTGGATTTCGTGATGAAGGGGGGAGAAGTAGTGAAAGCCGGCGCGGGGATCAGTCAGCCGGCCAGGTAGGCCGCAGCACCCCTATCGGTCACCGGCCGGCCGCGATATGATCGGGTGGAGAGCCTCCCGCTATGCGCCGACCCGGCCCCACCCTCCGACTTCTCCTGGCCCTTCTGCTCGGCCTGGCTTGTCACGGGAGCCCAGCGCCTCGTCCGACCGCCGGTCCGGCCGCCGATGTCCCGCTCACCATCGTCAATCACAATTGGCAGGACATCACCATTCTGATCGTCCACGATGGCGTGACCGAGCGGATCGGGCTGGCCGTCTCCGCGAGCAAGACCGACTTCATCCTCCCCTGGCGGTACTTCGCCTCCCACGGCACCGTCTACCTGATAGCCGACCCGGTGGGCGATCCCAACCGCTACTACTCCGACAGCCTATTGGTCCAGGCGGGTCAGCAGATCGTCTGGACCCTCGAGACTGATCTGTACCGTTCCAGCATCGGCGTATACTGACTCCTCCTCAGGCCCCGACTCCTCAGGGACAGGGGTTGGGATCGTTCCAGTTCCCTCCAGTGAAGGGGTCGGGCCCCTCGTTGGGGATGCTGGGGTTGGCGTTCCGCTCCTGCAAGGGATAGGGAAGCCGTCGGGGCAACCGCGTGGATCCAGTCGGGAAGGCGACCATCGTCGGCAAGCAGGTCCGCTTGTAGTCGCTCCAGACCTCGATGGTCTGGAAGAGCTGGATGTACTTCTCGGTCATGATGGCACTGAGAAGGGCCGGACCGGTCACCCCGCCTCCTACCGCAGGCAGGGGAACTGTGGCCAGCACAGTGTTGAGCGCCGTCCGGGCCGCCGCCTCGTTGGAGGTGGCCTTGCTGTAGTTCGCCTCGGCGATGATCAACTGGGTCTCGGCCCAGGTGACCAGCGGCTGCTGGAAATCGGGCGCCAGTCGGGTGTCGCTCAAGGTGGAGATAGTGCTTGGGGTGAGACCATCGCTCCCGTCCGGCAGTCCTCCGGCGAACACCGTGGTGTCGGCCTGGGTACCCTTGTAGTAGGCCCGCAATCGCGGGTCGCCGGTGGTGTTGAGCAAATCGACCAGGTGCTGGCCTGCCGCTACGTAGTTGAGCGCGGCGGTGGTGAAGAACTGGAACCAGATGTTGGACGACGTGAGGACCGTCGTATGGTAGTTGTTGTAGTCCTCACCTTGCAGAATCCCGAGCTGAGCGTGCACCAGGGCCGAGTCGTAGGCAGCTGGAATGCGCTCCGCGACATGCATGAAGTACCGGGCCTTGAGGGTCTCGGCCAGGCGCAGCCACTTGCCGGCGTTACCACCGTACACCAGCTCGGCGCCGAGGGGGCCCACATTTCGAGAGCCTGTGGCGCTCAAGAAGGTGACGGCGGAGTCGAGCTTGGCCTGCAGATGGTCGTAAACCTGCTGCTGCGGGTCGAGCACCGGGTTGGTCGCCGAGGTCGCGGCCTGGGTGTAGGGAATGTCGCCCCAGATGTCCGCGGCAGTGCCCACCAGCCAGACCTCGATCACTGCCGCGATCCCCGCGAAGGTCGAGTCCCCCGCCTGGAGCGAGGTGCTCTGAATCCGGCGCAGGTCGATCAGGCCACCTCCGCCGTAGGTCGCGGCCCAGTTCTGAAACCAGAAGTCCCCGTCCCCGATCGCGCTGTAGTTCCCCACGCCGAAATACTGGCTCTGACGCCCGGAGCACTGCTGAAGCCAGACGCACACGGTGCGGGCCAGATCCGCCTCGGACTGGACCCAGAGGTTGGCCTGGGCCGAGGACAGGAGGCTGACATTCGACGCCGCGCTGGGGTCATTGGGGTTGTCGGACAGCTTGGGTCCGGTCAGATCGCATCCGCTCACCGCGATGGAGAGGCCGAGGGCGAGCAGGCTGAAACGAACGCCGTTGCGCATGGGATGATTCCTCAGTCTCTCGTGGTCAGCGGTTCAGGCCCAGGGAGAACACGAACGATCTCGCCTGGGGATTGTTGAACCAGTCGACGCCCCGTGATCCGCTCTCGGCCCCCGCGAAGCTGGTCTCGGGGTCGATGCCCGAGTACTTGGTCCAGACCGCGAGATTCCGGCCGGCGACCCGGAAATCGACGCTGCTCAGATGCAGGGTCTGACTGACGAACTTTCCGGCCCAGGTGTACCCTACCGATATCTCCCTGAGCTTGGTGTAACTCCCGTCCTCGTAGAACGGCTGGCCCAGGCTGATGAACGTCGAGTAGTAGCCTCGGAAGAATGCCTCATCCAGTACCACGGGCGTGCTGGCTCCAGGGCCCGCTGCATCCTGACCGAGGAAGCTGGTCATGGTCTCGGTCTGTCCCCGCTTCTCGGTGATCTTGGCGGTGCCCAGCTCGATCAGGGCCCCCTTGGTTCCGTTGTAGATCAGACCGCCGTGCCGGACATCCACCAGGGCGGAGACCGTGACACCTTTGTACCGCACCGAGGTCCGGACCGACCCGGTCCACTTGGGGTCGGGGCTGCCGATGATGCGCTTCTGGCCGTCCAGCAAGGGGTAGCCGAGGCCCAGCCCGCCGTTGGCGCCGGCCACGGTGGCATCGGGCAGGAAGAGAGCGTGCTTGCTGTTCTGATCGGCGGTGCAGTTGGCATCCACCGAGAAGTTCTGGTTGCCCGTCCCGTCGTCCAGCATGATGCCGCGGCCACAGCGGACGTAGTCGTAGTCAAGGAAATCTCCCACCGATCCTCCGACATCTGCCACCGTGAGGCCAAATGCTCCGAGCCCGCCGTAGGAGACAAAGCTGGCTCCGGTCAGGCTCTTAACGTGATTTCGGTTGGTGCCAAAGATGAACCCCAGGTCCCAGGCGAAGTCTCGCTTGGTGATCGGCCGGATGTTCAGGGACCATTCAGTCCCGGCGTTCTGGATCTCGGCGCCATTGGCCGATTGGAACTGATATCCAGTCGAGGCCGCTACGGGCACCTGCAGGATGACCCCGCTGGAATTCTTCTGGTACCAGGTGAAGCTCAAGTCGGCGTAGTCCTTGAAGAGGCCGAGGTCGGCACCCAGCTCGAACTCCTTGCTGCGCTCAGGCTCGAGGCCGGTCGCGGGCTTCACGTTGGGCGTGAACAGCCCTCCGTTGCCGCCCTGGCTGGCGCTCAAGAAGGGGCCAAACGGATCGGCGAAGCTCCCGCCACCCAGGAAGGTGTTGGATCCGAGATAGGGGGGCGGTTGGGTACCGACCTCGCCGTAGGCAATCCGGGCCTTCCCGTAGGTCAGCATTCCGTTGAGGTTGCCGGTCACCTTGGTAAACTGCCAGGCCGCGCTGGCGCTGGGGAACCAGGCCCGGAGATTGTCTTGTCCAAAGGTCGAGGCGCCGTCGTAGCGAAGTCCGCCCTTCAGGAACAGCTGCTGGTACAGGTCCAGGGTGGCCTGGCCGTAGAACCCGACGATGTTGACCTTCGCTACGGAATCCACCGGTGGATTGATCTGCCCCGTATTGCGGAGACTGTACGGTGTGGGCGCGATCAGGCCGTTCCCGGTGGCGCCGATCAGGTCGAAGCTCCGGCTGTTGAAGTTCTGGCCCAGGGTGAAGGTCCCGGCCGCTTTCTGGCTCAACTTGAACGACGCGGTGCCCAGGAGGTTGCTCTCGACCTGGGTGTTGGAGATCCCCAGTTGGATGACCTGGCCGGTGGGGAGCGGCGTGTTGGACGAGGTCTGGGGCTGGCCCTGCAGGCGGTTGTCGCCGGAGTAGTCGACACCCAGGGTGTAGTTGATGTGCAGCCATCCGATCGGCGTCGCGTCGGCCGTGAGGTTGCCTGTCACCCGGTTGGCACTGGTGGTGCTGACTGGCACGTTGGCGGTGAAGAAGGGATTGTCGTAGCCCCGCGACTGGTCCGCCGAGTTGGCCGAGGGGTTGGGATACGCGTAGGACCGGTGCATGCCGTTCACCGGGTCGAGATACTGCCGGTTATCGAAGGTCGGTGTGGCCCGCCAGGACCCCAGCAGGATCCCGCTGAAATTGGAGGTCTTCTGCACTCCATCGCCGTTGGCAGCCGAGTAGGCCACGTTCCCGCCCACCTTGAGCCAATTGGTCAGCCGGTGGTCGCCCTTCAGGCGGAAGGCGTAGCGCGTGAAGTTGTTGTGCGGCCCGACGAAGCTGCCGTTCTGGTAGAAGGCCGAACCCGAGATGTAGAAGGTCGTCCGGTCGTTCCCGCCGGAGGCCGTCAAGGTATTGTCGGTGGTGAAGCCGGTCCTGAACACCTCACGTGAGTGATCGTAGGTGGGGGTCCCCGCCGGAATAGCAGGACCCCAACTCCGCGTCGTCCCTAGGCAATCCACCGGACCGGTGACCGGAACGCAGGTCTCCGCCACCCCGCCTTCTCCCTGGCCGTAGGTACGCTGCAGCTCGGGGAATCGGGTCACGTCATTGGCCGACATGGTGGTCCGGAACGAGAAGGTGGTCGGGCCCGCGTGGCCCTTCTTGGTGGTCACCAGAATGACCCCCTGGCCGGCCCGGGCGCCGTAGATGGCCCCGGCGGCGGCGCCCTTCAGGATCTCGATGCTTTCGATATCGTCGGAGTTGAGGTCGATGGCCCGGTTGGGCGGAAAGGTGCCCTGCTGGTTGCCGAACCCGGTGCCGTCGTACGTGGACGTGGTGGTGGTGGAGTTGTCGATCGCCATCCCATCGACCACGAACAGTGGCTCGCTGGCGGTGTTCAGGGTGTTGGCGCCGCGGATCCGGATCGAGGCGGAGGCACCGGGGTCGCCGGCGGTGGAGGTGACCTCGACGTTGGGGGCCTTGGCCGCCAGGGCGGCCACGATGTTCTGCTCGTTGCTCTTCCGAATCAGGGTCGAGTCCACATTGTTCCGCACGTTGCCGATCTTCTCCACTTCGGACGTCGTGCCCAGCCCGGTCACCACCAGCTCACCCAGCTGGAGCGGGTTCACGGTCAACAAGAAGTCATGGGTATTCTCGCCCGCCGTCACGACGATCGACGCGGTCTGGGGCTTGTAGTTGATGGCGCGTGCCGTGAGCGTGACGGTCTCGCCGGGCTGGACCCGGTTGGCGGGAATCACCAGCGTATAGTGGCCGTCTGTCCGGGTCACCGACCCGAGGCCCAGGCTCACGATCTGGACGGTGGCCGACGAAATCGGGTGACCCTCTTCCGTGACGACCTGTCCGGCGACCGTGATGCCCTCCTGCGCGAGGGCCGGTGCGGGGAGCGCGAGCGCGAGTCCGATGAGGATTGGCCAACGACGAATGTGCAGCATGCTCCGCCCTCCCGTCGGCGAGTTTCAGGCTGGACAGTTGATTCGGCTGGCTGTATGCGAGAACGCCGCGACCGGGCCGGGCCACAGGCGTGAGGCGGGAGAACGTACGACTCGCCCTGTGAGACGTCAAGAAGGGCCCAGGGCCCAACGGTTGAAAACGGTGTCGGGTGCGCGATTCCGATGCAGGGACGAACGGGCGGGTACCCAGATATTCAGACTGTTATGCCCGCCACGCCTCGCGAAGGAACACCCCGGCCGCCGTACGAGCGTCTGACGGCTTGGATCGCATGCCACGAGCTGGTACTCGCCCTGTTTCGGGCCAGTCGCGCCTGGCCCCCTGAAGAGCGGCACGGCTTGACCGGGCTGGCCCGCCGGGCCGCCTACCTGGCGGCAGCGCGGCTGGTCGAAGGATCTGCGAAGCAGGGGTCCCGCGACTTCCGCCGGCTCCTCGATCTCTCGATCGGGTCGCTCGGGGAGCTGGGCTATGTGCTGCGGCTGCTAAAGGAACTCGAGTTGGTGGGGGTGGAATCCTGGGGGGAGCTGGAAGCGCTCCGGGACCACGCGGCGCGCCTGACCTGGGGTCTCTATCTCGCGGCGGGTAAGGGAATCAGGAAGGTCGCCAAGGGGAAAAACGCCCCTTAGCTCCCCAACTTCTTCACGTAGATCACCTGTGGATCCCCCGGCTCGTAGAAGTCCGGGACGGTAGCGGCGATCTGATAGCCCCGGGCCTGGTAAAAGGCGCCGGTCGAGCGATAGTCCGGCCGGCCCGAGGTCTCGATCCGGACCAGTCGGGCGTCACTGGGCAACCGTTGCTCCATGGCCTTGAGCAAGGCCGATCCGATGCCGCGGTCATGCAGGGCGGGATCCACCACGATCCAGTACAAATCGAATGTGCCTTCGGTGCACGGAGTGGCCCCCCAGCAGATCCAACCGGCCAGGCGTCCTTCCACCTCGGCGCAGACGCTCAGATAATCGGTCTGCAGCGGCTTCGAGGCGGCATCGAACACTTCGAGCGCCACCACGATCTCAGGCTCCCGGAACACCCGGGAGGCGGCCAGCATCTTGAGGAGTGGTTCCCGATCTTCGGGACGGGGGGGACGGAGCCGGCGTGAAGCGGTAGTGGTGCTCACACGGCGGCGGTAGCGCCAGCCAGGGCGTCGGCAGCCTGGGTGGAGCGGGTCCGGCTCATGGCCTCTTCCACGATACGACCCAGGAGCTCGTCATAGGCCCAGCCGTAGACCCGGGCCATGCGGGAAAGTCCGGCGGTGTCCGAGAGGTCCGGGTTGGGGTTGACCTCGAGCACGTAGGGCTGCCCGGCGTCGTCCAGCCGCATGTCCACCCGCCCGTACCCCTCCGCGCCCGTGAGATACTCCCAGGCCTGGCGAGCCACCTGCCCCACACGCTTGGTGACATCGGCCGGAAGCTCCGCCGGGCACACTGGGCTGGGAGCCCAGGTCCTCGGCACTTCCCACGTCCCACTTGGCGGAGTAGGTGAGGATCGCCGGACAGCCATCCGGCATCGCGTCGAAGCAGAGCTCGGCGATGGGAAGCATCTGCTTGCCCACGAACCCGACGTTGAATTCCCGGCCCGGGATGTATTCCTGAACCAGGACCTCCTCGAACTGCTCGGCCATCTCGGCCAGCCGCTTGCGGAGCGCCTTCTTGGTGGAGCAGACGCTGCCCGCGTCGATCCCGACGCTGGCGTCTTCCGCGGCGGGCTTCACGATGGCGGGAAGGTTCAGGTCGCCGGGGATCTTGTTCCCCTGGGCCAGAGCGAAAGGAGGGATCGGGACCCCATTCCGGGAGAGCAGCGTGTTGGCGACGTGCTTGCGGTGACAGACGGCCACCGCCCAGGGGCGGCATCCGGTATAAGGGATGTTGGCCAGCTCGAGGGCCCCGACCACGTAGTCCTCGTACTTGGCGTTCCCGTCGATCCCCTCGCAGAGGTTGAAGACCACGTCGGCCCGGCGCACCCGGTTGAGCCACCCGAACTCGCCCAGCTGGATGGGAACGAGCGTGGTCTCGTAGCCTCGGGACTTGAGGCATCCCTGGATTTCGCGGGCGTTGTCGATCACCGAGATCACGTCCTTCTGATCCCAGTGATCGCCGCCCGCATCGAACAGGATGGCCACCTTCATGCAGCTGCCTCCGCCAAGAGAGAGCGACCGCTGATCCGTTGCCAGGCGATGTCCGCCACGCTGCGGATCAGCTCGTCGTAGCTGAGCCCTGCGGCGCGGGCGGCCTTCGGGAAGCAGGAGTTCTCCCGCGGGTCCGGCAGGATGCCCGGCAAGCGGGTTGAGCTCGACGACCATGGGCCGCCCGGTCGCGTCGCAGCGGATATCGACCCGACACCAGTCCCGGCACTCCAGGGCTGATAGGCCCCCAGCGCGGCGGACCGGATCTCAGTGGCCAGCTTCCGGGGAATCCGGGCCGGGCACTCGAAGATGTGAAGCGGGTCCGCCGGGTTGTCCCAGATCCACTTGGCTTCGTATCCGTAGATCGGGGGGGCCCCCTCCGGCAGCTCATCAAACTTCATGCCGACAATAGGCAGACAGCGGGCCTGATCGTCGTTGCCGAGGATCGCCACCGTGTACTCGGCGCCCGGGAGATAGGTCTCGATCAGGACGGGTTCCCGATAGGTGAGCAGCAGATACTCGACCTGGCTCGAGCAGCTGCTTCCGGTTCTGGCACACGCTCCGGACGCTGACTCCCTTGCCCGAACCCTCCATGGCTGGCTTGACGAAGACCGGGAACTCGAGGGAGCAGCCTCGGGCCTCGGCCGACGGTCTCGACCACGACGAACGGCGCGGTCGGGACTCCATGGTAGTCGAGGACCTCCTTGGCCCGTCCCTTGTGGAGCGCCAGGCTCAAGCGACAGCGGATCGGAGGCCGAGTAGGGAATGTCGAGGAACTCGCAGATGGCCGGGACGTGACTCTCCCGGTTTCGGCCGTAGAGGCCTTCGGCGATGTTGAAGACGAAATCGGGTCGAGTGTCGGCGAGCCGAGTGGGGAAGCTGGCGTCGGCCTCGAGGCGGATCACCTCGCCCAACGGACGCAGGGCCCGCTCCACGGCATCAATCGTGGCAGGCTCGTCCCATTCGCCGTAGAGATCGGGCTGCTCGAGGTCGAAGCGCAGCGCCCGACTGGGAGGGTCGTCTGAGGAAGCGGAAGAGGGGTCGGACCCCGAGTCGGCAGGTGCGGCCGACGCTTCCGGCTTAAGGTTGAAGGCCAATCCTATGCGAACCGCCAAACGATCCCCGTCGAGAATGGTTGCCGCGCGGTTTGGGTTTGGCCCATCGCGGGCCCTGGTGCGCGGTCTTGAATTCCGACGACGCTTCTAAGCTAAGGAAGACTTTTCAATCGCACAATACTTTTTTGACTCAAACTTTGTGATAACGCGACCCTGCCGCATGGGGTCCCGTCGCCGCCGGCATACAGTTCGAAGTCGGCGAAGAGGGCCGGCGCCTCGCGGCGCAGCGTGCCGAGCACCGCGACCGCCAGTCGGCGGATCTCCAACTCCGCTCCTTCATCCAGACGCAGCTCGAGCATCGTACGCCAGGCCCGCACGTTCCCGCTGACCACGATCTTCACCTCGGTCGCGTTGGGCAGGACGCTTCGGGCGGCCTCCCGGGCCATCTTCCGACGGTGGACCTTGTCCTCGATCCCACTCGTACTTGGCCATCAGCCGATCCACCGCCGTGACGTAGGCCGCCTGCGCCGCCTCGACCTGCGCCTGCCCACTCGGCCTCCAACGGCGGCGTCGCCCAGGATCGCCGGAGGCATCACGAACGCGGCCTCGGACTCGTCCACGTAGCGCTGCGACAGCTGGCAGTATCCGAACCCGGCCCGGTGGCGGACCAGCTCATGGCTGCAGGACCGGCGATGATCCCCTCGAGTAGCAAGACGTAGACCGCGTGCTCGAAGACCGACCCGTGTCCCTGCTTCAGGATGTTCGCCAGGTATTCGGCCGTGGACCGGCCGGCCGGGTTCCGCTGGCTCATGTAGCAGAGGCGGCCGGCGAATTCCGCGAGCCGCTCGCCGTCGGTGGCCTCGCCCTTCCACTGAACCGGGAGGTGAGGCGGCTCGACGAACTGGGGCCGGGCGATCAGGGTCACCGTGGGAGCGCGGATGACGTTCAGGCCAAGGGTCTGGGTCACGGCAAGGCAAAGGGCAAGGGTTAGGGTGTGGCGGGTCGGGTCGGAGTCTCCATCCTCCGCGACCTCATCGGCCAGCGCCAACCGGGATCGGGCATAGCCACCGGTCCGCTCGATCTCTCGTAAGGCGCGCCCGATGTCGGGCGGCAGCTCGGCCGCCTCCGGCCCCATCTTGAGGCGGCCCAGGGGCGGCTCGACTCCCTCGGGAAGAATCACGCCGGGGTTGAAGATACCATCGGGGTCAAACGCCGTCTTCACCCGGCGGAACAACTCCATCACCTCCGGCCCGTACTGCCGCTCGAGGAACCGGGCTCGCAGCCGCCCGTCGCCATGCTCGCCGCTCACGGTGCCGCCCAACCGGATCACCTCGGCCATGACCTCCTCCTGAAGGGCGACCACCTGGGCCAGCCAATCTCCGCGGCCGAGGTCAGGGAGCAGGTTCACGTGCACATTGCCGTCCCCGGCGTGACCGAAGATCACGACCTGGAGACGCCGAGCGTCCGCCGCGCTCCCGGATGAACCGGATGTAGGTCCCCAACCGGTCGATCGGCACGCAGCCGTCTTCGATGACCTGCATGGACCGCCGACGTTCGGAAAGACCGGCGACGATGGGACTCGCTGCCGCCCGCAGCGCGCGTACCCGCCGCTCTTCCTCCGCGTCGAGCGCGGTGACCAGATCGAGTGCCCAGGGCCCGGCGAGGCGGGCGGCATCCCCGACCGCACCTCGCGCCACCGCCGCATCCTCCCGCTCGAAGTCCACCAGCAGCACTGCCTGCGTCCCGGGCGGAACGTGGCGCAAGCCTTCACGCCCTGCCGACTCGGCCACCAATTCCAGGAAAGTCCGATCCAGGAGCTCCACAGCCGATGGCCGGAGCCTGAGCAAGGTCGCGACTACCTGGCCCAGCTCGTCCAGGTCCCCTAATGCGATTTGCAAGACTGCCCGGGCTGCGGGCGACGAGTCCAGGCGAATCTCCAGCGCGCTGATGAAGCCGAGGGTTCCCTCAGCGCCGACCCAGAGATCGATCGGATCATGGCTATCCAGCCAGGCGTCCAGCGCGTACCCCGAGGAGTTCTTTCGGGTCTGGGGGAATCGTTGCCGAATGAGGTCGGCGGCCTCCTGAAGGAATGGCGCCGCCTCGCGCGCGAATCGCTGGAACGCCACCGGCCCTTCCGCGCCGTGCTGATGCGATCCCCGGACGGACCACCCGGCTTCTGCGTCGGCGGTGACGACTTCGAGGGCGTGGACCCACGATCGCATGCTGCCGTAACGAAGGGTGAGCGGGCCCGCGGCATTGGTGGAGGCCATTCCCCCGAGACTGGCCCAGGCCGCGCTGGAAGGGTCGGGCGGAAGCCGGAGGCCATGCTCCATCACCCGCTGGTTCAGCTCTCCGGCAGTCACGTTGGGGCTCACCCGTGCGAGCCGCTGAGCGGGATCGACCTCGAGCACTCTCGGCAAGGCGGAGAGATCCACCACGGCACCGGATCCCACGTTTCCGCCGCACATGCCACTGCCGGCACCCCGGGGAATCAACGGCGTGCCGGTTCGACGAGACCACTGCACGAGTCGCGTCAGGTCATCGCGGTGAGCCGGTATGGCGACGGCGCTCGGAATGATCCGATAGATCCCCGCGCCCTCCGCGTATGCCGCGCGGGCCCGGAAATCGGTGCGGAAGATTCCCAGAAGCCCGGGATCCTCTAACATGGGCGAAAGCTATCGGTGAGCGTTGAGGCCGCCAGCAGTTTCGGCCTCGTTCGAGCGGGGCCACCCCTTCGGCGTCGGACGCGGCGCCGACCCGACGAGGGCAAAGGCGACCACCCTTTCAGGACTCGGGGGTTCGGATCCAGGGGCTCGGCCGCCGGGATGGGCGGCCTTCCCCCTCTTCCTCTTATATAGGAAAGACGCCCTCTGGGCCGCGACAGCCCTTCGGTGATGACCTATGTCATTGTCCTGCTGATGGTTGAGCCTGGATCGGTGGGGGCTTCTTGGTGGAGTCTGCCCCGGGACTCGGGATGGCCAGGGAGTCTCCATATAGCGAGTTGAGCTTGGTCAGGATGGTCTGAATCCGCTGGGCCGTGGGGTGGTCCGGCGGGACCTGGCGGTCGAGCTCGCGCGCGGGGAGGGAGGGATCTTCGAACGGCCGATAAGTGGTTTCCACCACCAGCTGGCTGTGTTCCGGCTTGGTGGGTCCAATCCAGGCCCGCACTCGCACGACTTCCCGTCCCATCGGATGCCGGCTCGCCGGCTTCAGGGTAGTGCTCGAAAACCAGGGTGATTCGAGGTAGCCATCGCGCCGCTCTACCCGATTCAAGGGAATGCTGTCGGCGGCCAGGGCGTCGGCCAGTCGGTCGGTCGCGGCTGGGACGCGGAGGGCGAGTTCGACCTGCATGGCCCCGGTGACCGGGCCGAAATCGGGTCGGTTGGTGTTGGGGTTGCAGCCGAGGCCGGCGGCGATCAGTCCGAGCGCACTCACCGCCCTCCGGGAACGCGGCGCCGGAGGCATCTAGGGGTCGTGATCGTGAGAGTGGGTGGAGGTCGAGTCGTGATCGTCGTGGTCTTCGCCTTCCTCGTGTTGGTGGCCCGCCGCGCGATCTTTCATCTCCCGCCGCATCTCGGTGACCGGGGTGCCGGCCGCGTGCTCGAAGACCATCTTTCCGCCCAGGCGTCCGGTGTCCACCAGGAAGACGGTCCCGATCAGCCCCAGCACGAGCGCCCCGATCCGCTCACCGCGACCCATCCGGCCCTCTCGAAGGATTCGCCAGAGCATGAGGACGGCGAAGATGGCCACGGTCCAATAGGCCACCAGCTCGTGCTCCTGCAAGATCGAGTGGATTCCCTCCCCGTGCTCGATGGCGTCTTCAGCGAGAAGTCCGGTGACCACGGCAACGGCCCCTCCCAGTACGCCCGCGATCAGCGTCCAGTAGCTCACCGTGCGGAGATTGGCCCGGCCCGTCAGCAGCGCCGCGATCTCGAAGACCATCGCCGTGACCAGCAGGGCCGGCGGGAAGTCATTGAGCATGGCGTGGAGCCGCGGCAGGTCGTAACCCAGGACGGTGGCAGCCTGGCCGGGGTCGCCGTGAAAGAGCAGCATGGATAGTCCGAGTGGTGAGTTTGAAGGTGAAGGAGTGCTACAGCCCCAGGTCCATCGGCACCGGAGGGTTGACCGAATAGTCGTAGAACCCCTTGCCGCTCTTCCGCCCGTACAGTCCCGGCCAGCACCATTCGCTTGAGCAACGGCGGCGGGGCATACCGCTGTTCCCGGTACTCGGTCGAACATGATCTCGGCGATCTTGTAGGTCGTATCGTTGCCCACGAAGTCGAGCAGGGTGAGCGGCCCCATCGGATAGCCGCAGCCGAGCTTCATGGCGTTGTCGATGTCCGCGGTCGAGGCGACGCCGTGCTCCAGGGCCCGGATCGCGTCGAGCAGATAGGGGACCAGCAGCAGGTTGACGATGAATCCCGAGTTGTCCTTGGCCGCGACCGCTTCCTTGCCGAGGCTCTTGGCGAAGGCGAAGGCCCGGTCGAACGACTCCTGGCTGGTGGTGACGGTCCGCACCACCTCGACCAGCTGCATCAGCGGCACCGGATTGAAGAAGTGCAGCCCGACGAAGCGGTCGGCCCGCTTGGTGGCCGCGGCCATCGCCGCGATGGTGAGGCTCGAGGTGTTGGAGGCGAAGATGGTATGGCTGGGGCACATCCCATCCAGCTCCCTCCACAGCCCGTTCTTGAGCTCGAGATCCTCGGTGACCGCTTCGATGACGATGTCGCAGCTCCGTAGAGCGGCCAGCTCGGTGGTGAAGGTGAGCGGCCCAGCGTCGCGTCGCGGTCGGCGGGTCAGCTTGCCCTTTCTCCACGAACTTGTCCAGCGACTTCACGATTCCGGCCTTGCCCTTGTCCAGGAAGGGCTGTGGCCACGTCGCGGACCGTGGTCCGAGTAGCCGGCGCTCGCCGCCACCTGGGCGATGCCGCTGCCCATGAGGCCGCAGCCGAGGACGCCGACGCTTCGGATTTCTGCCATCGTTGCCTAGCTCCCAGGCTCGGTGTGACGAATCTACCGCCCAACTCGGAGGGTGACGAGCGCTCCGCTCAAGGCCGGATCGCTTTCCTCACTTCGTCGGCCAGCAAGCCGATCAGGCTGGGGCGGGCGGACGGGAGTTGGAGCGTCCCCTTCGGCTCGCGTTCCAGGTGGTCCAGCGCCCGCTCCAGGCCGAGATGCATGCGCTCCGTGATCGGCCGGTACTGCCTCCAGGCGACCGCCATCATCCCCAGAAAGAACAGCGTGGGCACCGCCGCGATCAACGGGAACGGCGTCATGCTCGCCAGGATCGCCGAGATCAGACCGCCCGTGGCCAGGAGCACGAGGCCTCCGCCCAGCAGCGAGGCCCGCGCCGTCTTCGATTCTCCGCGATGAGCGCCACCAGCGTGATACCCCGGCTCCAGCGGCGTGACCGTGGCGGACACCCGCTCGGCCCGCTCGAGCATGAACACTCTGCGCCCCGATCCCAGGACCGCCGCCGATCGCCGGAATGCCACCTGCATCCCGCGCAGCGGCTCCCAGGTCATCCGTCCCTGCTGCTGCCGCTGCACCGTCAGGAGCTCGTTCTCCTCGATCCACCGGAGCAGCCGCTCCTCGATCTCCTCCGGAGTCGCCCCGCACCACCCGCTGCGCCTGCCACCTCCGCCGGCCGAGCAGCCGGTCGAGGAAGCCGCTCGCCTCGGGGGCATCGGTGCCGGGCGCGCTCCTCCAGCATCGCCTGTTGCAGGTAGCCGGCCGGGAATGCCCACCTCGTTCCCGAGCGCCAGGACCTCATTGGGCGTGAGCGCGTCGCCGATGTCGCGCTCGCCGGTCTGCAGCTCGGCGGCGCGCTGGATGATCCGCTCGAGGGCGGCCCGGTCGATCTGGCCCGACGGACCGTCGGTCATGCGGTCAGCCGGTTGCTTCGTCGCCCTTCTGGCCGGTCTCAACCGCAGCTGCTGAAGTCCGGCCAGACTCTCGGCCGGCATCGGCTATCCGGGGCGGCAGGGCGGTGGTCAGCGCAGCGGCGGCGCTCGCTGCCGGCTCGGTGCCTTGACCCCTGGATCGCCACGTCGAGGAACGGCCGGAACATCTCGATCGGGATCGGGAAGAGTGTCGTCGAGTTGTTCTCGGCCGCGATCTCGGTGACCGTCTGGAGGTAGCGCAGCTGGAGCGCCGCCGGCTCGGTGGAGAGGGTGTGCGCCGCATCGGCCAGGGTCTTGCGAGGCCTGCAGCTCGCCCTGGGCCGCGATCACCTTGGCCCGGCGCTCCCGCTCCGCCTCGGCCTGCCGCGCCATCGCCCGCTTCATCTCCGTGGGCAGATCCACGTCCTTCACCTCCACCGCCGAGACCTCGATGCCCCATGCGTCGGTCCGCTCGTCGATGATCTTCTTGAGGATGGCGTTGATCTTTTCCCGGTCGGCCAGCAGCTCGTCGAGCTCGGTCTCGCCCAGCACCGACCGCAGCGTGGTCTGCGCCAGCTGGCTGGTGGCGTAGAGGTAGTTCTCGATCTCGATGATGGCCCGTTCGCGGCAGAGCTGACCTTCATGTACAGCACCGCGTTCACCTTGACCGAGACGTTGTCCCGGGTGATCACGTCCTGCGGCGGGATGTCGAGCGCCACGATCCGGAGCGAGACCCGCTTCATGTGCGCCAGGCCGAGCGGCACGAAGATCAGGCCCGGTCCCTTGGTCCCCGGTGTACGCGCCGAGGAAGAAGGTCACCCCGCGCTCGTACTGCTTGAGGACCCGGAGGCTGGCCACGACAGTAGGCGACGGCCAGCGAGGGCGAGGATGCAGAGAGCGCCCATCGGTCTCCAGCTCGGAAAGGCTTCCACGATGACCGCCGCCCCCTGGCCGCCGCCGATGCAGGCGCTGCCCAGGCCGAACCGCTTGCCGCGGCGCCGCAGGGCGTGCAGCAGGTGCAGGGTGATCCGGGTGCCGCTCGCCGCGAGCGGATGGCCGATCGCGATGGCGCCGCCGTCCACGTTGGTACGCTCGCGGTCGAGGCCCAGCTCCTTCTCGACCGCGAGGTACTGCGGCGGCGAACGCCTCGTTCACCTCGACCAGGTCCATCTGGTCGAGGGTCAGCCCCGCCCTGGCGAGCGCCTTCCGCGCCGCCGGCGCCGGACCGATGCCCATGTACTTGGGCTCGACTCCGGCCACGGCCCACGCCACCAGCCGGCCGATCGGCTTGAGCTTGCGCTCGCGGACGAATTCCTCGCCGGCGACGATCACCGCGGCGCCGCCGTCGCAGATCCCGGAGGCGTTCCCGGCCGTGACCACGCCGTCCTTCTTGAAGTAGGGCGGCAGCTTGGCCAGCCCCTCGGCGGTGGTGTCGGGACGCATGTGCTCGTCGGCCGTCCAAGGCTCGGTCTGCCGGGTCTTCCGGTTCGCGAATCGGCACCGGCACGACTTCGTCCTTGAATGCGCGCTGGAGTCCCACGCGTCCTTGGCGCGCCCGCTGGCTTCGCAGCGCGTAGGCATCCACCTCCTCGCGGGAGATGTTGTACTTGTCGGCCAGGTTCTCGGCCGTCTCCGCCATGGAGAAGCCGCACTGCGGATCCTTGAGCGACTCCCAGAGCAGATCCTCGAACGGCGGCCGAGGGCCCCAGCCGGAGGCCCCAGCGCGCGCCGCGCACCACGTGCGGCGCCTGGCTCATCGACTCGGCGCCGCCGGCGAGCACGACGCTCGACTCGCCGAGCAGGATCTGCTGGGCGCCCTGGATGATGGATTCGAAGCCGGAGCCGCAGAGCCGGTTCACCGTGACCGCGGGCGTCTCGATCGGGAGCCCCGCCTTGAGCCCTACGTGCCGCGCGAGGTAGATCGCATCGGCCGAGGTCTGCAGCGCGTTGCCGAAGACCACGTGGTCGATCTCCCCCGCGGCCAGGCCCGACCGAGCCAATGCCCCTTGGGCCGCGATCACGCCAAGTTCAATGGCGGAAAGGTCCTTGAGGGTGCCGCCGAAGCTCCCGAACCCGGTCCGGGCGCCGGAGAGAAAGAGGACGTCGTGCTGCTGGCCTTGGGTCTTCATGGGTGCCGCTTCGGCCTCCTGGGTGGGGTCGTTCAGGGGGCGGAAATATGACTGGGCGGCAGGGGGGATTCAAGCAAACGCGCCTACCGGTGGCTCCCGTCGCGCAGGATTCCGAGCATGGTCGCGAGCACGACCAGGGTCCAGATGGCCCAGGCGACCAGGCGGATGGTGGGCTCTCGCTGACGCATCTGGCGCACCAGGGGTCGGTCCGGAGAGGTCAGCTTGGCTTGGGCTTCGATCAGCGCACGAACCAGGAGGGGGACGACGCTGTAGGAGAACACCACCAGGGCCAGGACCAGGGTTACGCCCATGAACAGGGCCATCCGGGTGCCGGGGAACGAGGGGTCACGGTCGTAGAGCCAGTTCCCTCCCACGGCCACGGCCACGGCACCCAGCCCCGATATCGCCGACGCGGTCACCCAGCGTCGCACATCGGGGCCGGCGGTCGAGGAGACCTCGCTCATCGGATCTTGGTGGCTCGCTTGTCGCCTTCCGGGCGGTCGAAGACGATGCTGAGACAGGTCACGCCGGCTTCCGCCTTGATGAACTCGGAGAGCTCTACCGGCCGCACCTTGAATCCCATCTTGCTGAGCAGCTTCTGGGTCAGCGGATGCTCGGCCGCGACCAGGCCGGTCTCCCCGATCATGAGAACGTTGGCGCCGCGGGGCTCGCTCGAGGTGACCTCGATGATCTCATAGCCCCGGAAGGCCCGGGTATCGACCCAGGAGCTGTTGACGAAGAAGATGTTGCGGCCCAGGTAGGAGCAGGCCGACTTGAGATGGAGGCAGCCCCGAATGGCGACCGGGACCACGCGATACTCGAACGGTGTGAGAATGTCCCGCAGGCCGTCGATTCCGGCCTGATTGGTGCGCCGCGAGAGCCCGACGTAGAGCGTCTTCCCGACCCGGAGCACGTCTCCGCCCTCCAGCGTCCCGGTCGATTTCATCGAGAGCACCCGGCGGCAGAAGGCGAGCTCCTCCGCCACGCTGAACACCTCGCCCGCTCGAGAGGCGACGCCCATGCGGGCCGGGACCAGCACTTCATCCAACACCACGGCCGTGTCTTCCACGAACACCGCGTCGGGCAGGCTGTCCATGGCCGGCATCGCCATCACGTTGACATTCAGCTCGCGGAGGGCGGCCTGGTAGGCGGCGTGCTGCTGGCGGGCCAGCGCCACGTCGATGGGCTGTCGTTTGAGGTAGACCAGCTCGCAATCGGGCAGGCTCGCGCTCACCCCGCGTGTGAGGGCACTCAGCACAACGCCTCCCTCACCGCGCGGGCCACTTCACGGGTTCCCGCCTTGCCCCCGAGGTCCGGGGTACACGGACCCTCCGCGATCACGCTTCGTACGGCCGATTCGATTCGGCGCGCGGCGTCCGCATGCCCCAGCTGTTCGAGCATCAAGCCCCCGGTGAGAATGGTCGCCATGGGATTGGCGAGGTCCTTGCCTGCCAGCGCCGGGGCCGAGCCGTGCACCGGCTCGAACAAGCCGGGACGTCCCGGATGCAGGTTGGCACTGGCCGCGAGGCCCAGCCCACCCACCAGCGCGGCACCCAAGTCGGAAAGAATGTCTCCATACAGGTTGTTGGCGACAATGACCTGGAACCGTGCCGGATCCTGGACCAGCTCCATCGCGAGCGCATCCACGTAGCGGTGCTCCCGCTCGAGCTCCGGGTAGCGCTGTCCTACCTCGGCGAACACGGTGCCCCAGATTCGGTGAAAGGGGATCGCGTTCGACTTGTCAGTCAAGGTAAGCCGGGTCTTCCCATGCGCCTTGGCCCAGGCGAAGGCGGCCTCGATCAGGCGCAGCACGCCCCGGCGGGTGTGGATCTCCTCGGAGACGTGCCGCTCCTCCGGAGTGCCGACCCCTTCGGAGCGGCCGAGTCCCCGATATTGTCCCTCGGTATTTTCGCGGAAGACCACAAAGTCGATGGTCGAGGGTTTTCCGGCGGCCCCGACCGCTTTGAGGGGCGTGAGCCGCGGGTGGAGCAACACCACGGGGCGAAAGTTGATGTAGAGATCGAGCCGGAAGCGGAGGCCCAGGAGAATGTCCCGGGCATGCTGGTTACCCGGCACCCGTGGGTCCCCCAAGGCCCCAACGAAGATGGCATCCGCCTGGTCGCGCAGGCGCTCAAAGGCCTGGTCGGGCAGAGTCTCGCCGGTGGCCAGATAGTGATCCGCGGAGTAGGGAAGGACCTCCCGGACCAGCTCGATCCCATCCCGGCTCGCAGCCGCCTCAATGACGTCGAACCCCGCCGTCACTACTTCGGGGCCAATGCCGTCTCCAGGTATGATGGCGATGCGATGGCTAGGCATGGATGGCCCTGCGAGGGGACAGGGGCGAACGTCGAGCGCGGGATGGTGGGCGGGGAATTGGTCCCGTTCCCGACTTCACCGGTTAGGCCTCTCCTACGAAGTGCCCGCAGCTGACGCAGTGCTTCCAGCCCAGCTCGATCTCGCTCTGGCACTCTGGGCACCTGGTGTAGACCTGGTTCTGTCCGCAGTGGGGGCAGAAGTTGACGGCCCGATTGGCGGGGAGCGCTCCCCCGCAGTAGCTGCACCGGGGGCTGCGCCCGGGCCGAGCCGATTCTTCACCCTCTGGTAGGCTGAACCGCAAAACGTCTTCCGGTCGATCCTTGGGTGGGACCGGGGCCGCTGCGGGGGTGGGGGTGGGGGCGGGGGCCGGCAGGGGCGGCAGCTCCTCCTCGAAGACCTCGGGTGGAGCGAAGGCCGCCTCGGGGTCGGGGCCGAGCGCGTGAGCCAGCGGCTCGGTCCCGAGTCGGACGTCGGCATCGGCCAGCTCGCGGAGCAGGGCGAGGTCCGGATTCTTCTCCTGCAGCTCGAGCGCGAACTGCTGCTGGACCGGCTCGGAGACCATCTCGAAGTATCCCCCCTGGCCCGCGCAGAGGCGCATCAGCAGGAGGTCGTAGTCCTCATTGGTTTCGAGCTCGAGGGGCCGCCGGTTGGTTCGATAGGGGACGATCGAATCGAAGATCTCACCGACCCTGATAGGGCGGTGGAGCCGAGCCGGGTCGATGGCGATGAGATTATCAACCAGCCGGCGAAAGAAGCGCTCGAGGTCGGTCATCGGAGGCTGGTCGCTCGTGGGGGTGTGGGGCTATCATTCCCAATCTCCCAATTCCTTCCGTCATAGGGTCTTGCCCGTGGCAGGTTAGAGGTCGATCCGCTCACTGTCAAGCAAGGGAGTCTTGATGCACCGTCCACTGCTCGCACTCTTCGCCGGCCTGCTGGTCCCGGCCGCCGCTTGGGCCCAGGTGGATTGCACCGAGGGTCATCTCCCCCACAACTCGAACGAAGCGAAGATCTTCAAGACCTTCGCGGTCCCCCTGGCCTTCGATGCCGCCCGGGCTCCGCTTCCGCCGCGCATGGGATCCGTCACCGTGGCGATCGAGGCAAGCTACATCCCCCAGCTCGACTCGGCCGACCGGGTGCCGAGCTATTGCCGGCCGGGGAAGGCGGCGGAACATACCAATCTGCGGTCGTGGTCGGTGCGGCCCCGACTGGTCCTGGCCGGTGGTCAGGGCTTCTTCCTCGAGCTCGCTTACATTCCGCCCATCCGCATCAACGGCGTCAAGGCCAGCGTGTTCGGGATCGCGGCCGGGCGGGCGGTAGCGACCAAGAAGACCGCCACCCAGATTCGCGCCTACTACCAGTTCGGCACCATCAACGGCCCGGTGACCTGCGACCAGAACGCCGTGAATGATCCCACCAGTGAGTGCTTCGGAGAGCCCGTCTCGGACGACGAGTACAAGCCCAATCAATTCGGCTTCGACGCCTCGATAGGACTTCCGCTCGGTGGGGGGCGCTTCACGCCCTACGTGGGTATGGGGGTCAACTTCCTGCGCCCGAGATTCACGGTCAGCTCGACCGGACAGAAGGTGGAGATGAACGATACCAGGATGGCCGTGATGGGCGGCGCGAGCCTGTTCATCACGCGGTCGCTTCAGCTTAGCGGCGAGGCCTACGCCGACCCGGCTGAGGCAGTGACCGGCCGGTTCGTGGTGAGCTACGCGTTTGGGGGGTACACGGGAAAGAGGCGGCACTAGGAACGAGTGTGTCTCGGCCTACCTGCCCCATTGCTTGACGTCCTCTACGAACGCGGTATCCGGGTCGTAGTCCGCGTAGAGTCCGAGCTTTCTCTTCTGCTCCAACCAGGCTTCGAATCCGGAATCGACGATTCCTTGTCGAGGTGATCTGCTCGGTTGCCGCCTTCACCGCGAGGTCGTTGGCGTATTCGTTCTTGGCGTGCCCCTGATGGCCCCGGACCCAGCTCCAGTGGACGTCATGCTTCCCGGCCGAGTACACCAGGGTCTGCCACAGCTCCAGGTTCTCGATGGCCCCGCCTTTTCGCTTCCAGCCCCGCTGGATCCAGCCCGGGACCCATTCCTTCATCCCCTTGACCAGGTACTCGGAATCGGACACGGCCAGGACCCGTAGCCTCCGCCCCTTCCCAGCCAGGAGCTGTAGGGCGGCGATGGCGCCAGCCAGGGCCATCCGGTTGTTGGTGGTGTCGGGGGCGCTGATGTAGAAGTCCCGCCGCTCGATACCCCGCCCGGTCCGGGTTTCGATCAGTCCGGCCGCCCCGCCCGGTGTGGCGCCGTCCCGGCCGTTGCCGAGACAGCTCTCGTCAAGATGAAGAACGACGATGGGAGCCGGTGGTGCGGGCACTCAGGTCCTGCGGTTCGTTGTGGACCAGCACGGGAATGTCGGTAGCGCGTAGGATCGCCTCGGTGTGGGACGGGAAGCTCCCACCCGCTCGGCTCGCGGTGGGCCCCCGTGAACAGGCCGTTGCAGTGCAGCCGCTGGACCACGCGCGCCACCACCTCCGACACCTGACCCACCTCGAAGTGGGTCTCGAACTGAAGCGGAGTGCTGGAGAGCGCCATGGCGGCGTGCGCCAAGACTTCCTGTCCCTTACCCTCCTCACCCGCCTGGGCAGCGTGGATCACATCCAGATGGGCGCCCGCCACCTCGGCGTAGCGCGCGGCAAGCGAGAGGGCCAGCACGCTGGTCGGCCCGCCGTCGTAGGCCACCGCGCAGCGATCCAGGGAGCTGATCACCGATCCACAAGCGATCACCGGCACCGGCGACCGACGGATCAGCTGCCGGGTATCGGGGCCCAGCGGGTCCCCACCCCCCGACTTGCGTCCCACCCGGCCGACGAAAACCGCGTCCGCATGCTCCGCCAACGCCGCCAACTCCGCGACCACGTCTCCACTGCCGTAGGCGATTTCGACCTTTAGACCGGCCCGCTCTACGGCTCCGGCGGCATCCTCGAGAAACCGGAGGCCCGCCTCCTCGAGGTCTCGCGCCACATCTCCGGATCCAGAGGGGCGCCCTTCGCGCCAGGGGGCTCCCAGAGTCTGGATCAGGGCCGCCTGATGGAGTGCCGCGCGGGTGATGTGCGCCAGGACCAGGGTCGAGCGGAATTGCTGGCCGACCAGAATGGCCTGAGCCAGGGCCACTTCACTCGGAGGTGATCCATCCAGGCCGATCAGCAGCGTGGTGAACATGAGTGGACGGTGGGGGATGGGGCGGGAAAGGTCAAGAGAGGCCGAGCCTCAGAGGACCTGAAACGCCTCCAGATCGTCCAGCGCGAACTCCATCTCGGACCCGGTCATCGGGAGCTCGCCCGACCAGGGATTCCCGGTGCCCCTCGGTAACCAGTCGAAGGGCCACCACCACATACTCGGTCCCGCGCCGCACCAGCACCACTCGTCGGCCCTGGCGTGCCGCACTCTCCAGCTGATCGAGCCGCTCGGGCGTCCACCGCAGTCCCACGCTAGCTGCCTCCCCTCGTTGGCCCCGGCGGTGGTGTTGACACCTCCCACCGGGACGCGGACCTTGAGGGTCCTCCCTTTCCCGGTACGACGCCTCGCCAGGAGGTCGACTCTGCTGGTCCTCACGCGCTCAGACGTCGAGCGGCTGCTTCCGATGTCCGCCTGCATCCCTCTCATGGCCGATGCCCTGGCGGCGCGCGCCCGCGGTGAGGCCATCCAGCCTCTGCGCACTCCGATACACCTTCCGGACGGCAGGGGCCTCATGGTCACCATGCCGGCCTGGGTCGGCTCGCCGCCCGCGCTGGGGGTCAAGGTCATCTCGGTGTTCGCCGGCAATCGGGAGCGCGGAGAAGACAGCCACCAGGGAGCCGTCCTCGCCATCGACCCGGCCAGCGGCGCGCTCCTGGCACTCCTGGAAGCGGGAGCGGTCACCGCGATACGTACCGCCGCCGTCTCCGGAGTGGCCACGCAGCGATTGGCTGTGGCCGCTGCGGAGGATCTGGCCATCCTGGGCGCCGGGACCCAGGCCGTGTCCCACCTCGAGGCCATGTGCGCCGTCCGCCCCATCAAGCGGGTACGGATCTGGAACCGCAGCCCCGAGCGGGCCGGATCTCTGGCCTCGCTGGCTCGGGAGAAGTTCGGACTATCGACCAAGGTGGTCAATGCCCCCATTGAGGCGGTGACCGGTGCCACGATCGTCTGCACCGTCACCGGGGCGCCGGAACCGGTGGTCGAGGGAGAATGGTTGAGTCCGGGTACGCACATCAATGCGGTCGGCTCCTCCGTCCCGAGCACCCGCGAGCTCGATACCGATGCGGTGGCGAGGGCCAGCCTGTTCGTGGACTCGCGGGAATCGGCCCTGAACGAAGCGGGAGACCTTCTGATTCCGATGCAGGAAGGCCGCCTGACCGAGACCCACATTCGGGCCGAGCTGGGCGAGGTCCTCGTCGGGCGACACCCGGGGCGTTCCTCCGCGACGGAGATCACGCTCTTCAAGTCGCTGGGATTGGGCATCGAGGACGTCGCCGCCGCCTGCTTTGTGGTGGAACAGGCGAGACGCGCCGGGGTGGGCCGAGAGGTGCCGCTGCTGACCTGAAGGCGCGGGCTAGCCGCGCCGCGTGACTCGGATGGCGCCCGGGGCTCCCGGTACGACGGATCCAATAATGGATGCCGCTGGGGTTCCGACCGCCGCGAGCGTCGCAACCAGGCCGGCGACCTCGTCGCCCGGCACGGCCAGCAGCAGGCCCCCCGAAGTCTGGGCGTCCGCCAGAAGCTGGCGCTCGACGGTCGTGATTCCGTCCTCCCAGGTCGTCTGGCTCGCCGCCTGGAGGTTCCGGGCCGTCCCGCCAGGCACGGCCCCTTGGCCCGCCAGCTCCAGGGCGTTGCGCAACTTGGGAACGCGGTCGAGGCGCAGCTCCGCTGCGACCCCACTCGCTTCCAGCATCTGGCCCAGATGTCCCAACAGCCCGAACCCGGTGACGTCGGTCCCTGCGCAAACCCCATGCGCCAGGGCGGCTCGCGAGGCGTCGCGGTTCAGGGTCGTCATGCATCGGATCGCCTCGGCCAGGTCCGCTTCGGCGATGAGGTCCCGCTTTCGGGCGGTGGTCAGGATTCCGGTTCCCAGTGGCTTGGTCAGCACCAGCTGGTCCCCGGGCCGGGCGGCCGCGTTGGTGAGCAGCCGATCCGGCCGGGCCTCGCCGATCACCGCCATGCCGAACAGCGGCTCGACCACATCCACCGAATGGCCGCCCAGGACCAGGCACCCCGCTTCCTGGCAGATCTCCAATGCCCCGGCGATGACGTCTCCCAGCAGCTCGAAGGGGACCTTCTCCCGGGGCCACCCCACCAGGTTGAGGGCGAAAAGCGGCTCGCCTCCCATCGCATACACGTCGCTGATGGCGTTGGTGGCTGCGATCCGTCCCCAGGCTCCGGCGTCGTCCACGATCGGCGTGAAGAAGTCCACCGTGGCCACCAGCGCGCGCTCGGCTGAGAGGCGAAATACGGCGGCGTCGTCTCGCGTCGCCGCGTCGACCAGGACCCGGGCATCGTCGATGCCGGGCAGATGCTGGAGCACCTTGGCGAGGTCGGCGGAGCCGAGCTTGCAGGCGCACCCCGCGCCGTGGGAGAAGGTGGTGAGGCGAACCGGAGCAGTGATGGAATCAGCCATGATCGTATCGATGGGTCGAATGGTCTCGTCCTGAAGTATACTAGAGCCCATGGGGTTCACCGACGGCCTCCTCCTGATTCGGTGTTGAGACATGGATTCGGTCCTGGTAACGCTGGTCACCGCGTTTACCCTCGGCTTCCTGCACGCGCTGGAGGTCGACCACATGATCGCCGTCTCCACTTTCGTGAGCCGGCGGCCCCTTCTCCGCAGCGCCGCGGAGTTCGGCGTCCGGTGGGGAGTGGGGCATTCGATCGCCGTGCTCCTGCTGGGCGGAGTCCTCCTCCTGACGGGAGTCCGCTGGCCCGCCCGTTACGACGCGATCGGGGAGGCGGCCGTGGGCATCATGCTGATGGGCCTCGGGATCTGGGCCTTTCGCGCCGCGCGCCGGTTGCATCTCCACTCACCCGAGGAACACGGGGGACATCTGCACCTCCACGCGCATGGCGCGCAACCGCCGGTGCACCAGCATCCTCACGGCCCAGGCCATTCCGGAGAACAGGCGCATCACCATGGGCACGGGGTCACCTTGGTGGGGCTGCTTCACGGGTTCTCCGGTACCAGCGCCGTGGTCGCCCTGGTCCCGGTGGTGCTGATTCGGCGAATCGGCCTGGGCTTGGGATACCTGGCTGCCTTTGGTGTGGGGGTCACGCTGGGGATGATGCTCTACGCGATGATCGCCGCACTGGCGATTCGTTACGCCGCCGAACGCTCGATGCAGTGGGGTCGGCGCATTGGGATGGCGGTCGGTGCGGCGGGCGTGCTGGTCGGAGTGGGGTGGGTGGTGGGTGCGGTCAGCGGGTTGATGCGCTGAGGCTCGACAGCCCGTCCCGTTAGGGGATCACCCAGGAGAGGAACCCGCCGGCCACCACGGTCCGGACGACACCGAGTCCGATCCGGATCCACCGCGCGCGGCTGAGGTCGAAGGTGGCCGGCGACGCGCGGCCGTTGTAGGCGTCGTCCCGGAATCGGGCGGGCGCTTCCATCAGCAGGCCGAGGAGCAGGAACAGCAGCACCCACCCGCCGTGCCCCAGGCTCGCGAACCACAACGCCGCGAACATGCTCAGGATGAGCGCCTCGATCAGCAGCAGCCGGAGCAGACCCCGGCGAGGACCGGGCGCCCCCGCGGGTAGCAGGCGGGCGCTTCCCATTTCCCAGAGGACGAACCAGGTAGCGACGAGCAGCCAGGCCAGGGCCAACCGCGTGAGGGCCACTGAGCCTACCAGTGGGCGCGGATCGAATCGGCCCGGAGCAGCAGTCCGCGGACCATCACGCGGTCGATCTTTCGGGTGTTCTCGATGTTTTCCAGCGGATTCGCGGTCAGCACCACCAAGTCGGCCACCTGGCCCGCCACCAGCGTGCCGAGGGAGTCGGCACCCAGCAATGCGGCCCCGTTCCGGGTAGCGGCCAGAATGGCATCGCTGGGCGTGAGGCCGGCTTCGACCAGGAGCTGAAGCTCGGTGTGCTCGCTCAGGCCGGGGATCAGCATCTGGTTGGCTGCATCGGTCCCGGTGGCGACTCGGCCGCCCGCCGCCAGGAATTCCCTCAGGAAGAGATCCTGCATGGGACGGGACTTCTTGAACGCGGCGTAGTCGGCTTCGGTCCAACCGCCGCGAGCCTTGAGATCGGGCAGGTTCCAGCGATTGATCTCCTCCGGAGGCACCACCTTGAGATTGGGGTCGAGCAGGAGGCCGGGATCGTCCAGCCGACTGTAGGTGTCGTGGAGCACCAGCGTGGGTACCATGACCACCCTGGCCCGGGCCAGCTCGTCGGCCACCCGGCCCAGGGCCGCCGAATCGAGTCCGGCCCAGCTGCGCTCGGTGTAATTCCAGCCCTGGAAGAATCCCGCACGATGGGCCGCGTAGAACTTGGACGCGTCTTTGCTCGCCGCCTCCGGGATCCCGGTCAAATGCTCGATGGAGCGGACACCCAGCTTGGCGGCCGTGACGGCATCGGTGAGCCCCAGGTGCGCGGCCACCGGCACACGGAAGGTTCCCGCCTCGTCGGTGATGGCCCGGAGAAGCGGTGGAGTGATCCGGGTGTAGGTCTTGATGAAATCCACCCCGGCGAGGACCAGCGTGTCCACCGCCCGTCTCGCCTCGTCCTCGTCCTGCACCTGGGCGGCGTTTCCGTAAGTCGCCGGCTTGCCGTCCAGCATGCTCCCGGCGATGTAGAGCCGCGGGGCCAGCATCCCGCCCAGGTTGGCTTGGTCTCGTAAGGTGAGGATGGAATCCCGCTGACTGTGGAGATCGCGAACGGTCGTCACCCCGTAGGCCAGGTACCGCGCCAGCGCCCAGCGGGCGGTGTGTCCATGGGCATCGATGAGGCCGGGGATGATCCAGCGCCCCGAGACATCTACCTCCACCGCGGTCTTGGGGAGTTTGAATTCGGATTGGGGCACCACGTCCTCGATCCGGGTCCCATGCACCAGGATGACCATGTCGGACCGGGGTGCCGCGCCGGTCCCGTCGATCAGCGTTGCGCCGACCAGGGCCACCCGATCCTTGGGCGTCGGTTTGCACGCGGCCAGGGCGAGGGCCGCCCAGGCCACGGCGCGGAGGGTTCTAGTCGGAAGAGGAATGATCATGCAGGATCTTCCAACCATCGGGTCGCTGCTCCATCACCAGCGTGAATGGGCCGCTGGCTGTGGTCTGGCCTCCGTGCACCAGCACGAAGCGCGCCGTCACCAGCGCCAACGTCGGACTCAATGGACGAGCGTCGATCTCCTCGAACCGAAGGCTGTCGCGGGTCGCCCCAGGGGCGAACCTCGGCGCATAGTGTGCGCGAATGAATTCCAGACCTCGATGGAGGTGTCCCTGCGCGAAGAAGGTAGGCAGGCTGTCCGGCGCGTAATCGCTCAGGAAACTCTCCAGATCACCGCGGTTCCAGTCCTGGGCCGAGCGATTCAGCTGCGCGACGATCAAACCGGTGAGTGCCTGGCGGTCGGGAAGCGAGGCATGGTCGGGGCCGGGATGTGTGCATGCCGCCAATAGGGCTGCAAGAATGAGCCTCAGTCGCGTCATGCAGGCTCCGTCGCAGGGCAGGTCAAAGCTGAGCAGGCCCTGCGACCGGCGCAAGGCCTCGACGCCCATCCGTGAGCCTCGCTCATCGCTGCACTGCCAACGTTGGGTCCTCACTCGATGCCGCGGCCGTGGCGTTCATCGGGTTTCCCCAGCCCAGCTCCCACCGGAACCAGAACAGGCCTGCCAGCAGGAAGAATCCGGCATAGGTGACGATCGATCCCATCTCCAGTCGTCCTGCGATGGCACCACCCCACAGGTCACGAGAGGTCCCGTAACCCAGCAACGCTGCGCCCAACGCGACGACGCCCAACGTCCGCCGAACCCGGACCGCAAAGACAGGCGAGCGGTAGCCGGCGAAGAGGACAGTGCAGGGCAGTAGCAGGCTTACCAGGTGATGCTTCCAGGTCACGGTGCCGAAGAAGCCGGCCACGAGGAAGACGACGCTCCATTCACAGAGCTCGCCCCATCGCGCCTTGGCTCCGCCCCGAAACAGGGCTATCGCCAGGACCGTCACCGTGGCGATGGACGCCAACCACGCCACCCGCACGGCAGGGTCGCCCGATTTGGGGAGGTCGACGATGCCAGCGACCGTGAACGGGAGCATGCCATGGCCGAGTATTCGGTCCCACATGGCGAAGACCGACTGGTTGTACTTGCCCACCCCCCATCCCACCTGGAGGACGGACGCCCAGTTGGAGAGATAGTGCCAGAAACGGCTCCAGCCATAGACCAGGATCGGGCTCAAGGACAGCAGGGCAGTCCAGCCCGTGGTCCAGGCCGCCGCGCGCCACTTCCGGCGGTACACGAAGTAGGCAATGAACAGGACCGGCGTCACCTTCATCGCGATGGAGGCTCCCAGCGCCAGGCCTCCCGCTCGGGGGCGATCGGACGCGAAGAGGGAGAGCCCGAACAACGCGAGGGTGAAGACCAGGAGATCCACCTGGGAATATTCGAAGACGGCGGTGACGAAGGGCCCGGCGAGAATCAGCGGCACCAGAATCTCAGGCGAAGTGACGGTCAGGGCCGTGTCGGAGAACCCGACCGTGAATGAGCGTTGGTAGATCAGCCGCGCCAGCAGGCTCATCACCCACAACAGCATCGCGTAATTGAGGAGGAGCCAGGTGCCCTGGGCCAGCGTCCGACCTGCCTTGACCGCCACGGCCAGGACGGCGCAGAAGAAGCTGAAGAAGGGAGGCCAGGTGTTGACGCCTGGCGGCGTATCGGCGTAGATGTCCTGGCCGCCCAGGACCGCGTTCCCCACCTCGAGGTAGTGATGGAAGTCGACGTCTCTTCCGACCCAGCTGACCAGACCGCCGACCGCCAGGAGCAGCAAGAGAAGCCGGAGGCCGCGCTCCCGGGCCATGCGGGCAATCACTCGCACCTTCCCCGGCTGGCCTGGAGCTCAGAGGGGGCCGGAAGCAAAAGCGCCCCGGGTTGCCCCGGGGCGCCAGATTGGTCGCTGTTTACCAGCACTAGCGCCGTTTCTTCCTCGCGGTCCTCTTGGCTTTCCGAACCACCCGTCTCACTTTGCGCTTCACCCTCCGCACGACCCGGCGCACTTTCCGCTTCACCACTCTCTTCTTGACCCGTGCCTTGGTCTTCTTGGCCGCCTTCTTGACGGCCTTGCGGACCTTCTTGGCCGCCACCTTGGGGCGCCCTGCGGAACTGGCCATCGGTGAGGCCGGAGTCGAGTAAGCGGGAGCCGGCTCGGGCTCGTGTGGCATCGGGGCGGGATCCATCCAACCGGAACCGGACCAGCCCATCTCCATATTTCTCAGCTCGGCCATCGTCGCTTCCTCCGGGAGCAATCACGGCGCGACCCGCCGCTGGTATCGAGGCGCTGACGCGCCTTCTAGTCTCGACCGAGGGTAAGATGTACTGCGAGCCTCGCGAATGTGCAAGACGGCTGCGGCGCCTCGACAGAAGCGGCCGACGCGCTGAGCCGCCGAGGCTCGAGCGCCGGGGCCGTTCTGGGATCGCTCGCCGCGCCCTTACTTGCTAATACGTTATTAGGCAACGAGTTACGGGGGCCATCGAATGCCTTACGCCATCGCGCTCTGGACCACCCTCTCGCTGACCCTGGCGGCCGTTCCCGCGCCACGTACCGCTCCCTCGGCTGTGGGCGGCGACTCCTTGTACGCGTTCACCATCGAGCACGGCTGGCTCCGGATGAAAGACGGCGTCCGCCTCGCCGTCACCTACTTCCGGCCCAGGCCCCGCGGAACCGAGTCGTTCCCGGTTCTCCTGGAATACTTGCCCTATCGCAAAGACGATTCGTTCTACCGGCGGGACTATCCGCTGTACGCTTACTTCGTGCGCCGCGGATTCCTGCTCGCCAAGGTGGACATCCGGGGGACCGGCGGCTCGGAGGGCGTGGTTCCGGAACGCGAATACTCCAAGGTCGAGCTGGATGACGGGGTCGAAATCATCCGCCAGTTGGCGCGGATTCCCGGGTCCAGCGGCGCGGTCGGCATGTGGGGCATTTCCTGGGGCGGCTTCAACGCGCTTCAGGTCGCCATGCGCCGGCCTCCGGAGCTGCGGGCCATCCTGGCGCTCCATGCCTCGGACGATCTCTACCACGACGACGTGCGGTATATCGACGGTGGGTTGCACCTGGATCCGTACACCCTGGAGATCGATCACGAGAATGGGCTGCCGCGGACCCCGGACTACCCCCTCGACTCCGCCTACTTCCGCGATCGGTTCAACGCCTATCCCTGGGTACTCACCTACCTGAAGCATCCGGTGGATGGAGACTTCTGGCGCCAGTCCGCGCCACGATCGGACTACGACGCCATCAACGTCCCCTGCTACCTGATCGGCGGCCTGCTGGACGGCTACCGGGACACGCCCCTTCGCCTGCTGGAACACCTCAAGGGGCCGGTGAAGGTGGAAATCGGCCCCTGGAACCACGCCTGGCCCGACAACGGCACGCCGGGACCGAACTACGAATGGCGGGAGCGAGCGGTGCGCTGGTGGAACCACTGGCTCCGCCAACAGGATACCGGCCTCCTCGAGGAGCCTCCATTCATCGTCTTCGTCCGGGCCGGCCATCCCCCGGACGCCACGCTGGCGATGACCCCAGGCACCTGGCGGCAAGGCCAATGGCCGCTGCCGGGCGCCACGACGGCCATCTGGTTCCCGGCCCCCGGCCACCGGTTGCTGGCCGATTCCGGTGCCGCCGGTGTCGACAGCCTGCGCTACCTCTCGGGTTTCGGGACCGTGGCCGGCGATTGGTGGGGCGAACCGACCGGGGACATGCGGACCGATGACGCCGGGAGCCTGGTGTATGACGGCGAAGCCCTCGGTGAGCCGCTGGTCCTGATCGGCACCCCCAAGGTGCGACTCCGCGTCTCTGCCGGAGCGCCACTGGCTAATTGGACGGCGCGTCTGGAAGACGTCGGCCCCGATGGGCCGGTGTCCCTGGTGACCGGCGGCGTGATCAACGGCACCCAGCGCGAATCCACCCTCGCACCGAAGCGTCTCGAGCCCGGCCGAATCTACGACCTGGAGATTCCGCTCCATTTCACCACCTGGACTTTCCAGCCCGGCCACCGCATCCGGCTGGCCGTCGCCAACGCGCAGTTCCCCATGATCTGGCCCACGCCCTTTCCGATGACGACCAGTCTCTGGTTGGGGACCGGCGCCACGCGATTGGAGCTCCCGGTGGTGACGGAAGATCCGGGGCCCCCGCCCCGGCTCCCCGATCCCGCGCCGCGGGAAAGCCGGCCCGACGCACGGACCCTGTCGGGAGCACCGCCGACCGTGAGCCGGGTGATCGTCGACCAGCTGGGGCACACCACCGGGGTGGAGCTCTCGACCGGTGATCGGTTCACCATCGGCAACCGGCGGTTCGACAACCGGGAGCGGGAGTGGTATCAGACCAGCGAGCTCGATCCGGCCGACTCCCGTTTCCTCGGTGAAGAGAGCCACCGGATCCAGCTTCCGGGCGGGCGAGTGACGCTCAAGACTTCCATCGACGTCCATTCCGATTCGGCGGCGTTCCATGTGACGGTGACCCGCCGGATCTACCGGGACGATCGCCTGGTGCGAGAGCGGAGCTGGAAGGAATCGATTCCCAGGGAATTTCATTGACATTTCTGCGTCGCCTGGCAACTTCCGTGAGTCACCCGCGCATGCGCCTTTTTTCCCGTGGTTTCTCCCGCCCCATTGTCCGTTCGACGCCTGCCGCGGTCGCACGTCGCCTTCGCGTGGTCGGTGGAGGCCTCCTGGTGCTCCTCGGTTGGGCCGGACCCAGCCGGCTCGCGGCACAGCAGAACGTGGTCGAGCTCGAGGTCCAGCAGGATTCCCTGGTGCTCAAGGTGGGTCAGCGGGCGGGCCTGAGCGTGCAGGCCTTCGACGATAAGGGAAACGTGGTGTTGGCGGTCAAGTATCGATCGTCGGACGAGGGCGTGATTCGCGTCGCACCCAACGGCACGGTGACCGGCGTGGCGCCGGGCGTGGCCCAGGTGGTGGTGCAGGCGGGCCGGAAGTCCAAGAACGTGCGGGTCACCGTGACCGGCGCCGCGCCGGCCCCCGATTCTACCCGACGCCCTGCCCCCGCCGAGGCGGCCCCCGCCACACCCCGGGGGCCCCCGGTGGCCAGCCTGTCCATCGTGCCGTCCACCATCTATCTGCTGCCGGCGGAGAACCTCCGGGTCGTGGCGCGGGGGGCCACCGCGGACGGCACCTCGTTGGGTCCCGTCAAGGTCACTTGGAAATCCCTGCTCCCCGACGTGGCCGGATTGGTGGACAGCACCGGGATGGTGGCCGGGGTTTCCCCGGGCCAGGGTGTGCTGGCGGCCACGGCGCCCGGTGGTGCCACCGCCACCGTGCCTGTGGTGGTGGCCCTGACCGAATACGCGTTCACCATCAATCAGCTGGTGCTCTCGCCCGAGCGTTCGGAGACCCTGCACGTGGTGGTGCCCACCCAGCAGAACCGGGAGCTCCGGAGCACCGACCTGCAGTGGAAATCCAACGACCCCGACATCGTTCGAATCGGTCCCAATGGCGTCGCTCAGGCGGTGGCTCCCGGTAAGACCGAGATCGTGGTCAGCGGGTTTCTCCAGGAGCGACACCTGCCGGTCGTCGTCCATCGGCCCATCTCCACCTTCTTTCTGACGCCGGATCCCGGGGTGCCGGTGCAGGTGCCGTTACTGGCGACAAAGATCTTCACGGTCCGGGCCGAGGGCGCCGACTCGACCCCGGTCGCCGACGTGGTGTACGACTGGAACGTGGGCGATACCGCGGTGGTGAGCTTCGACCCTGCTACCCTCACGCTCCGGGCCGAGCAGGTGGGCACTACGACGCTCAGTTTCGTCGTGAAAGGCTTCAAGCCGGTGGGCTGGGCCATCCGCGTGGTGTCCGGCGCCGTCGGCCTCAGCCCTGCGCGGTTGTCATTGAGCCCGGGCGGCAAGAGCAAGATCACGGCGACACTCTTCGACAGCGCGGGCCGCTCGATCGGCCCGGCCAGCGACGTGAAATGGACCACCAGCGCGGCCACCGTGGCCACGGTCGCCGAAGACGGGACCGTGCAGGCGGTCGGATTGGGCGCGGCCAACGTCACTGCCACCATTCCCGGCGGGAAGGCCGCCGCGGCCCAAGTCTTCGTCGTGGGCGACCTCCTGGTCAGTTCCACCCGCCGGACCGGGCGGCTCGGCCTGTACCACCTGCTCAAGACCGCTCCCGCCGATTGGCATCCGCTGATCGTCGATGGGGCCACCAACATGCAGGGCGTGTTCTCTCCGGACCGCCAGCGGATCGCGTTCAGCTCCGAGCGGGGTGAGGCCGGCAATCTCGACATCTATGTCGCCGACGCCAACGGCCAGGACATCCATCGCCTGACCACCGAGCCGGGGCCCGACAACGGAGTCGCCTGGACGCCGGACGCCAAGCAGCTGGTCTTCGGCTCGCTCAGGTCCAAGATCAACCAGCTCTACGTCATGAACGCCGACGGCAGCCAGGTCCGGCCCTTGACCAGCTCCCCGGGCGGCAACTGGGACCCGACCATTTCCCCCGATGGCGCCAAGGTGGCCTTCACCTCGCGCCGCGACGGCAACGACGAGATCTACCTCGGCGATCTCGCCGGCGGCGCCCAGACCAACCTCACGCAGACCAAGGATCGCAACGAGACCTTCCCGCATTTTCTCCCCAATGGAGACCTGGTCTTTCTCGTGGAGCGTAAGGAGGGGAATCCCCATTACCAGATCGTGCGCATGGCCCAGGGCGCCCGCACGACCACCCCGATCGTGACCAGCGAATTCATGATCACCACCCTGGGGGTCTCCCGGGATGGCGAGTCGCTGGCCTACGTCGTCTCACGGGTGACCGACAAGAGCACCGGAGCCATCGAATTCTCCCTCTTCCTCCAGCCCATCGCCGGCGGCTCCCCGGTCCTGGTGCCCCTGCAACCGGGAGAGCGTATCGCGAGCGTGGAGTTTTGAGGGCGCTCACGCTGACTGCTGTCGGCAGCCTCGACGCCCTGCAGGTTCAGGACGTCCCCCCGCCGCCGCAACCCCAATCCGATCAGGTGCTGGTCAAGGTGCGGGCCGTGGCCCTGAACCGGCTCGACCTCTTCGTGGTGGACGGCCTCCCGGGAACCACGCTCAAGTTCCCGCACATCGTCTGCTCGGATGCCAGCGGCGTGGTGGAAGCGGTCGGGTCCGGTGTGGTGGGGTTCAAAGCGGGCCAGCGTGTCATGGTGAACCCCGGGCTCTCGTGCTACTCCTGCGAATACTGCCTGAGAGGGGATCACTCGCTGTGTCGCACCTTCGCCATGCTGGGCGAGCATGTCCCCGGTGCCGCGGCCGAGCTGATCCTGGTGCCGGCCCGGAATCTGGCGGCGGTTCCCCCCGAGATGCCGTGGGACCAGGCGGCCGCCTTTTCTCTCGCCACCCTGACCGCCTGGCGGATGCTGGTCCACCGAGCGGCGCTTCATGCGGGTGAGACGGTCGTGATCTGGGGCATCGGGGGTGGCGTCTCCCTGGCTGCGCTCCAGATTGCCAAGCTGCTGGGAGCTCGGGCCATCGTTACCAGCTCCTCCGACACCAAGCTGGCCTCGGCCGCCGCGCTGGGAGCGGACACCGGCCTCAATCACGGCACCAGCAACGTGCCCCAGGAGGTTCGTCGCCTCACCGGCGGCCGCGGGGCCGACGTCGTGGTCGACAACGTGGGCGAGCAGACCTGGACCGATTCGCTGAGGTGTCTGGGCCGAGGCGGCCGGTTGGTCACCTGCGGGGCCACCACCGGCCCCATGTGCGTCACCGATGTGCGCAAGTTGTTCTGGTATCAGTGGTCGATCCTCGGGTCCACCATGGGCGGGCACGAGGAGTATCAGGAGATCGTTCGGGTGGCGGCCATGGGAAAGCTCTGGCCCAAAGTGGACCGCGTCTTCCCGCTGGCCGAAGGCCGCGCGGCCTTCGACCGCCTGAAGGAAGGGGCCCAACTGGGCAAGATCGTGATCGAGGTGAGCCGTGACTGAGCTATGGGATCGTCTGGTCGATGGCGCCGCGGAGCTGGGAGCCGTGCTGCCGGCCCTCGTCGCCGCGATCGCCATTCTTCTGGCGGGCTATCTGCTGGCCCGCCAGCTGGAACGGTGGGTCGATGGCCTCCTGAAGCGGATGGACTTCAACCGGATGGCGGAAGCGGGCGGCCTGAGCGAGGCGGTGGGGCGGGCCCAATCCCAGCTGGATCCGATCCACGCGGTCGGGAAGCTGATGTTCTGGCTCACCATGCTGGTGGTGATCCTGCTGGCGAGCTCCGCCCTCGGGCTGGAGAACATCAACCGCATGTTCGGCGTGATGCTGGCCTTCATCCCGACTCTGATCGCCGGGATCGTAATCGTCATCCTCGGCATCATCGTCGGAGAGTTCGTGCGTGGCCTGATCGTGGCCTCCGCCGGAAGTGTGGGCGGAGTCCCCACCCTGGCCAAGATCGCCAAGGGCGCCGTGGTCCTGATCTCCGTCTTCATGGCGCTTCAGCAGATGGGTGTCGCGGAGGAGATCGTGACGGCGGCCTTCACGCTGATCCTGGGCGCCGTCGCCCTCGCGGCCGGCTTGGCCTTCGGCTTGGGGAATCGTGACCTGGCCGGCGAGATCACCCGCCGGTGGTACGAGGAGGGACGGAAGAAGGGACAGGCGGAGCCCAAGGCGAAGGAGCCTCCCGCGGGCGAGCCGCCGATGCTCGACTGATTCCTCGCCTCAGCGCAGGTGGAACCGCGCCACCTGCTGCCTTCCATCTCCCGAACGGAGCGCCAGGTAGATCGCACCCTTCTCCCCGAAGCCGGCGAGCGACGCTCCGACCGGCAGCTCCACCACCCGGACCCGCTTCCCATCTCCCCCCATCACGTCATACACCGGGATCGTATCGTCCACCAATCGGGTTCGCTGCAGCCAGACCTCGTGGTCACCGCCACCCACCGCCATGGCGAACGGCGGCTTGAAATCGGCGAACGGATACCGGATATCGAGCGCGGTGGGCAGTCCGCTGCGGTGCGCGGCGTCCATGAAGCGATCCTTGTCTTCCTTCGTGACCCTGATCTTCTCGTACGGCGAGGGCTCGCCGTGCGTCCAGGTCCCGTTGGGAGCGCGCCAGTCCAGGCTGTTGGTCGTGGCCCGAGCCACCCAGAGCGAGCCGTCCGGCGTGACGCCGAAGAGGTCGTTGGGCGAGAAGATCACCGCGACCTGCTTGATCTCCTCTCCGAACTTCCCCTGGCCGATCTGTGGGATCCGCAGGCGCGCGACCGTGTCTGCCGAGGAGTCCTCGCGCGCGTAGCGCAACACGGGAGCGCTGTCCACCGCGTACGCGCGACCCGGCTCGATCCCGCCCAGAATCGAGCGGTAGTCCGCCTTGTAGGCATACCCCATGGTGTCGTAGTTGAGCGGCGGATTGGTGCCCCCCAGCGGCCAGGTCCGGAGCACGGTCAAGAACTTCCCCTGTTCGCTCCAGAGGCTGGTTCGCTCCACCGCGTAGTCGACCAGGCCCAGGGTGTCTCCCCGGAACCGCAGCACGTGGCCGGGCAATTTGTACTTGCCGGGCGCGGGATCGCCTCGACGGAGCGAGTCGCTCTGTACGCCGACCGTGTCGACCCGGCCGCTGAAGTCCACCAGCAGGAACCGGCGGTCCCGGAGATCGCCCAGGGCCAGGCGCCCGTCTCGCAGCTCGACCACGTTGCTCACCTGCCCAAAACTCAGGGGCAGGACGGCGTCGGGGGTAGTCAGCACCACCCGGGCCTCCTGGTCCCCATGACCACAGGCCGCCAACGCGACGAGAACCAGCGTCCTCAACGTGCCGAACCGCTTCATCTCCAACCTCCTCGAAAGCTTCATCACCGTATCGCCGCCGTTCATCATGGCGGAATCTGATATCGCAGCAACCGGACCCCGTTTTCGAACGGCTCCGCGACGATGGCCACGCTGGCGCTCACAGCAATCACGTGCCCCAGCCCCGGATGGCGCAGGACCCGGGATAACCGGCCGGTTCGATCCACGACGTGGTAGCTCCGCACCGAATCCCCGATGGCCCGGCTCTTTTCCAGCCAGACCTTTTCATCGGGAGCGGCCCGGGCCGACTCGAACGGCGGCTTGACCAACGCGAAGGGCATCTTCTCGGCCGGGCCCCGAAGCTCCGGTGGAAACCGGCTCAGGAACACTTCGCGGTCCGCGTCGGTGACGGTGAGCGCTCGGTCGGGCAGCAGCGCTCCCTTGGTGACGGTTCCCGTCCGCGCGATCCAATCCACCCGGTTCTGGTACACCCGTGCCACCCAGACGGTGCCATCCGACAACACGCCCCAGCGATCGGTGCCGCTCAACACCCGTCGCTCGTAACGAGGCCCGGCATCCCCACTGACCTGGGCCAATTCCAGGGGCGCCAGCCGGGTCACGGTATCGATCCGCGACAGATCGGGACTCGCGCGGAGTACGGCGGCCGAATCGCGGTTGCCGCTTCCATCGGGTCCGGGCAGGGGACCCAGCTCGAGGTAGAACCACCCCTGTGCGTCCCGACCTCGGGGCTGCACCCCTCGAAGCCCCGCCCGCTGCGGAATCGCACCTACCGGCTTGAGGCTCAGGGACAGGATCGTCGCGCGCCCCAGGCCCCAATCGTCCACCACCAACGAGTCTCCGGCCCGAAACACCCCGTACGGTTGGCGATAGGTTGCGGCCTTGCCGGTTCCGCGCGGCAACTCCGTTGCGCGCCGGGTTCCGAAATCGACCAGCAGCAGCACTCCTTCGCCTGGGGCGACGGCCAGCCACCGGTCGTCGGAAAGCCACGCCGCCTCGGGAATCTCCGTGTACGGAGTGGAGATAGTATCGCCGGTCGGTCTCAGGTCCACTGGAGGAACCGTGGGCCGAGGCCGGCCGCAGGCCAACGCGAGCGGGACCGCCACCAGGGCGGCTCGACCAAACCAGCTCATGGGGGGACGAATGATAACCTGGAGCGGCGGGGACGTCAGGCGGGAACCGCAGGGAGGGAGGCGCCACGGCCTCAGCTCCCTTCCTTCGACTTACCGGCGGACCAGCAGCTCCTCGAACAGGTCCAGGGCCCGCGGATCGTTCGATTGCCCCAACCAGAACAATGCGTCACGTCGGATCTGGGGATCCCGGTCGGTGCGTGCGAGACGAATCAGGATGGGTACCCCTTCGCTTTGCGGGCGCTGCGAGAGAGCGAAGACCGCCGCCTGGCGGATCTCGCGGTCGCCCTTGGGGTCGGTGGCCAGCGAATCCAGGCCCCGCGTGGCCGCCGTCCCGGCCGCTTGGCCGAGCCAGAAGATCGCCTGGTTGCGAGTGTCGCGGGCCAAGTCTGGTTTCCTGGCGAGCCGGAGCAGGTCGGGCCAGACGGTGACGCTGTCGGCCAGCACCACCGGGAAGACCGCCTCGGATCCGGCCGCTCGATTGAATTCGGCCAGATCGAGGAGGTAGCGCACCGCGTTGGCGGTGGAAACCGGACCCAGGTCGGTAGTAGCCCGTCCCGGCGCGCTATCGCCCCCGACGGCGGTCCGTACCTCGGTGACCTGGTGGGCGCGCACCGAGAGAATCACGCGCACGGGGCCCGCCTGACAGGGGCAGGGGTCGCCGTGGTCGTCATCCACCGAGAACTCTCGTCGGGAGATCCACATGGTGCGGTGGTCGTTGCGGATCATAGAGTGCCCGTCGCCACAGATGCCCGGGCGGGCGGCAAAGCTGATCCGCACGTCGCCATCGGGAGCCGCCGCCACCCGGGCGGCGATGCTCTGGGCCTCGACCCCCATGGGGATCGCCCCCATCAGGCAAGCGAGGACCAGGCCTCCGCACGTCGTCGAGTGTCGCCGCCCCATCACTGCTCCAGGATATCCTGCAGCAGCTGCGCCACCCGAGGATCGTGAGACTGCGAGACCCAGAACAACGCCTTCTTGCGCATCTCTTTATCGGGATCGGTCTTGGCGATCTCGATGAGCTTGTCCACCGCCGCCTTTTCGTTCCGTTGCGAGAAGACGAAGATCAGCTGTTCCTTCATCTCTGGTTCCTTCAGACGGCCGTAGAGGGCGGTCAGCTCCTCCATCGACACGCCACTCTGTCCGGCCCAGAACAGGGCCTTCTTCCGCATCTCTATGGTCTCGGTCCCGTCCTGGGCCACGTCGAGCAGCCAGCGCTTGGAGTCCGGGTCCCGGGTCTGGGAGAGTGAGAAGAGGATCTTCTCCTTGACCTGATCGCTCTTGGTCCGCTTGAACAGCCCGCGCAGGAATTCCGCATTCTCCCGGCCGCCCTGCTGTCCCAACCAGAACACGGCTTCCTCCTGCACGTCCTCGCTCACGTCGGGCCGCTGGGCGTAGGACCGGAGTGCCTGGGCGGCTTTGGGGCTCCGAGTCTGGGACAGGGCGAAGAGCGCTTTCTTCTGGATCTCCTCGTCCTTGGAGGCCTGGAGAATCGAATCCAGGGCGCTCACCGCCCGCTCGGTGCCCACCTGCGAGAGCCAGAACACTGCCTGCTCCCGGACTTCGGCGTCGGGATCGGAGCGCACTGCGTCGAGCAGGATGCTCTCGGTCTCATCCGTCTTCTTCTGGGAGACGAGGAACACCGCCTTGCGCCGGAGGCACACGGCTGCGTCGTCCCGCCGGGCCAGGACCTTCTTGAGAATCGGCATCGCCCGCTCGGAATCCATCTGCAAGAGGGCGTTGAGCGCCGCGATGCGGGTGTCGTCCTCCTCGTCGCAGTCGTCGCTCGAGACGTGATAGCGGGGTCCCGGGGGAGCTGGTGGCGCTGGAGGTGCCGGAGGTGCGGGTGGTGCCGGAGGCGCGGGCGGCGCCGGGGGCGCCGGCGGTACGGCGGCCTCGCCCGCGGAGCGGGTGATGTCCTCGGCCGCGTTGAGATCCCCGCGACGCGCCAACTCTCCGCGGATTCTGATGTTGAGGGCGGCCGCATCACCCCTGGTGCCCGCCTTGGGATACGAACGCTGTTGCGTGTCCAATAGCTTTATGGCGGTCTTGAGCTCCTCGGTACCGCCCACGCGATAGAGCGCGAACGCCTGCCAGTAGAGCGCATCTCCGGCATAGACCGACTTGGGATAGCGCTTGACGATCTGGCCGAACAGATCGGCCGAGCGCCGGTAGTTGTTCTTGTTGAGTGCCTCGCGAGCCGCGCGGTACAGGCTGTCGGCGGGATCCTTCTGGGCCCAAGGAGCGGGAGGATCTGTGGTGTGCACCGTGGCCCGGCCCCCGACGGACAACTCCACCTGGGCCTGGCTGGTCGCTACCAGCGCCGCCGACATGGCGGCGATCCCCATCAACCACACGAATCGAGACATCAGCTTTTCCCCTCCACCGGGCCGGGCCCGGTTCCGGACGGAATCGCCGACCGCAACCGGGGTAGCAGCCCACGCTGGTTCAGACCTTCAGTGATGAAACCCGGTCTGGCGCTCGGTCCCTCCGCAGCGAGTTGATTGATCTGGGCCAGAATCAGCTCCAGGTCCTCCAACAGGAGTCGCATGCTGGGATCGGTCAGCTGGGGCGAGTCGAGCAACAAGCGCGTGTTCATGAGCAGGTCGCCCGCCGTCGCCGAGAATTGAGCCGAAGCCTGCTCGGTGGCCGCCTCGCGGCGGAAGCCGGTCAGGAAGGCTTCGGTGCGGCTGAGGTGCTGAGTCGCCGCCAGAGTCAGGGCCAGGTCGGAGGTCTGCCGGACCGCGGCCAGGTCTTCTCCGGTGCCTCGATTGCTGTGCCTGACCGAGAGCCGGCCGATCCCGATACCGAGGAGCAGCAGCGCCGCGATGGCGGCGGGCCACGCGAGCCAGCGGATGGGTGGGCGACCGGCGGGACGAATGGTGAAGCGGTCCGCCTGGTTGGCCCGGCGGGCCTCTTGCACGCGGGCCCAGATTTCCTCGCGCGGGGTCTCGGGCGGCCGATGGTAGTCGGCAGCCGCCCCCTTGAGAAACTCCTCGAATCGGTCGTCGGTCACTGGATCCACTCTCCCGCGAACTCGGCCAGGGCCACACGAAGCCGGCCCCGGGCTCTGGACAACTGCGCTTTCGAGGTGCCGACCTCTACCCCGAGCGAGACGGCGATCTCCTCGTGGGTGTAGCCCTCGACATCGTGCATCACGAAGACGGCGCGGTAACGATCCGGCAGGGCATCGATCGCTTCCCGGAGCCGGCGCTTGAGGTCCGGCTCCGCCCTCCGCCCGCCTGACCGCACGCCCTCGCCCAGTTCCAGGTCGGTTTCCCGCTGCCTGAACCGCTTGAGCTTCCGCAGGCCGTTGAGAACTACCGATGTCGCTACGGCGCTCAACCAGGTCGAGAAGGCCGACTCACCCCGAAAGTCGCCCAACTTGGAGAAGGCCCGAACAAAGGCCTCCTGAGTGAAGTCCTCGGCCAGGTGGCTATCTCCCGCCATTCGAAATGCCAATCGATAGACCCGGTCCACGTGCGCCTCGTACAAGGCGCGCTCCGCGGCGGGGTCGCCGGCCAGAACTCGGGCGATCAGCTCTCGGTCGTCCACCGGGCTCCGGAGCGCAGGGTAACTGTTACGTCCGCAACCCTAGACACAGGGGTCGGGGAAAGGGTTGCGCGGAGATGGGAGGCAACCTTTTGGCGGTAAGTGGCATCAATATGCTGCGCAGGACGAGGCAACCCCAGACCAGGTGGGCATCATGACGGTATCGATCAGTCTTCGCGATGAGGATGGCTTGGAACTGAGGGACGAGCACGACCGGGTGATCGGCCGGGTCCTCCATCCGATCGGGGTCGCCCCAGTCGGTCCCGGCCAAGGCGCCGTGTACTTGGTTCGCTCCGGCCCCGGTGCCAACGGCGGATCTGCGAGCTTGGTGGGGTGCCCCAGCCTGCGCCGAAGCCACGCCTGACGCGCGCGCCGCGCCTGGTGTGTAGGAGGGGGCCGGTTAAGTTTGCCCGGACCCGACTCCGGACCGCCACCTGAGCCTGCGCGCCTTCCTCTATTCGACCCTGCTGGTCCCTCTCCTGGCCGCGCCCCTCGCGGCCCAGGATAGCACCCGCAGCCTCACCTGGCGGACCCAGTTCACTCTCTACGCGGACAACACCGAGTTCTTCAATCCCTATCGGGCGGGTGAAACCCTGCTCGGGGGGAATTTCTGGTCCTGGCTCGATTTCGGGGTGACGCGCCGCTCGACCGTACGGGCCGGGGTCTTCTTCGACCACCGGAGTGGAGACGATCAATTCGCCACCCAGATTCTCCCGGTGGTCTCCTACCGGTTTACGACCGATCACGATCTGGGCGTCCTGGGCACGCTGGAGACGGTGCGCCGGCACGGGTACCTGGCCCCCCTCGAGGTCCTGCAGCTCGACATCACTCGACCGGTGGAGTACGGCGGCCAGTGGATCACCCGGCGGAAGCACTTCGACGGGGAGATCTACATCAATTGGCAGGTCCTCAACACACCCAGCAGCCGCGAGGTCTTCGACTATGGGTGGCTGCTCACCGCCAAGCCGGTTTCCTGGGCCCATCTGGACTGGCAGGCCCACGGACTTCACCGCGGCGGCCAGCTCTATGACGTCGGGCCGGTGCGAAACAACTACGCCAATGGCCTCGGTCTCCGGCTGCAGTTTCCGGTGCCGGTGGTGCAGAGCGCATATCTCTGGGGCTACAAGTTCTGGAGCTCCGGTAACGCCAGCTTGTCCATTCCGGATAGCGTTCTGCCCCCGGGCAATGGGCATGGGACCTATCTGCAGACCGGGATCAGGCCCGCGGGGTTCGACATCTACGGCATCTGGTGGTGGGGAGATCAGTACCTCGCCAACGAGGGGGACGCTAACTACAACTCGATTGGCCGGGACACCACGTATAAGGCGGATCGCTTCTATTTCGAGATGGGGGTGCTCAAGCACCTGGTGGCCAAGTCCGGGATCAGCGCCGATTTCGAGCTCCGGTTCAACCAGATCGACCACCGTAAGAGCATCGCCATCGATAACACCTACTGGGAATACTCCTACCGCATCATGGTCCGGGTGCCGTTCGATCTCCTGCTCTGGCGAGAGAAGAAGCCGCCGGCCGGGCGCCCGGAAGGGGAGGCCGGGGCGGGCCAGCCGCCCTAACCTCCGGCCCCTTCGACCGGTATTTTACTTGCCGCCGCGGGGGGCTCGGTCGAGCTGCCCCACTCCTTTCCGTTCGGAACCACGGAGCCTGCCATGCGTTCTCGTCTCTTCGCCCCTCTGGTACTCTGTTGTTGCCTCCCCGTCGCGGCCGGTGCCCAGATCCCCAAGATCAAGCCGCCGAAGGTCTCTGTGCCCGGTGAGCACAAGGACCAGCAGACGACAGCGGCCAAGCCCAGCTGCGACATCTCCACCGTCGTGATCTCCAACGACGTGGTCTCCCGCTACCTCAAGTCGTTGGACGCTCGGGACGCGGAGATCCGCTCCATTTCCAAGGAGAACTCGGCGATCGGCCGCTACTACGCCGCGGTGTTCAAGCAACAGGACGAGAAGCGTCGGTGGAACGACTTCCAAGCTGGCGTCGGCCCCGACTACGTGCGCGAGCAGGAAGCGTTCAAGAAGGCCAAGACCGATGTCAATGCCTACAAGACGGTGGTCGAGATCGAGAACAGCGTGAAACCCAGCGATACCAAGTTGCCGGAGCTCTCCTGGGACGATCAAAAGGCGGCCAACGATCGGATCGACACCGCGATGCGGAAAGCCGGGAACTTCGAGTCGTGCGATTGGGCCGGCGTGACCGATGTGGTCCCGCCAATCGCCTATGCCGTCAACGAGAATCCCAACCTCAAGCCGGCCGATGTCCATGTCGGTCGGTCCACGGGGGTCTCCGCCGACGAGCTGGCCGCAGTACGGGCCAAGCGGGTGGAGCTGGCCAAGGGGCTGGGCATCGGCTACAAAACGGATTCCGTGGCCACGGCCGAGAAGAGCGGCAGGGCCACCAAGCCGGTGGTGGTCGGTAACGACCCGATGGCGGCGTACAGTTTGTGTACCCAGACCGAAATGAAGCCGTCCCAGGACTACATCGCGGCACATCAGGCCGAGATCGATGCGGCCCAGAAGACCGGCGATTACCAGAAGGTGGCGGAAATCTCCGCCAAGGCGAATGACGGCATGTTGGCCGCCACCAACAAGTGTCAGCCGCTGATGCCCAAGTGACCCGATGAAAGTGCTGCAAGTTCTGGCGTTGGGGCTGGCCGCCGGCTGGGTTGACCACCCGGCGGGAAGCCTCGGCGTCCGGACCGAATCGGGCTGGGTCACCTGGTGGCGCGCTGATCAGGCCCCCGCCCAATGGTCAGGCCCCGACCCCGCCGTCACGGAAGCGCTGCGCTGGCGTCGCGGGGCAGCCGGCGTGGAGTGGGCGGAGCTGGAGCTGTCCGGCAGCGGCGAGGCCTGGCGGACCCGAACGGTCATTGTCCGGATCGATCCCCGTCAGGTCAAGCTGCGTCTCGCCAACGGAGTGGCTCCCGGGGGGTCGCTCGCGGTCTGGAGCGTCGATGAATCTCCGGACGACGCGGTGCTCAGTCTCAACGCCGGCCAGTTCGCCGGGGGCGCCGTCTGGGGCTGGGTGGTCCACGAGGGCGTCGAGTACCGGGCCCCGGGTCGAGGGCCTCTCGCCGCGGCAGTCATCATCGAGGCCGATGGGAGTGTCCACCTGGGTGACGATCTCGAGGTGGCTCGACGCCGGGCCACCGGCCGGCCCGAGCATCCGTCGCAAGTCGTCGAGGCGTTTCAGTCCTACCCGCTCTTGCTGGAGGGAGACGGGCGAGTGCCCAGGATTCTCCTCGAGGGTAGCCCGGACATCGACCTCGGCCATCGAGACGCTCGCCTGGCCTTGGGCGCGCTGGCGGACGGGCGATTGGTGGTAGCCCTGACGCGCTTCGATGCGCTGGGGCCAGCCCTCGGAGGGGTGCCCTTCGGTCTCACCATCCCTGAAATGTCCGCGCTGATGGGCGCCCTGGGCTGTCGCTGGGCGGTTGCTCTGGACGGCGGCGTATCGGCCCAGCTCGCTCTGCGCGACTCCACCGGTGCCCGTCAAGCCTGGCGCGGACTCCGGCGCGTGCCCCTCGCATTGATCGCCAGCCCCCGGCCCTGAATCACCTAGTCCGCCTCCAATAGGGGGAATCAGGAGCCCGATTTACGGGGTCTCAGTCTCCGGTTTCCTGAGCGCCGGAGCCGGCCCCGAGCGCCTCCCGCAACACGTTTCAGGTCAACAAGTTAGAGGTCGTCCCCTGGCTTGCCGCGCCGGGGGCGACCCGGCTATACTTCTACGTTCTGCAGCACCAATGTTGTCACCCCCACCAGGCTCAGCATGACGGCACCCAATTCGCGCGAACGGATCCTCCCGCGGCTCATCGAAGAGGAAATGCAGCAGTCGTTCATCAACTACTCGATGAGCGTGATCGTCTCCCGCGCCTTGCCCGACGCGCGAGACGGACTCAAGCCAGTGCACCGGCGGATTCTTTACGCGATGAACGAGTTGGGTCTGACTCCCGGCCGCCCGTACAAGAAGGCCGCGACCGTCGTGGGCGACGTGCTCGGCAAGTATCACCCGCACGGGGATAGCTCGGTCTACGATGCGCTGGTGCGCATGGTCCAGGATTTCTCCCTGCGCTATCCGTTGATAGACGGCCAAGGGAATTTCGGCTCGGTCGACGGCGATCCGCCGGCAGCGTACCGCTACACCGAGGCCCGCCTCACCAGCGTCGCGATGGCGATGCTGGAAGACATCGAGAAGAACACGGTGGACTTCCAGGCCAACTTCGACGACCGGTTGCGGGAGCCCACCGTGCTCCCGGCCAAGATCCCCAATCTCCTGGTCAACGGATCGAGCGGGATTGCGGTGGGCATGGCCACCAACATTCCGCCTCACAACCTGAAAGAGGTCGCCAAGGCGGTCGAGGTCCTGATTGATGATCCGGACGCGACCATCGCGGACCTCCGCAAGCACATCCAGGGACCCGACTTCCCCACCGGCGCCTACATCTACGGGCGGGACGGTCTGCAGGAAGCCTACGAGCACGGCAAGGGCCGAGTGGTGATGCGGGCCCGCGCCCTGATCGAGGAGCGGGAATCGAGCGGCAAGTCCCAGATCGTGGTGACCGAGATTCCCTACCAGGTCAACAAGGAGAACCTGGTGGCGACGATCGCCGAGTTGGCAATGGCCAAGAAGATCGAGGGGATCACCGGGGTCCGGGACGAGTCCGACAAGGACGGCATGCGGATCGTGGTGGAGCTCAAGCGGGACTGCCTGCCCAACGTGGTCCTGAACCAGCTCTACAAGCACACCGCCATGCAGTCCACCTTCGGCGTGATCATGCTGGCGCTCGACAAGGGCGTGCCGAAGGTGATGAACCTGAAGGAGCTCCTGCGCCATTGGATCGACCACCGGCACGAGATAGTGGTCCGGCGCACCCAGTTCGACCTCGACGCGGCGCAGGCCCGGGAGCACATCCTCGAGGGCCTGAAGATCGCGGTGGACCATATCGACGAAGTGGTCGAGATCATCAAGAAGTCGAAGGACGTGCCGGACGCCGATGCCCGGCTCCGCAAGCGCTTCAAGCTTTCGGAGAAGCAGAGCGAGGCGATCCTCAACATGCGCCTGGCCCGGCTCACCGGACTCGAGATCGAAAAGCTGGACGCCGAGCTCAAGGAGGTGCTCAGCACGATCAAGGCGCTCAAGACGATCTTGGCCTCCAAGCCCAAGCGGCTGGCGATCCTCAAGGAGGAGATGGCGGAAATCGCGGAGCGGTTCGGCGACGAGCGCCGGACCGAGATCGTGGCCGACCAGAGCACCTTCTCGGTGGAGGATCTCATCGCCGAAGAGGACATGGTCATCACCATCTCCCACACCGGTTACATCAAGCGGATCGCGGTGTCCACCTACCGGCGCCAGCGGCGGGGCGGCCGCGGCCTGAACGGGATGGGGACCAAGGAGGACGACTGGGTCGAGCATCTCTTCATCGCGAGCACCCACGACTACCTGATGTTCTTCACCAACACCGGGCAGGTGTACTGGCTCAAGGTACACGAGATCCCGCAGGGCGGGCGGGCCAGTCGCGGGAAGCCGGTCGTGAACTGCATCGCGATCAAGCCGGATGAAGCGGTGGCGGCTACCGTGGCGGTCCGGGAGTTTGCGGACGACCGGTGGCTGATCTTCGCGACCCGCCTGGGGACCGTGAAGAAGACGGTGCTCTCCGCCTACGGCAACGTCCGCTCGAACGGGATCAACGCGATCAACATCGAGAAGGGTGACGAGCTGATCGACGTCCAGGTCTGCGATTCCAACAGCGACATCATCCTCGCCACCGCCGACGGCATGAGCATCCGGTTCCAGCAGGGCGATGTTCGGGAGATGGGCCGGGTGGCCACCGGCGTGAAGGGCATCGAGCTGGAGAAGGGAGACCAAGTCATCGGGATGGTGGTGGTGCGCCGGGACGCGACGCTGCTGGTGGTGAGCGAGAAGGGCTATGGCAAGCGGTCCGAGCTGTCCGATTACCGGGTGCAGCGGCGGGGTGGGAAGGGGATCATTACCCTCAAGAAGACCGATAAGACCGGCGTCATGGTGGCGCTCAAGGAAGTGCAGCCGGCCGACGAGCTCATGATGATTACCCGCCATGGGGTCATCATCCGGTTGCCGGTCGACGGCATCCGGGTGATCGGTCGCAATACGCAGGGAGTGCGGGTGATGAACCTCGACTCAGGCGACACCGTGGTGGACGTGGCGCGGGTGGTGAACGAGGACGAGGGTGGGCCGGAGGAAGCCTCTGATATCGAGCCCACGCCCACGGCTGCGGAGGAGTGAAATCTGCTTGCCAAAGCCGGAAGGCGCCTGTAGCTTCGCGCCCAATCCCTAGCGAGACGCGCGGCATGCCGTGACCGGCGCGACCGTGCCGCTCGAGGCCATTCGGGACGCGGCCCGGCGCCTGCGCGGCGTCGCGGTGGCCACCCCGCTGGTCGAGGTGCCGAGCCTGAGCCACCAGGTCGGGGTGCCGGTCCGCCTGAAGGCCGAGCATCTGCAGCCCATCGGCGCCTTCAAGATTCGTGGGGCCTACAACGCCATCGCGCGGCTGGAACCGGCGGAACGGGCCCGCGGCGTGGTGACCCACTCCAGCGGCAATCATGGGCAGGCCGTGGCCTACGCGGCGCGGCAGTTGGGCATGCGGGCCGTCATCGTCATGCCGGCCAGCGCGGCTCGGGTGAAGGTCGAAGGCGTGCGCCGGTACGGTGGTGAGGTCGTCTTCGTTCCGGTTCCCGCGGAGCGGGAGGCCAGAGCTGCTGCCCTGGCCGAGGCGGAGGGGCTGGTCCCCATCCCGCCCTACGAGAACCCCGACGTCATCGCGGGCCAGGCCACTTGCGGCCTGGAGATCCTGGAGGAGTGGCCCCAGGTCGGGACCATTCTGGTGCCGGTGGGTGGGGGCGGGCTCATCGGAGGCATCGCCCGCGCGGTCGCCCTGTTGAGACCGGAGGTGCGGGTCATCGGCGTGGAGCCAACCGGGGCCGCAAAGCTCAGCGCAGCGCTGGCGGCGGGCCATCCGGTTCGCCTGCAGGAGACCGCCAGCCTGGCCGATGGGCTCTTGCCGCTCTCCGTAGGGCAGTTGCCGTTCATCCAGATGCGCGGGGTGGTCCGGGAGGCGGTAGCGGTGACCGACGAGGAGCTGGCAGGTGCCGTGCGCTTCCTGCATGAGGAAGCCGGGCTTCGCGTCGAACCGTCAGGCGCGGCCACCACGGCGGCCCTGCTCGCCGGCCGGGTCCGGCCGACCTCCCCGACCGTGGCCGTGGTGAGCGGGGGGAACGTGGACCCTGGACTCTTCGAGAGCCTGGTGCGCTGAATGAGCCTCGCCCCCAAGATCCTGGTCGCCGACGACGACCAGGCCCTGACCCGGACCCTTTCCTGGATTCTCAAGGAGAACGGGTACGAAGTGGTGAGCGTTCCCACCGGCGAACATCTCTTCGAGCACCTCGCCACCGACCAGTTCGACCTTCTTCTTCTCGACATCATGATGCCCCGGATCGACGGCCTCCAGCTGCTGGAGCGGCTCAAGGCCGATCCCAAGCACAAGGACCTGCCGGTGCTCATGATCTCCTCGATGCCCCCTGAGGAAGCGACGGTCCGCTCCCTTGGCCTGGGCGCCGCCGACTTCATCTCCAAGCCGTTCCGCGTGCGAGAGCTGCTGGCCCGGGTCAAGGCGCATCTCCGCGTGGGCCGGGAGCTGAATCAGGCCCGCGCCGAGGCCCGCTCCCGGAGCGAGATGGTGGACATCCTCCAGGAGGTCACCGCCTCGCTCAAGCCGGACGAGATCTATCACATTCTGGTGCGACGAGTGGCTCGGGGGCTCCGGATCTCCAAGTGCTCGCTCATCATTGCCAACCCCGGCGACGAGCATGGCGTGGTGGTGGCGGCCTACGAAAACCCGATGCTTCGGAATCTGCGGGTGGACATGCGGCGTTACCCCGAGGTGGTGCGCGCCCTGGAAACCCGGCAGGTGGTGCTGGTGCAGGACGTGCTCACCGACCCACTGTTCCAGGACGCCCGCGCCGAGTGGGAGGCCGAGGGGCGGATGGTGCCCACCCGCTCGGTGATCGCGCTCCCCTTCACGCTCCGGGATCAGCCGGCCGGCATCTTCTTCATTCGGACCACGGCCGAGGACCCGCCGCTCAACCGGCAGGACGTGGACTTCGCCGAGCAGGTGATTCACGCCGCGGTCGCCGCGCTGGAAAAGGCCTACGATCTCGAGAACGCGGTGTTGGGGCAGGAGCAGATGCGTCAGCTGGCGGAGACCGACCCGCTCACCGAGACGTTCAATCGCAGGGCCCTGACCGAGAAGCTGCAGCAGGAAATCGAGCGGGCCAACCGCTACGCCACGTTCCTGACCTGCCTCATGATCGACATCGACAACTTCAAGCGGATCAACGACACCTTCGGCCACCTGGTGGGAGACAATGTGCTGCGGCAGCTGGCCGGGATCTTCCGCAGGGAACAACGCGCCGTGGACATCGTGGCCCGCTACGGGGGCGAGGAATTCGTGATTCTGCTGCCGGAGACCGCGAGTAGCGGTGCCCGGATCTTCGCCGAACGGATCCTGCGCCGGGTGGCCACCCACGACTTCGGCGACGCCAACCGTCCCGTGCGAGCCACCATCAGCATCGGCATCGCCTCCTACCCCGACGACCGGGTCACCGATGGCGAAGGCCTCCTCAAGCTGGCCGACGCCAACCTGTACAAGGCCAAGCTGGATGGCCGTAACCGGTTTCGCGATTGAGCAGCCGACGCTGTCCCCGGTGCGGGAAAGTCTACGCCGATCCGGCGCGGTTCTGCTCCCAGGACGGCACCCCGCTCGTCGAGGTCGGCGGGGCCAAGCCGCCCCCGGCCGAGGGCCCGTCGCACTCCTCGGTGGAGACCCGCACCCAGGTGCGCCGGGCCGCGGGACCGCGCTCCGGCGATCGCGCCGGCAGCCTGGCCAACACCATGCTCGACCAGCGGTATCAGATCACCAAGCGGCTGGGCGAGGGCGGAATGTCCTACGTCTACCTCGCCAAGGAGGTGGGCACCGGGGAGACGGTCGCGATCAAGGTCCTGACACCCAAGCTGAGCACCGACCAGAATTCGGTAGAGCGCCTTCGGCGGGAGGCGGGCCTGGCCATGCGGCTGGACCACCTGAATGTCTGCCGCATTCTTCGACTGGGCGAGACCGAAGACGGGATGATCTACCTGGTCATGCCCTATCTCGAGGGGGAGCTCCTGAGCGACCGCGAAGTGCGGCAGGGAGCGTTCCCGCTCGACATCGGGATCCCGATCATGAGCCAGATCTGCAAGGGCCTGCAGCACGCCCACGACCTGCAGATCATCCATCGCGACTTGAAGCCCGAAAACGTGATGCTGGTCCCCGATCCCAAGTCGCCGGCGGGCGTTCGCGCGGTGGTCATGGACTTCGGTCTGGCCAAGGAGCGTCGCCAGGAGCCGGACGTCGCTAAGCTGACCGCCACCGGGATTGTGTTGGGGACGCCCGAGTTCATGAGCCCGGAGCAGATTAGGGGCAAGGCGCTGGATGGTCGGAGCGACGTCTACGCCCTGGCGATCCTGGGCTTCGAGATGTTTACCGGGCAGCTGCCCTTCCAGGGAAAGAACGCCCAGGAGATGATGATCGCCCGGCTCCGTGGCAAGCCGAAGGGCCTCCGCGAGGTGCGGCCCGAAATGCCGGCCAAGCTGGACGCCGTGCTGCTCAAGGCGCTCTCGCTCGACCCCGCCGATCGCTACGCCACCGTCGGGGATTTCGGCGCTGCCCTGGAAGGGGCCGAAGAGAGCGGCGTGTTCGCCAAGCTTTTCAGGAAGTGATCGCCCTCCGCCTCCGACTCACCTTCCGCTCGCTCTCGTCTTCGTGAAGCGTTTCCCCGCGTTCGATCCCCCGGAGTACGTCCACTGGAAGCCCGACCCCCGGCTGGTCCGGGAGTACGCGGAGGCCGTCAAGCGGGATCCCGCTCGCCGGGTCCTGATCGAGGGTCTCTCGCGGGACCAGCTCATGCTGCTCTACGCACGCCTGGTGCGGGCCCGGCTGCATGACATCACCCTCAAGCGCTGGGTGCGCCAGGGGGTGATCTCCAAGGCCTGGTTGGGAACCGGTGAGGAAGCGACGACGGTCGGCCCGGTCTTCGCCTTGGAGCCGGCGGTCGACTATGTGGCCCCCATGATCCGGAACCAGGCGGCCTGCTGCGACATGGGCATGCCGGTGAGTGACATGCTCCGCGCCTACCTCGCCACCGCCAACGGCCCGTCGGGCGGGCGCGACATCCACGTCGGATCCATGGCGCACCACGTGCTCCCACCAGTGTCCCCCGTAGGCCTCATGGTTCCGGTCTGCCTGGGTGTTGCCTTGGCGGGGCGGCAACGGGGCCAGCGCCTGGTGGCACTCACCTGGATCGGGGACGGTACCACCAAGGCGGGGGTGTCTCATGAAGCTCTGAACTTCGCCGCAGTCCAACGGGTGCCCGCCATCTTCATCATCCAGAACAACCAGGTGGCGCTGGGGACTCGGCTCGACCAACATCATGTGGCTCCGGGATTCGAGGATTGGCCCGCCGCCTATGGCATGGCAGGCTGGTCGTTCGATGGGAACCACGTTCTCGATGCCTATGCGGCCACGCGGCTCGCGGCGGATAGCTGCCGCCGCGGCGAAGGTCCGGTGATGCTGGTCGCGGAGACCTTCCGGATGGGTGGCCACGCGACACACGACGAGCGGGAGGCACGCCAGACCTTCCCCGCCAGTCTGTTCGAGCGGTGGGGCCGGCGCGATCCGATCGGCCTCTACGAGGAGTTCCTCAAGGAACGAGGCATCCCCGCCGCCTCGCTCGAGGCAGTGGAGGACGCGATGACGGCGGAGGTGGACCGCGCGGCGGCGGAAGCACTGGAAGACCGGGAACGGCTGCCGGTGCCGGAATCGGCGGTCATAGGGGTCTACGCCAAGGAGCCGGGGGAGACCACTCCCTCGTAAGCGGCGCGTGGCGCCGGAAGGAGGTAGGGATGAGCATAGGCGGATCGCCCAGTCGGTACGCCGCGGTGGCGGCGCTGGGGCTCCTGGCCGGGGTGAGTGGCGCCTGGCTAGTGAAGGGAGAGGCGCCGAGACGGGTGCCCGTGACCACGCACGGGGAGTGGGTCCGCATCAAGAAGGCGAACGGGGATTCGGTGCGGGCCTACGTGGCCTATCCGGAGCGGAAGGACAAGGCGCCCGGCATCCTCGTGATCCACGAGATCTTCGGACTCTCCGACTGGGAGCCGACCGTCGCCGATCGTCTGGCCGGCGCGGGATACGTTGCCGTGCTCCCCGACCTCCTGTCGTCCCGGTTCGGCGCTACGCCGGCCAATCCCGACTCGGGGCGGAAGTTGACAGCCCTCCTGGTCCCCGACCAAGTCACCGCCGACCTCGACGCCGCCTATCAGTATCTCGCGTCCCTCCCCGCGGTCCGCTCGAACGACATCGGGACCATCGGATTCTGCTGGGGCGGGGCACAGAGTTTTCGCTACGCCACCAACAACCCGAAGCTCAAGGCAACCGTGGTGTGCTATGGCGTGGCCCCCGACACGGCCGATCTGCCCCGGATCAAGGCGAGCGTCCTGGGTGTCTACGGGGAAAACGACGCGCGCATCGACGAGAGCCTCCCCGGTGTGGACTCGGCGATGAAGCGGTTGGGTAAGCGGTTCGAGCACGACATCTATCCCGGCACCGGCCACGGATTCCTCAGGCCGGGTCGCCAGGGCTCCGAGTCCGATCAGGTGGAAAAGGCTTGGACTCGGATTCTCGGCTTCTATCACGATCGCCTGGGGAAGTGACCGCATGATCCTTCATGTCGTGCTCTTTCACTTCAAGCCGGGCACCGACGCCGCGGCGATTCAGCGTACCGGCGAAGCCCTGCTGGCGATGCGCGCCGGCATTCCCGACGTCCGGCGGGTGACCTGGGGGCCCAACCTGGCGCCCGGCGCCGCGGACTATCCCTACGTCCTGACCATCACCGTGGACGACATGGCCGCCGTGCAGCGCTATCTCGACCACCCGGTTCACGTCGAGACCATCGCTCGGCATGTAGCCCCCATCCGGGATGGGCGGCTGGCGATCGATATCGAGATCTGATGCTCCCGGCGCTGCTCTTGGCCCTCCAGGGGCCCCCGCTCGACCTGCGGGCGGACACTCTGCGGCCGCTGCACGACGCCCTTCACCACGACATCACCGTCGTGTTGGGTGACTCCGGCCAACACATCCTGGGTCAGGTGCAGACCACCTGGGTGCTCCACTCCACCGAGCCGGTGGACGTGCAGCTGGACACCGTGTTTCGCGTGGTCCGCGTGCTGACCGACGGCGAGGGTGAGCACCGGATGCAGCGGATCACCTTCGCGGTGGACCGCTGGGGCGGCGTGTACATCCCCCACCATCGCCAGGCGGGAGACACCCTCACCACCACCATCCGCTATCACGGAAATGTCCGGGAGGGCCTCGTCATCCGGACCGACTCGGTGACGGGGCGGCGGACCATATTTGCCGATGACTGGCCGGACCGGGCCCACAAGTGGCTCCCGCTCGAGGATCATCCCAGCGACAAAGCCACGGTCTCGTTCCGCATCGAGGCCCCGCCCGGGATGAGCGTCATCGCCAATGGGGTGCTGGTGCACGCGGACACGCTCCCGCATGGCCGCACCGTCTGGCGGTTCGAGCAGCGACAGCGGATCCCGCCCTACGGAATCGTGCTGGGGGCCGGCACCCTCGCGACCACTCCGCTCCCGGAAGCGGCTTGTGCGGTGCGGTGTGTGCCTCTTTCGATCGTGACCTATCCGGAAGACTCCGCTTGGTCCGTGAACGGTCCGTTCCACCGCGCGGGGGACATGGTGGCATTCTTCAGCGACTTGGTGGGCCCGTTCCCCTACGATCGGCTGTCCCACGTGGAGTCCACCACCATCTTCGGCGGGATGGAAAACCCGACGGCGATCTTCTACGACGCGAAGGCCTACCGCGAGCGGCGCCTGGGTGAGGAGACCGTCGCCCATGAGACCGCTCACCAGTGGTTCGGGGATGCGGTGACTGAGGATGACTGGCACCATCTCTGGTTGTCGGAAGGGTTCGCCACCTACTTTGCCGCCCTCTGGGTGCGCCATGCCGATGGGGACAGCGCCTTCCGCGATCTGATGCGGGAGCACCGAGACCAGGTGATCCAGTCCCCGACCACCCAGCGCCCGATCCTGGACCCCGCCGCGACCGATTTGAGGGGCCTCCTCAACACCAACAATTACGAGAAAGGGGCCTGGGTACTGCATTCGCTCCGTGGCCTGATCGGCGATTCGGCCTTCGTGGCCGGGATCCGCGATTGGTACGCCACCTACCGGGATTCGACGGCGCTCTCCTCCGATTTCGCCGCCACCATGAGCAAGGCCGCAGGGACCGACCTGCGCTGGTATTTCGTTCAGGCGCTGACTCAGCCGGGGTATCCCAGGCTGGACCTGCGCTGGCGGTTCAAGAAGCATCGCCTCACTCTCGAGGTCTCGCAGACGCAATCCGACGGGGAATACCGGATTCCCAACCTGACCGTCGCGGTGGACGGCGTCCCGGTCAGGGTCGCGCTCAACGGCAAGACGGCGTCCGCGGTGCTGGATGGCGTGAAGCAGGCCCCCAAGAGCGTGGTGGTGGATCCCGAGGGATGGTGGCTAGTGGAGTCCAGTGTGAGCAGTGGGCAATAGGCTTCGGGGGACGCCAGCGTCCCGGGCCGGGCTAACCTGGATGGTGGGCCTCGCGGCGTTGGGTTGTCGCGGGACCCTGTCCCCCCTCTCCAACCGTCTCGCGGTCGGGCAGGAGGCCTACGTGGTCTTCGTTGCGACCGGCGAGGGCGGCGCGGGCGATCTCTACGCCAGCTCGGCCGGTGGCGGGCCGGTCTTCCCCATTTCCTACACGCGCGTCGACGAATCCGCCCCGGCGCTCTCTCCGGACGGGGTTTCCCTCGCCTTCATCCGTTCGCGGTCGACCTCCGACACGCTGACTCGCTCGGTGTGGGTGATGAACCTGCTGAGCGGCGAAGAGCGTGAGCTGCCGCCGGTTGAGCCCGACTCGCGCCCCATGCGGTTGGGGTGGTCGACCGACGGAAAGGTGATCTACATCCGGACGGATCGGGGGATCGGAGCGGCGAATGCCCCGCCCAGTGCGCCCGAGCCCAAGGCGCTGGGGGCAGATACGGCCGCGGCCGATACGGCGCTGGGAGTCTGGGTCGGTCAGCCGGTATTCGCGGGGGTGGGTCCGTGTCCGACAGGAGATGCGCTCTGCGTCTTCCCCGGCGCGAGCGCGCCGCAGGCAATGGCCCCCGGCAGCCACGATCCGGTGCGATGGGGTGGGGACTCCCTGGGCTACTTCGTGGGTGCCGATTTGTTCGTGCGGCCGCTCGGACCGGGAGCGCAACGCCGACTGACCTGGGCGCCACCACCCTCGCGACCTCGAGAACCGACTTACTTCGGACCCCCAACGACGCCCTGAGGAGCCCCCTCCGGCGAGGTGTTACCCCTCGTTGTTCCCGACGCCCTTGCCCGTTCCGGCTGCGGGCAGCCGATTGACGATCGCGTCCCACGCGGCCTCGATGGTCTGCCCCACCTGAGGCTGGTCGATCGTCCATTCCTTCTGGCAGATCCGTTCGACGGCGAGGCCCACCAGGGCGATCCACACCGCGGCCCAGAGCTCGACCGGGCCGGAACGCACCATCCCATCGGACTTGCCCGTCGCCATGACCTGCTGCAGGCCGGCGCGGAATTCCCGGCCCGCTTCCCGGCTCTTGTCATCGAGAAAGCGCTCGTCCCGGCTCAGCATCAGCATCCGGATGAGTGCTGGGTCGCGATCGGCTACCTCACAGAGCTGACGAGCGATGTGCTGCAGCCGGTCGGGAGTCCGGAGCCGTTCGGCCTCGGAGTCTTTCACCAGTCGAAGCGCCCAGCGCTGCGCGCCCCGATACACTTCGTTCAGCAAGTGCTCTTTGCTGCTGAAATGACGGTAGATCGTTCCCTCCGCCACTCCGGCTCGCTGCGCGATGGCGGGAGTCGTGGTGCCGAGAAAGCCGGACGTGGTGTAGAGCTCGAGCGCCGCCCGGATCAATCGTTGCCGGGTGGCCTCGCCGTCGCGGCGACGGGGCGGAGAGGTAGGTGTGACTGGCATGGTCGCTGTAGTCAATCTAATTCAGGGCCCCTGCTCCGATGCCGGCAGGCGGTCCTCCTCCTGGTTGGATGTGAAGGCCGGTCCTCGGCCGCCGGGACTCACTCACCGCCGGCCGAGCACCGGGTCCTACAACGCGCTGACGAACGCCACGATGGCAGCGCGCTGGGTCGGGCTGAGCCTCATGAACCGGTCGCGTACCATGGCGGCGTCTCCGCCGTGACGCTGGACCGCCTCCTCGATCGTCTCCGACTCCCCATCGTGCATGAACATGTCGAGGAACTGCATCCCCATGAGCGGCTGGGTCCGGAACTCCCGTGGCGTGGCGACACCGTTACAGATGTCGGCTTCCTGGGCACCCATGTCGTGCAGCAGGAGGTCGGTATAGGCGTTGATCCGCTTGAACCTGAGGGCGGAGTAACGACTGGGTCCGGTCTCCAGGGTCGGCGTATGGCAGGTCGCGCATCCGACCAGACTGAACAACTGGCGTCCGTACTTGCCTTCCTCGTTAATGGGAAGCGGGGCCACCGGCGCCAGGAACCGCACGAACGCGTTGGTTGCGGCGAGAGACACCGCGCTCAGTTCGGGATCGCGGGCCAGATCAACGCCTCGGGGGAGCCGGCGCCCAGCCACGGTCCCTTCCACCGGATTCAGCCGGTTGGTGATCCCCATCTCGTTGAAGAAGGCGCCGGCGTTGAAGGCGTCGAGGGAAGACACCGAGGCCTTCCGGCCGAATCGGCCCACGCTGCCGTCGGCCAGGACGGCGGCGCGACCATGGACGCCAAAGGGCCGCCGGACCTGGGCCAGTCCCTTGATGGTATAGTTGCTCACGGCGTCCAGGAGGCCGAGCCCGAAGATGACCGGTGTGGTGCGCCGGCCGATTCCGGTACCGCCGGCCGGCATGGGTTCGGAAGTGATGTTGAGGGCGGCCTGCAGTTCCGGGGTCACGTGCTGCTGGACCACCGGGCCGCCGTTGGCGTCCAGTGTCTGACAGGCGGCGCCGGGATGAAACGCGGTGGTGTGGATCTCCACCGAGTCCCCGTAGCCACCGAGCGTCGGATCGTTGTGACACTGGGCGCAGGACGTCGAGTTGAAGAGCGGCCCCAGGCCCGTGGCGGGCGTGAAGACGGTGCTGAAGACCGCGATTCCCTGATTGAAGAGCCGCAGCTCGTCGGGAGCGAGGTTGGGCACCGGATCGCCCGGCTTGCCGGCGATGACGCGTCGGAGGAGCTCGGAAGCCTGGTCGTCCTGGATGGACGGGGTCTCGGTCGGGGCCTCGGTTGGGGTCTTTTGGTCCGGGGTGCAGGCGGCGGTGATTGCCAACAGCGTGAGCACGGCGGGTAACGATCGGTGCATGTTGACCTCCTCGAGGGAAGTCTCGACCATGGCCCACGGCATCGAGGACGCCGTGGGGAAGGATCACGGTCGAGTGCGGCCCGAGAGCAAGTGCTCACTCGGGCCCGGGTTCCTCGGGCTTGCGTTCTCCAATTGGAAAACGGCGGAGGTGAAGCTCGACGGACTCAGTAGGTGGAAGACCCAACTCCACCGCAGGCCTGGTCCACGAGAAACGCGACCAGTTTTCAGTCACGATGCTGCCGAGGGGGGTGGCAGCGCCCCGTCCATCACCAAGGCATCACAGTAGGGGCTCTTGCGGATCAGCGCTGAGACCTAGATCACACTTTCGGGCTTCTTTCTTGGCGAGTTCGAGGGTGAGCGCTCCGCTGTACGAGAATTTGATGGTGTCTTGTCGTTGAGCACTCACTCGGTGAGAGGCAGGTGGGTCGAAAGATCAGAAGGGCCAGTTCGCTCCGGCGGTGAATTGAAAGCCTTCGGGGCCTCCCGCAAAGTTGAAGGTGATGATCGTGCTCCGGAGCAGCCGGATCGCCAGACCCCCGCCGCCTCCGAGCTTCATATCCTCGGTGGTAATCTTGAACGGCTCGCTCTCGAACACGCGGCCGGCGTCTGCAAAGAGGAAGACGATCAGCGCGCCGAAGTCTCCGGCATTGATGATGTCCTGGCGTGCTTCCAGTCGGGCGGCCAGTACGCCCCGACCCACGAACCGCTGCGAGGGAAGGCCGCGATTGGATTGCGCCCCTCCCAGGACCGGAATCTCGGTTTCCCAGATCGGAACCTCGAACCGCGCATTCAAGGGAGGCGACCCGGTTATGTTGGATCCTCCCAGCCAACCGGCGAGCACGGTTCCCTCGGTGATCGGAATCGGGAGCCAGGCGCCCAGGAGGCCCCCGTACCGCTGATAGCCGTCTCCCCCGCTGCCGGCCATGGCCCCCACCTCGACGCAAAAACCGGATCGGGGGTCGTAGTCGTTGTTCCGGCCGTCGTACACCAGGCGCACGCCTCCACGCAGGTCGGTGTCGGTGACGTCATTCCCGAATTCGGTCTGAAAGAGGGACGGCCCCGACACGGTGGTGAAGTGGCTCGGGAGGTACCCGCCATTCACCGCCAGGAAGAGCCGGGGCACGATTTCGCGGGAGACCTCTGCCTGGACCCAGTAGCGGGTGCGGTGGACGCGGTAATAGTCGGAGGCGGTGTCCTGGATCGCCTTGTCGATCTTGGTGCTGTTGCCGAGCCCGTAGTAACCGAGCCGGCCCTGCCGGTAGGTCCCCGCCCGGGCCGCGAGGCGCCAATGGGGCCAGAGCAGCGGGGCGTTGAAGGTGGCGATGAGCGCTCGGCTGCCGTGAAATCCGACGCCGCCATCGATGCTGAGATTGGCCGCGAAGATCGACCGCGCCTCGTAATCCGCCCGTTTGAAGTACGAGAAATGCCCGTAGAACATGGGAAAATCGTTCGGGGCGCCATTGATGTAGGGGAAGTACGAATCCTTCCACGGCAGATCGTTCCTCGGGGCTGCCGCCGCGGTGGTCTGCTGGGCCGTCAAGGCGACCGGACCCACGACAAGGCCGGCCAGGATCACCCCGGCGACCCCGAGACGAAAGGGCATCGAATGACTCATGAGCGAAGGGAAACTGCGTCCGGGATTTAGGGTAGTCAGCCGCCGCTGTCAACTTGCCGCCCCATGGCAGGGCCCCTAGACTACCGCGGACTCTCCGCCGATCTCCACGCGACGAGAATCATGGGCCCCGACACCGAAGATCCCTACCGCCTCCTTCGCCTTGCGGCGAGCGGCCTGCTCCTGGTGGCGACCGGCTTCGCTCTGGTGCTGGGGCTCTCCGGTGTCGAGCCGCGGGCGCTGGTCCTCGCGGGGGTGTTCTGGTCGCTCTATGGTCTGATCATCGGGGTGATCGATGGCCTCCTGGAGCCCGCCACCGACTTCGTCGTGACCGCCTTCCAGAATGTGGGACTGACCCGCATGGACGGCGGCTATTCACAGGCGGAATCCCTGGTGGCCAAGGGGCTCTACCCGGAGGCGGCCGAGGCCTATCTCGAGCGAGCCAACCAGCGCGAGGACGCCGAGGCTCTGGTCCGGCGGGCACACCTGCTGGCCGGTCCCCTGCGCGCTCCGGAACAGGCGGTCACCGAGCTGGAGACTCTGCGCGCCAACCGCCGGCTCCCTCCCGCCGACGATCTCCGGGTCGGCCTCGCCCTGGCCGACATCTCCGAGCGGAGGCTGGCCGATCCCGGCCGCGCCATGGTGGAGCTTCGGCGCCTGATCGATCGGTATCCGAGCTCGAGGCGGGTCCGCCAGATGCGAAGGGTGCTCCGGTCCCTCAAGCAGCAGCGGTTCGGTGAGGTTCAATGATTCGCCTCATTCCATGTCCAAGGCGCTGTGACGTGCCGGACCACTTTCCGGTGCAATAGACTAGGAGGGCAAATGCTCGACACCCTTGCTGTCTCGGCGGGGGAGATCATGTTGATGGCGATGCGAGCAGCGTGGTCGCCAACCGTGTTGCCACGCGAGACTGGATTCTATTTCAATGGGAAGGGTAGAAAGTTCGGCCACGAAGAAATGGTATCCATCCTCTCAACAGCGCCGAAGCCACTTCAGTGCTCTGGTGTCTTGACCGATGGAGCTATCATCCTCAAGTGCACCCCTGTGCCTGGCGGGACTGAGTTGGAGCGGCATCGTGCGAGTGCTGCCATGATCAAACGGGCATTATACGATGATTTCTTCTCGCGATGGAGTCAGCTTCGAGAGAATCCCCCCGTCCTGGTTTGTGCGGGGGACGAGTGCCTCCGTACCAATCGTTTCGGGTTAGAAAGGTACTTCGAGGAGTACCAAGACGTTGGGTTGATCAGGTTTGAGGGGATTACTCTCCCAGATGGCGGTCCAGCACTCAGGGTCGTATTAGCGCGAAGCTTGAATGCTCGGATCGACGTGACGGAGGAGCCTGATCTCGGCGCCTAGAGGCCTGCTGACATGCGGGGCCTTGAGCCCACTAGCCAATTCACAATGGTCCTGGGTGGCTGTCGGACTGGTTGTCGGCATGGCCCTGGGACTTGTGTCAGGGATGCTGCTAGGCACGGCCAGGGTTTCTCACTCGCTCCGGGTTTCTTCGGCGTGGAGCGCATCGGTATCAGCATGAGTGTCGTGTTCTGGGAGGTACTGAACAAGAATATGTGATGGGATGAACGTGCCCGCTCCTCATCGGGACACCTCCCGCTCACTCGACGGTGAAGGCGGACCGGGGAACAGGACCGAGTCGTTCGCGGGGTACGCCTTCACGTACGACGCAGGACCCAGGGTGCTTGGACTGCGGCCGGAGTGTTGTACCAACCCACCAGCGCACTCGTCAGTATTCATGATGCAATTCAGTGCGAACGGAGTCGATAATGGGAGTCTCATGAGCGATTCCTCCAACCTCACTTCATTGCTTAGCTGGAGGCGCTTCCGACGGGACCTCCGCGTTGTCATAGACGGGTCAGTGCCATATGCGAAGAGCTACCTTGTTTTTCCGATCGTGGCGCTTCTGATCATGGCTATGGCGCACCCACCCTGGGAAGCATGGAAGGATTTTGCGGTGCTAGCGCTTCGGGGCATCTTGGGCGTCTATATCCCTAGTCTCTTATGGGGGTATGCGATCATCGCGTTACTTAAGCCCCTAGCCCGTTCTCTTGCTGCTGCTGGCGTCATAGGATTCCTTGCCGTCTCGGTTCTTGTTGCAACCGGCTATTGGTGGGCTCTACCTCGGAGCGAGTTCCGGTCGGCTTTGTTGCCAGGCGTCATTAGTTGCCTTGCCCTTGGCTCGCTCCCTGGCATGTTCATCTGGAAGGTGTCTCGTGTGACTCACGGCCGCCGGTGGTGGTAAGTCTAGCCTGAACGGTACCAAGAAGACGAGAACACCGTCTCAGCCATCACACCTCCCTCACGTCTCACATGGGTGCGGATCGTGGGGTAGAGGTGCTTGGGTTACCGGTTACCCCACCGCCATGTTAAGTACGAGGTAATCTGGGCATGTACTGAAGTGTGTCCCCGACTCGCGTCACGATCACCTTACAGCGGATACCCCAACGTCGCCCCCAGCACCGTGACCAGCACCAACACCACCGGCACCAGGACCAGGAAGATCGCGAACGTGACCCCCATGATGTCCCGGGCCCGCAGTCCCAGGAGCCCCAGGACCGGGATCATCCAGAACGGCTGGACCAGGTTGGCCAGCGCCTCGCCCAGGTTGTAGGAGGCTACCGTCCAACCCAGGTGAACCTTGAGCTGGTGAGCGGCCTGCATCACATAAGGCGCCTCGATGACCCACTTGGAACCCCCGGACGGCACGAAGAGCCCCAGCACCGCGCTATAGACCGCGATTACCGCCGGATAACTGAATGGGGTCGCCATCGAGGTGAAGAGCCCGGCGATCCTGGCGCTCAGGCCGGTGTCGGTGATGATGCCCGCGATCCCGGCATAGAATGGAAACTGGAGCAGCAGTCCCCAGGTGGCAGGCGTCGCCTCGCGAAAGGCCCGCATCAGGCGCGCCGGAGTGCGATGCAACGCAAACCCCAGGGCCAGAAAGGTGAGGTTCAGGGTATTGAGGTTGATCGCCGCTGCCAGATTGGGCGCCTGGGCCAGGGAGAGTCCCAGGTATCCACCCGCCAAAGCCACCACGAACCAGTTCACCCAGGCCCGATGCTCCAGCCACTCCCCTGGGGTCCGGGGACGATCGTCCGCCGATTCCGTGTGCGCCGTGCCCAGATCGACGCCGAGGTCGTGGGCGGTCCGCACCCTGGTGCCCGTTGGTACGATGAAGTACACGGCGAGGGCGACCACCACGATCTCTACCAGCACCGAGACGAACGACTGCCACAGGAACATCGTGGACTGGAGCGGGATCAGCCCGTCGGGTACCAGCACCTCGGGCCCGCCGCCGTGGGCTACCACGTCGCGGATCGAAGCCGGGATGCCGGGCGTCGCCATGTACAGCGTGGCGGAGCCGCTCAGCCCTTGAGCCCAGACGCTGCCCGTGCCCATCAGCGTCATGGCCGCCAGAGTGCGATAGTCGACACCCTCCACTCGACGGGCGACCGCGCGGGCCAGCACCGCTGCGAAGACCAATCCGAATCCCCAATTGAACCAGGAGGTGACCATCGCCGCCACGCCGACGAACACCACCGCGCTCCGGTTGCCCTGCGGAAGGCTGGCCAGGGCCTCGATGGCCCGCCGGACCGGTGGGGCCGTCGCCGCGACGGTGCCGGTGATGACGATCAGCGCCATCTGCATGGTGAAGGGGATCAGTGTCCAGAAGCCATTTCCCCAGGCGCCTACTACCTGGCGCAGGCTGGCACCGCCGGCCGTCAGTCCCCCCAGCACCGCGACGGCCGTGGCCGCCAGGGCAAAGATGAACGCATCGGGCAGCCAGCGTTCTGACAGCTCGGTGGTCTTGATGGCGATGCGGGCCAAGGGCGAGGTCATTGCCGATTGCCGAGTCGCGATGGAAGTTTAGAACCAGGGCCGGCCCGGTCCGGGAGGCCCCATCGGCATTCGTCAAACATCCAGCGGCAACGACCATGGCGCGACTGCTCTTCTGGGACGTCGACACCCAGTACGACTTCATGCAGCCGGACGGCAAACTCTACGTGCCGCGAGCCGAGGCCATTCTTCCCCGACTCAAGGCCCTGACCGACTTCGCGCACGCCCACGGGATCCGTATCATCGCCAGCGCCGACGACCATCAGCCGGGCCACCGGGAATTGAGCGACGCGCCCGACTACGAGAACACCTATCCCCCTCACTGTATGCATGGCACCCCGGGTCAGGCCAAGGTCCCCGAGACCAGGCTCCGGGATCCGCTGGTCCTCGAGCCCGCGCCGCAGGACCCGGAGGCTCTCTCGAACCGGGTACGCGCCCACCGGGGCGACATCCTCTTTACCAAGCACTGGTTCGATGTCTTCACCAATGCCAACGTGGATAGTGTCCTCCGGGTGCTGGACCCCGAGGTGATCGTGCTCTACGGTGTCGCCCTGGACGTCTGCAACAAGTACGCGATCGAGGGCCTGCTCATTCATCGGCCCCAGACCAAGCTCTATCTGGTGACGGATGCCACCAAGGCCATCCGGTACGAGGTGGGGGAACAGCTGCTGCGGGACTGGGGGGACGAGGGGGTCAGGCTGGTCAAGACCGAAGAAGTCGTCGAAGATGGCATCCTGGAGCCCTACCTGGCGTAGGATCTCGCCGCGGTTGACTACTTGAGTTTGAATTTGCTGACCGCTTCGTCCAGGCCTTGAGAGGCCCGCGCCAGGTGTTCGGCGGACGCGGCGATCTCGGCTGTCGACGCGCTCAGCTCCTGGGCCGAGGCGGCGATCTCCTGGGCCGCGGCCGCCACCTCCTCGGTGCCGGCGGAGACGTCGGTCATCCGGCCCGCGATGCCGCCGATCACGCGGCGCACTTCGCTCGCGCTTTGGGAGATCTGCTGCGTCCAGGCGTCGTTTTGGTGGGCTTCATCCGCTACGCGGCTCAGGCCCGCTGCGGCCGTATGGGCCGCCTCCCGTGCCGCATCGCCGCCGCGAGCCAGGCGCAGCAGACGATCCCGCGCGGTTCGAACCCGCTGTTGGACGTTCTGGACCGTCTCGTTGGTTGAAGTCGCGGCCTGCGAGGCCTGGCCTGCCAACTTGCGGACCTCCTCCGCGACCACGGCGAAGCCGCGCCCCTCGGCCCCCGCCCGGGCCGCCTCGATCCCGGCATTGAGCGCCAGCATGTGAGTCTGCCGGGCGATCGCTTTGGTCTGGATGACGAACTTGCCGATCTCCGTCGAGGCCGCCTCCAAGGCTTCGGCCTCGCTGGCCCCTCGTTCGATCTCTTCCGCCAACCGGCTCAGCTCGGCGGAGCTGGCATCCAGCTGTTCCCGGTGCTCCCGGGCCAGGCGGGCCAGCGCCGCGTTCCGTGTCGCCGATTCGATGGCACTGGTGGCGAGCTGCTCCGCGATGGCGAGGATCTTGGCGGCGTCCTCGGCCGTCGCGCGCACCAATGCCGCCTGGCGGGTGGCCCGTTCGGTGAGGTCGGTGCAGGTGCCCGAGACCTCCTGGGTGGAGGCGCTCATCTCTTGGGTCGACGAAGAGATCTGGGCCGCCATGGAGGCTGCCTCGCCGGCGTTGCTGCGGATGGTGCCCACCAGGGCTCGCAACTGCTGCACCATCAGGCCGATCGCGCCGACCAGATTGGTGACCTCCTGACTGGCTGTGGGCACCACCAGCTCCGGCGTCGAGAGATCTCCTTCCGCCACCCGGGTGGCCACGCCCTCGAGGGCGCTCATGGGCTCCACCAGCTGGCGCTTGAGACGCTGGACGATCAGGGCCACCACGACCGCGACGAACAACACCAGCCAGATGCCGACCCGCAACAGCCCTTTGGCGATTCTCCCGACGATCTGGAACACGCTCTTGGGCGGCTCCTGCACCACTAGCCGCAGCGTGGACTGCGGCAGGGCCACCGTGACGGTGCCGGCGGCCTCCAGCTCGCGGGAGGCAATGGGCTTGCCGGAGGGAAGCTTGGAGTCGTTGGAGAGGAGGACGGTGTTGTCGTCACCGACCAGAGCCAGGGACAGTGGATCGCCCATGAAGGTCCGTCCCCGGAGGCTCTGCACCAGATCGTCCAGGAGATAGACCACGCCCACCGCACCCGGCGGCGCGTCCGCGTTGGAGGAAGGCATAGGGACCGCCACATCCACCACCGGCTTGCCGGTGGTGGCGTCGATTCTCGGCGGGCTGATGTAGGCCTGGCCGGACAGTGCTCCGCGCCACCAGGCCGCGTCGTCGCTCCCGGCGCCCGGCCGCTGGCGCGCGCTGATGACGGCGGTCCCTTGGCGATCGACCATGGTGAGACCCCGGATGTCCGGCGCGGCGGGCCAGCTGGGTGACGTACTGCTGGGCCCGGGTCCGGTCCTCGGGGCGGGGCTTGGGATCGAGCAGGCGGTTCAAGTCGGGAGTGGCGGCGATCAGCTCGACTTCGCGGCGCCGCTCGCGGAACTGCCGGTCTATGGCCTCCGCCGTCCGGTGCGAGACTTCCTCGAGGTAGGTGGCGGATTGCTGCCGGAACAGTCCGAGCGCGCTCCACGCAGTCAGCAGCACGGCGAGGGTGGCGAACACCAGCGCTGCACTGACGCCGAGCACATAGACGATATTGGCGAGCTTGTACGTCCTGGCGCCCATTCGGCTCCGAGGAGGCGTATTGGGGCCCGGAAGTTATGGGAATGCCGAGGGAAAAGGGAGGGGGACTTCGGCCTGCCCCCCGGGTCATCGGCCGCGTAAATTCCCGCCATGACTGGCATGTCCACGGATCAGGCGTACGACCCGGGCCAGGTCGAGGCGAAGTGGCGCGCCCGCTGGGCGGAGCGCGGCACCAATCAGCCCGACCTCGACCGGGCCGAGCGGCCGTTCTACAACCTCATGATGTTCCCCTACCCCTCCGCCGAGGGGCTCCACGTGGGGAACCTGTTCGCCTTCTGTGGGAGCGACGTCTTCGGCCGGTTCCAGCGGCTGCAGGGTCACGACGTCTTCGAGCCGATCGGCTTCGACGCCTTCGGCATCCACAGTGAGAACTACGCCATCAAGCTCGGGCATCCATCCGGGCGAGCTGATTCCGCGCAACATCGCGAACTTCCGCCGGCAGCTGGAGCGGATCGGCGGCATGTTCGACTGGCGGCACGAGCTCGCCACCACCGACCCGGCCTACTACAAGTGGACCCAGTGGCTCTTCCTGCAGCTGTACCAGGCGGGCAAGGCGTACAAGCGGCCCGCGGCGGTGAACTGGTGCCCCAACTGCAAGACGGTGCTGGCCAACGAGCAGGTGATCGACGGGCGTTGCGAGCGCTGCGACACGCCGGTGGAGCAGCGGATCCTCGAGCAGTGGTTCTTCCGGATCACCGACTACGCCGAGCGGCTGCTGGACAATCTCGACCGGCTCGACTGGTCGGAGACCACGGTGACCGCCCAGCGGAACTGGATCGGCCGCTCGGAAGGCGCCGAGATCGCCTTCGAGCTGCCCGCCGGCGGGCGCGATCCGCGTGTTCACCACTCGGCCGGACACGATCTTCGGCGCCACCTTCATGGTGCTGGCGCCGGAGCATCCGCTGGTGCGGCGAGATCACCACCGCCGAGCAGCGGCTCGACGTCGAGGCCTACGTGCGGGCCGCCGCGACCCGGGATCTCGTCTCCCGCAAGGTCGGGGAGCAGGACAAGACGGGGGTGTTCACCGGCGCCTACGCCCGGAACCCCGCCACCGGGGCAGCCGATCCCGGTCTGGATCGCGGACTACGTCCTGATGGAGTACGGCACCGGCGCCATCATGGCGGTGCCGGGCCACGACGAGCGGGACTTCGCCTTCGCCACGCAGTTCGGCCTCAGGATCGTGCGGGTAGTGGCCGAAGCCGGCGCGGACGCCGCTACGCCTCTCCCGGAGGCCTACGTCGATAACGTCGAGGGCCGGCTCGTCAACTCGGGCCAGTTCGACGGCCTGCCGGCCGATGGAGGGGAAGCGCGCCATCATCCAGCTGGCTGGAGAGCCGCAGGGCCGGGGAAGGGCGTGGTCCAGTACCGGCTGCACGACTGGTGCATCTCCCGCCAGCGGTACTGGGGTCCGCCGATCCCGATCATCTACTGCGAGGCGTGCGGGACGGTGCCGGTGCCGGAGAAGGATCTCCCGGTCTTGCTGCCGAATATTCGAGGATTTCCGGCCCGACGATACCGGCGTCTCTCCGCTGGCCCGCCACGAGGAGTGGTATTACGTCCAGTGCCCGCAGTGCGGCCGGCGGGGCCGGCGGGAGACCGACGTCTCCGACACCTTCCTCGACTCGGCCTGGTACTACCTCCGCTATCCCAGCACCGAGTTCGCGCGACCGGCCCTTCGACCCCGCGCGCACCCGCAAGTGGCTGCCGGTGACGACCTATATCGGCGGCAACGAGCACGCCGTGCTGCACCTGCTCTACGCCCGCTTCCTGGCCATGGCCCTGCACGACCTGGGGCTCCTGCACTTCGAGGAGCCGTTCGTCCGGTTTCGCGCCCACGGGCTCATCATCAAGGACGGCGCGAAGATGTCCAAGTCGCGGGGCAATGTGGTGATTCCGGACGACTACATCGCCAAGTGGGGCGCCGACACCTTCCGCATGTACCTGATGTTCCTGGGCCCCTTTCAGGAGGGGGGCGACTTCCGCGACGCAGGGGATCAGCGGGCCGCGGCGCTTTCTCGACAAGGTCTGGGGACTGGTGGGGGAGGCCGCCAAGTGCGCTCCCGGCGAAGAGATCCAGCGGCGGGTACAGGTGAAGTGGCATCAGGTCAAGCGGAAGGTGACCGAGGACATTGCCGGACTCAAGTACAACACGGCGATCGCCGCCATCATGGAGCTGCTGAACACGCTGAGGGAGGAGAACTGCAACGCCAGGGAAGTCGTGCGCGACCTCGTGCTCTTGATCGCGCCCTTCGCCCCCCATTTCGCCGAAGAGTGCTGGGAGCGCCTGGGTCACCACACCTCGGTCTTCGACGCCGAGTGGCCGACCTGGGACCCCGACCTGGTGGTGGAGGATGAGGTCGAGGTCGTGGTTCAGGTGAACGGGAAGACCCGTTCCCGGGTGCGGGTGCCGCGGGATGCCGATGAATCGACCGTCGTGGCGGCGGCGGAGCGGGACGACGGAGTACAGCGGTTTACGGCGGGAAAGGCGGTCCGGAAACGAGTGCTGGTCCCCAACCGGTTGCTCAACCTGGTCGTGGAGTAGGCGCTAGAGCAGCCGGGTCACCCACTCTCCTACCACGTACCCCGCGGCCGCGACTCCCAGGCCCACCACGAACATATCGAAGCCGCTGCGCAGGACCCCGCGGCCGGTAAAGAAGCTCCGTGCCGCTCCCACCCCGAAGTGGGACAGCATGGAGATCGAAAAGGAGGTCCAGATTGCCACTGGGCCGCTCAGCAATAGGAACGGTGCCACGGGAATCAGGGCGCCGACGGCGGTCGCCGTTCCGGTAATCCACGCCTCCTGCATCGGAGTGCTGCTGGCCTCGCCGAACTTGAGCTCCTCTTTCACCTTTTCGGAAAGGGCTCGTTCGGGGTCGCTCATGACCTGGGCCGCGATCACCTTGGCCTGCTCGGTCGGAATGCCCTTGGCCTGATAGAGCAGCGCCAGCTCCTCGCGCTCCAGATCCGGCATCAGCCGGATTTCTTCCTTCTCCATCGCGATCTCGTGTTCCTGGACCTCGCGCTCGCTCTTGGCCGCGAGATATCCCGAGGCGCCCATCGAGAGCGCGTCCGCGACGGTACCGGCGACGCCGGCCACGATCACCGCGTGGGCCGCAAGGGCGAGGTTGGTCTGCGCCCCGATCATCCCGGCCACCAGGCCGAAATTGGCGGTGAGCCCGTCATTGAACCCGTAGACCAGGTTTCGGAGCAGCCCCCCGGCTCCGGTCTTGTGCCAGGGCTCGGCCCCCGCCCCGCTCAGCCCGGCCAGCGATTCGGCGTGCGCCGCTGACTCCTGCGCGAGGGTCAGCGCGGTGGGACCCGTGGTCGCCTCGGGGCCGGCGCGGTAGAGGTTGAGATAGCTCTTCACTTCTCGCCCCTCTTCCTCGAGGAGGAGCGGCAGCAGGATTCGACTCCCGAACCGTTGGGCCAGCCAGGCCATGAACCGAGCCCTGAGTGAGGGACGCACGGCCGGTACCGGGTGGCCATTCTCGGTGAGCAGCCGCCGCCACATTTCGACGTGGCGGTCCTCCACTGAGGCGAGCTTCTGGTAGATCGCGGCACGCGCGGGATCGGGCTCGGCACGCGCCAATTCCCGATAGAGAAAAGCCGCGTCCGCCTCATCCTCGAGGTGGTGAAGCCAGAGTTTGGGGGCTGGAGCCGAGGCGGGAGCGGTGGCGGTCATGGGAGGGAAAATACCACTGGGACTTCGGGTATCCTACGGAACTCGCACAGACGTCTTGACAGACCTCCTTCCGCGGCGCAAGCTGGCGCATTCCCGAAAAACTCAACGGACTCGGAGGTCGTCATGCCGCGCTTCGTCGGTGCCGCATCCCTGCTCGCTATCGTGGCGTTCCTGGCCGGCTGCATGTCGGATCAGCCTCTCCCACTTGCCTCCAACCCGGCGAAGGCACCCGCCGTGAGGCCACCCACCCTGTCGCTCGCCACCGGGCAGCACGGGGCTCCGCGTAGCTGGGTAAATCTCACCGGCGCCATGCAGCCCGCCTTCGAACAGGCGGTGAAGGCGGCCGGTGGCACCATCGAGCGCCGTCATCCTGAAATCAACGCGGTCAGCGTGACCGGCCTCTCCGCCGCCGGGGTGGCGGCCTTGGCCGCCCGCGCGGACGTCGAGCACATCGGGCCGGATCTCAAGATTCAGTGGGTCCCTACTCTCCCACAGGTGGAGCGGGGGCGCGTGCAGCTGGCCGGCCACCGGTCGCCCGGCCAGGGCCAGTTCGACCAGAGCGGCGCCTATTTCTTTGATCAGTTCCAGTGGAACATGAGAAGAGTCCGCGCCCCCGAGGCCTGGGCCCATACACCGGCCGGCCAGGGCGTCGAGGTCTGCGTCCTCGACACGGGCATCGATCCCGGCCACATCGACCTCCAGGGCCGCGTGGATCTCGACCACAGCCGGTCCTTCGTCGAGTCGGAGCCGTTCATCGAAGATCTGGATTTCCACGGAACCTTCGTCTCCACCCTGATCAGCTCCAATGGATTGGGGATTGCCTCGGTGGCCCCGGGAGCGACGCTCTGCATGGTCAAGGTGCTGGACCAGACCGGGTCGGGCAGCTTCGCCGACATGGTCGCTGGCATGCTCTACGCCTCCGAGCTGGGCGTGGACGTGATCAACATGAGCCTGGGTGCGCTGCTGGATCTGAGTGATCCCGACCAGAAGGCGCTCTATCTGGCCCTGAACCGGGTGGCCAACTTCGTGAATCGCCGTGGGGTACTGATCGTGGCCGCGGCTGGTAATGACGGGCTCAACCTCGATCGCTCCGGCCGGATCAAGAACGTTCCCTCGCAATTGGATCAGGTGGTCTCGGTGGGGGCTACCGGACCCATCAACCAGCGGCATTTCGACCGCCTGGCGAGCTACTCCAACTACGGCCGGACCGGCGTGGATATCGTGGCGCCCGGCGGCGAGTACATTGAAGGCGTGACGGTGTTGGAAGACCTGATCATGTCCGCCTGTAGCGAGTACGTCTGCGGGGACGTGGACTTCTATGTCCTCGGAGATGGGACCAGCTTCGCGTCGCCCCATGCCGCCGGCGCAGCCGCGGTGCTCGAGTCCAACTTCCGCCGCGACCAGCGGCCCGGCCTCCTGGGCGCCTGTCTCGAAATCGGGGCCGACAACGTTGGTCCCGCCGTCTTCTTCGGACACGGGCGGGTCGACGTTTTGAAGGAGGCCCGTTGTAGCCCAATAGGTTAGCACTCCCCCGACCGGGGTTCGGCTCCCTCGGAGCCGGGCCCCGGGCCAGGGACCCCCTGCAACCGTGGTGCCCCCTCCCGCATCTTTACCCACAGCCATGGCAGACACTTACCTCCTCGCCGACGCCGAGCCGATGCTCGCGCGGGCGCGAGCCGGAGACCAGCAAGCGCTCGAAGAGCTTTACAAGGCCTTCGAGGCGCCGGTCTACAACTTGGCGCGCCGGTTCTGCCGGACGGCCGAGGATGCCGAAGACGTGCTGCAGGAGACGTTTTTCGAAGTCTGTAAGAGCCTGAAGCACTACCGGGGCGAAGGGACCCTCTGGGGGTGGATCCGGACCATCGCCGCGAGCAAGGCGCTCATGCGCCTCCGTCGCAACCGGTATCGGGAGACCGAAGCTCTGGAAGATGATCTCCATATCGGCCCTCGGCCCGACCAGCATCTCCGGATGGATCTCGAAGCTGCCTTCGAACGGCTACCCCCCCTGTCCCGCGCGGTCGTGTGGCTTCACGATGTCGAAGGCTACACCCACGAAGAGATCGCGGGCATGATGGGCAAGACGGTGAGTTTCTCGAAATCGCAGTTGGCACGCGCCCATACCCGGCTCCGCCGCTGGCTGGGCGAGGAGACGGCGGTATGACACATCTGGGAATGGAACAGCTGCTGCAGTTGCGGGAGCCTGGCCTGGAGCCGGGTGGCGCCGCCGCGCGGGAGCACCTCGAGGGCTGCTCGCACTGTCGCGCCGAGTTGGACCGGTTGCATCAGCGGGCGGCGCGCCTGCGCGCGCTTCCCACGCTGCGGCCGGGGCAGAACCACTGGCCCGCCATCCGCGCGCGACTGGCGGCCAATGCGCGTCGGCGCCTCATGCGGGTCGCGTCGCTGGGCGGGTTGGGCCTCGCAGCCTCGATCGCGATGTTGCTGATCGTACGGGATCTGGCGCATCCGCCCGCTGCCGCCGGCACCGAGATCACCCAAGCCATGGCGCGCTCCCACGAGCTGGAACGAACCCTCGACAGCTTCAAGTCGGATCAACGGGTCACTGACGGCTTGACCGACCGGATGGCCGGGGAGTTGGAGGACCGCATCGCCCTGGTCGACCGGAAGCTCGAAATGGCTCAGCTGATGGACCCCGCCTCCGGCGAAGACGCCCTTCTCCGGCTCTGGCGTGAGCGGGTCGGGTTGCTGGATGCGCTGGTCGACGTTCACCTGACCCATGCCAGTCGGATCGGGCTGTGAGCCCGGTTGAGGAGATTGTATGACCCTAAGATTCACGCGATTGCTGGGAACGCTTTCGGCCTTGATGGTCACCCTCGCCTTGTCGGCCGGCGCCCAGAACAAGCCCGCTCCGCAACCCGCGGCCCCACCTTCGCCCAAGTCCAAGGCGGCAGCCCCTAAAGATGACGGGCCCATGCTCTTGTCCCATCGCCGGGCCCGCCTCGGTATCTCCGTGAGCCTCCGGGCCCGGGAGACCGATTCCATCGGCGCCTATATCAACGGGGTGACCCCCGGCGGTCCCGCTGCCCGGGCTGGTATTCGGTCGGGTGACGTGATCACCCGTCTGGGCGGCAAGCCGATGGTCGAACGGGATGCCAGGGTCAAGCAGGGCACCTCGGCACCCGGTATCCGCCTCATCGAGCTGGCGGCCAAACTGGAGCCCGAGGATACCGTCGCCGTTGAGTTCCGGCGCGGTGCGGAAACCAAGACCGTGAAAGTCATCGCCTCGCCGGAGCCCGACCTCACGATTCGGGCCTTGGTGGATCCCGAGCTTGAGTTCACGATCACGCCGGACATGGCGGAAGCGATCCGGAAGGGAATGGAGGAAGGCTCGGGGAACGTGGAGATGCTGCGAACCCGGCTGGACCGGATGCCGGGTCCGGGCGGCCCGTTCGTGATCACCTTCGGTAGCCCCTTGGCCGACCTCGAGCTGGCCCCTCTCAATCCTGAGCTCGGCAAGTATTTCGGGGTGAGCGAGGGCATTCTGGTCATCAGTGTTCCGACCGAGTCGAAACTGAACCTGAAGCCGGGCGATGTCGTGCTGTCGGTGGACGGCCGCGTGCCCAACAGTCCCACCCACCTCCTGCGCATCCTGCGGAGTTACGAGCCGGGAGAGCAGTTCAAGATGGACGTGATGCGTATGAAGAAGAAGGAGTCCGTGACCGGTCGCCTCGCCGACAAGCCCGACAAGGATAAGGACGACGACGGCGAGGAATAGCTCAACGTCACCGGACGCTCTCCATCGGACTGTCGCTCCGGATCCGTCCCACCAGCTCCACGAAGGCCGCAATATCCAGGCTCTGGGGGCCGTCGCTTACGGCGTGTTCAGGGGAGGGATGCACCTCCACGATCACTCCGTGCGCGCCTGCCGCCAGAGCCGCAAGGGTTAAGGGAGCCACGATGGACCGCAACCCGGCGGCGTGACTCGGGTCGGCGATCACCGGCAGGTGGGTGCGCTCCCGCACCAGGGCCACCGCGTTGAGGTCCAGGGTGTGCCGGGTCGCACGCTCGAAGGTCCGTATCCCCCGTTCACATAGCACGACGTTTTCATTGCCGTGGGCCAGGACGTACTCCGCGGCATGGAGCCACTCCTCGATCGTGGCCCCGGCCCCGCGCTTGAGGAGGATCGGCTTGCCGCTGCGCCCCGCCGCCCGCAGCAGGGCGAAATTCTGCATGTTGCGGGCGCCGATCTGGAGCATGTCGGCGTAGCGCGCGACCACCGGCACCTCTTCCCAGCTCAGGACCTCGGTCACGATCGGCAGTCCGGTCCGCTCCCGCGCCTCGGCCAGGAATTTCAACGCCCGGACTCCCAGACCCTGAAAGTCGTACGGGGAGGTTCGGGGTTTGAAGGCCCCGCCCCGCAGCAAGTCGGCCCCTGCGCGGGCGACCGCGACGGCGGTCTCCATGATCATGGCCTCGTTCTCCACGGAACAGGGCCCGGCGATGATCACGGGACGGGGCCCCCCAATCGCGACGCCGCCCACGTCGACCACGGTACCCTCCGGCCGCTGCCGGCGGTCGAACAACGGGACATCCGGCTTGGGGCGGTGGTGAGGGGCCTCTTGGGCAGGGGCCGAGAGCACAGCGCCCTCTCCGGTCCAGGCCAGGTAGCTCCCCAGGACCACGATCCGAGCCGCCAGCGCCTCGATGGCCTCGAGTGCTTCGGCCAGGCGCGGATCGGTGCTGGCTCCCTCCACGTCGAAGTAGAACCGGTACGTCCATGGAGCCGACCGCTCGGGCCGCGATTGTAGCGAGGTCAGGTTGATTCCCCGGGCCGCGAATGCCTGCAGTACGGCTGCGAGCATCCCCGGACGGTGGTCGAGCCAGACGATCAGCGAGGTCTTACGCGGCCCTTCCTCCAGGGGTTCGGTCGCCGACGCACGCGCAAAGGTCAGGAAGCGGGTCTGATTGGTCGGATCATCCTCGATGCGCTCTTCCATCACGGAAAGGCCGTAGATGGCGGCGGCGTGGGCCGGACCAATCGCGACCTGGGTCGGATCCTTGGCGCCGGCCACCAGCTCGGCGCTGCCGGCCGTGTCCCACGCGCTCACTTGCTCGGCGTCCGGGAGGTAACGCCCCAGCCAGATCTTGCATTGGCCGAGGGCCACCGGATGCGAGAGTACGCGGCGCACGGTCCCCAGCGTGGCCGCCGGCAGGCCCATGACCGCGTGGTGGACCGGCAGGAGCACTTCGTGGAGCAGCTGGAGCGAGCCGTCGCCGAAGGCCTGATGCAGCAGGTCGTAGGTCGGTGTCACCGAGCCGATCAGCGAGTTCTCGATGGCGAGACAGCCGCCATCGGCCCGCCCGTCCCGCACCGCCGCCACGACGTCCGCTACCTCATGACACGGCACGATAGTGAGATCGGGCCAGCGCAACCGAGCGGCTGCTTCGCTGAACGCTCCATGGGTTCCCTGGATTGCCACACGCATTGCGGTGCTCCCTGGTTCGAGCCAAGAAAAAACGCCCCGCCGGGTGATTCCGGCGGGGCGTCGGATCGGTCCGTGCTGGTCGGGTTACTTCACATGGCTACCCGACCCGGACGCGATGCGAGCCGCGCCGGGGCAGGTAAAGAACCCGAAAGCCTGGAACGTGTGCATGGTCTTATGCTAGCCCGAACCGAGCCTTCTTGTCAAGCGGACCCGCTCACTGGTCGCGCGGTTGGAACTGGTGCTCGCGTTCTCGAAGCTTCGCGAAGCGTGTGCGCTGGTCGGGGGTGAGCAATTGGTCAATCTGCGCCCGCGAGCTGTCGAGCAGCGCCTTGATCTTGGGCTCGGTTTCTTCCCGGATCTTCTTGAAGGCGTCGGCTTGGCGCTCCATCACCGAATCCAGACGGGTCCGCTGGGAGGCCGAGAGCGAAAGCTCCTCGCTCAGGTGGTCCACCATGTGCCGCCGCATGCCGAACTCTCGATCGTGGCCACCCATGTGTGGGCCTCCCATGGGCCCGCCGTCCCAGGGCCGATGCCCCTGCGGAAAGCCTCCTTCCATCGGACCGTGCATGGCGTAGGCCTGGCGGTGGTGACGATGGAATGCGTATCGATCGATGACGATTCCCGCGACGACTCCGAGTATGGCCTGGAGTACCAGCACGGTCGCCACCACCCCCCACAAGGGAAAGCGACGTGCGTTGTCTCGTTCCGCTGGCTGATTTCCGTTCATGGAGAAGATTCCTCGGCTAAGGCCCAACTACCGTCGAGCGGCCAGACTACGGCCGCGACTACTTGATCCCTCGCCCCCGACCCGGTGACGGCGTCGAGGAAGGCTTTGGTTGCGGTGGAGTCTGCGCTGCTGTCGTCGAGGGTCCCAACCACCTCCGGGCGGCTGAGCAGCACCGCGCCCACGATCCCGGCGGCGACGGCGGCTCGAAACACCCACGGGGTCCAGCGCGCCAATTCCTCCATCATGTCCCGGGCGCGCGTGCGCCGCGTCCACCGCTTGGCTGCGGAGGCGGTGATCCGCCGCGCCAACTGGTCGAACTCCACGTCATCCAGGCTGGGAACGCTCCGGATGGCCCGCAGGGCCGCCGTGAGGGTCCACCGATTGAGGCTGTCATTACCCATATCCTGCTCCCGCGTCGTGCTTGACGCTCTGCAGTATCTGGCGGAGTCGATGCCGGGCCTGGTGGATGTGCCAACGTACCGTTCCGGAGGTCACGCCAAACATCCTGGCTACTTCTTCCACGGAGAATCCATCCAGCTCATGCAGCTCGAATGACACCCGTTGGCGTTCGGGCAACGAGCCCAACGCCGCCTGGAGCTGGGCGAACACGTCGGCCTCCACCGCGGCCAGCAGGGGCGAGATCTCCGAAGAGGCAACCTGTTCGGGAATCGTGTCGGTCCAGCGGCGGCCTCGAGACTTCCTCAAGCTCAAAGCCCGGTTCAGGGCGATGCGGTAGAGCCAGGGCCCGAAGGGATGGCCGAGCTCGAACGACCCGATGTGGTCCAGCGCCGAGAGAAAACTCTCTTGGACGACATCCTCGGCATCGGCTCGGTTCCACAACACTCGGTAGGCCACGGAAAACACGCGATTGAGATACCGTCGAACCAGGCCGTCGAACGCCTCCGGGTCTCCCGCTTGGACCCGTCGAACGAGGGCGTCCTCCTCGGCGCCTGCCTCGCCGAGTGGTGAACTGCTGGCTTTCGTCCCTCCGGGTGAAACCAGCACCAGATGCCTCGATGGGCTCGGATGAGCGTGCGATGATGCCATGACGGTGTCCGTTTCACACTGGAATACGCCTGAGGTGCCTGGAGCGTTGGGTCGCGCACCCACCCAACAGACCAGCGACGCAATGCGTACCCTCTCGAGTAGCGCTGTCTCAGTCGCACTACTAGAGGATCACACCATGTTTCGATGCTCACTTCGAGGCCCACTGGCCGGCCTCGTGCTTCTAGGACTGACAGGAATGCCGCTCTTGGCCCAAGGACCGGGCGGATCCCCAGGCGGTGGTGGTTGGGGTATGCCGGGTGGGCACGGGGGGCATCACGGTTGGGGTGGGAGCAGAGGGGGCCAGGGCGGCAGCGCCCAGCGCACCGCGCCGGATCCGGTGATCACGGAAGGCCCACCGAAGCCCGACGACTTTGCCGAGCTGGTGCAGCTGGCTGATTCGCAGCGGCCCGGTTATGAGGCTCTCTACCACCAGCTCATGGACTCGACGGGAGCCGAGCGGGATAGTGTCGTGGCAGCTCGGCAGCAGATTCGTGCCGCCTTCCAGTCGGGCGACCGCGAGGCGGCCGAGGATCCTATGCGTACTCTCCGCGCCCTGACCAAGGATCTGGCCAATCGTCAGAAGAGTTTCGATGAATCCCTGAAACCACTGCTCAGCCACGATCAGTGGAAGCGGTACGACAAATGGCGCGAGGAGCGGCGGAAGGAAGCGGAAGACCTGATGCGCGGCGGTTACGGTCGCCACGGGGCATAGGGGAGCCTCAGGCCCCTTTCCGCTGAAAGAGAAACTGCTCCAGGTTGGAGAACAGGAACTCCTTGGCGCGGGGATCCATCACATTCAACCCGTGGTGATTGATGAGCTGCTGCTGCAGCTTGAGCCATTCCCCCCAGCAGACCGTGCAGATCTGTGCGAACACCCTCCTGCCGATTTCGTTCTGGAAGGGCGGGAACTGAAGCTGATCGCGGTTCTGTCCGCAGCGGATGCAGGTAATAGTCGGCATGAGCTCCGTTCATTCCCCTCGTTTCAATGCCTTGACGCCACTGGCGGTCCCCAGCCCGGCCCCGACCCCGAAGAGGGTGGTGGCGGTGTGGGTGATGAACGGTAGGAGGCCCACCGGCCACGCCACCAGGACCGCCACGGCTCCGACGATCCAGGGGGTGGCGGGCCGGTAGACCGCGTCCACGAAACGCAGGCGCTTGCGCACGAAACGCCTCGCCACGGCGAATCCGACGATAGAGGCGGCGAGCACCGCGAGGACGGGGATGATGAGGCTCATATACGGCTCTGGATAAGGGCAGGGCGGGATTGCCCGGCTGTTTCAATACGGAACGGACCCTCGCCTGGATTCACCATCCCTCCCCGAGGCCTACCACCGCACCACCGCACTCCCCCAGAGGAACCCAGAGCCAAAGGCGGTCATCACCAGGAGCTGCCCTCGCTGCAGCCGACCGCTGCGAACGCATTCATCGAGGGCGATCGGGATGGTGGCGGCCGTGGTATTCCCATATCGCATGATGTTGTTGTACACCTGATCGTCGCGCAAACCCAGGGACTTCTGAACCGCCTCAGAAATCCTGAGGTTCGCCTGGTGGGGGATCAGGAGATCGATGTCCGCCGTGGCCAGGCCGGCCTTGGCGAGGGCCGTGCGCACCGACTCCGGCATCCGCGTCACCGCGTGCCGGAACACCTCTCGGCCATCCATCTGAAGGAAATACCGGCCCTGCTCCAGATGCTCCACCGATACCCGTGGGTGGTAGCGCGACCCGGGGCCGTCCACCCAGAGAAATTCGATTCCCTCCCCGTCGGATCGCAGATCTGTAGAGAGGATTCCTTGCTCCTCTTGTTCAGCCGGTGCCAGCACCACGGCGCCGGCTCCGTCGGCGAAGATGACCGCAGTGTTTCGCCCGCGGGTCGAGACGTCCATCCCCGTCGATTGAACCTCGGCCCCGACCAGCAACACGCGCTTGTACTCCCCGGTCCCGATCCAGGCCTGCGCGACCGAGAGTCCGTAGATGAACCCGCTGCACTGGGTCCGGATGTCCAGCGCCGGTATGCCGGGAGCCTTGAGCAGCCGCTGCAGGAAGACACCCCCACCGGGGATGAAGTGATCAGGCGTAGAAGTGGCATAGATGATGGCATCCAGGTCGCTGACCTGGAGGCCGCCCATCTCGAGCGCTTTGAGCGTGGCCTGGCGCGCCAGCTCAGCGCCCGTCTCCCCCTCGCGTACCCAGTGCCGCTGTTCGATGCCGGTCCGAGTCCGGATCCACTCGTCGGAGGTGTCCATGAGCTTGGCCAGCTCGTCGTTGGGAACCACCCGATCGGGCACGGCGAATCCAGTGGCGAGAATCTGAGTGCGATGCATGAGGAGCCGGAGGCCGGAGGAGTCGGCCCCTATCTTGGCGTCCCAAAGAGGTGGGGGCAAGAACTGCGGATCTCCCGGGCGGGGATCGCCCGGGTGCCAGGGCTAGCGGGGTGCGCGGCGCCTACTCGTATCGGAGGGCGGTAATCGGATCCATCCTGGCCGCCCGGCGGGCCGGCCAGATGCCGAAGAAGAGCCCGATCGCCGCGCTGAACGCGAAGGCGATCAGCACCGCCTGGGTGGAGATCAGGGTGTTCCAGCCGGCCGATCTGGAAAGGATCGTCGTCGCCCCTACGCCCAACAGAATGCCCAACACGCCTCCGGTCAGGCAGAGCATCAGAGCCTCGACCAGGAACTGCATCAGGATGTCCAATCGAGTGGCTCCGAGAGCCTTTCGCACCCCGATCTCGCGGGTTCGCTCGGTAACCGAGACCAGCATGATGTTCATGATGCCGATGCCGCCGACCACCAGGCTGACGGCCGCGATGCTGGCCAGCAGGGTGGTGAAGATCTGCGTCGCCGCCTGCTGAGTCGAGAGAAGGTCCTGCTGGTTCCTGATTTGGAAGTCGTTGTCTCCACCGGGCCGGATCTTGTGGAGCCGCCGGACCACCCGCTCGATGTCCACCATCCCCTGTTGGACCGGGACGCCCTCGGTGATCTGCACGGCGATACTCCGCACGCGGTTGGTACCGAAGAGCCGGTACCGTGCGGTCTCTAGCGGAATGACGATTTGCTCGTCCTGATTCATGAAGGATCCCTGGGACCCCTTCCGCTGCAGGACGCCGATGATCTCGAACGGAACGCCCCGAACCAGCAAGGTCTGGTGGATCATGGCGGCCGGATTGGCATTGAGCAGGGTCGGAATGTCGGCTCCCAGGACGGCGTAACGCTGACGGGCCTCGTCCTCGCCGGCGGTGAAGCTCCGGCCGAACTGAATCTTGAAGTTCTTCACGGCCATGAACTCGGCAGTGGTCCCCGAGATGGTCGTGTTGATGTTCTGATCCCCGTACTTGACCTGCTGGGAAGACACCATCTCCGGGACCACGGCGCTGAGCAGTTGGGCCGCGTTCCGAAGCGAGTCCGCGTCATCTGTCGTCAACGAAACCCGCACGTCGGAGGCGATGCCCCGGGCAAACGACTGGCCCGGGTAGAGATAGAGCACGTTCGCTCCCAGGTTGGCGATCTGCTGCTCGACCGCCTTCTGCGCGCCACTCCCCAGGGCCACCATCGTAATCACGGCCGCGACCCCGATGATGATGCCGAGCGCCGTGAGCGTCGCCCGCAGCTTGTTGGCCTGGATCGAGTCGATCGCGACCCGGACCGTCTCACCAATCATCATATTACTGGCCTCGCTGGGTCCCTTGACCACCGGACGGCTGCTGGCGGAGCCCGGGCAGGCCGCCACCGGTCATACGGCCGATCCGGTTCTGGAAATCCTGCTGGGCCTTGACCAGGCTCGCGCTCGGCAGGATCAGCACCGAATCCCCTTCCGCCAGACCGCTCAACACTTCACTGTAGTCCAGGTCCGTCAGTCCGGTTCGTATGGCGACCGGTGTCGGCTTACCGCTTCGAAGGACGAAGACGATGTAGGACGCACCCGGGCCGAATTCGGTTCGGGTGTGCTGCCGATTTCCGCCCATGAAGCCACCCTGGGACCGAATCTGCTGGAGAATGGCTCGCTCTTGGGGCGTGGGAGTCTGGCCCTGCCGGAACTTGGCGAAGATGGCGCGTACCTGCTCCTCCGTCACGCCCTTGGGCAGCTGAATCGTCCGGCCGTCGGGAGTAGTCATCGTGCGCCCCTCCGTCGACCCTCCGGCGCTCTGGGTCCGCTGCGAGGAGTCGGCTCCGGAGCGGCGCTTCCCGCGCTGGGAATCGGCCGGGGCCCGGTCTTGGCTGGTCGAGTCGGTGTGAGGGCGCTGAGCGGCCAACTGCATCTGGACATCCTCCAGCGACAGGCCCAAGACGTCGGCAGCCGAGGAGACGTCCTTCTGGGTGCGAAGGGCGGCGTTGGGGACGGCGAGAACGCTGTCCCGTCTGCCCACATGGATTTCGACCTCGGTATTCATGCCCGGCCTCAGCAGCCCGTCGCGATTTTCGATCCGGACGATGACCCCGAACATGGTGACGTTCTGCTGGACCGTGGCCTGCGGTTCGATCTTGAGGACGCTGCCCTGGAACGGTCGGTTGGGATAGGCATCGACGGTAATGGTGGTGGGTAAACCGGGGCTGATCTTCCCGATGTCGGTCTCGTCCACCAGGGTGCGCACCTGCACCAGGTTGAGGTCGGCCATCTTCAGCAAGACGGTCCCACCGCCAACGTCCTTGGTCGGCGAGGATATCACCTGCCCGCGGGAGACGTCGCTCTCGATGACGGTGCCGGTGACCGGAGCCAGGACTTCGGTGTCCTCCAGCTGGATGCGCGCGTTCTCCAGGACCACCTCGGCACTCACCACATCCGACTTGGCATTGGCGAAGTCCAGCATGGCCGAATCGTGCTCGGTCTCGGTGATGGACCGGGACTCGAACAACTCGTCTGCCCGCCGCTTCTGGGCGGTGGCATTGGCCAGCTTGGCCTTGGCCACGTCCAGCTGGGCCTGCGCCTGGTCCACGTCGTTCTTGGGCTGGCGGGGGTCGACCTTGACCATCAAGCTGCCCCGCTTGACCAGGTCTCCCAGCGACACTCTGATCTCGAGAATCTCACCCGAGGCCTTGGACTTCACCTCGACCGTCGTATCGGGCTGGATGGTCCCGGCAGCTTGGGCCGACACGACAATGTCACGGCGCTCGGCCGGCACCACCAGATAGACCGGCGGGGGCGCCTCCTTGTGGCAGGCCGCCGCCAGCGCCAGGACGATCAGGTGTGTGGACTTCCGGGTCATAGGGGTCTTCCGATCAGCGCCTCGATCTGTGCCTTGGCGCGGAGATAGTCGAATCGCGCGTTCACGACATCGACCTCGGCCTGGGTGAGAGCCTCCTGGGACAGGAGGACATCCACGATAGTCGAGGACCCGACGCGATAACGATCCTGCTGCACCCGGAGATCCTCCTGGGCGGCCTGGACGCTGGTGGCGGTGATTTCCATTCGGAGCTCCGCCGCCCGCAGGCTGGCCAACTGGGCGGTCAGCGACGATGTGACTTGTCGCGTCGCGTCGGCCGCGACCGCGTCTGCGAGATCCGCGGCGTTGTCCCGGGTGTTGATGGTCTGCTCTCGACTGAAACGGCTGAAGAGAGGCCAGCTCAGGCCGAGGTTGACCTGCCGCTGATTGAACAGCTGATAATCGTTGGTGCTGCTCCCATTCCAACTGGCGTTGCCGGACAACGTCAGCGTGGGCCAATAGGCCGCCTTGGCGGAGCTGACCGAGGCATGGGCAGCCTTCGCCAGAGCGTCCGCGTCCCGCACCTGGGGTGACTGTTCCTCCGCCTCCTGTTCGAGCGCCACTGAATCGATGTTCGCCACCACGCGGTAGAAGGCCGAATCATCCGCCGCGGTGACCCGCCCCTTGGCCCCAATCAGCTGGCCCAGGCTCGCCTCCGCGGTGGCCAACTGGGTCGATGCTGCAACCGAGTCCAGGCGGGCATTCCCCAGGGTGACCAGCGCGCGGAGGGAGTCGGAACGGGTGGCGCTTCCGGCCTTCAGTTTGGCAACCGAGACGTTGAACTGCTCCGCGGCACGACTGACCTCGGCCTGGCGCACTCGGACAAGGCGGCTGGCGGAGAGCGCATCGAGGAAGGTCTGGGTGGTCGTCAAGGCGACCTGGAAGGAGGCATTCACCAATCCCGCTTGGGCCGCATCCTGATTGGCGTGTGCCGCTTTCAGGTCGGCCCCTCGCCGAAGGCCGGTGAAGAGATCGACGCTGGCGCTCAACCCCGTGCTCAAGCTGGTCACCTTGGAATTTCCGCTGGTCAGTTCGCCGGTGACCGGGTTGGTTCGGGCAGGGCCCGAGGAGAAGCTGGGGCCGAAGGACGAAAAGGCGTTCAGGTTGGGGAGAAATGCGCCCTTGGCCGTGAGCTCCTGGGAATTGGCATTGCTGATGGCCCCCTGAGCCTGAATGGTGGAGGGCTGAACCCGCTGGGCCATGCTGATGGCGTCGGCCAGCGTGACGCTGGGCTGCTGGGCGGAGGCTACGCCGGCGCCCAAGATCAGACCGAAGGCCAAGAGGGCGGGCCGGCCGCCGCGAGAGGGGCGTGTCGAGCGCACGTTAGCGGCCCATCCGCCGGCGTTCGGCGTCCATTCGTTCGATCAGCTCGGCATAGCGACCTTGCTGCTCGGGGGTGAGCACGCCTTTGATCTCGCCGCGAATCGTCGCCCGGAGGGCCGAGAAGCGGGCGTCGACATCCTGGCGAAGCGAATCCATGGCGGGGCGATGACGCTCGAGAATGGCGCGAACGCTGTCTTGCTGTTGAGGATTGAGGTTGAGGTCTCCGGTGAGCCGGCGAACGGTGGCGTCGGTGCTCCGCCGGCCACCCGGGGCGGACCCGATCCAGCCGGCGTGATGCGCCACGACCGCCGCTCCACCGCCGGCAAGCACCCCGCCGAGGAAGACCGCACCCAGGAGGAGCGCCGCGCGCCAGGTCGATTTCATCAAGGTGAACTCCTCTTAGCGGCCGCCGACCAACGCGGCGACCACCAAATCCGGTTCGGGCAGCAGGTCGTCATCCAAAGCGGCGGACTGGCGGCCCATCGCAATCCCCAGCCAGAGCCCTACGGCCAGCGCCAGCAGGGCCGCCGCGGCCAGGCCGGGCCGGGTCCAACGAGCGAGGACGTCGAAGGCGCTGTCGCGGCGCTCCAAGTGAAGGGCCTCCCGTACCCGGGCCGCGAAGCCCCCCGCGTTCTCTCCCTCCAGCGACTCCCTCAGCAGCCGGCCCAGGACCTCGTCGGGGGCCGATTGCTCGGGCAGGTCAGAGTGCATCTTCGATATCCTCCCCCTGGACTTTCAGGGACTGGCGCAGCGCTCGGCGGGCGTGAAACACCTCCGACCGAACGGTGCCCTCGGGAATGTTCAGCAACTCCCCGATCTCACGGTGGCTGTATCCCTCGGCGTCATAGAGCACGACCGCGAGTCGTCGCCGCTCTGGCAGCTGCTGGAGCGCTTCCCGGACCCGATCGCGAAGGAGCGCGCGTCCAGCCGTGAGCTCGGGCGTCGCGCCGGACGCGGCCTCCTGGTCCCGCAGCGGTTCCGTCGCCCGCCGTGTCTGGCGGCGCCGGATGTCATAGGCGGCGTTGAGCGCGATCCGCATCAGCCAGGGGCCGAAGGGGCGCCGTGCATCGTAGCGCCCGAGATGGCGCCAGGCCGATAGGAAGGCGTCCTGGGCGGCGTCATCCGCATCGTCGGGATTCCTGAGGACGGCCCGGGTAACCCTACGGACCGCCGGCGCATAGCGCTCCAAGAGGTGACCAAAGGCCTCGGCGTCACCCGCCGCGGCAAGGGTCACCAACCTGGCATCAGTTTCCTGGGAGATACGCACGGGGTGTCCGGAACGTTGAGAAGCCGCCCCTCAAGGCTGCCGATTGGCTCGCCGCCGGCTCCAGGCCGCGGAGCCCAGCATGAGCGTCCAGGTCCAGGCCAGCCAACTCAGCGTGAGGGGCCAACCCATGGACCGCCAGAGCTCCCAGATGGCGCCTATCGGCGTCAACCAGAGTGGCCACCGATCTTCCGGGCGGAGTCGATGCCGCTCGAGGATCTGAAAGGCCGCGAACCCTCCATGGCGAAGGCGGTCCAGCAGAAGGTCACACGCGGGCTGCCCACGCTTCCAGCCGGGAAGCTCGCTGAGGGTCCAGGCCATGTTCGTGGCGCCCCAGCCGTGTTCATCGCTTACCCCGAGAATCAGCCGATCCCGGTTCCGGGCCAGCGCGATGACGGCATCGCGCTTGGCGAGTGAAAGCTCGTTGGCCTTGGGCGCGGCATTGACCACTTCGAACCCGCCGAGCCCCTCGTCGAGAAACCGAGGGAGATTCTCCCAGTGATTCCGGGCGTATTCCGGAATGGAGGCGATGGCAATGGAGCCGTACTGCGACGCGCTTTCCCTCAGTAAGGCCAGCAGGGAATCGAGGGAGCCGTCATAGCTGGGTTGGTGGACCGGGAGGGTATCGCCCAGCAGGACGATATGGGCCCCATAGGCGCTGACCTCCACCCCGGGACAGAGCTCGGGGCTTCCACCCAAATGGCCGCCCCATCCTGCGATGCTGTTGTGATCGGTAATGAAGGCGGCGTCGAAGCCGGCCCTGGCGTGCCATCGACGATTGGCCTCGGCGTCGAAACCCGCCTGCAGCGTCCCGTGGACGTCATGCGAGACGTTGGTGTGAGAGTGATAGTCGACGACCGCCACGTCGGAGGGCACGCCGGCCAGACGAATCATGGGCCGATGCCAGAGGGCTCCGACCAGCAGGTAGATGGCGAAGGCCAGGAACCCACCGCACGCCACCAGAAGCTCGCGTAGGGCCTGCCGGCCCCAGGTCCGGGCCGGGCGCAGAAGGCCCGCCAGGAGTCTCCAGAGGAGGTACAGCACGCCAACGCCGGTCACGAATCCGCGCATGCGGCTCTGGCTCAACATGGAGATGGCGTCCCACGAGCCGAACAGAGGGCCGGCGAGGAGGTACGGTAACGGTACGACCAGGTGGATCCCGAGGGGCACCGGCTGACCGGTCGGGTTGGTCAGGGCGGGTGCCGGGAACAGCGCCGCCAGAAGAATGGCGGCGGTGAGGAGGACGAGAACGCCTAGCCGATGAGGACCGAGGAAGGAGAGAGGACCGAGCCGTGCCGCGTTTCGCACCCGGCGCTTGCCTCAGCCCCCGGGCACCGTGCTCACGTCTCGGGCGATCCTGCCATCCAGCAGGTGGACTTGCCGCAGAGCATGGGCTGCGATGTCGGCTTCGTGGGTCACCAGAACGATGGTTTGCCCCTGTTCATGGAGTGCCTCGAACAGGGCCATGATCTCCTCGCCGGTGGCCGAATCGAGGTTGCCGGTCGGCTCGTCCGCCAGGAGGATACTCGGGTGATTGACCAGGGCGCGCGCGATGGCGACGCGTTGGCGCTGTCCGCCGGAGAGCTCGTTGGGCTTGTGACTCATCCGATCGCCCAGGCCGACCTTGACCAATGATTCGATCGCCTTTGCCCGCCGCTCCGTGCTGCCAATGCCGGCATAGATGAGCGGAAGCTCGACGTTGTGGAGGGCGGTGGCCCGGGGCAGTAGGTTGAAGGTCTGAAACACGAATCCGATTTCCTTGTTGCGGATCCGGGCGAGGTCATCGTCCGCCAGCTCCGATACCCGGTGGCCGTTGAGCCAGTACTCGCCCTCGCTCGGGGTGTCGAGGCACCCGATGAGGTTCATGAGGGTGGACTTCCCGGAGCCCGAGGGCCCCATGACCGCCACGAATTCGTTCTTCCGGATGGTGACGTCGACCCCGCGCAGGGCATGTACGATCTCCCCACCCATGTCGTAGTCCCGCTTGAGGTTGACGGTCACGATCACGGCGTCCCGGGGGACGTTCGCGGGCAGCATCGCCATGCGTTCTGCGGTGGTTTCCAGGCTGGCGCTCATTCGGGTATCCGAGGGTTGGGCTGTTCGACTCTTAAACGTAACCGGACGGGGCAGGTTTCAGGGGACGGAATTCAGTCGCGGCGCCGAAAGAGCTGGATGGTCGCGGCGATGGCGAGCCAGCCGCACACTCCGGCGAAGACGTATGCCGTGAGATGCGGCAGTGCGATGAAGGTGGCCGCCGCCGCCGCCAGCATCAGGATCACAACCGCGTAGACCGATCGGATCGCGCCGGAGGCGACGCGGCGCAGCGAGACCGCCGCTCGGCGCCGAGTCTCGCCCCGCGCCCGCCGATACTCCGCCGGGGGGAGCTCGGGAGCGTGTCGGCGCAGTTTGGACGGTGAGACTTCCTGCAAGACGACCGGTGCCCGGATCGGCTGTCGCAGGACCTCATGGCTGAAGGCAATATCCCGTCTGAACTGCGCTTCCATGGCGGCGGCCAGCTCCGGTTGCTCGATCAGCACATCGAGCTCGTAATTTCCGATCAGGCTGGCCGCGTTCAGGTTGCTGCTGCCGATCTTGGACCATTGCCCGTCGGCCACCAGCGTCTTGGCGTGAAGCATGGGGCCGTCCCATTCGAAGATTCTGGCTCCGGACTTGAGCGCGGGGCGATATCCGATCCGGGTCAGGTTTCGGATCCACGGGAGGTCGCTGGACGCGGGCGCCATGAGCCGGACGTCGGCGCCGTCACGGCCGGCGTCGGCGATGGCCTGCCGCAGGAGCCGTGGCGGCAGCAGATACGCATCGGCGATCCAGAGCCGCTCCCGCGCCCCGGTCACGATCAATTGGAGCACGCGCGAGGTGCGCATCCGTCCTGGCTCTCCGGCCAACACCCAGACGGTGGCATCTCCCCGCTCCGGTACGTCCCGGGCGTCGGTGGCCACGCCGGGATCACCCCGAGACCGCTCCCAGACTCTCCAGAAGGCGCGGTCGAGGGCTGCGCTCGCCGGTCCTTCCACCTCGATCGCAGTGTCCCGCCAGGGCGAGATATTCCGCGCCGGGTCCCCCATCCACTCATCGCCGATGCACAGGCCGCCGAGCACCGCAGATTCCCCATCGACCACCACCAGTTTCCGATGGTCCCGCTCCAGGTTCCCGAAGGCGGCCAGCATGCTGAGGGGATTGAAGACCCGGATCCGCACCCCCGCCGAGCGGAGGTCCCGCCAGAAGCGCCGGGGCGTGCCGGCGCACCCGAACCAGTCATAGAGCACCTGGACCGTGATCCCCTCCCGGGCACGCTTGGCCAGCGCCTCGGCGAAGCGGCGGCCGGTGCGATCATCATGGATGATGTAATTCTCGAAATGAATCCAGCGGGTGGCGCGGGCTATCAGATCCAGCATCACTTCGTACGTCTCCGGACCATCCTGCAGGAGGCGAACGCGATTGCCGGGAATCGACCGGGTGGCCGCCGCTCGCTCCAGGAGTTGGTTCACGGCGCCCCGAGGCCCAGGCTGGACTCCACGGGGCGCAACGCCTCGAGCACGAAGGCGATGTGGTCATCGAGCGGTACGCCCAGCTCTTCGGCTCCGCGAATGACATCTTCGCGATTGACGCCGCGCGCGAAGCCCTTGTCCTTGAGCTTCTTCTTGACGCTGGAGACCTCGAGGTCGCGGAGACTCCTGGAGGGGCGTACCAGCGCGCAGGCCACCAGGAAGCCGCACAGCTCGTCGACGCCGAAGAGGGCCCGGCCCATGGGCGTATCCCGCGGCACCCCGGTGTAGTTCCCGTGGCCGAGGATGGCGCGCTGCATCGGCTCGGGAAGGCCCTGCTCCGCGAGGACTCGGACTCCGGCCGCGGGGTGACCCTCGGTGGGGTGATGCTCCTGGTTGGGGAAGCGCTCGTAGTCGAAATCGTGCAGCAGTCCCACGATGCCCCAGGGTTCGGGATCCTCTCCCGCGCGCACCGCCATCGCCCGCATGGCCGCCTCGACCGCATACATGTGCTTTCGCAGGGCATCCGAAGCGGTGTACTCGTGCATCAGCGCCAGCGCCCGGTCGCGAGTCCAGGTCATCGTCTCCTCCAATGGTACGATCGGGGTGGGTCAGGGAAGGGTACACTCGAATGGTCGAGGCGCAATCGGTTTAAAACAGCGAGGGGAGAGTCGAACGACTCTCCCCCCGTTTTCGATCTCGGCCCGGCAGGCCTCAGGGCCCTACTAGAGTCGACCCGTACTTCTGGTTCACCGCCGAGACCATCGAATCGGCGATGACTCGGTGGGTCGCGTCGCTGGGATGGAACCCGTCGAGACTCACGCCAGTACCGAAATTCACCGAGCCGCCGGTTGGAACCGCGCTCAGGTCCGGGAAGATCCGGATGGCGCCGGAAGCCCGCAGGGCGCCCAGAACCTGATTGGCATCCAGAAAGGCATAGCCTCGCTGCGTGGCCTGGGCTTGGATGTAGGTATTGTAGGCCGCGGTGGCGATTCGCATGTTGGCGAATTCGGCGGGCGTAATCACCTGGAGGTTGTCACTGCAATCGAGGGTCTGGGCCAGACCCTGGGACGCGATCAGAAGCTTCTTGATCCCTACGCTCCAGGGCACCAGAATCGAATCTCCCTTAGACCCCGGAATCGCGGCACCCGGCGCGCAGCTGTTGGTGATCGTGTAGTTCGGGGGAAACGCGCCCGGCACCGGTCCGCAGGCCGGAGCATTCTTGATGCACCAGTAGATGGTGCCGGTCGAGGCGAACGCGATGTTGGTGACATCGGGCACGCTGAAGAGCACGGCGGCCGCGCCGGTCGCGTCGACGCTATCCAGCACCCGGCCGTAGCGGGCCTTGAAGACCGTGGTATCGGTGACGAAGGCCGGGTTGCCTGGATTGGTTGTATCGATCAACGCTCCCAGCACGTCGTTGGCCCCTAGCTCGACCGAAACGAAGGTCGGCTGGGCCTGCCGCATGCGGTTTATCTCCGTGCTGCCGCCCAGCACAAAAGTGGTCAACTGGGAGTAGGTGGGGTCGGTCGCCAGGGAGACCGAATCGTTGGTCAGCGCGGCGATCACCGTAGCGCCGGGTACGGCGAAGCTATTGAGGTACTGCGGCGCTGGCGTGGCTCTGAGGTCGCAGGTGGCGATGGTTGCTCCGGGACCACGATTCCCGGTCACGTTGTTGATGAGCGGCGGGGGGCATCCCCGAGCGGCGAACTTCGGGTATGAAAACGGAGCCCCGGCCGCGCCCGCGAACAGCACGGTAAACGCGTGACGCTGGGTGCTGTCGTTCCAGCCCAACGACTGGAAGCCGCCGGAAATGCTGGTCCCGATGGCGACGTAACGCTGGAAGATGGGGTCGTTGAGCGCCGGCGAATTGAGCGACTGGTCCGAATAGCAGGCGGCCACTACGGGGAGCCCGACGGCCAGCGTGGCGGCGACTTTGGTGAGCTTCATAGTGCGAGTCTCCGCGTCAGAAGGCGTAGGTGAGCGTCGCCGCGAACAGATTCGCGGTGAAATGATAGAGGCCGTTGGTGGTCGCCGGCGGGGCCGGCGCCCCGGCAAGAATCGGGAAACTCCGCCCGCGGCGGTCCGCCTGGTTGATGTACATGTAGCCCAGATCCAGATGCAGCTTCTTCACCAGGTTGGTTCCGAAGCCGGCGGAAAACTCGTTGCGGTTCCCCTCAGGCAGGTTGGGGGTCACGCTCTGATCCGGCGAGGCGCCGTCGTGAAAGAGGTAGCCGAGACGAAGCACCGTGCCCGGCCCCAGGGAGTACTGCGCGCCGAACCGGTAGGCGGTGGTCCAATCGAAGTCTTCCGGGTAGGCCACTGCATCGCTGCCGTTCCCGAGGGGGTCGAGCCGCTCAAACTGGATGCCGAGGGTGTCGAAGACCGACCAATTGGTGCGGGTCACGTCGACCAACAGCTTGAGGTTGCTGGTCACGTCCCCGGCCACGCCGAAGCTCCACTGCTCGGGGTACCGCAGGGCGGTGGTGGCGGTCTGATTGGACAGCGGACCGGCGCTAGAAAATACGCCTAAGGTGTTGAGCAGCTGGTCGATGTCGATCGGGCCGCCCGGATTGATCGGGTTGCCGGGCGGGAGCACCAGCCCGGTCGCAACCTGGGAAATGTCCACCGTTCCGCCGTCGATGGTGACTTTCTGGCGAGAGAGATATCGGGCCCCGAAGGAGATGCGCTCGGCAGGCTGGAAGATCACACCCACGTGGTACCCTGGTGAGGTGCCGTTGCCATGGAGATTGATGTCGGCGAAGTCGGTGCCGACCGGGATCCCCAGGTTGCCGAAGGTGCTGCCCGGCGGCGCCGGCGGCGGGAGCGCAACGCCGGAGAGGTCGGCCCGCTGATGGAGCTCCACGTGCGTGAAGGCGATATCGAAGCCGCCGCCCACCATGATCTGCTTGCCGAGCTTCATGGCGACCGACGGCTGCAGGTAGATCGCGCGGATCACGCTCTTGTACCCCGCGTAACGGCCCTGCGCGGTGGTCGGCCAGTCGGTGGTCAGTCCATAGGGAGCGAAGAACCCCAGCCCGATGGCGAACCGGTCGGTGACCCCGTAGGTGGCGTAGACGTGCGGCACCGGATAGACCTTGTTGTTCAGGTCGCTCACGAGGCCGGTCGCGTCGTTGGTAAAGCTTCCCTGAGGCGCGATGAAGGTGCCGCCGACGGTCAGCAGCCCGTGTCCCTTCCGGGTCAGCGCGAGACCGGCGGGGTTGTAGAACATGGCCGAGCCGTCTGAACACGGCGATGCAACCGCAGTGCCGCCTCGACCCATAGCGCAGGTGCTGTGCTCGTTCACCGCGTAGCCCTGAGCCAGGGCATCCTGTGCGATGACCAGCGCGACCAGTGCACCAACGGCCGACCAAAGAGGTGGGTGCCGCATAGTTGCACTCCATTTAGGGACTACGTGGACGTGTTTGGGCTACGGGGTGGGATAGTGTACTTCGCGGATCGGCGTCTGTCAAAGACCGGCCCAGCGGTCAGTGCATGGTAGATGAAGAAGTCTCAATCTGAGAGGCGGTGACGGGGACCCGAACGGTCTCTCCCCCATCCAGGGCGATCTCGAACGCGTAGGTGCCGGCCTGCGGCAGCGGGATGTCGAAGACCAGCACCGCCCCGGCCTCGACATCCGTGACGCCGGCCGGTGGCTCCCCGAACTGGACCGTCCCCTCCCCACCCAGAAGCTCGGTGCCGGCCGCGTCCACGAAGCGGATCCGGATGGCGTGGAGACCGATCTCGGTGCGCTTGCCCCGCACCCGAAGCACCAGGTGGGTGCGGGCGTGTACCGCGGGAAAGCGAGGGACCCAGACGTGCTGGAACAGCCCGAGCACGGACAGTTTCCCCTGCTGGTCGATCAGGGCGTAGTCCGCGAGAACGGCGAAGTCGAGGTACAGCTCAGGTCACCCGAATGGAGTGAATCACGTCGTTCTTCTGGATGGCGTTGACGACATCCATACCCGACGTGACTTGTCCGAATACCGTGTGTACGCCGTCCAGATGAGGCTGCGGCGCGTGGCAGATGAAGAACTGGCTGCCGCCGGTGTCCTTGCCCGCGTGGGCCATGGAAATGGTGCCCGCCACGTGCTTGTGGGTATTGAGGTGGGTCTCACACTTGATATGGTAGCCGGGCCCGCCGGTGCCGACGCGGGGGTTGGCCGGGTCCCGCGAAAGCGGGTCTCCGCCCTGGATCATGAAGTTCTTGATGACCCGGTGAAAGCGAGTTCCATCGTAGAACTTGCTGCTGGCGAGCTTCTCGAAGTTCGCGAAGGTCTTGGGCGCTTCGGTGTCGAACAGCTCGAGCGTGATGGTGCCGCGTTCGGTTTCGATGATGGCGGTCTTCATTTCCACTCCTCAATGGGGCCGGGATGACCGGTAAGTTGCCGAGGGCTCCGGCCCGGCGCAATCGGAGTGCGGCTCCTCACACGCCCGCCGCCTCGGTGAGGCGGTCCTTCCACTCCACATCGTTGGTGGCCGGCGCGAGGCAACGGGTCCCAATGCAGGCGAACGCGCGGGTCCCGCCGCCGGTCGTCAGCATCCCCTGGACCGGCGCAGGGAGCGAATCCATGGAAGTGTCCGGACGGACTCGCTGGACGATCTTCCGCGGAAGAAAGGTCGCCAGGGCCCGTTGGTGCATCCGCTCCGCCTCGTCGTGTTGACCGGGGGCCTCCACCACGACGAGGTGGGTCGCCGGGTGGAGACCCCAGTCCACCGCGAGCAGGAAGGTCGCCCCGTAGAGACCGAGCTCGGGGACGCGGCCCGCGAAGGCCGCCAGCAAGGCGTCGAGCCGTTCTCGCCAGATGGGCTGGGCGGTGAGCTCATGAAGGCGGGCCAGCGCCAGCCCCGCGACCCCGTTACCCGAAGGGGTCGGAGCATCCTGCACCGGTTTGGCCCGAGTCGGGAGCAGTCCCTCGCCACCTCGGTCATTGGCGGTGTCGAAGAAGCCGCCGGCCCCCGGATCCCAGTACTCGCTCCATACCCGGGTCATGATCCGCTCGCTCCACTCCAGCCACGTCGGATCCCCCGTGGCCGCATGGGCATCCAGAGCCGCGAGGGCAACCTGCACCTGATCCTCCAGGAGTCCTTCGACGCCCCCGGGGGAATGGGCCACGGCGTCGGGAGCGGCGCTCTCGTCGCGTAACCGTCTCAGAGTGGTCAGGGCGTGATCCGTGGGCCACGGATCGCCCAAGACCGCGCCGGCCTGGAGCAGCGCTCCCGCCAGCATCGCGTTCCAGTTGCTGTAGCGGGTGGCATCTACGAACGGGGCGGTTCGTTCGGCTCGGGCCGCGCGCAGCCGGGTTTGTGCGCGTGCGAGCAAGGCGGCCGCCTGCTCCACGGTCCGACCCTGCCGGCCGGCGATCCGCTCGATCGTATCCGCGACGAAGAGCACGTTCTTCGAGGGATTGTGATCCATCTCCCCGGCCGTGCCGATGTCGTAATACGCCGCCGCCACTTCCATCTCCTCGGGCGAGAGGATGGCGGCCGCCTCGGCCGGCGTCCAGGTGAAGTAGTCTCCATCGTCGTCTAGGCCGACGTCCGCGTCCTGGCTGGCGCCATACCCGCCGGCGGGATCGGCCAGGACCTCGCGCACCCAGCGAACGATGCCCCGCGCGACCTCGGCGTACTCGGCCGTCCCGAAGGCGCCGTAAGCATCCAGATAGGCGCGCAGGAGCCCGGCGTTGTCGTAGGACATCTTCTCGAAGTGGGGCACGATCCACCGTGCGTCCACGCTGTAGCGATGGAAGCCTCCGCCCAGTTGATCGTGGACTCCTCCGCGAGCCATCCCCGACAAGGTCAGGTCGATCATCGCCCGCACCGGAGCCGTGGGCTCTCGATACCAGGTATTGAGGAGCACGGTGATGGCTGCCGGATGCGGGAACTTGGGCTGACTCCCGAATCCGCCGTGACGCTGATCGAAGAGCCGGGCCATGCCCGTCACCGCCTCGGTCAGAAGACCGGGGGTGACCTCGCCGGCCTGAGCCTCGTTCAGGTCCTCGGCCAGCAGCTGGCGGACCGCGCCGGCCTGGGTGCCGACCCGTTCGCGCTGGTTGCGATAGACCTCGAGGACCTGGGTGAGAACCGACCGGAAGCCCGGGCGCCCGTACTTGCCGTCGGGCGGGAAATAGGTGCCGCCATAGAAGGCTTCACCGGCCGGCGTGAGAAAGGCCGTGAGGGGCCAGCCGCCCTGTCCAGTAAAGGCCTGGATCGCGCGCTGGTAGCGCGTGTCCACGTCGGGGCGCTCGTCCCGATCGACTTTGACGCACACGAAGTGCTGGTTCAGGAATTCGGCGAGCGAGGGGTCTTCGTAGGATTCGCGATCCATCACGTGGCACCAGTGGCACCAGACCGCCCCGATGTCGAGCAATACCGGCTTGTCTTGCGCACGCGCCTGCGCGAACGCCGCCTCAGTCCACGGATGCCACTGAACCGGCTGGTGGGCGGCGGAGCGGAGGTAGGCGGATTGCGCGGAGGCGAGCAGGTTTCCGCTGCTCATGGAGCCAATATAGTCCGGCGGGGAAGGCGGACGGCGAGCGATTCGAAGCGCAGCTTGCGGGGCAGACCGGTCAGTGCACCCGGCGCAGAATGGCTTCCAGCGAGTCGCGACTGACGATTCCGGCGAGTGACAGCCAACGGCGATTGGTGGTCCATCGCAGGACCGAGACCCCGCGGGGCGTACTGCCCACGAGGGTATCTGAGGGAGGCGCCGTCGAGGCCTGCTGGTCGAGGAGGAGCCGACCGTCCAGGTACACGACCCTGACCACCGGCTGAGTGGAGTCGGCACCCGGCACGGTCCCGCCCGCACCCAGCTCGATGCGCACCGGCGTCCAACCGTCGACCATGCGGACCGGCCCGTCCAGTGCCCGTTCAGCCTCCGCGATCTCCACGGGTCGAAATCCGGGGGCCGAGGCCACGATCTGCGGCTTGGGAGTTTCGGTGAACGGCCGGGGCGGAGGCGACTCTGGCGCCTTCTGGGGGTGCTCCGGCTCGGCGGCGGCCAGGACGCGGGCCTTGGGTTCCGCACGGGGCTTGGGTGGCGCCGGCGAGTCGGCAGGCGGACTCGGAGCGGCGGCCTTCGGCGCCGGAACCGCCGCGATTGGGGTTGGAGCCTCAGCGGGCGGAGTGGTAATACCGGGGGTGTTAGTCCGTTCAGTGAGGTGGATGGGAGGCGGGCCGCCGGGCGGTGACGCGGGTCGGCTCAGCTTTCGCGCGACCACCACCACGGTCATCGCGAGGATGATCCCCAGTGGCAGCAGGTAGCGGGTGAAATCTCTCCCGGCTCCCTTCCGTTCGTGCAAGGGCAGGAGAACCTGGAATGGTCCGCTTCGCTGCGGAGGATTGATCGCCGGACGCTCCACCGTGGGAATCACCGACTCCACCGCAGGGAACTGATCACGCCATTCCTCGATCTGCCGACTGCACTCCCGGCACCCGGCGAGATGCTGCTTGATGCTGCTGATTTCGGCGGGTGATAGCCGGTGATTGAGAAGCGCATCCAGGGTGCGCTGATCCAGATGACCCACGGCCAACTCGTCGCTGTCTGAGGATTGAAGATCGGGCTCGGAGCTCCGATTCGCGGTGACCCAACTCACCGGACGTGCCGAGCCAGGACCCTGAGGGAATCTACTCCGACGTGACCGGTGAGGGTGAGGAGGAAGCCGGCCGGGTCGATCCACCGCAGGCTGCCGACCCCGTCGGCTACCTGGGTCGAGAGGGTGTCTCCAGCCAGCATGCCGAGGTTGTTGGTTGCCCCGAGCCGTTGCTGATCCAACCAGATCTCGCGCCCGGGCTCGTCCGGATAGACCACACGGACCATGGCCCCCGCCGTGGCGTCTCCTTCATTTCCTACCGGCGCGGGAACGGTCAGGACCCGCGACGGCTGGAGGCCATCGATCAAGCGGATGGCTCCAGAGAGCTGGCGGACCGCGTCGTCCATGGTCGTGGGCTGGAGTCGCTCGTCCTTGTTCAACTTGGCCCGCAGTCCCATCTGTCCGCCAGCAATGTTTGCAGGGGCCTGAGCACTGGTGGCGCCCGCCACCGGGCCGGCTGGTGCCGGAGCAGGTGGTGCGATGGCCTTCTTGGCTTCTTCTGTCTCTTTACTCACTGCGTTGAGGCGATCGTTGGCGACGGGAGCGGGTTCGTCCCTTCTCCCCGCCGCAGGCTCGGAGGGCTGGGCGGGTTTGGCCTCCACGACCGTGGATTTGGGAGATTTCGCCTGGGATTCCCGCTGCGGTCGGCCTGGGGCCGGAGCAGCCTGGACGGCAGCACTCTCCCGGTCGAGGGACTGGATAGACGGCAGGCTGGCAACGGGAGTCTGATCCTCGAGTGCCGTCGCCGCCGATCGATTCTGGCGCAGGGTGCTGCCGTAATAGCCGAGCCCCGCGGCGAGAATCACCGACGCGGCCCAGGCCCATTGGCGGAAGCGTGAAAGGCGGCGGATCGTCGGTCCGTGCGCCGTGCGGGCCGGCGCCTCTCGGACCGGTGCGTCCAACAGGGTGATCAACTGGTCCGACTCACCCAACAGACGCCGGGCTTCCTCAACGCGCTGGGCGCAGTCTTCACAGGTCGCCAGGTGCTGGCCGATCTCCCGAACCTCCACGGGTTCCAATTCCCCGTCCAGGAATTCGTGGATCCGCCCTTCGTCAAGATGCGGCATGTTTCCGTCTCTCCCGCGCGTGATATGCCTCGACCAGACGGCGGCGCGCGCGCGCCAATGTCGTGCCGACCGCTCCCTTGGCGAGGCCCAGGGTGGCGGCGATCTCATCGTAGTTGAAACCTTCGGCCTTGAGGAGCAGGACCTCGCGATCCCGATGGGCCAGCGTGTCCAGCGCCTCCCGGACGGTATCGGCCTGCTCGACGCGATCCAGCTCCTCATCCGGGGCCGGGGCGCTGGAAGGGCCCTCGGCCCTCAGCAACTCCAGCCGTCGGCCCTGCCGAACCGCGCGACGACCGTCGTCACGCACCAGGTTGAGCGCCACCGCGAACAGCCAGGGCCGGGGGTTCTCCGGGGTGTCGCGAGCGCCCGGGCGAAGACCTCATGCGCGAGGTCTTCCGCCCGGTCCGCATCGCCGGTCCGGCGATACAGCATCCGAACCAGCGACGCGTGGTACTCCTGATACAGCTCGGTGATCCGTTGGCTCATGCGCCGCGGAAACTCCGGACCAGGGAGGCTAAGTCGGAAGCCGGCAACGTTCGGGCACCGGCCGCGGTGATCTTGATACTGACCTTCTTCCCGGCGATGAGGACTTCGTCTCCCGCCGTCAGACAGGGGACCACCTCAGGCAGCGCGCGTGCCAGGGCGAAATAGGCATCACTGAAGGGCGCCACCGTCACTACCGGCAGACTATCCCGGTGAGCCGCATCCGTCCAGACGCTCCCGCGCTGCGCGAACAGGCGCCCACCGACGCGGCGGACCGCCAGGCCGCCGTCCTTCGACTCCAGCTCGTTCAGCCGCTGGTCGGCCACCGCGTCAGCCGCCGCCAGGTTCGTGGCCCCCGAGAGCTGCGAGCTGGCCTTGGCGCTTTCGAATGCCCTCGCGCCAGTCTGCGCCGGGGCCGCCGCTGCTCCGCCGCGAAGGAGCTGGTCCTCCCGGAGCTCGGGGCGAACCGCGAGGGTGGGCTCCTGCACCAGGTAGGAGGTGTATTCGGTCAGTATCCCATACCGAAGCCCCAGTTCTCTCACTTGATCGATCAGGTTCTGCGAGGCGCCTTCCACTCGAATCTGCCGGGTCAGCTCGCCGATACGGCGCGAGGCCCAAAGCCGCGGCACGAAGTCGTTGCCGTTCTCGCTTGAAGGAAACTCGGCGGTGGCGGTGAACCGCTCCCGGCGCCCATTGCGCTCGCCTTCCACCACGACTTGACCGGTCCCGTGGCCGCGATAGCGGCCGAATACCACGAGCTCTTCTCCGTAGAACAGGTCAGGCAACACCGCCGGATAGCCGTCCCGCAAGTCGACCGGCGCGTTGGTGATTCGCAGATTGACCAGGGCCGGCCGGCGGATCTTGCCGACCAGATTGCCGATGGCGACCTCGACGTTCGCACCGGGCGCCACGTACTCGGCGGTACCTCGGCCTTCCCGGGCCAGCCGGTCCAGGAGATAGGTGTTCACGTCGTGACCCAGGCCTACCGTGAAGATTCGGGCCCGACCGATCCGGGCCGAGGCGCTGGCCGCGATGCGATCCGGCGCCTGCTCGCCGACCGAGGGAAGTCCGTCGGTCAGAAAGAGAATGATGGGCAGCCGCTCTTCGGAGACCGTGGCCCCCAACACGGCGTCCAGCGCGCCCGCGATGTTGGTCCCGCCTTCCGCCACCAACTGATTCACGAAGCCGCGGGCGGCCTGGAGGTTTTCGGGCGTAGCAGGAGTGAAGCCCTCACGAAACGGACGGACCCAGTTGGAGAAGGCGATCAACCGGAAGCGATCCCCGGCGCCCAGCGTGCCCAACGCCTGGAGCAGGGCGGACTTGGCCTGATCCAGCTTCTCGCCCGACATGGAACCGGACACATCGATCACGAAGGACAGGTCCCGGGGAACCACGGCGGCCTGCTCGGTCTGAGGTGGCGATAGCAATAGCATGTAGTAGCCGTCTTCGCCGAGCGGTGCGTGGGTGACGACGCTGGTGCCGACCAGCCCCTGCTGCAGGGGGAGAAACAACTCGAAATCGCCCGACGCATCGGGATCGAGCGTGACCTCGAGACGGTTGTTGGTGCGCTGCGTGTTCAGGTGATGGGTCGGAGAGAAGGGAACGCCGTACTCGTCGGGGCGAGCCACCGCGATCCGGAAGGCCAGGCTCGACGACCCGCGCTGCCCCACCGCGTACCGCAGGCGCAAGGCATCACCGCTCCGGTCGAGGAGCTGGGTGTAGCGCAGGACCACCTTTCGGGTCTCTCCCGGCTGAATGGGGAACACCTGGGCCCGGACCAGGCCGTGCCCCGCCAGCGTGAGCAGGGCGGGATCGCGGAGCTTCCGGACGATGGTCTCATAGATGCCGCGGGCCTGCTCGGCGTTCATCATCTCGCCCCGGACCTCTTGGTCTCCCATCCAGAGCGAGAAGTTCTGAAAGACCGCCTCGCCGGGGAGGGGATAGAGGTAGTTGCCTTCGGCGATGCTGCCGCCGGTGTTCCGGAACTGCTCCTCGACTTCGAACCTGGCCACACGGCCTTCCACGGTAGTACGCACCTGGGAGGAAACGCGGGTCACCGTGGTCGGCAGGCCGGGCTGGCGCGGGTTCTCAATTTCGACCCAACCCTGCGCCCAGGCGGGTGTTATGGAGGCGGCAAGGAACACCGCCGCGAGTGTCAAATACCGGTACATCGGATGCTCCGTGCTTGAGGTGCTGGGGGATGCGCGGAGCGACCGGAGTTGCACAGCGGGTAGTCCGCCGGGTTATCAACGGGTGAAGAAAGGGCGAAACCGGGCCGGGCCTCGAGGGAAGAAGCGAGAGCGGCGGTCCCCTATTAGCATTGGCCCTGTCGTGGCAACGGAGCCGACGTGCCCAAGATTGACGTGACCCGCACCTACCTGGAGATGACCGCCCCGGGCGAGCTACGTCCGGCGCCGGTGGTTCCCGACCTCCAGCTCGAGCGGGTGGAACGTTGCCCCCCTTCCTTCTATCGATACCTCTACGCCGAGGTCGGGCGGCCGCACCGTTGGACCGATCGGCTCAATTGGACCGACGACCAGATTCGGGAGCACCTCGAGGGGCCCATCACGCTCTGGGTGGGATACGAACACGGCTCTCCCGCGGGATACTTCGAGCTCAAGCGCTGCCGAGACGGCTCGGTGGAGATCGCCTATTTCGGGCTGCTGCCCGAATTCGTGGGAGGTGGGCGTGGGAAATACCTGTTGACGAGGGCCACCGAAGAGTCCTGGGCCCTGGGGGCGACCCGGGTGTGGCTGCACACCTGTACCCTGGACCATCCCGCGGCGCTGCCCAACTATCTGAGCCGCGGATTCCGTCCGACTGGGAAGGAGGTATACCAGGCCGAAGTGCCTTGATTCCCGCTTCCCCGCCGTGACCGCCTGCTCGTAGAGTTCAAATCCCAGTCCTCGATTGCTCCCGAGGCCGCTCTCTTCACGCCCTCAATTCTCCGGAGCCTGAAGGGTGGTGGGCAGGTCGTCCCGGCCGGGCCATATTCCCGGCATGACCGGGACCGAACCCCTCGCGACCGCACTCCTCCTCACCACCTTCGGCCTGCTGCTGGGGATCAGCGCGGTCTTCAGCCGCGCGACCGCGCGATTCAGTGTGCCGCTGGCCCTGATCTTTCTCGGGATCGGGATGTTGGCGGGGGAAGAGGGCATCGGGCGCATCGCCTTCGAGAATTACCAGGCTGCCTACCGACTAGGCATCGTCGCCCTGGTCTTCATTCTCTTCGATGGTGGACTCAACACACCGTACTCGTCGGTGCGTCGGCACATCAAGCCGGCCGCCCTGCTCGCGACGCTGGGGGTGCTGGCCACCGCTCTGCTGGTAGCGGGTAGCGCCCGGCTGCTCGGTTTTGCCTGGCCGGCGGCCCTGCTGGTTGGCGCCGTGGTTTCCTCGACCGACGCGGCGGCTGTCTTCTCGGTCCTGCGGGGGAGTGGCCTGTACCTCAAGCGACGGGTGGGGGCCACGCTGGAGATTGAGTCGGGCATCAACGACCCGATGGCCGTCATCCTGACCGTGCTCTTCACCGAGAACCTGCTCGAGCCCGGGGCCCTGACCGGAACCGTGATCGCGGTGGCCGTGGTTCGCGAACTGGTGGTGGGACTGGCCTTTGGCACAGGCGTAGGATGGGCCGGACGGGCCCTGTTTCGACGGGTACGGCTTCCGGTGGGAGGTCTCTATCCCGCCCTCACGGTGGCGCTGGCCTTTCTCGCCTACGGCCTCCCCACGCTGTTCCACGGGAGCGGCTTTCTGTCGGTCTACGTTGCCTCGCTGACGCTGGGCAGCGCGCCACTGCCATACCGGGCCGGACTCTACCGATTTCATGACTCGCTCGCGTGGCTGAGCCAGATCACCATGTTCCTGGTCCTCGGGCTCCTGGTAACGCCTTCACATCTCACGCAGGTCGCCCCCGTCGGCTTGGCCCTGGCCGCGTTCCTGGCGTTGGTCGCCCGACCGCTCGCGGTGGCCCCGCTTCTGGCGCTGTTCCGGTATCCTCGCACCGAGGTCGCCTACGTGTCCTGGGTAGGGCTCCGAGGCGCGGTGCCCATCATCCTGGCCACCTATCCGGTACTGCTGGGCGCCCCGGGGGCGGACCTCATCTTCGACGTCGTGTTCTTCGTGGTGGTGGTGAATACCCTGGTGACCGGGGCCACCATCCCGTGGGTCACCCGGCGCCTGGGCCTGGAGAGCCGCGAGCCCGCGCCGCCTGCAAGCGTGGTCGCGTTGGACGCACGGGCCTCATTGAAGGGAGACCTGCACGGCTTCTATCTCGACGAGGCACTGCCGGTGGTTGGAGTGACGATTGAAGACCTGTCGTTGCCGGAGGAGGCCGCGGTGGCCTTTCTGGTGCGGGAGGACCAGTTACTCCCGCCCAAGCCAGGGACCGTGCTCCAAGCGGGGGACTACGTCTACGTGGTGACGAGGACCGAGGATCTGCCGCTGATCCACCTGCTCCTCGGGCGGGAGCGTGAGGACTAGCCGGATGGTGCAGTGCCGGGGAGTTCGCTCTTCTTGGCCTCCGGAGCGGTACAGGGTCGGGCGCGGATGACGGCGGCGCGCCCATCGGTGCGGAACAGCTGTCCGGCGGCATTGTGGCCGGTCTTGGGAATGTCGGGCGTGGTGACGTAGTCGAGGAGGTCGGCGCAGCCGCCGGCCTCCAGCTCCCGCACGATGAAGTCCCGCTCGACATCGATATCCGGGGCAATCCGGTGGGTGGGCTTCTTGAGCGGTTTGAACAGGAGTCCGATGTCTTGATTCGCGGCGCCGGCCCAGATGCCCCGGGCGGTATCCACCAGCCACAATCTGAGATGGTGTCGGGTCCGGGCCGTCAGCCCGGGAAGCTCGTAGCTCAAGTCCTGAGAACGGCCTTCGAAATACTGGGTGCTGATCGGCGCCGCTCCGCCAGGCCTCCCCGCGATGGCGGCGACCGCTTCCTTGCTCAGCGCCTTTGCGGTTGACGCGTGGGGCGCGGCCCAGCCCGCCGCCTCAAAGGCCCCCACCACCTCCTCGGTCGATCCCTCGAGGATCAGGTTGATCGGGTCGCCCACCGGTTGGCCCTTCTTGGTCTCGGTCCTGGTGATCAGGGCCGGCAGCGGCGGGGCTTCGAAGAGCCTCCGGTGGGCCGTGATCCGGAAACATGGCCCCCGGACCTGGAGCACTAGTGGCTGAGTCAGGACCAGTCGACCGACTTCCCCCGCGACGATGTGTACGCTGGGACCCCGCCGCGCGAGATTGAGCGGGCCCAGAATCGCGGCCGGTATCAGGCCGACCCCGGTCGCGGCCGCCAGCGCGAGGACCGACGACTCCTCCATGTGCGCCCGCCGGTCGCTGGGTGCCCGGATGATGCCGGTGTCGACTCCGGAGGATGCACTGACGTACTCGAGGCTATCGAGCTGCGCGGTGATCGGCAGCCAATGGTCGAGGGCGACGCGAAGCGAGTCGAACCGGAGCGCCAACCTGCCGCCGTGCCCGAACCGACTGCCGGACTGCGAGACGGTGACGCGACCCACGACCTCATTGTAGGCCGGCACCACCACGCAGCTATCACGGACCACCGCCCCCAGGGTCTGCACCACCAGTCGCTCGCCGGCCTTGTCCTTGCCGCTGGTGATGGGCTGCAGGAAGCGGATCGGGAACGCGGTTCCCTGCGCGACCGTGTCGGCGTGCTGAGCGACCGCGGCCGTGACCGCGACGGCGCTCAAGACGATGGCCGTAGCCAGGCTGCGGAGGTTCATCCGGAGGGTCACCCCTCGGTGAGGCATGCCGACGGGCAGAGGCCCGCGATGGTGCATTCCGGACACTTGGGGCGACGGGCGATACAAATGCGCCGGCCGTGAAAGATGAGAAGGTGGGACAGGAGCGCCCAATCCTGACTCGGGAACAAGGCCATCAGGTCCTGCTCGGCCTTGACGGGATCCGCGTGGGCCGTCAAACCAAGCAGGCGGCTCAAGCGGCCCACGTGCGTGTCCACCACTACGCCTTCGTTGATGCCAAAGGCGTTGCCCAGAACCACATTCGCGGTTTTTCTCCCGACGCCCGGTAGAGACCGCAGGGCCTCCATGGTGCGGGGAACCTCGCCGCCGTGGTCGGCCACGAGGCCCTGCGCCATGGCGATCAGGTTCTTGGCCTTGACCCTGAAGAATCCAGTGGACTGGATGATCTTCTCGACCTCGCCCTGCCGGGCGCGCGCCAGGTCGACCGGTCGCGGGTAGCGGGCGAACAAGACCGGCGTCACGAGATTCACCCGGGCGTCGGTGCACTGGGCTGAGAGGATGGTGGCGACCAGGAGCTGGTAGGCGTCCTGGTGGTCGAGCGCGCAGGCCGCTTCCGGGTATTGCGCGCTCAGGCGCTGAAAGATCTTGGAGGCCCGGGTTCGCCGGGCTGCCGCCGTCTCGCGACCCCGCTTCGGCCGACGGGTCTTGGCCGCGCGTGTCGGGCGGCGGATTGTTCGGGTGCCCACCTACGCGGCTCTCCGTCGAGCAGCGTGCTCGAGGAACTTCTCGACCGGCCTCGCGTTCAGAACCTGCGCCCGTCCTAGCCATCCCTTCCGGGCAATGCCCACGCCGAGATCGACATTGCTCATCCCGGCCACGCTGTGGGCATCGGCGCCGATCGAGATGGTGACACCGAGCTGAGCGGCTCGGCGCAGGTGCCGCCAGTCGAGGTCCAGTCGATGCGGATCGGCGTTGATCTCGATCGCGACCCCGGTCTCCGCCGCGCGGGCCAGGATCGCCTCCACGTCGAGAGGATAGGGCTCCCGCGAAAGCAGGAGTCGGCCGGTGGGGTGGCCAAGGATCGACAGATACCGATTGTCCATGGCGGCCAGTATCCGGGCGGTCATCTGCTTGGCTCCCATGCTGAATCGGGTGTGGATGGAGCCGATCGCGAAGTCGAGGCGAGCCAGGGTGGCGTCGTCGTAGTCCAGCGTCCCGTCGGCCAGGATGTCGACCTCGACGCCCTTGAGAATGCGGATGCCGCTCAACCTGGCGTTGAGCCCATCGATCTCCTCACCCTGTCGCGCGAGGTCCTCCGGAGTCAGACCCCCGGCATAGGCCGCCGAGGTGCTGTGGTCGGTGACCCCCAGATAGCGATATCCGGCCTCACGCGCCGCGATGGCCAGCTCCTCGATGGTGGTGGTGCCGTCGGAATAGTTGGAGTGGCAATGGATGAGCCCCTGCAGGTCGTCGCGCTCCAGCAGGGTGGGGAGCTGGCCTTCGGCCGCGGCTTCGATCTCGCCGCGATCCTCCCGGAGTTCGGGAGGAATCTCCGCCAGGCCGAGTGCGGAGTAGAACGTGGCTTCGTTGGGTGTGGGAACGAAGACGCTGCCCCGCCAGAGCGCCGCACCATTCAGCGTGAAGCCTTTGGTAGCAGCGTGCCGAGCCAGAGCGGCCAGGTGGGCCTCGCTCCCGGTGGCCTGGGCCAGGACCGCTCCCGCATTGACCGGGGTGGTGACAATGATCTGCGCGCTGGACCCGGTGGCGAAGCGGAGGGTAACGCGCCGCTCGTCCTGGCCGGCGAACTCATGGATCCCGGGCAGCTGAGCCAGCCGTTTGAAAATCTCGGCCGGCATCGCCTCGGCCACGAGCACGATGACGATCTCCCTCACGGTTTCGTTGCGGCGCCGCACGTCTCCCGCCGTGATCGCCTGGAGAACCCCCGGCTGCCGCTCCAGGGCTTCGCGGAGGCGAGACGCCTCTTCCGCCGCATGGTGCGCGAGGCGGAAGGCGCTGGCCTGGCGGAGAAAGGCGATGCCTTTGAGGATGTTTTCGGCGGTCTTGGTACCGAAACGCGGGAGCTTGGCCAGGCGACCATCGCGGGCCGCGGCCTCGAGCTCGGGGAGCGAATCGATGTCCAGCGCCTCGTGGATCTGCCGCACCTTGGCCACACCCAGCCCCGAGATCTGCAGCATCTCCACCAGGCCCGGAGGGACCTGCTCCCGGAGCTCCTCCAGGAGACTGGAGCGGCCGGTCCGCAGCACTTCGGTGACGATCTGGAGCGTGGCGGGTCCGATCCCTTTGGTCTCCGCCAACGAGCCATCCGCGAGGGCCGTGTCGATTTCGACCGGCAGGCCTTCGATCGCCCGGGCGGCGCTGCCATAGGCGCGGACCCGGAAGGTGCTCTCACCCTTGAGCTCCATGAACGAGGCGATCTGCTCCAGGACCCGGGCGACGGCCTTGCGATCCATCATTCGACGTGAATCCCCTCGGGCGGCGCGACACGATGATCGGAGGCAGCCCTGGTGACGAGCGGCGCCGTCCGTGCCGCCAGCTCGATGATCTCCTCCGGCCCGACTACCGAAAACAGCTCGGCGGTGGTGCCGCCCGGCAGGACGCTCGCGAAGGGCGATGAGCCATCCTCTCGCTGGAGCCGAGGAGGTCGAGGGCCAGCGACCTCCACCACGCTGAATCCGGCCCGGTCGGGGTGCACCCCGAAGATTCCCATCACTTCCCAGACGCTCGGCGCCACCGAGTGAACGAATAATCCGTCCAGCGGCTCGTGTGGGTGCTCCGAGGCGAGCTCAGCCCACAACATCCGGGCGGGGAATTGAATGTAGTAGGCCGAGGGAGCCGCGGCAGAACTGGCCGACGGGGTGAGGCCGGCAGTGAGCAGCCGCATCGTTCTGCTTCGGCCGAGCCGGAAGGTCCAGCCACCCGCCAGCCAGGTCAGGAACGCGTGACGCAGGAGCGCGAGGTGCTCGCGCGGGGCTTCCTCCGGCGCATCATCGGGGACCAGATCCCGGAGCAGCAGCACCACTTGCCGGTCGAGGGCGAAGGCGTTGGCGTCGCGGGGATCCAGGCTGGCCGCGGCCAGCGAGTCCCGAATCGCGCCGAATCGCTCCGTGGCCAGATCGGCGAATACCAGCTCGAAGGGGGTCGGACGATGGTCGGCGGTCACTTGCGATCCTTTTCGCTTTCGCGCGGCAGGAAGCCGTCCAGGATCCGCACGAAGTCCTCGAGCGCTTCCACGTACGGCACGTGACCGCAACGCGGGAGCACTCTGAGCGGCGCGCGGAGACAGTCGGCCGTGACCCTCGCCGTCTCCACCGGAATCGGATCGTCTTCTCCGTGAACGACGATCGCCGGGACCTGCAGCCGGCGGAGCTGTGGTCTCAGATCATAGTCGCCCAGGCTGGCCCAGACCTCTTTCTGGGTGCGGTCGGTGATCCGGAACGGCGTGAGTTCCCCGACCCGTCTGGGATCATAGAAGTAGCCCGCCACCGCCAGCTCGAAGAGGCGGCGCTGATGGGCGGCGGGATCGCGGTCCCGAAGCCCGCTCTCCCGAAGCCGTCTGCGCTCGGCCTGGAGTTCGGGGGTATTGCTGCGTTCGGCGAACCGCCGCTCGAACTCTTCGCGTCCCTCCCGCCAGGCGGGAGCCGGGGAGACCAGCGCCATCCGCTCGATACGGTCGGGATGCTCCACTGCGTACAGCAGGGCGAGCAGCCCGCCCCAGGAGTAGCCGGCCACCGAGAGCCGGGACAAGCCCCACAGCTCCCGAAGAGCCTCGAGGTCGGTCACGTGCTCCCGCCAGCCCACCGGCACCGACCGCGGAACCGGAGACCGGCCGCCGCCGCGCTGATCGTAGTAAATGAGAGTGCGCCCCTGAGCCAGCGCATCGAATCCCGGTAGGAGATAGTCGTGCTGGGCCCCGGGTCCACCATGCAGCACGACGACCGGCGGCCCCGCTCCGATACGCCGCTCGAAGAGGGAGACGCCGCCGACCACACGCTCCGAGGTGGTTGGCAGGGGGGAGTACTGCGGACCTGCGCTCATCCTTGAACGTTCGCCCGGTTCCTGTCCTCAGCCCCGAGCGCTCACAGCAGGACCGCCAGACCATCGGCGATTCGACGTACCGCCGCCTCTTCTGCGGGGCCGAAGGGGTCCGGAACGTCCGAGTCGATGTCGATCTGGCCCAGGATACGCTCTCCGCGACGGATGAGCACCACCAGTTCCGAGCGGGTGAAGGTGTTGCACGCGAGGTAGTTCGTGATGGCCCGCACGTCGCCCACGTTCTGGTCGCGTCCCGTGGCGACCGCGGTGCCGCAGACGCCCTGGCCGACCTGAATCGTGGTGTGCTCCGTCTCCCGGCCGCTGAAGGCCTCGAGTTGAAGCTCCGCTCCGTGAACCATATAGAGGTAGACCGACGTGTAAGGCGGCCCCGCGGCGCGAATCCGATCGGCCGCGTACTGGAGCAACTGGTGGCGCCCGCCCTCTCGCGCGAAGATGCCTCGCAGGCCCGCGAGGATGGGATCGGGGTCGAGCGCGAGGGGCCGCGTCGAGTCGCCGGGCATGCGTCTCCTCCTAGCTGCGCTTGCCGAGAACGGCCCGCAGCCGAATCTCGGCCCCTTCGCGCAAGGCGACGATGTCCACCGTGTCGCCGGGCTGGTGCCGCCGGAGCGCATCACTCATCGATTCCAGGTCCGGGATGAGCAGGTCGCCGATACTGGTGATGATGTCGCCCGACCTGAGGCCGGCCGCCTCCGCGGGGCTGCCGGGGCGAACCGCCGACAAGCGGACCCCGCCGGGGTTCTCGCTCATGTCCGGCACGGTGCCGAGATAGGCACCGTATCCCGGGGTCAGGACCGGGCCGCCTGGGTGCGAGGCGACCGGCGTCGGCAGGTTGATGAAGGTCAGCGGTTCGGCCCGATTCGCCACCGTCTCCGCCATCTGACTCGCGAACTCTGCGACCCGGGCGAGCCCCTCCGCGTTGATCCTATCCCAATCGTCGGTGGACCGGTGGTAGTCCTCGTGCAGATCGGTGAAGAAGTAGAGGACTGGTATACCCGCGGCATAGAACGAGGATTGGTCGCTGGGGCCGTAGCCGTCGCCACGCTTGTGCAACTCGAATCCTTCCGTCGCGTTGAGCGAATCGACCAATCCGTCCAGCTCCTTCGCGGTCTCAGTCCCAAAGATCAGGAGCCGGTCGTTTCGCAGCCGCCCCACCATATCGAGGTTGATCATAGCGCGGGTCCGTTCCAGCGGGACCACTGGATGCTTCACATAGTAGGCACTGCCGAGCAGCCCTTCTTCCTCGCCGCTGAAGGCGATGAACACCACGGTGCAGGCGGGGCGGTGTTTCTTGAGTCGGGCCGCGATGGCCAGCAGCGCGGCGGTCCCCGAGGCGTTGTCATCGGCCCCGTTGTGGATTCGGTGGGCGCTGTCCGGATCGAGCACGCTGAACCCACTGGTGCCCAGATGGTCGTAGTGGGCGCCGACGATCACGGCCTGGTCCCGAAGTACCCGATCGCGGCCTGGGAGGACGCCGATGACGTTGCGGCCAACGGCACCGGCCAGGTCGGCCTGTTCGGCGGCCGGTGCGCCCGGTGCAATGGTGAAGGTCTGAAACCAGCCACCGTCCGGGGCCTTGAGCCCCACCTGCTTGAAACGACGGGCCAGGTAAGCGGCGGCGCTGTCAGCCCCCGGCGACCCGGTCCAGCGGCCAGCCAGGGAATCAGAGGCGAGGTACCGGACGTCGTCCAGGAGGCGCTCCGGGCTGGCCCCCGACTGGCCGTCGAGGGGCGGCGCCACCGCCATGAAGGCAGCGAATATGGCGGCGGTTACCGAGGCGCTCCGAGGCATGGGGGAACAAGTTAACCCGTTGCCGCATCGTCGGCTACGCTATTACATTGGGGATCGGCGTTCACTCGAACGCACCACTCATGTCCAATACGCTCGCGATCGCCTCCGATTTGGCTCGCGTCATCTTCCTGCTTCGGGATAAACCCGATGTCTTGGATGAGCAACGCGCTGCGTTCCGGCTCCTGGTTGCTTCCATGGAGAACCTCGGCCTGGTGGTCACCGTGGACCGGGATGGGATCTGGTTCAACGAGACGACCCTGCCGGCGGACTATCCGGGAACCCACGGGCTCCACCGGCTGCTCTGGGCCCATCACGTCGGGGAAATCCGGATTCCTCCGGCGGTCGCCTACTCGGCGCTCTTGGCCCTGGTGCGGGTATTGTCCGCGCCAGAGGAGACCTATGCCGACGTGAATCATCTGGTGGCCAGGCTCGACGCTACCGGTGGCGGAACCATCCAGGTGGCCCCGCCCAAGCTGGGTGCAGGCCCGCCTCCGCCGCCGCCCCCTCCGCCGGTGGCTGAGGTCGCTCCACCCGCACCTGCTCCCCCGCCCCCGCCCCCGGCTGCCCCCCCGCCGCCGGCGCCGGCTCCTCAGGTCGGCCGTCCCACTCCCGGGCCCCGGTCTCAAGGGGATGAGGCGCTCGGGGAGCTGGGGCCGGACGCCATGAGTGAGCAGAAGGTCGGGATCATGCACTTCCTGACTCTGGACCGGAAAGCCGTGACCGGTCTCGACCAGGTGATCCAGAAACTGGAAGCCGCGTCGCCTAAGGAGGATGTCACCGATCTGCTCAATGAGCTGGTGATCGCGGGAGACCGGGCGACCAGGGAACGGGACTACGAGGGCTTGCTCCGGGCGGCGACCTCGCTCATTGCCATGGAGGCGAAGGGAGGGCCGGCGGCGGAGCATCGCTCCTACGGGATCGCCCTGCGGCGCATGCTGCCGCGCAGCGCGATCGAGCCATTGGCCAAACTGGCGGTGGCCGGGTCCCATCGGGCCCAAGCGATCGCCATCCTTCAGCGGATGGGGGCGGACGCGACCGAGGTCCTGCTGCATCAACTGGCAACGGCCACCTCGGCCGGCGAACGGCGGGGATACTTCAACGCCTTGACCCAGATGACCGAGGGTACCGGCCTCCTGGTGCATATGCTCACCCATGACGACTGGTTCGTAGTGCGGAACGCGGCGGAGCTGTGTGGCGAGATCCGCCTGGAGGCGGCGGTGCCCGAGTTGATCAAGCGGGTACGCCACGAAGACGAGCGGGTGCGGCGCTCGGTGGCGGGGGCGCTGGCGCGGATCGGCACTCCGGCGGTGGTGGAACCCCTGCGCCAGGCGCTCAAGGACCCCTCGCCGCTGGTCCGGCTCGAGGTGGTCCAGGGCATCGAAGGCCGCGGACTGCGCGCCCTGGCCATGGCGCTGGCGGTGGCGGCGGAGGAGGAATCCAAGCCAGATGTCTTCAGCGAAATGCTGCAGGCGCTGGGGCGGATCGGTACGCCGGAGGCGGTGCAGGTGATCAGCAAGGCGGCGGAACCGGGTGGGAAGATCCTCAAGCGGAAGCCGCTGGCGGTCCGGCTGGCGGCGGTGCACGCCCTGGGACTGGCCGGAGCCCCGGCGGTCAGTTATCTACGGCACCTGCTCCAGGATGACTCGGCGGAGGTCCGAGCGGCGGCGCAGCGCGCGCTGGCTACGATGTCGGAAGCGAAGTAGGAGTTAGGCCGCAAGCCAAGTCGACCCTTGTCTACCAGCCTTCGCACTCCCATCCCCAGAGATGCCTTTGCCAAGCTCTGCGAGCCGCTACTGGGCCTCAAGGTAACTCACCCATGGCGCGGTTACGGAAGCGCCCTCTTTCTTGAGCTTGGCCCCCTCCGCCACTCCGCACGGACCAACCACCCCAAAGGACAGGCAACCGTCATGATCGAGTGGAGCTGGCGAGTGGAGACGCGTCGTGGAATCTCCTTCGGCAGCTGGAGCTCGGATCGCCGCATTAACTCAGGAATACCCCGGTTGAAGGGCCTATGTCTAGAGGCCTTGGCAATATTGGGTCGCTTGCCGGAGCTCTCCCTCACCCTCGCTCCTGGCCGCTGGCTAAGCACCTTCATGACGGCAGAAGGGCAACCCGCTTGGACTATCTTCCTCCCAGATCGTTCCTGGCTCGGTGCGGAAAGAGGGTCAGTCATCCATGACGACACCAATCGCAGGCGCCGGCGCTAGTCGCGGCCTGACCCGCGCATGAAGCTGGCGCGCCGGGGCGGCCACGGCTGGAGGAAGATGACATTCTTGATTGTGGCCGCCGCAGCGCGCAGCTTAACCGCCATCCGCTAGGCCGCCGGCCGGTGCTCAGTCTCGACTCTCCCACTCTCTCCAGATCATCACCACTCGCTCCCGTTCCTCCAGGCTGAGTCCGCGCAGGGGGGCCCGCACCTCTTCCCGGATCGGTATCCCGCGCAAGGCCAGTACGGTCTTGAGGGCCGCATTGAACGGCTGGCCGGTCTGCAACGAGCTTCTCAAGGCCGCGATCCGCTCGGAATCACGAGCGGTCGGCTGCCGCACATGGGCCACCACGACCTCAGGGAACGCTGCGGCGAGTCCGGAGACCGCTCCCTTGGCGCCGGCCTCGAGACCGCGCGCGATGAGCGCCTCGGGGCCGACGAACACATCAAGGCCGGGACCGAGGTAGGGGGAGAACTGCTCCCAGAGCTGATTGGAGACCTTGAGTCCGGCCAGGTTGGGCGCCGCGTCCCTGAGACGCCGGATCACCGGCAACGGGATCGAGTAACCGGCCCGGGCGGCGAATTCATAGAGGTAGAATGGCAGCGGCGCGCAGGCGGCGGCTGCCGCGGAGAAGTGGGCCAGGAGCGCGGGCTCATCGTAGGCGTAGTAGGGAGGGCCGATCACGGCGACGGCGGCGGCTCCGATCCGGGCCGCGTGCTCGCTCAGGGCAACGGTATCGGCCGTGGTTTGGGCCCCGCAGTGGACCGCGATCTGTACCGTCGGCGGTGCCGAGGCCAGGAACAGCTCGGCCGCGCGCTTCCGTTCGCTTACCGAGAGCAGGATCCCCTCGCCCGTGGTTCCGCAGGCGAGGATGCCGTCGATACCGTGCCTCGCCAGGAACCCCACCAGCGGCGGAAACGCGGCCTCATCCAGAGACCGCCCGCCATCCTTGAGCGGAGTGACCGACGCGGCGATGGCGCCGTGTAGCATGGACCCGCCTACTGGGGCACGAAGTCGGTCTTCGCCGTCACCCGGCGGGCAAAGGCCGCCAGCAGCGCGGCCGTCCGCTCCAGGTCCGTCAGCGCGACGACCTCATTGGGGCTGTGCATGTAGCGGCAGGTGACCGAAACCAGAGCGGTGGCGACGCCACGGTGCGCCGTGAAGATGGTGTCGGCGTCGGTCGAGGTTTCGCGCGGCGCCGCCTCGACCGTGTACGGCATTTGCGCCTGCTCGGCCGATTCGACCAGGAGGTCGAACGCTACCGGATTGATCGAGGCGCCCCGCGTCAGCACCGGTCCGCCCCCCAGCTTGAAGTCTCCATGCTTCCGCTTTTCCACGCCCGGATAGTCGGTCGCGTGGGTGACATCCACGACCACCGCCACCTCGGCCTGGAGGCCGGTGGCGGAGGGGCGGGCGCCCCCCCCGGTATAGCCGATTTCCTCCCGGGTGGTGGCGACCGCGGTCACCGATGCGGTGGGGCGGTCTTTCGCCAGCAGGCGGATCGCTTCGAGGACCACAAAGGCACCGACTCGATTGTCGAGGCTGCGGCTCACGATTCTCCCATTGGGGAACTCGACGGCTTGGGCGGCGAGCACCCCGGGGTCACCGATGCGGACGCGCGCCTCGGCCTCCGTCCGATTGGCAGCGCCGACGTCGATCCAGAGGTCCTCCGGCTTCGACACCTTGTCGCGGTCGTCCTTTTCCATCAGATGAATGGCCCGCTTGCCGATGACTCCGGAGACGGGGCCGCTCCGGCTCAGCAGGACCACGCGCTGGCCGACGAAGACCTGGTGATCCCACCCGCCGATCGGTTGGAAGGAGAGATAGCCCTCGTCGTCGATGTAGGTGACCATCACCCCGATCTCGTCGATGTGCCCCGCCAACATGACGCGGGGCCGTCCGTCGGGGTTGATCGAGGCGAAGGTGTTGCCGGAGACATCCGTGCTGACGCGATCCGCGAAGCCCTCCGCCTCCGCGCGCCAGAGCTTGGCCGGGGCCGTCTCGAAGGAGGAAGGGCCCGGTGCGTCGAGCAGGCTCTTCAGAAAGCGCAGCGACTCGGGGTTCATCGACATTCCTGGCAGCAGGACAAACGGCTAGGGGTCGGTGTTCGGCGTGGTGCCATCCGGCCGGGGCTGATGATACATCGGGCCGGGGCGGTGCACCACCACCCGCTAGGCGGGCAGCACCTGGTCGAGGCGACCTACGTCGATCCGGCTGATCCCACCCTTCTCCGGAGGATCGAAGACGTTGGCGAACCGCATGCCCCAGAGGATTTCCTCCGCGGTGTAGGAGGAACGGGCGTGCACCGCCTGCGAAAAGGTCTCCTCGATGCCGGTGAGCAGGACGAACACCTCCGCCTGCGAGGCGAGGAGGCTCTCCGGGGTCTCGTTCCGCAGCGGGCTCGCGTCGTCGATGGGATGCACGATGGTCCAGGAGAGCGGGAACAGCGCCACGCGGGACCGCTCCAGGGTGAGCGGATAGAACTGTCGCGCTCGCTCTTGGTTCTCCCCTTCGAACCGGCTCAGCGTCAGCTCGCACTGCAGCTCGATCAGCTCGCTGTCCCAGGTGTTGACGATCCGGAGCTCCAGGGCCGTGGCCCCGCGGTAGGGCGCAACGACGGCGTGGCGGCTGAACCGGATCTTGGCCTGGGGCCTGGCGAACCGCGCGAAGATGAGGCCGGTCGCCAGGGCTACGGCGAGCAGTCCGATCCACGCCTCCAGCGTCACCAGCGCGTTGGCCGCGAAGCCGACCGGGCTGATTTCGCCGTAGCCGATGGTGGCAAACGTCTGCACGCTGAAGAAGAAGGCGTCCCCGAACCGCCCGTTGCTGACGATCCCCTCGCCTCGAAGCAGGGCCCCCGGCCCGCAGGCCATGAAGCCGACCGCGAACAAGGCATTGAGGAGCAGATACACCACCGCCATCAAGCCAAGAAATCGGCCCCACGACATGGTGAGGAGCCAATGGTAGGAATTGAGCGAGCGGACAAACCCCTGCCCGTCCCGCGACACGTTGAAGGTCCCGTCCCGGTTGAGCAGGCGCTGCCGGCTCCCCTTGGCGACCATGGAACCGAAGCCGAGATCCCGATCCAGCTCACCCATGGCCGCGAGGCTCCCGTTTCATGGCTGGGCGAGTCGGTCGGGCCCGAAGAGGGCGAGGAGTAGCAGACAGGCGCCCGTCACGATCAGCGGGAGAAAGCTGCCCGTGAGCATGTGGAACACCGCTCCCACGATCGCCGTCCCTTCGAGCAGGGCCCAACTGGCCAGCGCCTTCGCTCCTTCGGTGCTCCACCACTGGTCGAAGGAGACGCCCGTCCCCAGCGGCGCACACTGCTGACGAAGGAAGAACGCCACGCCCACCGCTGGGATGGCAAAGAAGAACGGGATGTAAAGGAAGAACACCGGCCAGGCGGACCCCGCCGCCGGCCCCCGAACAGCGGTGATCCCAACCAGCACGGCGGCGAAGAGCGCGCTGCCGACCAGGAGGATGGCGTGGATCAGGGTGGGGCGCGCCGCCGGGCGGGAGGCGGGTGCGGTCATCGATCAGCGGCGCGCCACGCGGTAGAGCAGGTACCCCAGCGCGGCGAAGACGGTGATGGCAAAGAGATCACTGGTGGGGAAGGGGCCGAGGTGCTGGGAGATCCCGAGCTGAGTGGCCAGGTAGTCCGAGGCCGGCACCTGAGCGGCCTCCGCCTGCTTCACCACGGCGGCGGCGATGGCCGCACCCACGATCCCCGCGATCGCGCCGCCGGCGATCAGGCCGCTGGCGAACAGCACACCGGGACCCGACTCCACCTCCGCGATGCTCCGGTTCCCCGCGGCGAGCCGCCGCTCCACCAGCCAACGCACCACGCCGCCGGCGAACATGGCCGAGGAGGTCGAGATCGGGAGATAGATCCCCACCGCGACCGGCAGCGACTGCAGCCCCATCAGCTCGATGGCCAGCGTGATGAACACACCGAGCAGCACCAGAGTCCAGGGCAGCTTCTGGGTCAGAATCCCGTCGGTGACCAGCGCCATGATCGTGGCCTTGGGACTATCGAGCTTGGTGACCGCTTTGCCGTTGAGCTCACGCACTCGGCCGCCGATGCCGGGGTCTACCAGGTAGCCGATTTCCTTGGTGGCTGGGTCGATCAGGTACTTGCCTGGCTGCACGTTCTGAGTCGGCGTATTGACCCGGATCACGTCCCAGGGTTTCCCATCGTGAACCACTTGCTCCCCGGTGCCGGTCACGGTCCGGTGCGGCGTCGTTGGTGCCCGAGGCTTCGAGCACGACGCCCGGGTGAGACTCGGGGACGATGTTGGTGTAGGTGGAGTTGAGCAGGGTAAGGGTCCAGCCGATCGCCGCGGCGGAGGCCACCGTGCCCACCATCATGGCGATCTGCTGGTTGCGGGGTGTGGAGCCGACCAGGAATCCGGTCTTGAGGTCCTGACTGGTGTTGCCCGCGTTGGCAGTGGCGACCGCGATGACGCCCGCGATCGAAATCGCCCCGACCCGATGGTCGATCCCGGTCCAGCCGATCAGCAGGAAGACCACGCAGGTGCCGATCAAGGCGGCGATGGTCATGCCCGAGATCGGATTGGCGCTCGACCCGATTTCTCCCGTGATCCGCGAGGACACGGTGGCGAAGAAGAACCCGAAGACCACGATCAGGAGGGCGCCCAGCAGGTTGACGCCGACCACTTCCTTGGGCAGCGCGGCGAGCACCAGCACCAGTCCGATCGCGCCGACTACCGTGACCAGAATCGGGAGATCGCGCTCGGTGCGGAGGTGCGAGGTGGCGGCACCGACGGAGCCGCTTGAGGTCCTGGAACCCCGACCGGAAAGCCGAGACGATGGTGGGCAGCGAGCGGATCAGCGCCATGATGCCGGCCGAGGCCACGGCCCCGGCGCCGATGTAGAACACGTAGTTGGCTCGCACTTCGCCGGGGCTCATGTCCGCGATGAGCTGCGAGGCGGCCGGATAGATCGGCTTGGTCAGGCCGCCGCCGAAGAGCTTGATGGCCGGGATCAGCACCAGGTAGGCGAGGCAGCCGCCGGAGAACAGGAAGCCGGCGATCCGGGGGCCGATGATGAACCCCACGCCCATCAGCTCGGGCGACACCTCCGCGGAGATCGAGCCGCCCTTGTACAGCGCGGCGCTCGGATCCCTGGGATAGGTCGGATACTCCTTCCAAAGCTTGACGCTCTGCATCAGGAACTTGTAGGCGAAGGCGAGCCCGAACGCCTGAAACAGGAGCCGGGCCTGCAGCCCTCCCTTCTCGCCCGCCACCAGCACTTCGGCGCAGGCCGTGCCTTCCGGATAGGTGAGCTTGCCGTGCTCCTTGACGATCAGCGCCTTGCGGAGCGGAATCATCATCAGCACGCCGAGCACACCGCCCGCCAGGGCGATAATACCGACCTTGGCTACGCTCAGGTCGTACCCCATGAGCAGAATGGCGGGGAGGGTGAAGACGATGCCGGCCGCGATCGAGTCGGCGGCCGAGCCGGTCGTCTGCACGATGTTGTTCTCGAGGATCGTCGAGCGCCCCAGCGTCCGGAACACGGCGACGGCCAGCACCGCGATCGGAATCGAGGCCGACACCGTCAGGCCGATCTTGAGCGCGAGATAGACACTGGACGCCGCGAAGATGACGCCCAGGATCGCGCCCAGCACCAGCGCCCGCCCGGTCAGCTCGGCGGGGGTTTCACTGGGCGCTACGTAGGGATGAAAGGCGGGCGGTTCGACCTTCTCACGGGGAGGAGCCAGAGTCGCCATGGGTGGTCCGGGGTATGAGGGCAGGAACACCAAGAAGCTACGGCGGGCCGGGAGGGACGTCCAGTTCCCGTCCCGAGACGGTTCGCCATACGGCTGCACGATCGGTGGTGGAATTCTCCGCTCCGGCTAACTTCTCAGACATGACCACCGCGCGCCGCACCCAGGGCTTCCGCGAATCCGTGATCCGGGGCATGACTCGATTGGCGGATGAATGCGGAGCCATCAATCTGGCCCAGGGTTTCCCCAATTTCCCGGCCCCGGAGCCGCTCAAAGAGGCGGCCATTCAGGCCATCCGCGCCAATAAGAACCAGTACGCCATCACCTGGGGCTCGCGGAAGCTGCGGGAAGCGGTGGCACGGAAGTACCAGCACTGGTACGGCTTCGCGGTCGACGCCGAGACCGAGATCACCGTTACCTGCGGCGCCACGGAAGCCATGGCGGCGACGCTCCTGGCTCTGGTCGATCCGGGTCAGGAGGTGATCGTCCTGGAGCCGTTCTACGAGAACTACGGCCCCGACACCATCCTGTGCGATGCGCGGCCGGTCTACGTGCCGCTCGCGCCGGGTGAGCCACTGGACCTCGATCGGGTCCGGGCCGCGTTTTCTTCCCGCACGCGCGCTATCGTCATCAATACCCCCGCCAATCCCTCGGGGCGGGTGCTGACCGGCGACGAGCTTTCGGCCATCGCCGAGCTGTGCCGGCAGTACGACAGCCTCGCGGTGACCGACGAAATCTACGAGCACATCCGCTACGAGGGCCGGCACATTCCGATCGCCACGCTGCCCGGTATGCGGGAGCGCACCGTGACCATCAGCGGGGCCTCCAAGACCTTCAGTATCACCGGCTGGCGGATCGGCACCATCGTGGCCCCCGCCGGTATGACCGACGCCATCCGGAAGGTGCACGACTTCCTCACGGTCGGCGCGCCGGCGCCGCTTCAGGAAGGCCTGGCAGTGGCGATGAATGAGCTGCCGGAGTCTTACTATGAGGAGCTCGCGTTGGTATACCGGCGGCGGCGCGACATCCTCTTTCGGGCTCTGGTCGAATCCGGGTTCCGCTGCCGAGCTCCGGAGGGTGCCTACTACATCCTGGCCGACTTCTCCGGCTTGAGCGATCTGGGGGATGAGGCCTTCGCCGTCTGGCTGGCGCGGGAGGGTGGGATCGCCACGGTGCCCGGCTCCAGTTTCTTCAGCGATCCCGCGCTGGGAAAGGACTTGGTGCGATTCGCCTTCTGTAAGACGGAGGAGCTACTGCACTCGGCGGCGGAACGCCTCAAGCAGCTGAAGGGCAAGACACGGTGACGCGAACGCTCCACTCGATCCAGACGCTGGTTGTCGCGTTTGCGTTCGCCGGCTCGGTGCGGGCCCAGTCGATGCCGGCGGCCGACCGGGCTCGCATCGCCGAGGCCTACCGGGTCGCCGACCGGTACGCGGACCGCATGTGGCCCGGATGGAGCTCGGCGCCGTTCGCGCTCCTGCTGGTCACCGAGGACCGGGAATTCCTGGTCCGCCATCCCAAGCCCGACGCCAGCTTCCGCCGAATCGGTTACGACAGCCTCCTTCACTCGGACGTGTTCGTGCGTGCCCGGGTATTCGCCCCCAACCTGCTCGCTACCTTCCCGCTCGGAGCGGGCATCCCCACCATCGTCATGGGGCAGCCGGAGCCGACCCAGCGCGCCTCCGCACAGTGGGTCTTCACCGCGCTCCACGAGCATTTTCATCAGTGGCAGATGTCGAGCCCCGGGTACTTCGCCGCGGTGGATTCTCTGCGGCTGTCGCACGGGGATCAAACCGGGATGTGGATGCTCAACTTCCCGTTCCCCTATCAGTCGGCCCCGGTTGACGCGGCCTGCGCCGAGATGGCGGGAGACCTGTTGGCAATGTTGGAAGGATCCAGCGTCGACACCCTCGCGAGCCGGCTCGGCGACTACTTCGCGGCGCACCGGTCGCTCCAGGAGCTGCTGACCGACGACGAATACCGCTACTTCGCCTTTCAGCTCTGGCAGGAGGGCGTGGCCCGATACACCGAGTATCGATTGGCGCAGCTGGTCGCGGAGGGGTACCAGCCGTCAGCGGAGATCCAGGCGCTTCCCGACTACGTCCCGCTGGAGCACGTGGTGGAATCGCTCAGGGACGACATCTATGCGGGGATAGGGCAACCCGATCTGGCCGCCAACGGGCGGACCGACCTCTATCCGCTGGGCGCGGCGACGGCGCTGGTGCTCGATCGGATCTCCCCTGACTGGAAATCCCAGTATCTCCGCCGCCGCTTCGACCTCCAGCGGTACTTTCCTTAGGCTTCGCTCAGGCGCCCGGCGGCTTGTAGCTGACGGTCTTCTTCGCCGCCGCGTCCATCTCCTCGGGTGTCAGCAACACCGTGGTCCTGATGGTCACGGCACCCGACGCGTTGACCGCGAGGCTGGCCGCTGCCACGGAGATCCCATCGGGGGCCTCCACGATCACATAAGCGTCACATTCCCCGAACGCGAAGTAGAACGATTCCACCTTGCCGCCGGCCGACTGGACCACCTGCTGAGCCGCGGCCCGGCGCTTGGATCCGCCGTCTTTGATCAGCCCCTTGGTGCCTTCGGCGTTGTAGCTCACCTGCAAGAGATACTTGGGCATACCGTCTCCACGAGACTGGGGGGCGGACAATATGCGGCTCGGGTGGAACGCGGGCCAGGGGGCCGGAGTCTGCCCACTCACGCGAAGGTCCCCCTCGGCTCACCAGACGTAACGGACGGTCCCATACGCGGAGATCGGCTGGCCCGGGGAGACAAAGTCGCCGGCGCGGAGCTCGGGATACTTCTGATCGAACAGATTTCTCACGCCTGCCTCGAGCAGGAGGCCACCGAAGCGGATGCCACCCGTGAGGTGCACCAGCGCGTACGCGGGAAGGTCGACGCCGGGGAGGTCGAAGGGTGAGTAGGGGCCCACGACGTTGGTGGCCAGGCGGGCGAAGACCTTGGTGGTTGGTGGGGTCACCTCGATCGCGGCGGTTCCCACGTAGCGTGCGGTGTTGAAGATCCGGGCTCCCGATAGCGTGTCGCCGTCCTCGGTCACCAGCTGCTGGTATTTCGCGTCGGTGAAGGTCCAGCTGGTCGTGAAGTCCAGGGCTCGACTGGCCTGGACCCGCAGATCGAGATCCACGCCCTGGCGGCGGCTCCGGCCGCCGCTGCTCGAGGTGGCGGTGACCGGGTCGAACGTCTGTTCATTGCTGACGTCGGCCCGGAACAGCGCGACGGCCGCATTCCACTTCCGACCATCCAGCTTGACGCCGGCCTCGTAGGCCCATTCGGTAATGAAGGGGAGGCTGGGATCGCGGATTACTCCATCGGTCTGCCGGAAGCCGCGGGAGACGTTGCCGTAGAGGCTGACCAGGTGACGCAAGTGCACCAGGGCGCCCAGCTTGGGAGAGAAGATGCCCTTCGAGTCACTGACCTCGAACTGGCCCGCGGGAGTCGTTGCGGTGCCCAGGGCATCGTAGCGGCCGCCCACACTCACCCGCAGATGGGGAATCGGGTCCAGATCCGCCTGGAGGAAGGCGCCGCCCGACACCTGATGGGCTCCGCAGGTCGGTGTCGACCGAGTCTCGTACGCGATCGGTGGTGAAGTACTTCAGGTAGTCGGAATGGTCTAACGGCCCTCGACGCCCGCCGTGACCTGCCCGCGGGAGAGCGCCCAGGTGAGGGCGCTGGTGAGCCCGAACCCATAGCGGGTGTCCTCTTCCTCGGTCTGACCCCCGGAGCCTTCACCGGCTCCGCCTTCCGGTGGAATGGTGAGATACAGCTGCCAGCGACCCTGGGTGGCGTAGACGGTCGAGCGCCACAGCAGATTGGAGCTGGCCAGCACGCGCAGACTGACCCGCTCCTGGCCGCGGCGCTTGAACCCGCCGTCGGTCACGTTCGACACGGTATCGTATTGTCCCGCGGCGAACTGGTCCGCGGTGATGTATCCTGGAGATGCCCAATCGGTGAGGTGGAGCCCGATTCCCGCATCCAGAGTGACCGTGGGGGAGAGATCTCTCACGAAACGCAGATTCCCCTGACCCAGCTCGTAATCGCTGTTGGGACGCCAGCCGCCATCGCGCTGATAGCGCAGCGCCAGAGCCCCGCCCCAATCGGGCCGGTCGAATCCACCCAGGAAGTCGGCGTCCACTCGCCCGTAGGAGCCGCCTTCGACCGAGCCCTGCACTCCCTGCATGCGGTCGATCGTCCGCACGTTCACCGCGCCCGACAGCGCGAAGTTCCCGTACTTGGTGCTGGTGGGCCCCTTGATGACCTCCATTTGCTGGATCGCCTGCGGCATCAGGACGTTCCAGTCGTTGTAGCCTTCCGCGTGGCCGTTGACCGGTTCGTTGATCGGAACCCCGTCCACCGAGAGCGCCATGTCGGTCGAATGATCCGAGCTGAACCCGCGCATGCTCACCGTGGGCGCGAAGCCCGGCCCCTGTCCCTGCAGGTGCACCTCCACCCCCGCCGTCTGGCGCACCAGGTCCCAGGGATCGGTCGCCGGAGTATGAGCGATCACTGTCGGCGTGACGACGATCACGGCCTGAGGATCCTCCCGCCTGGTGGGGGAAGCGGTGACCGTGATCTCCTGCATCTGAATCGCGTGGGTGAGGGTATCACCGTGCTGATGCAGTGAGTCCTGTGCCGGCGGTTGCTGAGCTCCTAAGAGCCCAGGCACGGCCAGCCAGGCCGTGGCAAGGCTTCTTCGCAACATGATGGCTCCCGCTGTGAGGGTAGTGCGGCGTCGGGACTTTCCCGCGCCGCAGGCACGTCACGCGTGGAGCGTTGGAGGGCCGAGTGGGAGTGGGTGGGAGTGGGGCCGGCGGGCCAGCGGAGGCTGGCCGGTATCGGGGAAACTTCCGGTCGGTGCGGCGATGGCCGCGGCGACCACAACGGGGGCGCTCCCCGCGGCGGTGGGAGCAGTGGCGCAACTGGTGAGGCAGAACTCGCAGCAATCGCTCGTCGAGCCGGATGGCGCCTGATGATGATGCCGGTGGCCGCCCTGATGGACAGCCTCGGCCGAGGCGCGCATCATCGCCGGCGTCGCGAGAGCGACGCTGACAGTGAGACAGACGGCGGTGAAACGCCGCAGTGCGCGGATCGGCGAGAGCGTCATGGACCGGGATGCTACGACACGGTCCCGTGCAGGTCAAGCGGCCCTGGTTCAGGGTCAGGGGCGAACCGCCCGCGGGCCCGTTTCGTTTAGCCAACAGGGCGCCCTGGCGGCCGCCTTCGCCGTGATGCATAGGTATCGCGTGACCGATCGAGTGCCAGACCGAATCTCCGAGTCTCCCGGCCGGCTGGGCCACGGGTTCACTGCCGAGCGCCAGTCCTCACTCTATCAGCGGCTGGCGGCCCGCGACGAGCAGGCCCTGGTCGAGTTGATCGACCTCGCCACGCCATGGCTCCTCGGTGTCGCGCAGGGCATGCTCAGTGATCAGGACGAAGCTGAGGAGGTGGTGCAGGAGGCCTTTACCATCGTCTGGACCCGCATCGATCTCCTGGATGAGCAGGCCGGTGGCCTGCTGCCGTGGCTGCTGCGGATCACCCGCAACCGGGCCATCGATCGCCTGCGTGCGCGGCGGCGGCGGCGGCAAAAGGCGCAGCGGCTGGAGGCGTACCGGGCCCTGGGAGATCCCTGGACCGGCGCTCGGGAGCCGGACGAGTCGGCCCATCCCGGATGGCACGTGCACGAGATGGTCCACTCCGCGCTTCGCCAGTTGCCGGAAGAGCAGTTAGCCCCGGTGCGGCTCGCCTATTTCGAGGGCTATACCCAGTCCGAGATCGCCGAGCGGCTGGGTATCCCGTTGGGAACCGTGAAGACCCGCCTCCGCCTGGGCTTCGACAAGCTTCGGACGGCTCTGGCGCCGATCAAGGATTGGGTCCTATGAATCCGCACGACTGGTTCGTCGAGCATCGCGTCGCGTTCGTGGTCCGAAGTCTCGAAGCGGCCGAGGAGATGAGTTTTCAGCAGCATCTCCCGGTCTGCGCCGAGTGTCGCGACGAAACCACGCGACTGGCCAGGGAGCTGGCCTGGCTGCCGATGGGAGCCGTGCCCGCCGCGCCTCGGCCCGGCTTCAAGCGGCGCTTGATCGAACAGGCCTTGCTCGGTGGTCGCCGGCGCTGGCAATGGGTCGTCCCCGCCTTGGCGGCGGCCGGCATTCTCCTCGTACTCGGCTTGATCTCTCAGGCAAGGCAGCGGGCCGCCCGGCTCCTCGCGGAGAACGCTTCGCTCCAGAGCCAGTTGAACGCGACGCGCGACACTCTGATCATCATCCGGGACGCCAGTCGCGTCCTCCAGGCCGATATCCGCATGGATGGGCACGACGGCGGGATTACGATCTTCGCCGACGAGCGCTCCCACCGCTGGAACGTGGTTGTTCACGGACTCCCGGCGGCGGGTCCCCGTGAGGTCTATCAGTTCTGGTTCATCTGCGCCAACGGGATGGTTCGCGGGGCCCAGATTCACCTGAATGAGACCCAACCGGCGTTTCTGACTCTCTCGATGCCCGAGGCGGGCGGTGCGGTCATGGGAGCGGCCCTGACCCTGGAGCCGATGGATCAGGTGTCGCCCGAACCGAAGGGGAAGCAGCTGGCGCATCTGATGCTGTAGGGCGGGCGAGAGGGCGAGTGGTCCCCTTACATTCCCGCCATGTCACAACCCTCCAGGCTCCCGGAGCCCGCCGGCCCCGTCGCGCGGGTCTTCGATCTCACCTATCGGCGTCTCTATGGTCTGGTCCGAAACGCCTGGGCCGCGGTCGGCATCGAGGTCGCCATCCTCGTGGTGCTGGCCGCCGCGGGGCTGGCGGGTTTCGGATGGTTGGCGGTCGAAATGCATTCCGGCGGCCTGAGCGGACCCGAAGAGCATCTCATGCTCCTGGTGGGGGCCAACCGCACCTTAGGACTGACCAGCGCCGCCCGAGCACTCTCCTTCATCGGCTCGGGTGCCGTCGCCATCCCCTTCGCCATTCTCGTCGCGGTCTTGCTGCGTGCGCTCGGCCGTGGGCGAGAGGCCCGGCTCTATCTCTGGGTGACCGCCAGCGGGTGGGCGATCAACGGCCTGGCCAAAGCGGCATTTCGGCGGGCCCGACCCGAAGTGATCTCGCACCTGGGTAGCGGAGGCTGGTACTCGTTCCCCTCGGGGCATGCGATGCTGGCGCCACTGGTCTTTGGCTTAGGGGCTTTCCTGCTGGTCCGGGGGATGAAGAACGTCGCGCTCAAGACCGGTGTGCTGCTCGCGACGGCCGCCCTCGTGGCCGGCATCGCCGTCTCTCGAGTCTATCTGGGAGTCCACTATCCGACCGACGTGGTCGGCGCGCTGCTGGCCGGGGTGGGGTGGGCGGCGCTGTGGCTGGCGGGAACTGCGGTAACGGCGAGGGATTCAGGAGCCGTCCCGACCGGTTGAACGGGGCAATTGCGCTCGAACGCTAGGTCCGCTAGTCGCCTTCCCCACCCAACTGGTTGGGATCCTCGACGGTGTCTTCGTCCCCCTGAACCTCGCTCGTGTCGGCGGGAATGCTGACCCCGTCGGCGCCGAGCAGGCGGAACAGGGTCCACTGGGCCCGCTTCGCGGTGCGCGCGCGGCCGCCGTTGTACATCACGGAAATGAGCAGGACACCGTCTTTGCGCCCCAGATAACCGACCAGGGTGGAGACGCCACCCAGTGTGCCGGTCTTGGCGTGTACCACGCCTGGCTCGGGCAGACCCCAGCCGATGGGGCGCAGGGTTCCCACGCCGTTGGCCGGCAGGAGTTGCGCGAAATTCCGTCCAGCCGGTGTCTCGGGGAATCGGGCCAGGTAGTGGACGAAGGTCGCCGGCGTCAACCGGTCATCCGAGGACAGGCCGCTCCCATCGACCAGGTGGATGCCGTCCTGCTGACCGGTGACTTCCTGCACGTGCTGGGTGAGCTGATCCGCGGCTCCCTCGCGCCCGCCCGCCCACTGGAGCAGCAACTCCGCCCCGATGTTCAGGCTTCTACGGTTGATCTCCGCCGCGAGCGAGTCGAACGGAGCGGAGGTCACCTCTGCCAGCACTTCTTGGGTCCCTGAAGCCGTCGGCCGATCGGGCAGCGCATCGAAGGCATTCACCGCAGGAACGGGCGCGACCACTGCGGACTCCGGAGTCCGATCCCAGGCAATCCCCGCCTCGTGCAGGGCCTTGGCCCAGGTCTCCGCTAGCACGGCCTTGGGATCGCCGGCCACCGAGGTCATCCGTCTCGGCAGCGCGTTGATGCCGATCGAGCCGGTGATCAGCCAGCCGCCGTCCGCCATGCGGCGCAAGGCGAGTCGCGACCGCCCTCCCTTCCAGGTCTGGGCATGAATGGTCACGAGCGCGTCGAGACCCTGGGGCACGGTAGAAACCAGTCGCGCCCGAGCCCCGAGCTTGTTGCCCGGCCGGATGGTGAGGTACACCACGTTTTCGTTCAGCGTGATGGGGCCGATCAGTGGCGCAAAGACGCGGCCCCAATGGTGGCGGGACCACGCCTCGGGATAGAGCACGTTGGCTGGACCATTTGCGCTGGTGACGTGGAGCGGGCCGGTGAGCCGCCGGACCCCGCGGTCCGCCAGCTGCCAGGCGAGATCGCTCAGGGTGGGCCCGCCGCGAGTGGGTCGCTCCAGCGAGGGGTCGCCGTTCAGCTCGAGAGCCCAGCTCCCGCGCCACTCACCGGTCTGGGGATCGATCGACCCTTCTCCGACCACCCGCGTCGCCAAGCGGGCGTCGCCCCCCAGGACCGTGCGCGCGAATCCAGTGGTGAGGAGCTTGACCGTCGAAGCCGGGATCATGGGCTGATCCGGCCTGACGCTCCAGAGCAGCTCCCCTTGCTGATTGGCGATCGCGATGCCCCAGGTTCCCGAAGCGCTGCGGGATGAGGAGCGGTACCACCGGGCCAGCTGGGTCTGCACCGCCGGACTCAAGGTCTGAGCCTCTCCGGCTTGACCGGCGAGGCCGAGGAGCAGCCCCACGACCGGGCTGATCCGAAGGAGTCTCTGTACGAGCGTTGCAGGCACCATGCGTGACATCGATTCCAGAGTCGGAGGCGCCGAATCTCGAGCCCGGGGCAGCGGGCCGGATCGGAGCCGAATTGGAGTCAGGAGAGACTACCCGGGCTGGCCGAATCGCAGTGGTCAGGTCGCGGGAACTCTTCTAGCAGGCCGGAGCCCCAATCTACGGCCTCCTCATGATACCGCCAAGCCTTGCTCAGGCAATGGGTTGCAGCGCGGTCGTTCGGCTTTGCAAGAGCAAACCCCGGGCCCTACGAAGAAAGCCCTCGACCTAGCCTCAAGTATTTACAGGACAACTACTTGCGGGATTGGGTGGCGAGGCGGTCGGGGACGATTTCTTGCGGCCTGCCAGCAGCCGTGGCAGGTGGCACCCCCATGGCTACCTGGGCTCGGGCAGCCGGTCCCGTTCGCGTTCCCGCGCGAGGAGCCGCTCCGTGAAGTCCAGCCGTTCATTGGTCTCGGCCAACTCTCGCCTGAGCTGTTCCAGGTTATCCCGAAGGTCGTCCACCTGGGCCTGGAGCTGGGGGGCGTTTCCCATTTCGGGACCGCGGAGCTTCATGACCTTGGCCAACCCATTGAAGAAGATGGCGATGACCGGGATGCACAGCGCCAGCACCGGGATGAGTACGGCGAGTGTCTGTTTGTCCATGGGCCGTGGTCTCCGCCGGAACCGAGCTACTTGAGCAATAGCTTGGCGATGGTCTGCAGTTGCATGTTGCTGGTGCCCTCGTAGATGGTCCCGATCTTGGCGTCGCGGTAGTACTTCTCCGCCGGATACTCCTTGGAGTAGCCGTAGCCTCCGAAGAGCTCGAGGCAATTGGAGGTGATGCGATCGGCCACCTGGGAGCTGAACAGCTTGGCCATCGCGGCCTCGCGCTGGAACGGCTTCCCCGCGTCCTTGAGCCGGGCCGCGTTATAAACCATGAGCCGGGCCGCCTCGAGATCGGTCTCCATCTGCGCCAGCTGAAACTGGACGCCCTGGAATTCGGCCACGGCCTTCCCGAATTGGCGGCGCTCCTTCACGTAGCCGGTCGCGGCCTCCAACGCGCCCCGGGCGACCCCGATCATCTGGGCGCCGATCCCGATGCGCCCCTCGTTCAGGGTCTCGATCGCGATCTTGTACCCGAGCCCTACCGGCCCCAGCACGTTCTCCTTGGGCACCCGGCAACGCTCCAGGATCAGCTCGGTGGTGCTCGAGGCGCGAATGCCAAGCTTGTTCTCCCTCTTCCCTACCGCGAAGCCCGGAAAGTCCCGCTCGACCAGGAAGCCGGTGATTCCCTTATAGCCCTTGGCAAAATCGGTGTTGGCGAAAACCAGGAACAGCCCCGCCTCGCCGCCGTTGGTAATCCAAAATTTCCGGCCGGTCAGCTCCCAGTGCGTCCCCTGGTCCTCGGCTCGGGTCTCCAGCGCGAAGGCGTCGCTCCCGCTGGCGGGCTCCGACAGGGCGAAGGCGGCCAGCAGGTCCCGGGTCAGACGGGGGAAGTACCGCTCGTGCTGGCCGTCCGTTCCCCAGCGGAGAAGGGCGTTGTTGACCAGGGTGTTGTGAACGTCCACGTAGATGGCCGCGGAGGCGTCCACCCGTGCCAGCTCCTCAATGGCGATGGTGGCAAGGAAGATTGATCCCCCCGCGCCGCCGAAGCGCTCCGGCACCTCAACGCCCATAAGGCCGAGCTCGAAGAACCGGGCGAGGATGTCCTTTCGAAACGCACCCGCAGTGTCCATCTCCGTCACGTGGGGGCGGATCTCGGATTCGGCGAATTCACGGACCGTGGTCCGAAACAGCTCCTCCTCTTCCGACAGGGTCGTGAGGGGAAGGGGGGAGGTAAGTGTCGAGGTCATGGCCTTGATCCCGGTAGGAACGAGCGTGGCGGATAATAGTCCCCGTCCCTACTGGGTTCAACAAGCCTCTGGTTCGGTTAACGCGACCTCCTGAGCATCACCGCCTTTATTGGTACGGCGACCGTGGCCTTCTAGGGCTGGTGGAGCGCCTCGGTCGGTGCCAAAATGGAGCATGCGTTATACGGTCAGGATGGTCGCGGCTACACTCGCCTTGCTGATCGGCCCGGCGAGCCTGTTGCTGTTGTACCTCACCTTCTCGGTGCTCAACGCCGAGGCCTTTACCCGCGGGGTGGTCGGCAGCCTCAGTGATCCCCGGGTCGCGGAGTACGCCGCCGAGAAGATTACCGATCTGGTGATTTCGCAGCGCCGGGATCTCACCGCCCTGCGGCCCGTGATTGTGGTCATCAGTCGGGGCATCGTCTCCTCGACCCCATTCCAGGCCATGCTTAGGCCGGCGGCCCGCCGGGCCCACGAGGCCATCTTCTCGTCCACCAGCGAGCAGATCCTCCTCTCGGTCCCGGACGCGGCGATACTGCTCCGGAGCACGTTGGCCAATCTCAATCCTGCCGCCGCCCAGAAGATCCCCAACAGCCTGGCGACCTTCTCCGCCAGTATGGACAACCCTGTCGCCAAGGCGGCGCTGCGCACCTTGCGGGCGGCTCATGCCGGCCGGCAGTTGGGCCGGGCCGGGGTGGTGCTGGCCCTGATTCTGATGGTGGTCGCGATTCTTCTGGCCCCCTCCCGACGGGAGGCGCTGCTCTCGTCGGGCGCCGGGATCGCCGCCACTGGGTTCTTCCTGGCGGCGCTGGTTCCGGTCGGCCGGCTCCTGATCACGGCGCCGGTCACCGATCCGGTCGCCCGGGCGGCGGTCGCGGGGTTGTGGGATGCCTTCGCAAGGCTGTTATGGATCCTCGGGGCCGTGGTTGGGACCGTGGGTCTTACGATGGTCGCGGCGACGACCTCGAGGCTCGAGCGTTGGGATGCCGGCCTCGCCGCCCAGGCGGCCTTGCGGCTCCTGACGCAACGCCGGGAGAAGACCTGGGCCGAGGTGCTCCGAGTGTTGGCGCTCGGCTTGGGTGGCTTGCTGGTCTTCCTGTTCCCCACCACCGCGATGCAGGTCGTGGGAACCGCGATCGGCATCGTGATGTTCGTGCTCGGGCTGCAGGGCCTGGTTCGATTGGCGCGGCCCCGCCTGCCCGAAGCACTGACCGCGGATACCGCGGAGATCCGCGTCGCTCCGGCGGTGCTCGTGGCCTTCCGGATGGTGGTGATTCTGCTGCTCGGCCTCTCTGCGCTGGGTCTGATCCTTCGGATCAAGCCCCGGGTGGAGCTGGAGGCCGTGGCGACCGACGCCTGCAACGGCTCAGTGAAGCTCTGCGATCGTCAGATCAGCCGCGTCGTGTGGGCCGGCGCCCACAACGCGATGGGATCCGCCGACAATTCGAATTGGCTCTTTCCAAATCAGGATCAAGGAGTTCCGGCGCTACTGGACCATGGGGTCCGGGTGTTCATGCTCGACCTCCACTACGGCCGGCCGATCGGCAACAAGATCAAGACCGACTTCGAGGCGGAGCACAGCTCGGCCAACAAGTACGAAGAGGTGCTGGGCCCCGAGGGATTCAAGGCCGCCATGCGGATCCGGGATCGCCTGACCGGCACCCCAGGGCCGCTCGGGATGTATCTCTGTCATGGGTTCTGTGAGCTGGGGGCGATTCCGGTGGATAGCATGTTCAGGAACATCGTGACCTTCATGGCCACCAATCCCGGCGAGGTGGTGATCCTGGACCTCGAGGACTACGTGACGCCCGAAGACGTGGCCCGAGTGGTCCGGGAGAGCGGACTGATCGATTTCGTGTACCGCGGACCGCTGAGCCCTGTTCCTCCAACGCTTCGCCAGATCATTCTCTCCGGCGGGCGTGTCATAATGTTCGGGGAGAACAATGTGGACCAGATCGCCTGGTACCACCGCGCCTATGACTTGCTGCAGGAAACGCCCTACACCTTCCATGCGCCCGATCAGTTTTCCTGTCGTCCGAATCGCGGCGCCAGGGGTAACCCCCTCCTGCTGATCAACCACTGGATCGAGACCACCCCGGCGCCCCAGGTGTCCAACGCGGAAAAGGTGAACACCCGGGAGGCGCTGCTGAGTCGGGCGCGGGAATGCGCGCGCGTGCGGGGCATGACGCCCAATGTCATCGCGGTCGATTTCGCCGGGGTGGGAGACCTGATCGGTGCGGTGCGGGTGCTGAACGGCCTCGACAGCGCCGCTGCTACGCCACCCGCGCCTTCTCCGTAGCCGTCTCGCAGGGCCCAACCAGCTCACCCGTGGCCTTCGCCTGAGGGCCCGCGCTCACTTCCATACGAACCCCGAAGGTCTCGCATCTCGCGATGCCTCATGGGGCACGGTTTCTGCCCCCTCGCGTGGAATAGCTCCTTTCACGTGAGGGTCATCATGCGCTTAGCCACAGCTCTGGTGCCTTGCCTGACGGCGATCGCTCTGGGCGCCTGCACCAGCTCTTCCGAACCGCCGGCCACGCAACCCAAGCCGACCGCGGCTGCTCTGGGCATTCCGCCGGGACAGCTACCCCCTGTGGGACAATGCCGGGTCTGGATTCCGGGTAAACCGCCCGGCCATCAGGCCAAGGCGCGCTCCTGCGACGGGATCGAACAGGTGGCGCCGGCCGGGAGCTGGATCGTGTACCGGCCAGGGAAGGACAAGAAGGTGGTGCACGTTCGCGTGGTCGATGATCGCCACCCCGGCGTCGTGGCGGTGGTTCGGGTCTACGACGCACAGAGCGGCGCCTACATCAGGACCCAGTTCTAGCGCATTACCGGGCCCGGCCGAGCCAGGCTTCTCGAGTTGGAGAGGCTTGGCCTTGGTCGGGCCTGCCCGCCTGCCGCCAGCCTTTCTCCAAACAGCTCCACGGGTCAGGCCTCGCGGAGTCGGACCGGCATGGTGACCATCGTTTTCCCCGCCCATTGCAGGCGCTTCTGGATGGCCAGCGCCGTCTCGTTGTGCAAGATCCGCTGGTACCAGCGCTCCCGCTCGAAGATCATCTTGCCCGCGAAGAACGTGCTCCGGGGATACTGCCGAGCGATCTCCAGGCAGAGCGCTTCCGCCTCTTCTACGGGATCGATCCCAAGCGCAAACCGGTAAGTGGCGGGGATCCCGAGGCCGGCCGCGAGGCGGAGGTACTGGCGCAGCATTTCCTCGGTCCGCGTGCTGAGATCCGCGACGGCCTGCTCACCCTTGAACTCCCCGGAGTCGATGACCCCAACCGAGACGAAGATCAGGTTCTCATAGAACCCGGGGAACGCCCGGAAGATGTTGAGTACGGTGTGAATCCCGAGCCCGTTGTAGGCTCCCACCAGCACCACGGCCGTCGGCTTCTTGGGATCTAGCGGCTTGGGTGCCTCCTCCCTCAGGGGCAACTGGTCCAGCTCCGCATAAAGCTTGGCCATGGTTTCGCTGGCCTTCCGGTAATGCCGGCGGATCCAGGTACAGGCCAAGACCAGCAGCCCGGTCACTAGCAGGGTTACCCAGCCTCCCTCCAGGAACTTTTCCAGCACCGTCATGATCAGGATCGTTGCGCAGAGCGCGAGTCCCGCTGCAAACAGTGCGAGCCGCCGCTTCCGGTACGGGCGCCCCCGGGCTCCTGCCCAGAACCGCAACATCCCCAGCATGGAGAGCGAGAACGTGAGAAACACGTTGATGCTGTACATCACCACCAGGTGGGACACGCTCCCCCGGGTGTAGAACAAAGCGGCCAGCGAGGCCAGTCCCATGAGCAAAATGCCGTAGTGGGTCGTGAGCCGCTCCGAGAGGGAGGAGAGGCGATGGGGCACCCAGGAATCGATGGCCATGTTGGCGAGTACTCGGGGACCGTCCAGGAATCCCGTCTGCGCCGCGACCACGAGCAGCGCCCCTTCCGATATCAGGGTGAGCACCAGGAACAGGCGGCCGAACGGCAGACCGGCCGTCATTCGTTCGACCAAGACGGCATTCAGCGTCTTTCCCGGCTCGTGGGTGACGTGCCAGAGCAGGTAACACAAGAGAAGGCCCGATGCGGTGAAGGCGAGCGAGACCGCCATGTACAACATGGTGCGCTGGGCCGTCGGGACTCGGGGCTCCCGCATGATCGGCAGACCGTTGGAAACGGCCTCGATCCCGGTGTACGTGCCTCCGCCGAGGGAATACGCATGCACGAAGAGCAGGACCAGGCCCGCGGCCCCCAAGGTACCTAGGCCCTGGCTGTAACCCGCCTTCACCGAAGCGACGGTGTTCGGCAGCTCGGGCACGTGACCCAGGATGCCGTAAACGATCACCACCACGTGGGTGGCAAGGAAGACCAGAAAAATGGGCAACAGAGTAAGGACCGATTCTTTGGCCCCACGGATGTTGAGCACGGTGAGCCAGACGATGAGGATCACCTCGAGCCCTAGCTTGGCTCCCAGCCAACTCGAGGGGAGGAAGCTGAAGAGCGCATCGCCCGCCGCGGCGATGGACACCGTGATGGTCAGCCCGTAGTCCACCAACAGCGCCGCTCCCGAGATCAACCCGGCCTGAGGGCCCAGCAGCTTGGTGGCCACCACGTAGCCCCCGCCCCCAAAGGGAAATTGCTCGATGATGCGGCTGTAGGCTCGGGAAATCAGGAAGACGGTGGTGGCCATCATCGCCGCCAGACCCAGCGCCAGGAAGGTGTGCTCCCCCAGGGCCCGATAGGCTTCCTCGGGGCCGTAGGCCGATGACGAGAGCCCATCGGCGCCCAGCCCGACCCAGGCGAGGAAGGGAATCAGCGAAAGTCGATGGAAGAGACCCGCCTCCTCGACGTTCTTGGGGGGGCCGATCAGCAGATGTTTGAGCCTGCTCAGAATGCCGGATGTCGCCGCCGGGGGCGGACTGGGTGGCGGCGTGGTAGTACTCGGGGGCTCGGTGGGCATCGCGTTGGTCTGTCGCGTCTTACGCGAAGGGGCGAATCGAAACCCGCCCCCCGCGCCGGCCGAATAGTAGCGGCCGGCCGGCCCGAGGCCAAGTCGGGCTCGGAGGCGTATCGTATGCCCCGACAGACGGTTCCCCGTTTCAATGGGGTCTTGCTCGTCCTGACGCCATCCTGATGTCGGTTCCCAGAACCTTAATCCTGTCTTTAGGCGGGTCACCCTAGTTTCGGGCAGTCGTGGAGCCCTGGAATCCCGGTCGCCCCCTTCGGGCGCGTTCTATAAAGACGGGGTAGACCGGGAGAGACATTCCTCCGACGGAGGTTCGCATGTTGGATCTGCTGTATGTGCTCGGCAGCGTGGTGTTCTTCGTTGCGATGATCGCCTACGTGCGAGGTTGCGAGGCCCTGGGTCGCGATTCCGGCAGCAAGGAGGCGACACCGTGAGCGCGGAAAACTGGATCGGCGGGATTATCTCCGTCGCGCTGTTCGTCTATTTGTGCTACACGATGCTCCGCCCGGAGAGGTTCTGATATGACTGCGAGTGGCTGGCTGCAGATCGCCTTGTACTCGGTGGTCTTGCTTGCCCTGACCAAGCCCATGGGGATCTACATCCTCAAGGTGTATGAGGGTTCCCTGACCTGGTTCCGGCCGGTCGAACGCTTCCTGTACCGTTTGGGTGGGGTCGACCCCGACGAGGACCAGCATTGGACCCAGTACACGGTGGCGATGCTCCTGTTCAGCGCCGCCTCCATGCTGTTGACCTACCTGGTTCTGCGGCTCCAAGGCCTGCTGCCGCTCAATCCGCAGAAGTTCGCTGGGGTGGTGGACCGGCAGGCCTTCGAGACCGCGGCATCGTTTACCACCAACACCAACTGGCAGTCATACTCGGGCGAGTCGACGATGTCGTACTTCTCCCAGATGACTCAACTCGCCTTTCACAACTTCATCTCCGCCGCTGCCGGCGTGGCGGTGGCCATCGCGCTCGCTCGGGGCATCGCTCGGCGTTCCGCCGGGCGGCTGGGTAACTTCTGGGCCGATCTGGTCCGCGGCACGCTATATCTCTTCCTTCCGCTCTCGCTCCTGCTTGCGCTAGTCCATGTGCAGCAGGGCGCCATCCAGAACTTCCTGCCCTACCTCGAGGTCCACACCCTGGAGGGGGCCAAGCAAACCATCGCGATGGGGCCGGTGGCCAGCCAGGAGAGCATCAAGGAAATCGGGACCAACGGCGGCGGCTTCTTCAACGGCAACTCGGCTCATCCCTTCGAAAGCCCGACCCCGTTGACCAACTTTCTCCAACTGCTCGAGATCTTCCTGGTCTCCGCCGGATTGACCTGGACCTTCGGGCGGATGGTGAAGAAGCCGGCGCATGGCTGGGCGCTCTGGACTGCGATGTATCTCCTCTTCTTTGGCGGCGTGACGACGGCGTACTGGGCCGAGGCGCGGGGCAATCCGATTCATGCCGCCCGGGGGATCGATGTGGTGGCCTCGGCCACGCAGCCCGGCGGGAACATGGAGGGCAAGGAGGTCCGCTTCGGGATCGTCAACTCCGCGATGTACGCAACGATCACGACGGATGCGTCGTGCGGCTGTGTCAACAGCATGCACGACTCCTTCACCCCGCTGGGTGGGATGGTTCCCCTGGTGAACATGCAGCTGGGTGAGCTGGTCTTTGGTGGGGTGGGAGCCGGCCTGTACGGGATGCTGATGATGGTGCTGCTCACGGTCTTCATCGCCGGGCTGATGGTGGGCCGAACGCCGGAGTATCTCGGCAAGAAGGTGGAGAGCCGAGAGGTCCGCATGGTGATGCTCTACGTCCTCGTGTTCCCCTTCATCATCCTGGTCATGACCGGCCTGTCGGTAGTGATGCCGGCCGGGCTCGCGGGCTTGAACAACCAGGGGCCCCACGGCCTTACGGAGATTCTCTATGCCTTCACCTCGACGCCCGCGAACAACGGGAGCGCCTTCGCCGGGCTGACGGGATCGACGTACTACTACAACACCCTGTTCGGCTTCGCGACCTTGATCGGCCGGTTCGCCATGCAGGTACCAATGCTGGCGGCTGCTGGTTTTCTAGCTGAAAAGAAGATTGCGCCGGAATCGGCCGGGACCTTCCCGGTGACCAGCCCGCTCTTCATCGTGCTGCTCCTCAGTGTCATCCTGATCGTCGGCGCGCTGACGTTCCTGCCTGCGTGGTCGCTCGGTCCCATCGTCGAACACCTGCTCATGCAGAGCGGGAGGCTCTTCTAATATGGCTCTGAGCAAGCGACCGCTCTTCGATCCACCCATCGTGCGCCGGGCGATCCGGGACTCCTTCGTGAAGCTGGCGCCCGGGCATATGGTGCGCAATCCGGTGATGTTCGTGGTGCTGATCGGAAGTGTGTTCACCACCGTCGTGCTGGTCCGGGATATCGCGACGGGTGGCGGGCAGATCGGTTTCACCTTCCAGCTCGCGCTCTGGCTCTGGTTCACCGTACTCTTCGCCAACTTCGCGGAGGCGATGGCGGAGGGACGGGGCAAGGCCCAGGCGGACGCGTTGCGCAAGACGCGCCGGGAAACTCAGGCCAGGCGACTGCGCACGCCGAGCGACCCGAAGAGGTTCGAGCTGGTTGCCTCGAGCACCCTGAAGGCGGATGACGTCGTCGTCTGCACGCCGGGCGACATCATCCCGGGGGATGGCGACGTGATCGAGGGCGTCGCCTCGGTCGACGAGTCGGCCATCACCGGTGAGTCGGCGCCGGTCATCCGGGAATCCGGCGGTGATCGCTCGGCGGTGACGGGGGGCACCAAGGTCTTGTCTGACCAGATCATCATCCGGATCACCGCCAATCCGGGGGAAACCTTCCTCGATCGAATGATCGCGCTGGTCGAGGGCGCCACCCGGCAGAAGACCCCCAACGAAATCGCGCTCATCATCCTTCTCTCCGGCCTGACCATCGTCTTTCTGTTGGCCGTGGCCACCCTGCAGCCGTTCGCGGTCTACAGCGGTGCATCGGTCGCGGTTTCGATCCTGATCGCCCTGCTGGTCTGTCTCATCCCGACCACCATCGGGGGGCTGCTGTCCGCGATCGGGATTGCGGGGATGGACCGGGTGATCCAGCACAACATCATCGCGATGAGTGGCCGGGCGGTCGAGGCGGCGGGAGATGTGAACACGCTGCTCCTCGACAAGACCGGCACCATCACGCTCGGCAATCGCCAGGCGGTCGAGTTCGTCCCGATTGGGGGGGTCAAGCCCGAAGAGCTGGCGGATCGGGCTCAGCTCTCCTCCCTTCCGGATGAAACGCCGGAGGGCCGGAGCATCGTGGTCCTGGCCAAGGAGAAGTATGGGATCCGGGGCCGGACCCTGATGGAGGCCGGCGGCGGGTCCGCCCAGCAGCCGACCTTCATCCCGTTCTCCGCCACCACCCGGATGAGCGGGGTGAACCTGGACGGCACCCAGTTGCGCAAGGGCGCGCCGGATGCGGTCACCGCGTGGGTCCGGCAAAACGGGGGGGAGATCCCGGAGCGACTGACGGCCGCCGTGGAGCAGATCGCCCGTAGTGGTGGAACCCCGCTAGTGGTGGCGGAGCGCTCGGGCTCCGGGACTCGGGTCCTCGGGGTGATTCACCTCAAGGATGTCGTGAAGGGCGGGATGAAGGATCGCTTCGCCCACCTCAGGGCGATGGGCATCCGCACGGTAATGATCACGGGCGATAACCCCCTCACGGCGGCGGCCATTGCGGCCGAAGCGGGAGTCGACGACTTCCTGGCCGAGGCGACGCCGGAGCAGAAGCTGGCGCTGATTCGGCAGGAGCAAGCGGGTGGCCGGATGGTGGCGATGACCGGCGACGGCACCAACGACGCGCCGGCTCTGGCCCAGGCCGATGTGGGCCTGGCGATGAACACCGGCACCCAGGCGGCCAAGGAAGCCGGCAACATGATCGACCTCGACTCCAATCCGACCAAGCTCATCGAGGTCGTTGAGATCGGGAAGCAGCTCCTCATTACCCGGGGCTCGCTCACCACCTTCTCCATCGCCAATGACGTGGCCAAGTACTTCGCTATCATCCCGGCGATGTTTGCGGCCACCTATCCGGCGCTCAATACCCTGAACATCATGAAGCTGCATTCGCCGACCTCGGCGATTCTGAGCGCCATCGTCTTCAACGCGCTCATCATCATCGCGCTGATTCCCCTCGCGCTCCGTGGGGTCCGGTACCGGCCGGCCGGAGCCGCCGCCATCCTGCGGCGCAATTTCGTGATCTACGGTATCGGCGGGGTCATCATTCCGTTCATCGGGATCAAGGCGCTCGACGTGATCCTCGTCTTCCTCCACATGGTATGACTATGGTCGGCAAACACCTACGCCCCGCGATTGTGTTGACGCTATTGCTCTGCGTCATCACCGGCTTCATCTACCCCGGCGTGGTCACCGTCTTCGCCCAGCTTCTGTTCCCGAAACAGGCGAATGGTTCGATCATCAAGATCAATGGGCAACCCATCGGGAGCGAGCTGATTGGGCAGCCATTTGTGGCCCCGTACTACTTTCACCCCCGTCCCTCAGCGGCGGGGAGTGGATATGACGCCGCGGCTTCCTCCGGCACCAACAAGGGACCGACCGATCTCAAACTGGCGGACACCCTGATTGCGCAGGCAGTGGAGGGGGCCGTCGCCAACGACGGCGCCCAGAAGGGCCACATCCCGAGCGATATGGTGACGGCGTCGGCTTCCGGTCTCGACCCGCACATCTCCCCCGCGAATGCCGCGCTCCAGGTGCCACGGGTCGCCCGCGAGCGCGGGGCGGACCCCAAAGCCGTCCAGGCCTTGGTCGACCGGTACACCGAGGGCCGGCAGTTCTGGATTCTGGGTGACCCCCGCGTGAATGTTCTCATGCTGAACCTGGCCGTCGACAGCGCGTTCCCCCGTCCTCCGGGAAAGCACTAGGGGACCTCCGATGGAACAGCGGTCACGGGGCTGGACCCCCTTGGCATCGGATGCCGAGGCGCTGGCCCAGGCCCGGTTGGCGCTGGCCAACCGGTTCACCCTGTTGGCCGAGCTGGGTCGCGGCGCGGCGACGACGGTCTTCCGGGCCCGCGATCCCCGTGACGGGTCGAACCTCATTGTGCAACTCGTCCATCCGGACCACGGCTACGACGTGGGCAGCGAGCGATTCGTCCGCGAGATCAGCCGGCTCGCGCTCCTGCAGGATCCGCAGGTGCTGACTCCCCCCGGCCCGGAGGGACAACCCCCCGTCCTGTACTACGTTCGCCCCGATGAGACCACCGAGTCGCTCCGCACTCGCCTGCAGCGGGAGGGACGACTCTCCCGGGAACGCGCCCTGAGCTTCGCGCTCGATGGGGCCCTGGCCCTGGCGGATCTTCATGGCCGCGGGTGGGTCCATGGAGCGGTCGGCCTGGATACCATCCAACTGGTCGACGAGCATGCCTTTCTGTCAGGGGTCGGGGGCGGTTTCGCGGCGGGCTCCGGCAGCGGCCACCCGGAGGATGACGTCAAGGCCCTCGGACTGGTCCTGCTCGCGATGCTCACTGGAAACGAGCGAGCCTCGGCCTCATCCCTGGCCCAGATCGCCGCGACGGACCAGGCACTGCTGCGCGACATCCTGACATCCGCGGCGACGCCGAGCGCGGAGACCACTGCGGGATTGCTCAATGAGATGTTGGCCTCCGAAGTGCGCGCCGCCTCCCGCTCCGCCTCTGGCCACGAGACCGGCGCCCCTCAGTAAGGTCTTCACGCTCGCCTCGAAATCGTCCTCGCCGACCCCAAGTCGACCGCGCCGTCTCGGCCATTCGGACCGCGGACGCAACCAACACCCAAGGCGATGGGAACATCTGGATCCAGCCGGTCGCCGATTTCGTGCGCCTTCGCGGCGGTGCGCAGGCCGGGGAAGCGCTGAGGCCCGCCGGCCTTCCCGAGACCATTCCATAGACCGATCCCCACAGCGATCCCCCGATCAACTGAACCGTAGCCGCCGAACGCAGTTGCAGCCGTGTCGCGGCGGTTCCATCTTCCCATCATGGCCGATCATCGTCCCCACCCCGACGTCCTGCTCCAGCGAATTCGGGCCGAGGAAGCCCGAGCTGCCCAGGGACAGCTCAAGATCTTCTTCGGCGCCAACCCCGGAGTGGGAAAGACCTTCGCCATGCTGGAGGAGGCGCGCGCCAAGCGGGCCGAAGGAGTGGACGTCGTGGTTGGCGTCGTGGAGACCCACGGCCGGGCCGAGACCGAGGCTCTGATTGCCGGACTCGAGGTGCTGCCCCGTCGGACGGTGCTCTACCGTGGGGTCCCCCTGACGGAGTTCGATCTCGATGCCGCGCTGGCCCGGCATCCCTCGGTTCTGCTGGTGGACGAGCTGGCCCATACCAACGCCCCCGGCTCGCGCCACGAGAAGCGATGGCAGGACGTGGAGGAGCTGCTGGCGGCCGGGATCTCGGTCTACACCACCCTCAATGTCCAGCACATCGAGAGCCTGAACGACGTGGTCGCACAGATCACCGGAGTGCAGGTGCGGGAGACGGTTCCCGACTCGATCTTCGACCGCGCCGATGCCGTGGAGCTGGCCGACCTTACCACGGAGGATCTCCTCCGCCGGCTGGCGCAGGGCAAGGTGTACCTGCCCGAAGCCGCCGAGCGGGCCCGGGAGCGCTTCTTCCGGGAAGGGAACCTGATCGCCCTCCGGGAGCTCGCCCTCCGGCGGGTGGCCGAGCGGGTAGACGCGCAAATGCGCGGCTACATGGTCGAGCACGGTATTCAGGAGACTTGGCCCGCGGCGGAACGACTCCTCGTGGCCGTGGGTCCGAACCCGGCCGGAGCGCGGGTCGTGCGAGCCGCCCGCCGGATTGCGGCCGTATTGCAGTGCGAGTGGGTCGTGCTTTACGTGGAGACTCCCGGTGCGGGGGCCTATTCCGACCGCGACCGGGCCAGCTTGGTGGAAAATCTTCAGCTCGCCGACGAATTGGGCGCGCGTACGGTCACCGTCCCCGGGCATCACGTCGCTGAGGAAATCCTCGCCTACGCGGCCGCCCAGAATATCACCAGGATCCTGATCGGGAAGCCGACCCACTCGCGGTGGCGCGACTTGCTGTTCGGCTCCACCCTCGACCGGGTCGTCCGGGCCAGCGGGGACGTCGACGTCTATGTCATGACCGGGGAGGCCGAGGAGACGACGCCACGCCGGCCCGTTACGGTGCACCGCCCGGCGCCATTAGCCGAATACGGGTTCGCCGCCGTGGCCGTGGCCGTGGCTACGGCATTCGGCTGGTTCGCCTTCCAGCGGCTCAGTGTCACCGATGTCGCCATGGGCTACCTGCTCGCCTCGATGATCGTCGGGGCCCGGTGCGGTCGGGTCCCTTCCGCACTGGCGGCGCTGGTCTCCATCGCGCTATTCGACTTCTTCTTCGTTCCCCCACGATTCAGCTTTGCGATCTCCGACTTGAGCTACCTGCTCACGTTCGGAATGATGCTATGCGTCGCGCTGGTCATCAGCGGCTTCACCGTGCGGATCCGGGAGCAGGCCTCGGCTGCTCGGGAACGGGAGCGACGAACCGCGGCGCTCTACGCGCTGAGCCGCGACCTGGGTGATACCCGGACCATGCAGGACGTGGTGCGAACGGCACGCCGCCATCTGGGTGAGACCTTCGGGTGCACGTCGCAACTGGTGGCGCCGGACCCTAGCGGGCACCTGCGCCCCCTCGAGCCGGTTGCTCCTGTCCCGGTCCTCGATGAGAAGGAGTTGAGCGTCGCCGACTGGGTCTTTCGTCGGGGCGAGATGGCGGGTGCGGGCACGGCAACGCTTCCGGGCGCCGCCGCCCTCCATCTGCCCCTCACCGCGACCAGCGGAATCGCGGGGGTCTTGGTCGTCGCATCGGCCGATCTGGAGCGCTTCCAACTGCCCGCTGACCGGTACCTGCTGGAGACCTTCGCCAGTCAGATCGGCGTGGCGCTCGATCGGGTGGCCCTCGCCGAGCGCACTCACCGGGACCGGCTCGAAATCGAGGCGGAGCGGTTGAGGACCTCGCTCCTCAGCTCCCTCTCCCATGACCTGCGAACCCCCCTCGGCATCATCACGGGTGCGGCCAGCAGCTTGCGGGAGCGGGGTGATCAGCTGGCCCCTGATACGCGGCGCGAGCTCCTGGACTCGGTGCTCGATCAGGCTCAACGCATGAACCGTCTGATTGGCAACCTGCTCGACATGATCCGGGTGGAAACCGGGAGCCTGCAGATCCAGAAAGACTGGCAGCTCCTGGAGGATCCGATCGGGGTAGCGCTGCTTCGGCTCGGTGACCGGATGCAACAGCACCCGGTGACCGTTGCCCTGCCACCCGATCTTCCGCTGGTGCCCTTCGACGCGGTGTTGCTGGAGCAGGTGTTTATCAACCTGCTGGAAAACGCGGCTAAGCACACCCCGCCCGGCACCTCGGTAGAGATTACCGCGGAGCCGGCGCCCGGGGTCGTGACGGTGAGCGTCGCGGATTCCGGCCCCGGCTTACCTCCGGGGGAGGAGGATCGAATCTTCGACAAATTCTATCGGGGGGCCGGCGCCGCCCCTGGGGAGGGTGTCGGACTGGGGCTCACCATCTGCCGCGGCATCATCGCGTCGCACGGCGGCCGGATCTGGGTCGAGCGCCGGCCTGGGGGCGGTACGGTGTTCCGCTTCACCCTTCCCCTCACCGGGGCAGCACCGCTCCCGGCCGCCGAGGAATTGGAGCACGTCTGACGAGAGGCGGTCCGCCGAGAGCGAGCGGAGCAGCGGGCGGCCCTTGGTCGTTCTCCTGATCGAGGACGAGCCCCAGATGCGGCATTTTCTACGAGCCGCCCTCGGTGGCGATGACTATCAACTGATCGAGGCCGCCACCGGCCGAGAAGGCCTGGCCCAGGCGGCGGGTCGCAACCCCGATCTCATCCTGCTGGATCTCGGGTTGCCCGATACCGATGGCCTCACCGTCACCCGCCACATCCGGGAATGGACGGCTACCCCGATCATCGTCATCTCGGCGCGGGGTCAGGAACGCGACAAGATCGCGGCCCTGGATGCGGGGGCGGATGACTATCTCACCAAGCCGTTCAGTGTGCCCGAGCTCCTCGCCCGCATGCGGGTCGCCGTGCGCCACGCATTGGCCATCGGCGGACCGGCCGAGCCGGTCTTCGAGGCCGGCGGCCTGAGAGTGGACATCGCGCAGCGCCGGGTCTTCCGAGACCAGGAGGAGGTGCACCTTACGCCCAACGAGTACCGCCTGCTGCAGGTCCTGGTTCGCCACGCCGGCAAGGTCCTTACCCATCGGCAGCTGCTGAAGGAGGCCTGGGGGGCGGGCGCGACCGAGCAGATCCACAATCTGCGGGTCTACATGAACCAGCTGCGGCAGAAGCTGGAAGAGGACCCGACCCGGCCGCGGCTCCTCCTCACCGAATTGGGGGTAGGTTACCGCTTGAAGACGGACTGAGACGCCGCCTGGTCGTTCGGCGGTGCTGCCTCGCTACTCCACCACGGTGGTCCACCCCCTCCGCGAGAGGTCCCAGTAGATGACCGCCCCTGCCAGGAGGCCCAGTCCCAGCAAGAGCAGGCCGATCCCGGTTTCCTTGAGGAGCAGCTTGCCCACGCCGAAGAGCACCCCGTAGATCAACCCGCAGCCCGCCACCCAATCGAGCAGATTGCGCAGTCCGTCACTGGAGACCGGTACCTCCGGCGCCAGCGCCGCGATTGGGCGCCAACCGGTACGCGACGGACGAGTCCGCCGGTAAAAAGCGACCAACGTTTCCCGGGTTTCCGGAGCCGTCAGGAATGTCACGGTGAGCCATACGACGGTGGTAATGGCGACCGTGATGAGCATGATCCAGGCGAAATCGGCCGGCTTGTCGCTGTCGAGCCCGCCCGCGGTTTGGAGGAACACCGAGACCACGAAGGCGGAGATCATCGCGGACAGCTCGCTCCAGGCATTGATTCGCCACCAGTACCAGCGAAGCAACAGGACACCACCGGTGCCGGCGCCGGTGACCAGCAGCACCTTCCAGGCCCCGGCGATCGAGTCGAGGTAGAACGTAATCACCGCGGACAGCAGGGTGAGGAAGACCGTCGCCCAGCGCGCGACGACGACATAGTGCCGATCCTGCTCCCGAGGCCGGAGGAACCGCCGATAGCAGTCGTTCACCAGGTAGCTGGCGCCCCAATTCAGCTGCGTGGCGATGGTCGACATGTAGGCGGCGGCGAACGCCGCCACCATGAGCCCCCGAAGCGAGGAGGGGAGGTAGTCGATCATCACGCGGACATAGCCGGTCTCCGGATCCGCCAGGCCGGGAAACAGGATCAAAGAGGCGAGGCCCACCAGGATCCAGGGCCAAGGACGCACGGCATAGTGGGCCACGTTGAACCACAAGGTGGCGAGGAGGGAGTTCTTCTCGTCCTTGGCGCAGAGCATCCGCTGCGCGATGTAGCCGCCGCCGCCCGGCTCGGCTCCCGGATACCAGGTGGCCCACCAATTGAGCGAGATGTACACCAGGAAGGTGGTCATCGGCATCCAGGCCGACCCCAGGTCCGGGACGAAGCTCAGGACCGATCCATGGCTCCCGGTCGTCAGGCCCCGGGCCTGATCGATCAGGGCGAGCTTGGTCTTCATGGCGTCAATCCCGCCCACCGCCTGGACGGCGACCACGGCGAGCACGATCACCATCCCCATCTTGATGACGAACTGAAAGAGATCGCTCACCAGCACGCCCCAGAGACCGGCGAGCGCAGAGATGAGCGAGGTCAGCGCGATGAGCCCCAGGACCATCCCTAGCGCCTCCAGCTTGGAGATGCCCAGGATGAGGCCCAGGATCTTCACCATGGCCAGATTGACCCAGCCGAGGATGATCGCGTTGATGGCCACGCCAAGGTAGACGGCGCGGAAACCGCGCAGAAAGGCCGCGGGACGGCCGCCGTAGCGCAGCTCGGCGAACTCCATGTCAGTCATGACGCCGGCCCGGCGCCACAGTCGCGCGTAGAAGAACACCGTGAGCATCCCGCTCGCGACGAAATTCCACCAGAGCCAGTTCCCGGCGATGCCGTCCTTGGCCACCATGCCGGTCACCGCCAGCGGAGTGTCGGCCGCAAAGGTCGTGGCGACCATGGACGTGCCGGCCAGCCACCAGGGCACGTTGCGGGCGGAGAGGAAGATATTCGGAGAGGTTGCGGCTGGCCCGGGCCCTGTAGTAGAGGCCGATGGCGAGGTTGATGAGAAAGTAGGAGGCGACGATCAGCCAATCCACCGGGGTGAGGCGCATCGGGCCGGTTCCTTTCGGTTGGCCGGGGGCGAGCGAACGATGGCTGGAGTTCCCAATCTACTCGAGGTTTAGGGTGCTTGGCGGCGCTCGACCCTTCCCCGTGCGGCCGCGCCCAGCATGGCAGGCAACGCGGCAATCGCGCCGAAGACCCCGAACATCACGAGGCCCAGCGGGAGCATGCTGCCTCCCGGGTCCTGCACGAAGGCCACTACCGCCTGGGCCAGAAATGGAATGAACCCCCAACGCCAGGCCTTGGTGGGGGAGAAGAACCCGAGCCCCGCTACCACGATCGCCAGCGACGGGAAAAACCACGACCAGTAGAGAGCGCTATCCCACGCCTCCCGGCGATGGCCGACTTGGCTGATGCCGAACCAGCCGATGGCTCCGGCCAGCGCACTGAGAACGCCAGCCCACCTGGGTGGAAGCGTGCTCATGAAGGCCCTCGCCTTTCCGGCTCGGCGTTTCTCACCCTCGGGAGTCCTCAGTCCTCAGTCCTCAGTCCTCAGTCCTCAGTCCTCAGTCCTCAGTCCTCAGTCCAATCTACTCGACGCGGCCGGCACGCTCGGGGCAACCGAAACATAGGAGCCTCTGGGATTGTGCCCCACGGCCTGTCTGCCCGCGGGTGATCGGCGCTACATTGGGCGGAAGCAATCGGCGAACAGGAGAATCATGGTACGCGCCTCGATCCCGGACCCAACGCCGTTGAGCGGCCCACCTCCGAGAAAGGATGAGGCGACCCGTCGGGCCGAGCTCGCGGCAATGAAGCGGGTGGCGACCGGCCTGCTGGCGGTCGCCCTCCTGGTGTTCGTCGTCGCGAGGCTGCTTGAGCCCGCCCACCCGTGGCTGGGATTCGTGCGGGCCGGCGCGGAGGCTTCGCTGGTGGGAGGACTGGCGGACTGGTTCGCTGTCACGGCGCTTGTTTCGGAAGCCCCTCGGTCTCCCCATCCCCCATACCGCCATCATTCAGACCCAAAAGGACCGGATCGGCCTGATCCTGGGCACCTTCGTCCAACACCACTTTCTGTCGGAAGATGTTCTCAAGGCGAAGCTCCACTCGATGAAGCTGGCCGAGCGGTTCGCCCGTTGGATGAACGATCCCGAGAACAGCACGCGACTGGCGCGCCATCTCGCCGTCGGCGTCGCGCAGGCCATGCAGACCCTTCCCGAGTCGGACGTCAGGGACCTCATCCGGGAGAGTGCCGTGGCCAGGCTGCAGGCCGCCAAGCTGGGTCCCATGCTGGGGAATCTGCTCGCGGTGGTGACCACCGAGGATCGGCATCAGGCCTTGCTCGATGAAGCGCTTCGATTGGTGCGAGATGCCCTGGAGACCAATCGTGATGAGCTGCGGCGGAAGTTCCGGGAAGAGAGCCCGTGGTGGGTGCCCGGCGTGGTCGATGATGCACTCCAGCGGCGGATCGTCGGCGCGGCGCAACGGCTTATCGAAGACGTCGAGGCAGACCCTCACCACGCGCTGCGCCTCAAGTTCGACGTCGCATTCCGGGCCTTCGTGGACCGACTCAAGCATTCACCCGACGTCATCGCCCGGGCGGAGGCGCTCAAGGAAGGACTCCTGGGCGCCCCGCTGATGGAGGAGCTGGCGTCGTCACTCTGGGATCGTGCGCGCCAGGCGGCCGCTCGCTTCTCGGCGGAAGGCGAGGGTCGGGCCCTCCAGCCGCTGGCCCGGGGCGTCGAAGCGGTCGGGGAATCGCTGTTGGCGAACGATGCACGTCTGGCCGAGCTCGACGACTTCCTGACCACCTTCATCGCCGCGCTGGTGGAGCAGCATCGCCATGAGGTGGGCGACCTCATCACCCAAACGGTGCGCCGCTGGGATCCGGAGGTCGCCGCGCAACGCATCGAGCTGGCCGTCGGTCGAGACCTGCAGTTCATCCGGCTCAACGGGACTCTGGTCGGCGGCCTTGCCGGCCTGGTCATCTACACCTTCTCAATCCTGCTGCGATAGCCGGCGACCCGCGTGCTGTTCCTCAGCCTTCCAGTCTGAGCACGTCCAGGGCTACCGGGACCCTCCCCAGCGGCGCCGAGACCTGAGCTCCCTGGAGCCGCTCGCGCACCGCGACCAGCATCTCCTTCGCGATCTTCACCCCTTCCGCCAGGGCCTCCTCCTTGCCTCGGGCGCTGGCCACTCGCATGCGGTCGAGCACGGCCTGTGGGACCGTCACCCCGGGAACCTCGTTGGCCAGGAATTCGGCGTTTCGCAGGGACACGAGGGGCCAGATTCCCGCGATGATCGGGATGCGGAAAGATTCCACCCGCTTGAGAAAGCGATCCAGCTGGTCGAGGTCGAAGACCGGCTGAGTCATCGCGAATTCGGCGCCCGCGTCCACTTTCCAGGCGAACCGTTTGAGCTCGCGCTCGGGATCGGGCGCCGCCGGATTGACGCCCACGCCGATGACGAAGGAGGTCTGCCCACCCAGCGGATTGCCGCCCGGATCGAGGCCGTGGTTGAGTCGCGCCACCAGGTTCGTGAGGCCGATACTGTCGATGTCGAATACCGCGGTGGCATCGGGGTAGGGCCCCATCTTGGGTGGGTCCCCCGTGACGATGAGCAGGTTGTGCAGGTCGCTCGCCGCGGCGCCCAGCAGATCCGACAACATGCCGAGCAGGTTCCGGTCCCGGCAGGCGTAGTGGACCACCGCTTCCACACCCACCTCCCGTTGAATCAGCAAGCCTGAGAGCAGGGCCCCCATGCGGCTCTGAGCCCGTCGGGCCGTCCGGCACGTTGACCGCATCGACGCCGGCGGCCTTGAGCTGCCGTACCTGGTCGAACATGGGCTTGGGATCCGCCCCCTTGGGCGGTACGATCTCGACGGTGGTGACGAACTCCCCTCGCGCCAGCTTGCCGCCCAGGCGGGAGCGCTGGGCCAGCGGGCGGGCATCGAGCGAGCTCGCGTGAGCAGGCTCTGCCACCGGCCGGCTCTCATGCCGCGGGGAGACGCTCTGCACGAAGCCCACGATCGCCTTGATGTGATCCGGGGTAGTCCCGCAGCAGCCGCCTACGAACCGGGCGCCCGCCTCCACGATTCGCCGAGCGTATTCGGCCATGTACTCCGGCGAGGCCATGTAGATCTTGCGGTCCTCGATCTCGCGGGGGAGTCCGGCGTTGGGCTGCGCGGAGAGTGGCACCGAGGTCACCTTGGCCAGCTTCTCGATGGCTTCGAGCACACCGTGCGGCCCCACCGAGCAGTTCACTCCGACCACGTCGGCGCCCAGCGCCTGCAGCTCGGGGCCGAAGGTGGTCGGATCGGTGCCGTAGTAGGTCTTCCCGTCGATTCCCACCGTCATCTGGGCGATGATCGGCAGGTCGCTGACCCGGCGTACCGCCTGGTAGGCCGCCTGAAGCTCCCCGAGATCGCTGAAGGTCTCGAGTACGAACCCGTCTACTCCGCCGTTCAACAGCCCCTGGGCCTGGCGGGCAAAGGCCTCGGCGGCCTCGGCAGCCGAGGTCACCCCGTAGGGCTCGATCTTGATGCCCAGCGGACCGATGGCGCCGACCACCGCCGCCTGGGTACCCGCGGCCTCCCGCGCCACCCGGGCCGCGGCTTCGTTGATCCGCTCGGTGTCGGCGGCCAGACCGTAGTGGGCCAGCTTGACCGGATTGGCGCCGAAGGTGTTGGTCTCCAGCAGCTCGGCCCCGGCCTGGACGTAGGCCTGATGAATCTCCCGCACCAGCTGCGGCTGCCGCAGGCTGAGCTCGTCGTAGCAGACATTCACGAACACGCCACGCTGGTAAAGCATGGTGCCCATCGCCCCGTCGAAGACGTGGACGTGGCCGTCGGCGATCAACTCACGCAGCGTGGGCATGCTTCCTCACCGTTGATACCCCAGGTTGGGCGCCAGCCAGCGCTCCATGGTCGGGACGTCCATCCCCTTCCGCCGGGCATAGTCCTCGACCTGGTCGCGCTCGATCTTGCCCAGGCCGAAGTAACGCGCCTGGGGGTGCCAGAAGTAGTAGCCGCTGACCGAGGCGCCCGGGATCATCGCGTAGCTTTCGGTGAGCGAGATGCCCGCCTGCCGCTCGGCATCGAGTAGCGTGAACAGGGTTCCCTTCTCGGTGTGATCCGGGCAGGCCGGGTACCCCGGTGCCGGCCGGATGCCCTGGTACCGCTCGCCGATCAGGCCCTCGTTGTCGAGGGCCTCGTCGGGGGCGTAACCCCAGAACTCCCGCCGCACCCGCTCGTGTAACCGCTCCGCGAAGGCCTCGGCCAGCCGGTCGGCGAGTGCCTTGACCAGAATGGCGCTGTAGTCGTCGTGATTGGCCTGATGCTTCGCCACCAATTCGTCGACGCCGTGGCCGGCGGTCACCGCGAAGGCGCCGATATAGTCCCGCACGCCGGACTCCCGCGGGGCCACGAAGTCCGCCAATGCCAGATGCGGGCGCCCCGGTTGCCTGGCCATCTGCTGACGCAGCCCGTGCACCACCGCGATGGGCTGCCCCCTCGACTCGTCGGCGTACACGGCGATGTCGTCGTTGCCGACACTGTTGGCGGGGAAGAGTCCGAGCACCCCGCGCGCCCGGAGCCGGTGACCGCGGACGATGTCGCTCAACATCCGGCGCGCGTCTTCGAACAGGGAGGTGGCGGCGGCTCCCACTCTGGGATCTTTCAGGATGGCCGGATAGTGGCCGGCCAGTTCCCAGGTCTGGAAGAACGGCGTCCAGTCGATCCTCTCGACCAGCTCCTCGAGCGGGTAGTGGTCGAACACCTGCACGCCGAGACGGCGGGGGACCGGCGGGGAGACACCGGCCCAGTCGATGCGCAGCCGGTTGGCGCGGGCCTCCGCCAGCGCGGGGCGCGGCTCCGCCGTTCCCCGGTCGGCCCGCTGCTCGCGAATGGTCTGGTATTCTCCCTTGACCTGGCTGACGAAGCCGTCCCGCTGGCCATCGCTCAACAGGGACGCGGCCACGCCGACCGCGCGCGAGGCATCCAGGACATGGACGGTGGGGCCTTGGTAATTGGGAGCGATCTTGACCGCCGTGTGGACCCGAGACGTGGTCGCCCCGCCGATCAGCAGGGGCACGGTGAACCCCTCGCGCTGCATCTCGCCCGCCACGAAGCACATCTCTTCCAGGGACGGCGTGATCAAGCCGCTGAGCCCGATCAGGTCGCACCTTTCCTGCCGCGCGGTTTCCAGGATGCGTGCGCAGGGCACCATGACGCCGAGATCGATGACGTCGTAGTTGTTACACTGCAGGACCACGCCGACGATGTTCTTGCCGATGTCGTGGACGTCGCCCTTGACCGTCGCCATGACCACCTTCCCCTTGGGCTTCGCCCGGGCGTCCTTCTCCGCCTCGATGAAGGGCACCAGGTGCGCGACCGCCTTTTTCATGACGCGGGCGCTCTTGACCACCTGAGGCAGGAACATCTTGCCGGCCCCGAACAGGTCGCCCACCACGTTCATCCCGTCCATCAGGGGCCCTTCGATCACGTCGATCGGGCGTTCCGCCTGCCGTCGGGCCTCTTCGGTGTCCTCGACGATGAATTCGCCGATCCCTTCTACCAGCGCGTGCGTGAGACGCTCCCCGACCGGGGCCTGGCGCCAGGTGAGATCGGTCGCGGAGGCCGTGACGGTGCCCCGGATCGTGTCGGCGACGGCCAGCAGGCGTTCGGTGGCGTCGGCACGCCGGTTCAACACGACGTCCTCCACCCGCTCCAGGAGATCCGGCGCGATGTCGGCGTAGATCGGCAACTGTCCCGCGTTCACGATGCCCATGTCCATCCCGGCGGCGATGGCATGGTAGAGGAAGACGGAGTGGATGGCCTCCCGCACCGGGTCGTTGCCCCGGAAGGAGAAGGAGACGTTGCTCACGCCACCGCTCACCAGGACGCCGGGCAGGGCCGCCTTGATCCGCTTGGTGGCCTCGATGTAGTTCAGCGCGTAGGCGCTGTGCTCTTCGATCCCGGTAGCGATCGCGAAGATGTTGGGATCGAAGATGATGTCCTCGGGCGGAAAGCCCACCTGCTCGGTCAGCAACCGATAGCACCGGGTACAGATGTCGACCTTGCGCTCGACGGTATCGGCCTGACCCCGCTCGTCGAAGGCCATCACCACCACGGCCGCTCCGTAGCGCCGCACCAGGCGCGCCTGCCGCAGGAATTCCTGCTCTCCCTCTTTCAGGCTGATCGAGTTGACCACGCCCTTGCCCTGCAGGCAGCGGAGCCCGGCCTCCAGCACCGACCACTTGGAGGAATCCACCATGATCGGTACCCGGCTGATGTCCGGCTCGGAGCCGATCAGGCTCAGGAACGTGGTCATGGCGTGGGCGGAATCGAGCATCGCCTCGTCCATGTTCACGTCGATCATCTGGGCCCCGTTCTCGACCTGCTGGCGGGCCACCTCGAGTCCGGCCTCGTAGCTCCCCTCGAGCACCAGCTTGGCGAAGCGCCGGGAGCCGGTGACGTTGGTCCGCTCGCCGATGTTCACGAACAGGTGGCCCGGCGCGATGGTGAGGGGCTCCAGCCCGCTCAGCCGGCAGGCGCGGGGAACTTCCGGCGGCCGCCGCGGCGCCGCCCCTCGCACCGCCTCCGCGATGGCGCGGATGTGGGCGGGCGTGGTCCCGCAGCAGCCGCCCACCACGTTCACCAGGCCGCTGGCGGCAAACTCGCCCAGCACTCGGGACATGGTCTCCGGCGTCTCGTCGTAGGCGCCGAATTCGTTGGGCAATCCCGCGTTGGGGTGCGTGCTGACGTAGACCGGCGCCACCCGGGCCAGGTCCTGGACGTAGGGCCGAAGGGTCTGCGCCCCCAGGGCACAGTTGAGTCCGATGGTCAGCGGGCGCGCATGGGAGACGGAATTCCAGAAGGCTTCGACCGTCTGGCCCGATAGCGTCCGTCCGCTCGCATCGGTGATGGTGCCCGAGATCATGACCGGCACGCGAAGGCCGGTCCGTTCGAAGTGGGCGTCGATCGCGAAGAGCGCGGCCTTGGCGTTCAACGTGTCGAAGATGGTCTCGACCATGAGCAGGTCGGCGCCCCCGTCCAGGAGCCCCTGGACCGACTCCCCATAGGCCTGGACCAGCTGCTCGAACGTGACGTTCCGGAATCCGGGGTCGTTGACCTTGGGAGAAATCGAGGCCGTCCGGTTGGTCGGCCCCAACACGCCCACCACGAACCGCGGCCGCTCCGGCTCTCGGCTCTCGAATCCGTCGGCGACCTCGCGGGCTAACTTGGCGGCCGCTACGTTGAGCTCGTAGACCAACGACTCCATCCGGTAGTCCGCCATCGCGATGGCGGTCGCGTTGAAGGAGTTGGTCTCCAGGAGATCGGCGCCGGCATCCAGATACGCCGCGTGAATATCCCGGATGATGTCGGGCTGAGTCAGGCAGAGCAGGTCGTTGTTGCCCCTGAGATCCACCGGATGATCGGCGAAACGCGCTCCGCGATAGTCCCGCTCCGCCAGCCGATGGGACTGGATCATGGTGCCCATCGCGCCATCCAGCACCAGAATGCGGTGCCGAAGCAACGGCTCGAGCTCCAGCAGCCGCTGGGAGCGGCTCCTGATGCCTGCGGCGGTAATGGGACCGAGTTGGACCAGGGTCAAAGCTCACGCTCCGAACGTCAAAAAGCCCGCGGCTAAAACGGCCTCGGGCGGCGTTTTAGCACTTGTTTAACGTGGCTGCAAGCAGCGCAAATCACCACGGTACTTCCGGTCCTTCAATTTTGGGCTCCCACCAAGATAGCAAGGGGCATGCCCCCCTGGCGAGTCCCGGCGTCGTCAGGAAAGGCCCAACCGGGCTCTGGCCTCCCCCGGTGTGAGTCCCTGCACCTCGACCAACTTTCGCCGCCCCGTGAGGCCGGTCAGGATGCGGAGCGCCGCCGGCCGAACCCCCAGCCGCTCTGCGAGGAACCTGACCAGCGCCTGGTTGGCCGCGCCGTCCACCGGAGGCGCGGTAAGCCGAACGCACAACGCATCTCCACGGATGCCGGCCAGCTCCGACTTCGAGGCCCGGGGCAGGACCCGGATCCGCAAGCGAACGCCTGACGCGGTGGGCTCGATGGGCCCGTTCACCACAGGCTCAGGACGAAGGTGCGGGCCAGCCAGAGCAGGAGATAGGCGACCATGGGACTGAAATCGAGCGGCCCGAACGGAGGCAGGACTCGCCGAATCGGCTCCACGATCCAGCTGGTGAGCGCGGCAATCGGTCGCATCCAGCGCCCGTAGAGGGAGACGCCAAGCCAGGAGGCGATCACCCGTACCAGGAGCGCGCCCATCAGAAGGGAGAAGGCCCCGCCCACGACGAACCGCAGCACCTGAGAGGGGCCGGCATGAATCGACCCCAGAAGCTCGACGATGGTCTCTCCCAGCCAACCCACCAGGCTCAGGAGAAGCAATCCTCCCACGACCGAGATCCCCACCAGCCAGAGCGGAGCGTCCTGGGGATTCCCGCCGGCCCGGGTGACGCGGCGCTCGAGCGGGCGGATGATCGGATCGCTCAGGCGGCGCAGGGTCCGGGCGGGAGCGCCAAACGGGCTCAGCCGACGGCTGCGCAGCGCCCATTGAGCCAGGGCGACCAGGCAGGCGCAGGCGAAGAACGTGATGACCGTGATCCGCGTGACCTGGACCAGGAGGGTCAGCGGCATGGCGAACGAGAGGGCGCGCTAACGGTTGGACAAGGGGGGCGGAACGTGTACCGACGCCGATGAACCGTCGGTCAGGATGCAGTCGAGCGTAAAGGCTCCGCCACTGAGCGCCGACTCGTCGAGCACGTCGCGGCCTCCGCGGCAACTGCGAACCTGACGCCCGGCGGGCTGGCGGTACAGCACGGTGATGATCGGCTGGTCGTTCTGGACTCCCAGGCGGCGGATCGTTGCCGGGCCGAGGCTGTCTATCCCGACTTCTCTCAGAGAGCGGGGAATCCGTCCACGGTGAGAAGTCCGATAGCTCAGCACCTGGTCCAGGATGTCGACCAGATCCTTGCCCAGGAACCGCGCGTCCTGCTCGGCCTGGGTCGCGGTGTCGTGCTGGCTGACCGGCGGGGGCGTACCCTCCGGGGCGGGCTTTGACTTCTCCTGGCAGGCCAGGATCCCGAGGGCCACGACGACCAGCCAGGCGGCCGGCCGCCGGCGGTTAATCCATCGCGAATTCACGATTGAACACGACGTCGAAGCTGAAGGTCTTGGCCCGGCTGCGCGCTTCCATGAGATCGGTGATGCGCTGCAGTCGCGCCGGAATCTCGAGAATCTTCTCCTGCGCCTTGCGGCCCAGCGCGCCGAGGCCAGTGAGACTCTCGATCTTCCAGTACCGCAACTGCTCCTGGACGATGCGGAGGTAGTCGCTCGGGCCGTAGATCCCGGCCCGTCGGATCACGTCGGCGATCTCCCGGAAGCTGGGCATGGTGTGGCCCGGCATGGTGATGCCGGGGAGGATGTGGGAGGCCGACTCCAGGGCCTGATCCGGGTCGCGCGCCAGGATTTCCTCGAAGATCGAGCGGTAGAAATTGAAGTGCCGCGCCTCTTCGGTGGCGATGCGGACCAGGATCGACTCCAGCAGCGGCTCATATTCCCCCGCCCGGCGTCCGGTCTCGGCGTGAGAGTGCTGGGTGGCCCGTTCCTGCACCGTCGTATAGGCAAAGACCCGATAGGGATCCAAGTCCCAGCCCGGGTGGAACCCCGCCTCGATATAGTCGTACTGCATCATCTCCAACCGACGCTGGTCGAAAAGCGCGGTGTCGCGGCCGTAGTCCCGCAGCACGGAGCCGTGACGGTCCTCCTCCGCCGTCCACATGTTGTTCCAGCGCCGCCAGTGGGAGTCGTCCCCCAGATACACCGCCAACAGGCGATGGAAATGGGGGAGTCCCTCCTCGGTCAGGAGGTTCAGCGCCAGCGCCGCCCGTATCGCGTCGGGAATAGTGGAGGCCCGCTTGTGCAAGGCAGCGCGATGCTGCTCGGGGGATTCTCCTTCGGCCGGCCCGAGTAGCTCGTGCGGGAACCAGAGGGATCGCTTCTGCAGGTGAGCGGCCATGAGCTCGGTGACCACACCCTCGAGATCCTTGAGGACCTCGACCTTCGAAAACAGCTTGCGTGCGCCATCCGTCAACGTCATGGCTGCCCAGGAGAAAGGGGATGCAATAGCCAGGGAAATCGGTCGGGCGCCTGGCCCGGCCGGTTATGCAAATGTGACGCTTTCTACGGGTAGAGGGAAGGGTTGGGCCGGGGGAGGGTGTCGGGCTAGCCCAGTCGCTTCTCCATCAGGTACCAGGTCTCATTCCCAACGTAGTGCTCGCGTTTGAGCAGGGTGCGCCAATCCAGCCGCCCCAGCAGCGCCTCTGACCGGCTATCGTCGGTCCAGAACTCCATCAGATGCGCGCCGGCTTCGCGCGCCCGCTCCTCAAAGGCCGCCAGGAGTCGGCGCCCGTGCCCGTGATGACGCTCCTCCGCCCTGACCACGACGTCCAGCAGTTGAGCGACGCCCCCGCGCAGGCAATAGCGGAGGCCTCCGATCCAGTCACCGATCTCGTTGCTGAGTACCAGGTAGTGCTCCTCGAAATGCACCGGCTCCCCGGTCTCGTCCTCCTCGCGGACCAGCAATTCGGCGAACCAGTCGGCGAACTCCTCGCCCTGTTCCATCTCGCGGATCGTCAGATCGCCCATTGCTTCACCTGAGTCTCAGTCGGAAATGATCGGTGCCACCAATACGAGGTGCAACCTTGGTGCCAGGGGCGTGACCGGGGGACCGCCCGATCCCTGGTCTCCAAGGCCTTGCTGTCACTGATCTTAACAGCTTGGGCCGGGCCCGTCACGGGTGAGGCCCGACGCCGCACTGTCGATGCGGCACTCGCCGTGGACGCCGTTGCAGCCTTTCGGCAGCCGGCGGCGACGGGACTATAACTGGTGGCAGCGGACCGAAGTCGGGCGGACGCGCCCACAGGCGATGCTCTGGTCCATCCCGTGGGCCAGGACGCCGCAGGCGGTCGTCTGCGCTGCCTGAGTCGCGTCATGTTCCGTGCTGTGGGACGCCGTAGCGCAATTGGACCCGCCCCCGAAGTCCACGCACACCTCACAAGACACCCGCTGGGCGGACAGGGTGTTGTAGAGCAGCAGGGCCACGAAGGCCAACACCGCGAGAATTGTGAAGATCTTGGTACGATTGGTCATGACATGGTCCCCAGATCAGGTCTGTCGGAGGGCACCGATCACCCCCGGAAGGGCGCCAATCAACCAGACGAGACCGGCCAGCGCGGCCGCCGGACGGCGGGCCACCTTGCCGGTCACCGAGAGGCCGATCGCGAGGAGCGCGGTCACCCACAGGGTGAAGACGTCGATGCGACCCACGAGCGCCAGCAGCAGAGGCGACGCGGTATCCGGATTGAGCAACCTTCCCACGCCGAGGGTCACGCTGTAGCGGGACGTGAGTTGGCCCTCGGGCAACAGGAGCGCCTGAAGCGCGTTGAGCACTCCTTCCACGATCCGGGGGTAGAAGGCATAGACGGCGACCATGATGGCGGTCCCGGCCTCCTCCTTGGCCTCGACCAACTTCCCGGCCATCCAGAGCACCAGACCCACCAGGAGAGGGCCGAGGATGAAGAACCCGATGACCCAGACCCCCGCGAATTGCCGCATCACCCCTCGGGACTGCTCGATCGTCTCCGGCGTGATCCGGGGATCGTTCCTGGCCGCGGCCGCCATCGCCCGGTTGAATTCGGCGTCGAACACCGGAGCCATGGCTGAGCGGGTGGCGAAGTAGAGGATGGCCATGACCACCACCAGCACCAGCAGCGCCAGGCCGAACCCATCCTCCTGGCGCCGACGAAACACCGCGGAGGGCTGGTAGAAGATCTCCAGACAATCCTCCCAGAAGGGCGCTTCGACCTCCGTCGGCTCCGGCATGATCGGCTCCCGGTCAGAGCAGCGTCCCGCGCAAGATCACCAGACCTACCGTGAAGTAGATCACCAGACCGGTCACGTCCACCAGGGTCGCCACGAATGGGGCGGACGCGCTGGCCGGGTCGAATCCGATGCGCCGGAGCACGAAGGGAAGCATCGACCCTGCCAGCGATCCGAAGAGCACCACGCCCACGAGGGCCACGGCTACCGTCAGGGCCACCAGGATGTGGTGAACACCGTAGTCGTACCAGCCCAGCTGCTGCCAGAGCAGAATGCGGAACAGGCCGATGGTGCCGAGGATGGCGCCCAGGGCCAGGCCCGACGGGATCTCGCGCACGGCCACGCGCCACCAGTCCTTGAGCGAAACCTCCCGGAGCGCCAGGGCCCGGATGATGAGGGACGTAGCCTGGGATCCCGAGTTGCCGCCCGAGCTGATGATGAGCGGGATAAAGAGGGCCAGGACCACCGCCTTGCTGATCTCGTGCTCGAAATAGCCCATGGCGGTCGCGGTGAGCATCTCGCCCAGAAACAGGGCGCAGAGCCAGCCGGCGCGCTTCTTCACCATGGCGGCGATGCTGATCTCCATGTACGGCTGATCGAGGGCCTCCATACCGCCGAACTTCTGCACGTCCTCGGTCTGCTCGCTCATGATGGCGTCGATGACGTCGTCCACCGTGACGATGCCGAGGATGTGGCCGCCATCGTCCAGGACCGGGATCGCCAGGAGGTTGTACTTCGAGATCAGCCGGGCCACGTCCTCGCGGTCGGTGAGTGGGGTGGTGGTGATCGGCTTCCGGCGCATCGCCGATCGTCCATCACGGAGGTCTCCGGGACTGGCCGCGATCACTTCCCGGAGCGAGATCACCCGGACCAGCCGGCGGTCCTTCTCCTCCACGACGTAGATGGCGTAGACCGTCTCCTTGGCGCTGCCGACCTCGTGAATGTGCCGCACCACTTGGGCGGCGTTCCAGGTCGCCGGGACGCCCAGGAACTCCGTCGTCATGATGCCCCCGGCGCTGTGCGGCGGGTAGCTCATGAGGAGCTTGAGCACCTCCCGCGTGGGAGCGTCGAGGACGTGGAGCAGCCGGGCCCGGTCCGCCTCTCGGAGCTCCCGGAAGAGCTCGACCTGCTGGTCCGAGGACATGGCCTCGATCAGGGGGATGGCCCTCTCGTCGGCCAGCGACTCGAAGATCTCGCCCCGGCGCTCGAGCTCGGGCTCGTCGAAGAGCTGGACCGCGAGATGGAAGGGGAGGGCCTGCACCACCCGCGCCGCACCCTCGGGCGGGAGGTCGTTGAGGGCCTCCGCGATGTCCGCGGGGAGCAGGTCGGCAGAGGCCGCGATGAAGTCCTCCTCGTCCCCGGCGAGGAGATAGAGGAGCTCGGGGGATGGCTGTTCGGGACGGGTCGGCATGTGACGCTCGACGAGAGGAGGATGGCCGGCGAGCTCGGCCGGCGGCTACGGCTCCGGTTGGACCTGCTCTTCGACCCAGGCCAGGTAGGCCGGGTCGCCATCATCTATAGATGTCGCAAGGATCTCCGGCGTTTCGTAGGAATGAAGGACCTTGATACGGGCGACCAGGGTGGGGAGCCGGCGATGCGTGGTCTTGATCTGGCAAGCCCACTCCTCCGCCCGCTCTACGACACCCTTCCAGCGGTACCGGCTGTCCAGCGGCCCCGTGACCTGGGCGCACGCCGCCAGCCGCTCTTCGACCAGAACTCCCGCGATCCGGTCCGCCTCTTCTCGAGACCCACAGGTGGTGGTGACCTGGACGACGCTCACGACGGGATCTTGGTCTCGTCCCCCCGCTTCCCGTCCGCGATCGGCACCACGGCGGTGCGCCAGCCGTTCTTGAACAGGACCGTCAACCGATAGCCCAGCGAATCGCCCTGCACGTCCACCACGTCAGGAAACTTCTGGGCGTAGGCGATCGCCATCCGCATTTGGACCCCGGTTCCCGAATTGTAGGGTCGCGCCAGTTCCCGTCCGATGGCCACGGTAATGGCCTGCTCTCTCCCGTAGAGCGCGAACTGATCGGCGGGCAACAGGCCCTTCTGGCTGGCGATGGAGTGGTAGTAGTCATACTCCCGGCACGCGCCGAGGGTGAGCAGCAGGAGCAGGGAGGTGAAGGCTCGGGTCATGATCGCTCGAAGGTCGGGGCCGCAGAAAACTAGGACGAGGCTAGGGGGCGACGCCAGCGGGCCGGCCCGGAACCGCCCCCAACGCCGGCCGAACCGTGACGCCCAGGTCCGCCCGGCACTAAGTTGCAGGCCGTCTCCTCATGGAGTCTCCGTGGTATCCCGCTTGGTCCGACCCCCGCTGGCAGTCCTTGTTTTGGCCGGGACTCTGGCGGGGTGGGTCCCCGTCCAGGCCCAGGAGCCGACGCCGTTCCGTTGGCAGGAAGGCCTCACCATGCTCAGTGTGGTCGTGGTGAGCTCGCTGGCCGATCAACCGCTCCAACGGTATACCCAGGACAACCAGACCTCGTTCCAGGACGATCTCGCCTCGACGTTTCGACACATGGGGCAGCCCGAGGTGTTCCTGACGGCCGGCCTCGGGACCATCGGGGTCGGACTGGTGAGCCACAATGGCAAGGTGGCCCGTGCGGGCGGACGCATCACCGCGTCCCTCCTGGTCGCCGGGGCCGTGACCACCGGGCTCAAGTTCGTGGTCGGCCGGGTACGCCCTTCGGACAGCGAGAACGCGTACGTCTTTCATCCGTTCTCCGGGAACGAGTCGTTCCCCTCGGGGCACGCCACGATGGCCTTCGCCCTGGCGGCCTCCGCTTCGGACGAGATTCGGCGCCCCTGGGCGACCGCCACCCTCTATACCGGGGCCGGTCTTTGCGCCTGGTCCCGGGTCTACAACAATGTGCACTGGCTCAGCGACGTGATGGCTGCCGCGGCCGTCGGGATCACCTCAGCCAAGCTGGTCAATGGCAAGTGGCGCATCTTTCACCTCCGACCGCCCGCCATCTTGCGGGAGCCTGACGGTACGGTGAGTCTGGCCTGGCACGCCGAGTTCTAGCTCGTGAAACGGGCCATCCCCGCCAGTCACCGAAGGCTTGCCGGGCCCCAACCCCGCGGCTAATCTCCCGATCCCTCTTTCGGACCCGACCATGAGTGGTGTGATTCAGCTTCCGCCCCCGACCAACGAACCGGTCTTGAGCTACGCGCCGGGCTCGCCCGAACGTGCCGCGCTCAAGGCCGCCCTGGCGACGGTCGGAGGCGAGACTCTCGAGATCCCCATCGTGATCGGCGGCCAGGAAATCCGAACCGGCAAGACGGTCGACGTGGTTTCGCCGCATTGCCACGACCGGGTGCTGGCCAGGGTGCACCAGGCGGATTCCGCCACCATCGCGCGGGGAATTCAGGCGGCGGCCGCCGCCTACCGGGACTGGTCGACCTGGCCATTCGAGGAGCGGGCGGCCGTCTTTCTCAAGGCGGCCGACCTGCTGGCCGGCCCGTGGCGTCAGGTGCTGAACGGCGCCACCATGCTGGGTCAGAGCAAGACCGCCTTTCAGGCGGAGATCGATGCGCCTGTGAGCTGATCGATTTCTGGCGCTTGAACGTGGCCTTCGCGGAACGCCTCTACCGGGAGCAGCCGGTCTCCGCGCCCGGCATGTGGAATCGGATGGACCACCGGCCGCTCGAAGGCTTCGTCTACGCCATCACGCCCTTCAACTTCACCGCCATCGGCGGCAACCTGCCCACCGCCCCGGCGCTGATGGGCAACGTGGTGCTCTGGAAGCCGGCCGCCTCCGCCTCGCTCAGCAACTACTACATCCTCAAGCTGCTCGAGGCGGCGGGCCTGCCGCCCGGCGTCATCAATTTCGTTCCCGGCGAAGCCCAACAGGTGAGCGGGATGCTGCTGGCCGACCGGGCGCTGGCCGGAATCCACTTCACCGGCTCGACCGAAGTGTTCCAGCTGCTCTGGCGGAGCGTGGCCGACCGGCTCCCGGAGTACGCCACCTATCCGCGCCTGGTGGGCGAGACCGGCGGCAAGGACTTCGTGCTGGCTCACTCCAGCGCCGACCCCGAAGCGCTCGCCGTGGCACTGGTGCGCGGCGCCTTCGAGTACCAGGGGCAGAAGTGCAGCGCCGCTTCGCGGGCCTATGTGCCGGCCAGCCTGTGGCCTCGCCTCAAGTCCCGACTCCGGGATCTGATCGCGGATATCCGCGTGGGAGACGTGGGCGACTTCCGGAACTTCATGGGAGCCGTGATCGACCGGAAAGCCTTCGACCGGATCAAGGGTTACCTCGACGCCGCTCGCCGGGAGCCGGGCGTGACCTTCATCGCCGGCGGGGAGTGCGACGATTCCATCGGCTACTTCATCGAGCCGACGCTGATCCAGGTCGAGAACCCAAGCTACCGGCTGATGTGCGAGGAGATCTTCGGCCCGGTGCTGACGCTGCACGTCTATCCAGGACGCCAAGTGGCTCGAGACCTTGGAGCTGGTCAATCGGACCAGCCCCTACGCGCTCACCGGGGCCGTGTTCGCCCAGGATCGACGGGCGCTGGTCGAGGCCGACCGCGTGCTGCGCCACGCCGCCGGCAACTATCTACATCAACGACAAGCCGACCGGCGCCGTGGTGGGCCAGCAGCCGTTCGGCGGCGCCCGGGCCAGCGGCACCAACGACAAGGCGGGATCGATCCTGAACCTGGTGCGGTGGGTGTCGCCCCGGACCATCAAGGAGACCTTCGATCCGCCCAAGGACTATCGCTACTCCGTTCATGGGAGGAGCCGTGATTCTCCCAGTACTCAGTACTCAGTCCTTAGTTTCCCCCCTTGTAGACCTTGCCTCCCTTCATCACGAAGGTCACGTGCTGCAGCTCGCCGATGTCCGCCAGCGGGTCGCCGGCCACCGCGATCAGATCGGCGAAGCGGCCCGCCGACACGGTTCCCAGATTGGCCTGCTGGTCGAGCAGGGCCGCCGCGATGCTGGTGGCGGAGCGGATCGCCTGCATCGGCGTCATGCCGTACTCGCACCATGATCTGTAGCTCCTGGGCCTGGTTCTCGGTCCAGGCGTACCCGCCGGCATCGGTGCCGTACGAGATGTATGGCAAGGCCCCCCGCTTGAGCGCCTCGGCGAACGCGGCCCGCTCCAGCTCCACCATCTTGGGCCAGATGCCCCCCCGTCCTTCGGCCACGTAGCGCGCCCACGAAGATGGTGGGGCACCAGTAGACCTTCTGTTTGACCATCCGGTCGATCAGGTCCGGCGTCAATCCATCGCCGTGCTCGATGCTGTTCACGCCCGCGCGTAGCGCGGCGTCGATCCCGTCCCAGCCGATGGCGTGGGCCGCCACCGGGCGCCCCAGCCGGTGGGCCTCGTCGACGATCGCCTTCATCTCCTCGTCGGTGAAATTCACCTTGCTCCGAAGCCGGCCGTCCGGTCCGAGGAAGTAGCCCCGGTCCGCGTAGAACTTGATCCAGTCCGCCCCGTACTTCACCTGCTCCCGTACCGCACGCCGGATGGCGTCCGGTCCGTCGACGATCTGAACGCCTTCGGGCATCCGGAGCTCCCAGGAGTAGCCCAGCAGCGGGTAGGTGCCGGTCGGCACTCAGGGCCCGGGTCGAGACGAACAACCGGGGGCCGGGAATCACGCCGCGCTCGATGGCACGCTTGACGTCCACGTCGGCGTACATGGCGCCCTCGGTCTCCAGGTCGCGCATCGTCGTGAATCCGTTCATCAGCGCGGTCCGTACCGCCACCGTGGCGCGAATGGTCCGATAGGGAATCGATTCCTTGAGCAGCTGGTCGTCGTAGTCGGCGGCGGTGATGTCGCCCTGGAGCAGGATGTGGGTGTGGTTGTCGATCAGACCGGGGAGGACGGTCATGCCGCTCAGGTCGATCGTCGTCGCCCCCTGGGCCTGGCCTGCCACCGTGGCGAAAGGTCCAACCGCGGCGATCCGGTCGCCCCGGATGAGGATCCCCTGATCGGACTGGGGCTTGTCGGACTGACCGTCGATCAGGCGCCCGGCGCGGATGAGGAGAACGGAGTCGGACTGCTGTGCCGCCGCCTGGCCGGCCAGTGCCGAGACCAGCGCGACCGCACCCACGATGCGGCTCCAGTGAGCATTCGAACCCTCGGTCATCATTACGCTCCTCGCCGATATTGGTGGTATGGTTGCGGCAAACCGGCTGGCTTGATTCTCCAACCTCGAATATCACATTTCCGCTCGGCGCACCAGCCCCGGGCCGGTCGCCGGCCAGCCGTAGAAGCGAGGTCTCGTGACGGGCTCCAAGATCTTCCTCCCCCCTGAAAAGGAACCGCTGCCGCGACCCGGCGTGCTGACCGAGGTCACGCGGTGGTTGGGGATCGCGGGACTCACCGCCTATGGCGTCGTTCTCGCGATGATGTTGAGCGACCACCCCGCGACCTGGCCCTGGGCCACCCTGGTGCTAGCGGGCCTGGGAATTTGCGCCTTGCTCGTGGCGTGGCGAGCCCGCCTCATGGGCGGGATACTGCTCGCGCTGACCATGGGCGCCAGCGCCTGGATGCTTCCTTCCGTTCTTGCAGATTGGCGGCCCATCCTCAACGGACTGGCGGTGTTCATGGGCCTGGTGGGGTTGTCGTTTGTCTGGAACTCACGGCGGGAGCGCTGAGTCGTGGCTCCGCCGAGCGTGTCGCCCGTAGCGGTCGCGAGCCTGGTCCTGGCGATCGGAGCCGGGGCTGCGCCGGTGGCCGCTCCCGCTCCCCGCTACCGTCCCGAACTATTCGAGTGTTCGACCTGGATCCAGCACATTCGCAGCGACCTGCGCACCGAGGCGGCGCGTAACGAGCGTGCCCAGGCGGGTCGAGATGCCGTCTGGTCGTTTCGCGCGACAGCGGCAGGGGATTCGGTCGCGCTGGAGGGATGGTTCGACTCCCTGGCGGTCTGGCGGGAAGCCGATGGCGAGCGCCAGGCACCGGAGACCGATGGGTTGATCGGCGGGCGTTACCAGGGCCGCCTGGGCCAGTTCGGCGGCTACCGGCCCCTCGCCGGTCCGTTCATTCCGGACGAGATCGCCCTGGTGGCGGACCTGTCGAATGCGGCCGCCGACTTGTTCCCCCTGCTCCCGCTCTCCCCGCTGGCCGTGGGCGCCACCGCTGTGGACTCGGGCCGCGCCGCCATCACCCGCCTGCAGGACAGCATCGCGTCACAGGGTCGCATCGAACGCTACCGACTGACTCGAAGCCGGAAAGTCACCACCACCCGCACCATGCAGGACACGCTGACGGTGCGGGTAGTCGAGCAGGAGACGGAGAACGGGGTCTGGAGCTGGGACCCCGCCGGAGGCCTGATGGGCTGGACCCGGCGGGTGGTGGTAGATGTGACGATTCCGGTGCAGGGTGCGCTCCGTCGTGCGGTTCACACCCGCGTCGACCAGCAGATCAGCCTGGCCCGCGCACCCGGCGCCTGCGGCTCCTAGACCGGCTGCGGCTCGCCCGGCACCCTGCGGTAGACGTACTCGGAAGAACCGACGGGGTGCGCCACCACCTCGTCGATGATGGAGCGCAGCGGCGTCAGCGTGCAAACCGGATCCGGGTTGGTGGCGTCTCCGGTGAGCGCAAACGCCTGGCAGCGGCAACCTCCGAAATCCTGTGCCTTTCGAGGACAGGAGCGGCACGGCTCCTTCATCCAGGCGTCGCCGCGGAAGGCGTTGAAGATCGGAGCCTCCTGCCAGATCCAGTCCAGCCCGTGGTCCCGTACGTTCACCATTTCCAGACCCTTGATCTCGGTCGCGCCGTGACAGGGAAGCGCCCGGCCGTCCGGGGTCACCAGCACATACACATTTCCCCAGCCTCCGTAGCAGGGCTTGGGGTAGGTCTCGTAATAGTCGGGCATGACGTAGATGATCTGCATGCGGCCACGGTACTCCTCGATGGCTCGCTCGGCCACGGCCCTTGCATGTTCGACCTGTCCGCGGGTCGGCAGCAGCGCCTCCCGGTTCTTGAGCGCCCAACCGTAGTACTGGGTGTTGGCCAGCTCCACCCGATCGGCCCCCATCGCGCCGGCCATGTCGATGATTTCCTGGATACGATCCAGGTTGGCCCGGTGCAGCACCACGTTCACCGAGAAGGCCAGGTCCAGCTCCTTCACCAACCGCGCGCCCTCCTGCTTCTGTTTGACCGAGCGGATACCCGCGATCTTTTCCGCAGTCTCGGTCTCAACGTCCTGGAAGGAAATCTGGATGTGATCGATCCCCGCCTCCTTCAGCCGCTGCGCCCGGTTTCGCGTCAGGCCCAGGGCGGAGGTGACCAGGGTCGTGTAGAGCCCCTCCGCGCGGGCGTGCGCCACCAATTCTTCCAGGTCCTTGCGCACCAGCGGCTCACCTCCGGAAAGCCCGAGCTGCAGGACGCCGAGATCGCGCGCCTGGGTGAAGACCCGCTTCCAGTCGTCGGTGGTCAGCTCGGCACTCGCCCGGGTCATCTCGAGCGGGTTGGAGCAGTACGGGCAATGGAGCGGACAGCGATAGGTCAGCTCGGCCAGCAGCGTTGTCGGGTGGGCGTTGATGGTCATTCGTGTGGTCTCTGGATGCTCAGTTCTCGAGATCGGTCACCAGCGAGCGGTCGGCCAGTCGGGCCAGGTATTCGGTCACGTCGTTCTCCACGTCCGTGTGATAGCGCTGCCCCAGCTCCCGGGCGATCTCGGCGACGGTCCGCTGGCCGTCACACAGCTCCAGGATCGCCTTCCCGGTCTCGTTCAAGAACATGGCGCCCTCCGGATACAGCAGCACCGGGCGCTGCCGAACCCGATCGAATCCGATCCGGGCCACGCGCCAAAGCTTGGGCCGGCTGGCGGCCGTGATGCCCACCGTCAGCCCTCGCGGTAGGCGTTGTGGATCGTGTCGATCATCGCCCAGAGCATTTCGAGCTTGAAGCTCAGAGCTTCGAACACCCGTCGCTGCGTTTCCGGCGTCGTACAGTGCTGCTTGACGATCGAGAGGCCGTGCTTCACGTCGCGCGGCGCCTGTACCAGACGACTCTTGAAGTACTCCAGGGCCTCGAGCGGGATCCACGGGTAGTGTCGGGGGAACGATTCGATTCTCTGCTGGTGGATCTTCGGCGCGAAAAGCTCGGTCAGGGAGCTGGCCGCTGCATCCACCCACGGCTTGGTCCGGCAAAAGGTCACGTAGGACTCGCAGATCAGCCGGACCGCCGGCAAGACATGGCGCTCGTCCTCCATCTCCTCGCGCGGCACGCCGAGTGCGACGCCGAGTCGGATCCACATTTCGATGCCGCCGGTCCCCGGGGCCGTCCCGTCGTGGTCGATGATCCGCTGGATCCATTCCCGGCGCACCGCGGAGTCGGGGCAATTGGATAGAATCGCGGCGTCCTTGCGGGGCACCACCCGCTGGTAGGCCAGCCGGTTTGCCACCCAACCCTGAAACTGTCGACGGGAGAGTTTTCCCTCGTACATGAGTCGATGGAAGGGATGCTCGACGTAGTAGGAGCCGTGGAACGCGCGAAGCGCGTTCTCCAGGTCAGCCGGACTCAATGGGCGGTCCAGGGCCGGGATCGGGGGTCGCGGAGGCGTGGCGAGCTCGGAGGCCACCAGGGTCGCGGTCATGGCAACACCAGGTTGAAGGAATGGCACCCGGGACTGTGCAGCGGATCCCGGCGCATCAGATGGTAAACCGCATGCCGTCGTCCCCTACTCGGAGTCCGGCTCGCTCCACGCTGGCCCGTTCGGCCGAGCCCTCGATCAGCATGGGGTTGGAGTTGTTGATGTGGGTGTAGATCCGGTGGCGGCCCGGGAGGCCGGACAACTGCTCCAGGCTGCCCCCGGGGCCGGAGACCGGGAGATGGCCGAGCTCCCGTGCGCTGCGATCACTAATCCCCAATTGGATCATTTCGTCGTCGGTAAAGAAGGTCCCGTCGAAGAGCAGCAGGTCCGCTTCCTTCAGCCGCTCCAGAATGGTCGCGTCCAGGGCACCGCACCCGGGCACGAAGGCGCACCGTCCCCCGGTGACCTCGTCGTGGACCATCAGGCCGACCGTATGTCCGGGGAGATCCTGCCGCGCGAAGCGAGGTGGATCCCCAGGCACCGCGAAGGCGAGCGCGGTCATCCGGCTCGGCTCCCCGTCCCGATGGCGCAGCGGCACCGGCTGGTCGAGAATCAGATCCCGGGTCTCGACGCGCGCAAAGGCTTGAGTGACCGGGAGGATCCGTGAGTCCTCCTCGAGGACCCGTCGCACGGCCGCGGTGCTGTAGAGTTGCAAGGCGCGTCCTTCCCGCAACAAGGCGATCCCAAGGGTATGGTCCAGCTCCCCGTCCGTGGTCACCACGCCCTCGATGGGGACGGCGCGCACCCCAACCGGGGGGCGGCCGTTCAGGTGACCGAGCTGATCCCGCACGTCAGGCGAGGCGTTGAGCAGGAACCAGCGGGAACCGTCGGCTGAAACCGCCACGGAGGATTGGGTCCGCGGATGGGCCTGCTGTGGGCTGGTTCGCGCGGTACGGCAGGGGGGACACCAGCAGTTCCATTGCGGGAATCCGCCACCGGCGGCGGTCCCCAGGAGAAGCACGTTCATAGAAACGAAACGGGGCCCGCTTGCGCGAGCCCCGTTCGGTGCGTCGCGCGCTTACAGCGTGGCGACGTAGGCCGTGACTTCCATCGTGACTGCCACGACTTCGGCCTCAGGCTTGGTCCACGACATCGCTACCTCCAGAACCGTTGAAGTGAGGTCAGTGTTCGCTGCCGAGGATCGGCACCGCACTACTGGGGATATGGCAGGCCGTGTGCCAGGCCCGAACAGTGTCCGTTATGCACTCGTAAGTCATTGCTCTGTAGGAGGTTGGTGACATTGTCCGTCGCGGGCACCGAGTGGGGCTCGGAGCCCATTAATTGGGTGATCTCCCCCTGAAATGGGTTAGATCACCCACCCCAATGAGGCCCCTCCTGTCGCGGCGGAACCCCCTAGATCAGGCCTGGATGCCGAATTTCTTGAGTCGGTAGCGCAGAGTGTCCCGACTGATCCCGAGCCGCTGGGCGGCCCTGGTCTGATTCCCGCCCGCGTCCTGGAGCGCCTGCTCGATCATCGCCTTTTCCCACTGCGGGAGGTCGGTCCCGGAGGGCGGCAGGGTGCCGCTCGCCGCCGGTCGTGTCGCCTCCGCGGCCGGCTCCGGTGCGTGGTTCAGGGGACTGGTGAGTGACAGATGGTCGATGTCCACGTTCGAGCCTCGGCTCCAAAGGACCGCGCGTTCGATCACGTGACTCAGCTCCCGAACATTCCCGGGCCACGGGTAGGCGCGAAGCAGGTCCCGCGCCCTTGGCTCGATGTTCCGCACGTCCTTGCCGTACTTGTGGCTGAAGTGCCGCAGAAAATGCTCGGCCAGCAGGAGCACGTCGTCCCCGCGCTCCCGCAGGGGTGGGAGACGAAGCAGAATGACCGCCAGCCGGAAGTAGAGGTCCTTCCGGAAGCGGTCCCGCTCCACCTCGCGCTCCAGATCACGGTTGGTGGCCGACACGATCCGAACGTCGATCTTCCGGTCTCTGAGGCCGCCGACCCGGCGGACGGTAGAGTCTTCGATGGCGCGGAGGAGTTTGCCCTGCAGCATCAGTTCGACGTCGCCGACCTCATCCAAGAACAGGAAGCCCCCTTCCGCCGCTTCGAAGAGCCCGATCTTCGATGTCTTCGCGTCGGTAAAGGCGCCACGCTCATAGCCGAACAGCTCGGCCTCCATGAGGTTGGCCGGGAGCGCGGTGCAGTTGATTTCGATGAATGGCTTGGCGCTTCGGGGGCCGGAGGAGTGTAGCGTGCGAGCGACCAGCCCCTTGCCGGTTCCGGTCTCGCCGGTGATCAGGACCGGCGGCGTCTCGTTGAGCGCCGCGATCTGGCGCGCCTGTTCCAGCACCGCCCGAAGCGCCGGGGACTGCCCCAGCACGGCGGCAAAGGCGACTGCGCCGGTGGCGCGCTGGCGGTAATAGGAGAGCTCCTGCTTGAGGAGCGAGGTCTCCCGGGCACGGTCGGCGAGGAGTCTGAGCTCCTCGAGATCGAGCGGTTTCTTCACATAGTCGAAGGCGCCCAGCTTGACCGCCTCCACCGCGCCCTCGATCGAGCCGTAGGCCGTCATGATGACGACCGCGATGGCCGGATCGAACTCGCGGATGCGGCGGAGCAGCTCGATGCCGCTCATCCCGGGCAGCTTGACGTCCGCGAACACCACATCGGGGTGCAGCGTGTCGAGGAGCTCCAGCGCCCGCTCGGCGTCCGCCGCCACCTCCACCTCGTATCCATGATCGGCCAGGAAGGCCTTGACCGCCTTGGCGAGCGTCCGCTCGTCATCGACGATCAGGATCGTGGAGCCGCTCATCGCGCAGCTCCCATCCCGGCGGCGGCCGCAGCGGCGGCCGGCAGGTGCAGTCGTACCGTGGTCCCGATGCCCGCGCGGCTGGCGATCTCGAGGCGTCCACCATTGAGCTCGATGAATCGTTTGGCGATCGCCAACCCGAGGCCGGTCCCCTCGGGTCGCGTGGTGAAGAACGGCTCGCAAACCGACGGGAGCACCTGCTCGGGGATCCCGACTCCGGTGTCGGCGATCTCGATGGTCACGCCCTGCCGGGTGGCGTCGCCCTCCGCGAAGGCCGCGATCCGCAGCCGGCCCCCGGTCGGCATCGCGTCCAGCGCGTTGGAGATGATCTCCAGCACGACCTGCTCGACCTGCATGGGGTCGATCTCCACCTCGGGAAGATCGGGCGGGAGCTGGAGATCCAACTCGACGCGATGTTCCCGGAAGAGCTCACGGAATCCCGGCAGGAGCCCCTCGACCAGTTGGGGCACGCTCTCACGCAGCGGGTGGAAGGGAGCGGGCCGCGAGAAGCTGAGGAGGTGTGCGATTCGCCGATCCAGGCGATCGACCTCTTCCACGATCGCCTGCAGGTGTTCCCGAGAGGCCGGCGAATCGGGGCGCTGCCCGGCCAGTTGTGCCGAGGCGCGCAGGCTGGCCAGTGGATTCCTCAGGCCGTGGGCGACCGCGGCCGCCATCTCGCCGACGGAGGCCAGTTTGACCTTGGTCTCCAGCTCCGCGTGCAGGCGCGTCATCTGCTCCCGGGATTGCCTCAGACTCTCCGTCATCCCGGCAAAGGCGCGGGCCAGATCCCCGATCTCGTCCTTGGAGTTGACCTCGACCCTGCGATCCAGCTGGCCCGCGCCCACGACCGCCATGCCCTCCTGGAGCTCGTGGATGGGCCGCATGAGGCTCCGCGCAATGAGCCAGGAGGCGACCAGCCCGGCGATCAGGGCCAGGGCGATGACGGAGAGCTGGATCCGCCGCTCCGTCTCGACCAGGTTTTCCACTTGAGTAAACGCACGCTGGACGCTGAACTGCCGTGCCCGGCGGTAGATCTCATGGTTCATCTCGGTCAACGCGGGCTCCAAGCGCCCCTTGATCTCGGTTTGGGCCAGACGGTAGGCGGCCTGGCGTTGGCCGGCATCGTAAAGACGGAACACGCTGTCGCCCGCGGCGCGAATCTGATTGGCGATGACCCTCACGCCGTTGGCGAGCATGGCTTCTTCGGGGTGAAGCTCCGCCTGCCAGCGATCGAACCAGTAGTCCACCACCTCGCCGCTAAGCTGGAACTCCTTGCGCGCCTGCGGATCCATGCCGCTCAGGCCGCGCCAGATGGTTTCGCCCTGATTGAACATGGCCGTCTCGAGCTGCGCGTAGGTGCGCGTGCGCGAGAGGCTCTCCCCCAGGGTCTCCAGCGCCCGGCGCTCGAGCACGTTCCGACGGATGGCCTCGGCGCCCACGAGCAGCACCGGCAGGACCATCAAGGAGAATCCGAGGAGAAGCTTACGCTGAAAGGTCACGACACCGGCGGAGATTACGGACGGACACGAGAGAACGCCTCCTCGATGGTGCAACCGAACCACCCAATGCGTGACGGGAAGTTGCTGGGCGTGGGGCCGACTGGCAAGGGTTTGCGACGCGGCACGGTTGCCTCTCTCAGGCACGGAGAGACGATACGTCGGAGCTGCGGGCTAGTGAGCCACGCCTCCACCGCGAGACTTGCCGACACGGATCAGGAGGAGGAGGGGGAGCGCCAGGAAGAAAGCGACGCCCATGACCAGGAAGATCTTTTCGAAGGCGATGGTGGACGCCTGCTGCTCCAGACGGAACTCAAGCAGTCGAGCGGCTTTGAGCTGGGCCTCGGCGAGGGAGCCGCCTTGCATCAGCATCCGACCGGTCACCTGGTCGAGCCAGGTCCTGACCGTGGGTTCGGCGCGGGAGAGATGCGGCAGCAGCGCGTTGCGGCTCTGTTCCCGGAACCGCGTGATGAGCGTGGCGGTGACGGCGATGCCGAAGCTGCCGCCCAGCTGTCGCGAGAGATTGAAGAGCCCGGTCCCCTGCGGGAGCTGCTGAGGGCGCAGGTCCGCAACCGCGGCGTTGGTCAGGGGGATGAAGATGCACCCCAATCCCACACCACGCAGAATCATCGGCAGAAGCAGGTCTCCCCGCCCGATCTCCGGGGTGAAGTGATAGTGGAGCCACATGGCCCAGGCGAACAGCAAGACCCCGGCGATGATGCTCAGCCGGGCGTCCACCCTGGGGCCGAGCCGCCCCATGGCGGCCATGGTCACCGCACTCGCGATGGCGCCGGGAAGGATCACCTGACCCGTGTCCCAGGCGCTGTAGCCGACCAGAGTCTGCAGGAAGACGGGCAGAGCGAAGACGCTCGAGTACAGGGCGAACCCGAGGACCGTGCCGAAGGCCACTCCGGCGGCCAGTTGGCGATTGCCGAGGATCCGCAGATCCACGACCGGGTGTTCGGTGCGGAGCTCATGCCACAGGAAGAGCAGAATGCACGCAGAGGCGACGATGGTTTCGATTACGATTTCGGTGGACTCGAACCACGCCTTCGACTCTCCTCGTTCGAGCAGGATCTGCAGGGCGCCAATCCCGGCGATGAGCAGGGCCAGCCCCAGCCAGTCTACCGTGGGGGCCTGCTCCGAGGCGTGCTCCGGCTCCGGCACGTAGCGCCAGGTCATCAGACCCGCCAACACGCCCAGGGGCAGGTTGATGTAGAAGATCCAGGGCCAGGAGTAGTTGTCCGTGATCCACCCACCCAGGGTGGGTCCCAGGGTCGGACCGACCATGACGCCCATGCCGAAGATGGCCATCGCGGTCCCCCGCTCGGCGTAGGGGAAGACATCGAAGAGGATGGCTTGGGCGGTAGAGATCAACGCGCCGCCGCCGATCCCCTGAATGACTCGCCAAGAGACGAGTCCCTCGAGCGAGTGGGCATTGCCGCAAAAGAAGGAAGCGAGCGTGAAGAGGGCGATGGACGCGGTGTAGTAGTTGCGCCGCCCGAACCGGTTGGAGAGCCAGCCGGTGATGGGGAGCACGATCACGTTCGCGACGATGTAACCCGTGCTCACCCAGGCGATCTCCTCCAACGTCGCGCCTAGGTTCCCCATCATGTGGGGAATTGCCACGTTCACGATGCTGGTATCGACCAGCTCGAGCACGCTGGCCAGCGTCACCGCGAAGGCGATGACGTAGCGTCCCCGATGCACCTCTTCGCGGGGAATCCGGCGCCGTACTGGCAGCGACAGCGCCAGCAAGGTCATGCCTACCTGGTCTTGACGCTGACGACGACCGACATCCCCGGACGCAGGGGGCGCAGGGGATCCGCGGGGCCGTCAACGGTGATCCGCACCGGTACCCGCTGAACCACCTTGGTGAAATTGCCCGTCGCGTTGTCCGGGGGCAGCAGCGCGAACTTGGCACCGGTCGCCGGGCTCAGGCTCATCACATGCCCGGAGAAGCTCTTGCCCGGGTAGGCGTCCACGGTGAACGTCGCGGGATCGCCCACCGCCACGTCGCCCACCTGGGTCTCCTTCATGTTGGCCGTCACCCAGATTTCGTTGGCGGGAACCAGCGACATCAGCCCCTGCCCGATCTGGACCAGCACCCCGGGCTCGACGCTCCGCTTGGCGATGATGCCATCGGTGGGTGCCGTGATCACGGTGTAGCTGAGCTGGAGGCGCGCGTTCTCCACCGCGGTCTCCGCCGCCGCCAGCCGCGCCAGGGCGATGCGGGTCGCCGCTGAGTACGCGCTGACCTGGCTCCCACTCGCCGTGGCGGAACTACGCAGAGACTCGAGGTTCGCTTTGGCGGCATCGTAGGCCGCCTGAGCCGCATCGAGCTGCTGGGGCGAAATGATCTGCTTTTCGGCCAGCCCGCGGTACCGCGCGAGATCCGCGGCCGCCTTGCGCTCGGTGGCCTCGGCCGACGCCACCGCCGCGGCCGCACTGGCGGCCGCATCCTGGCTCCACTCCAGCTGGGCCTGGGCCTGTCCGGTGCCCTGGCGCCCCCCGATCACACCGCTCACACCGCGAGCGGCGGTCAGCTCCGCTTCGGCCTGGCGCAGGCGCAGCCGGAGGTCCCGGTCGTCCAACACCAAGAGGGTGTCTCCGGCTTTGACCGTTTGGTCGTCGTCCACACGCACCTCGGTGACGAACGCCTGGACGCGGGACGCGATCGGTGCGATCCGGGCCTCGACCTGGGCGTTGTCGGTCGTCACCAGGTGACGGGTCCGGATGTAATAGGTCGTGCCCCACACCGCGGCCATGAGGGTCAGAAGGCCGATGATCCAAACCGGACGGGGTGCCCGGCGCTTCGGGGCCGGGGCTTCGGCGACGGACGGCTTGCCGTCCGTTTCGAGGTCGGGGGAAAGGCGCAATGGAGTAGCCATGAGTTCCGATTCCTGCCTACTGGAGTTGATCGAGCACACCGAGGGCGCGGTAGGCGGCGACCCTCGCAGTTCCGTAGTTGACTTTGGCCTGGATCAAGGCGTTTCGACCCTGGAATACGGAGCCCTGGGCGTTGGTCGTTTCAACGGACCCCGCCACACCGGCGCGGAACCGTTCGTCCGCCTGATCCAGCTCTTGCTCCGCCAGCTGAAGGCGCTCCGTCGCCACGGCGACCTGCTGCTCCGCCGAGGCCAGGTCGAGTAACGCCTGTCGAGCGTCGACCTCGACCTGCAGGGCGATGTCCTGCGCGCGGATTCTCTGGGCCTCGAGGCGGGCCTCCTGCTCCCGGTAGCGCATGGGCCGCTTCCATCCGTCCAACAGCGGGACGCTCAGCTGCACGCCGTAGTTGTACGAAAAGGCGATGTTGTCGGAGGCTCGTCCGCTGCCGATGGCCTGGGCGCCCACGCTCAGGTTGGGGAGGTTCTCGTACTTGATCGACTTGAGCGACTTGGTCATGGCGATCGTACGCCGCTCTTCCGCAGCGGTCTCGGCGCGATGCTGAAGTGCGAAGGCCACCGCCGCGACGGGATCGCGAGGCAGATCCAGCGTCGGCATGCCGAGCGAGTCAGCCAGCACGAGGGAGTCGGCGGAGGTCAGCTCCAGTACCCGGGCCAGCTCGAGCCGGGCACGGTCGCGCTCGTTGCGGGCGACGACCAGCTGACTCTTCACCGCGGCGAAGTTGACGCTGCTCCGGGTCTCGTCGATCACCGGGCTTACCCCCGCGGCCACCAGCTGGTGCGCCTGGTCGAGCAGTGAGGCCGCGATGGTGCTGTCGGCTTCTCGAGCCCGCACGGTCTCGTCCGCGCTGATCGCCTGGAGGTAGGCCTGCCCGGCCGTGCTTGCCGCCAGCTCCCCGATGCCCTGTGCGTCGAAACCGGCAGCCTGCGCCGAATCGACTGAGGCACGGTATCGGGTGTAGAGGCTCGCGTTGAAAAGCGTCTGGGACCCGTGGGCCTGGAAATACCAGAGGTTGTAGTCGGGGGTGACCCCGATCGCGAACGGAATGCCCACTTCGTCCAGGTTCCGGGTTTGCCGAGCGAAGCTGCCGCTCGCGTCGATGGTGGGGAGCAGGTCGGCGCGGCGCTGGCCCACTCGGGCGCCCGCCGCCTCGGTGTTGAGGCGCGCGAGCGCCGCGCTCACCCCACGCTGCCGTCCCAGCTCGATCGCCTGGGCGAGCGTCAACGGCGAGGGAATCGATGCCTTCGGGACCTGGGCAGTGGCCAGGGTGGCGGGGATGGCCAGCGCCGCCAGGAGGATTGAAAGGTCGCGCATCGGCTAGACTCCGGACGCGGGCTGGGGTCTGGTCAGGACACCGTTGAGGAACAGATCGAGGATGCCTGCGAAGACCCGCTCGTCGCCCAAGGGGGTGGCGTCGTAACGGCCCATGAAGCACTGGAACTGCGCGGAGTGAACCATGAGAATCGGGAGCGCGCGGGCAGCCCACGTGGCGTCGACCTTGCGGAACTCACCGGCGTCAACGCCTCGGCTGATCACGCTCTCCAGCGCCCGGCGGCTCCGGAGGATGACCTCCTCGAAGTAGAAGCGCGCCAGTTCGGGGAAATTGCTCAGCTCGGAATGCACCACGCGGATGATCCGGGCGGCCGCAGGGTCTCGGACCAGCTGCCACGTGCGACTGGCCAAGGTGACCAGCAGATCGTGGTAGCTCCCCACGTGGGCCCGGATGATGGCCTCCGTCTGCACGACGGTCGAGACGATTCGGGTGCGCACCATCTCCCGAAAGAGCGATTCTTTGGAGTCGAAGTAGAGGTAGAGCGTTCCCTTGCTCACTCCCGCGCGGCGAGCCACGTCGTCCAGCTTGGTGCGGGCGAACCCCTGCTCGCCGAACAACTCGACCGCGGCGTCGAGAATCTCTTCCGGACGATCAGCCGGGCGGCGACGCCACCGGGGGCGGCGAGTGCGTCGGGATACTGGGGCTTTGGGCATGGGCTGAGCCTCCAATTAGTAACTGACCGGTCGGTAATATATGGCCGGTGACCCAAGGCGCAATACCTCAGCGGTCCGAGGCGGTCCCACCCAAATCCCACTCTTGATCGGCACTTGGGAAGTCCCTATCTTGCATACACTTGCCGCAGGAGGCGTCGCCGAATGTCGGAACCCTTCCTCAGCTCCGACGATTACGACGAACAGGCCCACCAGCTCTACAACGAAGGTCGCTACGACGCAGCCCTCGACATCCTAAAGGAAGGCATCGGACTCTACCCCAACGCGGTCGAGCTCCACGTGGGGATGGGGTACGCCTACCTGGCGCGGGAAGACTACGCCTGGGCCCATCAGGCGTTCGAGATCGCCCGTGGCCTGGACGCCGGACATGAGGATGCGCTGGCCGGCCAGGGAGAGGTCCAACTCAAGTTGGGGCAGCGGTCGGAGGCGATCGAGCACTTCAATCGCCTCCTGGAGCTCGGCTTCCAGGAGGATCACGAGCTCATGCTGCAGGTGGGGCGCTCGCTGTTCCGGGAGGGGCTCCTGCGCCACGCCCAGCGGTTCTTCGAGCTCGCGGTCAATGCCCGAGGCGATTCTCCCGAGGGGGCGGCGTGCGTCGGCTATGCCTGTCATCGGCTGGGGGACGAGAGCGGGGCACTCTACTGGCTGCGACGGGCGCTCCAGATCGACCCGCGCTACTGTGAGGCCAGGATCTACCTGGCGAACCTGCTGTACGATCGGGGCGAGTCCGAGGCGGCCCTCCACCACCTGGAGCGCACGGCACCGGAGGATCACTTCGACGAGCTCGCCATCTGGCGGTACCTCGAACTTCGGAAGAACCTCTACCGCCTGCGCGACAACGACCCTGAGTTGGCGCCCTGGTTCGCCCGGTTGGGCGAAGTCGCGGGGGAACCCGACAGCATCGACCTGCTGCTGGCCGAGGTGGAGGCCCAGCATCCGGACGGCTCGGTGCGGGATCCTCACCAGCTGGAGCTGTTCGGTACTCTGCTCACCGAACTGCAGGCGATGCAGAAGCGGCCAGGCACCGGGGAGCCCCATGCGGTCGCATCCCTTTCCGGCCGGGTCTTTCGGGGTTCTTGGGAAGAGATCCTGCTGCAGATGAAGGCGGCGGATCGAGAATGGTCGGACGCGCCGCTCACCGAGTTCATGCGGGACCTGGCCCGCCGGGGTGCCGCGGAGACCGGGGTGGTCATCCCGATGACCGACGCCGAGGCGTTCATTCGGGGTAGCGCGGAGGCAGGGGTGCTGAGGATCCTGCACTAACAGATCATTCTTCCTCACAATCCAGCGCCCTGGTTCAGCGCCGGGGCGCTGCTATTTTTTCGCCCACTGTATGGATCCGATATCCCAAGCCGATTGCCGGTTCACCGGCCCCTGGACCCTGGGGGTCCGGCGGGTGCGCCTCCCCAATGGGGTTACCGTGCTCATCAAACGGGACGACTCCGCACCGGTGGTCGCCGTGGTGACGCACGTCCGGGCCGGCTTCTTCGACGAGCCCGACCACTGGGTGGGGATCTCCCACGTGCTGGAGCACATGTTCTTCAAGGGGACAGCCAGCCGGGGCGTGGGGGAGATCGCCCGGGAGACCAAGGCCGCCGGCGGCTACCTCAACGCCAGCACCGGGTACGACGGCACGTCGTACTACATGGTGTTGCCTGCCTCCGGACTGGAGACCGCGTTGGAAATCCAGGCCGACGCGCTCCGTCATTCACTCATAGACGCCGGCGAGCTGGAGCGAGAGCTCCAAGTCATCATTCAGGAAGCCAAACGCAAGCGGGACACCGCGCCCGCTTTGGCGGTCGAGAGTCTTTACGCTCTGATGTTCGACCGTCATCGGATCCGGCGCTGGCGGATCGGAGAGGAAGCGGCGCTCGCCGGCTTCACCCGCGACGACCTCTGGGCCTATTACCGATCCCGGTATGCTCCCTCCCGGACCATCCTGGCCATCGTGGGAGATGTCGACGAGCAGGCCGCCTTGGCGCTGGCCCAACGCTACTACGGCGATTGGGCCGGGGCGGCGGACCCGATCCCGCTCGGACCGGAAGAGCCGCCGCACACCGGCGTCCGGGTTCGGACGCTTCGGGGCGATATCCGTCAGGCGGAGCTCGCCGTGGGCTGGCACACCGTCCCCCCGTTGCATCCGGACGCGCACGCCCTCGATCTCGCCGGTGGCGTCCTGTCCGCGGGCCGCGGCAGCTGGCTCTACCGCGAGCTCCGGGAGCGAGGGCTCGTGACTTCGGTGGTGGCCGGTCACTTCACGCCGACCGAGGTGGGGGTATTCGCCGTCACCGCCGATCTCGATCCCGCCCGGCTCGATCAGACTATCGGGGCGTTAGCGGGAGAGATCGCTCGGCTGGCGGCGCAGGGGCCGACCAGCGAAGAGCTCGAGCGGGCGCGCACCCTGGTGCTGACGCGGTGGATGCGGGCCCAAGAGACTATGGATGGGCGCGCTTCCGCCCTGGCCGGAGCGGAGGCGCTCCGCAGCGTGGATCTCCTCGACCAGGAATACCAGGCGCTCGCATCGCTCGATGCCGAGGCCGTGCGGCAGGCCGCCGCCACGTACCTGGCACCCGACGCGGTCGCCGTCCTGGCCTATGTCCCCAGGGAATCCGGGGAGGATCTCACGGTCTCCGGCGTCTCGAAGCTCTTCGCCGGTGCCGCTCCCGTTGGCCGGAGCGCAGGCAGCGCGCGCTCGCCGGCGCCGGCTTCCCCTCGTAAGGCTATCGGCGCGGAGCAGGAGGGAGTCTGGCACGTGGCCCTGCCGGGCGCCGACCTCCTGATCCGGCCCAAGCGGGGGATCCCCACGGTCACGCTGGGTCTCTACACGCTGCGTGAATCCCTGGATCCTCCCGAGTTGGCCGGTCTCGGCGCACTGGTAGTTCGGAGTGCTGTTCGGGGTGCCGGCGATCTCGATGGAGGAGCGCTGGCGACCGCGCTCGAGCGATTGGGAGGGAGCCTAGGCACCAGTATCGCGCTGGACTGGTTGGGATTCACCACGACGGTTCTGGCCGACCGCCTGGCGGAGGCGGCGAGCCTGCTGGACCTGGTATGTCGGTCGCCAACGCTCGACGAAGCAGAGGTTGCCAGCGAGCGACGCCTCATGGTCGAGGAAGCACGGCAGGTCACGGACGACATGTTCCGCTATCCGTTCCAGCTCGCCTTCCGCGCGGCCTTCGGCGACGCGGGATATGGCCTGCCGGTTGGCGGCCTTCCCGAGACGCTGGACCGCATTACGGCCGCGGACGTCCGCCGAGGGCACGAGCGGACCCTGGCGTCGCAGCGAATCACCGTGGTGGCGGTGGGAGACATCGATCCCGAACCAGCCACCTCGCATCTGGCCGGGATCTTTGGCGACCGGGCCGCTCGGCCGCGGCTGGAGCAGCTCCCCAAGACGTCTTGGGCCGCGGGACCCAGGCCTCGTGAGCTGGCGGAGCCCCGGCAAAAGGCTCAGTCGGCCCTCGCGCTGGTTTTCCCGGGGCCCTCCCGTCGGGATCCGGAGCGGCACGCTGCGGAGATCTGGGCGGCGATTGCCAGTGGGCTGGGGGGGAGGCTGTTCGAGGCGTTGCGAGACCGGCGCTCGCTGGCCTACTCGGTGCTGGGTTCCGCGTGGCAGCGCGGGCGGGCCGGTGCGCTGGTCACCTATATCGCTACGTCACCGGAGCGGGAAGCCGAGGCGCGCCAGGCGATGCTGGAGGAACTGGAGCGCTTTGGCCGGGAGGGTGTGACCGACTCGGAGCTGGCCCGGGCGATACACTATCTCGCGGGGCAGGCGCAGATCAGGAGGCAGAGTGGCCAGGACCTCGCGGCGGAGATTGCGGAGGCCTGGCTGATCGGCAACGGACTGGCAGATCTGACCGATCCCGCGGCTCAATATCGCGCCGTCTCGCGCGATTCGGTGCAGGCGCTCATCGAGGCCAATCTCCGCCCGTCGTTGCGGGTGGAGGGGGTGGTACGGGGCAGTGTCGGGCGCCCCGCAGGTGCGCGTGAGGTGGCCGGGTGACTGATTTGGTGATGTGGCGGCTGCGTAGGGCTGCTGCGTCAGAACATCGACATCGCCAGCAGGGAGCGGAGATTGTCGTTGGTCACTCGGAGGCGCGAGGACAGCAGGCGGACCATGGACCAGAGTATTTTGTAGGCCATCTCCCGATTGAAGTCGAGCAACATCTCGAAATCGGGGCGCGAGATCGTGATCAAGGTGGCGGGCGAATTGGCTACGGCGTCGGTGGAGCGATCCGAGCGATCGAACACCGACATCTCGCCGAAACAGGCACCGGGTGATAGCACCGCAAGCGCCTCTTCCCCCGAGCCCGGGATATTGCGGCTGATGCGCACCTCGCCGGCGAGAATGATGTAGAAACGGTTTCCCGGTTCCCCCTCGTTGAAAATGACCTGTCCGGACTTGAAGTGCTGCTCCTTGCAGATTTCGGCGACGGTGGCCAACTCGGCCTCGTCGAGATCCCGGAAAATGGCGGTGTCTTTGAGCAGCTGGAGTTCCATGATCCGGCCTTGGCCCAGGGAGGTCCGGGATGCCGTCCGAAGGTAGCCAGGCCGGAAGGGGCGAGCAAGTTCGTTCGCGCTACACCATCGCCGATGCGTTTACCGCGCTGCGCATTCCACTCGCGATCGCCTTCGTCCTGGTCAACGATGCCGATTGGCGGGTGGCCATCGTGGTGGTCGCGGGCGTGTCCGACCTCCTCGACGGGTATCTGGCTCGCCACTTCGGCAGTTCACGGCTGGGGTCCTTCCTCGATCCGGTAGCGGACAAGCTGTTCATGGCGGCCGCGTTCGGCGTGGTGCTCTTCTCCGGCCGCCTGGCGTGGTACGAGGTGGCGGGGCTCTTGAGCCGGGACCTGGTGGCTTCGGTCGCCTTCTTCTACACCGCGCTGGCCGGCCGTGCGGCGGCCATGCCCGCGCGGGTCGGTGGCAAGGCCGTCACCCTGGGGCAGGTCCTGACGCTGCTCGCATTCCTCACCGACTCCAGCCTGATGCGCCCGGTGGCCTGGGCCACGGCGGGTATCGCGCTCTATGCCATCTGGGACTATTCGCACACCGCCGCGTCGACCCGCCGGCCACTCAAATCCTAGCCGGGAGAGGGCGACGGGGGTGACCGGCGGAGCGGCGCGACTGGAGGATCGGGCATGACCAACAGACTGCCGTCGTTGGCCGACCGGCGGCACTACCTCCGGGCCGCGCTCGGGATGGCGGCGGCTTCGCGGCGGGTGATCCTGGGCCGAATGGCCGCCGGTTTTTCTCGACGGCTCAAGGCGGACGCCAGCCTGGTGACTGAGGCGGACCTGGAAGCGGAGCAGGTGCTCCGGGCGCAGGTCCGCCGAAGGTTTCCCGAGCACGGTATTCTCGGCGAGGAATTCCCCGCGTATCGGCCCGAGGCCGATTTTCAGTGGATCCTGGATCCGATCGACGGCACGCTGAGCTTCACGCATGGGCTCCCGTTCTTCGGCACCATCATCGGCCTGCATTTCCGCGGCCGACCGATCGTGGGCGTGATCGACCATCCAGCGCTCGGAGTCCGCTACGGCGCGGGCCTCGGTCTCGGTGCCTGGCGGGATGGCCAACGTCTCCGACTGCGCGACGCCAGGGCCGCCGATCTCTCCCGTGAGATCGTGTCGGCCTCGGATCGGCCGCGATTCGCCCTCTGCCGGAGCGCCGCGTCCTTCGACGCCCTGGTTCGGGCGCATTCGAACGTGCGCGGTTACACGGATTGCCTGGCCCATACCCTGGCCGCCGAAGGAAAGATCGGAGCCGCGGTGGACTTCGGTGTCCGGCTGTGGGACATCGCGGCGACGCAGCTGCTGATCGAGGAGGCCGGCGGCCGCTATGCCTGTGTCTATCGCGGCCACCATCGGGGGCTGCCCCTGTACGGCATCATCTGCGGGAAACCGAGGGTGGTGCGCTGGTTGTTGCGCGTGTTCTCGCACCGGCGCCCGGTGCGCTAATAGAGAAAGGGAAGGCTCAATGGCCCAGGACATCAAGCGCACGACCGTGCGCTGGGTCGGGGAAGAACGGTTCGAGGGTGGAGAGACGACCGGTGCAACCGTGACGATCGATGGGAAGAATCGGGCGGGCCCGAGTCCCGTGGTCTACCTCCTGCTCGCCGTGGCCGGCTGCACCGGCGCGGACGTGGCGTCGATTCTCAAGAAGATGCGGGTCACCCTCGACGCCTTTTCGATCGATACGGTGGGGACCCGGTGCGAGACGGAGCCCAAGCGTTACCTCGCTATTCACTTGGTCTACCACCTGCGTGGGGACGGGCTCGACGAGGCCAAGGCCCGGCGCGCCATCGACCTTTCGATGGAGAAGTATTGCTCGGTGATTCACTCGCTGGCTTCGGATATCCGCGTGACCTACGAGCTCGATCTCGCGACGGCGTGAGGCCGGCCCGTCTGCCACGTAGGCGTGTTGGGCGAGCTGCCTGGGCGGCTGGCGCCGGGGCGCTCCTGGCGGTGACTGTCGCTCCGCTCCGGGCTCAGACGGTCAAAGAGTGGGGGGTCCAGGCCATCGCTGCGTTTGCCGACCCCGCCTTTGCCGGGGGTGGTGCCTACGGGGCGTTACGCTTCGGTGAGCGAACCCGGGCGGCGGTGACGCTCAATCCGGGCGTCCAGGATGGGGAGTTCGCCTTTCGGGGGGAGCTGCTCGGTCATCTACTGGTCAACGGGCGGAGTGCCCGTCACCCGCAGCTCTACGCCTTGGGCGGCGTTGCCGGGGAAGCCGGTCCGGTCACACGTGGCTGGCTGGTACTGGGAGCCGGACTGGAAGCCCGTCCTGGAGGAAGGTCGGGTTGGGCGCTGGAGCTGGGAGTCGGCGGCGGGGTGCGGATCAGCGCGGGGTTCCGGTGGCGGCGGTTTCCCCCGACGTGGGGTCCTCCCCAGTAGGCCCTTTCGGCGCGATCCTGGGGTACTGACTTAGGCGGTAATGCTGACTACTCGGTGGCCAGCTCGACAGTGGGGGAGCGGCGAACAACCGGCTGGCAGTACCGCTCGCCGAGGACCCGAAGCAGGGCCATTTCTTCCTCTGTAAGCTGCCCGTATCGCTCGCCGAGGTATTGCATGGTATCGTCGAACCATTCCTTCTGGTGCTCCGGCAGCGCCTCCAGCACTCCGCAGCGAAGGATATGGCCGAACATCTCGTCACGAGCCTGCTCGAACTCCGTCGCCGTGCGGCGCGGCTTCTTCTTCGTCATTCCGAGGCCTCTCCTCTTGGGACTCTAGGCGCGCGGAATATAAAAGAGTGCATGCGGGTGGCGCAATTCAGGGTCGTGACCCTCCAACTTCCCCCCACCATTAGATTTCTCGGCCAGGAACATGGCCCTCCCGAAGGGCGTTCAGAGATGAGCGACGAAGAAGAGGTCTACGGTGCTGAGCGGGCCGAGCGGCTGGTCGAGCGGCTGCGGGAGCTGGCCGACCTGATCCGCGAGCTCGACCGCACGAACCAGCTGCTGCATCGGGTGCCCGACCTGTTGCGCCTCATGGGAGACGCCCGCTCGGAGCTGTTTCATTATGAAGTCCGCTCGACCTACGATACGCCGGAGATCGCCGAACACCGTCGGATCGTGGATGCGGCGCAGCGCGGCGACTTCCTGACCAGCGATGATCCAGAGGACGACGAGCCATGGCGACCCCACCAGCCGGAATGAGGCGCTTCTACCTCCTGCTCGGCGGCGTCGCTGCGGCGGGCCTCGCGGTGCTGGCCTACCTCGTATCCCGGCCACCGTCCGTGAGCATTCCGGTGGACGTCAAAGTCCTACCTTCGGATACTGCCGGGTTCCGCGGCTATGTGGTGGGCTCCGCGAGCGCCCCGATCGAGATCGCGGAATACGCCGACTATCAGTGCCCCTCCTGCCTGCACTTCGAGGAGATCCAGTTTCCTGACGTACGAGACCGCCTGATCCAGACGGGACGAGTGCGCTGGCGCTACCGCGACTTCCCGCTGGCTCAGCACCGGTTCTCGAGGGTGGCCGCCCACTCCGCCGCGTGCGCCGATGAGCAGGGAAAGTTCTGGGAGCAGCACCGGGCGATCTACGTCGGGCAGCCGGATTGGGCGTTCAAGCGTGACGCCGCGGGGATCTTCCACGAATATGCCCGGCAGAACGGGCTCGATCTGGCCCGCTACGACGCGTGCATGCAGTCGGCCAAGTACGCCGGCCGTATTCAGGCGAGCCTCGACGAGGGCATCAAGGTGGGCGTCAACTCGACGCCGACCTTTCTGGTCGGCGGGCGCCTCTACCCGGGGGTGCAAACCTACGACGCCCTCAAGGCCATCATCGACTCCCTGGCGCCGGCCGCGGGCAGGTAAGTCGTGAAGTATCGGATGGCGGGGGCCCTGCTCAGCCTGCTGGGACTGCTGCTGGCGACCTATCTGTACCTCTACAAGATCGGCAAGATCGGCACGCTCGCGTGCGGGGCCGGCGGTTGTGAGACGGTCCAGCTGAGTCCGTACAGCCGCTTCCTCGGATTCGAGGTCGCGTTGATCGGAATCGGCGGCTACGCCTTGCTGCTGCTGTTGAGCCTGCTCGGGCTCCAGTCGCCTCCCGCCAGACGCAGCTGGGTCGGCCGGCTCCTCCTCGCCGGGTCGGGCCTGGGCCTGGTGTTCACCTGCTACCTCACCTTCGTCGAGTTGTTCGTCATCCGGGCGATCTGTCGCTGGTGCGTCGCATCGGCGGTGATCATCACCGCGATCTTCGTGGTCAGCGCGCTTGACTGGCGGGCCGGGGGGTCCCGGCCTGCGAAGGGCGGGTCGTGAGGCGGGTCGCGGAAAATCGGGGCCCAGATTCAGTGCAGCTGGGATGGGAGTGGGATCAGGGTCGGGGAGTCTTTCCCGCTAGTGCTTCGCAAAGACGGTCGTAGTCCCCTTCGCATCGAACGTCAGCACATCATAGGGATCCTTGGAGGTGTCCATCCCCGGCGCCCCGCCCGGCATCCCCGGCGCGGCCAGACCGAGCACCTTGGGCCGCTCGCGGAGCAGACGCTCGATGTCGGCAGCCGGCACGTGCCCTTCGATCACATACCCCGCGATCGTCGCGGTGTGACACGAGGACACCGCCTTGGTGACGCCCAGGTCCGCCTTCAGCCGTGCGAGGCCGGCGTCGTCAAGGTCCTTGGCGGTGACCCGGTAGCCTTTGCTAGTCAGGTAGTCCACCCACTGCCGACAACAGCCACAGGTGGATGATTTGTAGACCACGATTTCGGGTGGCGTGGGCTTGGCGGCAGTGCCGTAGGCGATCAGCCCTCCAAGCAGGATTCCGACCGCGATCAGACGGTACGGCGCGCGCATCAGCCTTCCTCCGATTCGTACATGTCCTTGAGCCTACTGACCACGGCGGGGTCCGCCAAGGTAGTGGTGTCTCCGAGCGCCCGGCCTTCCGCGATGTCCTTGAGTAGCCGACGCATGATCTTCCCGCTCCGGGTCTTGGGGAGATCGGCGGAGAACAGGATATCGTCGGGCCGCGCGATGGCGCCGATCTTCTTGGTGACGTGTTCCTTGAGATCGTCCTTGAGCTGCGCGGTCGGCTTGCGCCCCTCCTTGAGGGTCACAAAGGCCGCCAACGCCTGTCCTTTGAGCTCGTGCACCTTGCCCACCACGGCCGCCTCCGCCACCGCGGGGTGATCCACCAGCGCGCTTTCGACCTCCATGGTACCGATCCGGTGCCCGGCCACGTTGAGTACGTCGTCCACTCGGCCGAGGATCCACCAATACCCGTCGTCATCCACCTTGGCGCCGTCGCCGGCGAAGTAGCGGCCGGGGAACCTGGCCCAGTAGGTCTGCTGGTAGCGCTCGTCGTCTCCGTAGATCGTGCGCAGCATCCCCGGCCACGGTTCGGTGATGGTGAGCAAACCGCCACCCTTCTGAAGCGGACGTCCAGCGTTGTCCACCAGCTCCGCCGAAATGCCGGGGAACGGGATGGTGGCCGAGCCGGGCTTGGTGGTGGTGACCCCGGGGAGTGGGGTGATCATGATCCCGCCGGTCTCGGTCTGCCACCAAGTATCGACGATCGGGCATCGTTCCCGACCGATGTGCTTGTGGTACCACATCCAGGCTTCGGGATTGATCGGTTCGCCCACGGAGCCGAGGAGCCGGAGGGTCGAGAGGTCGTGCTTGGCGGGGAGATCCTCGCCCCACTTCATGAAAGCCCGGATCGCGGTGGGGGCCGTATAGAACACCGTGACGCCGTACTTGTGGATCAGCCGCCAGAAGCGATCCCGCTCGGGCCAGTCGGGGGCGCCCTCATACATCAGCACCGTGGCCCCGATGGCGAGAGGGCCGTAAACCACATAGGAGTGGCCGGTAACCCAGCCTACGTCGGCGGTGCACCAGAACACATCGCCGTCCCGGAGATCGAAGACGTATCTGGTGGTGCAGGCCGTGTGGGTGAGATAGCCGCCGGTGGTGTGGACGATACCCTTGGGTTTCCCGGTGGTGCCCGAGGTATAGAGAATGAACAGGATGTCCTCCGAGTCCATCGCTTCCGGGGCACACTCGTCGGGAACATGGTCGACCAGGCGGTGCCACCAGTGATCGCGGCCCTCGGTCATGTTGACGAAGGCTTCATCTCCGCCATCGGCGGAGCGGCGGCGGACCACGATCACGTGCCGCACGGACGGGCACTGGTCCAGCGCCTCGTCGGCCACCCGCTTGAGCGGGAGTACCTGTCCGCGCCGGTATCCCCCGTCGGCGGTAATCAGCGCCACGGCCTGCTGGTCGTTGATCCGGTCGCGGAGCGAGTCAGCGGAAAAGCCGCCGAAGACGACCGAGTGGATGGCCCCGATCCGGGCGCAGGCCAGCATCGCGATGGCGGCCTCGGGGATCATCGGGAGATAGATCGCCACGCGGTCGCCGCGCCGGACGCCGAGGCTCTTGAGCGCATTTCCACAGCGCCTGACCTCGCGGGCCAGGTCCCAGTAGGTCAGGACCCGGCGGTCACCGGGCTCGCCTTCCCAGACGATGGCGGCCTGGTTTCGGCGAGGAGTCGCCAAATGACGATCCAGGCAGTTGACGGAGGCGTTGAGCTTGCCGCCCACGAACCACTTGGCATGCGGGGGGCTCCACTCCAGAACCCGGGACCAGGGAGTCATCCAATCCAGGGTACTGGCCTGAGCTGCCCAGAAGGCTTCGCGATTGTAGGCCCCTTCCCGATAGAGGGCCTCGGTGGCCGCGGCCTGGCGGGCGAAATCGGCCGGCGGCGGGAAGCGGCGTTGCTCCGAGAGCAGGGTCGCGAGTTGGTCTTTCATGACGGCCTGGTGGGGAGGAGCGGGACGACACGGGTCCGGGGGTACGAAAGCGGCCCCGGGGTCTGAGGGCAAGGGCAGATGATTGCCGGGTGTCCTCGGGGCGTGGCAATTTCCTCACGCGGTGGCGGTCTGCCGCTACAGCATTGATACGGTTGGCGTATATTAGCATACATAACTTGTTGTATCACATAGTATTGCGACGATGGCATGGCGTTCGCTATTTACACAGCCGGAGGCCACAAGGTCTCCGACAACTGATCCGCCCGATAGAGCACACCCGGAGTGATCCGGGGCCGCAAAACTAGAGGTCTCGGCCGTACGCTGAGATAGCTCGGTGCCGAAGGCGGGATGCAGCGCGAAAGCGTGATGCGCCCGTCACCTGAGGAGGCGGCGTATCGCGCTAGGTGTGCTTCGGGCGTGGAGGAGCGTATGCTGACCACGCAACCGAATAGCAAGATGCTCGCAGCGCCGGAACATCTGGGGCTCGATACCCGGACCGACTTCCGGCAACAGGCAGCAGCCCTGCTCGAGGAGCTTCCCGAGCGGACCGGCCAGCTCATCATCGATCTCAGCGCCACGCGCCAAGTGGACTCGGCGGGACTCGGCGCCCTGATGCTGGTGCAACGCCGTGCGGCCGAGCGCCGCCAGGCGGTTGTCCTGAGGAACGCCAATGACGAACTGCGGTTCCTGCTGGTGCTGACCAAGCTGGACGATCTCTTTCAGCTCGAGTCGGCGGCCTGAGGAGTGGTATGATGGGTGACGTCTTGGCGGGAACCACCCGCCGACGGGTGCTCTTCATCGAAGACGAGCACTCGTTACGGTCGAGCTACCAGCGCTACTTTCAGCAGCGCTACGAGATGGCGTTCGCGGCGACCGGTGCCGAGGCCATGGCCCTGCTGCCCAACTGCCGTCCCGACGTCGCCGTCCTCGATATGCGGCTCCCCGATACCGACGGGATTGACCTCCTGCGTCGGATTCGCGAGCTTCTCCCCGACCTGCCGGTGGTGATTACCACGGCCTATTTGAGCGTGGAGCCACAGTTGCGGGTACTCGATCTCCGGTATAGCGGCTATATCGTCAAACCCTTCGATCTCGACGAGCTCGGTCATTCCATTGACGCCGCCCGCTGAGGGTGCGCTTCTCGAAGCTCTGAATCTCAGTCGATCGTTCGGTCGTCGCCCCGTGCTGCGCGGGGTGAGTCTCGCCTTGCGTGCCGGCGACATCATGGTCGTGCTGGGCCCCAACGGCGCCGGGAAGAGCACTCTGCTCCGGGTCCTGAGCGGCCTGCTGAGGCCCGCGGCGGGTGAAGTGCGCGTGGCGGGGGACGGCGCTGCGCCGCGGGGATCACGAGGCCCGCCGCCGAATCGGCCTGCTGGCCCACCAGTCCTTTCTGTACGACGACCTCACTCTCCTGGAGAACCTGGTCTTCGCCGCCCGCCTCTACGGGCTGCGCGACCCCCAGTCGGCGGCGATGACTGCCCTGGCAGAGGCGGGAGTGATCGAGCGGGCCGGCGAGACGCCCCGGGCCCTGAGCCGAGGCGCGGTACAGCGCGCGGCGGTGGCGCGGGCCTTCATCCACGATCCCGAGGTGGTCCTGCTGGACGAGCCGTTCACGGGGCTGGACGCTTCGGCCGCCCAGCACCTGCGCGACCGGCTTCGCCAGCTTCGGGACCACGGTGGGGCCGCTCTGCTGGTGACCCATCACCCCGCCGAGGTGTGGGAGCTGACCAACCGGGTCGGCGTCCTCGTCGAGGGACGGCTCTTGTTGGAAGAGCCGCGGCCTGAGGATCTCACCGCCTTCTTGCGGCGCTACCAGGCAATGATCCGTGGGTAGTTGGCTGCGCTGCACTCTGGCCGTGGCCGCCAAGGACATCCGGCTCGAGCTGCGGAGCAAGACGAGCCTGCTCTCGGCGGATCGTCTTCGCCGCCCTGGTCCTGGTGATGTTCAACTTCGCGCGGGACCCGACCGCCCTCTCCTCGCTGGATCTGGCGCCGAGCGTGCTCTGGGTCACCTTCGCCTTCGCCTCGATCGTGACTCTCAACCGGGCATTCGGGGTCGAGCGGGACAACGGGGCCCTGGATGGCCTGCTGCTGGCCCCCTTGCCGCGGGGCGCGCTCTACATGGGGAAGTATGTCGCGAACTTCGTGTTCGTCGCCTTCATCGAAGCGGTGACGCTGCCGCTCTTCGTCCTCTTCTTCAACCTGGACCTGAGCGCCGTGTGGTGGGGCATCCTGCTGGTCACGGTTCTCGCGACCGTCGGATTCGTCGCGGTCGGGACCGTCTTCAGCGCCATGGTGATCCGCACCAGGTTCGCCGAGCTGATGCTGCCGGTGCTGCTTCTGCCCTTCATGGTTCCACCGCTCATGGCGGCCGCGGAGGCCACCACTCACCTGCTGGGTGGCCGTCCATTGAGCGAGATTCTTGGGTGGCTTAGGTTTCTGACGCTCTATGATCTCGTCTTCGTGACGCTCTGCGGAATGACCTTTTCCTTCGTCGTGGACGAATGAGCATGGACCTCGAACAAGCCCGCCGCGTGGTCAGGCAGGGCGCCTGGCTCACGGCAGTGGCTGCGGCCGGCGCCGTCGGCATCTATGTCCTCGCGCTGGGCTTCACGCCCCCGGACATCCGCCAGGGCCTGGCCCAGAAGATCTTCTACGTCCACGCCCCGGCCGCGTGGGCCGCGCTCATGGCGTTCACGTTGGTGGGAATCGCCAGCGGGCTCTACCTCTGGCTGGATGACCCGCGGCTCGACCGTTTCGCGGCGTCTCGGCCGAGGTCGGCGTCGCCTTCTGCTGCGTGGTGCTCACGACCGGGCCGATCTGGGGCAAGCCGATCTGGGGTACCTGGTGGACCTGGGATGCCCGGCTCACCCTGACCCTGTTCCTCTTCTTCCTCTTCCTCGGCTACCTGGCTCCTGCGGCGCGGCGCTGCTGGATCCGGTGGAGCGGGCGCGCTTCAGCGCGGTGGTGGGGATCCTGGGGCATGTTGCTGGTGCCCTTCATTCATCTGAGCGTCTACCTCTTCCGTACCCTCCATCCCCAGCCGATCGTGCTCAAGCCGAGCGCGCCGTCGCTGCCGCCGGAGATGCTGCGGACCCTGCTCGCCTCGTTTGCGGTCTTCACTCTGCTCTATATCGGCTTCGTGACGCTTCGCTACGGGCTGGCGCTCGCGGAGGAAGCGCAGGAGGCGCGGCGCAATGCCTGAGGCCCCGCAGAACGGAGGCTACATGATCGCGGCCTACATCGTGGCGGCGGTCATCTATCTGACGTATGCGTTGTCGCTTTGGGCGCGCGCGAGGCGCGCACTGAGGGACGCCGGGAAGGGTGCCCCCTGAGCGGCTGGGCCCCGGTGAGCGGGTTCGCATCAATCCCGCTCACCGGCCAGAGCTTCATTTCTTCTTCAATAGCACCGTGCTCCACAAGACGCCCGCCACGAGACCACCCAGGATCGGCCCGATCCACCAGACGATGCCCGCGATGAATCTCCCGGAGACCAGCTGAGGCCCGAAGGCCCTCGCCGGGTTCATGGCTGCTCCGGTGAGCGGTCCGCCCACCAGGATGTCGAACAGGAGCACCAGTCCGATCCCGAATCCGCCGACCTTGGGCGCGTCGGGCGAGACCGCAGTGCCAAACACCGCCGAGACCAGGAAGAACGTGAGCACGGCTTCGATGGCGATGCCCTGGCCAAGGCTCACGTCGGGCGCAAGCGCAGGGGCCCCCAGCGTGGTGCCCGCGGTCAGGCTGTGCGGGAGCAGGCCCTTGACCAGGAGCGCCGCGATCGCGGCACCGACCAACTGGGCCACGATGTAGGAGACGGCGGTCTTGATGTCCACCCGGCGCCCGACCAGGAGGCCCAGGGTCACCGCCGGATTCAGATGACCGCCCGAGATGTTCATGGTGGCGGTGATCCTGATGGCCAGCACCAGGGCATGGGCCAGCGCGATGCCCAGAAGGCCGTAGCTCGCGCTCGGTAGCGGGTTCACGAGGACGGAGCCGCAGCCGATGAAGACGAGGCGCGAAGGTGCCCAACGCTTCGGCGGTGAGGCGACGCGAAAGAGGGTACATGCGTTCCTCGAGCGGGGGTCGGAGCGTCCAGCCGGAATTGGCGGGGCGAATCTACCGTCCGCTGGGCGAGTCTGGAAGAGGCTCGAGGTTAGTTCGCGCGGCGAAGCACCAGGCCGCGTTGATTCCCCCGAATCCGAACGAGTTGCTCAAGAGATACTCGGGGCTCTCGTGACGCCCTCGCCGGTCAGGTACGCGAGGTCGCAGGCCGGATCGGGCGTCTCCAGGTTGACGGTCGGGGGCAGCCAGCCCCGCCGGCTGGCCAGGGCGCAGATGGCCGCCTCGATCGCACCGCTCGCGCCGAGCGCGTGACCGTAGTACCCCTTGGTGCCGCTGACCGAAGCCGCGGGCGTGCTCGCCGAAGACCTGTTTGATCGAGCCGGTCTCGGTGGGGTCGTTGAGCGGAGTCGAGGAGCCGTGGGCGTTGATGTACCCCACCTCGTGGGGCTGAACCCGCGCGTCCGCCAGCGCGATCCGCATGGCCCGCGCCGCCTGGCGTACCGTCCGGGCGCGGCGCGGTCATGTGGTGGGCGTCGTTGGTGAGGCCGTAGCCGCAGACCTCGGCGTAGATCGGCGCGCCGCGGGCCAGCGCGCGGCTGCGCTCCTCCAGCACCAGTGATCGCGGCACCCTCGGCCATCACGAAGCCGTCCCGCCCCGCGTCGAACGGCCGGCTCGCCGTGGCCGGGGATCGTCGTTCCGGGTGGACATGGCCCGGATGATGGCGAAGGCGCCGAAGCAGAGCGGCGCGAGCGGCGCCTCGGCGCCGCCGGCCAGCATCACGATCGGCGTCGCCCCGGACGATGGCGCGGAATCCATCGCCGATGGCGATGGCGCCCGAGGCGCAGCTCATCCCGTTGGTCGAGTTGGGTCCGGTGACGCCGAACTCGATGGCGATGTTGCAGCTGGCGGCGCCGGCGAAGACGGTGAGCGCCAGCGCGGGGTCCACCGCCCGCGGTCCCCCCTGCGAGGTACTTGGCGGTATTGCTACTCGGCGAAGGCCACGCCGCCCAGCGCGGTGCCCATCATGACGCCGACCCGGTCGCGATCCTCCCGCGCGGGATCGAGCCGGCGTCCGCGAGGGCCAGGCGCGTCGCCGCGACGCTGAACTGGGAGTAGCGGTCGAGGCGGCGGACCCGCCGCTCCTCGATGTGGTCGGTCGGCGAAGAAGTCGTCGACCTCGGCGCGCGATCCGCGATCGGAACGCGGCTGGGATCGAACCGGGTGATGTAGCGGACCGCCGAAGCGCGCTGCCTGAAGGCCCGTCCCAGAGGCCCTCGACGCCGATGCCCGATCGGCGTGATGGCCCCGATCCCCGTGATGACGACCCGCCGGGGCTCACTCATTGTTGCTCCTCCACCGCCCGACGGATGCCCGCCAGCGTCCGCGAGGCGATGCCATGCATGAAGACCGGACCGATCACCCACGTCGCGGCCGCCCTCCCGATCAGCGGCCAGCGCCGGTCCGGTCCATTCGTGCACGATGCGTGACTTCGGTCTCTTCACCCTGCTCGACGATCCGCCAGACCACGTCCATGCCCGTGGTGATGCCGCGGACGTGCCGGTAGCGCACCTCGGGCGCGGTCCGGATCCACCCACATTTCCGACACCCACCAGGTCGGATACCTGAGCGGACCGAACGGTCGCCACGCCGCCATCTCGACGACGCCCCCGTCCGGCCGCCGCTCCAGCATGCCGGACCCAACGGTAGTGTGGCAGCAGCGCGCGGCCAGCGCTCGACGTCCGCGGCGGCCTGCGAACACCCTCTCCGGCGGCGCCCGCATGCGAAGGCGATCGACGGTTCGCATCCATGTCGCTCGCCGTCCGCCAGGTGACCAGGAACCGGAACCCGGGACGGCGGACCACGGAGGCCTCGATGCCGGCGGCGCGCAGGGGCCACGCAGCTCGCCGCTCGGTGAAGCCCCGCCGGATCGAGGTCATCCCGTCCGCGACGGGTGACGGGATCGAACCGCAGCAGCCGAGCGGCCGACCCAGAACGGCGCGCGGCGAGCCGGCTGCGCCGCAGGTCGGAGACGATGACCGCCCGACGGGCCACCCGGTCGCAGTCCTGGAAGCAGGCGCACGGCGGGCCTCGGGGTCGAGGTGATGGGCCACCTGGCTCACCAGCACCACGTCCACGCTTCGCGGCCCAAAGCGGCGAGACAGCCGGCGCAGCCGACCACGGAGGGCAGGCCACTCATCCGCGGCCAGGCGCGCGGCGACCGGGCTGACGCTCGAGGCCGAACGGGTACGAGTCCGGATGCCCCGCGTCGCGGCCCAGCGGACCGCAGCGCGCGGGCAGATCGCCCGCGCCGGTCCCGAGGTCGAGCAGCGAGAAGGCCGATCCTCGCGGCGCCGGTCCAGGCAGGCGGGTCGAGGCCGTGCTCGATGACGCGAGCGGCGCCGCCGAACCATCGGTTGGCTCCGCGCGATGTTACGGAGCGATTCCGCCGCGGCTCGGGATCGGCGGCCGGATCGTCGAGCAGCTCCCGTCCCGGTGGAGGGCGACGCTCATCCTGCGACTCATCCCAGGGCGGCGTAGCCGCCGCGATAGTAGAGAAGAGGGCGGGAATGGGCGGGATCCTCCGAGGCGGCGCCGCCGATCACCCGGCCGACAAACATGGTGTGATCTCCCAGCGGGATACTGGGCGAACTTCTCGACATTCGATGTGGGCCAGCACTCCGTCGAGGATGAAGAGCCCCCGAGGACTCGACCTGATACCCGACGCCGTCAAACCGGTCCTCCTGCCACGGTCGGCGAAGCGGCGGGAGACGGTCTCCTGATCGAGAAGAAAGGATGTTGACCACGAATTGGTCGGTGTCGCTCATCACGTGGTACATCTCGGCCTGGTGGTCCACGCAGATCGACACCAGCGGCGGCTCCAGGGACACCGACGCGAGACTGTTGGCCGTCATGCCCGTCGGCCTCCCGCGCGTGTCGCGCGCGGTGATGACCACCACGCCGGTGGCGAACCGCCCCAGCAGCTGACGGAACTTGGCGGGATCGACGTCGGTGCCGCTCACAGAACGGCTCCGGGCGAGAAAGAGCGGGTTGAGGACGGCGCGGGCCGGCACGAAGTCGCCGGTGACGCCGATCAGGGTGTCCGCCATGCCGGCCCGACGTCCCAGACGATCCACCGCTCGATCGAACAAATCCGGGAACCACATCCCGTAGCCGATCAGCCGCTCGACCGCCCACTTCCCGGCGAAGGCCCGCCGCCGGTCGCCGACGTATCCGGCCAGGCGATCCGCGCGGGGGACTCCCGGAGCCGCCAGAGCCGCGAGGATCCACTTCGCGGCCAGCTCGGCGCCCAGGAGCGCGGAGTAGAATCCCCTCGCCGGTGAAGGGATCGAAGAAATCAGCCGCGTCCCCCACCAGCAGGGCCCCGTCGGCGATGACCCGGCCGGACCAGGCCGCGAAGGGACCGGTCGCCATGATCTCGCCGCTCAGGGCCTCCGGATCCACCCGGCCCTGGATTCCCGGAAATTCGGCTCAGGCTCTGAAAGAAGAACTGATTCGGCCGCCCACGTGCCTCCGCGGCCCGGCGGAAGGGAACCACCAGCGCGACGTTGGCGACGCCCGGGCCAATCCGATTGAGGCCGACGTAGCCCCGGTCGCCAACGTGCAGCTCGGCCACGCCGCTCAAACCCTCGACCCCGTCCAAGTGTGCCACGAATGCCATACGCCGCGGGAAGCGGTGGTAGCGCCGCCCCAGGCGCCGGGCCACGACCGAGCGAAGCCCGTCGGCACCGACCGTGAGCCGGGCGTGGATGGCGCGCCGTCTTCCTTCGGCGTCGCGCATCAGGGCCCCCGCGACCGCGCCTCCATCATAGAGGAGCTCCTCCGCGCTCAGCCGCTCTTCCAGCTGGGCGCCCGCCCGTCGGGCGGCGTCCACCAGGTGCGCATCGAGAATCCGCCGGGCCACCGAAAGTCCCGTGGGGCGATAGGGATGGCCTCCGGCCCGGGCGAAGAGGCCGGTTAGGCGCGAGCCCCGCGGGGCCACCACCGTGGTCCCCTGAAGCGGCTGGGCACCCGCACTCTCCAGATCGGTCACGATTCCGAGGCGGTCCAGCCGGCGGACCGCCTCGGGGCTCAAGTACTCCGAACAGGCCTTGTCGCGAGGGAAGCTGGCTCGATCGGCCACCAGCACGCAGAGCCCGGCTCGAGCGAGATGGGTAGCGACGGCACTCCCCGCCGGACCGGCGCCGATTACCAGGACGTCGAGCACTCAGACCACTCGGGTGAAGACGACGCCGCCGAGCACCAGCCGGTTTCTGTTGAAGTCGTCGAAGGAAATCGAGAACCTCTCGAGGTTGCCGCCATCCAGCGCGATCAGGATGTCGGTCCCATCGAGCTGGTAGTGGCAGTCATGGCGGTGGACGCGAGGGAACCCTTCGACCGCCGAGAAGCTCTCGACCGTCTTGAGGCAGGACCCGTCGGCCGAGAAGCGAAAGGTGGTTGTGATACGTTGAACGTCGTTGACCACCGAAACCAGGAGCACATTCTGCCAGGTCCCCACCACGGCGGTTGCTCCCCCGCCCCCACCGGTCTCGGAGCCGGTTGACCCGCCATTGCCTTCCCTCAATCCGGTCGGCGGCCGGGACGAAGGAGTGCACGCGTTCAGGGCCAAGAGAACCAGCACCACAAGGCCGCCCCACCAAGCCCCGACAGGGCTGTGGCCAGGGCGTTGACGCCATCGTTGGTGAGCCAGACCACTCCCGACAGCAGAGTGGCTTGAGTTCCGCAGCGGTGAACTCGCCGCTCCGTCGCACAATTGCAGGTACCGCATCGAAACTTCCCTTGCCAAAGGGCCCCGATCACTGAATCGGCGGCCATACCCAGGAAACCTACCCCGCTCGCTGCCAGAAGCGGAGCGTCGTGGGTCAGGGTGGCGGCGCAGATCGCCACCAGGGTGCCGCCCAATGCCCCGCCCAGGGTTCCTGTTAGGGTGACGCCCCCACTGGTGCCCGCCGGCACGGGTAACCCTGTGGTAATGGAAAAGGGGGGCTTGGGCGAACGGGCGCCCCAGGCGGTGGCCCAGGTATCGGCCGCGGCGGCGGCCAGACTGGTGGTGACGACCCAGAGCCCCAGGTCCGGGGAGGCTACCCCCAGCAAGCCTCCCACGGCAGCCACTCCGCCATTGGCGAGTACCTGCCACTGGTTCCTGCGGTGGTCCTTGGGATCCAGCAAGGTGATGGTCGGGTCGGGGAGGCCCCGGGAGACCAGGATGGACGGGATAAAGAAGGTCAGGAGTACGGCTCCCCCGGTCCATCCGGTCCCCCAGAGGACGAAGGTGCCGATGGCTCCGGCAGCCAGGGCCCCGGTTCGAGACAGGGCACCGACCAACCAGGCCAGACAAGGCTACGCCCAAGCCGGCCGGCAGGGCGTATAGGGGAGACAAGGGGGCGCTCACATGACCTTTCCGGGTGGTTCAAACATATTTCTGTGACACCCACAACCCAGAAATCCATTGACCGAGAGCGCGACGGTCCACGCCATCATCCCCATGAGCCTCCTCGAGGCTCTCCGGAATCTCGACACACCGGTTGAGGATGGCTTGGAAGAGCTGGCGGGGGAGATGGTCTCCAAGCGGCTGGGGCTCAGCGCGACGGTGGCCGCCCAGATCCAGCGCTATCGAGACGCGGTCCGGCATGACGGCCGGGTGCCGCTGGACGAGGCGGTCGCGGTCTTCCGGTTAGCGGGCCGGCGTCCGGATGCGGCGCTGGTGTTCGCGGACGCGGGCCGCCGTGCAGCCCGCTACGCCGCGCGACAGAGTGCGCTCACGGTGCGCGCACTGGTGCGGGCCAGCCCTGCGCCGTTGAGCCGTCGAGTCGGGGGACGTGCCGCCCGCAGGGTGGCGCGGCGCATCCTGCATACCGATCTCGAATTCGGCGCCCAGGGCACCACCGCCCGCGTCGCGGTTCCGCTCTCGCTCATGGCGCATCCCGACGGTAGGGCCTGTACCTTCTACGGGGCGGCGCTGGGCGAACTGCTGCGCCGTTTTACCGGATTCGAGGGGGCGATGCTTCACGATACCTGCCGTGGCCGCGGAGCTTCGGTCTGTCATTGGCTTGCGGCCTCCGGGGGAGGATACCAGTGACCGCGCTGGAGCGGGTGGACTGGCGAGATCTCAGGGAAAGCCTCGCCCAGATGGGCGCCGATGCCTGGCTCTTGTGGTCGTTCCGCGGGGTCAATCCGGTAGCCGATCGCATGCTGGGTTTGGGTGGGATGGGTACCAGGCGGCTGTTCGTGCTGCTCCCCCGTGAGGGCGAGGCGGTGGCGGTAGCTCATCGGATCGAGCTGCAGCCGCTGGTCGACTTTCCGGGACGCGTGATCGCCTACTCGCGCTGGCAGGAGTTGAAGGAGGCTCTGGGCGGCCTGGTCGCTGGCCGCACTGTGGCCATGGAGATCTCGGAAGACGACGCGGTGCCGTACCTCGACCGGGTGCCGTACGGCGTGGTCCAACTGCTCCAGCACCTGGGTGGGCGGGTGATCTCGTCGGCCCCGCTGGTGAGCCGGTTCGCCGCTCGTTGGAGCGGTCCCGAGTTGGAGGATCATCTGTTCGCGGCCGAGGCCCTGGCCGAGATCGCCAGGAACGCCTTGGCGGAAACGGTGCGCTCTCCCGCCGGGGTGACCGAGTTCGAAGTGCGACGAAAGGTCGCCGCTGCGATCCAGGCGAGAGGTCTGATTTTCGATCATCCTCCGATCGTCGCCTTTGGCCCCAACACGGCGAACCCGCATTACGAACCGCAGCAGGGTGGAAGTGCCGGACTTCGGGAGGGGGATGTCGTGCTGCTCGACCTGTGGGCCGGGCGCCGGGCGGGCACCGTGTTCGCCGACCAGACCTGGATGGGATTTGCCGGGACTCGACCCAGCGACCGGGTGCTCCGGGTCTGGGAGACGGTCCGCTCCGCCCGGGATGCGGCGATTGCGCTGGTGCGGGCCCGTTGGCGGGCCTCGGAACCGGTTTACGGGTTTGAAGCGGACCAGGCGGCACGAGGGGTGGTGGAACGGGCAGGTTGGGGAGCGGCTTTCGTGCATCGGACCGGCCATTCGATCGACCGCGATCTTCACGGCTCGGGCCCGCACCTGGACGACTACGAGACCCGGGACGACCGTCAGCTGGTTCCGGGGATCGGCTTCTCGGTGGAACCTGGGATTTACCTCACCGGGGAGTTCGGAATTCGCTCCGAAGTGAACGTGCATTTGGAGGCCGCTGAGCCTCTGGTTACCCCCCGCGAACCGCAAAGAAATCTGATCCTCAAGGCGAGCTAAGTGCTGGTGTTGCAACGTGGAAAGGCGTTTCGATTGGAGCCCTCCGTTCGAATGTGACACAAACTTGACATGTGATATAGCGCACCGCATATTGGCCGACGCTGCCTCTGGGCCGCAGAGGCGAGTGCGTCGTTTTTCGGTAGTCAACCCACAAATCTTTTCCCCTGTGCTTCGAACCCCCGCCGGTGGTTTTCCGGATCTCGGGTGGAGTCCAGGCGGAGGCCCCACAAACCCTTGTTTCGGCGGCTCTTTCCGGGAGCCTCTCCGGCTCGGTTGGAGCATCGCTGGCAGTACTGAATGAGGTCGGAGTTGTCGACCGCCTCCAGGCCCGGTTCGAAGGCAATCGGGATCCCGATGTTCCAGGCGCTGCGACCTCGTTAGGCAAGGCGATGTGACGGTGGTTTGGCGGGTGGCAAGACGACGTTCCCGTTTCGGCTCCCCCTAGGTAGCAGGCATGCAGTTCACTCTGATCCTTCGTTAGTAGGAGGAACCATGGTTCGAGCACTTCGTCGGATGCTCGCAACGGTCGGCGCCGTGGCGCTGCTCCCGATCGGACTGGCGGCGCAAGAGCCCGCCACGATCGCTGGGCAGGTAGTCAGCCAGGATGGGAAGCCGATCCCCGGGGCGACGATCGCCATCCCCGAGATGGGGCTGGGGGCCACGTCGCGGACGGACGGGCGGTACACGGTGACCGTCCCCGCCGCACGGGTCCAAGGCCAGCGGGTCAGCGTTACCGCCCGCGCGATCAACTTCAAACCTCAGACGGTGCAGGTCACCATCGCACCGGGGCAGCAAAGCCAGGACTTCTCGCTCGCTCCGAACCCGCTGCAACTGGGCGAAATCGTCGTCACCGGTACCGGGACGACGACGGAGGTCGAGAAGAACCCGAACGTCCGCAACAGCGTCAGCGCGGAAGCCATCCAGAAGTCGAACGAGAGCAATGTCATTCAGGCCCTCGCGGCCCAGGCTCCTGGCGTGCAGGTCAGCCAGCAGTCGGGTGAACCGGGGGCGGGCTCGTTCATCAACATCCGCGGTGTCCGCACCATTTATGGGGACCCGCAGCCGCTTCTCGTCATCGATGGCACCGCGGTCAACAACGACGCCTTCTCGACCGGTCAGTTCAACCCGACCGACGAGTTGTCCACTCCCGAAGTGGCTGGTGTCGTTAACATGAACCGGGCGATGGACATCAACCCGAACGACATCGAGAGCGTCGAGATCCTGAAGGGCGCGGCGGCGAGCGCGCTGTACGGCTCGCGGGCGGCCTCCGGGGTCATCCTGATCAAGACCAAGTCGGGGCGGGCTGGTCCGACCCACTTCTCGATCGGGACCACGTATTCCAGCGACCATGTCGCGCACTACTATGACCTGCAGACCCGTTGGGGGCAGGGCACGAACGGGGTCGACCCGCGCGTGGCTGACCCGACGGCCTGCGATCTGCCGGCCGGCGCCTGCCGGCGCAGCTGGGGCCCGGATCTGACCGATCCCGCCACGGCGGCCTTGGGCGTCCCCACCACGATCTACGACCACGCCAAGGAAGCCTACACCGACGGGTACGTCTCGACGACGACCGCCACCGTGTCGGGCGGCAATGACCGGACCACGTTCTTCGTCTCGGGTGAGTATCTGTACAACCGGGGCGTCTTCGTGGGCCCGAACAACAAGTTCACGCGCGGTACCGTACGGGTGAACGCCTCCCAACGGATCGGCGAGGCCTTCAAGGTCGGGGCCAACGTGTCCTACGCGAACACCTTCGGCCAGTTCGTGCAGCGGGGTAACAACGTGAACGGGCTGCAGCTCGGCCTGCTCCGCACGCCGCCGAACTTCAACAACATTCCGTACCTCGATCCCGTCACCGGAACCCATCGGTCGTATCTGTTCCAGAATCCGACAGCGACCGATATCGCGGTGAACCGCGGCTTCGATAATCCTTTCTATACGCTCTACGAGGGCCAGAACACCTCGCAGGTCAACCGGGTGTTCGGTAACGTCAACCTGGACTATCAGGCCACCAAGTACCTCAGGTTCGCCTACACTCTAGGTGGCGACTACAGCCAGGACGAGCGGATGAACGCGGCCGGCCAGCAGTCCTCCGACGTATCGGTCGGCGGCCGGGTCGTGGAAGGCAAGGTCACCAATCTGTCGCTGGACCAGAACCTGAACGGGACCGCCAGCTGGCGGAAGGACGCCAACCTGGCCGGGACCGTGACGTTGGGCACGACGCTCAACATCCGGAACTACCGGGATCTGGGCAACACCGGCCGTACCCTGATCACCGAGCCGCCGTTCCGGCTGTCCAACACGGTGACCCGGGACCCGGTGGTCGACAACCAGTCCAACATCCACAACCTGTCCTTCTTCGGCCAGGCGACCCTCGATCTGTGGAGCCAATTTTACATCACGGCGGCGGCCACCAGGTTCGGGTCGTCGACCTTCACGTCGCAGAACACCTACCGCTGGTATCCCAAGATCGGCGGCAGTTGGGAGTTCACCAAGGCGCTGAAACTGGGAGAGGGCTCCTTCCTCTCCTACGGCAAGCTGCGGGCGGCGTACGGCGAGGCGGGCACCGAGGCTCCGGCCTACGTGTCCAACACCACCTACAACGCGCTGCCGTTCTTCGGCGCGGTGCAGGGGACCTCGTTGACCCCGACCATTGGGGGCAATGCGGGCCTCGCGTCCAGCATCGTCCGTGGGTCCACCGACCTCGGCCCGGAAATCAGCAAGGAAACCGAGTTCGGCACCGACATCGGCTTCTGGCGGGATCGGGCCGACATCAGCTTCACCTATTACCGCTCGATCACCGACCAGGTGATCAGCAGACTGCCGCTGCCGCCGTCGGCGGGCTTCCTGTTCCAGTGGCAGAACGCGATGAAGCTTCGCAACGAGGGCGCGGAGATTTCACTCAACGTCCGCCCGGTGGTCACTCGTGACGTGAGTTGGGACGTCGGCTTGCAGTGGTCGAAGAACAAGAGCCGAGTCCTATCCATTGCGAACAACGTGCAATTTGTGGGCACCGATCCGGCGGGAGCCACCGCCGAGTTCGTGCAGTGGGTTGCGATTCCGGGCGAGGAGTTCGGTGTACTCCGCAGCCAGGGCTACGTCCGTTGCGGCATCAGCCCGGCCGGTACGCTGGGCTCGGACGCCGGTGGCGACGTTCTGGGGCAGGCCTGCGCCGGCGCGCCCAAGGGCGCGTTGTACATCGACGACGGCACCTTCGGTACGCCAGGTCTGCCGCTCGACGATCCGACGCTCCGCGTCATGGCCAATCCCAACCCGAATTGGCTGGGCAGCGCCCGCACCAGCGTGCGCTATAAGAAGCTGACCCTTTCCGGCCTGATCGATGTCAAGAACGGTGGTCAGGTATGGAACGGGACCCAGGGCGCCCTCCTAAGCTACGGTACGTCGAAGGAGACCGAGGTTCGTTGCGTCTTCACCGGCGGCGTCTGCGTCGGTAACGAGCACGTCATCGGAACCGACGCGCTGTACAACTTGCCGGCTCAGCCGGTGGTGGGCCCGGGTGCGGGCACTCCGGTGGCGATCGGGCAGGCTTACTACACCGGCCTGGCCGCGTGCCCCTTCAGCGGTATTGATGATGGCTGCATCGAAAACGGCGGGTACGTGAAGTTCCGCGAGCTGTCCCTGGGGTGGACCGTGGATTATCCCTGGGTGCAGAAGTCGCTGGGCCTGTCGTCGATCGACCTCCGCGTGGCGGGCCGGAATCTGCACGTCTGGTCCGACTACTCGGGCTATGATCCTGAAGCCAACCTGGGTGGCAACGTCAGCGCCCGGTCCGCCGACTATTTCAACAGCCCGCAGACACGCTCGTTCGTGTTCTCGGTGACACTCAATCGCTAAGGCGAGGAGCGCGTCTCTATGCGGAAACTCATTTACACCATCGTGCTTGCATCGGTGGCGGCGGTAGGCGCCACCGGATGTAGCGACTTCCTGACGAGTAACGACGTCGCATTGGATCCCAACAACCCTTCGTCCGCGACCGCCGCCCAGCTCTTCCAGGGCGTCCAAGCGAGCCAGTGGACGGAGCAGGAGGCCCTCCTGGGGATCACCAGCTGCATCTTTATTCAGCAGTGCAGCGGGCGTGGGAGCGGCCGGTTCCTGGACAACTTCACGACGTACACCTTCAGCGCCCAGGACTTCAGCCCCGACTTTTCGTCGATGTACCTGGGAGGTGGATTGGTGGATATCAGGACGGTGGAGGGGGCCACCGCCGGTAACGTCGGGTTCCGGGGCGTCGCGCGCATTTACGAGGCGCTGGTCATGAGCACCGCGGCCGGGCTCTGGGGGGACATTCCCTGGACCCAGGCCGGCAATCCGGACGCCAACCCCTATCCCGCGTTGGATCGGCAGTTCGACATTTACAATGGATTGCTGACCTTGCTGGACGGTGCGATCACCGATCTCTCCGCACCGATCGGTGTTGGCAATGCGGGGCCGGGTGCGGTGGACCTGGTCTTTGCCCGGTTCAACGACCCCGTTGCCGATCCCACGGGAGCGGTCTGGCGGGGCCAGTGGACGCGGGTGGCGCACACCCTGAAGGCCAGAATCAACATGCACATGGCCGAGGTGACCGGCGCCGCCGCGTACAACGCGGCCATCGCCGAAGCGCTCCTGGGCATCAACAACATCAACGAGAGCTTCAGGGCGCAGCACAGCACCACGGCCAACGAGGGCAATCAGTGGTGGCAGTTCAACGTCACGGCCTTCGGGCGCGACCTGACCGCAGGCGCCGCGATGGTCAATCTGATGAACAATCGGAACGGCGTGGCGGCAAACGCCGACCCCAGGCTGGCGCAGTACTACTCGTGCTTCACCACCAGCCCCTGTACCTATGTCGGGAATACCTTTCCCGTGGGGCCGACGGGTTCATTCATCGAGGGGACGCGCAATGTCGCGGACTTCAACCAGCCGATCGTGTCTTGGGAGGAGAATCAGTTGATCCTCGCCGAGGCGTATGTCGCGACCGGTGCGGCCGCCAGCGCTACGGCGCCCGTCAATGCGGTGCGGGCATCGTATGGCTTCCCGGCTCTGGGGACGCCGACCGCCGCGCAGGTGTTCGAGGAGAAGTACATCGCGATGTTCCAGAACATCGAAGCCTGGTCCGACTACAAGCGGACCTGCTTCCCGGCGCTGGTGCCGGCCAATGGATCGTTCGGGCCCCCGGCTCAGATTCCGGGCCGCTTGTACTATGGGGACTCTGAGGTCAACTCCAATTCGGCGAATTACCCGGATGCCGTAGGCGAACTGGCCTACGGTGGCAGTTTCGTTTCGGGCCAGAACATCGTCGGGTTCCGGAATCCGGATGACCCCAACCCCTGCCCGTAATGGACGGGGTCACCCTGGGAGGCCGGTCGAGCTCCTAGGGGATGGTGAGTTCAAAGCGCAACACGCGGGGAGCGGATCACGATGGTGTGTTCCGCTCCCTGTCGCGCTGTTATGGGAGTCTTGATATCTTGGACGCAGGCCTTCGGGATCAGCGACCTATGAAAAATCTGACCATTGTCGCAGCCATGCTGCTCTTGAGCGGCTGCTTCACGTACGTGCCGTACGAGCACACCACACCCAGGACCGGCGATCGCGTCACCGCGGACCTGACCCCCAGCGGCTCCGAGGATCTGGCTCGGCTGGTGGGCCCACGGGTCGGATCCGTCCGCGGGCAGGTCGTGAACGCGGACGCGAGCAGTCTGCTATTGTCGGTGAGCTCGACGACGAACTACGATGAGGTGACCACCGATTGGAAAGGGGAGACGGTCTCGGTCCCGCTTGGCGGCGTGGACCACATCCTCGCCAAGAAGTTCTCAGTGGGGCGGACCCTCCTGATGACCGGCGTGACGGTGGGTGTGGGCATCCTGGGAGCCAAGATTCTCACCGGGGTCACCAACAGTAACAACGGCACCAATGGAGGCGGCGGCCCCCAGCCCAATTAGCGGCTAGTGCAGGACCAGCGCGGAGTGGCTGAGGTCCTGTTCAAGCGTCCACTCCATGGACATGCCCGGCTGCACGACGACCTGCTCGCTGGTGAACGGCTTGGCGTTCACCACAATGCTGTTCAACGTTACCCGCCGGTTCCCTCCGATCGGCTCGCCACGAAGCCGTACCTGCCGGCCCTGTCCGAGGTAGGTCCTCGGCATCACCAGGCTCACCTTCGTCGAAGCGGTCACCTGCCCGAAGCGGGTGACCTGCCCGTCGTGGACCGCGAAGATGTCGTAGTCGTTATACGTCTTGTTGTTCACCACCACGAGCACATCGGCCTGCGCCATCTCGGGATCGGGTGCCTCCGGGGTGCGGTTTGGGGAACACGCGGCAGCCGCCAGGGTGCCACCCAGGACAAACACCACCAACAGAAGAGGCTGAAGCCGCCGGCAATGAAGCACGCTCATGGGACACCTTCCTGAATACTGCCTCGGTCGCTCCCTAGTGGAGCACGACCGTTGATTTGTCGAGGTCCTGCTCGAGCGTCCACTCAATGGACATCCCCGGTTGTACCACCAGCGACTGGGTCGTAATCGCCTTTGACGGGATCAATGGGTCGTGGACCGTCCCCCCGACCTGTTCAATGCGAAGTCGGACTTGCCGGCCATTCCCCAAGAGCGTTCTGGGCATGATGAGGCTTACCTGTTTGGATGCAGTCGTCTGGCCGAATCGCGTGCGTTGCCCATCGTGGATCGAATACACGTTGTAGTCGAAGTACGTCTTATTGTTGATGACCACCAGCACATCCGATTGCCCCGCTTGCGGGTCTGGCGCCGGTGGAGGCTGGCTGGGAGAACACCCGCCCAGCGCGACCGCGAGCCCCAAGACCCGCCATCCTGCGAGCAACCTAGTTCCCCTATCGCCACTCACGGCTGCAGCCTCCTCCCGGCCCATGGACGCTACTTTATCAGAATCGAGGAGGTGGTCATGTTGTTGTCGATGGTCCACTCCAGGATGGCGCCCGGATGCACCGTGATCTGCTGACTGAGAAAGTCCCGTCCGCCGCCGATCGGCGATCCCTTGAGCCTCACGGTCCGGCTGGTGGGCGTGAGGTAGCTGGCAGGCATCGAGAGCGTCGTGGTCGAGCTGGAGCGCGCGGTACCCAGGCGCCGCGGCGAGCCCTGAGACACCGCATATACGTTGACGTCTGAGTAGGCCTTGTTATTCACAGTCACGACGATCGCGGCCTCCCGCTCCTCCGGAGTAGCCGGGGCCGGAGTGCTGTGGCTGCATGAGGGCAGGACCAGGACCGATGCCCCGGTGGCCAGGATCAAGGAGACGAGTCGACGGCGTGGAATGGCCATGGTATTGGCTCCCATGCGGTGGAATGCCGTAGTCGGTGACTGGGTCGAACCGGCGTGACATGTGTGGATTGTGTTCTAAACCTGCCGAACGGCTATCAGTTGTCAATACTCTCCCGGAGCCCGGAAAGATTCGATCAGCGGGTCGTTATTGGCCGTGCTGGTGTTCCATCGCAGGCATCTCGGCGGGGGCCTGGTCGGGAGAGTCGGGCCGGTCGAGGATGAAGATTTCCCTAGGCGAGGGGGCGTGACCGAAGGGGAGGGCCCGGTCGATGCCCATGGCGGTGAAGAGGAGGGCCAGATAGAGCAGGGAGTAACGGTACATCCGCCACGCCGTCGGGGTGACCTGGTGCTCGCGTAGGAGACGCACGCAATACCACAGGAGCCTCGCGCCCAGGAGGGTGGCGGCCACCGCGTAGAAGAGCCCCAAGGCGCCGAACACCGACGGCATCAAGGTGAGGGGAAGCAGCATCAGCGTGTAGAGCAGCATTTGGATCTTGGTCTCTCGGTCGCCTTTGACGACCGGGAGCATGGGCACACCGGCCCTGGCATACTCGCCCTGTTTGATCAGCGCGAGGGCCCAGAAATGGGGCGGTGTCCAATAGAACACGATCGCGAACAAGTAGATCGCGGCCAGGTCCATACGGCCGGTCATCGCGGTCCAGCCGACCAGCGGAGGGAACGCGCCCGCAGCTCCACCGATTACAATGTTCTGAGGGCTGGTGCGCTTGAGCCAGACGGTGTAGACGAAGACGTAGAAGAGCAGACCGCTCAGGGCGAGCCAGGCGCTGAGCGGGTTCACGAAATACCAGAAGGTGGCAAAGGCCAGGATCCCGAGGGTCACACCGAATGCCAGGCCGGCCCGGGGCGACAACCGGCCCGATGGGATCGGACGCAGCCGCGTGCGCGTCATCTTGTCGTCGATGTCCCGATCGAACCACATGTTGATCGCATTGGCGCCGCCCGCCATCAAATAGCCGCCCACCACCACCCAGAACACCAGGCCGGCCGACGGCAGGCCCGACGGGGTGATGAACATGGGGGCCACGGTGGTGACTAGGAGGAGCGAGATGATGCGCGGCTTGGTCAGCGTCAGCAGGTCGCGGGCGAGGCCGGGGCGTGCTGCCGCCGTGCCCTCTCTCACGGTGGCCAGAGCCGGCGTCCGAGACGAGTAGTAGGTCAGGACCGTGAGCAGGCTCCAGAGCAGCGTTCCCGTCAGCAGGTGGGCCGCCCGCAGGGTGGGAGGCAACAGCTGCAATACCATCGCCGCCGCCACGCCAACCTGCGCCACGGTCGCTACCAGAACCGCCAGCGCGGCGCCTCGAAGCGACCGGTGCTCCGGCTCCGAGCCGCGCCACTGGCGGAGCGCAACCGCCGCCACCAGTCCGAGGAAGCAGAAGGCCAGGATTCGGTGCGTCCATTGCAACAGGCCGAGGGCGCTGACCGGAGGTCCCAGCCGTCCATCGCAGAGCGGGAATCCCTGGCAGACCAAGCCGGCATTCAGGTTGGCGACCAGGGCACCGTAGAAGATCACCACGAAGCCGAGCCCGGCCGTGAGGAGCACCAGCGGGTGATCTTGGTGCCGCTGGGCAGGCACTGCGAGGCTGGTCGTGCTCCGCAGCGCGCACACCAGCACCACCGCCAGCAGAATCATGGCGTTCAAGAGATGGATCACGACTACCGCAGGAGGGAGATCGAACTTGACGATGACCGGGCCCAGGATCACCTGAAACTCGAGCAGTACTACCGCCAGCGTCGCGGGAGCACGCAGGGAACGATCGCGACGGTGGCGGCGCCAGGCGACGAACCCCAGCGCAAAGACGCCGAGCGTGACCAGCGCCGCGACCCAGCGATGTCCGATCTCGATCAGCGTAGGGAGATCGAGGGGTGGGAACCATTCCCCTTTGCAGAGCGGCCAGTGGGCCCCGCATCCCATGCCGGATCCGCTGATCCGTACCCAACCTCCCAGCACGATGAGCCCGAAGACCAGGCCCACCGCACTCCACGACAGCCGCCTGTAGAGTCGCGTCTCGACGCGGCCTGGCTCTGCCATCACCCGACCTCCGAATCTCGTAACTTATTGTGTGCCATTATGATACGGACGCAAGCCTGGAGGGACAGCGCCTCCAACTCACGCCTGGCGGGCAAAGCAATCGGGTGGAGAGGGGCTTGTCAAGCAGGAAACCTGGGAAGACCGCGCGTGGAGCTTCAGTGTTCCGCGAACCCCAGGCAGCAGCTAACCTGGAACCACCTCCGGATGACAGGTTCGCATGGCCGACTCAGGGATGACGACGGTCGACCCGTGGGGAGAGCGACTGCCGCGCCGGTTGGGTCTGGCGAGCGCGATCGCCGTACTGGTCGGGTCCACGATCGGCAGCGGCATCTTCCGCGTCCCGGCCGAGGTGGCGGGTCGCCTTGGCGATCCGACGCTGGCGCTGGTGGCCTGGGTCCTGGGCGGGGTCTTCGCTCTTTTCGGCGCGCTGACCGTGGCCGAGCTGGCCGCGGCCCTACCGCGTTCGGGCGGCGTGTTCGCGTACATCCTCGAAGGGTTTGGCCCCCTACCCGCCTTCCTCTTCGGGTGGACCGAGCTCGCCGTGATTCGCGCCTCGGCGCTGGGAGCCATCGCCACGATCTTCGCCGAGTATCTCGGGTACTTTCTTCCACTCAGCAACCAGGCCGTACACTGGATCGCGGCGCTCGGCATCCTTGTGGTCGGTGCGTTCAACTATGTGGGCGTCTCCCTGGCCGCCGCGATCATGAACCTGATCACCGCCGCCAAGTATGCCGCTCTCGCGGCCCTGGTGGGCCTGGCCTTCCTGGCGGGAGAGGGAAGCGCAGGTCATTTCGGGACCAGCGGCGCGGAAGCAACCGGATTTCATCTCTCGCTGTTCGCGACGGCGCTCATTCCGATCATGTGGACCTATGACGGCTGGGCGGACTTGTCCTTCATGGGTGGAGAGGTCAAGGATCCGGGGCGGACCCTCCCGCTGGCCTTGATTGTCGGCACGGCGCTGATCGTCGTGGTCTACGTGCTGCTGAATGCCGCGTACATCTACTTGGTGCCCATCCCGGAGATGGCTCAGTCCCGATTGATCGCGGCGACCGCGGCGGAGCGAATCCCGTTGCTGGGGCCGCGTGGAGGCGGGGTCATTGCCGCGGTCGTGATGCTTTCGTGCTTCGGGACGCTGAATGGCTCCATGATGACCGGGCCACGGATCTTCTTCGCCATGGCCGATCGCGGGCTCTTCTTCCCGGGCATCGCGCGCGTGTCTCCCCGCTTTCAAAGCCCCTCGGTCGCGATCTGGCTGGCAACCGGGCTCGGAGTCCTCTACGTACTCTTCAACGATTTCCAGCAGCTGGCCGACAAGTTCATCCTCGGCATCTGGCCCTTCTACGCATTGGCCGTGGCGGCTGTCTTCGTTCTCCGGAGCAAGCGGCCCGAGCTGAAGCGCCCCTATCTGACGTGGGGATATCCCGTGGTACCGGTGCTGTTCCTGGTGGCCTCGGTGGCCATGGTGGCCAATGCGCTGATCACCGATCCGATCAACACCAGCGTGACCTTCGGAATCATCGCGGCGGGGGTACCGGCATACTACGGGTGGAGGGCGTTGGACCGGACGCGGTGATGCTGATGGGAAGCAATCGCCGTTCGATCGCGTTCAGAGCAGGCGTAACGCGAGATCCAGCGCCTTGGTGCTGTGTGTGAGGGCGCCCACCGAGATATAATCGGCTCCAGCCTCGGCGTAGCGGCGCACGTTCTCCAGGGTGATTCCTCCACTGGCCTCCACCTCGATCTCGGGCGAGAGTCTTCGGGCGGCGGCTCCCCACCCGCTCAATGTTTCGGGGGACTGGTTGTCCACCAGAATTCTGGTGGCGCCGGCGGCGCAGGCCTGTTGCAGCTGGGACTCCGATTCCACCTCGACGTAGCAGGCTCTTACCCCGCGGGCGCGGGCCGTCTCCAAGACCTGGGCCAGGGTACGCCCTCCCTTGGAGAGCGCCTGCCAATGGTTGTCCTTGATCATGATCTCGTGGGCCAGATCCAATCGGTGCCGCTGCCCGCCGCCCGCCAACACCCCCCGCACATCGAACTCTCGTAACCCCGGCGCCGTCTTTCTGGTGTGGAGGATCCGGCAGGACGTGCCGGCGACGGCGTCCACGAATCGGCGGGTCAGGGTGGCGATGCCCGAGGCGCGCTGCAGAATGTTGAGCAGGGGTCGTTCGGCCCGCAGCAGGGCGGTGAGCGGCCCATCGAGCGTGGCGATCGTGGCTCCGGGACCAAGCCTCAGGCCGTCGGGCCCGCTCCAAGTGATCGGCCCGCATCCCACGTGGCGGGCGAGAGCATCGGCGTAGGCCTCGCCGGCCAGGACGCCAGCCTCACGGGATTCCACGATGGCGCGGCCGAGCGCCTCGGGCGGGACCGCGAGCTGAGTGGTAATGTCGACGGACCCGTCCTCTTCCAGCATCCAGCGGGCCAGGCGATCGGTGTCGGAGTGCTGCTCTTCCTGGTCCTGGAGGGTCAGGCCCGGTTGGGTGCGGCGCGGCTCGCGATCACCGGTCACGGCTCACTTCCCAAGCGCCACCATGCGATCCAACGCGGCCCGGGCTCGGGCGGCGATATCGGGTGGCACGGTGACGTGGTAGCGATCCAATCGGAGGGAATCGAGCAGGTTGTTCAGGTTGATGGTCTTCATGAAGGCGCAGACCGCTTCCGGATCGGCGGCGAAGAATTTCTTCGTCGGCGCCACCTGTTGCATGCGATGCATGATCCCGGTCTCGGTCGCGACGATGAAGGATGGTGCCGGACGCTCCCGCGCCAGATTCACCATGCCTTCCGTGGAGGCGATGTGGAGGCCGTCGGGTTTGATGTCCCCCCTCCCCAAGGCATAGATGAGCTGGCCGGCGCAGCCGCACTCCGGATGGACCAGGATCTCGGCCTCGGGATGCTCCCGGCGCGCCTGGTCCAGGGTCTCGGGCCGGATGCCCTTGTGCACGTGGCACTCTCCCATCCAGACCTCGATTCGCCGCTCGGGCCGCATGCGCCGCATGTGCGCTCCCAGGAAGAAATCCGGGCAGAAGAGAATCCCGCGGTCGGAGGGAATCGCATCGATGACGGCCAGGGCGTTGCCGCTGGTGCAACAATAGTCCAGCTCGGCCTTCACCTCCGCGGTGGTGTTCACGTAGCCGACCGCCAGGTAGCCGGGGAATTGCGCCTTCCATTTCCGAACGTCTTCGGCGGTGATGGTGGCCGCGAGCGAGCATCCCGCCCGCAGATCGGGGAGCAGGACTCGCTTCTTGGGCGCCAGGATGGCGGCGGTCTCCGCCATGAAGTGGACCCCACAGAACACGATCACCTGGGCCTCGGTGGCGGCGGCTTTGCGAGAGAGACCCAGCGAGTCGCCGACGAAGTCGGCCACGTCCTGCACCTCGGGACGCTGATAGTTGTGGGCCAGGATCACCGCGTGGCGCTCCTGGGCGAGCCGGCGGATCTGGGCCTGAAGCCCCGCCATGTCGGCTTCGGAGTACCCGGGCGCCTCGATGAGGGGCAGAGGAGTCGCCATCAGGCCGAGTCGCCCGTTCGGGCCAGCGGTGGATAGTCGAGGCGCCGGTGCCCGCCGCGGCTCTCCCGGCGGCGGCGCGCAGCCCGCGTGATCAACCCCGCCACCAGGAGCTGGTTGGCGGTCCGCCAGGCGGCCGCGGGCGTGTGGCGGGAGAGCCGCGCCAGGATCCGCTCGGCGCGGACGAGAGAGCGCTCGGTCCGCTGCAAGCCGACGTTGGTGGTCATGTTGAGGCGCATTTCCTGGCGGATGGGCTCGCACTTGGCGTCGGCGTCCGGCTCCTCCACAGGGAGACTCATCCCGGTGGCGCCGGCGGTTTCCTCGACCTCGACGGCCGCCTCGAGGCTGAGCGCGCGGGCGACACGGTCGGCGAACACGAGGCCCTCCAGCAGGGAATTGGAGGCCAGGCGGTTGGCGCCGTGCACGCCGGTGCAGGCTACCTCGCCCACGGCCCACAGCCCCCCGCACGTGGTGCGTCCTTCCAAGTCGGTCCGAATCCCGCCCATGGCGTAGTGCAGCGCGGGAGCCACCGGCAGCAGGTCCTTCTCCGGATCGAGGCCGTGCTCGGCCAGAATCCGCGTCACCCCTGGAAAGCGGTTGGCGAAGTCTTCGATGTCACGGGCGTCCAGCCAGGCCCCCCCGGTGGCATCGGCCGTGGCGACGGCGCGCGCCACCACGTCGCGGGGGGCGAGTTCTCCCCGGGGATCGGCATCGAACGCGAAGCGTCGCCCTTCGTTGTCCACCAGGATCCCTCCGGCGCCGCGCACCGCTTCGGTGATGAGCGGTGCCGGATTGACGCCGGGCAGTTTGAGCGCGGTGGGATGGAACTGGAGGAACTCGATGTCCCTGAGTTCGGCCCCGACCTGATGGGCCAGCGCCCAGCCGTCTCCGGTGGCGACCAGGGGGTTGGTGGTGACCTGATACAGCTGCCCGACGCCGCCGGTTGCGAGCACCACCGCGGGCGCGCGAAGGTAAACCCGCTGCCCACCGACCTCGGCGACCAGCCCAGTGACGCGGTCCGGTCCCTTGAGCAGGGCCCGGACTTCGGCGTGCTCGTGAATCTCGACCTGGGGGAGACTTCGAACGATGTCGGTGAGCCAGCCGATCAGGGCGGCCCCGGTCTGATCGCCACCGGCGTGAATCACGCGCGGCTTGGTATGGGCGGCCTCGAGACCAAACCTGAGCTTCCCGTCGGCGGATCGGTCGAAGGTGGCGCCCATGGCGAGCAGCTCGCGGATACGATCGGGACCCTCTTTGGTCAGGATCCAGACCGCCTCGGGATCGGACAAGCCGTCCCCGGCCGCCAAGGTGTCGGCGGCGTGCTGGAGGGGGCTGTCACCCGGCCCCAGCGCTACGGCGATTCCGCCCTGCGCCCAGGCGCTGGCACTATCCGAGAGCCCCCCCTTGGTGAGGAGGACCGAGGGTCGCCCTTCGACGGCGAGTCGCCAGGCCGTCCAGAGGCCGGCGATACCGGTGCCCACGATGATGGGACGAGCAGTCATTTGTACGAGGAAATATAGCGGCGAAACGACCGTCGGCTGGTCAGGTCCTCACGCGAGCGAGCAGCCAGAGCGCGATCCCCAGGACCATGCCGTTGGGGACCCAGGCGGCCACGGTGGGGTCGATCACGCCGCTGGTTCCCACGGCCTTGGACAGTTGAATCAGGGAGAGAAATAGCACGGTGGCGAGGAGGCTGATCCCGATGCCGAACGCGGGCCCCGATCGCGGCGAGCTGTAGGCGAGCGGGGCCCCCAACATGGCCACGATGAAACAGGTGGCGGGCAGGGCGATCTTGAGCGCCAGCTCGACCTCGAGCTTACTGGTGTCGTTGCCCGAACGCTTGAGGGCGTCGATGTAGCGGCGCAGCTCCCCGTAACGCATCTCCTGGGGCGCCTTGGGCTCGGCCATCAGCTCCGAGGGTGACTCCGTCAGGGCGCGGAGGTGCGCCGTCTTGAAGTGGAAGATGCGCTCTTCGCCGGGGCCGGCGACGCGCTGGCTGGTACCCGCCCAGAGGCTCCACGCATGGCTGGTTTCGTCATAGGTGGCGCTGTCCGCGGCGATCGCGAGGCTGGGATAATCACGGCCCCGTCCCTGGCGAACAAACACGAGATTTCGGAGGGCCTGCTGACCCACGTCGAGGCTGCGGATCGTGTAGACCCACCCCTGATCGGCCCGGTACACGAAATTGTAGCGGGACAATCTGGGGCGCTGGGGCTTGGCCTTCTGGAGCTCCAGCTGCTTGGCAGTCGCCGTGGGCGCGAGATTGCCCAAGACTCCCGAGAGTCCCGATGCCAGCAGGGCCGCGATCAAAATGGGCGTACAGAGGCGCAGGAACCCCCGGCCGCCAGCCTTCATGGCCGTGATCTCGGAGTTGCGCGCCAGGTTCCCGATGGTGAAGACGGTGGCGAAGAGGACCGCCGCCGGCATCACCTCGAACATGTGCTCGGGCAACGCGTACACGTAGCTGACCAGAATCTGCTTGGCGGTGAGCCCGCGGCTCAGCAAGCGCTGGAGCGAGTCGGTGAGATTGATGATCACCGAGACCAGCGGAAATCCCACCGCGGTGAGGCCGAAGATCAGGAGCCATGACCGCATCACGTAGCGGTCCAGGATGCGGATGCCGATCATGCGGTCCGCCGCCCGAAGCGGCTGGTGAGGGCATCGAGCAGCTCCGCGAAGTCCCCACCGCGCGTGGACCCCGATTCGCGGCTCACCCGATAGAGGCCGATCAATCCCAAGGCCAGGAGAATCAGGTTGGGTCCCCACATGGCGAGGGCCGGGGAGATCAAGCCTTCATCGCCCAGGCTCTCTCCGGCGATGAGCCCCACGTAGTTGAGGGCGAACACCGAGAGCCCGCCGCCCAGCACCAGGCCGACACCGCCCCGGGGGAACCGGAGCGCCATGGGCACTCCGACGATCACGAAGACGATACACGCGGCGCTGATCGCCCACTTCTTGTGGACCTCGACCGAGTACTGATGGGAGCGAAGTCCGGCCCCTCTGGCATTGTCGCGCGCCGAGGCCACGTCGGCCCAGGTCGACAGATGGGCGGAATGGGGGCCGACCATGGGCGGTGGGGTCGGTGGGAGACGAACCGGCGGGACCGCCTGGGCCTGCGCTTCACCGGGGAAGAGCAGCGTCTGCATGCGGTGGAACAACCGGCAGTAGCCGGTCACGACCGGCAGGGGAGCGGCGGACGCGGGCGGGGGAGGCGACAAACCGAGAATGAAACGCAGATCCCGCCGCACCAGATCCTGCCGTCGCAGGTCGGCCACCGCGATGTCCCGCTCGGCGTCGCGTACCACGCCCAGCATCTCGCAGGTGGTCATCTCCCGGTCGCCGCGGACGTCGTCGGCCATGTCGAGCTCGAGACGGTTGGCCACGTCCCGGACGCGGATGTCGTCGACCGTGAAATAGGTGAGCTGCTGCACCTCCTCGCGGTCGACCTTGAACTCCTGGATTGAACCGGAGAAGAGCCGGAGGCTCAGATCGGCGCCACCCGGAGCCATGGCCATGCGTCCGCTATCGGCGTAGATGATGCGCCGCCCCTTCTGAGGGGCCATATCGAAGATGGTCACATTGCGGAGCCGGCCGCTGGGAGGATCGATGCGGCTGGCCCGCAGGAAGAACCCTGCCTGGGGAATCTCGTTGATGACCTGCTCCCGCATTTCCAGCGTCGGCTTCTTGCGCTGAATGTTGATCAGAAGATTGCGGAGTCGCGCGTTGCTCTTGGGCAGGACCTGGTCGGTGAACCCGAAATTGACCACGGCCAGGAGCGTGCCGGCCAGCAGCAGCGGGGCCATCACCTGCCCTACGCTGACGCCGGTCGCCCGCATTGCGGTGATTTCGTTGTCGGCGGCCAGATGGCTGATGCTGTAGAGCACCGAGAGGAGCACCGCCATGGGCAGCGTCATCGCCACGATGAACGGCAGGCACAGCCAGAAGACCTCCCCGATCACCGACCACGGCAGGCCCTTGCCGACCAGGTCGCCGAACCGACGGGCCACCTGGTTGAGCAGCATGAGGCTGGTCATGGCCGCAAAGGCGTAGAAGAACGGCGGCCACAGTTGACGAACGAGATAACGATCGAGCAGACGCACGCGCTCTAAGTCTCCGTATTGTATGCGCTTCCGTCAGCCATTATAATTCCGTCCCGGCGAGCCGCTCAAGGTGCGGCGGCGTCACGGCCCCGCCTTTCCACGTCCCCGGCCGAGCGGTCCTCCCTGCCTGCGGGAGACATGAATCCTCGCCTACGCTGGTCCCCGCTGATCCTCCTGTCCATCCTGTCCTGCGCCCGTCCCAAGCCGCCGAGCGAGTTTGATCCGGCCTTCGCCTTGGCGTGCGTGGTGCGGCAGGTGGCCCCCGGTCCCCGGGTGCCCAACACCCCCGCGCATCGCGCTACCGGCGACTGGCTCGATTCTCTGCTCCGCACGCGAGCGGATACCGTCATGGTCCAGGCGTGGTCTCACGTCGATGCGGCCGGAGATACGCTCGCGCTGCGGAATTTTCTGGCGCGGTTCAATCGGACCGCTCCGGAGCGCATCCTCCTCCTGGCGCACTGGGACAGCCGCCCACGTGCCGACGGGCCCAACTCGCGCGACCCACGACTCCCGGTCCCCGGCGCCAATGATGGCGGCTCCGGCGTCGCGGTCCTCCTCGGCGTGGCCGATGCCCTCCATCGCCGGGCACCGGAGCGCGGAGTGGACCTGCTCTTCGTGGACGGCGAGGATTTTGGCGACTTCACGAATCATCCTCTCGATGTGCTGATCGGCTCCCGGTACTTCGCCGCCCACCAGCCCCCCGGCCCGCGACCGGTGTTCGCGGTACTCCTGGATCTGGTGGGGGACAAGGATCTCCAGATCTATGAGGAAGGAAACTCCCTGACCGGGGCGCCTGAGATCGTGGACAAGGTGTGGCGTGCCGCCGCGGCGCTTAGCTACCAGAAATATTTCGTCGCGTCGCCCAGGCACACGCTCATCGACGACCACGTCGAGCTCCAGAAGGTGGGCATCCGCGCCATCGACGTCGTGGACTTCGACTACCCCTATTGGCACACCCCGGACGACACCATCGACAAGGTGAGCGCCGCCAGTCTGCAGATCGTCGGGGACGTGGCCTTGAAGGTCATTCGGGACCGCTAGCCAGCTGTAGCGCGATCGGGATATGCGCGGCGATGAAACGATCCCGGGCTCGGTCCGGCCCGGGCTAGCGTTGGGGCATGGTTCGCCCCGAGCACCGTGCCGCGCTCCTCCTCCTCGGCCTGGCGGTCGCCGGCCAGGCGGCCAGGACCTGGCTGGCCCGGCCGGGCGAGCCCCCGGGGGAGGCCCGCCTTCTGAGTGGGGGCCCACCTCGTGGAGTGGAGGCGCATCGGGATAGCGCAGCCCGCGCCGCCCGACCACTCGGATCCGGGGAGTTGATTGACCTCGACCGAGCATCCCTCCGCGAGATCCAGCGTATTCCAGGCCTGGGCCCGGCCCTGGCCCGAGCCATTGTCGCCGACCGCAACGCCCATGGTCCGTTCGGGGACCTCGCGGGCCTCGATCGGGTGGTGGGAGTGGGGTCCGGCCTGCTTCGGACGATTGCGCCCCACGTTCGGTTCTCAGGGACCCCGAGGACGGGACCCCCTTCCCCTGCCTTCGAGGCCCCGTCTGTTCTGCAACGGTCCACCGCAAACTGCCATTCGCCTCCCTGCGGCTCCCCGCGACTCGACCTCAATGCGGCCACTGCCGATCAGCTCGAACGGCTGCCCGGGGTCGGCCCATCCCTTGCAAGCCGCATCGTCGCCTTCCGGGGGAAGCACGGGCCGTTCGCCTCGGTGGACGACTTGATTCATGTGGGGGGGATTGGGCCTGCTACCCTGGAGCGGGTCCGGGATCGCGTTGAGGTGAGGTAACCGCCCCTGGGGGCTGCCAGGCTGCCTCTGAGGCGTACGCGCCGGGCACCCTTCAGGGCCCGCCAGGGCCGCTTCCTCCTTGACACCCTTCCGCGCTGTTCTACCTTACTAACTTAGCTGTCGTAAACCGTTGTCATTCCTCATCCTCCGGACTCATCAGGGGCCATGGCGACCGCAGCGGCCGGGAACGAACGGCTTGGCGACATCCTGATCCGGGAAGGCCTCATCACCCGTGACCAGTTGTCTTCGGCGCTGGCCGAGCAGCGGTCCAGCGGCCATCGCTTGGGCTACGTGCTGGTCAAGCTGGGACTGGTCCAGGAGATCGAAGTCACCAAGGTCCTGGCCCGGCAGTATCGGATGCCCGCGGTCGACCTCTCGCGCTTCGAAGTAGACCCCAAGATCGTCAAGCTGATCCCGGGAGATTTCGCCCTCAAGCACGTGGTGCTTCCGCTCAAGCGCGAGGGACGAACCCTCACGGTCGCAATGGCGGATCCCACCAACTCCGGCGTCATCGACGACCTCAAGTTCATCACCCGCTACGACCTGTTTCCGGTCATCGCCGGCGAGTATACGCTCCGGACTCTGATCGAAAAGCACTACGAATCGAGCGACCAGCAGCTGCAGACCCTGCTCAAGGACATGGAGGGGTTGGGTGAGGACGTCGAGGTGGTCGAAGAGCAGGAAGAGGAGGCCGCGACTCAGGCGCAGATCGACGATGCGCCGGTGGTCAAGCTGATCAATGGATTGCTTACCGAGGCGGTGCGGCGCGGGGCCAGCGACATTCACATCGAGCCTTTCGAGCACGAGATCCGCGTTCGGTACCGGATCGACGGGGCGCTAATGGAGATCATGCGGCCGCCGCTCAAGATGCGGGCGGCCTTGACCTCGCGCGTGAAGATCCTCTCGCAGCTCAACATCGCCGAGCGGCGGATCCCCCAGGACGGCCGGCTCAAGCTCAAGATGGGGAGCCGGGTGATCGACTTCCGGGTCTCGACGCTGCCGGTGCTGTTCGGCGAGAAGATCGTGTTGCGAATTCTGGACAAGGGGAACCTGACCCTCGATCTCACCACGTTCGGCTTCGAGCCCAAGGCCGAATCCGACCTGATGAGGGCGATCCTGAACCCCTACGGCATGGTGTTGGTGACGGGTCCCACGGGCTCCGGCAAGACCACGACGCTGTACTCGGCGCTCTCCCGGATCAACACCATGGAGACCAACATCCTCACTGCGGAAGACCCTGTGGAGTACAATCTCATGGGGATCAACCAGGTGCTGGTGCGGACCGAGATCGGGCTCACCTTCGCGGCCGCCCTGCGGGCCTTTCTGCGCCAGGACCCGAACATCATCATGATCGGTGAGATCCGGGACCTGGAAACCGGGAGCATCGCGATCAAGGCGGCGCTGACCGGGCACCTGGTCCTGTCCACGCTGCACACCAACGATGCGCCCAGCACCATCACCCGCATGATCGACATGGGCATCGAGGCCTTCAACGTGGCCAGCGCGGTGAATCTGGTGGTGGCCCAGCGACTGGTCCGGCGGATCTGCAAAGACTGCAAGGCCCCGGCCCAGTATTCGGATGAGGTCCTGCACAGTCTGGGGCCGCTCAAGGCGGTCAAGGACCTGCCCTTCCATAAAGGAACCGGGTGTGACACCTGCGGCGGCACCGGCTACAAGGGCCGCGCCGGCATCTACGAAGTGATGGCGATGACCCCTGAAGTCCGGCGCATGGTCCTTCGGGGAGCCTCGGTGGCGGACATGCGGGACCAGGCGGTGACCGAAGGGATGCTCACCCTCCGGATGGACGGGATCAAGAAGATCGAGAAGGGCGTGACGACCCTCGAAGAAGTCGTGAAGGAGACTGCCGCATGACAGTGAACCTCCGGGCGCTGCTCGAGGAAATGATCGAGAAAGACGCCTCCGACCTCCACATCACGGCCGGCGAGCGGCCCAAGCTCCGGATCGACGGGGATATCGTCAGCGCCTCGGCGCCGGATATCCTGAACCCCAAGGACACGCTCTCGCTCGCCTACTCGGTCCTCACGGAGAACCAGAAGAAACGGTTCGAGACCGAAGACGAACTGGACTTTTCCTTCGGCATCCAGAACCTGGCCCGTTTCCGCGGCAACTGCTTCAAGCAGCGGGGGTGCGTGGCCATGGTCATCCGGATGATCCCCTTCAACGTCCGGACTTTCGAGGACCTGGGGCTGCCGCCGGTCGTGGCCAAGCTGGCGGAGCGGCCGCGGGGCCTGGTGCTGGTCACGGGGCCCACGGGATCGGGCAAGTCGACCACCCTGGCCGCCATGATCGACAAGATCAACAAGGAGCGGAAAGGCCACATCATTACGGTGGAGGACCCCATCGAGTTCATCCACCGGCATCACAGTTGCATCATCAATCAGCGGGAGGTCGGGACCGACACCAAGAGTTTCGCGAACTCCCTGAAATACGCCTTGCGGGAAGACCCGGACGTGATCCTGGTCGGCGAAATGCGGGACCTGGAGACCATCGCGGCCACGCTGACCATCGCGGAAACCGGCCACCTGGCCCTGGCGACCCTGCATACCAACTCGGCGGCGGAGAGCATCAACCGGATCATCGACGTCTTCCCGTCGAGCCAGCAGACCCAGGTCCGGGCCCAGCTGGCGTTCGTGCTGGAGGGCGTGATCACCCAGACACTGCTGCCCAAGGCCAAGGGCCGAGGCCGGTCGATGGCCTGCGAGATCATGGTCTGCACCCCGGCCATCCGCGCCCTGATCCGGGACGACAAGGTCCACCAGATCTATTCGGCGCTGCAGTCCGGCAAGAAGCACGGCATGCAGACGATGAACGACGCGTTGTACCAGCTGTATGTCAACCGGGAAGTGGCGCAGGATGAGTGCCTGCGCGCGTCCGGCGATCCCAACGAGTTCCTCCGGATGTGCGGCGAGACGCCGGTGGAGGAGCAGGAATTCGGGGTCGTGGAAAAGGGTCGCCCCGCGGCACGCCGCTAACGGGAGGGAACGTCCACCATGGCGAAATTCGAGTATACCGCCCGGAATCAGAGCACGGGCCAGATCATGAAGGGCACAATGGAGGCCCCCTCCAGGGACGAGGTGGCCGCCCAGCTCAAGAAGAGCAAGCTCCTGATGGTGAGCATCCGGGAGGCTCCCAAGGAGATCAGGCTGGGGTTCAAGACCAGCCGCGTCCGCACCCGGGACGTCGTGATCTTCACCCGGCAGTTCGCCACTATGATCAACTCCGGACTGCCCCTGGTCCAGTCGCTCGACATCCTGGCCAAGCAGACCGAGAACAAGGCGCTGTCCGACGTCACCCGGGCGGTGGTGTACGACGTGGAGAGCGGCCATACCCTGGCCGACGCGTTCTCCAAGCACCCCAAGGCCTTCACCGACCTCTACGTCAACATGGTGGCGGCGGGTGAGGCGGGCGGTATTCTGGACACGATTCTGCTCCGACTGGCCACCTTCCTCGAGAAGAACGACGCCCTGGTTCGCAAGGTCAAAGGCGCCATGGTCTACCCCGGCGTCATCATGACGGTGGCGGCGTTGGCGATCGCGGTCCTGCTCATCTTCGTGATTCCCACGTTCCAGACCATGTTCGCCTCGGTCAACCTCGAGTTGCCGCTCCCCACGCGCATCGTGATCGGCGCCTCCAACTTCCTGATCCACTACTGGTGGCTGCTCCTGGGAATGATCGCGCTCGGGGTGTTCGGGGGCACCCGGTACTATGCCTCTCCCCAGGGCCGCAAGCAAATCGATGCGCTGATGCTCAAGGCGCCGGTTATCGGGGACGTGGTCCGCAAGTCGGCCGTGTCGCGCTTCACCCGCACCCTGGGGACCCTGATCTCCTCCGGCGTCTCCATCCTCGACGGGCTGGAGATCACGGCCAAGACGGCGGGGAACCGGGTCATCCACGACGCAGTGATGCAGTCGCGCCAGTCCATCGCCGGCGGTGAGACCATCGCGGCTCCGCTGGAGAAGTCCGGCGTCTTCCCCCCGATGGTGATCTCCATGATCGCCGTAGGCGAGCAGACCGGTGGCCTGGACGAAATGCTGTCCAAGATCGCCGACTTCTACGACGAGGAAGTGGACGTGGCCGTGTCCGCCCTGCTGTCCCTGATGGAGCCCATCATGATCGTGGTGCTGGGCGTGATCGTCGGCGGCATGGTGGTCGCGATGTACCTGCCGATCTTCGATATGGTCAACGCGGTGCAGTAGGATCGAATGCGCCTGCGGGTCGAATCAGCTCTACCGCGGCGGCTCCAGAAGGGCCGCCGCGCTGTTTTCCGGGGAGCCTGCGGGCCCTTCTCCCTGGTCGGGTGCGTCTTGGCCGTCTCCTGCCGGCCTCCCGCGCCGCAGGGACCACCCCTGGACCTCACCGCCTACCGGCAAGAAATCGAGGCCTGGCGCGCCCAACGGGTGGATTCGGTCAATGGGGAGGAGGGCTGGACCACGCTGGCGGGACTGTTCTGGCTCAAGCCGGGGGAGAATGGCGCGGGGAGCGATGCCCGAAACCCGGTCCGCCTGCCGGCCAAGGCACCGGCGTTCGCGGGCACCTTCGTCCTGGCCGGCCACAACGTCCGGTTCGATGCCTCCCCCCGCTCGGGAATCACCGAGACCGGGCACGCGGTTACGACGCTTCTGGTCCGCGCGGACGACGATAGCGCCCCGACCGTACTCGCCCTGGGGTCGCTCTCCATCCGCGTCATCCACCGGGGGGCCCGGTTTGCGGTGCGGGTCAAGGATCGGATCCATCCTGCCCGCACGGGGTTCACCGGCCTGCACTACTTTCCCCTCGATACCGCCTGGCGAGTCCCGGGCCGCTTCGAACCCTATCCGGCCGGCCGCACCATCCGGATCGTGAATATCCTCAACATGGTGGAGGAGACGCCCTCACCCGGCGCACTGCGGTTTAGGATCGGGGGACGAAGCTTCCAACTGGATGCGGTGACCGAACGGGGAACTACCGACTTCTTCGTCATGTTCAAGGACAGCACCAACGCCGATTCCACCTACGGGGCGGGGCGCTACCTCTACGTCCCCTTGCCCGATTCGGCGGGAAGCGTGGTGATCGATTTCAATCGGAGCTACAATCCGCCCTGCGCTTTCACCACCTTTGCCACCTGCCCCCTGCCGCCTCCCCAGAACCATCTGCCGCTAGCGGTGCGTGCCGGGGAGTTGGGTTATCGGGAGGCCGGTTCCCTCGCCCGCCCCTGAGAACTTCCCTCAGTTCCCGGACCGCAGCTCGAAGGTGAGCGTCGCCCAGTCCGACTCGTAGTCCACGCCCGGTCGCTGGCTCGGAACCATGTGAATGAACTTGAGGAACCACTTGCCGGGGCGGTCCAGCCGCACCGTGACCACGCCATCGTTACCGGAACGGAGAAGTTGTTCCGGCATTGCCTGGCCGGCACCATCCGTCCCGCCGGCAATCACCTCCTGACCTCCCAGGGCCTTCCCCTCCAACAGGCAGCGGACCCGCACCGATCCCCCGGGCTTGATGGCGTACGGGTTCTCGATGGGGACCAGTTCGGCCCGGTGGCCCAGCGCTGGCCCCACGGAGCCGCTGCGCTCGGCTCCCACCTGGAGCAGGGTCTTGGCGTGCTTGGCGTAGCGCTCGCGAGCCGGCTTCCCCAGCTCGCCGCGGCGGGTCCGCTCCTCCAGAATCCCGGTGACTGCCTCCTCTTTGAGGTAGGCATTGAAATCGGCCCCCGCGAGATCGATCTCACGGGGCAGAGTGGCCACGCCGACCTGATAAGTACCGGAGGGCCCGGTATGGATCGTGAGGAGCGTAGTATCGTGCCGGAACGATATCGCCGTGGTGTCCAACCGGGTCCGACCCTTGGGGGTCGTGATGGAGACATCCAGAAGACGGGCGCGGTCGACCGTATTCTCGCTGGTCGCAAACGTCCCATTCAGGATCGGAATCACCGCAGTGGCATCGGTCGGAAGGAAGAACGCGTCCGGCTTGAGGAAGAAATCGTGGGCCAGCAGCATGCCGGCCCCGGCGACCAGCAGGACCGTGAGAACGCCGAGCATGCGTCGCGGGAAGTGGGGGCGTAGCGTCATTGAGGCGCTCGTCTGGGGCTGGGACGAAGTAGACAAAGGATCGGCGGCCGGGCCATAATCTACTCACCCCGGATGCCCCGGGGCTCGGCGAGAAACCCACGTGCACACCACCCATCACCTGACCGTCGCCCGCACGGCGCGCTATCACGTTCTCGGCTCCGACCGATCCGATCCACAGAGCATCTGGGTAGCGTGTCACGGCTACGGGCAGTTGGCCGAGCACTTCCTGGGCGCGCTCGAATCGGTGGTGGACGGCTCCCGCTGGATCGTGGCTCCGGAGGGCCTGTCCCGGTTCTACCTCGAGACTGCGCTGTCCGGCAAACACGGTGACCGGGTCGGCGCCAGCTGGATGACGCGGGAGGATCGGGAACAGGAGATTCTGGACTCGATCCGCTACCTCGACGCGGTTTACGATCGAGTGGCCGGAGCCGCGGGTGGAGGTTCCCGATCCCTGCTGGCTCTAGGGTTCTCGCAGGGTGGGCCGACGGCGGCCCGCTGGGCCCTGCGCGGGAAGGCGCCGATCGAGGAGCTGGTGCTTTGGGGCTCTCTTCTCCCGCCCGACGTTCTGGCCGGAGCTGGAGCGGAGCCCTGGTTGCGCTGCCGGGTCACGCTGGTGGCTGGGCGCAGCGACCCACTCCTCGATTCAAGGGCGGTGACCACCCAGGCCAGCCGCCTGGAGGCGCTGGGGCGCCGGGTCCGGGTGATTCTCCACGACGGTGGCCACCAGATCGCGGCGGCTCCGCTGCGCGAGCTGATCGCGTCCCACTCGTCCTGATTCATCCCCTATGAGCGCTCCGCTGGTCGACTACGTTCACCGCTACGTCCCCCCGCCCGAGCCGAGGACCAGCCAGACGACCCTGCTCCTGCTTCACGGCACCGGCGGTAACGAGAACGACCTCATCCCTCTTGGGCAGGCCCTAGCCCCCCGCGCGGGGCTCCTGAGCCCCCGCGGCAGAGTGCAGGAGCGGGGCATGCCACGCTTCTTCCGGCGGATCGCGGAGGGAGTGTTCGATCTCGAAGACCTGGCGCTTCGGACCGTGGAGCTGGCCGAGTTCGTTCAAGTGGCGGCTACGCGGTACGGATTCGACCCGGGGAACGTGGTGGCGGTGGGGTTCTCCAACGGAGCCAACATCGGGGCGAGTCTTCTGCTGACCAGGCCTGGGCTCCTGCGGGCGGCCGTGCTGTTCCGGGCCATGGTGCCGTTCGAGCCCGCCCGGCCGCCGGTCCTCTCTGGTGTGCCCGTCTGGCTGGGCGCCGCGCGAGCGGATCCGATGGTGCCAGCCGCGAACACGGAACGGCTCGCTGCCTTGCTTCGTGCCGCGGGGGCCTCGGTGACGCTCGAGTGGCAGCCGGGTGGGCACGGACTGGCCGAGGGGGAAGTCGAGGCGGCGGCCGGTTGGCTCTCGGGCGTCCTCAGCGGCGGCGCTTGAGCCGGAGGAGGTCCCGCCGCTCCCGCTTGTTGGGGCGCCCTTGCTCCAGACGCTCCAGGGCGCCCGAGTACTTGAGTTGAAGGGCCAGGGCCTCGCGTGCCTTCCGACTCTCCTCCGTTTCCAGGTAGAGCCCCGCCGCCGTGACCGCTGGCCCCCGGTGTTCGGAGAGCCCCAACACCCGCACAAAGTGCAGGTAGGGACCCAGTCGAATCCCCAGTTCGTCTCCCACCCGAATCATCTTCGCCGGCTTGGCCCGTTCGCCATTGACTTGGACCTTCCCGCCGCCCACCGCCAGGGCGGCCAGGCTCCGGGTCTTGTAGAACCGCGTTGCCCAGAGCCACTTGTCGAGGCGGACGGCGGAGATCTCGTTGTCCATTGGTCGGTCGGTCAAAGACGTCGGGCCGCCGACGGGTAGCCGATCGCCTGGTTGAGCCAGCGGACCAGTGGGAGGAGCGCCGCGTAGTCGCGTGCCAGTTGGTCGGGCAGACGGGAACTCATCGCCTGTCGGAGTGTCAGCTCCCGCCCCGCGGTGAAGGACTGAAAGCGCAGCCAGGGCTCCGCCGGATGCCCGGGCTCGAAACCACGCGGGAGTCGTTTCAGCACATCCTCATCGTCGAGGGAACCGAAGCGACGCCTGAATCCCGGGGCCTTGACGATGCTCGCGAACTGGCCGGGCGAATCCGCCAGCGCCTCCCGGATACGCGTCAACGAGGTCCGCGGTGGCCTCCAGAGCCCGCCGCCCAGGAATGAGCCTTCTGGAGCCAGATGGAAGTAGAACCCGGCGCCGCCCTCGGCCTGACCGCCGACCGCGCGACCCGCGTCCCGGTGATAGAACCAGCAGGCAGCGTGGGTCTTGTAGGGAGACTTGTCCCTCGAAAAGCGAACGTCGCGATGAATCCGGAAGATGGACCGGCGGGGGTCACCGACTATTTCCGGCGCCATACGCGCGAGCCGGACGTCCACTTCCTCCACCAGGGCCTGCAGGGGGCGCCGGACCGCGTCTTCGTAAAGATCCCGGTTGGCCTCGAACCACACCCGGGTATTGCGGCGCTTCAAGCGGCGGAAGAAGTCCATCGCCGCTGGGCGGATCCCGACGAATTCGCTCAAGAGGGTTCCCTCCGATGGCGCGACCGATTGGCCGCGGCAGGATCAATCTAACGGCGGCCGAGCGCTCACTGGGCCGGGGTCAGACCTGCACCTCGGCCGGGGGTTCGATGTAGCTTCCAGCATGCCTGCAGACGCGACGCCCTCGTCGCCGAGCTCCCTGCCTGCCGACGCGGGGAGCTCCCGTCTCTCAGGGCGGACCCTACCGGATCAACGAACCCTACTCTCCTGGATCTTCGCGACCCGGGGGGTAATCGCGACCGGCCTGCTCGTGGGGGCCGAACTGGCCTGGACCACCCAGCCGGCGCTCTCGTTCATCGTGAGCATGGCCTTCATCCTGGCCGCGCTCCTCACGGTCTACGGCTACTGGGCGGTCTGGCTCCGGGGCCGGGCTCCCAGCCCGCTCTTCCTGTATGTGCAGGCGATGGCCGACCTGGGTCTGGTCACGGCCGTCGTGCATTTCACCGGCGGCTACGACAGCGTCTTCCCGGCCCTCTACGTGCTCTTGATTGCCGGCTACGCCTTGCTCTTGCCGTTCTGGCCGGGCGTGGTGGTTCCGGTGGTCGCAGCCCTCTTCTACGGGGCCGACCTCTTTCTCCTGCAGCCCGCACGAGCCGGTCTGGGGTTCTGGGGCCAGCTGGCCATTTTCTTCGCCGCCTATGCCCTGGTGGGCGGTTTGGCTGCCCGCCTCCGCGAGGCCGGGCTGGAACGGGACACGCTCCAGACCGAGCTCCGGCGGGTGCGGCTCGAGGCCGACGACATCCTGCGCCACATTCGATCTGGGGTGATGACCGTGGACGGAGTCGGGCGACTGGCCTACCTCAATCCCATGGCGGAGCGCCTCCTTCACCTGGACGCCGCGCGCCTCACCGGGCAGCCGATCCTCGATCAGCTCAAGTTGAGGTCTCCCGAGCTCTGGGCCGCTGTCGTGGCGGCGACGCGGCATGGCCGCAAGGTGAGCCGGGGGGAGGGCATGGTCCTGCATGAGGACGGCCGCATGTTTCCCATCGGCTTGAGCACCACCACCTTCGAGCGGGATTCTGACGACCTCCCGTCGGTGACGGCGATCTTCACCGACATTTCCGATCTCAAGCGCCTCCAGGAGCTTCACCTCAGGGCGGAGCGTCTGGAGGCCGTGGCCGCCTTGAGCGCATCGCTGGCGCACGAGATCCGGAATCCCCTGGCGTCGATCAGGAGCTCCGTCGAACAGCTGTCCCGCACTGCCCGGGTGGACGACGATGACCGGGTCCTGGCCCAGCTGATTGTTCGGGAGAGCGATCGGTTGACCCGATTGCTCAGCGAGTTTCTCGACTTCGCGCGGGTCCGCGCTTCCCAATTCGTGCCGGTGGACCTGCACGCCGTCGTGACGGCGGCGGCCCAGCTGGTGCGAGAGCATCCGGACTTTACCCCCGGGACCCAGATCCAGCTGGAGGGTGGGCGCACCGTGCTGGACGGCGACGAGGACCTGCTCCATCGCGTGGTCGTGAACCTGCTCCTCAACGCGGTCCAGGCCGCCAAGGGCGGCGCCAAGATCACCGTCACGCTGGGGACCGCCAAGCTGGGCGAGCTGCCGCGCGGGAGCGGGATCGACAATCCGGTGCGCCTCGAGATCAAGGATGACGGCCCCGGCATCCCCGACGAGGTCCGCCGGCGCCTCTTCGAACCCTTCGTGACCGGCCGGAGCGGCGGTACCGGGCTGGGCCTGGCGATCGTTCAGCGGGCGGTAGAAGCGCATCGCGGAATGGTCTTGGTAGATTCCCAGCCCGGTGGCGGCACCACGTTCACCATTTTCTTCCCATCTCGCTGGACAGCAGAGGACGCGGCATGAGCGAGAAGCCAACCGTTCTGGTCATCGACGATGAATCGGGGATTCTCGATACCCTCCGAATCCTGCTGAAGAAGGAAGGATTCGAGGTGACCACCGCTCAGGGCGGCAAGGCGGGACTGGATCAGCTCCGCGCCGGCCCGTTCGACATCGTTCTGACCGATGTCCGCATGCCCCAGGTCAGCGGCCTCGACATCCTGCAGGCGGCCCGGGAGCAGGACCCGGTGACGCCGGTCATCCTGATGACGGCGCAGGCTTCGCTCCAGACCGCCATCGGCGCGGTCAACGCCGGGGCCTTCTACTACATCCAGAAGCCGTTCGCCAACGACGAGCTGATCGCCATTCTCCGGCGGGCCTCCGAATTCCGGGCCGTGCGGGTCGAGAACCGCCAGCTGCGACAGGAAATCCGCCGGCGAGACCGGGGCGGCATCAGCCGGCCGATCGGCAAATCGCGCCGGTTTCTCGACGTGCTCAAACTCGCCGAGCAGGTAGCGCCCACCGATTCCACGGTGCTGATCCAGGGCGAGAGCGGCACGGGCAAGGAAGTGATCGCCCGGCACATCCACAACATGTCGAACCGGAGCGACGGTCCCTGCCTCTCCATCAACTGCGGGGCGCTGCCGGAGAACCTCCTCGAGAGTGAGCTATTCGGGCACGTGAAGGGCTCTTTCACCGGCGCCGTGCGGGACAAGCAGGGCCTGTTCGCGGCCGCGCGGGGCGGGAGCTTCTTCCTCGACGAGGTGGGGGAAATGCCGCCCGCCCTCCAGATCAAGCTGTTGCGGGTGCTCCAGGAGCGGGAGGCCATCCCGGTGGGAGCCACCGAGGCGGTCACGGTGGACGTGCGCATCATCGCCGCGACCAACCGGGACCTGGAGGAGGAGATACGGCGGGGCAACTTCCGGTCGGACCTCTTTTACCGGCTCAACGTGATTGCTCTCTACCTGCCGCCGCTCAGGGAGCGCCGGGATGACATCGTCCTGCTCATCGAGGCCTTCCTTCAGCGGCTCGCCTCGGAACGCGGGATTCCCCCCAAGGCCCTCTCCGCCGACGCGCTCGACGCCGTGATGGTTTACGACTGGCCCGGAAACGTGCGCGAGCTCGAGAACGCCCTGGAACACGCGGTGGTGCTGAGCCCGGGTGAGATGATTGACCCCCAGCACCTGCCGGAGCGCATCACCAAGCCCCGCAAGGAGCCCCTGGTCGCCGACCGATCGTATCAGAACCCCACACTCGAGGTCATCGAGCGCGCCTACATCATGTGGGTGCTCCAGGCGGAAGGGGGCAACAAGACCCGGGCGGCCGAAGTGCTGGGGATCGACCCGTCCACCCTCTATCGGAAGCTGAGCCGGTATGAGGGGCAGGTCGTCGAGCGATGAACGGGCTTCCGCGCCTGTCGGTGCTGGTCCCGGTGTACAACGAGGCGCCACCCTGGCCGGGATCGTCGCTCGCCTCCGGGAAGTCCCCCTGCCGATGGAGATCATTGCGGTCAACGACTGCTCCACCGACGGCAGCGGGCGGATCCTGGACGGACTCCTGGCGGAGGGGACGATCGACGTGGTGGTCCACCACCCGGCGCAACCGCGGCAAGGGCGCCGCGCATCCGCCGCGGGATCGAGCGCGGCCACGGGCGACGTGATCGTGGTCCAGGACGCCGACCTCGAGTACGACCCCGACGAGTTCGGCCGGCTCCTCGGGCCGATCATCGAGGGGAAGGCCGACGCGGTCTTCGGCTCGCGGTTCCTGGGCGGCGGACGCACCGCGTGCTCTACTTCTGGCACTCGGTGGGGAACACGGCTGCTGACCCTGCTGTCCAACATGCTCACCGACCTGAACCTCACCGACATGGAGACCTGCTACAAGATGGTCCGGGCGCCGCTGATGAAGTCGCTGGTGCTGACCAGCGACCGGTTCGGGTTCGAGCCGGAGATCACGGCCCGCCTGGCCCAGGCGCGAGGCCCGGATCTGGGAGCTGCCGATCTCCTACTCGGGCCGCACCTACGCCGAGGGGAAGAAGATCGGCTGGAAGGACGGCGTCGCCGCCTTCTGGCACATCCTCCGCTTCAATCTCTTCCCCCCCCGCCGGCGAGCCGTTGTCCCCACGGCGGCGTCGCCAGCCATTCCCGCCGTCTCACTCTCCGAGGCCGATCGCGCCGGACAGGCCTCCAGATAGCCGCCCGCGTCAGGGAATGGTCTCGGCGGTCGAATCCTTGACCTTCAGCCGAACCGATCCGGCCGGGGCCTTTTCCCTGATGGCGCTATCGGCGGTGACGCGGAAGTTCTCCAGGTTCTCCAGTTCCTTCCCCACCGCGATTCCGATCTGGATCTGCCGCTTGGCCGATTGGTACTGACCGAGCCAGAGCAGGCAGGCGATCAGCGAGGAACGGGTCGCCACCGCTTCCGGCGCCAGCAGCAGGGATCGATGGTACTCCTTGACGGCCGGGCCGCAGAGACCAGCTGCGCGGTAGCGATCTCCCAGGTTGGTGAACAGGTACCAGGAGTAGGGGAAGAGCGCGATCGCGAGCCGGTACTCCTGTTCTCCCCGAGCCCGGTCCCCGTCACGAAAGATCAGGTCGCCGTATCCCCAATGCGCCTTGTAGCTGAGGGGCGCTTCCTGCACCATGTGGCCAAAGAGCGTCTGCTGGTCGCGCCAGACTGTTTGGCGACGAAAGGCGGCGGCTGTTCCCGTCAGGACCAGGGCCCCAACCCCGACCGCGACTGCTAGTCGGGTGGGCCGGGAGATCGCGGCCGCAGTCTCGACGGCCCCCACCGCTGAGCCCACCACCAGCATCATCCCCGCACTGGCGAGGAAGAGACTCCGCTCTGCCAGGACAATCCCGGTCGGCACCAGCACGTTGCTCACGGGGAACAGGGCGACAGCCACCCAGAGGATGCCGAAGGTGACGACCGGTTGGCGTCGCCGGGCCCACAACGCGAGCAGCGCGACCGATAGCAGGAGCGCGAGTCCCAGCCATTGATCCGGTCCCCAGCCGGTGGCCGCTTCGATTTCCCTCGGCGTGTAGTCGGTTTGAAGGTGGGCCGGCCAAAGCAGCAGCCGCAGCCACTCCTGAACGACGCTCAGCATGGTAAGGGCGCGCCCGCCCATGGTGGCCCCGCGAAAGGCCTCGGCGGCGAAGGTGCCTACCAGGTTCGGGAGCACCAGCCTCCTCACTCCGAGGTAGGCGACACCGGTCAACATCAGCACCAGGGCGAAAGGCCGAAGCTCGCGCAGGCGCTCTCTCCAGGGGCGGGGGTCCGAAACTACGGTGAGCTCGGCCGCGGCCAACAACCCGGGCAGGACCAAGCCGTGTTCCTTGGTCAGGCAGGCGGCCAGATACAGAGCCACCAGGGTCGCCTGACGGCTCGCGGTGAGACCACCTTCCTTTCGCGCTCGCAGGTAGAGGCCGGCCGCCAGGAGCACCCACAAGGCGGTGAGAAGCTCCCCCTGGTTGACGCCGATGGCCGTCGCCTCCACGTGGACCGGGTGCGCCGCGAACAGCGCCGCCGCGCTCCAGGCTCCCCACGGAGGGAGAAGACCCCTGGCTAGCGCGTAGAAGGCGAGGGCGACGAGTACGTACTCCAGGACACTCACGGCATGGAAGAGGCCGGGCCGGCCACCCCCGACCTTCCATTGCGCGGCCATCGCGAGGGTGGTCAGGGGACGATAGAGGTCCGCGCTGAACGGCTTCGGCCAATACGAGCGGGTGAATACATCCCAGGGACGGTGGAGATCCTTGACCGTCGGATTCTGGGTGATGATGACGATGTCGTCGTAGGTGAATTGGTTGTTCAGGGCGCTGATGGAGGCGGTGAGCGCGACCGCGGCGATGCCGAGATAGAGGAGTCTGTTTTGCGTAGAGGGGTTCACCACGCCGGACCTTTCGGGTCAATTGTGATCCCTGCTTGCGGGTGCCGTTCGGGCAATTCGCAAGTGTTCGGGAACCCCGGACATGGTCTCATACTTGCAAAATCCCATGAGCCGCGGTTGGAGTCACGAGATGAATGGCCCATAAGCTGATGGTCAAGTCATGGGGGATTATAGCCTTAGAAATGCCCTCGGGGGGTGGCATAGGCGTTGCCCAACTTCCCGATGGACCAGAACAGTCCGCGCCGCTATCAGTCGCCGTAAGGCTACAATTTCTTCAACCGGAGGCCGTATGAACAAGAAGGGTTTCACCCTCATCGAGCTGCTGATCGTAGTTGTGATCATCGGCATCCTGGCCGCGATCGCGATTCCGAAGTTCGCGACCACGAAGGACAAGGCGAAACTGGCGTCGGTCAAGACCGACGTCCGCAACTTCCTCACTGCCCAGGAAGCGTATTTCTCGGATAACGCGACCTACGGCACGTGGGCCAACCTGACGGCTGCGCCGTACAACTTCACCGCCTCGTCCGGTAACACGGGCGCGGGCGCGGGCGCTGCAGGCGGCTACACGGTATCGATCAGCAACACCTCGATCTCGACCGGTACGAAGTCGTGCCAGGTCGCGGTGGGTTCCTCGGCCTCTGGCCCGACCACCGACGGCGTCATCACCTGTCCGTAACGTAGCTGGAGTAGGCTGGGTGGCGTCGCACTCGGCGCCACCCAGCCGTTTCACTTAGCGGTCTAGTCTAACCAATCACTCATGAGCCGGTGTCCGGCCACCAGTAGTCGGCCGTACTGCACCGGCGAGAAAGTATCCAGGTCGCCAACCATGACTCGGTCACGGGACAATCTGCGCCCCACACTGGCGACCCACGAAGTCGTGACAGCTCGCCGTTCCCGGCTGGGCTTCACGCTCATCGAGCTCCTCATCGTCGTGGTGATCATTGGCATCCTGGTCGCCATCGCGATTCCGAAGTTCGGCAGCACCAAGGAGCAGGCCTACCTCGCTCATATGAAGACCGACCTGCGCAACCTTGCCACGGCGCAGGAGGCCTATGTGGGGGATAACGGCACCTACTACCTGGGTGCGTTGCCGTCAGCCGCCCTGGTGTACAACCCGTCGGTCGGCACGGTGATCACCATCGTCGCGGCCAACTCGTCGGGCTGGTCCGCTACCGCCGCGTATCCGACCCAGTCCGCGCGCACCTGCGCCCTGTTCATCGGCACGGCCGCACCGGTTGCTCCGGCTACCGTTGAGGGGCAGATGGCCTGCTCGCCGTAGCACCACCCGTAGTCCCCGTTCGACCGATCTCTTGGGGCCCTGACCGGGCCCTTTTTTCACGCGTTGATTGGCTCCCTCCCGCGGTCAATCGATCCCGGCGCACGACGGCCTCTCCATTAGATCTGACCTCCACCTTTCGTGGAGGTCCAATGGCTATGGGGGCGCGGGGCTACAGCCTGCCCGAGATCCTGGTGGCCTTGGTGGTCCTGTCCACCGGTCTCCTGGGCATCGCAGGGACCGTCCTGGTCTCGCTCCGCTGGACCACGGAGGCCCGGGCTCGCACCCATGCCGCCGTGGCCCTTCGTGATCGCCTCGAGGCGCTGCGGATGGCGGCGGGGTCCCGCGCCGGAACGTGCGATTCACTACAGGCGGGGAGCGTCGTCGGCGCGGGTGGTCTCGAGGAGCACTGGCAGCTGGACTCCACGGCTGCGGGTTACCTCATCACCGCGACCGCGAGCTACCCCAGCCCGGGCGGCCGGCGCACCGATACCCTGGCCACCATCCTGGGCTGCCAATGACGGGCACCTCGAGACGGGGCTCGAGTCTCGTCGAGTTGATGGCGGCCCTGACTGGGCTGGTGGTCGTCGCCTCTCTCGCCACCCGGGTGATCATTACCCAAGTGCGCGTGGCCCTGACCCAAGAAGCCAGAACCGGCCTGGGCGGCGGCCTCCGCACCGGTGTGACCTTCCTCAGTGCGGAATGGCGAGACCTCACCCCCGCGCCTGCCGGCTCGTCCGGAGACCTTTTCTCCCTGGGCCCCGATGCCCTGACTTATCGAGCCTACCGCGCCAGTGCCCTCGCTTGTTCGGGCAGCCAAGACCAGATCCTTCTTCGGGCCGATCCCTGGTACGGCCTACGCCAGCTGGCGCCCGATCGGGACAGTCTCCTGGTCTTGATCGAGGGAGATACGGCCACCGGCTCCGACGATCGTTGGCTGCCTCTCCCGGTGATTTCGGTGGGCAGTGGCGCTTGCCAGGGCACCCCAGCGATGGTCGTCGGGACCAGACTGGACTCCGCCATCGTTCAAAGCGACGTGCGCTTCGACGCCCCCGTGATCGCCTTTGAGATCATGCAGGTGCGGAGCTACCTGCAGGCCTCTCAGACCTGGCTGGGCGTCCGGTCCGTCAGCGCCGGGGAAGTGATTCAACCTCTCCTGGGGCCACTGGATGCCTCGGGGCTGAGGCTCACCTACCTCGACGCCAGAGGTGCCAGCACCAATCTGCCGGGGGACGTCCGCGCCATCCTCGCCGCCTTGTCCCTGGTCTCGGGCCACCCGGTATACGGCCATGGGGCCCTGGGCCCGAGGTCGCCGTTACGGGACAGCGTCGTGGTGCGGCTGACCCTCCGGTCGGGATCCGGTCGCTGAAGTGGGCGGCACCGGCGCCGGATGCCGAGCAGGGCAGGAGGGAATCGCCCTGGTTCTGGTGGTGGTATGCCTCGCTGTCCTGGGACTGGTGGCCGCCGGCTCCCTCGCGCTCGCTCTGGCCGAGCGGCAGGGCGCGGCCCACCTGCTGTATGCCACGCAGGCAGAGTACGCCGCGGAGGCCGGCACCCTACTGCCCGACAGCCTCAGGCCGGTCGCGGATAGTCTCCGATCTGGAAACGAGACTGCGCTGGGCCGCTGGAGCCTTCCGGGGCAGGTCGTGGTCACCGACACGCTGAGGCGCCTGAACGACCAGGTGTTCCTTCTGCGGGCCACCGGGGAGCGCCTCGCTCCGAACGGCAACACCCTCGGCTGGCGCCGGCTGGGGCGGCTGCTCCGGCGAGAACGGCCCGCCTTTTCCCCTTCCGCCGCTCTAAGCGCCGCGACCGCCACCGGGATGGGCGGGGCCACGGTCAGCGGCTCCGACAGCATTCCGCCTGATTGGGCCGCTGACTGCCCCCCGCCTGGGCCATCCATTGCGGATACCCGGTTGGACTCACTCGCCGCCCCGGTGGCTGCCACCTCCCTAGGGGATGCCTCCATCGGGCGGCTCCTGGCCCAGGCCGACCAGCGCGTCGGGGGGGCCCTGAGTTCGCTTGAACCCCCGCCGGGTGGATCGTCCCTGGTGATAGCCGCGCGGGACGGCACCCAGCTCTCCGGTGGAAGCGGACGGGGACTCCTGATCGTCGATGGGGACTTGGAAATTGCGGGAGGATTCGAATTCCGCGGCCTCATCTTGGTGCTGGGGACGGCCCGGTTCACCGGCCTGGGAGGGGTGGTCCTTGGGGCCCTGGTGGCTCGGCAGGTAGACCTGGGAGGCTCGCCGACCCTGGTGACCTTCGCCCGCTGTGCCGTCGAGCGTGCCTTGGACGGGGCCGCGCGACTGGAACCCCTGCACGACCGGAGCTGGCTCGAGCTCCCCTGAATCCGTTCTGATCGGACCGGAAAATCTTCTGGCCCACCAATTGCCCACCCAGCAGTGGGTCGTGCGCCGTGGATGTTTGTTTTCTCCTTGTGGCACGGCTATTTGCGTCCTGAACAAGCAAAGTGCAGGAACGGAGAAGTCGCGGGGAGCCTGGAGTCGGGGCATCCTGCAGCCGGCCGAAGCGAGCTCCCTGCGAATGGATGGAGGCGGGGTTGGCGGTAGAGCTGTCCGCCACGGTTTAGGCGGCAGGGTGGGGGGTCCAACGGGGACCTGACATAGCCGGACGTGAGCGACGTAACTCTCGGCTACCAAATGGTTTCCTGTGGTTGACCTCAACCAACTTGACAAATCCGGGGGTTGGTGATAGCGTAGCCTACCCCTCTTACCCCCAAGTCGGGGTGCCTATGGCACTTTTCGGTCGAAAGAAGACCACGTTCGCTCTGGACATCGGCAGCGGGCTCATCAAGCTCGTGGCGGTGGCCCACGGTGGGGGTGAGCCCGTGCTCACCAAGGTGGCCTATACCAGCGTCGTGGACGACGCCATCGTCGAAGGCGAGGTCATGGACCCCGGCATCGTGGCCGATGCCATCAAGGGGTTGATCGCCTCGGCGGGGGTCAAGTCCAAGCAGGTCGTGATCGCGGTAGGCGGACGCGACGTGATCATCAAGAAGATCTCGATGGACCGGATGAAGGAGGCGGAGGCCCGCACCCTGATCCGGTGGGAAGCCGAGCAGCACGTTCCCTTCGACATGGAGAACGTCGAGCTCGACTTCCAGATCCTGGATCCCGAGGGCGAAGGACTCCAGATGACGGTGCTGCTGGTCGCGGCCAAGCGGGAGCTGGTCGAGAACAAGATGGCGCTGCTCTCGGAGGTCGGCCTCGATCCGGTCGTCATCGATGTGGACGCCTTTGCCATTCACAACGCCTTTGAGTTGAACTATCCCGAGGCGATGCGCGGCGTGGTCGGTCTGGTCAACATCGGACACGAGATGACCAACATCAACATCCTCGAGGATGGTGTGCCGGTGCTGACGCGGGACCTCTCGCTGGGTACGCGGCGGTTTCGTGAAGACATGCAGCGGGAGCGTGGGCTGTCGGCCGACGAGGCCGACCACCTGCTTCAGGGGTTCGAGCGCAGCGAAGTGCTGGAGCCGTTTCTGGAGACCCGGGGTGAGGAGCTGGCGGTGGGGATCGAGCGGGCGGCTGCGTTTCTCCAGTCGTCGAGCCGGTCCGCCGGGGGCCTCTCACGGCTCTACACCACGGGCGGTGGCGGCCGGATTCCAGGCCTGACCAAGGTGCTGGCGGACCGCCTGCGCCTGCCGGTCGAACTGGCCAATCCGTTGCAGCGGCTCATGGTGGCCGAGGGTGTGTTCGATACCATCAACCAGGACGAGATCGCGCCCCTTCTGATGCTGCCCATCGGGCTGGCACTCAGATCGGCCGCGTGAGCCCCCGACCCGGAATAGACGCGCGATGATCACGATCAATCTGCGCCCAGGTCTCAAGCGGAAGACCGCCGGTGGCGGCGGGGCCAGGATCATGGCCCAGGCCAAGGAGCTGGTCGCCAAGGTCAAAGATCCGCTTCTCATGAGTGCCGCCAGCGTCTGGGTGGTGGTGCTGGCGGGTCTGGGTTGGCTGATGGTCTCCAAGAATCGGGAGCTCAACGCGCTGACCCCGCGATACGAGCAAGCGCGCGACGAGCAGAAGCGCTTTCAGGCGCTGCTCCAGCAGAAGCGGCAGGCGGAGCGCATCCGCGACTCGCTCCTCAGGCAGATCGGCACCATCCGGTCGGTGGACGGCGATCGCTACGTCTGGCCCCACGTGCTGGATGAGGTGACCAAGGCGCTTCCGGCCTACACCTGGCTGGTGACCTTGAACGCGATCGGGAGCGCCGTGCCGGCCGACACCGCGGATACGACCAAGCGCCCCGTCACCTTCGAGATCGCCGGGCGGACGGTGGACATCCAGGCGTATACCCGCTTCCTGCGTCAGCTGGAGGCCTCGCCCTGGGTCGATAACGTCACGCCAATGGAAGCCAAGACTCTGGTGGAACGTGAACGGCCGGTGACCGGCTTTACCATCCGAGCCAACTTCAAGCGCGCCGACTCGGCCTATATCCGGTCGGTACCGCTGAACCAATCGGTGAGATAAGCCATGGCGCTCTTTGGCCTCGACCAGCAGAAGATTACCCCGGTCCTCCTCGTGCTCCTGGCGCTCGTCGTCGGGTACATCGGGTACACCGGGACGTGGCTGTCGGCGATTGGCGTACGCGGCGTCACGCAGACCAGGGACAGCATCGCGGTGGTCAAGAAGAGCATCGATTCCCTGACCACCGTGACCGACTCGGCCAAGAAGCTGCTGGCCCAGGGAAGCGTCGAGGACCTGCGGCGGAAGATCGAGGGCTATCGCGGCAGTCTGGAGCTGATGCGGCGGCTGGTGCCGGACCGGAACGAGGTCCCCAATCTCATGGATGAGATCTCCACGCGGGCCAAGATCCGCGGCGTCAGCGTGGCGGAGTTCGTTCCGCTGCCGGTGGAGAATGGACCGTCGCCGTTCAACACCTACAAGTACCGCTATTCGGTCCTGGGACACTACGACCAGGTCGGGGAGTTTCTCTCGGACGTGGCCTCGCTGCAGCGGATCATTGTCCCCATCGATCTGACGCTGACCGCCGCCGACGCCAACTCGGCCAAGGCCCTCGGCGACAGCACGGGATCGCTGCTGGTGGCCCGGTTCCTCATTCGGACGTTCGTCAAGACCAGCGTCGAGGGAGCGACCAGTGGGAACTAGACCTCTCCTGACCGCCGTCCTCGTCGGCCTGGCCTTGGCCGGCTGTGCCAAGCTCAAGTTTGGCAAGGGGAACAAGGCCGCGCCCGGCGCCATCGGCATCGATACCGCGGCCATTCGGGCTCGGCGGGACAGCCTGCGCCAGGCAGCGGCGGAGGATTCCGCGGCCCGGTTCAAGTGGGTGGCCTGCACCGACTCGGTCACCGCCGTGCTGCAGAAGACGAAGGCCGGAAAGAAGAAGTTGGCGACTCAGCCCCCTGAGGGGATGATCCGTCCGGAGTTCCTGGACGCGTGCGGCAAGCCGCCGGGCGGCGCGGCCACGGTGGCCACGGCTCAACCGACGGCCCCTACGGCGGCTCCGGCCGCGGGCCCCGCGGCGGCACCCGCGCCTCAGACCCCGCTGACCCCGAAGCAGCAGCAGGTGCAGCGGGCGGACTCGATTCGGCGGGCCAAGGAGCAGGCCAAGGCGGATTCGGCCAAGAGCGCCCAGGAGCGGAGCCACGCCGATTCGGTGATGAAGGCTCAGCGCGATTCGCTGCGGACCGACTCGCTGGCCCGGGCCAAGGAGACCGAGGTGCTCCGGGAGACCTTCTCCTACGCCGGCGGGTCGCGGGACCCCTTCGCCTCTCTGATCACGACCGCCCGCGTGGGACCGGAATTCTCCGATCTCCTGCTGGTCGGCGTGTACATGGATATGAAGTATGCCGCCAACAGCGTGGCGGTGGTGCGGGACAAGAACTCGAGCAAGCGCTACAAACTGCGGGTCGGCGACCAGATCGGCCGGCTCAAGGTGGCACAAATCCGGCAGTTGGACGTGGTGTTCACGGTTGAAGACTTCGGCTTCGAACGACAGGAAACGCTGTCGATGAAGAAACGGGAGGTGGAAACGCCATGAAGCGCCAGTTCACCCTTACCTTGGCAGGGGCGGCCCTGTGTCTTCTGGCCGGCCCGCTCTCCGCCGGGGGGCCAGCATCCGGTGAGGTGACCGCAGTCAGCGTCCTCCCGTCCCCTGGCAAGGCCGAAATCGTCATCAACGTCCGCGGCGCGGTGGACGTCAAGGACTTCGTGCTGCAAGAGCCCACCCGACTCGTCGTCGACGTGATGGGTGCGAAGCTGGGCAGCACCGGCGGTTCCTATGACGGCATCAACCGCGCGGGCATCCTCGACGTCCGGTACTCCCAGTTCCGGCCCGACGTCGTCAGGGTCGTGGTCCATCTCTCGGACCTCAAGGACTACCATCTCGATAAGAATGGCGACGCGATCCGCATCTCCTTCGGGGCGGAGCGCAGCTTCCTCGCCTGGTCGTCGGCCCAGCCCTCCGGCCTCGCCGCGCCGGCTGCGGTGCAGCGCGTTCGCGAGCCTGAAGTCACCACGCCGCCCGAGGCTGCCGCCCCGGCGCGGACCGGGACCGCGGCCGAGCCTCGGATCACGGTGACCTGGGACCGGGCCGACATCGGCGACGTGGTCGCCGGGTTCGCCGCCTTCAGCGGCCGCACCATCATCCTGGGCAAGGACGTCAAGGGAACCGTTACTGCTGAAATCAAGAACCAGCCCTGGCCCCAGGCCTTCCAAGCCATCCTGGCCACGCAGGGCCTGCAGGTTCTCGAGATCCCGGGTGGCATCCTCCGGGTCGATGCGCCGGGCACGTTGGCCGCCCTCGACACGCTGGAGCCGCTCCAGACCCGCGTGATTCGAGTCAACTATGCGACCGCGCCCTCCATGACGGGGAGCGTCGCCGGCCTGCTGACCAAGCGCGGGAAGGCGGTCGCGGACACGACCACCAACTCTATTATCGTCACCGAGGTTCGGAGCCGGCTGGACGACGTCGAACAGTTCGTGAAGAGCCTCGACGTCCGCATGCCCCAGGTCTCGATCCAGGCCCGACTGGTCTTCGTGGATCGGACCGATGTCCAGCAGCTGGGACTCCGGTATGACCTGGGCGACGATCAGGTCTACTTCAACAAGCTGGTCCAGCGGCCGGATCCCAATAACCCCGGGTCGGTCCAGGACAAGAACACCGTCAACATCGGCGGCAACTCGGTCGCGGCGGTGGCCAACGCAGAACAGATCGTCATCGGCGAGGCGCTGGACGTGGTCTGGCGGACTTCGATCGGTGGCTTCAACCTCACGACCTTCCTCGTCGCCCTGGAGCAGGTGGACCTGGCCGACGTGCAGGCGGAGCCGTTGATCACTACCCTGGACAACCGCCAGGCCCTGATCAACGTCGGTGAGGACGTCCCTCTCCGGGTGGTGGACGCGAGCTCGATCGGCGGCGTGGCGGCGGGTCCCCGTGCCACGGTGCAGTTCAAGCCCACCGGCATCCGGCTGACGGTGACGCCCCACGTGACCAACAACCGCCAGATCCTCCTGCAGGTCGATGCGGAGCGGTCCTCGGTCAAGCCGACGGTTCAGGCCGACCTGGGCTTCACCATCGACAAGCAGAACGCGACCAACCAGCTGCTGGTGGCCGATGGCGAGACGGCGGTGATCGGTGGCCTCACGGTGACGGACATCGAGAAGTCCAAGGCTGGTATTCCTCTCCTGGTGGACTTGCCGATCGTGGGCAAGCTCTTCGGGTTCACGCGGGAGTCGGAGGAACGCAAGGATCTCCTGATTCTCATCACTCCCCGGATCATCGACACCGGGATCCAGGGGCAAAGCTGACCGATTTGGTAGTGCGCGCGGTACCATTGATCTCAGCGAGCCCGACACCTGGTCGGGCTCTGCTGTTATTGGACGGTCGAAAGGCGGGCGTTTGGCGCTGAGGTTTCTGACCGCCGGGGAATCCCACGGGAAGGCCCTGGTCGTTATCGTGGAAGGACTGCCGGCTGGGCTCCCCATCTCCGCGGAGTGGGTGGATCGGGACCTAGCCCGGCGGATGATGGGCTACGGGCGCGGCGCCAGGATGAAGATCGAGCGGGACCGGATCGAATGGCTTTCCGGGGTGAGGGCGGGTGAGACCCTCGGCTCCCCCGTGGCCATGTTGATTCCCAATCGGGACTGGCCCAATTGGGAGGACGTCATGGCCGCCGAGGGTACACCGGGTGAGTCGCGGCGACGCCGGGTGACCCGCCCCCGGCCCGGCCACGCCGATCTGGTGGGCATCCTCAAGTACGACCGCCAGGACGCGCGGGACATCCTGGAACGGGCCAGTGCCCGGGAGACTACGGCGCGGGTGGCCGCTGGAGCCCTGGCCAAACGCCTGCTGGACGAATTCCGTGTGGAAATCGGAAGCCATGTGGTATCCCTCGGTGGAGTGCAGGTGGGACCCCTCGCCGAGCTGCCGACCCCGCTCAACGAGCAGGCCGACCAGTCGGAGATCCGCGTCCTCGACCGCACCGTGGAAGCCGAGATGATTCGGCGGATCGACCGGGCCAAGCAGGACGGCGATACCCTGGGCGGAGAGGTGGAGGTCGTTGCCCGCGGTCTGCCCGCCGGGCTAGGGAGCCACGTGCACTGGGACCGCAAGCTGGATGGCCGGTTGGCCGGTGCCCTCATGTCGATACCCGCGGTTAAGGCGGTCGAAATCGGCCTCGGCTTCGAGGCGTCTCGCCGTCCCGGTTCCAAGGTCCACGATCCCATCGACGCCGATGCTTTGCCGGGATACCCGGCGGCTGCACCGGCGCTGCGGGGCGGCTACAGGCGCCGCACCAACAACGCCGGTGGCCTGGAGGGCGGGATCACCACTGGAGAGCCGCTCTGGGTGCGGGTGGGGATGAAGCCGATCTCGACCCTGATGTCGCCGCTCCCAACGGTGGACGTGACCACCGGCTCGGCGGCCCGGGCCCAGAGCGAACGGTCCGACGTTACCGCCGTCCCCGCCATGGGCGTGATCGCGGAGGCGTTGGTGGCGCTGGTGCTGGCGGACGCCATGCTGGAGAAGTTCGGAGGCGATTCGCTGGGTGAGACGCGCCGGAACTGGGCCTCGTATTTGGAGGCCATGGCGCAGCGGTGGGCGGCCTTGAGTGCCGAGTCGGCCAGCGAGCCCGAGCCTTCGCCGGGAGGGAGCCGATGAAGCGTCACATCCTTCTGGTCGGCCTGCCTGGCTCCGGAAAAACCACCGTGGGGCGTATCGTGGCCGAGCAGCTCGGAGCCGCCTTCGTCGACATCGACAACATCATCGTCCGCAAGATGCAGATGCCCATCGTCCGGATCTTTGCCGAGTTCGGCGAGTCCAAGTTCCGCGAGGTCGAGCACGAGGCGATGGTGACCACACTGGAAGAGCCTCCCTCGGTGATTTCTCCCGGCGGTGGATGGGCGGCGCAGGGAGGTCAGTTGGAGCTGGCCCGGCCCACTTGTCTCACTATCTATCTTCGACTCATGGCCATGACGGCCGCCAAGCGGATCAGCGGCGAAGGCAGTCGACCGCTCCTGGTTGGCGAAGACCCGGTGGAGAAGATGCGGACGCTGCTCAAGGACCGAGAGCCCTTCTACCAACAGGCCGAGTGCGAGGTGAAGTGCGACATCCAGAGTCCGGAGCAGATTGCCGCACAGGTCATCGCCCTGGCCCGGGAGCGAGGCGGCTGGTAGACCAAGTCCTTGAGCGCCAGCCAGTTCCGCGCGCTCGTCTTGCCAATCCCACCTGTCACGCGTTTTCTTGTGGGCGGCCGGATTTGATCCCGGCGAGAACCTTATTGCTCATATTGCGAGCCTGATGGCAACCTCTCGAGTCTCCCCGCGCGCCAAGCGCGCGACATCCAAGGCAACGCCTCCGTCTCCCGAGGACGGCGGGAAGCGGGCGGGCCGCCGCAAGGCCGCCGCTCCGCCGGCTGAGCACGCGGACAAGCCCAAGGCGTCCCGCGCGCACCGGCACGCGCTGGTGATCGTCGAGTCTCCCACCAAGGCGAAGACCATCGGGAAGTACCTGGGACGGGGCTACGAGGTGAAGGCGACCATCGGCCACCTCCGGGATCTTCCCACGCGAAAGCTGGGGGTCGATGTCGACAACGGGTTCCAGCCCGAATACGTCACTATCAAGGGGAAGACGCAGACCCTGGCCGAGATCAAGCGGGCGGCCAAGGTCGCCGATGCGGTCTACCTGGCGACCGACCCGGACCGCGAGGGGGAGGCGATCGCCTGGCACGTGGCCGAGGAGCTGGACAAGAACGTCCCCACCCATCGGGTGCTGTTCCATGAGATCACCAAGGACGCCGTCGAGCAGGCGATGACCACCCCCGGGAAGATCGACGATCAGAAGGTCAACGCCCAGCAGGCGCGACGCATCCTCGATCGGCTGGTGGGTTACAAGGCGAGCCCGATTCTCTGGAAGAGCATCAAGACCGGACTGTCCGCCGGCCGGGTCCAGACTGTGGCCCTGCGACTGCTCGTAGAGCGGGAGCGCGAGATCCGGGCCTTCAAGCCCCAGGAATACTGGTCGATCACGGCTCTCTGTGCGAAGGACGGCCAGACCTTCGATGCGGAGCTCAAGAAGATCGGGGGGCACAACACTCAGCTCCACAGCGAGACCGAAGCCCAGGCCGTGGTGCGCGATCTGCGCAAGCTGCCCTTCGTCGTCACCAAAGTCGAGAGGCGCCAGCGCCGGAAGCGGCCAGGCGCTCCGTTCACCACCAGCACCTTGCAGCAGGAGGCCGCCAAGAAGCTGGGGTTCTCCTCCCGGCGGACCATGCGGGCCGCGCAGGACCTCTATGAGGGAGTGGAGGCAGGTGAGGACGGGCCAACCGGGTTGATCACCTACATGCGGACCGACTCCGTCCGGGTCTCCGACACTGCCATCGCCGGTGTCCGCGACTTCATCGGCCGCAACTATGCCAAGCCGTACCTTCCCGAGTCGCCCAACGTCTATACCTCGCGGTCCGCGCGGGTCCAGGACGCCCACGAGGCCATCCGGCCGACCGATGTCCGCCGCCGGCCCGAGCAGATGCAACCGTACCTCGAGCCCGATCAGTTCAAGCTCTATCAATTGATCTGGCAGCGGTTCGTCGCCTCCCAGATGACCCCCGCCGTCTACGATATGACCGTGGTGGACTTCGACCTGGGCAAGTACCTGCTTCGGGCCTCCGGATCGGTGCTCGAGTTCGACGGGTACCACGTGCTGTACACCGAGGGTCGCGAGAAGGAGGAGGGGAAGACCATGGACGACCTTCCCCCCATCCCGCCGCTGGTGAAGGGCGACAAGGTGGAAGTGCGCGAGATCACCCCGGCCCAGCACTTCACCGAGCCACCGCCCCGCTTTTCCGAGGCGAGCCTGGTCAAGGAGCTCGAGCGCCTGGGCATCGGCCGCCCCTCGACCTACAGCGCGATCATCTCGACCCTGAGCGCCCGCGATTACGTGCGCGTGGACCAGCGCCGGTTCTTCCCGACCGATCTGGGAGAGACGGTCGAGAAGGTCATGGTCAAGAATTTCCCGGACATCTTCAACGTCGAGTTCACGTCCGAGATGGAGAGCGAGCTGGATCGGATCGAGGAGGGTGAGCTCGGTTGGCAGAAGGTCCTGCAGAACTTCTACGGCCCCTTCACCCAGGCCCTCGAGGCCGTCGACATCAATGCCCTGGTGGCCGAGGCACATGGACTCTCTCCCGAGATCCTGGCCAAGGAGAAGTGTCCCAAATGCGGTTCCGCCATCGTGCTCAAGACCGGGCGGTTCGGGCCCTACCTGGCATGCGTCAATTACAAGGTGAGCTGCGACTACGTGAAGTCGCTCAAGCGGGACAAGGTTCCGGATCGTCCCACCGACGAGAAATGCCACCTGTGCGGCTCGGCCATGGTGATCAAGACCGGGCGATTCGGAGAGTTCCTGGCCTGCACCGCCTACCCCAAGTGCAAGGGCACCCGGTCGATCCCTCTCGGCATCAAGTGTCCCAAGTGCCTCGAAGGGGACCTGGCCGAGCGGCGCACCAAGCGCGGCAAGTCGTTCTGGGGCTGTGTCCGCTATCCGGCCTGCGACTTCTCCACCTGGAACCGGCCGGTGCCGGAGACCTGCCCCACCTGCGGCTGGGTCGGCATGGAGCGGAAGGTGAGCAAGGCCAAGGGTGAGAGTCTGACCTGCCTCAAGTGCGGGCACCAGATGGTTGTTCTCGATGCCGAGGAGGCGGCGGCGACGTGATCGCCACCGTCGTCGGCGGGGGGCTGGCCGGCTGCGAGGCGGCCTGGGCCCTCGCCGAACGCGGTGTGCGGGTGCGGCTCTGCGAGATGCGCCCTACGGTCGGCACGCCGGCCCACCGCACCGACCGACTGGCCGAGCTGGTCTGCAGCAATTCCTTCAAGTCCATCGAACTCTCCAACGCGCACGGCCTGCTCAAGGCGGAGCTGCGATTCCTGGGGAGTCTCCTGCTCACTTGCGCCGACGCCACGTCGGTGCCGGCGGGAGCCGCGTTGGCCGTCGACCGGATCCTGTTCGCGGAACGGGTCCAGGAGATGGTGGCGGCCCACCCCAACATCACCGTGGTGCGCGAAGAGATGGACCAGGTGCCATCGCCGGGGGTGATCGCCACCGGGCCGCTGACCTCGGATCGCATGGCCGCCTCGGTCGCCGCGCGACTGGGCTCCGCCGCCTTGGCCTTCTACGACGCCATCGCCCCCATCGTGGCGGCCGAGTCGCTGGACCGCGAGCGGCTGTATGCCCTCTCGCGCTACGGAAAGGGCGGTGGGGACGACTATCTGAACGCTCCACTCGAAGAGCCAGAATTCGACGCCTTCATTTCCGAGCTGGCCGGCGCGGAGCAATACGACGGGCATGATTTCGATCGGACCCCGTACTTCGAAGGGTGCCTTCCCATCGAGGAGATGGCTCGCCGTGGCCGCGACACGCTCCGCTTCGGACCCATGAAGCCGGTCGGCCTGCGCCACCCCGGCACCGGCCGGGAGCCGCACGCGGTGGTCCAGCTGCGCCGGGAAGATCGGGCCGGCCAGATGTGGAACATGGTCGGGTTCCAGACCCGGCTGAGGATTCCGGAACAGCGCAGGGTGTTCGCCCTCATTCCAGGGCTCGAGTCAGCCGAGTATCTGCGCTTCGGCAGCCTCCATCGGAACGCGTACATCAATAGCCCTGCCAGCCTGGGACCCGCGCTCACCGATCGCGCGGACGACCTGGTGTTCTTCGCGGGGCAGCTGACCGGCGTCGAGGGCTACACCGAATCGCTGGGCACCGGCCTCCTGGCGGGTATCAATCTCGCGCGCCGGTTGAGTGGCCTGCCGGCGACGGTCCCCCCGCCCACCACCATGTTGGGCGGCCTGTACCGTTACTTGCGGGACGCCGACCCTGAGCACTTTCAGCCGATGAACGCGAACTTCGGCCTGCTGGAACCCCTGGCGCCCGGGGTCAAGAAGGCCGACAAGAAGTCGCTTCTGGTGGCGCGCGCGCAGGCCGAGTTCGCCGCCTGGCAGGCCTCGCTGTGAGCCCGGCGGCGACCAGCCGCGGGGTCCGCACTCCCGCGTCCAAGGCGACCCGCCCCGAAGTGGAGCAGTTCCTGGCCCATCTCGCCAAGGAGCGGCAGCTTTCCGCTCACACCGTGATCGCCTACGGCCGGGACCTCGCGGCTTTCGCCCGATTCTGCGACCGCCACTACGGCGGCCGCTGGGACTGGGCCACCATCGACCGCCTCGGGATCCGTGGTTTCCTGGCAGAGCTTCAGCGGCAGGGGCTCGCCAAGCGGTCGGCGGCTCGCGCCCTCTCGGCGGTCCGGAGTTTCTTCCGGTTCTTGAGGAATCACCTGGAGCTTCCGGTAGCGAACCTACGATGGGTCCGGATCCCGCGGTTGGGACGCCGGCTTCCGGCCTATCTCGACGCGCGCCAAACCGCCCAGGTCTTCGCCGAGGGAGAGGCAGCTCGCGAAGGCCGACGACTTCGGGGCGCTGCGCGATCTCGCGATGCTCGAGCTGTTCTATTCCTCAGGCCTGCGACTCGGTGAGCTGCAGGGGCTCAATCTCGAGGACCTCGATCTCCTGGCCGACCAGGTCAAGGTGAGGGGGAAAGGGAAAAAGGAGCGGCTGGTCCCGGTCGGCTCCCGGGCGGCGAAGGTGCTCCGGCAATACCTTGGGGGCAGAGAAGGGGTTGTGGCCGGAGGGAGCGACCGCCGGGCCCTGTTCCTGAGCGGGCGCGGGCAGCGACTCTCCGCGCGGACCATTCAGCGCCGGATGCGCCGATTGCTGTCGTCCACGGGGGTGGAAGGTGCGCGGGTCCATTCGCTGCGCCATACCTTTGCGACCCATATGCTCGACGCCGGGGCCGACCTGCGCGCGGTACAGGAGTTGTTGGGCCACGCGAGCCTCTCCACCACCCAGATCTACACCCATACCAGCGTGGAGCGCCTGCGTCGGGTGTACCAGCAGGCGCACCCGCACGCGTAGGGGCTACCGATGAAGACTGCTCACGCTACGACCATCCTGGCGGTCCGTAAGGATGGCAAGGTCGCCATCGGGGGCGACGGTCAGGTCACCATCGGCGACACCGTAGTCAAGGCGCAGGCCAACAAGGTCCGGGTGCTCAAGGGCGGAAAGATCCTCTCCGGGTTCGCCGGCTCGGTGGCCGACGCCATCACGCTGTTCGAGAAGTTCGAAGAGAAGCTCGAGCGCCACCCGGGGAACCTGCCCCGCGCGGCAGTCGAGCTGGCCAAGGATTGGCGGAGCGATCGGGTGCTCCGGCGGCTGGAGGCGCTGCTCATCGTGGCGGATCTGGAGCACAGCTACCTGGTGAGCGGCGCGGGCGAGCTGATTGAGCCGGATGACGGGATTCTGGCGATCGGTTCCGGCGGGAACTACGCCCTGGCCGCGGCCCGGGCCCTGATCTCGGATCCGGCCCTCTCGGCGCGGCAGGTGGTGCAACGGTCGCTCGAGATCGCCGCCGACATCTGTGTCTTCACCAACCGCCACATCACCGTCCTCGAGTTGACGAGCTAGTCGCTCGCCAAGTGAGTTTCTTTGTCATGCAGTCTCCTAGTGGGATGCACCAGGCCCAAACGGACTATTACAGGGTTGAGCCTGCCAACCTAGGGCCTGCACCCAGATGCGCATACTGCGGTCGCCTCAGAGGGCTCATGGTATGGCTGCCTCCCCATCGGGCCGAGATCGAAGTCTGGGGCAATACGTGGTCCGATATGTGTTTCGGGGGCGGAGATGAGCTACTCGTCTCCAGTCGATTCCGCCAATGGTATGAGCGTTCTGGGTTGAGAGGAGTGGATGGATTTTATCCCGTGCAAATCACCGGGACCCGACGACACGGTACCTCGCACGGCACGCCACCGGAATATCACGTTGTAACGGTTTCCGCAAGCGGCGCGGCGATCGACCAAGCCGCTTCTGGCCTCGAACGGAAGGACGGCCAACGCGACAAACTCCCCATCTGTCCACACTGCAGAGAGGGGGGATTGATTCAACGCATTCGCCGCGTGGTTCTAGAACCGGATAGTTGGTCGGGGGAAGACTTGTTCCGCCCTAGAGGATTATCAGGGACTTACATAGCCACGTCGCGATTTCAGCAACTGGCTACAGACAGCGGAATCTGCGGAGTGGCTTTTGTGCCAACAGAGGATTATCAATTTGATTTCTACCCAACTCGCGCGTCAAACTAGCCGATTCGTGTCAGGCAATGTCCAGAGCGAGTCGTGAGGCACCTAGAATCAGCCCCCAGTTGACTCGAATGGCAGATCCCGCGACCCAGCCTCCCCTCGATCCATCCAACGGCGACCCCGGCCCGGCTCCCGCCCCGGCCCCGCCGTGGCTCGAGGAAATGCCTCCGCGTCAGATCGTGGCGGAGCTGGATCGGTACATCGTCGGCCAGGAGGCCGCTAAGAAGGCGGTCGCAATTGCAATCCGGAATCGTTGGCGCCGCGCGCAGGCGCCGGACGATATCCGGGACGAGATCATGCCCTACAACATCATCCTGATCGGCCCGACCGGGGTGGGAAAGACGGAGGTGGCGCGCCGGTTGGCGCGGTTGGCGGGCGCCCCGTTCGTGAAGGTCGAGGCCTCGAAGTTCACCGAAGTGGGATACGTCGGGCGGGACGCCGAGTCGATGGTGCGGGACCTGGTGGACGCGGGGATCAGCATGGTGCGAACCGAGCGGGAGGACGACGTCTACCCCCAGGCCGAGCGCCGGGCCGACGAGCGCCTGCTGGATCTGCTGTTGCCGCCCCCTTCTCCGGCGCCCGTCAAAAGCCAGCCCGCGGCCGACGGCTCGGTCTTCGTAGTCTCGAGCGGGGGCCAGGCGACGCAGGAGCCCGCCACCCGGGCCGAGGACGAGCGGTGGCAGCGGTCACGGGAAAAGCTGCGACAGATGCTCGCCGAGGGGCGTCTGGACGAGCGCGAGGTGGAGATCGAAGTGACCCCGCAGGGCTATCCCATGCTCGACCTGATGCAGCCGCCCCCCGGGAATGGAGGGGCAGGACGTCAACTTCACCGAAATGCTGCAGGAGATGCTCCCACGCCGAAAGAAACGGCGGACGGTGCGGATCCCGGAAGCGCGCCGGGTGCTGCTGGACGAGGAGCTCAAGAAGCTGGTCGATATGGACGACGTCGTGAACGAGGCGTTGGACCGGGTGGAGAACCACGGGATCATCTTCGTGGACGAGATCGACAAGATCGCCGGCGAGCGCTCCCAGACCGGCCCCGACGTCTCACGCGAGGGCGTCCAGCGCGACCTGCTCCCGATCGTCGAGGGCTCGACGATTCAGACCCGCTACGGCTATGTCCGGACCGACCACATCCTGTTCATCGCCGCCGGTGCATTCCACGTGTCCAAGCCCTCGGACTTGATTCCCGAGCTGCAGGGACGCTTTCCGATCCGGGTGGAGCTCCAGCCGCTCACTGAGCAGGACTTCATCCGGATCATGACCGAGCCGGAGAACGCCCTCACCAAACAGTATCAGGCCCTGGTGGCGGCGGAAGGCGCGGAGCTCTCGTTCACCGAGGACGGGATCCGGGAGATCGCGCGGATCGCCTTTCTGGCCAACGACCGCATGGAGAATATCGGCGCGCGGCGGCTGCACACCGTGATGTCCACGGTCACCGAAGACGTGCTCTACCACCTGCCTGATTATCCCGAGAAGCACATCGTTTTCGATGAGGCCCGGGTGCGCGAGCGCCTGGCCAGCATCGTGGACGACGACGACCTCCGGCGCTATATCCTCTGACCGGCGGGCGCGCGCCTAGCGGCCGCTACCCTTCACTACCACTCCGCCCCTCATCACGAACACCGGGTTCTCCAGGACCCGGACGTTGTCCAGCGGATTGCCCTGGACCGCCACCAGGTCGGCGAGCTTGCCCGCGGCGATCACTCCGCGGTCGTTGGTGCCCAGGAGATCGGCGGCGTAAAGCGTGGCCCCGCGGATCGCTTCGATGGGCGACATGCCGCGGTCCACCCGGGCGCCGAATTCCCGCCCGTTCTCCCCGTGCCGGTACACGCCCGCATCGGTGCCGAGCGCGATCTTGAGCCCGGCGGCCATGGCTTTCCGGAAGCTTTCCTCGGCGCGCGGGCGAATGTACTCCCGCTTGGCCCGGGTGATCCGCGGGAGCTTGCTCTCGTCTACCGCCTCCGGGTTGCGGAGGTAGAGGTTGGGCACGAAATAGGTCCCTCGCTCCTTCATGAGCCGGATCGCCTCGTCGTTGAGCACGGTGCCGTGCTCGATGGACGCGACCCCCGCCTTGGTCGCGGCGATGATCCCCTCGGTCCCATGGGCGTGGGCCGCGACCTTGAGGCCGTGCCGCGCCGCTTCCTGGACCGCCGCCTGCAGTTCCTCGTCCGACATCTGCTGGGCGCCCACCGAGCCCTCGAAGGAGAAGACCCCGGCCGTCGCGCAGACCTTGATGACCTTGGCTCCGTGCTTGATCTGGTATCGCACCGCTTCGATCATCTCGGTTACGCCGTCCGCCACCCCGTCCTCGGGACCCAGTTCCAGGATCCCGGGCGCGTAGCCGGTCTGGTCGCAGTGCCCGCCCGTGATGCCGATCGCGTGGCCGGCGGGGATGATTCGAGGTCCCGCGACCAGGCCGGCATCGATGGCCCGCATCAGGGACACGTCGGTGAAGCCTTCCGACCCCACGTCCCGGATGGTGGTGAATCCGGCCAGCAGGGTCTTCCGGGCGTTGGAGACCCCCTGGAGCGCGTCATCCACCGGGGCTTCCCGGACGGCGGCGTTCTGCCAGTCTCCCGAGACGTCGCCGGAGGTGATATGGGTGTGGACGTCCATGAGCCCGGGCACCAGCGTCACGTCGCCCAGGTCCATCTCCGGTGCTCCGGCCGGCGCGCTGCCGCCCACCGCCGTGATCTTTCCGTTCTCGACCACGACCAGGGCCGGACTCACGATGGTCCCTTTGACCACGTCCAGCATCCGGGCCGCGCGGACGACGGTCAGCGTGGTCGGGGCCGAAGCGGTCGGGATCGGGGCCGGCGCGCCCGCCCCCTTGACGATGACCCCGCCCTTCATCACGAAGGAGACAGTCTCGAGCACGTGCACGTTTTCCAGTGGATCGCCCGCCACAGCGACCAGGTCCGCCAGCTTCCCGGGCGCGATCACACCGCGGTCGCTCACTCCGAGCAGGTCGGCGGCATTGACCGTACCGGCCCGGATCGCCTCGATCGGCCGCATGCCGCGATCCACCATCGCCCCGAACTCGTGGCCATTGAGCCCATGGGAAATGACCGCCGCGTCGGTGCCCAGCGCGATCTTGACCCCCGCCTTGATCGCCTTGGACAGGTTGGCCTTGGCCAGGGGCAGGACATGCTCCGCCTTGGCCCGGATCGGTGGAGGCAGATTGTCGAGCTTGATGACGTCGGCCAGATAGGTCGTGGGAATCAGGTAGGTGCCCTTCTTCTTCATCAGCGCCATGGCTTCATCGGTGATCATGGAGCCATGCTCGATCGAGGCCACCCCGGCCTTGACCGCGGCCAGAATTCCTTCGGCGCCGTGAGCGTGGGCCGCAACCTTGATCCCGTGGCGCGCCGCCTCCTGGACGATCGCGCGCAACTCCTCGTCGCTCAGCTGTTGTGATCCCACCGGACCCTCGAACGAGAGGACGCCGGCGGTGGCGCAGACCTTGATCCAGGTGGCGCCGTGTTTGATCTGGTAGCGAACCGCCTTGACGGCCGCGTCTACTCCGTCGGCCACGCCGTCCTTGGGGCTCGCCTCCAGAATCCCGGGTGCCCAGCCGGTCGCGTCGCAGTGGCCGCCGGTGATCCCGATCGCGTGGCCCACCGGGAAGATTCGGGGTCCCATGATCCGACCGGCATCGATGGCGTGTTGGAGGGCCACGTCGGCGAAGCCGCTGGAGCCCACGTCTCGCACGGTGGTGAATCCCGCCAGCAGGGTTCGTTCCGCGTTCCGGGCGCCCCGCAGTGCGCCATCGGCGGCGGTCTCTCGAACCGGCCGGGTTACCCAGTCGCCCTCGAGATCGCCGGTCAGGTGAGTGTGGACGTCCATGAAGCCCGGCATGAGCGTGAGGTCGCCTAGGTCCACCTCGCGCGCGCCGGCGGGTGCGTCAGCGGCATTCAGGCTCACGATGCGGCCGCTGTCGACCACGACGACCGCGGGACTCACCATCTGTCCCCGCACCACGTCCAGCATCCGGGCGGCGCGCAGCACCACAGGCTGCTGGGCGGAAGCGGATACCAGGAGGCCAACGGTTAAGGCGAGTGCGAGAAGGGCAGGCCGATAGAGGGGCACCATGCGGCGCATGGAAGAACTCCGGAGTGACAGGGGTGATTTCGGGACCACCGAACGTAGCCGGCGCCGCCTGTTCGTCAACCTCGGCGCTGGCCAGGCGTCGCAGCGGCCGGTATACTCGGGAAGTCCGCCCTGCATCCGACACCATCCACCCGAGATCGAGGCCCGTGTCCACCTACATCCTGCTCAGCGCGCTCACCGACGAGGGCGCCAAGACCATCAAGAACCACCCCCAGCGGATCATGGAGGTCAACAAGGAGATCGAGCGGCTGGGCGCCAAGGTGGTGGCTCAATACGCCACCCTCGGCATCTACGACTTCGTCAGTATCGTGGAGGCGAAGGACAACGCGGCTATTGCTCGGGTGTCCGCCGAGCTGGGCGCCAGGGGGAGCGTGAAACTGACCACCCTGGCCGCGATCCCGGTCGAGGAGTTCATCGCCTCCCTCAAGTAGCGCCCCTCGCCCGAGGACTGACACTCCATTAGTATGCGGTCTGCCAAAATGACCGTCTGACGCAGGGGAGTTCATGGCCAAGCGCGATTTCCTCGCTATTCCCGATTTCACCCGGGCGGAGCTGCACTCGCTCTTCGGTCTGGCCGCCAGGATGAAGCGAGGTCTCTACAAGAAGCGACCTCTGGCCGGGAAGACCCTCGGGATGGTCTTCGCCAAGAGCTCGACCCGCACCCGAGTCTCCTTCGAGGTGGGGGCCTACCAGCTCGGGGGGCACGGCCTCTTCCTGTCTTCCCGAGACATCCAGCTGGGACGGGGTGAGCCGATCCGGGATACCGCCCGGGTGCTCTCGCGCTACCTGGATGGGATCATGATTCGCACCTACGACCACCAGGACATCGTCGAGCTGGCGCACTACGCCTCGATCCCGGTGATCAATGGGCTGACCGATCTCCTGCATCCCTGCCAGGTCCTGGCTGACCTGATGACAGTGCAAGAGAGCCTGGGAACCTGGGAGGGGAAGGTGGTGGCTTGGGTCGGTGACGGGAACAACATGGCCAACAGTTGGCTCAATGCCGCGGGAACTCTGGGCTTCGAGCTCCGGCTCGCCTGTCCCGAGGGCTACGAGCCCAATCATGACATCTACGAGCGCAACGCTCGGCTCGCCAAGATCAGCATCACCGAGCTGCCTGAGGAGGCGGTCGAGGGCGCCCACGTGGTGAATACCGATGTCTGGGCCTCGATGGGCCAGGAGGAGGAAGCCGAGGCCCGAGCCCAGGCGTTTCAGGGCTACATCGTGGATGAGAAGCTGATGGCCATGGCGGCCAGGAACGCCATCTTCCTCCACTGCCTCCCGGCTCACCGGGGGGAAGAGGTGAGTGAAGGCGTGCTCGAAGGTCTACAGTCCCGGGTCTGGGACGAGGCGGAGAATCGCCTGCACATCCAGAAGGCCTTGATGGCGGTCCTGATGGGTGGCGAACCGCTGGTCAATCCGAAGCCGGCACGAGGACGATCCCGTCCCAGGAAGGGCTGAGCCACCGCCCGCCATGTCCGACGCTGCTACGCTCAAACGCACACCGCTCTGGGAGGTCCATCGGGGCCTGGGCGCCAAGATGGTCTCCTACGCCGGCTTCGAGATGCCGGTCCAATATCCTACTGGGATCCTGGCGGAACATCAGGCGGTGCGGAGTGGCGCCGGGTTGTTCGATGTGTCCCACATGGGCGAGTTCGAGGTCACCGGCCCGGATCGGAACGCCTTCCTCAATCGGATTACCTGCAACGACGTGGCGGCCCTGGAGCCGGGGCAGGCCCAGTACTCGGCGCTGCTCACGACCCAGGGCACGTTCATCGACGACTGCCTGGTCTATCGTTTCGCCGACCGGCTGATGCTGGTGGTGAACGCGGCCAATACGGCCAAGGACTGGGCGCACGTCGTGGGTCAGAAGGGGTCCACCAACATTCGGCTACGCAACATTTCGGACGCCGTGGGATTGCTCGCGCTCCAGGGACCGCGGGCGGAAGCGCTGCTACAGCCGTTCACTCCGGTGCCGCTGGCGTCGATCGGTTACTATCACTTCGTCGAGGGCGCCGTCGAAGGGGTCGATTGCTTCATTTCCCGCACCGGATACACCGGTGAGGACGGGTTCGAGCTCTACTGTCGCGCCGCGGGCACGGTGCCCCTCTGGCAACGGCTCACCGGCGCCGGCGCGACGCCGGTCGGGCTGGGCGCCCGGGACTCGCTCCGGCTCGAAGTGGGGTTTCCCCTCTACGGCAACGACATCGACGATACAGTCACCCCGCTCGAGGCGGGCCTGGGCTGGATCGCGAAGTTGAACAAGGGCGCGCCCTTCATCGGGCTGGAGTCGTTGCGGCGGCAGAAGATGCAGGGGTTGAGCCGGCGATTGGTGGGGTTTCGCTTGATGGGCAAGGCGATCCCTCGCCACGGGTACCCGGTGTGGCAGGGCGGTCGAGCCGTGGATCAGGTACGGAGCGGAGCGCAGAGCCCCTCGCTGGGCTATCCAATCGGCACCACCTATCTCCCCGCGACGGCGTGCGACCCCGGCACCGCGCTCGAGGTGGAGATTCGGGGAGAGCGGGTTCCCGCCGAGGTGGTGAAGATGCCGTTTTGGACTCAGGGTACCGTCCGCAGGCCAGCCAGTCCGGCGCGTCCCGCCTAGTACTCCCTCTCGACCCGTCTTCGAACCATGGAGTTGCGCGTCGCCGTTCTCACGGTCTCCGATGCCGGAAGCCGTGGCGCCCGGCCCGACACTTCGGGCGAGGCGATCGCGGCCTGGGCAGGCGAGCGGGGTTACCGGGTCACCGAGCGGGCCCTGGTGGCTGACGACACCGGGATGATCTCCGCGCAGCTGGCCCGATGGGCCGACCAGAACCGGGCCGACCTGATTCTCACCACCGGGGGGACCGGGCTGACCGCGCGTGACGTCACGCCGGAGGCCACCCGGGCGGTGCTGGAGAAGGAGGCCCCCGGGATCCCGGAGGCGCTGCGGGCCACGGCCTATCCCCGGTTCCCCCGGGCGGCTCTTTCCCGCGGGGCGGCAGGCGTCCGGGGGCGGACCCTGATCGTGAACCTGCCGGGCAGCCCCGGTGGTGTGCGCGATGGCCTGGCGGTCCTGAGCGACCTGGTCGACCACGCCGTCCAGCTCCTGAGAGGGGAACAGACCGATCATGGGTAACCGCCGCCCTCGGCGTCGCCAACCGATCCTATGGCGCGCATCCTGGTAACCCTGGACGACCTCGAGACCGCGGTCCGGACCAACGCGGCGCTTGAGGGGGCCGGCTTCCTCACCGCCACGCTGTCTCCGGTGGACGACGCGCGGGCGCTGCTCCGGCGCCAGAGCTTCGACCTGATCGTGCTCACGGGCGCGGTGCGTGAGGCGCCCGCGCAGAAGCTGATCACCCTGGCGCGGGACGGGGAGATCTCCACCCTCGCGCTGCTCGAGAGCACCGATCTCGGCGGGGGCGACGGCGTCTCCGACGTCACCGCGGTGATGACCAAGCCGGTCGGTCCCGACGACGTGTTGCTCACGGTCCGGCGGCTGCTCGACCGGCGGTCTCTCCAGCAGCGGACCGGGATCTTCGGTGAGAGCGCCGCGATTCAGGAGCTACTGGTCAGGATCGAGCAGATGGCGCCGGTCTCCAGCACGGTGCTGATCCAGGGCGAATCGGGGACCGGCAAGGAGCTGGTCGCGAAGGCGCTCCACGATCTCTCGCCCCGCCGGGGGAAGCCCTTCATCGCGGTCAACTGCGCGGCGCTCCCGGAGACTCTGCTCGAGTCCGAGCTGTTCGGCCACGAGAAGGGCGCTTTCACCGGGGCGGCGGAGCGACGGTTGGGCCGCTTCGAATTGGCCGACACGGGGACCATTTTTCTCGACGAAGTGGGCGAGATACCGGCCAGCACCCAGGTCAAACTGCTTCGCGTGCTGGAGAGCCGGGCCTTCTTCCGGGTGGGCGGTGTCCAGCCCATCAGGGTGGACGTGCGGGTGGTGGGCGCGACCAACCAAGCCCTCCGGGAGCTGGTCGAGCTGGGGAAGTTCCGGGACGATCTCTACTACCGGCTCAACGTCCTCAACATCTACCTGCCGCCGCTCCGGGAGCGTCGGAGTGACATCCCACTCCTGGTCCGGCGGTTCATACGTGAGTTCGCACAAGCCCACGATCGGACCTTCCGGGGTATTACCCCCGAGGCTATGGAGCGGCTGGTTGAGGCTCCCTGGCCTGGCAACGTGCGGCAGCTTCGCAACCTGATCGAGTCGATGGTGGTGCTGGCCCCGGGGTCCGAGATCCGGGCTTCGGACATCCCAGCCGATGTTCTGGAGGGTGCGGGGCGGCTCCTGCCGATGCGGATCAGCGGCCAGGGCCGAGAGATGCCTACCCAGGAATTGGAGTTTATCTTACGTAATATCATGGATTTACGGATGCAGGTAGAGGAGCTCCGTCGGCGCATGGACGACCGGCCTCAGCGGGTCCAGGTGATTGAAATCCCTCAGGCCCCGGCGGAGGCAGAACTGGTACCCGAAGAGGAACCGGCAGAGGCCCATGCGGTGCTCTACAGAGCTGGCATGACTATGGCGGACGTCGAGAAGGCTGCGATTCAGGCAGCGCTCGAGGAGTCCCGCGGCAACCGCCGCCGGGCTGCCGAAGTCCTCGGGATTGGGGAGCGGACCCTCTACCGCAAAATCAAGGCTTATAAACTAGGCTAGGTAGTACCAGCTAAGTCTGGATTCTACAGAGTTTTGCGGATTTTGGCATATTGACATCTAGGGGTCCAATTTCGATATTCGACTGGGCCCAGCGGCAAACCCCTATGGGTCACGCCCGGTGAGATTTTCGATCGATCCCGAGCGCTGTGTCTCCTGCCTGGCTTGCGTGCGCATCTGCCCAACCGGGGCGGTCGCGGTAGCCGACAGGGCGGTTTCGATTGTTGATGAAGCCTGTATCCGTTGCGGGCTGTGCGTCCCCGCCTGTCCGCACGATGCGATCGATGTCACGGGAGAATTGGGTCGTGCCCTGCACGTGGCGGCGCGGGGCGGCGGGATCCTGATTCTCAGTGCGGAAGCGGCGGCGCATTTCTATCCCGCCACGCCGGAGCAGGTGGTGAACGGGTGTTACGCCGCCGGGTTCCGCCGGGTGACGCGGGGGGTGCTGGGGGACGAGCTAGTCGCCATGGAGTATCTCAAGCTCTGGGAAGACGACTCCTGGGGCACGATGATTCGCTCCACGGACCCGGTGGTGGTAGAGACGATTCGCAGCGAGTACCCGGAGCTGGTGCCGTACCTGGCCCCGGTGACGGTCCCCCCGGTGGCGGAGGCCCGCTACCTGCGGGCGCTCTACGGCGAGGATCTGGAGATCGTCTACGCGGGGATCTGCCCGCCCGCGGGACGGCCCGAGCTGAACGCGGCGGTTACGTTCCGGGACTTGGAGCAGCTGCTCAAGCTCCGCGGCGTGAATCCGCTGACGCAGCCCGATTATTTCGCGAGGGTTCCCGAGGAGCGCCGGCGCTACCTGAGCGCGGCTGGTGGGTTACCGCTCGCGGTGCTGGAAGAGGCGCGCCATTCGAGCCGCCGGTTCAAGAAGATGCGCGGGCTGGACGAGCTCAAGGCGCTGTCCCGCGCGATCGCGGTCGACCGGCTCGATCTGGGGTTCGTGGACATCCTCTCCCACGAAGGGGAGCTGGATCATCCCCTCTCGGGGCCGCCCGAGGAGTTGTACTGGCGGCGGGCGCTGGTGGAGAGTACCGAGCCGCCGCGGAGCCGGTATCCGGTCGTGGATCGGGCGGTGGTTGCCAGCTACGGGGCAACCTTCGACATTCACCCCCGCCGGCCTCCGGTGGACGAGGCGGTGGTGGCGCAGATCCTGGAGCAGGTCGGCCTGGGCCCCAACGGGAAGGCGTGGGACTGCCGGGCCTGCGGTTTCCCGACCTGCCGGAAGTTCGCCGAGGCGGCGGCCGCGGGGCGGGCAACGCTCCGCCAGTGCACGCCCTACCAGGCCAAGCGCGCGGAGGAAGCGCGACAGGCCTCGGCGGTGGACGACCTGACCGGGCTGGCCACCTACAAGATCTTGCGGGACCAGCTGGCGCATGAGATCGAGCGCAGCAAGCGCAGCTACGAAGGCTTCGCGGTATTGTTCATCGATCTCGACAACTTCAAGCAGGTAAACGACCGCCATGGGCACGAGGCCGGGAACGAGGTGCTCCGCGCCGTGGCGAACGAGATTCGGGCGGCGGTCCGCGCGTCCGATACGGCGGCCCGCTACGGCGGCGACGAGTTCGTGGTCATCCTGACCCGGACCGACCTGCTGGGCGCCAACCGGGTGGCGGAGGCGATCCGGGCCGGCATCGAGGGAGTGGGACGGCGGATGGGGTATTCGATGGGACTGGTGACGGCCAGTATTGGCGTGACGGAATACGATGTGCGCCGGCCTCCCCTGGAGGATCTCCTGGTGGTGGCCGACCGGGCGTTGTACCAGGCCAAGGCCGCAGGCCGCAATGTCATCGCCTGAGGTGGCGCGAACGATGAGGCTTTGGGTTTCGTGACTGGTTCTCCCTCCGCCAAACCTCCCGAGCCGGGTGGCCCCCCAGCCCCCGCCTCCGGCGGCCATGCGCGTTCCGGACCCGCCAGCCTGGAAAGCGCCTCGGCGCCGGACCCCTGGGGGGTCCGCCGGGCGGAGAACCTCCTCACCAGCCTGGAAGGCGTCCTCTCGGCGCGGGTGGTCACCACTCCGCTGGGTGAAGTAAGCGAGATCCACGTGCTGGCCCAGTCCGGCCTCTCCCCCAAGCAGCTGGTCCGCAACATCGAATCCGCCCTCCTGGCGCAACTCGGCCTCAAGGTCGATCACCGCAAGATCAGCGTCGCCCAGACCGCCGAGGTGCGGCCCATCGAGGCGGTGGAACGGGATCTGGTCAAAGAGCGCTCGATGACCCGGGCAGCTCTGTTCGAGAACATGAACGTGGCCCCGGGCCGGCGACCGCACCGGATCGCCCTGAGCGTCTCGCTCTCCTTCGGGGGCAAGGTCGAGACGGCGGAGGAGGAGAGCGCCGACACGCCGCGGAGCAAGGTCGAGGCGGCGGCGCGCGCGGCGGTGACGGCCCTGGACAAGCTGCTGCTGGACAACTCGGTGGCGCTGGAGGGAGCCAAGATCATCGAAGCCTTCGACCGGCAGTTCGCCATGGTGGCGGTGCAGGGTTTGGGCGGGCGCGAGTCGTTGCTGCTGATCGGGACGGCGGAGATCAAGGAGAGTGCGGAGCGGGCGGCCGTATTCGCGGTGTTGGATGCGACCAACCGCTGGGTGGAGGCGCGCCGGCCGTCCTGACGGCAGGGTCGGCCGGCGGTATCCGGGGCGGCCAAAATGGCCGCCCCGTCGTCGCCTCGGTGGCTGGTGATCCGGGTCACCGCCGGATGGCGTACCGGAGGATATAGAGAGTATCCCGCGCCCGGCCAGGCGCGGGCCACCCCTAAAACCAGGTAAAACGTAAAGGAGGAGGCGACCCCGGTCTTCGACGGCGGTAAAAGGTCGAGCGGAGACAAGCGGACCATTTGTTGAGCGGAGCGTCTGGTAGGCCATAGCGAGGCTTACCACTTCCCTGGAGGCAATTCACTCCTTTCGGAGGTGACGCTCTATGCTACATCTCACGTGGCTCGCGGCAGCGATCCATTTCTTCGCCAGGATCCTTCTGGCTGAAGGACAGAACTGGCAGTAGTACGGAGGGCTGGGGTCGCCTTCTTTAGGGGATTAACATGGGACCTGCAATGCGGCTTAGGCTTTATGTCGGGGCCATTGTCCTGCTGGCCGGTATTTCACTCGGCCTCGCGTGGCAATCGGCCGGCCCGGTCCCAGGCTATTGGGCGTTGGGTGGCTTTATCCTCGTTTCCTTCCTTCTCGACCAGACCAACACACGGCTTCGCGTAGAAGCCAGCGGCTCCACCGCCTTTGTCATCGATCTGGCCGCGGTCATTCTCTTTGGGGGATTCTGGGGCTCTGTGGTGGCGGGGGGAGCCAATGGGGTTGGGCAGCTGGCTCGGCGCAATCCCGCCATCAAGACCATCTTCAATATCTCCCAGCGTGTACTCTCGATCGCCAGCGCTGCTCTCGTCTATACGAGTCTTGGCGGCGGAATGCCGGCGGAGTACCTGAGAGTCGCCGGCGACTTCTCCAGGCTACCGCTTCAGCGCGACATCTCGTTGTTCTTCGTCATGACGGCGGCGTTCTTCACCATCAACACGGTGGCGGTCAGCGGCGTCGTCTCGCTCAATACAGGAAGACCATTGCGCGAGGTGTGGTACCTGAACACACGAGGGGTATTGGGCTACGACCTGGCCGCCAGCACCCTCGCGCTTCTCGTGGCCTGGCTCTACAACAAGTTCGGCGCCCTGGGCCTGGTGGGGGTCATCGCCCCGCTGGTCATTGTTCGATACCTGTATGGGATGTATCGGAAGCTGGAGGAGTCGGGGCGCGAACTGCTCGACCTGATGGTCAAGGCCATCGAGGCCCGGGATCCCTATACCTCGGGTCATTCGATCCGGGTCGCGACCCTCTCCCGTGCCATCGCGACCGAGTTGGCGCTGGCGCCCGCCGAGGTCGAGCAGGTCTACACCTCGGCCCTGCTGCACGACGTGGGCAAGATCCACGAGGAGTTCGCGCCTCTGCTCCGGAAGGAGACCAAGCTCTCCGCCGAGGAGACCGCGCTGCTCCAGACCCACGCGGTAAAGAGCGCCGACCTGGTGGGGATGATCTCGGACTTCCGGGGCAAGATTCAGGACGCGGTGCGGAACCACCACGAGCGCTGGGACGGACGGGGCTATCCCGACGGCCTAGCCGGTGAGGCCATTCCGCTGGGGGCCCGGATCATCATGGTCTCGGACACGGTGGACGCGATGACCACCGACCGGCCCTACCGGAAGAGGCTGCCCGTGGAATCGGTGATCGCGGAGCTGCAGCGGCACCGCGGGGCCCAGTTCGATCCCCGGCTGGTCGACCTGGCCGTGAACTCGGTGGTCCTCCGCCGGATGATCGCGGAGCTGCAAACCACGACCGAGCGCCCCGCTCCGATCGTTCGGGAGGGCGGTTCACGCCGAGTGAGCTGGGGACGGAGTGGAGCGTGGAGGTCGCGAATCACGGGGTAGTTCTCGCTTCCGTGACTCTCTTGAGGTCCGAGCAGGTTCCGCTGAGCCTGGCCTGTCTCCTTGTAGCAGAATCCCCAATCTTCCAAGTTGATCTTCCACTGCCTGAGGGAGGGCCTTCAGGCGCGCGTTCATCCCTTGGTGAAAGGTCTCCCACGCCAACCCCAAGTGGAACGCCAGGTATGCGGCAGCAGCCAGTACTTCGACCTGGTCTATTGCATCCAGGTTGTCTACCCTCTCGGTTAACTCCATAAGCTTCTCTCTGAAGGCCGCGCTTTCTGGCTGGGTGACCCCGAGGAGGGCTATCCACCGTGCGAAGGGGCCTGCGAAAGATTCCGAATGTAGGGTCATGCCTTCTGCCAATGTCGCCAACCCCCCTTCCCTAAGAGCTTCCTTCTCCTTGCCCACCAGCCGATAGATGTCAGCCCTGCGCAATCGCCAAGCCTGACGAAGCCAGGGGTATGACGACTCCAAAGTGACTGCGTCCTGAGTGAACTTGAGGGCCTCCCGCGCAAGCCCCTGCATCGCGTTGGCGTGGGCCGCAGTGTATTCCATCACCATCTTATCGCCTGACGAGTCTGGGGCGTGAAGTTCTCCCCGCGCACTCCAGAACAACTGCATTGAATAGTCGCCCAGTCTGCCGTGGCAGAGGGCGGCATTCGCGGCTGCCTGGCAGGCGAAGTGATAATTCCCCAGGCGGCAGGACAGGTCATAGGCCGCAACCAGGTGGGGAATTGCCTCGGCGTACGCCCCCAGGGCACAGTAGTTGGCGCCGAGTCCGCATTCCAAGCTCGCGATAACGGAATTCCCGGCCCCGACCGCTACAAGACTGTCGGCTGCCTGCGAGATGCAGTCGATGCTCGCCTTGTTGTCACGAGCTACATAGAGAGCCATAGCCTTGGCGAGAAGGAAGGTGGCGTGATCCTCAGGGCTAGCTGGCTCTTGAAAGCCATTCAAGACGCTTAGCAATTGAGCCGCGAGCTCTCGACTTCGTAGGTCGGAGATTGCCCTCGCTGCCGCAACTGCCGCCCGTACGCGAGTGCGGGTGGCCAACGACCCCTGAAGCAGGTCAAGCAGATCCTGAGCTTGCGATTCACGCTCTGCCGTAGCGGTTGGATGCAACACGCTTGCGGAGCAAGTCAATACCCTGACCCGGTCGCTAGCGTCGGCGTTACCGTCGACCACGCAGTTACCCAAAGCCTCGAGAGACTCCTCTAGCCGTTCCTGCTCCTGAAGCACCTCGGCGAGCAACAGGTAAGCCTCACTTCGGGCCGGCTCCGTCAGATTGCGGGTCGCAGTGGTCAGACCCAGTTCCGCTTCATGCACCGCGCCGCTCAACATGGCTTCCCGGGCGCCGCGGAAGAGGTAGGGCGTTCCCTCTTCCACCCGCCCCGAACGCATACAGTGCCACGCGATCTCGAGGCCGGAGGTCTCCTGGCCCTCACGTTCGGCCGCCAGCAATCGATTCGCGATCTGACTGTGTAGGACCCGGCGGAGGGGCGATGGTACGCTCAGATAGGCATGGCCACGGATCAGCTCGTTGCGGAATTCGAGCTCCTCGCCGCCGTCCCGCAGCAGCCGGAGTTCGGTCAGCCGAGCCATGCCGGTCATGGTCTGCGCCAGGCTCAGGTCCACCAGGCTGTACATGGTGAGATCGTTGAGCCGGCTTCCCAGGATGGACGCCAGGTTCAGCACGTTTCGGGTGGTGGCATCCAGCTCCCCGATGGCGCGGTCCACCAGCTGCCGGTAGATGTCCTCTGGTGCCGGCGACCCGGTCAGGTCCGCTGTCATGCCACCCAGGGAGAGCGCCAGGCAATGGTCCTGGTTGGCTCGCCAATCGCGGACCAGGAGCTCCAGTACCATGGGGAACCCGGCCGCTGCCCGGACGATGGCCCGCCGAACCAGCGACGGCGGCTGAGGGCGGTCCTCTGCGACCAGGGCCGCAAGCAGCTGCTGGCTCTCCTCATCGGTGAGCGGAGGCACATCCAACAGGTCCAGGCCGAGGTGCTTGCGGTTTTCCCGCAGTCGGCGCGCGTTGGGAGATCGGTGCAGCTCAGCCGGTCGAGCGGTGAGCAGGATCATGATGCGCTGGGTCTGAATTCGCCGCATCACCAGGTGCAGCACCGCGACGCTGGCGTCGTCGGACAGGTGGACGTCGTCCACCACCAGAATGACCGGCGTCTCCTCGGCGATCGCCGATAGGAGTTGGTGGAATCCCTCCGCCAGCCGCACCCGCGCCGTCTCTCCCTGACTCTCCGGTGCCGCGGGGATCGTGGGATAGCGCTGGCGAACCTCGGGCACCGTGCGGGCCAGCTCCGCCAGCCATTCCGGTGGGGTCCCCGATGCCCCGGGTCGGTCCACCATGGATCGAACGAAGCCACTCACCGCCGCGTAGGGGATCTCCCGTTCGACCTCGTAGCACTGCACCCGGGCGGAGGCCGCACCTTCCAGCCCCGCGGCGGTCACCAGGCGCTCGACCAGCGTACTCTTGCCTACCCCCGAGTCTCCCAGAATCAGCAGATGGGACCCGGCCCCATCCCTGGTGCCCTCCCAGGCCTCATAAAGCTTCCGGTACTCGGCACTCCGTCCCACGAAATGGTGTCCGCGCCACTGGTCGGTCTGCACCGCGGGGACGTGGTTGGTGTTGGCCCGCTCCCAGCCACGCCGCCGGAGCCGGAGCGCGATCCCTTCCAAGAGCGGCGACGGCTGCGCCTCGAGCTCTTCGGCCAGATGCGTCTTCCAGGTCTCGAAGATCTTGAGGGCGTCCAACCGGTCGCCTGCGAAGGCCCGAGCCTCCATCTTGGCCCGGATCGCATCCTCGCTCAGCTCGTCGATGGCCAGCATGCGCTCGGCCAGCGTCTCGATGCGACGGAAATCTCCGGTGCGCCGGCAGCGATCCATGAGCTTGACCAGTCCGTCGCGGATGGCGGGGAGCAGACGGGCCTGCTGCCGGTCGCGCCAGAGCATGAAATCTCCGGCATCGGGCAGCTCGAATCCTTCGAGGAAGCTGCCGACTTCGAGGGGGGGCTGGAACTCGTCGCCCAAGACCTCGCCGGTCACCAGGCGGTCGAGATCCAGGTCGAGGTAGGGATAGGCGAAGCGGACGAGATCGCGATCGGCCTCCAGGGCCTCGCTACCGAGCTTCCCCCTGAGGACCGAGAGGGCGGTACCTAGGGAATGGCGGCCCTCACTTCCGGCCGCCCGCGGCCAGAGCAGCTCCGCGAGTCGCTCCCGCCGATGGGGCAGCCTGGGCTCGGTGGCCAGGTAGACCAGAAGCGCCAAGTGCTTGCGCACTCGGAATCGGCTCGGGTCCCCTGAGGGGGAACGGAGCTCCGGAGTACCGAGACAGCGAAGGAAGAAGTGGGACGGCATGGTCGTGGGGCCCCAGACTTCGGCGACATCACTCTAGTGCGTGGGCGTCAACGGACCGTCAAATCCTTTTGCCGCAGCGGTCGAGCGCGGGCCTGCACTCCACCAAACAAAGTGGATCATGTGAAACGAGCGAGCTCTGGGTTCGGCCGAAACCGTGGCCTCGGTTCGAGCGAAGTTACCTGTAGGTGAGCGCTCGGCAACCACTCGCGGATTCCCGATCCCGTTTCACCAGGGAACAGCAACCGATTGCCTCTCGAAAGGTGTCTTTAGGGTAGAGCCCTGCATCGCTTTCCGCTTTCCCGCAGCGCTTGCTTCTCCGTCCGGGACCCATGATTGTTGGAATCGCCGTCACCGCGTTTCTCACGGGTTTCTCCCACTTTCGGTACCGCATGCGTTGGAGCGGGCTGTATCGGGCGTCGTGGCTTCTGGGGCTGGGCCTCCTGGCCGGCTGTGGTGACGTGGGGAGCAGCCCCCGGTCGCCCACGCTGGACAAGGCCCAGGCCCAGTTCATCGGCGGCCTGGTGGCGGCCCAGCTCTCCGACCTGATCGGGGACCTGACGGCGGCGGACTCAAGCCGGGGCGGGTTCAGCGCCTTCCTGCAGCCAGAACTCCTCAGTCTCGCTGGTGGCGCCCCTGGTGGCCCAGGCGCGCCAACTGGGCTCCCGCTACCGGTTGATCCTGCCCAGCCTGGCGTTCCCCTGCGACCCCGAGGGGACCAGCGCCGAAGACACCGACGGGGACGGCATCGTCACCGACGACACCCTGACCTTCACCCCGGCCAATTGCGGGGGCGAGGACCGGGAGAGCGGGGTCACGACCTCCGTGAGCGGGACGGTCCGGGTCCAGGATATCGGGGCCATCTACGGCTTCCAGCTGACCCTGAAGGATTTCCAGATCTCGATCGTGCCCCGCGGGCAGCGGGTAGGGTCGAGCATCATTTTGAACGGGACCTATCGGGCCACGGTGGGCCCCCTGGCGGCGAGCGCGATCCAGGACCTGGACTACGACATCCAGATCGCCGGGGCGCCTCCGATCGGGGTGAGTTACAACTGGGACGCCGAGTTCACGCCGCTGGAGGGGATGCGGATCAGTCCCAACCGCGCCTGGCCCACGGGGACCTTCGACGTTTCGGGGAATCTCGACTACAGCGTGGGTGACAACGCGATGAGCTTCTCGCTCGATACCACCGAGCCGCTGATCTATCAGCCGGGGTGCGAGACGCCGCCTCCCTTCAGCGCGGGCGAGATTCAGGGAGTGCTCACTACCAACGAGAGCTCGGGCTTCACTTTGGTGCACCGGCATTGCGGTGCGGTTCCCGCCGTCTCCGCCATCCGGGGTGGGATTTGATAGTTTCGCCTCCCCGAACTCCGGCCGAAGCATCGACGGGTGATGAAGGTCACTACCGGACCGGTGCTCGCTGGTCCAAATTGCGAGTTCTATTTGCTTCGATACGCGCCCGGGCCGAGGGCTCGAGGCGAGTCCAACCAGCTGGAGATCAACCATGAATTCCCATCGCGTGCATACGCGTTTGATCGGAGGCCTGGCCGCCGCCTTCTGGCTGGGCGCCGTGGCCTGCAGCAGCGATCCCTCGGGCACGAACAATTCCAACGCCGGCCTGACGTCCGCGGAGGTGAACGATGTGGGTTCCGCCGCCTCCGACGAAGTTGCCGCCTCGGTCAGCGCTCTCCCGGGTTCCGGCCCCGAGGATCCCTTCGGCGCCTTCGCGGCGTCGGGGCCCCAGCCGTTCCATGGGGGCCACATGTCCGGCCACTGTCCGGCCGTCTCTCCCAATCCGGTGGAAGACCCCGACGGTGACCGGGTGCCGACCCTGCTCACCCTGACCTGGGACCCGGACATCTGCACCTTCAGCTTCTGGCATCACGGCAGCTTCACCATCTCGGGCTCCTGGAGCCTGTCGGATCCGTTCCCGGACACTCCGGGCTGGGACCGGGATGCCACGATCACCGACCTGGGTTGGACCCGCGTCTTCGGAACCGAGTCGGTGACCGAGAAGCGGAATGGAACGCGGAGCGTGCGGGGGACGGCGGACAATCTGACCGGCGAGGAAGACATCACCACCCTGCGCCATAAGACCGGGAGACCCGATGCGACGGTGCATCGCCAGGGGAGCATCAGCTTCGCTCCCGACGCGGGGTTGCAGCTGGTCTTCGGGGATCCGATCCCCAGCGGGTCGATCAGCCTCGACGGGAGCCTGACCTGGACCCGCGGCGACAACAGCTTCGAGTTCGACGTCACCACCGTGACGCCGCTGCACTACAACGTCACCGATGCCGCGTGCGCAGCGGTGCCGCCCCGTCTCCGGATCGACTCCGGCGAGCTGGACCTGACCCGGACCAAGAACGGGGTGAGCCGAGGCACGCTCAAGATCACGTGGTCGGCCTGCGGCGAGGAGCCCACCAAGGAGTTTGTCCCGGCGGCGTAGCATGTTGGAGCACGGAAACTCGTCTGGCGCCCTCCGGAGCCCGACGATAGGTTTCGGTTTCGAAACCTCATCGTCATCGGATTCTCGGGGGGCGCCATGATTTTTCGTACCGGTCGCGCGCGCGCGGCGGGACTCTTCGCCGTGGCGGCGGGCATCGCGTGCAGCCAATAACAGCTCGACGCCCTCGGGCGGCGTCGTGACGGCGGCCGACTTGACCGCCGCGGTGGCCGGCAACGCGGCGCTCAACCAACCCTTCGCCGCGGCGCCCCTCAACAGCCTGGTCGCCCTCTCGACTTCCATTCAGGCGGTGTTTCCCAGCGCCCCGGTCCCCGTGGCGGCGCGACCGGACGTGTCGCGTCCGGTCCTTTCCGTCTCGCCCGAAGAGGCCGTGCTCCGCTACCTGAGCCGCCTGGTGGCGGCCCGGGGCCGCCGGCCCTCGCTGGCCACGAGCGGCCTTCGAGGGCAGGCCGCGACGGTGCCGAGCAATCTCCTGGGGAAGACCTTCGAGTGGGATCCCAACAGCTCCTCATACGTGGACATGGGGACCGCCGGGGCGCCGGCGGACGCGGTGCGGTTCATCCTGTACCACCTGAACGCCAACGGCACCATCGACGACGTCAACCTCATCGAGGTGGCCAAGCTCGACATGACGGATGCCGGCATCAACGGCCCGGCGGGCAGTGGCCTGCTGAACTTCTCGATCTTCGAGGGATCCACCAGCTACGGCACCTACACGCTCAATTACACGCAGGACGCGACTCTGGTCTCGGGCGGAGCATCGGGATCGGTGGCATCGGCGGGAGGGGCGATCACCTTTGTCTTGTCGCCCTTCGAAGTCGCCAATGACAGCAGCCGCGTGAGAGTCAACCTCTCCCAATTCAACGTCGACCTCAGCCACGACGGCATAGCCGAGCACTACTTCGTCCAGGACGGCTCGGAGACCGCCTGCACCGGGCAGACCATCGTGGCCTGCTCCGATTTTCAGGTGGCCTTCAGTCAGCTGAAACAGCCGGAGAACGTCGTGTACTACTTCGGCGGGGTAGTCAATCAGGCGGGTCAGAACATCACCGGGGCCGACATCTCCGTCACCCTGGGGGGGCAGGCCGTGGCGACCATCACGGCGGATAACGCCGGCACCGTCTCCATCCGCGACCCCCAAGGCAACATCATCACTTCCGGCTCCAACACCGGCCAGTACATCGCGGTGCTGTTCGTGGATGCCGCTCTGGTCGATCAGGCCGGCGGGGTGCTGCTCTCTCCCGGATATTCGGTGATCCCCAACGGGGACCTGATCCACCTTCCGTACTGAGGCGAGTGCGTCGGAGAGTGGCTATTGGGTGAGCCACTCTCCTGCACTCACCAGCTCGTTCACCATGTCTTCGCTGTTCCGGTCGGCGGCTTCGGCGGCGAAATTGGTGACCATCCGGTGGCGCAGTACGGCCGGGGCCACCGCCCGCACGTCGTCGAGATCCGCCATCGGCCGGCCGCTCAACGCGGCGCGGGCCTTGGCGCCCAGCACCAGATACTGCGAGGCGCGCGGGCCGGCGCCCCAGTCCACGTACTCCCGGATGAAGGCCGGGGCCTCGGGGTCATCGGGACGAGTGCGCCGAGCCAGGGTCACCGCGGCGCGGACCAGGCCTTCGGAGACGGGGATCCGCCGCACCAGGGACTGCATGGCCACCACGGTCTCGGCGTCGAGCACCGGCGGAGCTCGGCCTGACGCGCCCCCGTGGTCTGCTCGACGATGGTTTCCTCTTCGGTACGGCTGGGGTAGCCGACCCGGAGCTCGAGCATGAAGCGGTCGAGCTGCGCCTCGGGCAGCGGGTAGGTGCCTTCCTGCTCGATCGGGATTCTGGGTGGCGAGCACGAAGAACGGCTCGGGCAGGGAATAGGTCGTTCGCCACCGGCGGTGACCTGGTGCTCCTGCATGGCCTGGAGCAGAGCGGCCTGGGTCTTGGGCGGCGTCCGGTTGATCTCGTCGGCCAGGACCACGTTGGCGAACACCGGGCCCCGGACGAACCGGAAGGCGCGCCGGCCGGTGGTGAGGTCCTCCTCGATGATTTCGGTGCCGGTGATGTCGCTGGGCATCAGATCGGGAGTGAACTGGATCCGGCTGAATGAGAGGCCGAAGTCGCCTCGGCGACCGTGGAGACCAGGAGCGTCTTGGCGAGCCCGGGTACGCCGACCAGGAGCGCGTGTCCCCCGCCCAGAAGGGCGGTGAGGACGCCGTCCACTACCTCCTGCTGCCCGACGATCCGGCGGCCGACCTGCTCCCGGAGGGCACCTACGGCCCGGCCCAATTGGTCCAGGAGGGCGACATCGTCGGTGACTGGGGGTTGGCAGGAGACATGGTCGGCAGATCCTCTCAGGGCCTTGAGAGTAGCGCAGTTGAGGGCATGGAGGGTAGCCCGCCCGAGCCAGCTAAGGCAACCTCGGAGGCCCTTCAGTTGCTTGCGAAAAATTTCACAAACGGGTAGTTTTGCCGGCGTTTTATGGGGTCTGAACCGGCCCGGAGGAAGGGCTGGCGGCTGGCCAGCGGTACTTCGCGCTGGGACTTAAGTTCGCCGCGGGTGTGGTGTTATTCACCTTGGGCGGGGTGGGACTCGACCGGTGGCTGGGGATCACGCCTTTGGGGACGGTGGTGGGGACCCTGCTGGGGGCCGGGCTGAGCTTCTTGAGCGTCTATCGAGAGTTGATGGAAGACGAGGTCCGGGCCCGGCGCAAGCGGAAAGAGCGGGAGGCGGGACGGGGGGGAGGGGGGCCGTGAGAATGGCGTGGATCGGCCTGGGGCTTACGGCGCTGGTCACCGTCGTGCTCTATCAGGTTTGGGGCGAGCCGGCTTTGTTACCGGGGCTCATGATGGGCGCGGTGGCGACGGGGCTCCAGGCGACGGCGGTCGGGATCCTCGCTCCGGTCCGCGAGGCTTCCTTCAGGCGATTCGTGGGGCGGTGGGGAATCGGGATGGGACTCCGCCTGCTGGGTGTGGTTTTGGTGGGTGTCGCGGTGGTGGTCGATCGGGAGCGTTTCCCGCCTCTCCCGACCGGGCTTGGCTTCCTCGGGGTGATGGTTCCCCTGCTCTTCCTGGAGCTACGACGCCTCTGATGATGCAGGCCCCCGATATCGGCGAGATGGTCCTCCACCACACGGCGGACGCGTGGGCGATCGACCTCTACCCCTTGGGCACCATCCACCTGCCCCGGTGGCCGGACACGCACATCGGGCCCTGGACCATCAATCTGTCTCCCACCAAGCACGTGGTCTTTCTGTTCGTGGCGGCCATTCTGGTGTTTCTCACCATGTGGCTGGCGGGCCGCGCGCTGCGCCGGCAGGGAGCCGGCGAGAAGGCGCCCAAGGGGTTCGCCGACGCGATCGAGGGCCTGGTGCTCTTCGTCCGGAACGACATCGCCATCGCCAACATCGGCCACGAGGATGGCCCCAGGTTCGCGCCGCTGCATCATGACGCTCTTCTTCTTCATCCTCTACGCCAACCTGCTGGGCCTGCTGCCCTGGGGCGCGTCCGCCACCGGCAACCTGGCCGTGACCGGCGCGCTCGCGATCCTGGTCTTCCTGGTGATCGAGATCGGCGGCATGATCAAGCTCGGTGCCAAGGGCTACCTGCGGACGATCTTCCCGCAGGTGCCGGGCATGTCCGGGGCGGGGGCGACGGCGATGTCGATCGTCATGGCGCCGATCGAGATCATCGGCAAGCTGGTGAAGCCGTTCGCGCTGGCGGTCCGTCTCTTCGGCAACATGACGGCGGGCCACTTCGTGATCCTGTCGCTGTTCGGGATCATCTTCCTGTTCGGCTCGCTCAGCATCTGGAACTGGGCCATCGGCATCGTGACCGCCGTGCTGGTCATGGGCGATCATGCTGCTGGAGCTGTTCGTGGCGTTGCTGCAGGCGTACGTGTTCGCGCTGCTTGAGCGGCGGTGTTCATCGGGCTGATGCAGCACGAGCATTAGGCGCCGTTGGTCCCGCCGGGCCCGCCTCGGCCCCCGGGACCGGTAATCCGCCGGATGGCGGATGACGCCCGCTGGTCCACTGGACCGATGGCGGGCCGCCGCGAGGGTCGCTGCGCGGGAGACGCGGTCGATCCGGCGGGAGGCGCGATACCTCGCCATCTCCCCGAGACGCAAAGGACTCTGATCATGCACGTGCTCGCGCTGTTGCAGGCCACGGGTGACGCGGTGGCCGCCGCCAAGAACACCAACGCGCTGCTCGGCGCCGGCATCGGCATCGGGCTCGCCGTCGTCGGCGCCGGGATCGGCCTGGGCCGGATCGGCGGCCAGGTGGCCGAGGCGATCGCCCGCCAGCCGGAGGCAGCGGGGAAATCCGCGGTGCCGCGCTGCTGTTCGCCGTGCTGCTCGAGGGCGCCACGATCATCGCGCTGGTGTTCGCTCTCCTCTTCAAGCTGATCGCGTAACCCGATGCTTCCCGTGATTGGGGCGCTGCTTCAAGAAGGCGAGGCCGCCGGCCACGCAGGTCCGGCCTCGCCCTTCGAGGTGAATTTCGGGCTGTTCTTCTGGACCTGGGTCGTCTTCATCGTGCTCTTCCTGGTTCTCAAGCGGTTCGCCTGGCCGGCCATTCTCAAGGCCACGGAGGAGCGGGAGCGGCAGATCGCCAAGCAGCTGGCCGAGGCGGAGCAGGCCAATGCCGAGGCCAAGGCAACGGCCGAGGAGCAGCGCAAGCTGCTGGCGGAGGCCCGGTCCCAGGCGCAGAGCATGCTGGCCGAGGCCAAGGTCACGATCGAGAAGGAACGCGAGGTGGCGCTGGAGAAGACCCGCCAGGAGCAGGAGGAGCTGCTGGATCGGGCCCGGCGGGAAATCGGAGAGGAGCGCGATCGCGCGTTGCAGGAGCTGCGCCGCGAGGCGGTCGATCTCTCGCTGGCGGCGGCGGTCAAGCTGGTCGGCGAGCGGCTCGACAGCGAGGCCGACCGCACGCTGGTGATGAACTACCTGAACACGCTGGAGTCCCAGCATTGAGGCCCGTCGCCATCGCGCGGAACTACGCCGAGGCGCTGTTTGCTCTGGGTGAGAAGAGCGGCCAGACGGCCGTGCACGCGGATCTGCTCGACGCGCTGGCGGGGGTGGTGGAGACCAGTCCCAAGGTCGAAGCCGTGCTCATGTCTCCCCGCATCACGAAGACCAGGAAGAGCGAGATCCTGGCCGGGGCCCTCCAGGGCGCGCCCAAGGAGTTCATCCTCTTCATCAAGGCGATGGTCAAACGCGGGCGGCAGGGGTGGTTCCGTGAGACGGCCACCGAGTTGAACGCGCTGCTCGATCTCAAGCTCAACCGGATCCGCGCGGGGGTCACCACCGCGAGCCCGGCCGACGCGGCGCTCAAGACCCAGATCACCAAGGCGCTGGAGCGGATCACGGAGAAGGATGTCATCGCCCACTTCGAGACCGAGCCGACCCTGATCGGCGGTGTCGTGGTCCGGATGGGCGGCCGGGTGTACGACGGCTCGATCCGTCGCCGGGTCACGGTGCTGCGCCGGAAGCTGCTCGCCACCTAGCCAACGATTCCTGTGGGGCCCAGGACGGGAGGGCGCTTCCGGCCTTGCCGTCCCGGCGCCCTTCTCGTCTATACTTCTGCCATGTTCCGCCCCGATGCGGACCGTCGCGACTTCCTCCGCACGACGATCGGCGAGTGGATCGAACGGACGATCGAGTCCACCGAAGCGCGGGTGGCGCCGAAGCGCTATTTCCGCCCCCCGGGCGCGCTGTCCGAGATGGAGTTTCTCACGGCGTGCACCCGGTGCGGGGACTGTCTGCCGGTCTGTCCTCCCCATGCGATCATCCAGGTGCGGCCCGAAGGCGGGCTGGCGGCGGGGACGCCCTACATCGACCCCGATAAACAGCCCTGCACGGTCTGTCCCGATATGCCCTGCGTCCGGGCCTGTCCTACCGGCGCTCTCACCATGCCGGCTCACGGCTGGGAGGGATATCGTCTGGGCGCGCTGGAGCTGGTGGCCGAGCGCTGCATCACCTTCCAGGGCAAGCCCTGCGGCGTCTGTGCCACGGTCTGCCCGATCGGCGAGCGAGCGATCGCGGTGGACGAGGCGGGACACCCGGTGATTCGTATCGAGGGCTGCGTGGGGTGCGGGATCTGCGTGCGCGCCTGTGTCACCATCCCGTCGTCGCTGCTCCTGCGACCGGTGGAGGCCTGATGCCTGAGGTTCCCTATCGCGTAGAGAAGCCCTGGGGGTACGAGCTGGTCTGGGCCCGGACCGACCGATACGTGGGGAAGATCCTGCACGTCAACGCGGGTCAGGTCCTGAGCCTGCAGTACCACAATCTCAAGGACGAGACGCTGCACGTGCTGCGCGGGGAGCTGATTCTCCGGACCCGACCCGGCGAGCAGCTGGTGGAGCGGCGATTCAAACCGGGGGAGACCGCGCACATCCCCGCCAAGCTGGTGCATCAGATCGAGGCCGTGGTGGACAGCGACGTGCTCGAGGCCTCGACTCCCGAGCTGGACGACCTGGTCCGCCTGAGCGATCGCTACGGAAGGAGTTGATGATGCAGGTGATCATTCCCCTGGCGGGGAAGGGGACCCGTCTGCGTCCACACACCCATCTGGTGCCCAAGCCGCTGCTCAAGGTGGCGGGCCGGCCGGTGATGGACTGGGTCATGGACCGGCTGGCGGGCCTCGACGTCCGGGAGCTGATCTTCATCACCGGCCATCTCAAGGAGCAGATCGAGGAGTACGCCCGAAACCGCTACCCGATTCCCAGCCGCTTCATCGAGCAGAAGGTCCAGGACGGGACGGCGGGGGCGGTGAACCTCGCGCGGCCCTACGTGACCGGGCCGGTGCTGATCATCTTCGTCGACACGGTCTTCGAGGCCGACCTCACGCTGATCAATCGCAGCCAGGCGGACGGAATCATCTGGGCCAAGGAGGTCGAGGACTACCAGCGCTTCGGCGTGGTGGTGACCGACCGGGACGGCTACATGACCCGGATCGTGGAGAAGCCCTCCGAGCCGATCTCGAAGCTGGCCAATATTGGCCTCTACTACATCCGCGACGTGGCCAGTCTCTGGAAGGGGATCGATCACACGCTGGCTCAGCCGCCCAACAAGGGCGAGTTCTACCTGACCGACGCTTTCCAGTGGATGATCGAGCAGGGCAAGAAGATCCTCACCGCCGAGGTGCAGGGCTGGTATGACTGCGGGAAGCTCGACACGCTGCTCGAGACCAACGAGATCCTGCTCCGAAAGGGTGCCGCGCGCCGTAAGGAATTCCCGGGGGTCACGCATTCACGACCCGGTGCTGATCGAGGACAACGTCAAGATCGAGCGGAGCACCATCGGCCCCAACGTGACCGCTGGAGCCCGGGACCCGCATCTCGGACAGCAGCCTGCAGCACGTGCTGGTGGGAAGGGACAGCGAGCTGGTCCGGGTCCATCTGCATCACTCGATGCTGGGCGATCGGGTGATCGCGCGGGGGCTCAAGGGGCGGGTGGCGCTGGGGCACGACAGCGAGGTGACGGCCGAGTGATGGGGTAGCGGGCCGGGTCGGAGAGAGCCGTCACTGTTCGCGGCGTGCCGCCGCGACGACCTGACCCAGCACCGCCTCCATGTCGGCTCGCGTGGTGCGAAACCCAGGGGTGCAGATCCGGAGAGAGAACGCGCCCTTGAGGCGCGTCGAAGAGAGCAGGTACTGCCCACCGTCGTTGACCCGCTCCAGCACCCGGCGATTGAAGTCGTCCAGCGCTTCGCCCGGCTCCCAACCCGAGGGATGGGCGCGGAAGCAGACGATACCCAATCGGGCCGGGGCCATCACTTCGAGCTCGGGGCTGTTCCGGACGATCGCCTCCGCGTACTCCGCGCGCGCGATGGCCTCGGCGATGGCCCCACCCAGGGCCTCGGTGCCGTAGTAGCTCACCCCCAGCCAGACCTTGATCGCGCGGGCGTACCGGGTGAGTTGCTCGCCGCGGTCCGCGAAGTTCACCTCCCCGCTTCGGGGCTCGTGGTCCTTGAGATAGTCCGGATAGATCCGAAAGGCTTCCTCGAGGCGTCGCGGGTCCCGCACCAACAGGCAACCACACTCGAAGGGGACCGCCAGGAACTTGTGGGGATCGAGAGTGACGCTGTCGGCCAGCTCGATCCCTGCCAAGCTCTGCTTGCCCTTTGGGGTGAGGGCAGTAAACCCGCCGTAGGCCGCGTCCACGTGGAGCCACAGTCGCTCGGTGCCGCAGAGCCTGGCGAGCGCGGGAAGGGGATCGACCGAGCCGGTATTGGTGGTGCCCGCCGTCCCGACCACCATCAGGGGGAGCAGCCCCGCCGAGCGGTCGGCGGCGATCGCTGCAGACAGGCTACCCGGCTCCATACGCCATTGGTCGTCGACTGGGAGCAGGCGAACCTGGTTCCGGCTCACGCCGGCGATCCAGGCGGCGCGGATCACCGAGGAGTGGGCCTGCTCCGAGGTGTAGAGCACCAGCTCGAGGAATCCGCGATGGATCGTCCCCCACGACGGTGTGACGCGCGGCGATCACGGCTGTCAGCGTGGCCGCGGATCCGCCCGAGGTCAGGAGGCCGCTGGTGCCGGGTGGACATCCGAGCCATTGCCGGAACCAATCGAGGACCAGGACCTCCAGCGCGTTGGGGCCAGGCGACACGGCCCAGGCGCCCGCGAAGAAGTTGAAGCCGGTGGCCAGCCAGTCGCCCAGGACGGCGGGAAAGGTGGGACAGCCCTGGACGAAGGCCAGGTAGCCCGGATGCGGCTCGCGCTGGTGATAGGGGAAGACGCGGGTCTGGAGCAGGGCCAGCAATTCGTCGAAGTCCCGTCCCTGCTCGGGAGGCGGGCTCGCGAGCAGGGTGGACAACTGGTCCGGCGGAAGCGGGATGCGGATCGGCTGGTCGCGGAGGCTGGCCAGGTGCGCCGCGACCAGATCGGCCACCTGGCGCCCGAGCCGTTGCATGGTGGCCTGGTCAAGTTCGAGGGGGGAGGTCGGAGGCATCGCGACAATCTAACGCGGGCGGGCAACCGGGTGAGTGCGGTGCGCTTGACGCTGGGTACCGACCCCGCAACACTACACCCATGCTGGAAGCCGACCTGATCTACGATTGGAACCGCGCCGAAGATCCATTCGATTGGACGCAGGCGCGCGTCGAGCTCAACGACGAGACCCTGCGGGACGGCCTCCAGTCCCCCTCGGTCCAGGATCCGCCGATGGAGGCCAAGATCCGGCTGCTGCATCTGATGGAGGATCTGGGCATCGCCTCGGCGGACATCGGGCTCCCGGGGGCCGGGCCCCGCGCGGTGGAGCAGGTGCGGGTGCTGGCCGGCGAGATCGCCGCCAATCGCATGAAGCTCTTTCCCAACTGTGCCGCGCGGACGGTGGTCAAGGACATCGAGCCGATCGTGACGGTGTCGCAGGCCATCGGTCTCCCGATCGAGGTCGCCACCTTCATCGGCTCCTCCGCCATCCGGCAGTACGTGGAAGACTGGACCCTGGATAAGATGCTGCGGGTCAGCGAGGAGGCGGTCACCTTCGCGGTTCGCCACGGGCTTCCGGTCATGTACGTCACCGAGGATACCACCCGCGCCCGTCCGGAGACGCTGCTCGCCCTCTACGGCAGCGCGATCCGCTGGGGCGCGCGCCGCATCTGTCTGGCCGACACCACCGGTTTCGCCACGCCGGCGGGCGTCAAGGCATTGATTCGGTTCGTCCGAGAAGAAATCGTCCGGCCCTCCGGCGAATCGGTGAAGATCGACTGGCACGGCCACCGCGACCGGGGGCTCGGCGTCGCCAATTGTCTGGCCGCCATCGAGGCGGGGGCCGACCGGATCCACGGCACCGCCCTGGGGGTGGGCGAGCGCGTGGGCAATGCGGAGATGGATCTGTTGATCGTCAACCTGGCGCTGCTGGGCACGCACCGGCACGACGTGTCCCGGCTGCCCGAGTACTGCCGGCTGGTGGCCGAATCCACGGGGGTCACCATTCCGGTGAACTACCCCGTGGTCGGCGCCGACGCTTTTCGAACCGGGACCGGGGTGCACGCCGCCGCGATCATCAAGGCGCGGAAGAAGGGGGACACCTGGTTGGCAGACCGGATCTATTCCAGCATTCCCGCCGGCGAGTTCGGCTTGCGCCAACGGATCGAGGTCTCGCCCCTGTCGGGGATCTCCAATGTGAAGTACTGGCTGGAAACGCACGGCTACGACCCGGAGAACGAGCAGGTCACCCAGGCGCTGTTCCAGGCCGCCAAACGCTCGACCCATACCTTCAGCGACGAGGAGTGCCACCGGCTGGTCGAGGCCGCGCGCCTCGGCGATCCCGCGGCCGATGTCCGTCACTGAGGAGCTGTACCGCTCGTACCTCGACCTCCGCTGGCACTTCGATCCCGTTTCCGCCACCATCGCGGGGCTCTCTACCCAGGACCACCGGCTCGGCGCCTATGACGCCCAGTCCATGGGGACACACCTGGCGGCCTTCCGGTCGGTGGCCGGCGCGGTCGAGTCGCTGGAGATCGAGGATACCCAGGAAGAGATCGACCGCACCGCGTTCCTCGATGAAATCCGCGTCACCCTGTTCCGGTTCGAGCACGAGCGTCCGCAGGTCCGTAATCCGGGATTCTGGCTCGGCCATTTCCTCGAGGGTCTCTACGGTCTGCTCAGGCGTCCGGGCCCGCCCGATCGGGCCCGCGCCCAGGCGCTGATCGGGAGGCTCGAGGCGGCCCCGGCGTTTCTCGCCGCGGCGCGAGAGACCCTCAAGGATCCGCCCGCCGTCTTCCTCGAGTCGGCGATCCTGATGAACCGGGGTGGCCGGGTCCTGGTGGCGGAAACGGCCGCTCTCATCAGCGCTGCCGATCCTGACCTGGCCAAGGCCGGCGCCGTCGCGGTGGAAGCGGCCAGCGCCGCGTTGGAGCGTTTCGAGGAGGCGCTTCGCACCGAGTTCCGGCCCCATCCCGACGGACAGTCGTTCGCCGTGGGAGAGGATCAGTTCAACCGCCGGCTGCACTTCGAGCATGCCTTGCGGGCCGGTGCTCCGGAGCTGCACCGCTACGGTCTGCATCTGCTGGACGAGGTGGAGGCCTCGGTGGTCGCGCTGGCGGCCCGCATCGACCCGCGCCGATCGTGGCGGGATCTGGTCCAGGGCCTTCGGGAGGGAAGCCCGGCGCCTCCGGACCTGGTGGGCGCCTACGCGGACGCGGTGGCCCGGGCCCGAGAGTTCGTGCGTTCCCGAGGGCTGGCCCCGTTCCCCCCGGTCGATCTCGATGTGGTCGCCACGCCGGCCTTCTTGCGGGCGCTGGTGCCGACCGCGGCCTACGAGCGGCCCGGCCCCTACGAGCCGGTCCGGAACGGGACCTTCCTGGTCACCCCGCAGCAGCGCCCCGCCGCGAACGGGCTCTCGTCCCACGAGCTGGCGGTCACGGCGGTCCACGAGGCCTTTCCCGGCCACCACCTCCAGCTCGCCTCCGCCTCGGGCCTTCCCGCCGAGGTCAGGCGCTTTACCTGGACTCCCTTGACCGTTGAGGGCTGGGCGCTCTACTGCGAGGAGATGATGGCGGAAGAGGGATTCTTCTCCACGCCCGAGGAGCGCCTCTTCCAGCAGGTCCACCTGCTCTGGCGGGCGGCCCGCATCGTGGTGGATGTGGGGCTCCACACGTTGGGGATGACGCCGCTCGAGGCGGTCGATCTATTGGTCGACCGCGTGGCCATGGACCGTCCCCGGGCCCAGGCCGAAGTGCGCCGCTACTGCGCCATGCCGACCTACCAGTTGTGCTACGCGGTGGGCCGGCGCGAAATCCTGCGCCTCCGGGACGACTATCGCGCCCGCGAAGGCGGAGCCTTCTCGCTGCACGACTTTCACCGGGAATTCCTGAGCTACGGAGGGCTTCCGGTCTCGCTGATCCGCTGGGGCATGGGGCTCGGGGTCGAGGAATAGGGGAATGGGGGAATGAGGGAATGGAGGAATGGAGGAATGAGGGAGCCCGGGAATGCCGAATGCCGATTGCCGATTGCCGATTGGCGAATGATGGGTGAGTGCGGAGGATGATACATCATGAGTGAAATGGTGAGCGGCCCGGGGGCGTCCGTCACCGATTCCTCCATCCCCCCAACGGTCAAGGGGCTGTCGGTCGTCTCTCTCTTCAATGATTTCGCGAGCGAGATGATCTACCCGCTCCTGCCCGCCTTCGTCACGAGCACGCTGGGTGGCAGCGCGACGTCGTTGGGAGCCCTGGACGGGGCCGCCGATCTCACCGCCGCGCTCACCAAGTGGGTGAGTGGATGGCTGGCCGACCGCCCGGGTTGGAGACGCCCACTCATCCTCGGCGGGTATCTCACGGCGGTGCTGGTCCGCCCGTTGATCTCGGTGGCGAACGCGGCGTGGCAGGTGATCGGGTTCCGGGTGATCGACCGAGTGGGGAAGGGGATCCGGACGCCCCCGCGCGACGCGGTCATCGCCGAAGTGACCCTCCCCGCGCTCCAGGGCCGCGCCTTCGGGTTTCACCGCGCCGCCGACCACTTCGGCGCGGTGCTGGGCTCGTTGGCGGCCTGGGCCCTCCTTCAGCGTGGCGCGGACGTCCGAAGCGTGATCGGATGGAGCGCGCTTCCGGGGCTGGTCGCGTTCGCGATTCTCTACGTGGTACTGCGCGAAACCTCAGGCCCGGCCACGCCTCGGAAGGAAACCCCCAAGGCCGATGCGACCGGCCGAGTCTTCTGGGCCCCGGTGCTCGCCCTGGCGGCGCTCACGCTCTTCCGGATGCCCGAGACCCTGCTGCTGCTCCGACTCCAGGACCTGGGTACCGCAATTCCCCTCATTCCGCTGGTCTGGGCCGCGCTGCACGTGGTGCGGACGGTGGCGTCCTATCCCGGCGGCTGGCTGGGCGACACCATGGGGCCGCGTGGCGCGGTGGCTAGTGGGGGCGTGATGTTCGCGGCCGTGGCCTGGGCGCTGGCCGCAGCGCACACCAGCGCGGCCGCCATCGCGGCCTTTCTGGCGTTGGGCCTGGTCGCGGGGCTATCGGAGTCCTCGGAACGTCTGTTGGTGGCGCGCCTGGCCCCGGTCCGCACCGGCCGGGGATTCGGGGGGTATCACGCGGTGACCGGACTCGCCGCGTTGCCGGCAGCGGTGTTCTTCGGAGCGGTTTACCAGTGGAAGGGCGGGCCGGTCGCGCTGGGAATCTCCGCTCTGGCCGTGCTGGTCGCGGCCGGAGCCTGGTTCCTGATCGCGCCGGCCGGCGAGGCCTGAGGTGCCCCTGAGGGCCAGGCCGGCGGATTGACGGGCCCGGTCCCGCGCCCCAGAATCACCTCGATGCCGCCTCCGCCCCGACGTCAGAGCTTCTCTCGGACCGGCGAACATACCGTGAGTCCGGCCATGAGCCTGGCGCTTCTGTTCGTCGAGTTGATCAACCGGCACGATGTCCCCGGGCTGATGAGTCTGATGTCGGAGGATCACCGGCTGGTCGACGGGTTGGGCGAGGTGGTTCGGGGGAGGGAGCGGTTGCGGAAGGGCTGGCTGCAGTATTTCGAGATGGTCCCCGACTACACCATCGAAGTCACCCAGGTCATGCAGGAGGGACACGACGTCGGGCTCTTCGGCGCGGCGAAGGGAACGATCCGAACCGGCGGGAGGCTGCTTCCCACCAATCGGTGGTCGATTCCCTGGGCGGCGCGGGCCACGATTCGTGGCGACCTGGTGACGGAGTGGCGGGTCTACGCGGACAACGAGCCGGCACGGGCGATTCTAAGCAGGGAAGAGAAGTAGAGCCCTGTTACGGCGGGGTGATCGGCACCACCACTCGAGTACGCTCCCAATCCAGTCTCAGGTTCACGGTATCTCCCACGGCCTCGACGCCGAGGGTGAAGGTCTCGACGTGCTCGGGCAGCCGTTGGGGAAGTACGGTCGCCTGGCCGATTTCCTGGCTTCGGACCGCGGGCGAAAGATCCTTGCCCCAGTGGAGCGTCGATCGGTTGAGGAAGACGGTCCAGGGCCCTTGAGCGGGACGGGTGTAGAGAGAGTACCGGCCCGGTCCCAGCAGGATGCCGGCGACGCGGATGGGGCCCGCCGTGTAGAGTCGAGTGGGTTCGTTGGCGCCGGTGCGCCAGAGGCTGTCGTAGGGCACCACCACCCCGTAGATCACGCGCCCTCGGGCGGACGGGCGGCCGTAGCAGATCTTGGCCGGTCGGCCGCCGACCTCGAAGCTGACACTGGCGAGCGGACTCAGCCTCGGCGACCAGGATGGCTTGGCGGTCCAATCCTTGATGCAGGGACCCAGCGCGATCGAAGCCGGCAACAGAGTGACACCGCGTAGCGCCACGGCCAGGCCGACCACCGCGGCGATCCCCAGTGCGACCCCCACCTTCGTACCTCTCGACATCGGGCTCAACAGCAACGGGTAGGGCCGGCGGCAGCGCGACGCTCGAGATACTCGCGGAAGAACGCCGACTCGCTCAGCACTGGGCGATCGGGGTGGCGGTTGCGACAGTGGAGGAGATAGCGCTCATAGTCCGGCATGCCGCTCAACCGGACCAGCGCACTTCGGATCCGACGCCAGAGGTTCCGCATCAGGTGCTCCACGCCGACTGGATGAACGGGGTCTCCCGGGTGAGGGCCGGCTTCCGGCCGCGCAGCACCAGCAGCCACTCACGGACCGATGATACCACCACCAGGACCACCACGATCATGAATCCCGCCGCCACCGTGGCGTTCAGCCGATCGTTGAAGATCAGCCGGGCGCCGATGGCCGGATCCAGGCTTCCGCCCTGGATCTGGGATGCGGACTCGGCCGCGTGGGCCAGGAACCCCAATCGGGGCGCGGGGGAGAAGATCTTGAGATAGCCGGCGGTCAGGGTCACGGCCAGGAGCCAGACCAGCGGGCCGCAGAGTCACCCAGGCGTAACGCGCCTTGACCACTCTTGATGATCAGGGTGGTGGCCACGCTCAAGGCCACGCCCGCCAGCAGCTGGTTGCTGATGCCGAACAGCGGCCACAGCGAATTGATGCCGCCCAACGGATCGGTCACGCCCTGAACCAGGAAATAGCCCCACGCCGCGACCACCAGTGCCGGACGCGAGGATGGTGCTCGGATACCAGGAGGTCCGGCCCAGCGGACTCCAGACGTGTCCGGCCAACTCCTGCAGCATGAAGCGGCCGACCCGGGTGCCGGCGTCGATGGTGGTGAGGATGAACAGCGCCTCGAACATGATGGCGAAGTGGTACCAGAGCGCGGCCAGGTGTTGCCCGAGTGGCGCCGCTGAAGATCTGCGCCATGCCCACCGCGAGGGACGGCGCCCCGCCGGTGCGGCCCAGCAGGGTGGTCTCTCCCATCGAGGCGGCCAGCGCCGATCATCTGCTCGGGGGTGACGCGTGAATCCCCACCCCCGAATCGCCTCCGCCGCGGTCTGCGCCGTGCCGCCCAGTCCGGCCAGCGGGGACGTTGATCGCGAAGTAGACGCCGGGGTCGAGCACCGCCGCGGCGCACATCGCCATGACGGCCACGAAGGACTCCATGAGCATGCCGCCGTAGCCGATCAGGCGGGCGTCGCGCTCGCGGCGCAGCATCTTGGGGGTGGTGCCGGAGGCGATCAGCGCGTGGAACCCGCTGATCGCGCCGCAGGCGATGGTGATGAACGCAAACGGAAAGACCTTGCCGGCGAAGATCGGGCCGGTGCCGTCGACGAACCGGGTGAGGGCCGGCAGCTTGAGCGGCGGCAGCACGACCAGGATGCCCAGCGCCAGGAGCACGATGGTCCCGATCTTCATGAAGGTCGACAGGTAGTCGCGCGGGCAGAGCAGCATCCAGACCGGCAGCACGCTGGCCACGAAGCCGTAGCCGATCAGGAGCGCAGGCGAGCGTGAGGCCGGCATGGGTGAACAGGGGCGCCAGCGCCGGACTCACCGCGACATAGCGCCCGCCCGCCAGCGCCAGCAGCAGCAGGACCACGCCGATCGCCGAGGCCTCGAGGGTCTTGCCCTGGCCGCCAGACCGTCATCCAGAAGCCCATCAGGAACGCGATCGGAATGGTGCAGGCGATGGTGAACAGGCCCCAGGGGCTTCCCTTCGAGCGCATTGACCACCACCAGGCGCCAGCACCGCGAGCAGGATGATCATGATGGAGAGCACCGCCACCATGGCCGCCAGCCCGGTGACCGGGCCGATCTCCTCCTTGGCCATCTGGCCCAGCGACTTGCCGTCGCGCCGGATCGAGCCGAAGAGGATGACGAAGTCCTGGACCGCGCCGGCCAGCACCACGCCGAAGACGATCCAGAGCGTCCCGGGGAGGTAGCCGAACTGCGCCGCCAGCACCGGACCCACCAGCGGGCCCCGCGCCGGCGATGGCGGCGAAGTGGTGGCCGAAGAGGACCCACTTGGGCGATCGGCACGAAATCGCGCCCGTTCTCCAGGCGCTCCGCCGGTGTGGCGCGCCGGTCGTCGAGGGCGAAGACCTGGTCGGCGATGAAGCGGCTGTAGAACCGGTAGCCGATCAGGTAGGTCCCCACGGCCGCCAGCAGCAGCCAGGCGGCGCTGATGGTCTCGCCGCGGTGGAGGGCCAGCATGCCCCAGGCGGCCGATCCGACCAGCCCGATGGCGACCCAGAGGAGGAAGCGCATCGGAGAAAAATAGGGGTCAGGAGGCGCACGGCCAGGCGCTCGGCTCTCCTTGCCCTCGCTCCGGGCGGCCCGTAGGTTCACCCCCTCATGCCCTCCAGCTCTCATTACGGCGAAGACCCTGATTGGGAGGAAGCGGGGAGCGAGGGGTCGGGCGCGGTCGCGGAGCAGCTCCAGCCGCAGAGTCCCTCGGCGGGGTTTCGGGGCAAGGTCGTCGTCGTCACCGGTGGCGCGACCGGGTTGGGCCGCAGCATCGCGATGGAGTTCGCGCGGCTGGGCTGCGACCTGGCGTTCTGCTTTGTGGAGCTGCCGGGCCGGGCGGTGACCGAGCAGGCGCTGCTCACCGAGACCGCCTGCGCGGCGCTGGGCGCCAACGTCTACGCGGCGCGCTGCGACGTGCGCGACCGGAACGCGGTCGACCGCTTCGTGCAGGACGTCAAGGTCCGGTTCGGGACCGTCCACATCCTGGTCAACAACGCCGGCATCGCCATGGACGGCGCCCTCTGGCGGCTCTCGGACGAGGCCTGGTCCGAGGTGCTGGCCACCAACGTCACCGGCGCCTTCAACTGCATCCGGGCGGTGGCGCCGATCATCCGCGGCCAGCACTGGGGGAAGATCGTCAACATCAGCGCCCATCAGGCCGACCGTCCCGGATTCGGGGTGGCCAACTACGCGGCGAGCAAGGCGGCGCTGCTGGGGCTCACCAGGGCGGCGGCGGTCGAGTTGGGGCCCTCCAACGTGAACGTCAACGCCGTGGCGCCGGGCTTCATCCGGACCGAGCGGCTGCAGATGCTGCCCAAGGAAGTGATCGAGCGGGCCCAGAAGAGCGCGGTCCTGGGGCGGGTGGCCGAGCCGGAGGACGTGGCCCACGTGGTGGCGTTTCTCTGTTCCGAGGAGGCCCGCCACGTCACCGGGCAGACCATCGTGGTCGACGGAGGGATGTCGCTGGAATAGACCCCCTTGGCCCCCCGCCCCTTCGCCGGTACTCGCTCCGCCATTAGGTTCCCTACCCGATGGGCCGCATCCCGCAGCTCCCACTAGCGAGACTACCGAGCATGCCGATTCGTTCTCTCCCGTCGGCCGTTCTTGCCGTCCTCTTGGTCGCCGGCTGCGCCGGCAACACCCAGAAGAAGGACGAGACCAAGCCCGAGAAGAAAGAGGAGTACCCCATCACCGAGCCGCTGGCCACGGAGGCCATGGCGGGGCAGAAGGTGTGCGTGTTGCCGCTGAGCCTGGTGCTGCCGGAGGACTCGCTGGCCGAGCGCGCGCCCTTCAACGACCGGACCAAGATGCTGGCGATGACCGATTCCCTGATCGGCGTGGCCCTCGATGTCGCGCGCCCCGTCGGTCGAGTGGCTGCTGCCGGCGCGAGCTGCGCCAGATCGCCAAACGGAACCCCGGGGTGGTGGCCGATCCCGACCGTATGGGTCAGGCAGTGTTGCGCTCCGAGCACATCAAGGATCTGCCGGATCCGCTCTGGTCCAACCTGCGGACCCTGACCTCGGTGACGGGTGGCCGGCTGGCCCTGGTGCCCTCGATGCTCGAATTCTTCCGGGCGCCGGAGGACCAGTATCGCGCGGAGTTGAGCCTGGCGGTGGCCGACTCCCGCACCAGCCACATTCAATGGCGCACGGTCGCCACCGGGCTGGGGCCTTCGCCCGAGCGGGCGATCACGGCGGCGATGAACGCCGTCCTGGTGCTCTCCAGGGAATGAGCTACGACGTCACCCTGATCCCGGGCGACGGCATCGGGCCCGAGATCACCGCGGAGACGATCAAGGTCCTCGAGGCCACCGGCCTCGACGTTCAACTGGGACGAGCAGCTGGCCGGGGATGGCGGCGGTGGACGCCACCGGCACCCCGCTGCCCGACGCGACCCTCGAGAGCATCCGCCGACGGAAGCTGGCGCTCAAGGGTCCGCTCACGACGCCGGTGGGCACCGGGTTCCGCTCGGTGAACGTGGCGCTGCGGCAAGGAGTTCGAGCTGTTCGCCAACCTGCGGCCGGCCACGTCGATCGTTCCAGGCGGGCGCTTTACGGACGTGGACATCGTGCTGGTGCGGGAGAACCTGGAGGGGCTCTACGTCGGCGTGGAGCACTTCATCGCCATCGGCGGCGACCCCCGCGCCGTGGCGGAGTCCACCGCGATCGTGACCCGGGCCGGCTGCGAGCGGATCATCCGCTACGCCTTCGAGTACGCGCTCCGCCACGGCCGCAAGAAGGTGACCATCGTCCACAAGGCCAACATCCTCAAGATGGTGAGCGGCCTGTTCCTCGAGGTGGGCCGTCAGATCCAGAAGGAATACGAGGGGCGGGTCGAGTCCAACGACCTGATCGTGGACAACTGCGCCATGCAGCTGGTGCTCCGGCCCGAGCAGTTCGACGTGATGGTGACCACCAACATGTTCGGCGACATCCTGAGCGACGAGGTCTCGGGCCTGGTCGGCGGGCTGGGCCTGGCGCCGGGGGCCAACATCGGCACCCACGCCTCGATCTTCGAGGCGGTGCACGGCAGCGCGCCCGACATCGCGGGGAAGGGCATCGCCAACCCCGCCGCCCAGATGCTGGCCGCCGCCATGATGCTGGACCACATGGGCGAGATCAAACATGGGAATCGCATCCGGACCGCGGTGGAGCAGGCCATCGTCGCCGACAAGGTCCGGACCCGGGACCTGGGCGGGACCTTCTCGACCCGGGATTTCGGCGATGCCGTCGCCCGCCGCCTGGCAGCCTGAGGTACCCTGCGTCCGCTGCGGTACTCACGTCACCGGGATCGGTTGGGGAGAGCTTTGCCCAGACTGCCGCCGCCAGGTGGCGGAGCGGGCCAGGAAGGTGTCGAGCCGGATCGCGCTGGGTGCGACCCTCCTGACCGGGCTCTATATCTGGTGGCGGATGCCGACCGACCTCCCGTTGGCGCGGGTCTATGGAGGCATTGCGGTGCTGGCGACCTATGTAATCGTGCGGCGGATCGCGAGCCGCATCGCCACGGAATGGATGGGGAGACCGGAGAAGAAGGCATGACACCGTTTTCGAAGGGGATGCACCGGATGGGAGCGAGCGCGCGACCGTGTCTGGCCGTGGGCCTGGTGGCACTGCTCGCGCTTCCGCTCTCGAGGCTTGCCGCCCAGACCAGTCTCACCATCTACAACGATGGCCGCGTGCTGGTGCGCCGTACCCTGCCGATGGAGCTGCCCAAGGGCCCATCCACGCAGCGGCTCTCGCTGGGATCGTTGGATCCGGCCACCCTCTTCTCACTGGACACCACCGTGGTGATCACCGGCCTCAGCTATGACGGCGCGGTCGATCAGGCGGGGACCCTCCGGCGGGCCGTCGGTCGCCGGCTGACCTTCCGGGCCGGCGGCCCCAGTGACACCGTGAGCGCCGTCCTGCTGGGCGTCGATCCCGAGCGTTACAAGCTGGCCGATGGCTCCATCACCTTCAGCATGCCGGGGGTCCCGCGCTTCCCCGACGACCTGGTCGTGGTGGATCCTTTCACCGCGCTCTCCCTCCAGAGTGCCGCCGCCAAGAAGGAGCTGCGCCTGGGCTATCTGACGTCGGGCGCCCAGTGGCTCGCGAGCTACCAGGTGCTGCTGGGGACGACCTCATCTCAAGTGAGCGGCGCCGCTGTCCTCACCTCGCAGACCCTCAAGGCGGACAATGCCGAGGTGCAGTTGTTGGCCGGCAACGTCAGTCAGGCCATGAGACAGCCGTCGGCGCCACGGGCCATGTATGCCGCCAAGGCCCGGGAAGACGCGGGCGCCATGGCCGAGGAGGAGAAGGTGGGCGAGTTCCACCTGTACTCGCTGCCTGGGAAAGTGTCGTTCCTGCCTGGTGTCACTACCTCCGTGGCGCTCTTCACGCCGGCCTCGGCCAAGTACGAGAAGAGCTATGTGGTCCGGGGGCTGATTCCTTATTGGGGCGGGCTGCCGCAATACGGCGAGGAGACCGACGTCCCGGTGACCATCACCTATCTGGTCAGCCGGGGGCGCAAGACGGAATTCGGCGACCGGCCACTCCCCGGGGGCGTGGTCCGTCTCTACCAACCGGACAGCGCGGGTCGTGCCCAATTGGTGGGCGAGACCACCATCGGCCACACTCCGGCGGGAGAAGACCTCCGCGTCGCGGCGGGAGATGCCTTCGACCTCAAGGCCAAGCGAGTCCAGTTGTCCTATCAGACTCGGCGCGACAGCGTGAGCGCCGGGCTCTGGAAGACCAGCGCCACCGCCGAGTATCGGGTCACCCTCACCAACGCGTCGGACAAGGCCGTGACCGTGGAGGTCCTGGAGGAACGGGGCGGGGAATGGTCGGTGATCTCGAGTTCGGTACCGGCAGAGAAGCTCTCGTCCACGATCACGAGATTCCGGGTCTCGGTGCCGGCGGGCGGCAATGCCGTGCTCCGCTACAAGGTGAAGGTGGTCTGGTGAGCACGGTCACCATCGCCCACCTGGGCGACCTGCACTTCGGGCGCGACATCGATCTCGCGCAGGTCGAGGAGCTGGAGACCTTCCTTCCGGGGCTGCGCCCCGACGCGATAGTCCTCTCCGGCGATCTCACCCAGCGCGCCCGCCACGGGGAATTCCAGGCGGCCACCGCGCTGGTCCGCCACCTCAAGCCGATCCCCACCCTGGTCATCCCGGGCAATCACGACGTGCAATGGTGGCGGAGCCCGTTCGGCATCTTCGGGAACGATGTCAAGTACACCAAGTACCGGCGGTACTTTGGTGAGACCCTCGCTCCCACGCTCGTCCTGCCGAACCTGGTGATGGCGGGAATGCTCACCAGCTACGGCGTCTCATTGAAGTCGATGACGTTCAACCTGAACGACATGGCGGTGAAGGGCCATCTCCCCAAGCGAGAGGTGACGCGGGTCAAAGCGGTCTTCTCGGGAGCCCCGGCGGATGCGGCCAAGGTCTTAGTGGTGCATCACAACGTGCTTCGGGGCGAGATCTCGGGCCGCATGGGGCTGGCGCGGTGGGCCACCGCCCAGCGCCGGTTGCTCGCGCTCGGTGCGGACGTCGTGCTCTGCAGCCACGATCATCAGGAGGGTGCCGGCCAGATCGACGGCGTGCTCCCCGTCAGTACCGCCGGAACGCACACCACGCGCACCCGCGGCGGCCGGCCCGCGGCGTTCAACCTGGTCCGCATCAATCCGGGGTGGGTCCAGATCGAGTTCGTGCGATGGGACGCGGAAGGCCGCGCCTTCAAGAAGGCCGACATGGCCGGCTTCGCCCGCCCCTCGGCCTCTGCGACGCCCAAGCCCGATGGTGTCGCCGCCGGTGCCTGAGGCTGGCGCGGAACCGAGGATTCGATAGATGGCTTCGAGCTTCACCGGCGTCGACTTCTACGCCTTCGACGGGCTGCTCTCCGAGGAGGAGCGGGCGGTTCGAGACACCGTCCGCACCTGGGTCGACGAGGCCATCATGCCGATCATCGGCGAGGCCTACGTCGACGGCCGGTTCCCGCGTGAATCGATCCCCGGCATGGCCAAACTCGGCCTCCTCGGCGCCAATCTGCCCGAGGAGTTCGGCTGCGCCGGTCTCAACAACGTGGCCTACGGGCTGATCATGCAGGAGCTGGAGCGGGGCGACAGCGGGATCCGCTCCTTCGCCTCGGTGCAGGGCTGCGCTGGTGATGTACCCGATCTACGCCTTCGGCTCCGACGAGCAGAAGCGCCGCTGGCTCCCGGCCCTCGCCTCGGGGAAGGAGATCGGCTGCTTCGGGCTCACCGAGCCGGACTTCGGCTCCAATCCCGGCGGCATGATCACGACGGCGCAAGGAGACCAAGGACGGCTGGGTCCTGAACGGCACCAAGATGTGGATCACCAACGGCTCGCAGGCCACGGTCGCGGTGGTCTGGGCCAAGACCGGCGACCTCGAGGATCCGAAGTCGATCCGCGGCTTCATCGTGCCCAACGGGCACCAAGGGATTCACGCGCCAAGGACCAGAAGGGGAAGCTGTCGCTCCGGGCGTCGGATACCAGCGAGTTCGTGCTCGAGGACGTCCACCTGCCCAAGGACGCGATCCTGCCCAAGTCAGGCGGGACTCAAGAGCCCGCTCATGTGCCTCACTCAGGCGCGTTACGGCATTGCCTGGGGGGCGATCGGCGCCGCCATGGCCTGCTACGACGAGGCGCTGGGCTACGCCAAGCAGCGGGTCATGTTCGACCGCCCGATCGGCCAGACCCAGATCCAGCAGGTACGACTGGCCGACATGCTGACCGAGATCACCAAGGCGCAGTTCCTGACCCTCCAGCTGGGCCGTCTCAAGGACGCCGGAACGATGACGCCGGAGCAGGTCTCGCTGGCCAAGCGCAACAACGTGAATATGGCCTGCGAGTGCGCGCGGGAGGCGCGCCGCCTGCTCGGCGCCAACGGGATTCTGGCCGAGTACCACTCGATGCGGCACCTGGCCAACCTCGAGTCGGTCTACACCTACGAAGGCACCCACGACATGCATTCGCTCATTCTGGGGCAGGCGGTGACCGGGCTGAGCGCGTTTTAGGAAGCTAGGAGCTCGGAGCTGGGAGCTAGGAAGCGGTGAGGAAGTCTCCAAGCTCCAAGCTCCAAGCTCCTAGCCATACTTGATTGCCAGCCTTGACCTTACGCCGCTTCGCCCAACCCATCTCCCCACCCATCGCACGACCTGCCCGTGACAGACCAGGGGTTCGCGCGTATCTGTATCGCCTGTGACGCGTCCCCACCCCGGAACCGAGACCCCCTCCGGAACGCCTGCACCGGCGGGGGAAGCGCTTTGCCAGGAGTGGTATGAGGCGCATGGGGTGGCGGTCTACAGCTACTTCCGGTTTCACGTCCCGCAGCCCGACGTGGCCGAAGACCTGACCGCCGAGACCTTTCTCAAGGTGATTCGCGCGGCGGACCGCTTCGACCCGGAAAAGGGATCGCCCAAGGGCTGGATCATGACGGTTGCCCGGCACGTCCTGGGGGACTGGCACCGGCGAACCCGATTGCGGCAGTACGTGCCTCTCGGCGCCCTCCACGATCTGGTATTCGAGGCGCCTTCCCCCGAGGAGCGGCTCCTGCGGGAAGAGGAAGTAGGCCGGCTCCTGGATGCGGTCGCCACCCTGGGTGAAGCCGATCGCGAGTTGATCGGACTGCGCTACGGCAGCGGGCTCGATACTTCGGAGATGGCCGCCATGCTGGGATTGACCGAGGGGAATGTGCGGACCCGCCTCTGGCGGGCTCTGAACCGGTTGCGAGAGGTGATGACCGCGTGAAGCATGATCCGGAGTTCCCCGAAGCCCTGCGGGATCTCGACGCCTCGCTGCGTGGCGTGCGATTCCGGCCCAGGGCGTCGCTCCTTCCGGAGGTGCTGGGCCGGTTGCGGCGCGAGGAGCCGTTGAAGGGTGTCGCTCCGTTGCACCGCAGCCGGCTCGCCCTCCGGGCCATCGCCGCGGCCCTGGTTGCGGCGGTGGGGGTGGCCCTCTGGGTGGGGCAGCAGTCGCGTGGTATCACCATGGACCGTTGCTGCTACGACCTGGACGGGGGCGGGAGCTTCGACGATGGGGTGCTGGTAGTGACACGGGGCGGGAATGCGGTTCGCCACATCGCCGTCTACGAGGACCGGGACGGCTCCCAGAGCCTCACTTCGGGCGACGTGGTCCGATTCGAACGCGGTTCCAAGCTCATCGTCGGAGATACCGCCGCCGAGGGTCTGGTGACCACTCGACACTGCTGCCTGGACTACGATGGCGGCGGCCCAGCCGACGACGGGCTCCTGGTGATGGGCGTACCACCGGATCGCGTGATGATGGTAGCGCTTTATGAGGTCCGTCCCCGTCAGCCGTCCCCGCATTACCCGCTCCGCTGACCATCGGTGCGGTACGTCTCTACCAGTCTCCGCCACGTACGAGGAGGGGGCCTTCACCTGATGCGTTCGAGAACCTTACTGACCTTTATCGGCTGGTGGGTCTCGGCCGCATTCCCCGCGTGGGCCCAACAGCCTCCCGCGGACACCACCTCGATTCCTCACCTGGTCCCCCGCGATAGCACCAGGAAGGACAGCGTTCTGGCGCTTCCCACCATCGAGGTGGTGGGCTCGATCGCGCCGGTGGCCGGACCCACCATCGGCTCCGGCCTTCCGGCCCAGCTCTCGACCGTGAGTGCCGAGCAGATCGATGCCTGGGAGCCGCGGACGCTGGCCGATGCCCTGGCCAGCCAGGGCGGGGTCTCGACCTACGATGACATGGGGTCTGGCTACAAGCTCACCGTGAGCAGCCGCGGGTTCTTTGCCGGCCCGACGGCCGGTCTCCCCCAGGGGATCTCGGTATTCCTCGACGGGGTACGCCAGAACGAACCCGATGCCGCCGAGGTCAATTTCGATCTCCTGCCCCTGGAACACATCAAACGGATCGAGCTGCTGAGCGGCAACGGCTCGCTGCTGGGCCCCAATTCCCTGGGCGGTGCCATCAACCTGGTGACCCGGAGGGGCGAGGGTCCTGCGGCCGGAGAGCTGGAGGTGAGCGGCGGATCCTACGGGAACGTGGGAGTCGAGGGCAACGTCGGAGGCAAGAGCAAGGGCGGGTGGGACTACTATCTCGGTGGCGGGTACGAGCGCGAAGACGGCTGGCGCCAGGCTACCGGCGCCCACAACTACAACGGCTTTCTCAACCTGGGCCGGCGGGGCCAGCGCGGCAGCTGGCGGTTCCAGCTCCTGGGTGCCGAGTCACGGGTCGAAACTGCGGGGTCGCTGCCGGAATCCATCTTCAATAGCGATCCCCAGGTGAATTTCACCCCCGGGGACTTTGACGACCTGAAGCAGATCCAGGGTTCGTTCTCCGGCTTCATGAGCCGCGGTTTGTCGAGGTTCAGCCTCACGGTCTACGGCCGCTACACCCACGCCGAACATTTCAACGTCAACCAGGCTCCCGATCCCGACATTCGCAATTTCAGCAAGGCCGGCGTGTTCGGCGGGACGGCGGATTACCGCTGGACGCATCCCTTCACCAGCAGCGTCCTGGCGCTCCGGGCGGGCCTGGATGCCAACGGCAACCTGGTGGACGTGGTGATTCACAACGAGCTGCCGGGAAGCGATAGCGTGAGTACCAACGCGCACAGCCCTGGGTTCGACGTCGCGCCCTACGGGATGGCGGACTATACCGTCGGTCGCGTGACCTTAAGCGGCGGGCTCCGGTTCGATTATATCCGGATTCCCTTCGAGAATCGCCTCGATCGGACGGAGGATACGACCAGTAGTTACACCCGACTGAGTCCGCGGGCCGGACTCAGCCTCGACCTCCGGCGGGGCTGGTCGGTGTTCGGATCGTGGGGGCAGAGCTTTCGCGCGCCGGCCCTGCTGGAGTTGACCTGCGCCGACCCCACGGCCAGCTGCCCGCTGCCGTTTGCCCTCGGTGAAGATCCGCCTCTCAAGCCGGTGGTCGCACGAACCGGTGAGGTCGGGGTCAAGATGGCCAAACCCTTCGGACGGATCGGGGCCTCGCTCTATTACACCACGGTGCACGACGATATCTACTTCGTGGCCAGCACGCTGGTGACCGGGTACTTCAGCAACATTCCCGAGACCCGGCGCGCGGGGGCGCAGGTGGACGGGCAGTTCTTCCTGTCCGGCGGCCACATGATCTACGCCAACTACGCCTGGACTCGGGCGACCTTTCAGACCGCGGTCGCCATCGCCAGCCCCATCGCAGACCTGGGCGGAACGGGCGCCGGGCCGGACAACACGACCCACCCGGGCAGCAGGATTCCCCTGGTCCCGGAGCACATGGCTCGCGCGGGCGCCACCTTCGTGCTGCCGGCGCGATTCACCACCGGGGCCGATCTCCGGTTGACCGGCCCCCAATGGCTCCGCGGCGACGAGGCCAACAACACTTCGCCGCTCGACAGCTATTTCACCGCCGACCTGCGCCTGGGCTGGCGCGTCGGGCGGTGGGAGCTCTCGGGTGTGGTCTCCAACCTCTTCGATGCCCGGGGCCCGGTCTTCGGCACCTTCAACGAGAACGTGGGCACCGGCGAGGTGGAGCGCTTTCTTACCCCCGCGTCCCACCGTTCCTTCAAAGTGATCGTGCGGGTGGGGCTGGGGGCGGTGGGGGGAGACTGAGTCCCAGCGGAAGGATCTCTCATCGAATCTTCAGGTCTCCAACAGGCAGCCCGCTGTAACCTATCGCCGCGGCCAGCGTTGGAGACCATGTGCGCAAGGCGATTTGGACTGCGGTACTGGTGGGGTTGGGAGGCGGCGGGGTATTGGCCTGCGGCGGCGGCGAGAGTGCGACCTTGGGCCCGCCCCCGAGTACCGTCGACGGGAACTGGAATGCCACGATTTCGAATCTCCACGCCACGATCCAGGGTAGCAACTTCACCTGCAGCGTCACCGGCGCCACCGTCACTCTGACCCAAACCGGCACCGACTTCTCCGGCACCTATTCCGGGACCATGACCTGCACCTATAAGGGGCAATCCTCTACCACGCCGGTCGCTGGCACCGTAGTGAATGGGAGCCTGATCGGGAATGCCGTGAGCTTCGACCTCGACGGGCCGGAGTTCCACTTCACGGGTACCGCAGTGGAGAACTCCATGTCCGGCACCTGCACCCTTACAGCGGATTTCGGTTCCCCGATCGGCGTGGTCACGTTGAACGGATCCTGGCGGGCTACCCGCTGAGACGGAGAACAACCGTCGACTGCACAGAGGATAAGAGAGGTGGGAGAGATGTGGATCTTCAAGCGAGCGTGTCTGGTCGCGGTCACTGCCGGCCTGGTCGCCTGTGGTAGCAGCTCGACTGGACCCGACCCCGCGACCCTGGTAGGAACCTGGCAAGCGACGCAGGCTCAGCTCGTGGCCGTGAGCAACGCCTCCATCACGATAGACCTGGTGAATGACCTGGGAGGCACGGTGGAGCTGGTCCTGGCGGCGGATAAGACGTTCACGCTGACCATCACGCTCCCGGGCGAGCCGGTGGACCAGAGCGCGGGGACCTGGGTGTCCAGCGATATCCTGACGCTGACTTTCACCAGCGGACGGTCCGGCAACCAGCAATTCGACCTGAACCTGAACGGCGACACCCTGACGCTCACCGGGGCAAACACGGACTACGATTTCCCCAACGATGTGATAGCGGGGCCGGTGCCGGCGAAGGTGAATCTGATTCTGCAGCGGCAGTAGTCGTCGTTCGCTGGATGGTTGGCAGCGGGCCGGGACAACTCGCCGTTGAGTAGCAGGTCTCATCCGCTCGATGTGGCCGAGCGGTGCTGTCAGTCATTTGCCCTCACGCCGAATTCCAGTGGCACTTCGCTAGTCCCGCGCTGCAGCCGGCCGACTTTCCCCGATCATCTGGCGGCCCATGGAGGCCGTGACTACCTTCCGGCCGGCGATAGCCGGTCCCACCAACTCCGCCCGAGGATCACGCGTGAACATTGCGGTCTGTCTCAAGCGCGTCCCCGATACCACGAGCAAGATCGTCATCGGCGCCGACGGTAAGTCGATCGACGAGAGCGGGCTGAAGTTCGTCCCCAATCCCTATGACGAGTTCGCGCTCGAGGAGGCGCTCAAGCTGCGCGAGGCGGCGGGGGCCGGGGAGACGGTGGTGTACTCGGTGGGTACCGATGCGGCCCAGGAGACGATCCGGACCGCGCTGGCCATGGGGATCGATCGCGGGGTGCTCCTCCAATCGGCCGGGTCCCCCGATGGGCTGGAGACCGCCAAGGCGCTGGCGGCGGAGCTCAAGGCGGGCGGTTTCGACCTGATGCTCTTCGGCAAGCTGGCCGTGGATGACTATCACCATCAGGTGGGGGTGATGACGGCCGAGCTGCTGGGGTTGCCCTGCATCACGTCGGTGGCGCACTTGACGGTAGCCGGGGGAACGGTTGAGGCGGAGCGGGAGATCGAGGGCGGCATCGAGGTGGCAACCTGCGCGCTCCCAGCCGTACTCACCTGCGACAAGGGACTCAACACCCCGCGTCTGCCGTCCCTCAAGGGCATCATGGCGGCGAAGAAGAAGCCGCTCGAGGTGAAGCCGGTGAGTTTGGGTGCTGGGACGCTCACCACCCTCTCGCTGGCCCCGCCCCCGGAGCGACCGGCCGGTCGCGTGGTGGGGGAGGGGCCCGACGCGGTGCCCGAGCTGGTGCGGCTGCTCCGGACCGAGGCAAAGGTCATCTGAGAGCAACTGCATACCACGGAGACACGGAGACACGGAGGAAGCACGGAGAACAGATAGAGAAATCATGACTGCAATACTGGCCGTGACCGAACAGAGAGATGGGAGCCTCCGGAAGGTGTCCCTCGAGGTAGTGAGCGCCGCCCGCACCCTGGCTGACGCCATCGGTGCCACGGTGGATGCCCTGGTGCTAAGCGACGGCCCCGTGGCCGGCATCGAAGCCCTGGGCCGCCACGGCGCTGACCGGGTGCTCACGGTGCAGCACCCCGATTTCCGGCTTTACCATCCCGACGGCTACTCCGCTACCATCGCGGGCCAGGGCGCCTCGCACACGGCGGTGCTCTTCGCCGCCACCGCGACCGGACGGGATCTCGCTCCCCGAGTGGCCGCCAAGCTCGGCGTCGGCTGCGCCACCGATGTGACGGCCCTGTCCTGGGAAAGCGGCAAGCTGGTGGTGACCCGGCCGGTCTACGCCGGCAAGGCGCTGCAACGGGTCCGTCTGGAGGCGGCGCCCGCCATCGTCTCCCTTCGTCCCAACACCATTCAGCCCACCGAGCAGCCCAAAGGTGGTGCAGTAGCGCCGGTCGCCGTCCCGTCGTTCGAGACCCGGGTCACCGTCAAGGCGATCAAGGCACCGGCACAGGCCGCCCTCGACGTGACCGAGGCGCCCATCGTGATCTCGGGTGGGCGGGGCCTCAAGGATCCGGCCAACTTCCAGCTGCTGGAGGGACTCGCGGCGGCGTTCGGGAACGCCGCGGTAGGTGCCAGTCGCGCCGTGGTGGATGCCGGATGGCGCGATCACGGCGCGCAGGTCGGGCAGACCGGGAAAACCGTCAGCCCGGGGCTCTACATCGCGGTGGGAATCTCGGGGGCGATCCAGCACCTGGCCGGAATGCGAACCGCCAAGGTGATCGTCGCCATCAACAAGGACAAGGACGCGCCGATCTTCAAGGTGGCGGACTACGGAATCGTGGGCGATCTCTTCGAGGTGGTGCCGAAACTGACCGAGGAAATCAAGAAGCTGCGGAGTGAGGGGTAGGGCTCAGGGCCTCACTGGGCAGGCATCGGGCATCGGGCACGAGGCATGGGGCACGGGGCGGGGTGGGCGAGTGACACCTGGGACCACTCAGTACTCGAGTACCCAGTACTCAGTACTTCTCTCGTCCTCAGTCCTTCATTCTCCCCACCATCTCCTGAATCCTCCTCACCCCCTCGACGATCGAAGGCTCTTCCGGCCCGAAGCAGAATCGCACGTACTGCCGGAACCGCGACGGCCGCCCGCTCCGCCGCTTGCCGGGGTTGATGTCGAAGAACTCGCCCGGGACGCAGATCACCTTCTCGCTCGAGCGCGGCCCGGAAGAACGACATCCCGTCGTTGATGCCCGGCGGCAGCGCGGAGACATCGCCCCAGCAGTAGAAGGTGCCCTCCGGCTCCAGGTCGAACCGCACGCCGGCCTCGCTGCAGGCCCTCGCCGAGGATCTCGCGCTTCCGGAGGAACGCCTGGCGGATCGCCGCGGTCTCGCGCCGCCACCAGCTCGGCGTCGAGCAGCGGGACCGCCGCGCGCTGCAGCGGCTTGCTGCCGCCGCCGTCGAGGAAGGAGCCGCTGCTGGAGACCGCCTCGATCACCGCCCTGCGGGCCGACGATCCAGGTGCAGCGCCAGCCCGGGTAGCGCCAGTTCTTGGTGAGGCCGTCGAAGAGCACGACCGGATCCGCGTCCACGTCCTCGACGTAGCGGGCGGCGGAGACCAGGCCCCGCTCGTCGTCCGTCGGTCTGTCCAGACGTAGTGGGAGTAGAACTCGTCGATCAGCAGCGCGCAGTCGAGCTCGCGCGCCAGCCCGCACCCAGCTGCTCCAGCTCCTCGCCCTGCACGGACCTTGCCGGTCGGGTTGCAGGGATTCGAGAGGAGCAGCGCCGACAAGCCCGCGGCCGAGGATCTCGCGCCGCAGGTCGTCGACGCTGAAGCGTAGCCCGTCGCTCCGTCGAGCAGGATCGGGATCGCGGTGAAGAGCTTGAAGATGTCGAGCAGCTCCTCGTAGGCGGTGTAGTCGGGCAGGAAGTGGCCGAGGTTGATCTGGCCCAGGGCGGCCACGGCGCGGGTGAGCGAGGCGCGGCCGCCGCCGCAGATGCAGACGTTTCGGCGGTGTACTGCGAGGGCTTTCCCGCGCCGGTAGAGCCGGTTGTAGAGCGCGGCGACCGCCGGCGCAGCTCCCAGAATGCCCGGGACCGGGGCGTACTCCTGATCGTCCGGGTCGATCGCCACCTGGGTGACGCGGGGCGGCGCGCCGGGCAGCGGGCCGGTCTCCGGCTGGCCCTGGCCGAGGTTGCACCAGTCGGGGTGTCGGTGGCGATAGCCGAGACGCGCTGGCCTCGGCCATGACGTAGATGACGCCGGTGAAGGGGACGGGACGGAAGCCTGGAATGGCGGGACCATGCATGGCGGGAAGTCTAACCGGTGACACCGGCTCGCGGATCCTCTCCCGAGTTCACCAGGGCCAGAGTTTGGGAACGCGCTGGCGGTAGCCCTGGTAGTCCGGAAAGCGCTGTACCAGCCACCGCTCCTCCGCATTGGCCTTGGCACCGAGGTAGAGGCTCGCGACCCCGATCACCAGCAGGGCCATCCGCCAATTGCTCAGCAGCCAGGTGTAGCCCCCCAAGACGAGAATCAGCCCGGTGTAGATCGGGTGCCGGATGCGGGCGTAGGGGCCGGTGGTGATGAGCCGCGCCTCGGCCGGCGGCTCAATGCTGGGCGTCAGCCCGGGACCGAGCGATCTCGCGCCCCAGCCCAACAATCCGATCCCCGCGGCGACGGCCAGCCACCCGACTCGGCGCAGTGCAACAGGATCGAGCCGCCCCAGGATCGGATCCAGCGGACCCAGATTGATCCTGGTCAACAGCGGCATGCCCACTCCCACCAGCAGCAGGAGCAGCAGCTGTCCCCAGACCCAGGGATCGCGCGCGGCTCGACCCATTTCCATGCGAGGACTCCTCGTATCTCCGGGGCGTTCGGATCGTCACGCGGGTCTTCCGGCGGACGTTATATTGCCCCTCCCGATCCTGGCTAATCTATCGTCCTGGAAGGAGTTCCGGCGTGCCCTCCGTGTTGCCGCTCCGGCACCAGCGTGAGCTGCCTCTCGACGAGCTGATTCTCCAGCAGCAGCCCGGTGCGGAAGCCATCGAGCTGGACGTGCTCTTCGTCGGCGCTGGACCAGCCGGCCTCTCCGGCGCCATCGAGCTGGCCCGGTTGGCCCAGCGGGATCGCGAGCAAGGCGGGGGAATGCCGGACTTGAACATCGGCGTGCTGGAAAAGGCCGGCGCGCTGGGCGAGCACAACCTCTCCGGCGCGGTCGTCAATCCGCGCGCCTTTCGCGAGCTCTTCCCTGAGCTCAAGGACGCCGACTTCCCATTCCGCCAGCCGGTCACCAACGAAGCGGTCTATCTCCTCACCGAGAGGCGCGCGCTTCGGTTGCCCACGCCGCCCACCATGCGAAACTACGGGTTCCATGTCGCCTCGGTCTGCGAAATCGTCCGCTGGCTGGGAGAAAAGGCGGAGGAGCTGGGCGTCAACCTGTTCGCCGGATTTCCAGCCGAGGCGCTGTTGGTGGAGGGGAACGCGGTGCGGGGTGTCCGGACCACGCCGAGCGGCCTGGGGCGCGACCGGCAGCCGATGGCGGGGTACAGCGAGCCGACCGATCTGACCGCCAGGGTCACGGTGCTGTCGGAGGGCACGCGGGGAACGCTCTCCCAGGCCTACCGTCAATGGCAGAAGATCGGGTCTCCCAATCCCCAGGTGTTCGCGCTCGGGGTGAAGGAGCTTTGGGAGACCAAGACTCCGCTGGACCGGATTGTCCACACCATGGGGTGGCCGCTTCCTCGGGATGCATTCGGGGGCAGCTGGATGTACCCGCTGACTCCCCATCTCGTGTCCTTGGGCCTGGTGGTTGGATTGGACTACCGGCAATCCACGCTGGACGTCCACCGGTTGCTGCAACAGATGAAGTCCCATCCGTTGTTCCGGGCGCAGCTCGAGGGCGGCGAGCTGGTCGAGTGGGGCGCCAAGACCATTCCCGAGGGCGGCTACTACTCGTTACCCGAGCGCCTGTACGGCGATGGGCTGGTGATCATCGGAGACGCGGCCGGGTTCGTGGACGTTCCCTCGTTGAAGGGGATTCACTACGCGATGCAGTCGGGTATGCTGGCCGCGCGGGCCATCTTTCATGCGCTCAAGGCGGGGGAGAGCGGCCCCCAGGCGTTGGCGGGATACGACACCATGGTGCGGGAGAGCTTCATCGTCTCGGACCTCCATCGCACCCGGAACATGCGCCTCGCGTTTCAGGAGGGCTTCGTGCTGGGTGGGCTCAAGGCTGGGCTGATGACGCTTACCGGGGGGCGATTCCCCGGTGGCCGGATCGCCATGCACGCCGACGCCGAGGTGGCGCGCGAGGTAGTGCCGGCGCCGCCGCTGGCGCCCGACGGGAAGCTCACTTTCAGCAAGGTGGACGCGGTGTTCAAGTCGGGGAACGCCACCCGGGATACCATCCCGACCCACCTGCTGGTGGGCCCCGATGTGGATGGAGACGTGGCCGACTTCTACGCCCACCTCTGTCCTGCGGGCGTGTACGAGCGGGTGGGAAGCCAGCTGCACATCAACCCCCCGAACTGCGTCGATTGCAAAGCCACCGATGTGGTGGGACCGCGCTGGACCCCGCGTGAAGGGGGGAGCGGCCCCAAGTACCGGGCGATGTGAGCCAGTGGAAGCGAGACGTCCCAGCATGATCGAGGACCCCAACCGTCGAGTCTCCAAGAGCTCCACCGTGATGGTGGAGGTGCCGATCGAGATGCTCAACGCACCGCCCGGATGGCGCATGAGCGGCGGGCACATTCCAGGAGTGCCACTGAAGCTTCGGTGAGCCCAGGGGAAGAAAGCGCGCTCGGGTTCGGGCCTTCCGCCGGTTGCTTGTCAAGCCTGTACATTTCCTCTACAGTACAGCTTCTATCGTCTTGTCCCTGCCGAACGTGCCTCCCATCATGGGAGGCCATGCCGGCAACCCGAGCTTCGCCTATGTGGTCCCGCAACGCGCTCAAGGCATCAGCCGCCCTGATTTCCACGGGCGCGGCGTTGGTCACGCTCCTGGCGCACGCCCAGACGTGGGGCTGGTTGGCGGGCGTCAACGTGGGCCACCTCGCCCCGCCCGAGCCCGAGGTCTATTGGCTCGGCCTGACTCCCATCTCCGATACGCTCGAGTCCTTAGGCGACACGCTCCACCTCGCGGCCGTCGCCACCGACCGTCACGGCACCCTGCTGCCGGGGCGGGCCGCGACCTGGTCCACCGACGACGAGCAGGTGGCCTCGGTCGATTCCGCCGGAACCGTGATCTCCGCCGGGCGCGGGGCGGCCACGGTCTCGGTGAAGCTGGGCAACCTCACGGCTCGCTCCCGGATCTTCGTCTTGCCCAAGGTCCGCCGAGTGCAGATGCTGCCCGACAGCGTCTGGCAGGGCCCCGAAGGCAGCCGGCGAGATCTGGAGGCGTTCGGTGTCGACGCCAACGGCAACGTGCTCCGGGATCGGCCGGTCGAATGGCGCACCAGTGATTCGGGCGTGGCTCGGCTTGACCCCACTGGCCGGCTCACGGCGCACGCCGCGGGCAGTGCGACGGTCACCGCGACGGTGGATGGGGTCACCGGGCGCCTCGAGCTGGTGGTGCAACCGGTTCCCGCCAGTATGGGCCTTCTGGGCGGTGCCGGGCAGCGCGCCACCGCGGGCAAGCGCCTGGGGGACCCAGTCCAGATCGTGGTGCTCTCCCGAGGTGGCCGCCCGGTTCCTGGGGCGGTGGTGCGCTTCGAAGTGCCCGATGGCTGGGGCAGCACCGAGCCGGCGGTGGACTCCACCGACGCCAAGGGCCGGGCGCGGAGCCGGTGGACGCTGGGCCCGCAGCCGGGCCGCCAGCGGCTGACCATCCGGGTGACCGGTCTGGACAGCTCGCTGGTGGCGGTGGCGGAGGCGGACCCAGTGCCCGCCAACACTCGGCTCTCGGCTCTGGCGGACAACGTGGACGGGCGGGTGGATGAAGTGCTGGCCCATCCGGTGGGGATTCTGGTAACCGACACGGCCGGGGCCGCGCTGCCGGACATTCCGGTGGCTTGGAGTGCACTCGATGGCGGGACCGTCGAGGCGGTCGAGTCTCGCACCGATTCGGTGGGCGAGGCCCACGCCCGTTGGACCCTGGGCCCCAAGGCCGGGAGCCAGCGGGCGCGCGTGCAGCTGGGCGATGTCCGGCAGATCCCCGCTTTGATGCTCCACGCCAATGCCCGACCGGCGGCGGTGGCTCAACTCGCCTTCGTGTCGCCACCCAAGACCGGTACCGCTGGTCGCGCGCTGGGTACGCTTCAGATCCTCGCCACCGACGCCCACAAGAATCCGGTGCCGGACCAGGCCCTGGTGCTCAGCAGCAAGCAGGGTTCGGTGAGCGAGACGCGGGTGGTCACCGATGCGCACGGATTGGCCAAGGTGACCTGGACCCTGGGTGCCGCGTCGGGCGAGCAGACGCTCTCGGCGGAGGCGGCCGGGGGCCACGCGCAGACGTCGATCTCGGTCAAGGCCAGTCCGGCGCCCAAGAGCGGCACCTCGAAGCCCGCGACTTCGAAGCCCTCCAGTCCCAAGACCTCCACTTCCAAGCCGGCCAGCGCCAAGTCCAAGTGAGGTTCAGAGGGGACCGAGGGATTTCCCGGGCGGTTCGCCCGGCGGGCTGCGCTTCGCTGAAGGCCGGTTTGTGGTGGCCCGGTGGGGCCGATATAACATGTTGGTAGACAAGGGCTTAGATACTGCCATCGGGCGGCGCGGAACTTGACGATGAATTCGGCCCCAGCACCCAAACGATGATGACCGATCGCTCACCCAGCATGCGCCACTTGGGAGCACTGCTCTTCGCCCTGGCCCTCTCCGCCTGCGGCAGCGAGAGCAAGAACCCCGTCGCCCCCCTGGCGACCGGCGATCTGCAGGTCAACGTCAGCGGGCTGCCCGGTGGGGCGGCGGCCCGCGTGGAGGTGACCGGGCCGGGCGGCTTCGATCGTACCCTCACCAATAGCGGGCTCCTGGGCGGACTGGCCACCGGGGCCTACACGGTCACCGCTTACTACGTGTCGAGCGGGGGCCAGCTCTACTACCCCGCGATCTCCCAGGGCGCCGCGAACGTGACCTCCGGGAACACCTGGACTGCCACTGTCTCCTATACCATCGGACCCACGCCGACCTTGAACCTGCGGGTGGTAGGAGTCCAACTCTTCCAGAGCGTGCAGCGCCCCGACAACTCGGTCCCCATGGTGGCGAATCGGGATGCGCTGGTCCGGGTCTTCGTGACGGCGAGCGGTGCCAACACGGTCGCCCCCACGGTCCGGGTCCATCTCTACAACGCTGGAGTGCTGGTGGACTCGGTCCTGGTCACCGCACCGTCGGGCTCAGTTCCTCTCACGGTGGACACCACCAACATCGGGGCGTCGTGGAATGCGCTGATTCCGGCGGCCCGGATGCAGCCCAACCTGAGGATCCTGGCGGAGGTCGATCCTGCCGATCAAGTGCCGGAGCTGGACAAGACCGACAATCGCTGGCCCGCCAACGGGACCCCGTTTGCGACCCAGGTGCTCCCCGTCGCGGCGCTCCACGTACGGTTCGTGCCGGTGCGGCAGGGGGGGCTCACCGGGAACGTCACCAACGCCAACAAGGAGACATTGCTCGATCTGGTTCGGCGGATGTATCCGCTGGCCGCCTACGACGTGGACGTTCGGGCCACCTACAGCTCGAGCTCGGGGCCGCTGGTGAGCAACGATTCCAATCACGCTTGGGGCGCCGTTCTCACGGAGGTGGCGGCTCTCCGGGCCACCGACGCCAGCAGCCGGCAGTACTACGGGGTGGTGGGAACCACCTATAACAGCGGCTACGCCGGGCTGGGGTACGTCGGCTCGCCGATTGCGATCGGCTGGGACAAGAGCGGGAGCGCTCCCAACGTGGTGACCCACGAGATGGGCCACAACTTCGGCCGGATCCACGCGCCCTGCGGGGTGACTCCCTTCGACGCCTCTTATCCGTACCCCAACGCCGACATCGGGGTCTGGGGCCTCGACCTACCCGGCCTGGCGCTCAAGGCGCCGAGCGGGTTCAAGGACATCATGAGCTACTGTGGGCCCGACTGGGTGAGCGACTATACCTACGAAGGGGTGCTCGACTTCCGCGGCTCGGGGCCGGGTATCTTTGCCGCCGCGACTCAGCCGGCGGGTCCCGGCGTGCTGGTCTGGGGCCGCATTCGCCACGACGCGCTCATTCTCGAACCCGCCTTCTCGGTAACGGCTCCCCCTCGGCTTCCCACCCGGACCGGCTCGCACCGGCTGGTCGGGACTAGTGCCAACGGGACGACGCTGTTCGATCTGAGCTTTGCGGCAGATGTGGCGCCCGATCTACCGGGTGGACCGGAGGAGCAGTTCGCGTTCGTGGTACCGCTCGACGCCGCCCAGGCCTCGAGCCTGGCGGAGATTCGGCTCGTCTCCGGCGGGCGTTTGGCCGCTCGGCGCCTTGTCCCTGCACTCGCCACGCCCTTCGGGCCGGCCAATCCCGCGCCGCTGGCCGCGAGCAGAATATCCGCGGAGGAGGCGGAGGTGCGCTGGGATTCGCGGTATCCGATGGCGCTGGTTCGGGACGCGGAGACCGGAGAGATACTGTCGTTCGCGCGGGGTGGGAGTGCGCGGATCGAGAGTCGCAGCTCGCGGCTCGACGTGGAGCTTTCGACCGGAGTGGGAAGCCGGGCGGCGGTGAGAGTGCCGTTGAAGTAGGGCTGAGCTGGGAGCTAGGCGCTGGGAGCCAGTTTCACTCAGTACTCAGTACCCAGTACTCAGTACTTCAATTCCCCATTCCCCCATTCCCTCATTCCTTACATTCCTCAATCGGCACTCGGCAATCGCCAATCGTCAATCCTCACTCCCCCATGACCTTGATGATCACCCGCTTCCGCCGCTGCCCGTCCCACTCCCCGTAGAACACCCGCTGCCAGGGCCCCAGGTCGAGCTTCCCGGCGGTGATGGGCACGATCACCTCGTGGCCCACGGTGAGGCTGCGCAGGTGGGCCGCGGCGTTGTCTTCGCCGGTGTCGTTGTGGCGGTACTTGCCCGGCTCCCACGGCGCGATGGTGTGCTCCAGCCAGTGCAGGATGTCGTGCCAGAGCCCGGACTCGTGATCGTTGACGAAGACCGAGGCGCTGATGTGCATGGCGGAGACCAGCACCATGCCCTTCCTGCACTTTGCTCGCCTTGACCTGCTCGCTCACCTCATCGGTGATGTCGATGATCTCCTGGCGGCGCTTGGTCTCGAACCAGAGGTAGTGGGTGTGGGTGGTGGTCATCGGGAGTTAGGGGGACGGGGAAGCGTGTCGGCATAGGCATCGGGCAACGGGGGTGAGGCAACAGGCACCGGTGAATCGGACGACGTGAATTGTTGGTGACCTGATGCCCGATGCCCGTTGCCCGATGCCGGTCCGACATTGGGTACCAAGTCAGTCTCCTCTACTCACCGCAGCAGTTCTTCGATCCTGCACGGCCGGCATCCGTCTTCTCATCCCGATACTTGACGATCACCGGCGTGTAGAGCGCGATCGCCGGCCGCCTGGCCCGGGCCCCGAGGTCACCGGCCGGGTGCCCGGGACCACGACGGCGCCGGCGGGAATCTCGAGCGGGCGGTCGCCCTCCCGGCGGTAGACCCGGTCGTGCACCAGGTCGAACACCGCCGTCCCGCCGGTGAGGATCATGCCCGGCGCCAGCACCGCCCGCTCCCGGACGATCGTTCCCTCGTAGACGCCGCAGTTGCCGCCCACCAGGACCTCGTCCTCGATGATCACCGGCAGCGCGCCGGCCGGCTCGAGCACCCCGCCGATCTGGGCCGCGGCGGAGAGGTGCACCCGCTTGCCCGATCTGCGCGCAGGAGCCGACCAGGGCGTGGGAGTCCACCATGGTGCCCTCGTCGATGTACGCGCCCGACGTTGATGTACATGGGCGGCATGCAGACCACGCCCCGGGCCAGATAGCAGCCGTCCCGGATGGCGGAGCCGCCCGGGACCAGCCGGATGCCGTCCTCGAGGCCGACGCGTCCGGAGGGGATAGGTGTCCTTGTCGAAGAAGGGGAACGGGCCGCCGGTCGCGGCAGGCGCCAGCTTGCCCGAGCCGGAAGCCGAGCAGGATGCCCTGCCTTGACCCAGGCGTTGACGCGTCCAGACGGCCGTCGCGCCACGCTCGGCCGCGCGGACGGTGCCGGCGTTGAGCGCGGCCTTGAGCGCGTCGAACGCCACCCGGGCCCTCGCCTCCTGCCCGGGCGGCATTCCATCCGCGAATGGCTCCAGGGCGCTTCGAAGGTCGGCAGGCATGGTTAGCTCCGAAGTTAGCCCACGCGCATTATGTGGAGCTGGTGCGGAGGAGCGGATTGAAGCCGGCCGGCCGGCCTATCGCGCGGCGGCGCTCTTTCCCTGCGCCGCCGGCAACTCCACCCCCGCCTCCCGCAGCGCCGCCAGCAGTGGCGCTCGCCGCGATTCGGCAGCGGCACCAGCGGCAGCCGGAGCACGTTCTGAATCTTGCCCATCGCGTGAAGCGCGGCCTTGACCGGCGCCGGATTGGTCTCGATGAAGTTGGCGTCCATCAGCGGCAGCAGGCGGTAGTGGATCTCCGCGCGCTGCGTCGAAGGTCTGCTCGCGGAGCGCTACGTGGACCAGCGCCCGTCATCGGCCCGGGCACCTCGTTCGAGGTGACCGAGATCAGTCCGTCGCCGCCGGCCGCCGCCACCGGCAAGCGCCATCCAGTCGTCGCCCGACAGCACCGCGAATCCCTCGGGGCCGCCCTAGCGGAGGATCTCCATGACCTGCTGCAGGTCCCCGCTCGCCTCCTTGATCGCCGATGATGTTCGGGTGTGCCGCGAGCCGGAAGACGGTGGCCGGCTGCGAGATTGACCGCCGTGCGGCCCGGGCACGTTGTAGAGGCAGACCGGGCGGGTGGAGGCGTCGGCCACGCGAGGAAGTGGCGGTAGAGCCCTTCCTGGGTCGGCTTGTTGTAGTAGGGGTGGCGCTCAGGATACCGCCCGGCGCCCAGCGGCACATGCCGCGCTGGTCTCGTCCGACGGCGCGGCGGTGTCGTTGCTGGTGGCCCCCGCCATCACCGGCACCCGGCCGCCGGCGATCTCGACGACCGTAGCGACGACCTGCTCGCGCTCCTGCCTCGTTCATGGGTCTGGGCCTCACCGGTGCTGCCGCAGGGCACCAGGAAATCGATTCCCTCGGCGATCTGCCACTCGACCAGGGCGCGAAGCGCCGGGAGGTCGAGGCCGCCCTCCTCGGTGAAGGGGGTCACCAGCGCGGTGCCGCAGCCCCGAAGCGCGTCATGGCTCGCTCCCGAAGAGCATGTCCTCGAAGGTGAAGATACCGCCCGGATGCCGCGGCAGCCATTCGGCGGCGGCCAGCGCGCCGGCCGCGAAGCCTCGCGGCTCCGGGCGTCGTGCGTCGAGCTGGACCGTCTCGTGGCGCCGTCGTAGGTCAGCGTGTGCGTGCCCGGGTACGGCGCCGGCTCGGATCGAGGTGATGGGGAACTTCGAGACGCGTCGCACCGCCTTCGGTCAGCCGCTCCTGCAGTCGGACGCGCGGTGCCCGAGGGCGCGTCGAGCTTGGCGAGCGTGGTGCTCCTCCAGATAAAGGCGTCGAACTCCGGGATGCCCGGCGAATCGCCGGCCAAGTCCCGCGCGGCCGCGGAGGAAAGAGCTGCACCCCGACCGAGAAGTTGGCGACTGTAGAGGACGGCGCCGCCGCTGGGCCTGGACCAGCCGCTCGAGGCGCGGCAGGTGCTCGCATCCACCCGGTCGTGCCGGTGACGGTGGGGATGCCGGCCGCGATCAGCCGTTGCGAGGTTCTCGACCACGGCGTCGGCCGGGTGAATTCGAGGGCGACGTCGGCACCGGCCAGCCGTTCCGCGGGTGAGCGCCTGTCCCTCCCGCGTTTCTCGGCGCCGGTGATGATGGCGTGGATGGTGTGCCCGCGCTCCCGCGCCAATCCTTCGAGCGCCCGGCCCATTCGCCGTATCCGATGATTGCGAGACGCATCAGAAAGAATGAGGGAATGGGGGAATGAGTGAATGGGGGATTGCTTGGGGTGCGATCATCGAGCCTCCTTGCCACCGGAAATCTACCCTGAACCTCCCTCCTCCCTAGTGGCAATCTCTTACTTCGTGACCGGTCACTAGTCCTTCATTCTTTCATTCCTCCATTCCTCCATTCCCCCATTCCTTCATTCCCCAAAGAACTCCCGGTGCAGCCGCCGGGTCGCGTCGGGCCCGTCTTCCTGGCCGCACCACGAAGGTCATGTTGATGGCCGGACGCGCCCTGCGAGATGACCTCGACGTTGGTCGGCCCCAGCGCCTTGAAGACCCGAGCGGCCAGGCCGGGCGTGCGCCTCATCCCGATGCCCACGACGGCCACGATGGCGCGGCCGTCTTCGACCGTCACCTCGCCCAGGTCCTTGAGCTGATCCCGGAGCTGTCGAGGCGGCTTCGGTCCTCGATGGTGAGCGAGACGCTCACCTCGCTGCTGGCCAGGACGTCGACCACCACCTCGTGGCGTTCGAAGACCTCGAACAAGGCGCGGAGGAAGCCATACGCGCCCAGCATCCGGGGAGCGCGGACGTTGATCACGGTGATCCCCTGCTTCAGGGAAATCGATCGCACCGGGGAGTCGCCCATGCGGAGCAACTCGGCGTCGGGTGCGATGCGGGTGCCTGGGTCATCGGGGGCGCTCGAGTTGAGGACGACGATGGGGATCCCGGCCCGGACCAACGGGACTGGGTGGCAGGATGGAGCACTCGAGCGCCGAAGGTGGCCAGCTCCGCGGCCTCGTCGTAGCTGGCAGCGGGGAGGGTCTTCGCAGCGGGGACGATCCGGGGATCGGCGGTCATCAGGCCGTCCACGTCGGTCCAGATCTCGACTCGTTGCGCCTTGAGCGCCGCCCCCAGCAGCGCGGCGGTGAAGTCAGACCCGCCGCGACCCAGCGTGGTGGGGACCCCCTTGTCGGTGGCCCCGACGTAGCCCTGGGTGACCGGGATCTTGCCCTGCTGGAGGAGACCGGGGAGGCGGGCCCGAACCCGGGTCTCCAGTGCCGCCATCAGCGGAGTGGCCCGAGTGAAGCGGGCGTCGGTGACGATCATCTCGCGGGCGTCGACCCACACGGCGTCGAGCCCCTTGGCCCGGAGCGCGGCCTCGACCAGCCAGGAGCTCCACAGCTCGCCGCGCCCCGCCACCGCATCGAGCTGTCGGGGACTCAGCTCACGTTTGAGGGCGGCGGTCAGCTTGGTGAGCAGCCGCTTGCCGTCGGCCTTGATCTCACCAGCGGCCGGCGACTCGGGCGCCAGCTCCGCGGCGATCCGCTGGTGGCGCTCCACCAGGGCCGTGATGCCGGTCTCCAGGCCCTCGCGATCTCCCGCCGCCACCACCTCGGCCAACTTGATCAGCCGATCGGTCACCCGCGCCAGGGCCGACACCACCACCACCGGGCGCTCGGTGACCCTCGCCCGGATAATCTCCACCAACCGGGCGATGGCGTCCGCGTCCTGCACCGAGGTACCGCCGAATTTGCAGACGATCATGGGGTGGCTAGGGGCTAGGGGCTAGGAGCTAGGGGCTAGATGAGGGGCCCTTAGGTCCTCGATCCGCTCCCAGCTCCCAGCCCCTAGCTCCCAGCTGTTTGTCAATCCAGCATTCCTTCCGCGACCAACAACTCCGCATTCTGGACCGCGGCACCCGCCGCGCCGCGAATGGTGTTGTGTCCGAGCAAGACCAGCCGCAGATCCAGCACCGGGCAGGGGCGCAAGCGGCCGACTGTGACGGTCATCCCGTTTCCACGGTCCAGATCCAGCCGAGGCTGGGGCCGGTCGAGGCGGGAATCGACTTCCACTGGACGGGCTGGTGTGGAAGGGAGCGAGGCCACGTTGCCCTCGGGCCGGAAGGCTTCGAGCACGGCGCGGGCTTCCTCGGGGGTCACCCGGCGGGCGAATCCGACCGAAACCGTCTCGGTGTGGCCGTCCACCACCGGGACTCGGCTGGTGTGGGCGCTGATGGGGATGGGCGCATCGGTCACCGTGTTCCCTTTAAGGTCGCCCAGGATCTTCTGGGTCTCCCGCTCCAGTTTTTCCTCTTCCTGGCCCCCGATATAGGGGATCACGTTGCCGACGATGTCGAGCGAGGCGACGCCGGGATATCCGGCGCCCGAAACGGCCTGCATGGTGGACACGAAGACCTTCTCGAGGCGGAAGGCGCGATGGAGGGGGGCCAGCGCCAGCACCAAGCCGGCCGCGGAGCAGTTGGGGTTGGCGACGATGGCGCCCGGCCAGCCCCGCTCCCGACGCTGGCGCTCAATCAGGCCCAGGTGCGCCGCGTTCACCTCGGGCACCAGCAGGGGGACGTCGGGATCCATCCGGTGGGTCTTGGTGTTGGTCACCACCAGGGCGCCCGCGCGGGCGAAGGCCTGCTCGATGGTGCCCGCCAGCTCAGCCTCGATGGCGGAGAATACGATCCGGCCCGGCAACGGCGGACTGGAGCGCTGCACCACCATCCCGGCCACGGCCTCCGGGATCGGCACCGATTCCCGCCAACGCACCGCCTCGGCGTAGGGCCTGCCCGCGCTCTGGTCCGAGGCCGCGATCCCCGCGATTTCAAACCAGGGATGCTCGGCCAGAAGCCGGACGAACTTCTGCCCGACGGTGCCGGTGGCACCGAGGATGGAGACGGGAATTTTCGCTTTCACATCAGTCTCCCAGTGAAGCAGGCAACAGGCATCGGGCAACGGGCAACAGGATAGGACCGCCGAGTTCTCTTGTCATGGCGAAGAGACACCTCGTGCCGACCCGATGCCTGATGCCCGATGCCAGATGCCCAATGCCCCTTGCCTCATGCCTCATGCCCTTATCCCCCCATTAGCTCTTTCGCCAGCCGGACATACAACTCCACCCCATCCAGCAGGTCCTGCTTGAGAATGTATTCCCGTTCGGTGTGGGCCACCTTGATCGAGCCGGGCCCCATCTGATATCCGATGCCCCACTCGCTCAGGAGGGGCAGGTCGCTCGCGAAGCTGACCACCGTGGTGTCCCAGCCCGGCAGTGCGGGCGCTTTGTGGAAGGGCAGCTCGACCGCCGCCTTGACGCTCACTCCGGGCGCCAGCGCGGCGGCCACGGCGGCCTTGAGAGGCGCGGTGGGCTCGACGGTGCGGAACAGCACCTGCGCCGACGCGTGGGGCGCCAGCACGTTGGGGGCGACGCCTCCGGTAATCAGCCCGACGTTGAGCGTCCCGGCGCCCAGCACCGGATCTCTCGGTAGCGGCAAACGCCGGATCCGCTCCAGCGAGTCGAGCAGTCCCTCGATGGCCGAAGCGCCTTCCTCCGGATAGGCCGAATGGGCGGCGCGACCCTCGGCCTCGAGATCCATTCTCAGAGAGCCTTTCTGGCCGATGGCGAGCCGGTTCTCGGTCGGTTCGCCGTTGACCAGGTAGCGACCCTTGGGGGCCAACCCCTGCGCGGCGAGTGCGCCGTCGGAACCGTTCTCCTCGCCCACCAGAAACAGCAGCCCGACCCTCCGTTCGCCCTGATCGGCCAGTCGCTGGGCGGCGGCGACCATGGCGGCGGCCGGGCCCTTGGCGTCGCAGGTGCCCCGCCCGTGGAGCGACGTCTCATCCTCCCGGAGCGGGACGTAGGGCGGCACGCAATCGAGATGGGTCGAGAGCACCACCACGGGCGGGTCGCGGAAGGCGTAGAGGTTCCCCCGGTTGGGGCTCACCGGCTGCCGCTCGACGTGGTAGCCGGCGCGGCGAAGCTCGTGCTCCAATAGCTCCACCGCCGGCCCCTCCCGGAAGGTCGGAGTCTCCAGCGATACCAGCTCGCGTGTAAGACGAATCGGGTCCATAACGCACAAAGCCCCGCCGGCGTGGTGCGCGGCGGGGCGTCGGATCAGGGGTTCAGGAAAGACTCATGCTGACCGTCGCTCGCCGCGCGCGGACGTCTTGGTGAAGCGCATGGTGCACTTCGGGAAGTCGGGTTGAGGCGAGTCGAGTGTCGGCATGGCCAGGAATCTCCGGTGACGATCACAAGCTATACAGAGGAGCCGCGGGGGGGCAAGAGACCCTGCCTGCTCCACTTGACCCCCGCTTGACCCCCTGGGTCTAACCTGTCTCCACGCTAGTCCAAGACCAATTCATCGCGGGGGACATCATGGACCGGAGATTCTGGAGTCTGGTGGCGGCGGCCTCACTTACGGTGGAAGCCGTGGAAGCTCAGCAGAACGATGCGCTTTCTCTGGACGACACCACTGGAGTGCAGGTGGCGCTGGCGGGCCAGCCCATGGTAGCCCTCGAGGACCGCTTCGTCGGTCCCGACCTCGGCTCGAACCTTCGCATGGCTCCGCCGGTAGGTGGCCCCGAAGCCTTGGCGATACCCCTCTATCAGGCCCATCGCCTGGAGATGTCTGGAGGTCGGGAGTCCCTGGCGGCGGTGGGACTACGGATCAGGCCCGTGACCGGACCGGCGGGTCGTGGGGTGATCGGCCGGATGTCGGCGCTGCTGTCCGGCTCGGACCATGTGGTCGTTACCAGCGTCGCTCGAGCGGTCCTGGGCGGGGCGGGTGGATACCTGCTGGGGTCCGTGGCAGGGTCCTCGGCGAAGACAAGGGGTTCGGCGGCCAAGGTGAGCCCTAACCCGCGGACGTTCACCATCAAGTTCACGATCCGGTTCTAAGGGTGATCAGGGGACTCGGTGCCAGGGCCTCCCCCCGGGCTCCGTATCCATCGACCGAAACAACGCGAGGCAGGCTTGACCCTGGCTTGACTCCCTCGGCGGACCTTGGGCGGAACACGGGTCGAAACGGTTTGGGGCTCGTGATCCTCTCATCGGAAAGGAAGGTCGGTATGCCCAACTCGCACCGGCGGCTCGCCCTGGCGGCGGCTCTGCTCCGCGCGACCCTGGCCCTGGCTTGCGGGGATGGTAGTAGTGGCTCGACGGGGTCCACGCCCCCGCCTGCCGACATCAATGGGGCCTGGACGCTCATCGAGTCATTCACAGATCATTCGCTCTTGAGCTGTGAGGACACGTCGGCCGTTACCATCACCCAGTCTGGAAACCAGTTCAATGGGAACATCGACCGGAGTGGGTCATGTGTCTTGAGGGGGATCCCGTCCGACAACTCAGGGACAGTCCCCATTCCGGGCGGTACGGTTTACACCGCCACCTTGAACTTCACCTCCGAGGTGAACGCCGGAGAGACGGGCCTCGACTTCAGCTGTACCTACAACGGGAATCTGTATCACACCCCAGTGGACAGTAGCGCCGGCAGGATGCGGTGCGGAGTCCAGGGCCTGATTGATGGCACGTGGGTGATGACGAGATGATGTGGTCACGCGCAGCCGATGGGTCAGGCGGGGCGGGCTGCTTCTGCCCGCCCTCGCTCCACGTCCACCCGCTTGAGCAGCAGGCCGCCAACCAGGAAGAACGCGATCACCGTGAGGATCGCCCCCCGGCTGGAACCGGTCAGCGCGATGATCACCGAGAAGAGCAAGGGGCCGAAGATCCCGGCGAATTTCTCCACCACGGCGAAGAAGCCGAAGAATTCGGCCGAGCGGGACTTGGGGATCATGCTGGCGAAGAGCGAGCGGCTCAGCGCCTGGGTCCCTCCCTGGACGGTGCCCACCAGGATGGCCAGCAAGAGGAAGTGGAAGCCGGTGGTCATGAAGTAGCCGAACACGCTGATGCCGGCGTAGACCACCAGGCCCAGGAAGATCGCCCGCTTGGTGCCGATGCGGCCCGCCAGGGCTCCGAACAGAAACGAGAAGGGAATGCCCACGAACTGGACCAGCAGGATCGAGGCGATCAGCGCCCCCCGCCCGATCCCGATCTCGGTTCCGTAGATCGTGGCCATCCGGATGATGGTACCGATCCCGTCGTTGTAGATCAGAAAGGCGAGCAGCATCAACGCCGCCTGGGGATAGCCGGTCAGGTCCCGGAAGCTCTTCACCAGGGCCGTGTGGGCAGACCGGCCCAGGCTCTCCCTCGGCCGCCCGCTGGCCGGGGGCTCCTTGACCCGTTTGAAGAGCGGGATCGAGAACAGGATCCACCAGATCGCCACCGAGGCGAAGGCCAGTCGGCTGGGGAGCGTGGCCTGGGCGGGCGTGAGCCCCTCGCCCGAGGGCAGGCCGAACCAGCCCGGTTTCTGGATCCACGCCAGGTTGAGCGCCAGCAGGATTCCGCCGCCCACGTACCCCAGGGCATATCCGGCGGTCGAGACCCGGTCGATCTCGTCCTCCCGGGCCAGATGGGGCAGCAGCGCATCGTAGAACACGAAGCTCCCGTTGACCCCGATGTTGGCCGCGACGAACAGCACCGAGGCCAGCAGCCAGTCTCCCCGCTGGATGAAGAACATCAGCAGCACGGCCACCGCGCCCATGGCCAGGAACGCCTTCAGGTAGCGCATCCGGGTCCCGCCCCGATCGGCCAGGTAGCCGAGGATGGGAGACAAGACCGCGATGATGATGAGCCCGATGGTGGTCGAAATCCCGAATCGGTAGGTGGCCTGCGCCGGCGGGAGATCGGCGGCGGCGACGGCGGAGTAGTAGATCGGGAAGACCGCGGTGATGATCGTGGTGACCATCGCCGAGTTGGCCCAGTCGTACATGGCCCAGGCGCGAAGCTCCGGCCGATCGAGGCCCAGGCGCCTGAGCAGGCCGGTCACTTGGGAGCCTTGGGTCTGGCGTAGAGGCTGCCGGCCAGCGCCGCCACCCAGCGGGGCACCAGGCGAGTCGACCAGGCGCCCAACGCGTACGGCAGCGAGGAATAGACCAGGCCTCGCCCCGCCTGGTAGCCGCGAATCCCGGCTCGAGCCACCGCCTCCGGCGACTGGAGCAGGATCGAGGGCGGCTTCTGGTGCCACTGGTTGGACTCGAAGAACGGCGTATCCACCCCACCCGGGCAGAGGCAGCAGGCTCGGACTCCGGTGCCTCTCAGATTGACCCGGAGTGCTTCGGTCCACGTGAGGATGTACGCCTTGGTAGCCGAATAGACCGGCAGCCAGGCGAGTCCCTGGAAGGCGGCGGCGGAGGAGACGTTCAGGATCCCGCCCCGGCGCCGCTCGAGCATGCCCGGGAGAAAGCGCGCGGCCAACGCCGTCGGAGCGGTCACGTTGACCGCAATGGTCTTGGCCTGTTCCTCGAAGGGGTTGTCCCAGAACCGGCCATGGACTCCGATCCCGGCGTTATTGATCAGGTGATCGATTCTGAGACCGAATTGCGAGACTTGGCGCTCGATCGCGGCCGGTGCTTGGGGATCGCCGAGGTCCATTGCCACCACCTCCACCCGCGCGCCCTGCGCTCGGCAGGCGGTGGCTGTTTGCTCCAGCGCGTTCCCGTCACGCGCCACCAGCAACAGGTTGGCGCCTTGCCGGGCGAGCTGATCGGCGAACGCGGCCCCGATGCCCCGCGTTGCGCCCGTGATGAGAACGGTGGATCCGCGCCAGAACTCGGCCATGAGGCTGGAATATAGGATTCGCGGGCTACTCGCGAGCCTCGGGCTCGGAGCGCCGGGCATGGAGCAGGGACGCCGCGACCGATACCACCAGGATCAGCAGGATGGCCCCCAGGGAGATTCCGATCGGCGGATGCACCCAGGCCCCGGCCGCCATCTTGAGTCCCACCAGCACCAGGATCAGCGCCACCCCGGGCTTGAGATAGACGAAGCGATCCATCGCGGAGGCCAGCACGAAGTAGAGTGCCCGCAGGCCCAGGATGGCGAACACGTTCGAGCTGTAGACGATGAAGGCGTCGCGGGTCACGGCGAACACGGCCGGGATGCTGTCGATGGCGAACACCAGGTCGCTCCACTCGATGACCAGGAGCACCAGGAGGAGGGGCGTCGCCAGCCAGCCGCCGCGGAGGCTCCGCACGAAGAACTGGTCGTCTTCATAGGCGGGAGTGAAGGGGATGAACCGGCGGGCCAGACGAACGAGAGGATTCTTCTCCGGCTCGATCCGCACCGCTTCCGATTTGAACATGCGGATTCCAGTAATCACCAGAATCCCGCCGAACACATAGGTGATCCAGTTGAACCGCTGCAGCAGCAGCGCGCCGGCCCCGATCATGATCGCGCGCATGATCATGGCGCCCAGGATGCCCCACTTGAGCACCCGGGGCTGCAGCGCGGCCGGCACCGCGAAGTATTGAAAGATCAGCAGGAAGACGAAGAGGTTATCGACGCTGAGCGAGAGCTCGATCAGATACCCCGAGTAGTACTCGAGGGCGTGCTGGAGTCCCTCCTTCCACCAGAGGAAGAGCCCGAACAGGAGCGCGAGCGAGACCAGCCCGGCGCTCCAGGTCAGCGCCTCTTTCGCGGTCAGGGTATGGGAGCGCCGATTGAGCACGCCCAGGTCCAGGATCAGGAGCCCCACCACCAGGGCGGTGAACCCGATCCAGACGCCCGGCTCGTGCGAGGTCATGCGTGCCCCACCCTGCGGGAATTCGACACAGGCGCTCCTCGAACTCGGTGCCCTGAAAAGCCAACGAGACCTTCGCCACCGCTCGCGCGATCGACGAAGGTCTCGCTCTGAAAGGGGACGCCGCCCCGGCGACCCCGCCTTCCCGATTGGACCGTGCCCGCGCCTGGCGCGGGCAGTCTTGACGATCCAGCCGTCCGCCATCTCCGGCGGATGAGCTACTCCCCTTCGGGCGGCAAGCTAGTCGTCCCTCCGGTGGGGGTCAACGTGCTCAGAAGGGCGGCCGCGCGATGTGGATCGGGTCCTCCAGCAAGATGGCGGACACCTCGGCTCCCGCCGGCGTGTCGAACTGGCCCTCGGGGATGACGAGCAGCGCATTGGCCCTGGCCATGGAGCTGAGGATGCCCGAGCCCTGAGGTCCGGTGAGCCGCGCGCTCGGCATTTCCGGTGCTCCCGAGGTTGCCTCGGGTATCGTCACCACGGCTCTCAGAAAATGCTGCAGCCGAGGCCTCACCGTCACGGGCTCCGTGAGCCGCACCGGCACTGCCCGCCGAAACGGGAGCGTGTGCCCCGACATCACGCGGATCGCGGGACGGACGAACAGCTCGAAGGCCACCATGGTGCTCACCGGATTGCCCGGCAGCCCGATCCAGGGCAGCTCCCCCCGCACGCCGAACCCCACCTGGGCTCCCGGGCGGATCCGGACCTTCCAGAATCGGAGTTCGGTGCCCAGCTCGGCCATGACCCGCTTGAGGTGGTCGTGCTCGCCCACGCTGATGCCGCCGGAGGTGACCAGCAGATCGCAGGCGGGCGCCTCCCGGAGATGATCCTTGAGACTCTCGGGCGAGTCGCGTGCGATGCCCAGGTTGACCGGCTCCCCTCCGGCACGCACGACCAGCGCGACCAGGGCATGGGTATTGGAGCTCGCGATCTTGCGGCCGCTCAGGATCTCATCGGCCTGGTCGAGATCCACGATCTCATCGCCGGTGCCCAGGATGCCGACCCTCGGCCGGCGGTAGATCATCGGGTGGGAGACGGCAATCGAGGCCAGAACGCCCAGTTGCGCCGGGCCCAGCTCGGTGCCGGCAGCGAGAGCCACGTCGCCCCGGCGGATGTCCTCTCCCGCTGGGCGGATGTTCTGGCCGGCGTCCCGATCGCGATGGATGCTGACCGTCTGGGCGCCGCCGTCGGTGTCCTCCTGTCGGATGACCGAGTCGGCGCCTGCTGGGAGCGGGGCCCCGGTGAAGATCCGGGAACAGGTACCGGGCCCGATCGGGCGGGAAGGGAATTGTCCGGCGGCGAGATGTTCCACCACCACCAGGCGGACCGGGGAAGCCTCGGATGCGCCCCGCACGTCGGCCTCGCGGGCCGCGTAACCGTCCATGGCGGAATTGGCCCAGGCCGGGACGTCGAGTGGGCTCACGACGTCCAGGGCGAGCACACCGCCCAGGGCGTCGTCCAGCGGAACGCGGAGTGCCGGCTGTCGGCGAATGTCCTGCAGGATCCTGAGCGCCGCCTCGCGCGCGGAGTCCGTCAGATCTCCTGCGCCTTTTCCCAGGCGATGTTGGCGAGCAGTTGTAGCCACATGGTGTCGCGGAAATGCAGGACTGGGCAGTGGGCCTTGAAGGCCTCGTCGTCGGTCACGATGGCCACCCACCGCTCAGCGTCGGCCGCGGTCGGCGTGTAGATGGGGGCGTTGCCGGTTTCCTTCCGGAAGACCTCGATTTTGGGGAGCGGGGCGGTGTGAAAGCCCTCCACCAGCACCAGGTCGGCCCCCTGGAAGTAGCGGCGGGCCAAGGTGATGGGGTCGGTGTCGTCGGGGCTCTTCTCGATGATCACCCGTTGGCGCGGGGTCGCGAGCAGGACCCGGTCGGCCTTGCCCTCATGGTAGAGCCGGTAGCTGTCGGTGCCCTCGCGGTCGATGTCGGCCGGATGCGAGCCGTGCTTGATGGCCATGACCTTGCGCCCCTTCCGCGCGAACTCGGCGGCAAGGGCCACGGCCAGGGTCGTCTTCCCCGCGTTTTTCCGTCCGATTATCGAGAGGATCCGTGCCGCCGCCACAACTCATCCGCCTCGGCGAGGTCGTCCGCCGTGTTGACGTTGAAAAAGAGCAACGCAGGGTCGCCGAACTGCTGAATTTCCTCCGGGCTGAGGATACCGATTTTTACCGTTTCATGGAAGCCGACGGCGCGCAGGTCCCCCGCCGCCAGCCTGGCCTCGATGGCGGCCGCGCAGGCCGGGCCGTAGGCGGCACAGAGCGGCTCCAGCCCGCGCGGACCGGTACTCCGGGGCAGGCAAGCGTCCCAGGATTCGAGCCCTTTCGCCAGCGCCCGGATCAGGCCGCTCGGTACGAAGGGCATGTCCCAGGCGACGCACACGACCCCGCCGGGCCCGGCCCGGACCGCGGTGTAGATCCCGCCCAGCGCTCCCAGCCCCGGCCGCCGGTCGGGGATCACCTGGAGGTCGCTCCGCCAGTGAACCGCGTCGGGCGCGTTGGCGATCAGTGTGGGCGCGCGGCCCAGCGCGGCCTCGAAGGCCTCGACCAGCCGGTCCAGCATGCGCTTCCCGCCCACCAGCTCGAGGCCCTTGGGCCGGCCGCCGAGCCGACTGCCTTCCCCGCCTGCGAGGATCGCCCCGCGGACCGGTTCGACCGCCTTGTCCGTCTTGTCCGCCCTGTCCGTCTTGTCCGACTTCCGGCCGTACATCCTCACGCTTCCCCGAAGAGCCGGCCGTGCTCGACCATCAGACAACGGTCCATGACCACCGGGATCCCGGCCGCTTCGATTTCCCGGGCCGCGTTCTCATGGATGACCCCCTCCTGAAGCCAGACCAGTCGGGGGCGAATGGCGATGCAGGGCTGGACCAGAGTCGGCACCGCGTCAGATCGGCGAAACACGTCCACGATATCGATCGGCCCGGCCCGGGCCGCGGACACCAGGTCGGGGAAGGCCCGTTCTTCCAGCACGTGGGTGACTCCTGGACGCACCGGCACGATTTGGTACCCCACGTCCCGGAGGTAACGGGACACACCGTGGCTGGGTCGGCCGGGGTTGGGACTCATCCCGACCACCGCGATGCGCCGAGCGGTGCTGAGGATTTCCCGGAGCTGGTCGTCGGTGAGGGACATGGGTGAGGTGGTGGCAGACCGCGGAGGAGTCGAAACCTTCCGCGCGATCCCATCGAGGTCAGGGGAGGCCCGTGCACTCGGCGAACAGGGTCGCGTCCTCCTGAATCCGGACTCGGTCCAGACGCACCGGCGGCGGCAACCGTCCGGCCAGGCGTTCGAATACGTACTGGGCGACGGCTTCACCGGTCGGAATCCGGCGGCCGTAGGCGAAGGCTGGCACGTCCCGGTTCAGGTGCTTGCCATGAAACGGAAGCACGACCTCCTCCTGCAGCAACGCGTCCAGACCTCCCAGGTCCATGATCATCCCGGTCTCGGCGCTGACCGGCCCGACCACAGTGACGGCGCAGAGGTAGTCGTGCGGGTGCCCGGGGGCCTCGGCGCAGGCTCCGAAGACCGCTCGATTGCGCTCCTCCGTCCAGTCTGGGCGATGGTAGTGGTGGTGGGCGGTGAACCGCACCACCCGCGTCAGAGCGGTGGGCACGGCCGGCTAGAAAGGAAGCGGGTAGCCCAGACCTACAATGCCCCGGAAGCTGCCCGTCCAGTCGGTGAAATGCCCATCTCGGATCAGGGCGTTGGCTCCGGGCGGTGTCCCCGGTGAGCCCGGTGGGTCGAAGGCGAAGCCGACGGGGTAGCTCAGCTTCCAGAAGTTCCACTTGGTCTCGAGCCGGATGAACAGCTTGCGGGTGAGGAACCATCGGACCCCCATCCCGGGCGCGAGCACCGCCTTGGTGCCGAAGTTGTAGGCCGAGGAATCGACCGCCACGTCGCCACCGAAAGCGATCCCGAAGCTCCCGGTAATGTAGGGCGCCAGGTTATGCCAGGTCTTTCGGCCGGTCAGGTTGAACTGCAGGACGCCTTCGATCATAACCACGCTGGTGGGGTAACTCCCCTTGAAGCGCTTTTGGATGCTGTCGTAGGGAATCACCACCTCGCGGTTCAGGTTGTCGTAGGTGACGGAGAACCCCAGCTGCAGCGGGTTGCTGATCCGGAAGTCGGCGCGCACTCCGTAGGTGGTCCCGTCATGCGGCCCCATCCCGAAGTTGCCTCCGGCTCCTCCGAAGTATCCCCCCTGGAATTCGAAGGTGCGCCCGTAGGGGAGGTCACGGTACGGGGAGCGGTCCGGGGGATGCCCCACCTGGGCTACGGCGGTCGAACCCCCGGCGAGGAGGAGAACGGCCCAGACGGCGGCCGTGGGATGGCGAATCAGCATAGTCTGAGATCCCGCCCCGTCATCTCCACGGGGGGTTCGAGTCCGAGGAGATGGAGGACGGTGGGACCGACATCGCAGAGGGCGCCGCCCGAGGCCAACGTGGCGACGCCGGGGCGGACCGCGACCAGGGGCACCGGATTGGTGGTGTGCGTGTTGTGGGCGCCGCCGGTCTCCGGGTCGATCATCAGCTCGCAGTTGCCGTGATCGGCGGTGACGATCACGCTGGCGTTGACCTTGTCCGCACTGGCCAGCACGCGAGCCAGACATTGGTCCACCGTTTCCACCGCCTTGATCACCGCCGACATCACGCCCGTGTGCCCCACCATGTCGGCATTGGCGTAATTGCAGAGCAGGAAGTCGTAGCGCCGTGCCTCGATCGCCCGGCAGAGGCTGTCGGTGATGCCCACGGCGCTCATTTCGGGCGCCAGGTCATAGGTGGCGACCTGCTGCGAGGGAACCAGCGACCGCTCCTCTCCGGGGTACGGCGGCTCGTAGCCCCCGTTGAAGAAATACGTCACATGCGGGTACTTCTCGGTCTCCGCCGTCCGGAACTGCACCCGTCCGTGGTCGGCCAGCACTTCCGCCACGATCCTCGCCATCGAGAAGGGCGGAAACGCGGCCGGCACCGGAAAGGTGCGGTCGTACTGGGTCATGGTCACTACGGCCAGGCGAGGACGGTCCCGCACGTCGAAGCCGTTGAATCCGTCGATCACCAGCGCCCGGACGATCTGGCGCATCCGGTCGCTCCGGTAATTGAAGCAGAGGACGCCGTCCCCATCCTGGAGGAGGGCCGCCGGCTCCCCGTCCCGCTGGACGATCAGCGGCTTGATGAATTCGTCGGTCTCGCCCCGGGCGTAGGCACCGCGCACGCCCGCGACCGGATCGAGGATCGGCATGCCGACGCCGTGGACCAGGGCCTCGTAGGCCGTGCGGGTCCGCTCCCATCGCCGGTCGCGATCCATCCCGAAGTAGCGGCCCACCAGCGAGGCGATGAACGCCCGGCCACGCGCCAGGCGCTGGATCTGATCCTCCAGGTCCTGCACCACGCTGTCGGCGATGGTGGGGAGGGTGTCTCGCCCATCGAGAAACCCATGGATCGCGATCCGCCGGATCTTGAGCTGGACGCCCAGTTCGATGCAGGCGAGCAGGTGCTGATCGATGGCGTGCACGCCACCGTGCCCCAGCAGCCCGAGCAGGTGCAGGGTGCCGCCGGTCCTCCGCAGGTGGGCGCCCAGGGTCAGAAACGGCCCCAGGCGAAAGAACTGCCCGCTCCGTATCGATTGCGAAATCCGCACCAGGTCCTGGGGCACCACGCGCCCGGCGCCCAGATTGAGGTGGCCGACTTCGCTGTTGCCCATCTGGCCCTCGGGGAGCCCCACGGCGAGTCCGCTGGCCTCGAGTAAGGTGCGCGGACAGGAGCGCCAGAGTTGATGCCAGACCGGTGTGTCGGCCAGCTCGATGGCGTTCCCCTCCCGCTCCGCTCGATACCCCCAGCCGTCCAAGACGATCAACACCACCGATCGACCTGGCTCGCCGGTGTTTGACATGGCCCTCCGCGTTCTCTACAATGCGGGATGTGACCGACGCGCCACAATCTAGTCCCGCCTTTCGTTGGCTTCCAGCCTGCGCCTTCATGCTCCTGCTCGGCATGGCGACTCTCGCCACCGCCCAGGAGCGCCGGCGCGTGGCAACCGAGACCGACCTCTTCAAGAATCCCGGTGAACAGGTGCTCGGCCGAGTGATGGCCGGCTCCGAGCTGGTGGTGACGCGGTCCCAGGGCGACCAGAGCGAAGTGCGACTCGAGGGCTGGATGATCAGCCGCTCGCTCGGGTCCACCACCCGCGAGGGCTACGACCTGATCATCGCCAAGCGGGGGCCGGAGAACCTGAGACTGGCCGCGAAAGGCGCCGTGGTCGCGCGCCTGAGCAGCGGCGTGCTGCTCAAGAAGCTCGACGCCCAGAATAGCTGGACTCAGGTGCAACGCACGGCCTGGATCGCCACCAAGAACCTGGCGCCCGGTTCCGGCGTCGATGTCGTCTCGGGAGGCGCCACCCACAGCGTGGGCGATCAGGCCGCGATGCTGCACCAGGCTCCGCTCCTCGCCGGGGTCGAAGGGACGCCCGTGGGAAGCCTCTCGGAAGGGACGCCGACGATGGTGGTCGGCCGCTCGGGCGACTGGGTGCGGATCCAGGTGGAAGGCTGGGTCCGAGAGAGCGACCTGAAGACCAGCGAGAGCGGGGTGCTGGTCGGGGTGACACAGGCGGAAGTCCGCGCCGCGCCCAACCGCTACGTCGGCCACGTCGTGGAGTGGCGCGTGCAGTTCATCGCGGTCCAGAAGGCCGACGAGCTCCGGCCCGAGATTCCCGCCGGCCAATCGTATCTGCTCACTCGCGGCCCCTTGCCCGAGCCCGGTTTCGTCTACTTCATCCTCCCGCCCGATCGCGTGGCGGATTTTCAATCGGTTCCGCCGCTCCAGGAGATGGTCCTGCGGGGCGTCATCAAGTCCGCCACCTCCAAGTACCTGCCCAACCCGGTCCTCGAGCTGGTCTCCGTAGTGAAAGGCCTCGGCAGTTAGAGGTATATTTCACGCCATGAATGACGCCCTCAGGGACCGCATTCTTCGACACCTCGAGCCGCTGCCGGACGAGCGGGCCTATCAGGTGCTGGACTACATCGAATTCCTCGAGAGCCGGTTCGGCTCCCGATCCCAACCCTCCGGCCTCCTGGCACGCATCACCGAGACGGTCGAAGACACCATGCGCGCCGGCAAGATTCCGATCCGGGCGATCAGCGGCACCATCAGCGTCGTGGACAGCGCGGGCCGGGTCATGAAAGGGCTCGCGGCGGCGGGCAAGGCCGTGGTGGATGAGGCGGTCAAGGCCGCCGAGGGCAGCGGGCGTGTCCAGAGCCCCGCCTCCTCCCCCGCCCCCGTCCCCACCGCCATTCCGCCCGCATCCGAGCCGCCCGGCCGGAGCTGAGCCCGGGAGCGTGCCTGTGGTCGCGACGGGTCCGTCGCGCGTCTTCTTCGACGGCACCTGCGGTTTCTGTCACGGCGCCGTCCAATTTCTCCTGACTCACGATTCCTCGGGCGCCGCGTTCCGGTTTGCTCCGCTCGAGGGCACCCTGGCCGCGAGCATGCTCCCCGCGGAGCTGAGAGTCAGCCGGCCCGGATCCATGGTGGTGCGCACCGCGGACGGGCGGCTCCTCACGCGATCCGCAGCGGTGCTCCACCTCGGAAGCAGGCTCGAAGGGATCTGGCGAGTCGGCGCCGGCCTGTTGCGTCTGGTGCCTCGCCCGCTCGCCGACGCGGGGTATGACCTGGTGGCGCGCGTGCGTCACCGCTTGGCTCCCACACCGACGCAGACCTGTCCCATCGTGCCGGCCGCGCTGCTGGCGCGGTTCGACCCGTAGCTCGATTCCACCAAACCGGATCTCCCCATGGCCTCGACACTCGACGCGCGTCCCTCAGGCTCATCGGTGCAGTTCGTTCAGGGGATCGGCCCGCTGGCGGCCATCTCGATGGTGGTCGGGACCATGATCGGCTCCGGCATCTTCATCGTGTCGGCCGACATCGGACGGCAAGTTGGAGAGTGGGGCCCGGCCGCGCTGCTCCTGGTCTGGGCCGCGACCGGCGTCGTCACCGTGATCGGCGCCCTGGCCTACGCCGAGCTGGCCGCCATGATGCCTTCGGCGGGAGGCCAGTACGTGTTCCTGCGCGAGGGGCTCTCCCCGATGTGGGGATTTCTGTTCGGCTGGACCTTGTTCGCGGTGATTCAGGCGGGAACCATTGCCGCCGTGGCGGTGGCCTTCGGCAAGTTCCTGGGCGTCTTGGCACCTTCGATCTCTCCCGATGTGTTCCTCTCGCTGGGGCACCTTCCCATGCCGGGCGGCACCATCGAGATCGGGCTCTCCCCGCAACGGGTCGTGGCCCTCGGCGTGATCGTGGTGCTGACGCTGCTCAACATGCGGGGAGTCAGGTTGGGGGCCGGCATCCAGACCACCTTCGCGGTGGCCAAAGTCGGCGCCATGGCCGCGCTCATCATCCTGGGCACGACCCTGCTGCGGCGGGCCGACGTGGCTGCGGCCAACTTCGGCAACTTCTGGGGCACCGGGAGCTGGTCGCTGGCCTTGATCCCGATCTTCGGCGCTGCCAGCGTGGGATCGCTCTTCTCGTCCGACGCCTGGAACAACGTCACCTTCGCGGCGGCCGAAGTGCGGGATCCCAAGCGGAACCTGCCGCTCGCGCTGGCGCTGGGCACCACCCTGGTCTCGCTGATCTATCTCCTCACCAACATCGCCTACCTCAACGTGCTGCCGTTCCACGGGACTGCAGAGGGAGCCGACGTGGCCGCCCGCGGCATTCAATACGCCGCGCAGGATCGGGTGGGCGTCGCTGCGGCGCAGCAGATGTTCGGTACTGCCGGCGGGTTGGCCATGGCGGTGGCGGTGATGCTCTCCACCTTCGGGTGCGTCAACGGCCTCATCCTGGCCGGCCCGCGGGTCTACTACGCGATGGCCCAGGACGGCCTCTTTTTCGCCAAGACCGGAGAGCTGCACCCGGTCTTCCGCACCCCCTGGTTCGGTTTGGGGGCACAGGCCCTCTGGGCGATGGTGCTCTGCCTGAGCGGGAGCTACGGCAATTTGCTCGATTACGTGATCTTCGCTTCGCTCCTGTTCTATCTGCTCACCACCGTGGCGCTGTTCCGTCTGCGGGTCACGCGTCCCGAGCTGCCCCGGCCGGTCAAGGCCTTCGGCTACCCTATGGTGCCGGCCTTTTACATCGTGATGACCGGCGCCCTGATGGTGATCCTGCTCTTCAAGAAGCCGCTCTACACCTGGCCCGGTCTGTTCATCGTGGCGCTGGGGGTGCCGATTTACCTGATCTGGAGGAAGAAGGGGCGGTAGAACGGGAGAACAGTAGAACGGTGGAACGGGAATAGGGCCGACCGCCGGTCGGCCCGTGAGCTCAGGGGTCTGAGAGTCACGTCCAGCCGAACCTCAGCGGGGGCACTGTGAGGCATTGCCACCCTCGGTTTTTCGCCCTATCCTTAAAGATGGAACTTGCCTCCTGTTTCGGCCCGCCTCTCGCCGCTCCTGGCGCACGGTGGGCCGTCGCGCATCGGGGAGCGACCGGGGCATGAGTACCCTGCGGGCCGGGCTGGGGCTCACCTTCGACGACGTCCTGCTGGTCCCGCGCCACTCGACCGTCCATCCGCGCCAGGTCTCCGTCACCACCCGTTTCACGCGCGCCATTCCGCTCAACATCCCGCTCGTCTCCGCCGCCATGGACACCGTCACCGAGGCGGACATGGCCATCGCCATGGCGCGGGCCGGCGGCATCGGGGTGATTCACAAGAACATGTCGATCGACCGGCAGGCCGCCGAGGTGGACCGGGTCAAGCGCAGCGAGAGCGGGATGATCCTGAACCCGATCACGCTGGGCCCCGACCGGCCGCTGCGCGAGGCCCTGCAGCTGATGGCGCGGTTCCGGATCTCGGGCGTGCCGATCGTGGACGAGCCAGGGCCGGCTGGTCGGGATCATCACCAACCGCGACCTCCAGTTCGAGCGGAACCTCGACCAGCCGATCCGCGAGGCGATGACCAAGGACCACCTGGTCACCGCCCCGGTCGGCACCGACCTCGACGAGGCCGAGCGGATCCTGGCCAAGCACCGGATCGAGAAGCTGCCGGTGGTGGACGCAGAAGGGCATGCTCCGGGGGCTGATCACGGTCAAGGACATCTTCAAGCGCCGCGAGCATCCCGACGCCAACAAGGACCAGCACGGCCGGCTGCGGGTGGCCGCCGCGGTCGGCGGCGATGCCGGACGACCCGGACGCGGGCCCAGGCGCTGGTCGACGCGGGGGCCGACGTCATCGTGATCGACTCGGCGCACGGCCACAGCGAGGGCGTGCTGGCGACCGTCGAGCTGCTGCGGCAGGCGTTCCCCGACGTGCAGCTCGTCGCCGGCAACGTGGCCACCGAGGCAGGGCGCCCGCGAGCTGGTGCGCGCGCGGCGTGGACGCGGTCAAGGTCGGCGTCGGGCCCGGGAGCATCTGCACCACGCGGGTGGTCACCGGGCGTCGGCGTCCCCCAGATCACCGCCGTCGATGGACGCGGTGCGCGGCGCCGGCGACGTCCCGGTCATCGCCGACGGCGGCATCAAGTACTCGGGCGACGTGGTCAAGGCCCTGGCGGCGGGCGCCTCCTCGGTCATGATGGGCTCCATGCTCGCGGGCACCGAGGAGAGCCCCGGCGAGTCCGTTCTGGCCGAAGGCCGACGCTTCAAGATGATCCGGGGCATGGGGAGCCTCTCGGCCATGCAGGACGGCTCGGCCGACCGGTACTTCCAGGAGGGCGAGATGTCCCCCTCCAAGCTGGTGCCCGAGGGCATCGAGGGACGCGTGCCCTACAAGGGACCCGTGGCGGACGTGCTCTTCCAGATGGTCGGCGGGCTGCGGAGCGGCATGGGCTACTGCGGCGTCGCCACCGTCGAAGCAGCTCCAGTGCGACGCCGAGTTGGTCCGGATCACCACGGCCGGACTCCGCGAGTCGCATCCGCACGACGTGACCATCACGCGCGAAGCACCGAACTACAGCGTCTGAACGGGGCGGGCCGCCCCGCGCGGGCCATGGCCGTTCGATGGCGCCGCTCCGGTTCCTACTCTCATCGAGGTGAACTCTCATGAGTCTCTGGGCCACCAAGTCCATCGCCGTACTGCGGGCCGAAGCGGAGGCGGTCGGAGAGGGGACGCTCAAGAAGACCCTCACGGCCGCTCAACCTGACCACGCTCGGCATCGGCGCCATCATCGGCGCCGGCATCTTCGTGCTCACCGGGCTGGCGGCGGCCCGTGCACGCCGGGCCCGGCGGTCCCGCTCTCGTTCATCGCGGCGGGCATCGCCTGCGCCTTCGCCGGCCTCTGCTACGCCGAGATGGCGTCGCGCGATCCCGGTGGCGGGCAGCGCCTACACCTACGCCTACGCCACCATGGGCGAGTTCATCGCCTGGATCATCGGCTGGGACCTGGTGCTCGAGTACGCGATGGGCGCTTCGACGGTCGGGGTGGGCTGGTCGGGCTACTTCGTGAGCCTGCTCCAGAACTTCGGCGATCACCCTGCCCGCCGGCCCTCACCTCCGCACCCTACCGATGGTGCGAGGCGTCCGAAGTCGCCAAGCGGTGTGGCCGGCTGCGTGCAGGATCGGGCTGAACCCGACCGGCGCCATCGCCAACTTGCCCGGCGATCGTCATCGTCGCGATCATGTCGGTGGTGCTGGTGATCGGCATCAAGGAATCGGCCACGCGTCAACAACTTCATCGTGGTCCTCAAGCTGGTCGTGATCGCGCTCTTCATCGTGGCCGGCGCGTTCTACATCAACTCCGCCAACTGGCATCCCGTTCATTCCCGCCAACACCGGCGAGTTCGGCAAGTTCGGCATCAGCGGCATCTTCCGCGGCGCCGGCCTGATCTTCTTCGCCTACATCGGATTCGACGCCGTGAGCACGGCGGCGCAGGAGGCCAAGAACCCGCAGAAGGACATGCCGATCGGCATCCTCGGCTCGCTGGCGATCTGCACCGTGCTCTACATCCTGGTCTCCGGCATCCTGACCGGCATCATGCCCTACACGGCGCTCGACGTCGCCCACCCGGTCGGGTTCGCGGTCGATCGATCCCCGGCCTCGAGTGGATGGGCTGGATCATCAACCTGGGCGCCATGCTCGGGCTGGCCTCGGTGATCCTGGTGATGCTCCTGGGCCAGTCGCGCGTCTTCTACTCGATGTCCCGCGACGGGCTGCTGCCGCCCTGGGTCGGCAAGGTGCACCCCAAGTTCCGGACGCCCGTACCTCACCCAGATCTTCGTCGGCATCTTCGCCGCCTTCTTCACCGGCCTCTTCCCGATCCAGCTGCTCGGCGAGCTGGTGAACATCGGGACGCTGCTGGCCTTCGTGCTGGTGTGCGTCGGCGATCGTCATCCTGCGCAAGACCCGGCCCGATCTCGACCGGCCGTTCAAGACGCCGTGGGTCCCGGTGGTGCCGATCCTGGGCGTGCTGTCCTGCTTCGGACTGATGGCCGACGCTGCCGGGCGACACCTGGATCCGGCTGTTCGTCTGGATGGCGATCGGCCTGGTGATCTACTTCGCCTATGGGCGGACCCACAGCACCCTGCAGACCGGGGCCGACGCCGCCAAGGCAGGGGGCTCGCCCGGTCAACGCTGAACAACTGACCGGACCGGTGGGCCGCTATATCTTTCACCGCCCATGACCGAGTCCCTGACCCCCGAACGAGTCGCCAGCGCCCGGCGCTTCGCCGAAGCCTTCCGGCCCGGCCAACGCGTCTGTCTCACTACCCACGTGAATCCGGACGGCGATGGGTTGGGGAGCGAAGTCGGGCTCCTCAACCTGCTCCGCCAGCGGGGCGTGGACGTGGTGATCACCAATCCGTCGCCCACCCCCGACCGCTATCACTTCCTGTTTCGGGACATCCCCGGCGCCGACCGCTCGGCGGAAGCCGTGAAGGAGCTGCGGCGAGCCGACCTGATCGCCGTGCTCGACATCTCCGACGTGGGCCGCCTGGGCATGCTGGGGCACACCGTGAAGGAGCGCGGGGTGCCGGTGGCCTGCGTCGACCATCACGTGAGTCAGGGTCAGTTGCCGGACGGCCCGCGCTACGTGGATCCCGCCGCCTCCGCCACCGGGGAGCTGATCTTCGAGCTGGCGCAGGCCAACGGCTGGCCCCTGACCCAGGCCGCCGCCCGGGCGCTCTACGTGGCGATTCTGACCGACACGGGCGCCTTTCGGTTCAGCAACACCCGGCCCCACGTGCTGCGCGTGGCCGCCGCCCTGCTGGATGCCGGGATCGATCCGGAGCAGATCTACATGGAGGTCTACGCCAACGCCCCCGAGGGCCGGGCCCGCCTCTTCGCCGAGGCGCTGCAGACCCTGGTGGTCGAGGGAGACAAGGGCCTCGCCTGGGTCACGGTGCCGCCCGGCGCCATCGAGCGGCTGGGCGTCTCCGCCGACGACCTGGACGGCATCGTGGAGTTCCCCCGCAGCATCGCGGGCGTTCGCATGGCGCTCCTGTTTCGCGAGATCGCGGCGGGGCGGGTCAAGGTCTCGCTTCGCTCGGTGGGGGACGTGGACGTCGCCGCCTTCGCGCAGCCGTTCGGGGGCGGCGGGCACACCAAGGCCTCGGGGCTCTCCCTGGAAGGCTCCCTGGCCGAGGTCCAGTCGCTGGTGCTGACGGCGGCGCGAGCGTATTTGAGCCGGAACGGCGGGAGTTGAACCGGCTGGCCGCCGGGGGTACTTTTCCTACTGAATCAATCGGGATTGCTATGGCTGGCTCCAATGTTCTCGACCGCATCGAGGAGACGCTGAACACCCTGCGTCCCTATATCGCCTCCCACCGGGGGCAAGTCGAAGTCGTAGATTTCGACGAAGGGGATGGCGTGTTGCTGCTCCGGCTCGGCGGCACCTGCCACGGCTGCTCCGCGTCCAACGTCACGTTGCGCCAGGGCATCGAGGCCCGGCTCCGCGAGCTGGTCCCCGAAGTCCGGTCGGTGGAGTCGGTGTAGCGGCTAGAGGCATCAGGCATCGGGCATGGGGGCATCAGGCCCCACGCCCCCCGTGCCAGATGCCAGATGCCCGATGCCCATCAAGGTTCACCAGGAATCCCCCGTGTCCGAATCCCTCGAATCCCGCGTCACCGCCGCTCTGGCCCGCATTCAGAATCCCAGGCTCGAGAACGATCTACTCTCGGCCGGCATGATTCGCGATCTGGCTGTGGATGGGGGACGGGTCTCGTTCACGTTCCTGCTGGGCCGAGAGGATCCCGCCACGCTGGTGCGCGAGGCTAGAGCCGCGGTCCGAGCTATCGAAGGAGTTTCCGAAGTGAAGATCAACGTGATGGACCCGGCCGGCCCCGCTCACGCCACCCACGCGCCGCCGGGCCCGCCACCGGGGACCACGCATGGCGCGGCCGGGCTGGTGCCGCCTCCGCCCTCGCCCTCCGATTTCCCTCAGCTGGGCAAGATCATCGCCATCTCCTCCGGGAAGGGCGGAGTGGGAAAATCGACCGTGGCCGCGAACCTGGCGGTGGCGCTGGTCGAAGCGGGGCATCGCGTGGCTTTGATGGACGCCGACGTCTACGGGCCCAACATCCCGCGCATGTTCGGCGTGTTCGACAAGCCGCCGGTGGTGCGGGGCCGGATCCAGCCCATGGTGGCGCACGGGGTACGATTGATGTCGCTGGGGTTCCTGGTGGACCGCGACGCGCCGGCCATCTGGCGAGGCCCCATCATCATGAAAATCACCCAGCAGTTCCTGCGGGACGTGGACTGGGGCGAGCTGGACTACTTCATCGTGGACCTGCCGCCCGGCACCGGTGACGCGCAGCTCTCCCTGGTGCAGTCCTGCCACGTGGCCGCCGCCATCATCGTCACCACGCCGCAGGAGATGGCGGTGGGGGACGCCCTCCGGGGCGCCAAGATGTTCGAGAAGGTAGGCGTGCCGGTGGTCGGCATCGTCGAGAACATGGGCGCCTTCGTGGATCCCGAGAGCGGCAAGCGCTGGGAGTTGTTCTCCTCGGGCGGCGGAGCCCGTTTGGCCCAGGAGCTGGGGGTGCCGCTGCTGGGCTCGATCCCCCTCCAGCCGAAATTGGCGGAGCAGGCCGACCACGGCAGCCCCGTGGTGGTGGCGGAGCCCGACAGCCCCGCGGCGAAGAGCCTGCGCGCGGTCGCCGAGGCGGTGCACAAGCAGGTGGGTGGGAGGAGCCTCACGCTGCCGATACTGAAGGGATAAGACGGATTGCCGATTGCCGATTGCCGAATGCCGAGTTGAGCTGGGAGCTGTCCTGAGAGCAAAGGATTGAGTCTTGCGGTTCGGGGCGACAATCAGCATACCTCCCGTTCTCCCGTTCTCCCGTTCTCCCGTTCTCCCGTTCTCCCGTTCTCCCGTTCTCCCGTTCTCCCGTTCTCCCGTTCTCCGTTTACTCTTCCTCCGTGCCCTCCTCACGCGGGTCCGACTCCTGGCTCGGCCCTCTCACGGCCGGCTTCCTCGTCATCTTCGGTTTTCTTCCCATCGCCAACTGGATTCCGGGCGGGCATGAGGCGCCCTGGTACCGGTTGGTGGCGACTGGGTGGCTGAGCGGGACCGCGATCGCCGTCGGGTTGGGGATCGTGCTCGCGATTCTCTCGCGCCGCCTCACCTGGCTCTGGCACGACGGTCTCTGGGCTCGCCCACTGGCCTGGTACTCGACGCAGCCGATAGCGGCCACGGCGGTCATCGCGCTGGCGGCCTTCGTCCTCTACCTCACGGTGGCCCTGGTGGTCTTCGCCGGCCGCCCGGTCTTCGTGGACGAGGGCGTGCAGCTCCTGCAGGCCCGCATCTTCACCGCCGGCCGTCTCTGGCTCCCGGCCGATCCCAATCAGGAGTTCTTCACCACCATTCACCTGATCGATACCGGCGGGAAGGTCTACTCCCAGTTTCCCGCCGGCGCCCCCGCCATGCTCGCGCTCGGCGTCCTGGTCCACGCGCCCTGGCTGGTGGGACCGGTGTTCGCGACGGCCTCGGTGGTCGCATGGGCCGCCTTTCTGCGGGTAGCGGAGCCCAGGCCGGCCGTTTCACTGCCGGCATTGCTCCTCTTTGCCGCGGCACCGTTCGTGGCGTTTATGGGCGGGTCGCACATGAACCATGTGACCTCGGTGACCTGGCTTCTGATCGGGGTCGCGGCGCTGGCCTGGGTGGTGACCGCCACGACACCTCGTCCGGGCCTGGCCTGGATGTCCGGTTTGGGGTTCGGCATCGCCGCCACCATCCGCCCGGCAGACGCGCTGGTCTTCGCCTTCCCGGCCGGCTGCTGGTATCTCTGGCGGGCGATCCGGGATCGCTCGCGCTGGAGCGAGGTGGTCGCCGCCGGCGTCGGGGTGGCCATCCCGGTCGCGATCCTGATGTGGGTCAACCTTGAGACCACCGGCCGCCCGCTCCTGTTCGGCTACGAGGTGCTCTGGGGACATATCCACGATATCGGTTTTCATACCGCCCCCTGGGGCTTCGCGCACACGCCCCTGAGAGGCGTCGAGCTGATCAGCCTCTATTTCCTGCGGCTGCAGACCTATCTGTTCGAGACCGCGATCCCCTCGCTGCTCCCCGCGGTCGTGGCCCTCGCGCTCACCCGCTCCTGGAGCGCCTTGGATCGCTATCTGCTGGTGGTCTCCGCTCTCCTGGTGGGTCTCTACTTCGCCTACTGGTTCGACGGCTTCTACCTGGGCCCCCGGTTCATGTACCCCCTGGCCCCGGTGCTCACGCTCTGGACCGCGCGCTCCCTGGCGGCGATCCGGGAACGATGGGGACGAGGCGTGATCTACCAGGGCGCGGTCTATACCGTGGCGGTGAGCGGTGTGGTCGGCGTCACTCTGCTGCTTCCCATCCGCTTCGAGCAGTATCGGCAGGGCTTGAGCTCGACCCGGTGGGATCAGCGGGCCGCGGCGGAGACGGCGGGGATCCGGGACGCGCTGGTGTTCGTGCGGGAGAGCTGGGGCGCGCAGCTGATCAGTGGGATGTGGTCGCTGGGGATTTCCCGCCCCCAGGCCGAGTTGCTGTATTGGAAGGTGGATGCCTGCGGGCTGCAGGGAGCCGTGGACCGGGCGGTGGCCGAGGGCCTCACGGGCGAAGCGGCGTTCGAGGCCTTCCGCCCTCTGTTCCAGGATTCGGCCCGCGTGATCGGCTCTCGCCTCTCGGCGGACACCACGGAGCGCATGCTGGTAGGGGCTCACTACTCCGCCAAGTGCGTGCGACGGGTGCTCGAGGATCGCACCGGCTTCACCCTCTACACCCCGATGATGGCTTCCGACGGCGGCTCCAACATCTACGCCAAGGACCTGCACGGCCGCGACAGTCTACTGATCGCGCGCTACCCCGAGCGAAAGGTGTACCTACTCAAGCCGCCCAGCGACAGCATCGGCGCCACGCCGCGGTTCAACCCGGTCTCATTGGACTCGGCGCGGGCGGCGTGGGCGGAAGACGGGAAGCCCTAGGGGAGTGAAGCCATGACGCTGGGAGAGCGGCGGTGGCTGATGGCCGGCCTGATCCTGGTCGGCGCCGCGGGGATAATCTGGCTCATGCCTCCGAGACTGAGCCCCGAGCTCCGGGCCACCCGGATCCAGGGAGACAGCGTGGTCGCGGCGATCGAGCGTTACCGCCAGGATCACTCCCGGCTGCCGGACTCGCTGGCGGAGCTGGTGCCGCAGTACGTCGCCGCGATTCCGACACCGCCCTGGGGACTCAAGGCTTGGCGATATAAGCGCTGGATCGGCGATTCATCGCTGGGCGAGCGCGATGCGACCGGCTCGGCCCGCGATTTCACCCTGGCCGTTTCCTCGAGCCGGCTGGCCGATTCGATCTTCTATTGGTCGACGCGGCGCCAACGGTGGGCTCTGGAGCGGTAGGGTGGAGGATGGCTATGAGGGGAGTCCCGAATTCCTGCGAGGATTCGGCGCGGTTAGGTTGAACTGACGCGGAGGACCTCCCGATGCGCGTACTCGCGGCTCTCTCTATAGCACTCCTGCTTTCGAACGTCCCTCAGGACTCGCACCCGCGGTCCTCCTCGCCGTGCCTGGTGGCCGATAGTACCTCGGCCGACTTGATCGACGATGTTACCCGAATCGTCACGGCCACTGGTACTTTCGATTCTCTCTTTCGCGCCCAGCTCTACCTCCCGCACGTCGCGGCCAACCAGATTACTCTCGTGACCAACGATTCGACCTGCCGTGCTGCTATCACGGGCCTTCAGACGGGCGACACCACAGGCCAGGCCTACGTCCTTCGGGTGGGTACGAACGCCTACGTCGTGAGTTTTCCGATAGAGTATGGCGGAAACGTTCACTTCTATACGCTGGACTCCACCTTCAAGTTGAAGGCCATCGCGGTCATCTAGCTGGGCTGGTGTGAGGCATTGTCTTGAAGGCCGAGTTTCAGGTAGCCACTTTGGAGCGGCCTCGTTCGCGGGCTAGCCGTGGCGTTTCCCGGAACCTCCACCTCGCCTTGCTCCTCGCCGCGGTTCACATTCCTCCGCCGGGTTACCGGTCGGCTGCTGCATTACCTCCGCCACCTCAACTTCAACTTCACAGGCACCCGAACGTCAGAGGCGATTCGGTTGAGATAGAAAAGGACTGAGGACTGAGTGGGGGAACGGGGAACGCTATGTCATCGCGAGGAGGCGACGACCGTCGCCGACGAAGCAATCTCCTAACCTCCTCGTGGAGGCCGAGAGATTGCTTCGGCCCCTAAAGGGGCCTCGCAATGACAGAACCGGCACCCGGCAATCGACAATCACTCCCCCCACTCCCCCATTCCCCCAAGGCTCCCAGCTCCTACCCTGGCTCCACCTCCACCGCCGTCCCATAACACAACACCTCCGTCGCTCCCGCGCGGCGACCTCCGACCTCGGAGGACTCGTACCGTACGCCGAGAATCGCGTTGGCGCCCATCTCCCTGGCGTGCTCCACCAGGCGTTCGTAGGCCTGTTGGCGGGCCTGTTCGCACATCTCCGCGTAGGCGCCGATCTGTCCCCCGATCAGGGTCTTGAGCCCGCCCAGGATCCCCTGGCTTATCGTAGGCGAGCGGACCACGATGCCCCGGACCAAGCCCTTGTACTCGGCGATCCGGTATCCATCGATCGAAAAGGTGGTGGAGACGAACATGGGAGTCCTCGTGAGTGGGGGAATGGGGGAATGGGGGAATGAGGGAATAGAAGAATGGGGGAATGGGGGATTTGCCGGGCGCGCGGAGCTGGCGGCTGCGAGCTCGGTCATGGCCTACGACCTGAGACGTGCAGCCTTCTTCTCCCAGCTCCCAGCTCCTAGCTCCCAGCTCCTAGCCCGCCTTTCAGTCCTGACCCGAGGGCTCCCGCGGACAGGCGTGACTCACGGCCTGGGCGGAGTCCGGGAGCACCTCTCGCCACTTCTCCCCTTCCAGGCTCGCAGCCGAGGGATCGAAGCGCGCCCCATTGCTGCTGTCCCTGACGCTCACCTGGAGGCGGGTCACGGCAGCGATCGGAACCGTGACGGCGATCCGGAGCACCGGGCCCGGATGGAAGAGCAGCACCAGGTAGCACGGGGGACTCTGACGGGTCTGATTGAAGATGCCGGTCCGCCATCCGGGACCGATCGCGGGGACGATCACCCGGACCCGGGTGCCCAGGTTGGGGATCTCACGGGTGGGCGGAGGTCGACGGGTGCAGGCGCCGCAGAACATCAGGGCCGGGAAAGCCAGGAAGAAAGCGAGGGCGACGTGGTCTCGCATTACTACTTCCGCTACTCCTTCCCCCCCGCCCCCGCCCGGGCGTCGACGGCCACGTAGGTGATGGTGTCCCAGGCATTGTGGATCCCGATGAACACCAGCCCCAGGGTCGAGGCCGCGACCAGGTCGAGCCCCGGTCCGGAATTCCCAGGCAGCAGGATTCCACCGACCAGAAGCATGACGTAGGCGACGAGCGGCAGAATCGTGTGCCAGATCCAGTCCTCGAGCACCGGTTTATAGTCTTCCGTTCGCCGGGCCCGCCTCACCACGATCGCCACGTACACTACCCCGGCGACCCCGCAGGCGGCCAGACTGAGGCCCGCCGGCGTGAGCGAGGTCCAGGGGGCGCTCAGCAGGGCGGACACTAGGAGGGCTGCGCAGAAGTGGAGGACGGTCGGGGTCCCGAACGCGGCGATCTCGGGGGTCGACCCGATGGTCCGGGAGTCCGCGATCAGAGCCATGACCACGAATTGGAGGCCGGTAAGGGCTCCGGCGGAGGAGCCCGCGATGATGTAGAAGCTCTCCCAACCGGCCAGCAGGGTGTGAACGGGATCTTCCACAGGGAGCTCGGCGTTAAGGGTGACGGAGCGATAGCGCCTCGGCGGCCTCCCCTGGCGCCCGCTCCTCAGCGGTGTGGCGCCTTGGGCCCCAAGACGACTTTCACTAGATCCCCCGCCAGGTCGCCACGATCGGCCACGGGCCCTTCCAGATTCATCATGAAGCAGACGACAAAGCTTCGTTGGGGGAGCATGTAGAGCAGCGCGCTGACTTGAGGTGTGCCTCCCCCATGCATGACTTCCATCACGCCATACCAGTCGGATACCGCCCAGCCGAGCCCGTAGTACCCATCCGCGGTCGGGAGCCGGGCGGGTGCCCGAAACATGAGCTGCAGGGTGCTGTCGCGCAGCAGGGTGCCACGAAGCAGGGCCAGCCCGAAGGCCACCACGTCTTCCGGGGTCGAGGCAAAGCCCCCCGCCGGAAGGCGATTACTCATGTCGTCGTGGACCGAGTTCCGGAGCCGTCCGGCTGGATCCAGCGCGTAGCCCCTCACCCGATGGGGGATGACATCGCGAGCGTCGTCCACCTGGGTGTGTCGCAGGCCGGCCGGGGCCCAGATCCGGTTCCGCATGTAGTCGAGGTAGGACATCCCGGAGGCTCCCTCGATGGCGCAGCCGAGGATGTCGTAGCCGTAGGAGGTGTAGTGGAAGGCGGTGCCGGGCTGGGAGATCAGCGAGTCGTTGGCGAAGATCGCCAGCGCTGCCGTGACGGTCTCGTAGTGCCTGAAGTTGGTCTCCTCCTCGGCGGTCTTGTCCCGGATGCCGGCGGTGTGGGAGAGCAGTTGTCGTGCGGTGATCGGCCAGCGCTTCTTGGGAAAGGCCGGGCAGTATCGCTGCACCGGAGCGTCGAGATCGACCTTGCCGTCCTGCCAGAGCTGCATGACTGCTGCAGCCGTCATGGTCTTCCCCATCGATGCGGTGCGGAACACCGAGGCGGTGGTGACCGGGATGAAGTTCTCCAGGTCGGCCAGGCCGTAGCCGCTCGACCAGACCAAGTGCTGATCCACGGCGATCGCCACCGACAGGCCCGGCACGTGGTGCGAGGCCATGAAGGTCGTGATCACGGAATCCACCCGACGCCCGATGGAGTCGGGCAGGGTGGCCCGGTCCTGCCCGCGGCAGACCGGGAGCGCCGCGACCGCGAGGAGGCCACTGAGGAGGAGAATCCTGGGTGTCGGCACTTGGCTGCCTCGGGAAGGCGTCCGACACTTTGTTGCCGGATGCCCTTAGTGTCTGTTGGAGCAGTACCCCGTCAACTGCATGTGCCTGTGATGCGCCCTTAACGTTGCTCCGGCCGGACAAATGCCATCACGCCGATTAGCAGCAGCCCAAGCAACACAAGGAGTATCCGGATTGCACCATCGCTACTGATGCTACGGAACCCACCCATATTGCGCACGGTTTCGAAGAACACCGATGGCTTTCCCGTGCCTGCAATCAGGAACACACCCCCTAGCGCACCGAGAACGAGTCGGCTCCCGTCGATACCCGTGAGCGCTTGGCCGGCGAAGGCGATTGCGAGACAGCCGATGATGATCCCGGCATAGACTGCAAGGAGTCGTTTTCCGCTGTAACTGGGTCTTGTTCTGTCCGCCCATTCGGGCATGGCGCGCGCCGCTTCCCGAAGCTGTGGGACGGTACCCCCGCATTCAGGGCATGGTCCGATGATGCGTGCCGCAGGGTCGGCGAACACGCGCCCATCCTCCGGCGCCAGCGGTATTCCTTCCGCGCCACAGATTGGACAGAAAACGCTCACGTGCCTCGCAAGGCTCTCTGGGGACTCGTGTCAATCCGGCGCTTCGCGCCGGTTCCGCCTTCAGCGACGGACATAGGGCCAGAGGATGATGCCAATAACAAGGGCGATGACCAATAGGGCGATCAACTGCCGTTGCGACGCTTTCTTCTGCCACTCCTTACTGACCCGAATCGACTCTTCCTGATTGCGCAGGGCGTCCTTGTAATTCTCGATATGGGCGCGCTGGAGGTCGCGGATCTCTTCAAGCAGTTTGATTACGCGGTCGTCGTCCACCATGAGGTCCCTCCAGCTGTCGCGACGCCTATTCGGCCCTTGGTGCCTATTCCACTGGACTGGCTCTGTGAGGACTCGCGCTAACCTGGCGGGGGTTCCAGGCGCTCAGCGTCGCGGTGCGTGGCCAACAGACGTTCAGTGAAGTCGAGTCGCTCTTCGACCTCCGCCAAACGGTTCTGCAGGGCTTCGATCGACTGCCGTAGCTCCGCCGCCTCTCCTGGAGGCGTTAAGGTTGGGGCGCTATTCCAGCCGAACTTGTCACGCAGCACCCTCATGATGGCGGATGCAATTGATGCAGTGACAATGACGACCACGACACCGATGGCCCACGGAGGCACGAAGTCCATTGCTTCACCTCCCTCACTTCGCTGAGGCTTGGGGACAGCCTAAGGAGTCAGCTCCCCGCTCGCCACGGGATCGTGACAGGTGGCGCAGACGGTGCGGGCCCGGACTCCCTGCCACCCTTCCCACAGAATGAGCGGGGCCATGGCCAGTGCGGCCGCGGAATCGGCCCACCACCACCCAAGCACGGCGTAGAGGCCGAGACCTACCAGCAGGATCGCCGAAAGGTAGGCGCAGATCTCCGTCTGGCGCGCCTCCGCGGTCAGGGCACTGCTCTGTAGCTGCGCGGCCACCCGCCGCTTGGCCCGGGCCAGGACGGGCATGACCACGAGCGACGCCGCGGCGATGCCAATGCCGGCCAGGCTCCTGGATGGGGCCTCGTGGGCCAGCAGCGCGGCGGTGGCCTCGTAGGTAACGTAGGCGGCCAGGGTAAGAAAGCAGGCTCCCACCACGCGGAGGGCGCGGCGCTCCACGGTGGCGCGACGCGCGGGGTCAACGTCGGCGTGCAGGCGCCACAGCCCGGCGAGACTGGCGGTGAGCTCGATGAGGCTGTCGATCCCGAAGCCGATCAGCGCGACGCTGCCGGCCACGAGGCCCGCGGCGACGGCCACCAGCGCCTCGAGACTGTTGTAGCTCAGGGTGGCGTACGTCAATCGCTTGCCCCGGCGGATCAGGAGATGCCGCCTTAGGAGCGCTGTCGCACCGAGGTCTGAAGGATTACCCATAGGGCTGCTCAGCGACTCTAGCGATTAAGCGCGGTTCGAATCTGTTCCAGGTGATGCGCGTTGTGGGACGCGACCTTCTCCATCTCGTCCTTCAACGTGCGCACCCCATCCACGCTGTGGACGTACTCCAGGTGGCCCTTCTCACGGTAATACAAACGAGTGTAGTAGATCACTGCCTCGCGAACCGACTGGTAGACTCGGCGCGAAATGTCGAGTGGCAGCCGGGAGTAGTCGAGTCCCCGGGCCCATGCATCCTGGTCCATCACCCACAGCACCTGCCGCGGCTCGCTCAGGATCCGTCGAATCCGATCGAAGAACACCGTTTCATTGTCGGCCAGGTGATGGAGTATGAAGCCGACCGACCATTTCCCGGGAGCGTAGGTCCGGGCCAGCTCGTCCTCTGTGAGCCCGAAATACCCCAGGGTTTGGTCCCGCGTCTCTTCGAGCTCCGTAATGAGTTGCATGGTGGCCTGAGCCGGCTGAGGTCCGCTATCGTGCTGTGTTGAGGGATCAGTTACCTCTACGCTCAGGAGTATGCCGGCGTTTCCCGGCGAGGTGCCGCGAGACTAACGCCCTCGCCCGAAAACGCAATGACCGCCACCCCAACCACTTCAACCCCCTATCCCTACCCTCGCCACCACCAGCAGCGAGCTCCCCACCCGCGAGCGTAACCACCCCAATAACTGCTCCTCCAGGCGAGAGAGACGGTACGCAGCCCGTTGATCCAGGCCGGGGGACTTTGGCCGGTCGGGCCGGAAGCCGCAATGGGAGGGTCGTCGCTTTCCGACGATACCCTCGGGATGACTGCTCGGGAGTGCTCTCCCGTTCCCCGTTCCCCGTTCTCCCGTTCCCCCTACTCAGTCCTCAGTTCTCAGTCCTATTTCCCTTGGTGCGCCCGACTCGTGATCAGCGCGATCGGGAGCCCGATCAGGAACATGTGGACGGCGATGCTGAGCCCGATCCAGAGCGGATCCTTCGATGTGGGGCCAAACGTGGAGAGCGGGAGGACGATGTAGTTCATGATGCCATACAGGAGGATCCCGTAGAACACCCCGCAAGGAGCGGGTCGCTGCCGGAGCAAGGGCCACCGGCGCGCCACCAGCCAGTAGGTGACGGACATGCTGGTCGCGATGAAGAAGTGGAGGAACAGCCCGAGCGTCGCGGTCGCGGCACCTCCTTCGAAGCTCGCCTTGCCGAGCAGGCCGGAGGCGACCGATTGCAGGATGCGCTGGGGCGACACCTGGCGCTTGATGGCCCAAAAGGTACAGGCATAGACGATATCAAAGGTCCCGGCGATCAGTCCACCGGCCAGCACGTACACCGCGGGAGATCGATGGCTCGCGGGGGCGGCGCGCTGCGCTACCGCACTCATTGGGACTCCTTCGGAAGCGGTATCGAGGACTGCCCGAACACGTAGCGCCACCCGGTCGGCGTCCGGACATAGGTATCGCTGAACCAGAGCTTGTAGTCGAAGGGGGTTCCCTGGTTGGTGCCCTTGAGCCAGAGGAGGGCGGTCACCACGGCCGTGTTGCCCCACAGGCGAACGGTTTGGCTGAGTTCCTCCTGATGCTCATAGAGAACGTCGGCGCCCCGCGCCTGATCGAGCAGATCGGCCTTGTGGTAGACGGTGCCCTTTCCGGTCACCAGCACGAAATCGTCGGCCAGAATGCGATCCATGGTGGCGGCGTCGTTGGCTTTGACCGCGGCCTGGTACCGGGTATCGAGGTCTGCGACGGTCTTCGCATCGTCTGGAGGCGAGGTCTGCTGCGCCGCAACCGGCAGGACCAGCAGGAGGCAGGCGGTCATGCATTGTAAGAAGTGTTTCATCGGGAGACTCCGCACTGGCGGCGGCGAACCCGTCATTCACCTACACGCTCGAGGCCGCGACGCTTGGTAGACGGTACTGGGCGGAACGGGAAGCACAGTCGGGAGCTAGGAGCTGGGAGCTGGGAGAAGGAGGCACGGGGCAAGGGGCAAGAGGCAAGAGGACTGTAAGCTGGGATCTGCGAGAGGCTGTCATTCCGAGGGCATCCGACCGAAGGGAGGAGCCCGAGGAATCTCGGTTCAGGCATCTCGGACCCCGAACCGAGATCCCCTCGCGAAGCTCGGGGCAGGCTCCTCGGGGTCGTCGCTTCGCGACGATACCCTATTCCCGTTCCCTCCTCTCCCGTCCCCCGTTCCCCCCACTCAGTCCTCAGTCCTCAGTCCTACCCACTCGTCTTGCCACCACCAGCAGCGAGCTGCCCACCCGCCAGCGTAACCACCCCAACCACTGCTCCTCCAGGCGAGAGAGACGGTACAGCAGCCCATTGATCCAGACCGGCGGGACCTTGGCCGGGCGGGCGGGAAGCCGGAAGGCCTTCTCCGCGAACCGGACCGCCAGCTTGGCCGGCACCGTCCAGTGAAAGAAGTACCGCCCTTCCAGGACCTCGAACCCGGCGGCTCTGAGCAGGACGGCCACCTCCTCGCGGGTGTAGCGGGTCAGGTGATGATTGAGGTCGTCGTGGTGGGTCCAGAGACTCCGGAACGCCGGCACCGTGAGCAGCAGGGTTCCGCTCGGCTCCAGCAGCCCCCGCGCTCGGCTCAATGCGCCGGCCGGATCCGGCAGATGCTCCAGGACGTCCAGCATTACGATCAGGGAGTAGGTCTTGCCCGGTCGAAAGCTCGCGTCGAAGGGGCCGACGTAGATCCGCCCCCGGGGATTGGCGAAATTGGACACCAGTCGCGCGTCGGCCTCGATCCCTTCGACAGTTCCCGCATACTCCGACAGGCGCTCGAAGAAGAGTCCGTCCCCACATCCTACGTCGAGTGCCGAGCCCCAACCGCCGCTGGGCCGATGGCGCCGCAACGCATCCAGGATGACCGGCTCGCGCGCCCGCCACCACCAGTGACGGTGGTACAGATCGGCGTAGGCGGAGGCGTAGGAGGGGTCCATGGGGCTGGGGGCTAGGAGCTGGGAGCTAGGGGCTAGGGGTTTGGGGCGGGCACGGGGGCCCGCCCCAACCGGCACGGGGGGCCCACCTGATGCCCGATGCCCGATGCCCGATGCCTGAATGCCTCATGCCCCATGCCTCATGCCTCTTCCTATCACCCGATCCACCACATACAACGGCCTCGACTTGGCTTCCTCGTAGATCCGGCCCACGTACTCACCGATCACGCCCAGAAAGAACATGTTGACGCCGGAAAGGAAGGTGACCACCAGGATCAGGGCGGTGAAGCCCTTGGGCGATTGATGAAAGAAGAACTTGGCCACCAGTGAGTAGATCGAGAACAGGGTCGAGAGCACGATGGCGATCAGCCCCAGGATCGCCGCCGCGCGGAGCGGCGCAATCGAGAAGGCGAAGATCCCGTCGAAGGCCAGCCGGAGCAGCTTGGCCAGGCTGTACTTGCTGCGGCCCGCGTAACGTTCCTGCCGAGCCACCGGGAGTCCGATCTGGCGGAACCCGGCCCAGGCCCGGAGCCCCCGCAGGTAGCGATGCCGTTCCGGCGCCCGGCGGATCTGCTCCACCACCCGACGCGACATCAGCCCGAAATCCCCGGCGTCCACTGGGAGCTGCAAGTTGGAGAGCTTGCTGAGCAGCCGATAGTAGATGGCGTAACTGGCGCGCAGCCACCACCCCTCCTTCCGGCTGGCCCGCTGGGCGTACACCACGTCGTAGCCGTCGGCGTAGGACTGTAAAAAGGTTGGAATGGATTCCGGCTGGTCCTGGAGGTCGCCGTCCATGACCACGGTGACGTCTCCGGTCACGTGATCGAGCGCCGCCGTCAGCGCCGCTTGGTGCCCGAAGTTGCGCGACAGCGCCACCACCACCAGACGCGGGTCCTTGGCCGCCGCCGCCTCGAGCTGGGCCAGGGTGCGGTCCCGACTGCCGTCGTCCACGATCACCACCTCGTGGGGGCCCCCAGGCGTGGTGTCCAGGACCGCGCCCAGCCGGCGCAGAAATTCGGGGAGCACCGCCTCCTCGTTGTACATCGGCACCGCGATCGAGACCCTCGGCGGCTGGCTCATCCCCGGGCCTTTCCCTTGAAGTAGACCATGTTCCAAAGCACCAAGCGCCCAGCTCCCAGCGGATACGACTCGAACACTACCGGTTCGAACGACTCGCCGAACAGCTGCCGCCACTCCTCGAGCGGGCGCGCGTACTTCCCACGGTCCCAGCGGGCCAGGAGCCGCGCCGCGGAGGGCCCCGCCGGAAGCACCAGGTCGAGGATGTGGATGTGGCCGTCCGGGGTCAACAGGGTGGCCAGATGGGCCAGGATGCGCCGCGCGTCGCCGGTCTCCACGTGATGGAGAAAGCTGTTGAGCAGGATCCAGTCGTACCGCTGCTCGGCGGGGACGGTATAGGTGGTCGCGTCCGCCACGATGAACGAGCGCCCGTAGAGTCGCCGGGCATGCTCGACATAGGCCGGGTTGATGTCCAGTCCCAGATACTCGGCGTGGGCGAAATGGCGTGTATTGGTGCCGGGGCCGCAGCCCACGTCGAGCACCCGGCGGGCCCGCCCCAGATCGTTGTGGCGGCGCACCGGCGCGAACTTGGCCTCCGCGAAGGGGGCCTGCCAGAGCCGGTAGACGGCGGTGCGCTCCAACAGCCGGTCGACCCAGCTCATGGACGCCAGCGGACCTCGAACCTGCCGATGGTATCGGCCCCGGGATACAGCTGCTTCAACGCGGCCTCCAGCTCCAACGGGATCCCCCGCGTGAACAACGATGCCCGGTTCAGGACCACGGCGTTGACGTGATTCTCCTCCAGGACGCTCACCACTCGGGTGGTCCGGTGCTCGGGGTGGTCGAAGAAGTCGAACAGGGTTCGGGTCGGGTTCTTGAACCCACTCAGGAAGTACACCTCGGGGCAGTCCGGCGTGGCGTAGATGTAGGGTCCGTGGGCGTGCTCTTGCAGCGTGGCCACCAGCCGTTCGAAGGTGTCGCGATCCTCCTGGTTGACCTGGATCCCGCTCCGCGGGAGCCGCAGCTCGTAGCGCTGGTCGTCGCGCACGTAGTGCTCACCCATTTGCCAGACGTAGCCGGTGTTGACCCAGAGCAGCCCGAACAGGAGGTAGAACCCGATCAGCATCGGCGCCACCACCGGCGCCAGCGGCGGCCGCAGTCCCGCCAGCCCTGCTACGGCGAGGATCGCGAGCGGCAACACGTAGAGCAGATAGACCGGTGCGCTGAAGGGGAACTGGACCAGGCTGGTGAGCGCGGTGATGGCAAGCAGCAGGAAGACCCGCTGGCTGTTCAGGTCGTAGATCCGCTCCCGCGGCCCCCGCAGCAGCAGCCAGGCGCCCAGCACCAAGACGATCGGGATCAGGGCGCGGAGGCCATACCAGACCAGGCGATAGATCCCGGGGTAGAAGGGTGCTGCCACCAGCACCGCCAGCAGCACCAGCCCTGCTTCGACGGCTTCGCGCCGGCGATGCTTTCCCTGAAAGCTGGGGACCCCCGCCAGCACGGCGATGAACGGGATCGCGGGCCAGCCGGTGGAGAGCGGCAGCGGATGCCGAGCGGCGAAGCTGAGCCGCTTGGCGGGGAGCGCGAAGACGCCCTCGAAGAAGCCGGGCAAGGCGTGCGACTGCGCATAGGGGATCAGATAGAGCGCCACCGTCACCACGGCGCCCAGGATGAAGGGGATCGTCACCCGAAACAGTCGCGTGAACCGCTCCCGGCTCGGCCCGTGGGGATTCCGCCACTCCGCCACCGCGATCACGGTCGCGAGCAGCAGGCCGGGAAGCACGAAGTGCACGAACTCGGCCACACCCAGCCGAAGGCGGATCAGGTCGAACAGCGCGGCGATGAAGAGCAGCAGGGAGAGCAGGAGGAAGATCCGGTAGCCGGTCGGTGGCGAAGCGGGTTCCGTGGGCGACTTGACCTGGGCGTTGGCGTTGAGAACCAGAAACAGGAGGCCGCCCGCCAGAAAGTAGAGCCCGGCCACCTTGACCAGAAATGAGAGTCCCCCGCACACCCCGGCGATCACCAGCCAGCGTGTCACTCCACTCTCCTGAAACTTGAGCAGCGCCAGGGTGCCGAAGGTGGCCAGGAACAGGTTGTACCAGGAGGGAAGCGCCACCGCGTAGTTAGGCACACTCCAGACCACGCCCAGCAGCGTCAGCGCCGCCGCGCCGATCGGCGTGGTGAACCGGCTCGCGATGGCCAACAGGGCCGGCACCCAGAGCAGAAAGCCGACGAACAGCACGATCCGCGGCGACAGCAGATTGATGCCGAAGGCCTTGAAGGCGGCCGCGTTCAGGTAGCTCAAGCCGCCGGTGTAGATCTCGTCGAAGTCCCGATGCGGCATCGCCCCGTTCATCACCCACTCGGCGCTCTCCGCCAGGCCGCCTTCGTCGTGGGGAATCCACCCGCGACGCAGGTGCGCAGCCAGGAGCACCGTGCTCAGCGCGAGAACCAGAAAGGGGAGGGCTCGGTTCACGTGGTGGCGGTGAGCGGCGCGCTCCGCGAGGGGTAGAGTCGGTCGCGCAGGCGCAGGAATGGCGTTTCCACCAGCAGGCCCATCGCGCATCCCAGGACGAGACAGGCGGAAAAATACAGCAGGAAGGACACGGCCGGACCCGGAGGCTCGGGGAAGGCGCGGTCCAGTAGCGGGGAGACCCAGGCCCGGGTCGGGAGATGCCAGAGGTAGATCGAGTAGGACTGCGCCCCGACGAACGCCACGATCTTGGGGAAGGTATGGTGAGGAATGTGCCAGGTCAGGGCCGAGGTGAGCAGGAGGCCGCTGCCCAGATAGAACGAAGTGAGGCCGATGGTGTAGATCGCCGGAGTGGTCTCGAGCTCGAAGATGAACGCAGGCGCCAGCAGCGCACAGCCTGCCACCGCGAGCCAATGCGGGTGGGCCCGCGCGATCCCCCAGAATCGATCCGCGTGGTAGTGAAAGCCGTAGGAGATCAAGACCCCGAAGGCCAGCGAGTCCAACCGCAGATGGGTGGGGAAGAGCTGGCCGATGTGGCTGTAGGGATGGAGGGCTGCGTTCTCGATCCGGAGCGCCAGACAGCCGACCGCCAGCAGTCCAAAGATCCAGGGGACGGCCCCAAAGGGATCGGCCGAGCCCGGGCGGCCGCGCAGGAGCAGGATCAACAGCAGCGGGAGCAGCAGGTAGAAGTGCTCCTCCACCGCCAGGCTCCAGGTGTGGTCCCAGAGACTGTACCGGTAGCTCTGCAGATAGAGCAGCTCGGTCCAGAGCCGCCGCCTCGGCACCACCTGCCCGAGACCGTGGGCCACCACCACCGTCACCAGGATCAGCAGGTAGAACGACGGATAGATCTTGAATCCGCGCCGCACGAAGAAGCGGCGGAAGCTCAGCGTCCCGAACCGCTGCTGCTCGCGAAACAGCAGCCCCGAGACGAAGAACCCGCTTAGGACGAAGAACAGATCCACCCCCACCCAGCCGCCCCGAAGCCAGGTATCCATGAACGGCTTGAGTAGAGGGTGCGTGCTGTCGGGGAAGGGGATCTGATGCCGGCCGATGACCAGGAGGACGGCGCACCCTCTGAGAATGTCCAGGACGAGGATGCGGGAGGGCATGCGCATGTGCTCGTAGGATGGGTGACCCCACCTTTCCGGGCAAGGCCGTAAGCCGTACTATGTTCACCTCCATGCCCCTGATCACCCTGCTGACCGACTTCGGCACCAGGGACTCCTACGTCGGAGAGGTGAAGGGGACGCTGCTGCGTCTCGCTCCCGCGGCCACGCTGGTCGACATCTCCCACGACATTACTCCCGGTGACGCCGGCGCCGGCGCCTTCATCCTCTCCCGCGTGTGGCCGCGTTTCCCGGCCGGGACCGTCCACCTGGTCGTGGTCGACCCCGGGGTGGGGACGGTCCGCTCGGCGCTGGCCGGCCAGGCCGGGGGCCATTGGTTCGTGGGCCCCGACAATGGCGTGCTGACTCCCATGCTCCGCCATGGCGAGGTGAGTCTGGTCGAGCTCCCCACGCCCCCAGACGCCTCGCCCACCTTTCACGCCCGCGACCTCTTCGCTCCGGCCGCCGCCGCCCTGGCCCAGGGCGTGGAGCTCACCGCGTTAGGCCCGCGGCTGGCGCGCGCGCCCACGCTGCTCCCCACCGCGGCCCCGCACTACGAAGCCAAGAGCCTGGTCGGGGAAGTGGTCTACGTCGATCACTTCGGCAACCTGATCACCAACATCATGGGCGACCGGGTCCCCGACCACGCCACCGTCGAGGTCGAGGGCATGGACCTGGGGCGGATCCGGCGCACTTTCGGCGACGTCGCCGCCGGCGCGTTGGTGGCCTACGTCGGCTCGGGAGGAACCCTGGAGATCGCGGTCCGCAACGGCTCCGCCAGCCGCAGGCTGGGCATGGGGACCGGCGGTCGAGTGAGGGTTTGGCTGGGCTGACGCGGCTTTCTTGACGGGCCCACCGCGGGCCTGTATCTGGAGTTCAGGTGCTTGGCCGGGCCTACGACCCCCTCGTCTCCCGAGATCGCCAACGACCGTGACCAACCCTTTCCAGCGCCTCCGAGTCGCCCTGGCCAGCCGCTATGGGGTCGAACGCGAGCTGGGACGCGGCGGGATGGCCACGGTCTACCTTGGGCAGGACCTGAAGCACCGCCGCCCCGTGGCCATCAAGGTTCTCCATCCGGAGCTCGCCACCGCGCTGGGCGTCGAGCGCTTCCTGCGGGAGATCGAGATCGCGGCAGGCCTGACCCACCCGCACATCCTGCCGCTGTTCGATTCCGGTGAAGCCGATGGCCTGCTCTACTACGTCATGCCGTACATCGAGGGAGAAACGCTCCGGGGCCGGCTGGACCATGAGCGCCAGCTTCCCATCGAGGACGCGGTGCGCATCGCGTGCGACATCGCCGCGGCGCTGGCCTACGCCCACAATCGCGGGGTGGTCCACCGCGACATCAAGCCGGAGAACATCCTGTTCTCGGCCGGCCGCGCGGTGGTGGCCGACTTCGGGATCGCCCGAGCGGTGACGGCCGCGAGTCTGGAGCGCATCACCGCCACCGGTGTCGCGATCGGCACGCCGGCCTACATGAGTCCGGAGCAGGCGCTCGCCGACCCACAGGTCGATGGTCGAACCGACGTCTACAGTCTCGGCTGCGTGGTGTACGAGATGCTTACCGGCTCCCCTCCCTTCACCGGGCCAAGCGCGCAGGCGGTGCTGGCACGCCACACGATCGACCCGGCGCCCTCGATTCGCGGCGTGCGACCGACCGTGCCGAGCACCCTGGAGCGGGCGGTGTTCAAGGCGCTGGCCAAGGCACCTGCCGATCGGTTCGGGAGCGCGACCCAGTTCGCGGACGCGCTCACGGCCCCGGGGGAAGGGGCGGCCGACGGGGAGTCGATAGCGGTGCTCCCCTTCGTGAACCTCAGCGCCGATCCCGACACCGAGTACTTCAGCGACGGAATTGCTGAGGATATCATCAACGCCCTGGCCCAACTGCCCGGGTTGCGGGTCGCGGCGCGGACGTCGTCATTTGCCTTTCGGGGCCAGGCCATCGATCTCGCCGAGGTCGGCGCGAAGCTCAAGGTAGCGACCGTGCTCGAGGGGAGTGTCCGCAAGGCCGGGACTCACCTCCGGGTCACGGCCCAACTGATCAAGGTCGCCGACGGGTACCATCTGTGGTCCGAGCGGTACGATCGTGAGATGACCGACGTGTTCGCCATCCAGGACGAGATCGCGAAGGCGATCGCCGACCGGCTGCAGGTCACCTTCGGCGGTGGTGAGACCGGCCTGCTGGTTACCCCGCCCACCCAGAATCTCGACGCCTACCACCTCTACCTGAAGGGACGCTACTACTGGGCCCAGCGGGGGCTCGGGCTCAAGAAGGCCCTGGACTGCTTCGGCCAGGCGCTCGGCCTGGACCCCAACTACGCGCTGGCCCACACCGGCCTCGCCGACGCCTGTGCGCTGCTGGCCGAATACGGAATCGTGTTGCCCAAGGTGATCCTGCCGAAGGCCCGCGTGGCGATCCAGCGGGCCCTCGAGCTGGCCCCCGACCTCGCCGAGGCGCATTGTGCGCAGGGGACGCTGAAGCTGGTCTTCGACTGGGATTGGCCGGGAGCCTCGCGGGATCTGCGGCGGGCCATCGAGCTGAACCCGCGCTACGTCGCCGCCCGGTATCGCCTGGCCTTGTACCTCACTCTCATCGAAAGTCAGTTCGAGCAAGGGATCGCCCATGCACGGCGCGCGGTGGAGCTCGATCCGCTGGCGCCCCTCCCTCTGGGGCAGCTTGGGGCGGTGCTGATTGCGGCCGGGCGCTATGAGGAGGCGATCGTGCCCCTGAAGCGCGCCGCGGAGCTCGGGCCGGGGATGCTCCTCCCCCTCCTTCATCTGGGCGTGATCTACCATTGCCTCGGCCGGACCGAGGAGGCCATCGAGATCCACGAGATCGCGGCTGCGTCATCGGGACGCAACCCGTTGGCGATCGCGCACCTGGCCGTCTTCTTGAGCGCCGCGGGCAAAGGCGCCGAGGCCCAGGCGCTATACGACGAGCTGGCGGCTCGTTCACGCCGAGAGTACGTCCTGGCATCGACGCTGGCATTCGCAGCCGCGGCCTTGGGGCGGATCGACGAGGCGTTTCAGCTGCTTCATCGCGCGTGCGACGATCGGGACGCCGCGCTCATCTACGCGAAGCGCTACCCCACCTTCCGTCTCCTGCAGGCTGATCCACGCATGACCGAGATCTACCGGCGAATCGGATTCCCCGATTGATCCGCTGCCGCACCCTCGGTCCGGTCGAACTGACCGTCGGGGACGCCCCCGCGCCGCCCGAGCTGCTCTGGCGCAAGCATCTCGCGTTGCTGATCTACCTCGCCCGGTCGCCAAAAGGCACCCGCACCCGGGAGCACCTGATCGGCCTGCTCTGGGCTGACAAGCCGGAGGCCGCGGCGCGCCACTCCCTGAATGAAGCGCTCCGACTGATCCGGCGGACTGGTGGGGAAACGACGATCGACTCCGACGCGGGCCTGGTCCGGCTGACGCCAGGAGCGGTGCTGCTGGATACCGAGCTGCTCGGTGTCGCCTTGGCGGAGCGGGACTGGGCCGCGGGCGCGGCCCTGGCCGCCGGGGAGTTCCTCGAAGGGTTCGGCGTCCCGGGAGCGCAGGGTTTCGAAGACTGGCTCACGACGGAGCGGGCCTGGTGGCGGGAACGGTCGGTGGCAGTGCTGGTCGGACGAGCCGAGGAGCTGGCCTCACGGGGCGATCTTACGGAGGCCGCCGCGACCGCCCATCGCGCTCTGATGCTGGATCCCGGCTCCGATGCCGCCGTGCGCTCTCTCATGCGAAGCCTGGCGCTCGGGGGCGACCGGGCGGGAGCCCTGAGCCGCTACGAGAAGTTCGTGGCCCACTTGCGGGCCGGCCTCGGGGCGGAGCCAGGGACCGAGATCCAGGCCCTGGCCGAGCGAATCCGGCAGCAGCGGGTCGGACGTTCTCCGGGGACGCCGGCTTCGCCGCCGGTCGAGCAGTCCGCCGTTCCACTGGTGGGCCGGGAACACCAGCTCGCGACCCTGCTCGATCTCGTTCAGTCGAGTCGTGGCAGCCGCCGAGCCATGCTTGGAATCCTCGAGGGCGACCCGGGGATAGGAAAGAGCCGGTTACTCGAGGAGGTGCTGAGCCGAGTCAGGCTCGACGGGGGAACCGTCGCTGCCGTGCGAATGGTGGAGGGCGATCTCTCTGAAAGCTGGGGCGGCCTCCTGGCCCTGAGTCGCGGTGGACTCCTCGGTGCGGCGGGTCTGCCCGGAGCGCCGGCTCCTGCCCTTGCGGCCTTCGCGGCGCTGGTGCCGGAATGGGCCGAGCGATTTCCTGGAGCCGCGGCCAATTCCGAGTCATGGCCCATGGGCCGGGCCTTCAGTGAGGCGGTCAGGGCCGCTGCCGACGAGCAACCCCTGGTCCTGGCCATCGACGACGCCCAATGGCTCGACCGCGATTCGTTCCTCGCGCTCGGCGCCCTGGCCCGTGACCTGGCGCGTCACCCGCTGGTCATCATGCTCGCGGTCGAGGCCGTGCCGCCCCGTCCCGAGCTCGATGACCTGAGGGCTCGTCTCGGCCACGACCTCCCGGGGAAGATCGTTTCGTTGCCGCGACTGAGCGCCGAGGACCTCCGGCACTTGGCTTGCTGGGCGCTACCCAGTTACTCCGATGTGGAGATCGAGCGTCTGGCGCGGCGGGTGGGCACCGACGCGGCGGGGTTGCCTCTGCTGGTGGTCGAGCTGCTCAGGGCGGTCGCCGCCGGGCTCGACCTCCGGGCCTGCCAGGGTGCCTGGCCCGAGCCGTTCCATACGCTGACCCAGACCCTGCCGGGCGACCTTCCGGACGCCGTCGTCGCGGCGATTCGGGTCGGCTTTCGGAGAATGAGCCCGGCCGCCCAACGGGTGCTCTCGGGGGCGGCGGTCCTGGGCGATCGGGTGGCGGTGGCGGCGCTGGAGAAGGGGAGCGAGCTCGAGGGGGCGGCGCTCGACGCGGCGCTCGATGAGCTGGAGTGGCACCGTTGGCTCAGCCACGAGCCGCGGGGCTATTCGTTCGTTGCCCGGATCGTGCGAGAGGTGATCGCGCAGGACATGATGACTGCGGGCCAGCGACAGCGGATTGTCGAGCGTGCGGGACCTGCGGCCGGGCTCAGTCCGCCCACTTGACCGTCACTCCGGCCACGTTGCACGTCACGTTCACGCTGACCTTACGCTCGGCAGACTGGTAGTTCGCCGACTGGAAGGTGTGGCCCGACCGGGTGAAGCCTTCCGGCTCGAAGCTGGACAGAAACTGCTCCATGTTCAGCGTGAAGCCCACGTTCCGAGGAAGGGTGAGGGTGAGCTGTCCCATGGTCAGCTGGACCATCACCTTGGCGTCTTCGCTCCAGCTTCCGGTCAGATCCAGGTTGACCGCTCCGACCCCGCCGGTGAAGTCGATCTCCCGGCAGTGGCTGTTTCCCAGCGAGATCGCCGTAAAGTCCGCGGCGCCAGCATTCAGCTTCAGCGAGTCGCAGCGTCCCGGATTAGGGCTGGAGAACCGGGTCACGGTCCGGCTGCCGGTCGTCGCCAGCCGGGCCGACGTCAAACGAAGACCGCCCAACTCGAGATCGGCGTCCACCGCTCCGAGACGGAGATCCAGCGCCAGATTCACTGTGGGCGCGAACTCGACCACGGCGCTCTGGCTCAGATGTTCCTGCCGACTCACCCGGATTCCGGCCGAACCGGTCCGATCGAGGCCCAGCACCACGGTCCCCGCCGACGCATCGTAACGCCCGACCGGAAGGAATCGATCGGCGTCGTAGTCCAGCTCCATCCGATAGAGGCTGTTGGTCGCCCCCGGAATCAAGCGGAGGTCGCCGGCCGCGAAATCGATCCGGGCCTTGAGGGTGGTCTGGTCCCTGAGTTGCTTGGCGATGGTGACGGAGCGCATGGTCTGCGCAGCCGCCGGTGAGGCCGGGAGCCCGACCGCCGCCCAGAGCAGGAGCAGCGGGGCGGCGCGAAGCGACGACATAGTCAGCGTTGGGAAGAAGGAGATCGCGCGCCGGGACGAGTGGCGGCGGGCACCCCGAATTGGGGCGTGGCCCAGAGGTACTCGTCGGTGAGCGCCTCCTGAGGCAGCAACCGCCCGGTGAAGCCCTCCCGGAGGCCGGCCCGGCTCAGCAGCGCCGCGCCGAATCCCACCGTCGCCAACAGCCAGGTCACCAGGATCGCGATCCCCCGGATGAGGGCCCCGGCCACCGGCACCCAACCGAACACCACCCACGCGGCCCAGAGCGAGAGCAGGGCGCCCACGCCGATCAGCACGTACCGGTAGCTGTTGGGCGAGTGGACCACCACCCCCAGCGCCATCCGCCGGCGGGTGTAGGTCTCGCCCAGCGCGTGCGCGACGGCCAGGTAGCCGCCCAACAACGCCACGATGGCGAGCAGGACGTAGGCAACCACGGCGAAGGGCAGCAGCAGAATACCCACCACGCTCAGGATCAGTCCCACCACCAGCATGCCGAAGGTGGGCAGCAGCAGAATCTGGCCCAGCAGCCCCACCAGGAGGGACCGGCCGAACGAGTGGGTCACGGTGTCGGATATCACTTCGAGCTGTGGCCGGCCGAACATCGTGAGTCCGAAGCCCAGCAGGACCAGCGTGAGGAACACACCGATCAGCCCCGCCCCGTTCCGGAAGCCCTGGGCCACCGCGGACACGGGCGGGGCGGTCTCGGTTTCGGCACGAACCAGGGTGACCGAGGGCTCCAGCGTCCGGATCTCGCCCCGGATCTCCCCGCCCAGATCATTCACGGTTCCACCCAGCGCCAGCACGTCACCGGTAATCACGCCTCCCGGATGCACCGTCACGTGTCCGTCCACGGTGGCGAGATTGCCGTTCACTTCCCCGTAGATGTCCGCGTTTCCCCTGAGGACCAGCAGATGCCCGGAGAGATGCTCTCCGGATCCGACACTGAAGTTCCCCAGGCGCGCCCGGCCACCGGTAACGGTGACCCGGAGGTTGGGGCCCGAAAGACTGGCGGCGCGCCGAAGGGCCGGCTCCAGCAAGGCCGGGTCGCTCAAATCGCTGAGGTCGATGGTCAATCCGCTGGGTGGAGCGGCGGGGATGGCCTGAGGGAGAACGGGCACGATGCTGGTAGTCTGGAGGGCGTCGAGGCGGTGCAGGATCACGCCCATGGCGAAGGCTTCCTCGCGCGGCAGCCCCTCGGGGTGCCAACCGTGGATGCTGGCCAGCACGGCCGGCGTGCTCTCCCGGGACGCATCGGTCAGGAACTGGCGCCAGCCCGCTTCGAGCGCACCGCCCGGAGCGTAGCGGCCGATGGGATGTTCATCGACCAGCACCTGCCCGCCGCTAAGCGCGACTCGGACTGCCTTGCCTTGCTCGAGATCAAATGTGAGAGAAGCGGCGTCGGGAGAGATGGAGACCAGGTGATCCAGGACGGCGGCATCGGCCTCTTCCGGCTGCAGCCAGTGCCGGAGGGTCTCGATCGGAGACCCGAGCTCCTCGGTCCAGCGCGGCTGGTCCCGTTCTCCGGCCGACAGCGGGCCCGCCGCGGCCAGCAACAGCGCGAGCCAGCCCGCGCTAGGCCTGAGCACCGGCCCCTCCTGAAACTGGAATCGGTAGCAGGAGCAGACGGCGGAAGGCGAGCAGTCCCGAGCAGTACAGCGCCGACGCTCCTGCCGAAATTGCCGCCAGCCGGGCCGGCGAGGCCGCTACCGAGCGGAAGGCGGCGTACCAGGGCTGTTCGATCAGGTTGGAGACGGCGCCTCTGAGACCGACCCACAGCCATTGCTCGGCCTGATCGCCGAACCAGCCTCCCAGAGACGCGAGGAAGGCCTGGTGGCTCAGGCTCCAGGCCACGCTCCCGGCCATCGCACCCGCGATGACCGTGACCAGGCCCGCGGCCAGTGCCCGCGACCGCGGGGTCGCGACCAGGGACCGCCAGCTCAGCGCAGGCTGGAGGCTGGGGGTGGCCGGGGCGGCCAGCGAAGCCATCACCCGATCCGCGAATCCGATCGCCGGGGACCAGAGCGGCACCGCTCGCAGCCTGGCGACCAAGCCGCCTTCGGCTTCCGCGAAGCTCATGCACTCGGCGCAGGCCTCGAGGTGCCATCCGCGCTCCTCGGGAAGTCGCCCGGCCAGCCATTCATCCATTTCGTCCGGCGTGAGGTGCATCCGAACCCTCGCCAGCGACGGATTGCTGGTGGCCACTGCACTGAGGATTCGATCGCTGAACGTGGGGGACGGGCTGAGGCGGGGAAGGATGCTGAGATGCAGGGCGATGCTTCGATCCATCTCCGCAGATTCGCGACAGGTCAGGCAGGTTTCCAAATGGTACACGCGCGCCGGCGGCAGGTGGCCGTCCAGCCACGAATCGAGTTCCGTATCCGTCAGGTGTTCCCAGTCGTTAAGAGTCATAGGTAAGCCTTCTTACGGGGCTTCACACCCCAGGTTTCACTCCCTCAAGTGGGCCAGCGCATCTCGCAGCTGATGGCGCGCGCGATGGATATAGGTCTTCACGGTGCCCAATGGCAGACTCAGGATGTCGGCGATCTCTTCGTAGGAGCGTCCCTCGACGTGGCGGAGCAGAATGCAGGACCGGTACTCTGGGCGCAAAGCGGCGATGGCCAGCTCGATGGCCCCTCCCAGCTCCCGAGCCTCCAACTCATCCAACGGACTCTCCCCCCGATCGCCGATCTGGGGGATGGTGGCCTCCACCGCTTCCGGGGTCGAGGCGCTGGGTGACCCGTCCAGCGAAAGAGTATCGAGCTCCCGGCGGCGGAGGTGATCGATAGCGGCGTTGTTGGCGATCTTGAAGATCCAACTGGAAAACTTGAACTCGGGCCTATAGGTGCCGATGGCGTTGAGCGCCTTGATGAAAGTCTCCTGCGCCAGATCCTCGGCCAGCTGCCGATCCCGTACCATGCGCAGGATCAGGGAGAAAATCGGGCGCTCGTAGCGCCGGATTAGCTCCCGGTAGGCGGCCTCCCGGCCCACCCGAGCCTGGGCTACGACCTCCTGATCGGAGGCGGCGGCGAGCAGATCCGCATCACCCACAAGGGTTTCCGCTTGCGGGGCCGCTTCCGGCCGGACTACATTGGGCGCCTATGTTAGCCACAGAGAGCAAGTTACCCTCCCTGACCGGGACGGAAAAGCGGCGCTATGTGCGGCGAATGTTCACCGCCATCGCTCCCCGCTATGACTTCCTGAACCACCTGCTCAGCCTGAACATCGACCGTGGGTGGCGCCGGCAGGCGGTCCGGGACCTGGGATGGGAATCCCGCCCCGATGGTCGATTCCTGGATCTGTGTGCCGGTACCTTGGACCTCGCCGCCACCCTGGCCGGCCAGCCCGGTTTTCGGGGCCGGGTCGTCGGGGCCGACTTCGTGCCGGAGATGCTGGCCCTGGGTCGCCGGAAGGCCGAGCGAGTGGCTGCGGTCGCCGCTGATGCGGTCGATCTGCCTTTCCCGACTGCCGCGTTCGATGGTGCGATGGTGGGGTTCGGCGTCCGCAACCTCTCCGACCTGGACGCGGGCCTGGCCGAGGCCGCGCGAGTGCTCAAGCCGGGCGGGCACTTCGTGATTCTGGAGTTCACGACGCCGCCCCGACAGCCCTTACGGGGGTTGTACCTGCTTTACTTCAAACACCTGCTGCCCTGGATCGGCCGGAGGGTGTCCCGGCACGATTCGGCCTACAGCTATCTCACCGCCTCGGTCTTGGAGTTTCCGAGCCCGGAGGACCTGACGCGACGGCTGGAGGCGCATGGATTCACCAAGGTCCGCTACCGGCCCCTCCTGGGCGGGATCTGTGGCCTCCACGTGGGGATGCGTCATGGCGCTCGATAGTCTGCCGGAATTCATCGCCGCGATCGAGCGGATCGGAGAGCTCCGTCGGGTGAGCCAGGCGGTACGGGCCCGCCTGGAGATCGCGGAGATCGCCGATCGGTGCATGAAGAGCCCCGGAGGGGGACCGGCGTTGTTGTTCGAGCACGTGCTGCTCGAGAACGGTAGTCGCAGCGCGTATCCGGTGGCGATCAACCTCTTCGGCTCCATGAACCGGATCTGCCTCGCGCTGGGGACCGACCGGCTCGATCAGATTGGAGACCGCATCAGCGAGTTGATCCACCTCAAGGTCCCCGAGGGGCTCCTGGGCAAGTTGGCCCTGGTCCCCCGACTAGCCGAAATGGCCAAGTTCCCTCCGCGCACCAGGGGCGGACGCCCCGCCTGCCAGGAGGTGGTCTGGCGGGATGATGCGGTGGATCTGGAGGGGATTCCCTTTCTCACCACCTGGCCCGGGGACGCGGGCCGGTACATCACGCTCCCGTTGGTGATCACCGAGGATCCCTCGCGGGGAATCCGCAACGTGGGCATGTATCGGATCCAGGTCCTGGGTCGCAACACGCTGGCCATGCACTGGCAACGCCACAAGGTCGGGGCCGCGCACTGGCGCGAGATGGCGGCCCGCAAGGAGCGGATGCCCGTGGTGATTGCGCTGGGCGGCGATCCCGCCAGCGTGTATTCCGGATCGGCACCGTTGCCGCCCTCGATCGACGAGTTCCTGTTCGCGGGATTCCTGCGCCGGACCCCGGTGGAGCTGGCCAAGGCCGTCACCTGCGACCTCGAGGTCCCGGCCGAGGCGGAGATGGTGTTCGAGGGATACATCGACCCCGCCGAGGACCTGGTGCTGGAAGGCCCCTTCGGAGACCACACCGGTTTCTACTCACTGGCCGACTACTACCCCCTGGTGCACGTCACGGCGGTCACCATGCGCCCGGCCCCGATCTATCCGGCCACCCTGGTGGGCCGGCCCCCGATGGAGGACTACTATCTCGGGCATGCCACCGAGCGGATCTTCCTGCCGCTGCTCAAAGTGACCGTCCCCGAGATCGTGGACTATCACATGCCGGCCCCGGGGATCTTTCACAATCTGGTCTTCGTCTCCATCGACAAGCAGTATCCGGGGCAGGCCTACAAGGTGATGAACGCGCTCTGGGGGCAGGGGCTGATGTCGCTGGCCAAGGTGATCGTAGTGGTGGACAAGGAGGTCAACGTCCAGAACCCCGACGAGGCCTGGTGGGTGGCCCTGAACCACATCGATCCCGAGCGCGACGTGCGGTTCTCCCTGGGACCGGTGGATGTGCTGGACCACGCCAGTCGCGGGTTCACCTTCGGGAGCAAGATGGGGATCGACGGCACGCGGAAGTGGAAAGAGGAAGGCTTCGAGCGCGAGTGGCCGGAGCGGATCGAAATGGACGCCGCCACCAAGGCCCGGATCGATCAGCTGTGGCCGCAACTCGGCCTCGGGCTCGGCGGCGGGGGCGAGCGTCCGTGAGCCGCGAGCGGGAGTTGGTGGCGGGCCCGGAGGGCCAGACCTTCACCGGCGAATCGCTGCTGGTGCGCTACGTCAACTTCGTCAAGCTGCCGCACACCCTCTTCGCGCTCCCCTTCGCGCTGCTGGGCGTCCTGGCGGCCTCGCTCGAGACCGCGGTGTGCTGGCGAACGATTGGACTGGTGGTGGTGGCGTTCTCGGCGGCACGGTGGGTAGCCATGGGGTTCAACCGGATCGCGGACCGCGATCTACGATGCGCGGAACCCCCGGACCCGGGCGCGGGAGCTTCCACGCGGCGCGCTCTCGCTCAGCCAGGCCTGGGCTTCGGTGCTGCTGGCCGGCGTGCTCTTCGTGCTCGCGGCGGCCCTGCTCAACCCGCTCTGTCTGGCGCTGAGTCCGCTGGCGCTCGCCTGGATCATGACCTACAGCTTCGCCAAGCGGTTCACCTGGTGGCCCCACCTGTGGCTGGGCCTGAGTCTCTCCATCGCGCCGGTCGGCGGCTACCTGGCGGTGACCGGGCGCTGGAGCCATCCCTGGTGGCCGCTGGTGGCGGTCACCGTCGCGGTGGCTACCTGGGTGGCCGGGTTCGACATCTTCTACGCCTTGCCGGACGCTCGAGTTCGACCGGGCACGAGGGCCTGCGGAGCGCGGTGGTGCGGCTGGGCGAGCGGCGACAGCATCCTGCTGGCCAAGGTCCTGCACGGGATCACGATTCCGGCGCTGGTGGTCTTCGGCGGTCGGCGCGGGATTCGGCGGTTGGTATTTGGCGGGGGTGGCGATCGCCACGGCGATTCTGGCTTACGAGCATCAGCTGGTGAAACCGGGCGACCTCACTCGATTGGACGCGGCCTTCTTCACGATGAACGGGGTCATGAGCGTCACGGTCTTCGCGTTCGCCCTGCTGGACCGGCTGGTATGAAACGGGGGAACAGGGGAATGGGTGACCGAGGGAAGGGGGAAGAGGGAAAGGGGAAGGGAAGGGCGAAGACGGCCCCGCCCGTTCCCCGTTCCCCGTTCCCCGTTCCGCCCACCAGGCACCCACTCCGCTCCCCCACCCCCAACCGCCGAGGCCGATGACAGGCGATCCGCTGGTGCTGGCGGTGACCGGGGCTTCGGGGGCGCCCTATGCGGTGCGGCTGATCGAGGTGCTGGCCCGCCATGCGGTCCCGACCTGGTTGATCGTCACCAGCCACGGCTGGCGGTTGCTGGCTCAGGAATCATCCATCGGCGATCACGGAGCCCTCAAGGCGGCGACCGGCGGCGACTGGAGCAGCATTACCCTCTTCTCCGACGACGACCGGGGCGCGCGCCCCGCCTCAGGCTCCGCCAAGACCGCGGGCATGGTCATCTGCCCCGCCTCGATGGGGACCGTGGCTGCGATCGCGGCCGGGACCAGCCGCTCGCTCGTGGAGCGCGCGGCGGACGTCACCCTCAAGGAACGGCGGCGGTTGATCCTGGTCCCCCGCGAAACCCCGCTCTCGCTCATTCATCTGAGGAACTTGGTTACCGTCACCGAGGCAGGAGCCGTGGTGATTCCCGCGGCTCCCGGTTTCTATCACCGGCCGGCCCAGATCTCGGAGCTGGTGGATTTCATCGTCCAGCGGATCGTGGACCAGTTGGGCCTGCAGATCGAGCTGACCAAACGGTGGCAGGGAGAGGAGTAAGGGAATGGGGGAATGAGGAAATTAGAGAATGGGGGAATGATGAGAATGAGGGAATGAGGGCGTGACGGAATGGTAGAGTGATTGCTATTCGCCATTCATTCCCCCACCCCCACATTTCTCCACTGCCCCATTCCAGCTTTCCCTTCATTCCCCCATTCTGGCATTCCCCCATTCCCCCCATGCGCCTCGGCATCATCTCCGACACCCACGGACTGCTCCGCCCCGAGGTCTTCGAAGCCTTCCGCGAAGTCGATCGCATTCTCCACGCCGGGGACATCGGGCCACGCGAGCTGCTCCTGGAGCTCGAGGCCATCGCCCCGGTGACCGCGGTCTACGGTAATACCGACGGCTTCGACCTTCGCCAACGGATCCCCGGAGTGGTCGAGACCAGGATCGAGGGGTTGGACTTCGTGCTCACCCACGGCGATCAACTCGGTTCTCCCACGCCGGAGGGCCTGCACGCGGCCTATCCGGCGGCGGAGGTGATCATCTTCGGCCACACCCACCGGCCGCTGCTGACGGTGATCGATCGAGTCGTGACGGTGATGAACCCGGGTGGCGCCGGGCAGCGCCGGTTCAATCTTCCGCCCTCGGTAGGCATCATGGAGCTCGAGGCCGGCCTGCCACCTCGAGCCCGTCTGCTCCCCCTGCTGGATCTCGAGTCCGAGTAGTCGGGGCTAGGCCGCGGGCCGCGCCCACTCTTCGAGTTTGGTGGTCCGGCGGAACGCGTCCGGATGCTTCCGGAACCAGGCCATCAGGAGCAGGATCTCGTCCAGGTGCTGGTGGGGAAGGCCCGCCCGCGAGGCCGGGGGCCGGGCCAGCTCTTCGTTCACCACGGCCTGGAACGCCTCTCGCTCGATCGGCGTGGTGGGAAAGGGATAACTGGCCTGGACCACGCCGTGACGGATGAGGTAAGCCCGGTCGTCGCCCAGGAGTCCAGGGTCTCGATACACAAAGGTCAGGCCTTCCACGGCCAGGCGGGCCCGGCTGGTCGCCGCCAGCAGCCACTCCAGCTGCTCGAACCGCTCGCGCCACTTGGCCGCTCGTTCGAACTCCTGCGCCGCCGCGGCGGCCGCCATCTCTTCGATCACCCGCCCGATCGGCGCCACGGTCCGCCCTTCGAGAAACGCCACGGCCGTTTCCGCGCGCGCCCGATAGTCGGGCTCACCGATGAAGCCGGCGCAGGGGCCGGTGCAGAAGCCGAAGTCGTGCCGCATGCAGGCGGCCCGCCGCGGCGCTTGAAAGAGATCGCCCTGGCCCGGGAACACCATCGGCATCCGCTCGGCGCAGTCCCGGAGGCCCAGGACGTCGTTGAGCACCCGGACCGCGTCCAGCACCCGGGCCGTCGAGGCAAAGGGGCCGTAGCAGCGAGCGTCGCGGCTGGCGGACTTCCGCTCTACCGTGAGTCGCGGTGCCTGACCTCCCGACACCAGCACGAAACAGGCGCGCCGGACCCGATTCATCCTGAGGTTGAATGGCGGCCGATGCTCCTGGATGCGGCGCAGCTCGCCCAGGTAGGCCGCGAACTCGCTCGGCACGTACTCCCACTGGATATCCTTCGCCGCGTGCAGGATCCGCCCGGCCTTGTCCTCCGGGTAGGCGGCGTTGAAATACGACAGCAGCCGGGCGCGCAGTCGTTTCGCCTTGCCCACGTAGATGGTGCGCCCCAGCGGATCCACCATCCGGTAGACGGCCGGACGGTTCTCCGCCAATGCCCGAACCCGCTTGCGCATCGCCGGCAGATCGGCGGTCGGCAGCGGGAGGCTGGGCGCGCGGGGCACTAGAGCGGGCTCAGGGCTGGCAGCGGTGGCAGAAGACGGTGGCGCGGGCGTCGATCAGATGGGTGCCGCTGAGCCGGGTCCCGCAGCGGCGGCAGGGCTCGCCCTCGCGGCCGTAGACCTGGAGCTCGAGCTGAAAGTTGCCCGGCTCCCCGGTGCCGCGGCGATAGTCGCGGATGGTCGTCCCCTCCGCGGCGATCGCGGCCGACAGGATCCGGCGGACCTCTTCGAGAAGTCGTCCGGCCGGTTCGCGGCCGATCCGATGCGCGGGCCGCGAGGGGTCGATGCCGGCCGCGAACAACGCCTCGTTGGCGTAGATGTTCCCGACTCCGGCGAGGAGCCGCTGATCCATCAGGGCCTTCTTGATGGCTTGGCGGGTACGGGAGAGCACCTGATGAAATTCGTCAGGTGTGAGCGTCGGATCCAGTGGCTCCGGGCCCAGCGCGGCGTCGTAACGCTGCCAGGCCCCCTGATTCAGCAGACGAAGCGTCCCCAGCCGCCGGATGTCCCGATAGATCAGCTCGCGCCAATCATCGAGCCGGACCGTCAGTACGTCGTAGTGCGACTCCTCCTCGCTTCGCGGGGCGTCGGTCACGAAGAGCGAGCCGGTCATCCCGGGCTGGACCACGAAGCGCCACTGGCCGAGATGAAGAACCGCATGCTTGGCGCGGCGGGAGAGCGTGTCCACCGTGGTGCCGGTGAGACGCTGAACCAGCTGGGGCCGCCGGATGCCGCGCAGCACGTCGGTGTGACGCAGGTGAACCTCCCGAAAGCTCCGGCCCACCAGGGCGGGGCGAAGTTCCCGAACCATCGTTTCCACTTCGGGGAGCTCGGGCATGGTGCGCTAGCGCCGCTTCGCCTCCCGCCAGCCGATGTCCCGCCGGAAGATCTTGCCCTCGAAGGCGATTCGCTCCGCCGCCGTACGGCTGAGACGCTGGGCCTCGGCGAAGGAGGACGCCACGCCGGTCGCGTTCAGCACCCGCCCTCCCGCCACGACCAGGCGTCCCGCCGCATCTCTGGCCGTCCCCGCCTGAAAGATGGTGACGCCCTCGGGCATCGCCGGAAGCGTGATCTCGGCACCCTTCTCGGGATGGTCGGGGTAGCCCCGGGCGGCGAGCACCGTGGTCACGGCCTGCTCGGACTCCCGGATCTCGACCTTCGAGACCGGACCGCCCCGCGCCACGCTCGCCAGACAGGCCAGGAGGCCCTGCGAGAGGAGCGGAAGGATGACCTGGGCCTCGGGATCGCCCAGGCGGCAGTTGAACTCCACCACGCGGGGATTGCCCTCGGAATCGATCATGAGGCCGGCATAGAGCACCCCGCGATAGCGGGCACCCATCCGCTCGAGCGCGGCCAGGGTGGGCTCGAAGATGGTGGCACGGACCTGCTCGAGCAGGGCCGGCCTGGCGACGGAGACGGGGCAGTACGCACCCATGCCGCCGGTATTGGGGCCGGTGTCGCCCTCCCCCAGGCGCTTGTGGTCCTGCGCCGGGGGGAGGATGACCAGTCCTCGCCCGTCCGTGATGGCGAGCACCGACAGCTCCTCGCCGGCCATGAACTCCTCGATCACGATGGTCTGGCCGGCGCTCCCGAAGCGTCCATCGCCCAACATCGCCCCGGCCGCCTCCCGTGCCTCCGCCCGGGTGGCGCACACGACCGCTCCCTTGCCTGCCGCGAGCCCCGACGCCTTGACCACCAGCGGCTCAGGGTGGCGAGCGATGTACTCGAGAGCGGCGGTCAGGTCGGTGAAGGTCCGGCTGGCCGCGGTCGGCACGCCGGCTCCACTCATCAGCTCCTTGGCGAAGGCCTTGGAGGACTCGATGCGGGCCGCGTCCGCTTTGGGGCCAAACACCGCCCGCCCGCGCGCGGCCAGGCGATCGGCCAGGCCCAGAGAGAGGGGAAGCTCGGGCCCGATGATCGTGAGCGCGATGTCCAGCTGATCGCAGGCCGCGACCAGGCCGTCCAGGTCTTCAGCCGCGATGGGGAGATTGGTGGCCTGCTCGGCCGTCCCGGGATTGCCGGGAGCGCAGAACAGAGTCGTGGCCGGATCCTCGCGGCGAAGGGCCCAGGAGAGCGCGTGCTCCCGCCCACCGCCGCCGACCACGAGCACCTTCACTTTCGTTGAGAGCTTCGGAAGGCTTCACTCACCCGTTCGGCGGCCTTCTTGGCCGCGTCCACCACGTGGCCGACGGCCTCCTTGGTTTCCCGGGCGTAGTGGCTGCGCGCGGCGGCCAAGTCTTCGGCCAGCGGGCGGCCCTGGGCCTCGGCGCCGCGTTTGGTGTACTCCCCACGCAGGATGCGGTCGTAATCCCCAGAGGAGACCCACTGTTGCAGCTCGGCGGCCCGTACCGTGTTCATGGGATGGGTGAGCGCCAGGGTGTTGAGGATCTTGTAGACCACATCCAGGCCCTCGTTGCTGCCCAGGTACTCGTGGGCCTGAGCCATGAAAGAGTCGACGTTCATCTCTCCAGCCAGGAGCTGCCCTCGGGTCCCACCCGCCATCTTCATGAAGAGGCGCTGGGCCGCCACCGCGTCCTGGCCGCCGATCAAACCGGCGCGGTCCGCCGAGAGCTCCGACTTCCGGGCCCACTCCAGGATGGCCAGCCGGATGGGCAGAAGCGCGACGCCGGCCAGGAACGGCAGAGCCGAGAGGCTCACGGCCAGCAGGATCTCCGCGATGGTCCGGTAGAGAGCATGCCCACTCACGACATGGCCCATCTCGTGGGCCAGCAGCGTCCGGAGCTCATCGTCGTCGAGCAGCTCGATCGCGGCGGAGTGCAGGACGATGAACGGATGGTCGACGCCGTAGGTGCCGGCGTTGAAGATCGGGGTCTGCGAGAGGTACAGCTCGGGTACCTCCGGCCAGTCGAAGGTGGTGGCCACCTCCACATGCATGGTCCAGACCTTGGGGCACTGAGCGGGGCCGACCCGGATCGCGTTGGCCTGGAAGAGCAGGCGAATGCCGCGCTCGCCGCCCAGCATGGCGACGATCTTCCTCACGACATCGTCGAACCCCGGTACGGCGCGCAACGACTGGAGGGCCGCGCGATCGGCGGGATGCTCCCAGCTCACGGCGCCAATCTCGGGGAAGGTGCGGCGTGGCCGCATGGCGGGGGTGGTCATGGCTGCCTCACCGGGTTAGGGCCTGCTCCAGATCGGCGATCAGGTCGTCGGGGTCTTCGATCCCGCAGCTGAGCCGGAGCAGGCTGTCGGTCAGACCCATCGCCCGACGCATCTCGGGTGGGACCGACGCGTGCGTCATCGACGCGGGATGGCCGATCAGGCTCTCGACGCCGCCGAGCGATTCGGCCAGGCGGAAGATGCGAGTCCCTTCGGCGACCCGGCGAGCCCGCTCCGTGTCGCCCACATCGATGGAGATCATACCGCCGAAGCCGGACATCTGGCGGCAGGCCAATGCATGCTGGGGATGCGAAGGGAGCCCGGGGTAGTAGACCTTGGGCACATCGGCCCGCGCGTCGAGCCAGGCCGCGATCCGGCGGCCCGTCGTATCGTGCTGCCGCATCCGAAGCGGGAGGGTCTTGGTTCCCCGCAGCGCGAGCCAGCAGTCGAAGGGACCGGGGACGGCGCCGGAGGCGTTTTGGATGAACCCCAGGCGTTCGGCGAGATCCTCGCGGTTGGTGACCACCAGCCCGCCCACCATGTCGCTGTGCCCGTTGAGGTACTTGGTGGTGGAGTGGAGGACCAGGTTGGCGCCGTGGTCGATGGGCCGCTGGAAGAACGGCGTGGCGAAGGTATTGTCGACGGCGAACAGCAGCCCGTGCGCCTGGGCCAGATCGCCCACTGCCGCCAGGTCCGTGAGGAGCATCATCGGATTGGTCGGCGTTTCGCAGTAGATCAGCTTGGTCGCGGGCGTGCGGGCCCGATCGATGGCCTTGATGTCCCTGGTGTCGACGAAGGTGAATCGCAGCCCCAACCCACTGAAGATCTGCTCCATCAGGCGGTGGGTTCCGCCGTAGACGTTTTCGCCGCAAATCACGTGGTCGCCGCCACCCAGCAGCTTGAGCACCGCGTCGACCGAGGCCATCCCCGAGGCGAAGGCGAACCCAAACGCCGCGCCCTCGAGACTCGCGACGTTCCGCTCCAGAGCCTCACGGGTGGGGTTCTGCGTCCGTGCGTACTCGTAGCCCTTATGCTTCCCCAGCCCCTCCTGCACGTAGGTCGAGGTCTGGTAGATCGGCGTCATGACCGCGCCGGTCAGCGGGTCGGGGACTTGGCCGGCGTGAACGGCACGGGTCGCGAAGCGGTGCTCGAGATCGTCGTGCAGGATCCTGGTCATGGCTCGCCCCCGGTAGATGCGTCAACGTAACGGCCCCGCGCTGGCGGCGGCAAGGCGTCGACAGATCGTCCTCCACGCGTGTCCGCCATCTGCCGATCCGTGCCCTCGGAGACTAGTTTTCTCATGATGTCCGACACTCTGATCGTCAGCGTTTCCGGCATTCGAGGGATCGTGGGCAAGGATCTCACGCCCGAGCTGGTCACGCGGCACGCCGCGGCCCTGGGGGCGTGGGCCCGCGCCGCCGGCAAGCCGGTCGTGGTCCTGGGGCGGGACGCCCGGACCAGTGGTCCGCTCTTCGCGCGCGCGGCCGCCGCCGGCCTCATGTCGGTGGGCGTCGAGGTCATCGATCTCGGGATCGTCCCCACCCCGACTGTGCAGCTGGCCGTAGAGTTTCACCATGCCGGTGCCGGGTTGGTGCTGACCGCCAGTCACAATCCGATCGAATGGAACGCGCTCAAGCTGGTGGGTCCCGACGGGATTTTCCTCGATGCCGAGGCCGGCGCGCAGGTCCAGGCCATCGCCGAACAGGGACCACCCCGTCAGGGATGGGATGGGATCGGAGGCTACCGCGAGGATCGCGAGGCCGTCGGTCGCCACCTGGAGCGGGTGCTGGCGCTGCCGATCCTCGATGTCGCCGCCATTCGGGAACGCCGCTTCAACGTCGCCCTGGACTGCGTGCGCGGAGCGGGAGGTACCATCATCCCCGCCCTCCTCAAGCAGCTCGGCTGCCGGGTCAGCGGGATCAACTTGGAGCCGGACGGCCGCTTTCCCCGGCCACCGGAGCCGCTGCCGGAGAATCTGGGCGACCTGGGGCGCCTGGTGCGCACCACCAAGGCCGACCTCGGCATGGCCGTGGACCCCGACGTGGACCGGTTGGCGCTGGTGGACGAACACGGCGATCCCATCGGCGAGGACTACACCCTGGCTCTCGCGGTCCGGTCCGTCCTCGGACGATTGCCGGCGGGCGGGGCGCCACCGGTCGTAGTGGCTAACCTGAGCACCAGCCTGGTGGTGGAGGATGCGGCGCGGGCCTACGGCGCGCGGTTCGTCCGGGCCCCCGTGGGGGAGGCCAATGTCGCCCGGACCATTCGTGACGAGAAGGCCATCATCGGCGGAGAAGGGAACGGCGGCGTGATTCTGCCGGCCCTGCATATAGGACGCGACGCACCTGTGGGGGTTGCCCTCATCTTGCTCGGCCTGGCCAGCGCAGCACGGCCCTTGTCGGAGCTCGTGGCGGCTGCTCCCCGCTACCGGATTGTCAAGGCTAAAGGCCCACGCATCAATAACTTAGACGATGTCTACCGGCGGCTTCGCCAGCGTTTCTCCGATGCCGGTGCCGACGACCGGGATGGCCTCAGGCTTGCGTGGGCGGATCGCTGGGTTCATGTGCGTCCGTCCGGTACCGAACCCATTGTCCGGTTCATCGCGGAGGCGCCGACGCAGGGAGACGCCGAGGCCCTGGTGGCGGCCTGTCGCGAGCTCGCGTGACTCCATCCGCTAACGAGGTGCGATCCGCATGTGCGGCATCGTAGGTTATATAGGCCCGAGGCAGGCGGCCCATCTTCTGGTTGAAGGGCTCCGCCGCCTGGAATACCGCGGTTACGACTCGGCCGGCATCGCAGTCATCAACGGCGACGGCCTCAAGATCTTCAAGCAATCCGGCAAGCTGTCGGCGCTCGAGAAGCAGCTGAGCGGCCACATGCCGGTGGGAACGGTCGGCATCGGTCACACCCGCTGGGCCACTCACGGCGCGCCGACCACCCCCAACGCCCATCCGCACACCGACCAGTCGGGCCACATCGCACTGATCCACAACGGGATCATCGAGAATTCCGGCGTGCTCCGGAAGGCGCTGCAGGCGCGCGGGCACGATTTCACCTCGGAGACCGACACCGAGGTCCTGGCGCATCTTATCGGCGAGTACTACCGGGGCAACCTGGCCGAAGCGGTCGCCTCGGCCCTGCGCGAAGTGGACGGGGCCTACGGCCTCGCCGTCATCTCGTCCAAGGAGCCCGATTCGCTGGTGGCCGCCCGCAAGGGTTCGCCGCTGCTGGTCGGCGTTGGAGACAAGGAGTGGTTCGTCGCCTCCGACGCGTCGGCCATCCTGTCTCACACCCGGTCGGTGGTCTACCTCGATGATGGGGAGATGGTGGTCCTGAGCCGCGATGGCTACCAGGTGCGGGACCTGGCCTCCACGCCGATCGAGAAGCCCGTCAACCAGATCGAGTGGGATCTCTCCACCATCGAGCGGGGTGGGTTCCCCCACTTCATGCTCAAGGAAATCTTCGAGCAGCCCGAGAGCCTCCGCAATACCATGCGGGGCCACCTGCTCGAGGAGGAAGGCACCGCGCGGGTCTCCGGCCTCAATCTCACCGACGACGACATCAAGCGGATTCAGCGGGTGGTGATCACCGCCTGCGGCACCAGCTGGCACTCCGCGCTGATCGGCGAGTACATGATGGAGGAGTTGGCCCGGATCCCGGTTGAGGTCGAGTATGCCTCCGAGTTCCGCTACCGGAATCCGGTCATCGACGAGCGAACCCTCGTCATCGGGATCTCACAGTCCGGTGAGACTGCCGACACGCTGGCCGCCATCCGCGAGGCCAAGCGTCGGGGCGCCCGCACCGTCGGCATCGTCAACGTGGTCGGCTCCTCGATCGCCCGGGAGGTGGACGGCGGGATCTATCTGCACGCCGGCCCCGAGGTCGGGGTCGCCAGCACCAAGGCCTTCACCAGCCAGGTCGGGGCCCTCGCCCTGATCACGCTCCGGTTCGCCCGGCTCCGCAATTTGAGCATCCTGCAAGGGCGGCAGATCATCCAGGCGCTGCGGCAGCTGCCCGATCTGCTGCGGAAGCTCCTCGACCGCGCCCCGGAAATCGAGGCTCTGGCCGAGCGCTTCGGCGACGCCAACAACGCGCTCTACCTGGGCCGGGGGGTCAACTTCCCGGTCGCGCTCGAAGGGGCGCTCAAGCTCAAGGAGATCTCCTACATCCACGCCGAAGGCTATCCCGCGGCGGAAATGAAGCACGGGCCGATCGCGCTGATCGACGAGAACATGCCCGTGATCTTCATCGCCCCCAAGGATGGGGTGCATGGGAAGATCGTCTCCAATATCGAGGAAGTGCGGGCTCGCGGGGGACAGGTGATCGCGCTGATCAGCGAGGGGGACACCGAGATCGTCCGCCTGGCCAACGCGACCTTCACGATCCCCGAGACGCTGGATCTCCTGACCCCCATCCTGACCAGCATCCCGCTCCAGCTGTTCGCCTATTACGTGGCGGTCCGTCGCGGGTGCAATGTGGACCAGCCGCGCAACCTCGCCAAGTCGGTGACGGTGGAATAGATCGAACCACCTGCGCCAAACGAAAACGGGAGGCCCCGGATCGGGACCTCCCGTTTCTGTTGCGCCGCGCCTGAGCGGCCGCCCGTCTATCCAGCCGCCGGCGTCGCCGGAGTGACCGCCGCTTCGTCCCGCTCTGCGGTTCGAATGCGGTGGACCTGGTCCACGTCGAGGACGAAGACCTTGCCGTCGCCCACGTCTCCCGTCCGCGCCGAGGACAGGATCGCCTTCACGGTGACGTTCACGAACGACTCCGATACCCCGATTTCCAGGCGCGCCTTTTCCTGCAATCCCATCTTGACGGTGGTCCCGCGGTAGTTCTCGACCCGCTCCGTCTCCCCGCCGTGCCCCATGACGCGGGAGACGGTGAGGCCCCGAACCTCGGCGCGATAGAGCGCCTCGAGGACGTCGTTGAGCCGGTCAGGGCGGATGATCGCGATGATGAGCTTCATTGGATGTGATCTCCTCGAAGTCAGCGCGCCACCTGGGGCGCAATGGCCTGTGCGGTCGCCGGTCCGTGCTCGCTCTCTGGCAACACCAGGATGGATCCCTCGGCATTGGCGTAGGCTTCCTCGCCGTGCTGAGTGACATCCATCCCCAGCCCCTCGGACTTGGGCTGGGCCCGCAGCTGCATCACCGCACCCATGACCTTGAGAATCACGAAGGTCATGACCCCGGCGTAGACGAAGGTCGAAAAGGCACCGATGGCCTGAATCCCGAACTGCTTGGGGTTGCCGGCCAGGAGGCCGTCGGTGCCGCCCCAGGCCTTCAGGGCGAAGACCCCGGTGAGCAAGGCCCCGCTCAGGCCGCCGATGCCGTGGCCCGCGAAGACGTCGAGCGAGTCGTCCAGCCGGGTCCGCGACCGGATGACCATGGCGAAGTAGCTGGGGAACGCGGCGATGGCGCCGAGTGCCAGCGCCCCGAGAGGACTGACGAATCCGGCCGCCGGGGTCATCGCCACCAATCCGACCACGATGCCGGTGGCCCCGCCCACCGCGGTCACATGGCCGGTTCTCAGCGTAGTCCAGTGCCGACCACACCAGCATGGTGGCCATGGGAGCCAGGAAGGTGTTGGTGAACGCCGTCGCCGCTGACCCGTTGGCCGCCAAGGCGCTGCCACCGTTGAACCCGAACCACCCGAACCAGAGCAGCCCCGCGCCCAGGAGGACGAAGGGTACGTTGTGCGGCAGGATCGCCTGGCGCCCGAAATCCTTGCGCGGGCCGATCAGGGCTGCCGCTACCAGGGCCGAGACGCCCGCGTTGATGTGCACCACGGTGCCGCCGGCGAAGTCCAGTACTCCCAGCTTCCCGGCCCAACCGCCACCCCACACCCAGTGCGCCACCGGAGCGTAGACCAGCAGGGTCCAGACCACCAGGAAGATGACGTAGGGACCGAACCGCATGCGCTCGACGATGGCTCCCGAGATGAGCGCGGCAGTGATGATGGCGAAGGTGCCCTGGAAGGCCATGAAGAGCACATGCGGAATGGTGCCCTTGGCCTCAGCCGTGACGCCGGACAGCCAGGCGTTGTCCAGGCTGCCGATCCACGCCGACCCCTCAGCGAAGGCCAGGCTGTAGGCCAGCAGGGCCCAGGTCACTCCCACGGCGGCCAGGGCCACGTAGCTCATCATCATGGTGTTGAGCGAGTTCTTCGAGCGGACCAGGCCTCCGTAGAAGAAGCCGAGCGCCGGGGTCATGAGCAGACACCAGGGCGGTCGAGGTCAACATCCAGGCGGTATCCGCCGGGACCACGGTAGGCGCTGCATCCTGCAGGAGCGCAAGCAGATGGATCGTCACAGGACCCCGTCCTCGTCTTGGCTGAGAGTGGAGGAAGCCATCGCAGGTGGCGCACTACGATAAACAAGCGGCGCAGGCCCCGCAAGGTGCTTTGACCGCCACTTTATGCACATTCTGCACCAATTGGCTGACACTCTACTAGATATCTGGGGCCTATCTGCTGTCCTGTGAAGCGATTTCATGCCAGGACTGCACGCGAACCGGTGCACGGATACTACCCCAAAGCCGGCCATGATTGTGGTCTGAGGCCCCCCTCCTGTGGCGGTCGCCCAACTCCTTCCCGCTGACCCGGGCGGGGGCTATGCTTCCGCCCCGGCGCCCGCCTTGCGCACTTCCTCGATTCATCTTCGACCCGAGCATCCCGATGCGCGTCGTGCTTCAGCGGGTTTCCCGAGCCTCCGTTTCGATTGCTGGAAAGGTGGCCGGCACCATTGGTCGGGGCTTCTGCGTCCTGGTGGGCTTCACCCACAGCGATACGCCCGTCGAGGTGGACTGGATGGCGGAGAAGGTGGCCGGCTTGCGGCTCATGAGCGACGCCGAGGACAAGATGAACCTGGGCCTGGCCGAGGTGGATGGTGCCTTGCTGGTCATCTCGCAGTTCACCCTGTATGGGGATACCCAGAAGGGCCGCCGTCCCTCCTTCATCGACGCGGCTCGGCCGGAGACGGCGATCCCCCTCTACGAGCGGTTCATCGCGCAGCTCCGATCCAAGGGCCTCCCGGTCGAGACCGGAGAGTTTGGCGCGATGATGGAGGTGGAGATCCACAATGACGGACCGGTGACCCTGGTGCTTGAGCGAGGGATGCCGAAGAGGGATGGCGCTGCAGGCACCGAGCCGTAGCTTCGGACCCGTTCCCCGTTCCCCGTTCCCCGTTCCCCGTTCCCCGTTCCCCGTTCCCCGTTCCCCGTGCCCCTATCTCTAGTCCTGGCCTCAGGCTCTCCCCGGCGTCGCGAGCTCCTGGCCATGCTGGGCATTTCAGTCGAGGTTCGCCCGTCCACGGTGCCGGAGGAGCGCCGCCCGGGGGAGGAGCCACGGGTCTACGCCGAGCGCTTGGCCAGGGAAAAGGCGCTGAGCGTGCCCGGCCCTTTGGTGCTTGGGGCGGACACCATCGTGCTGGTGGATGACGAGGTCCTGGAGAAGCCTCGGGATCAGGCCGATGCCCTGCGCATGCTGCGGCGCCTGCAGGGGCGGAGCCACCGGGTGATCTCCTCCGTGGCGCTCGCGGCCGACGGGCAGGTATCCCTGGCCACCGACGTCACCCTGGTCACCTTTCGATCCTGCAGCGACGACTTCCTGCGCGCCTACATCGCGACCGGCGAGCCCATGGACAAGGCCGGGGCCTATGGAATCCAGGGCTACGGCGCGGCACTGGTGGAGCGGATCGACGGCGACTTCTTCGGGGTGATGGGACTGCCGATTCGGTTGGTCCTGGAACTGCTGGAGGGGGCGGGGAGGCCGTATCGGTTCAGTACTGAGTACTGAGTACTGAGTACTGAGTGGGGGGGGACTCAATACTCAGTACCCAGTACTCAGCACTATAGCTTGACCCTCCAGACCGGCACCGGCTGCGCCCGGTTCTTCACACTGAGTGGTTCCATCGCCTGGACGTCGCGGCTTGCCCTTGAGGATCTGATAGAGCGGGTCGCTGATCAGGATTTCCCCGCCGTCGGCGTTGGAGCAGAGCCGGCTGGCCACGTTCACGGCGTCACCGATCACGGTGTACTCCAGCCGCAAGTGGCTGCCGATGTTGCCGGCGAAGGCCTCGCCATAGTTGATCCCGATCCCGACCCCGATGGTGGGCCGCCCCTCCGACTTCCATTTCTCGTTGAGCGCCACCAGGGACCGTTGCATCCCGATGGCCGCGCTGACGGCGCGGTCGGCGTCGTCTTCATGAGGGATGGGCGCGCCCCAGAGCGCCATGATGGCATCCCCGATGAACTTGTCCAGCGTGCCCCCGTGCGAGAAGATGATGTCCACCATCTCGGTGAAATAATCCGAGAGCAGCCCGGCGATCGCGTCGGGGCTCATGGTTTCCGACATGGTCGTGAAGCCGCGGATGTCGCTGAACAGCACGGTGACCGGCCGCTTGTCCCCGCCCAGCTTGACCGCCTGCTGCTGCTGCGCGATCTCGGCCGCCACGTTGGGCGCGAAATAGCGCTCGAAGTTCGAGCGGACCATCGCCTCCCGCTGAATCTGCTCCGCGAAGCGGCTGTTCTTGATCCCGATCGCCGCGATGCCGCCGAACGCGATCAGGAACTGCAGGTCCTCGTCGTTGAACGAATTGGTCGCGGTCAGGTTGTCCACATACAGGATCCCCAGCACCCGCTCCGCGGAGGCCATCAATGGGATGCACATCGCGCTGCGGACGCTCTGCAGCATGATGGATTGTCCCTTGAAGCGGTCGTCGGCCACCGCGTTGTCGGTGAGGATGGCCACCCGCTCCTCCACCGCTTTCCGGGCGATCGACCGGGGCACGTGCTGAGCGGACGATTCGCCCAACCGGCTCTTGGACATCCGCGGGATCAGGTCTTCGTTGGCCTCGTTCCGGAGCAAGACCGACACCCGGTCCACGTTCATGATCTCGAAGGTGGTCTCGACCACCCGGCTCAGGAGCTTGTCGAGATCCAACTCGCCCGAAAGCTTTTGGGAGACATCGAGCAGGAGCGAGAGCTTTCGCGCCTGCCGCTCCTGGGTGCTGGCGCCGGCCGCCACCTTGAGCTGCCCCAGTCCTGAGGGGCTCCCGTCCAGGTTGGTGGCCACCGCCGCCTGCACGCCGCCGCTCACCGAGACCTGGCGCACGATGGTGGCGCCAGGCGCCGCGATCCCCGGGCCCGTCGGAATGGCGCGATGCGGTGTGGTGTCGATCGACTTGAGCTGGAAGACCACCTTCCCGAAGGTCACCGAATCATTGGGGGCCAGATGGCCCTCGTTGATCCGGGCGCCGTTGATGAAGGTGCCGTTGGAGCTGCCCAGGTCTTTCACTTGCACGCCGCCCTTGCCGAGACGGAGCTCGGCGTGCCGGCGCGAGATGGTGGGATCGAAGATAGGGATGTCACTGGTGACGGCCCGGCCCACCACGTAGACGTGGTCCGGGGAGACTTCGAAGTCCTGGTCGCCGGTGAAGCTGATGAGTCTGAAGGGCATGGCCGGACTGGAGAATATATCGCCCGGGCGAGGGGTCGGGGAGAGCGGGTCTAGCTCCCTCCCCGCGCCGCGAGGGCCAGCGCCGCCAGGACCGCGCGGGCCTTGGCTTCGGTCTCCTGCCACTCGCTGAGCGGGTCGGAGTCCGCCACGATGCCGGCCCCAGCCTGGATCCAGGCCCGGCCATTCTGCATGACGCAGGTCCGGATCGCAATGGCCGTATCCAGCGTGCGAGCGCCCCAGCCGACGTAGCCCACCGCTCCCGCATAGGGCCCGCGGCGCACCGGCTCCAGCTCGTCGATGATCTCCATGGCCCGGACCTTGGGCGCGCCGCTGACGGTACCGGCCGGGAAGCAGGCGGCCAGCGCGGCCAGCGCGTCATACTCCGGCTTGAGCCGGCCCCGCACCTCGCTCACCAGGTGCATGACGTGCGAGTAGCGCTCGATGGTCATGAACTCGGTCAGGTGTACCGAGCCGTACTGCGACACCCGCCCCACGTCGTTCCGCCCCAGGTCCACCAGCATGATGTGCTCGGCGCGCTCCTTGGGATCGGCCTGCAGCTCGGCGGCGAGTTCGGCATCCCGCTCTTCCGTGGCTCCGCGCGGACGGGTCCCCGCGATCGGGCGCACGGTGATCTCTTCGCCCTCGACTCGGACCAGGACCTCGGGCGAGCTCCCGACCACGTGCACATCGTCGAAGTGGAGGTAATAGAGGTACGGAGCCGGATTGAGCGCGCGTAGATAGCGATAACTGAGGAAGGGATCCGGGGCCGGCAGGTCCAGGCGGCGCGAAAGCACGGTCTGGAAGGTGTCGCCCGCGGCGATATACTCGAGGATCCGCCGCACGTCGGCCTGGAATTGCCGGTCCGCGTAGGGGGACGTGGTGGCCGGCAGCGGCGTCGGATCGAGACGGAGCGGCTGCAGGCTGGCCGGCGTGGCCAGCCGTCGGAGCCATTCGTCGATGCGGGCCTCGGCCGCTTGGAAGAGCGGCCGAAGTCGTGCGTCTTCCAGGCCGCCGCCATCGCCCACCTCCACGCTGGCGATCACCGTGGCGCGGTTGAACAACCGGTCCAGCACCAACAGGGTGTCGGCCACCATGAAGACCGCGTCGGGGAGATCGCGGTCATCCCGGGGCGGATGAGGCAGCGACTCGAGGGTCCGCACCAGATCGTAGCCGATGTAGCCGACCGCGCCACCGGTGAAGCGCGGGAGGCCAGCGACCTCGATCGGCGGATAGCTGCGCATGGTCTTCGCCAGGTGGTCGAGCGGCGCCACGTCGGAGGCAACCACGCTCCAGCCGGTCTGCGCGGTCCAGCGCGAGCACTCGCGGCCCCGGTAGCGATAGACCTCCCGTGGATCGGTGGCCAGGAAGGTGTATCGGGCCCAACGCTCTCCGCCCTCGAGGGACTCGAGCAGAAACCCGAAGCGTCCGCGGTGGAGCTTGGTGAACGCGCTGACCGGCGTGTCGCCATCCAACACCACCTCGCGGGTGACCGGCACCATGCGGCCACCACGGCGGGCCTGCTCGGCGAACTCGGCATAAGAGGAGCGCATGCTCAGCGCGGCGCCGCGACCAGAAAGGTTCCGCTTTCGGTCAACGCCGCCTCCAGGTTGTCGGCGGCGGGTCGTGTCGAGGGGAGCAGCTGGTATCGTCCATCCGGCAGGAGCCGCGCGATCGAGAGCGCACGCTCGAACAGCACCGGGGTCCCGTAGCGCTGCTGCGCACCGACCGGTGCCGAGAAGTGCACGGGATACTTGAAGACCAGCCGGGCTCCGGGGCCCAGGGGAGCGTCGCATGCGAACTCGACGCCGTAGATTCCGGGACGCGGTCGGACGCTCACGTGAATCGAATCGGGATGATTGATGCCGCCGAACACGCCGGCTGGAAAGATCAACTCGGCGAAGACGGTGTTGTCGGGAGGGCCATGGCGCAGGATGACGTGACGAGCCGTACCGGCCGGGAAGGTCACGGCCGTGTCCCCGGGCGGGACGCCCGCGGCCTCCAGCGTATACAGCTGGTCGAGGCTGAGTACCTGATTGGGCAGCGGTGGGGCCGTTCCCTCGGTTCCCGGAGTCGGCTGGCGTCCGCCACAGGCGAGGGCCGTCAGGAGCATGGTCCCGAGCGCTCGCCACGGCCTTGGAGCAACCCGCTGCACCTCGGCATCGCGACGCTGTGCTTGGGCTTGATAGCCGCTCCCCTCGCCGCGCAGGAGTGGAACACGCCGGCGGCCCTGGACCTGGTTCGTCGGGCCACCGAGCGCCGACGCCCGGATACGGGGCTGCACTCCTACCGGACCACCGCGCACGGATTGCTGTTCTTGCTCGCGCAGGTGGGTCCCGGGCTCACGGAGCCTCCGCATCTGGTGAAGGCCGATCAACTGGACGTGGAAGTGTATTGGCGGGCCCCCGCGTTCAGCAAGCAGCGCATCCTCGGCTGGCGCGACGGCCGGTTCCTGCCCACCGACGTCATCTACCACCGGGATCACTTGGGCATCGTCACCAACAACTTCGGCGACCGGATCCGGATCGGCGAGGGGGATGAGGTGCGCGATGTCGTGCACCCCCTCTCTCCTGCCGGCCAGGATCTCTACGACTACGCGCTGGGCGATACCATCGCGGTCCAATCGGGAGGGCGGACGCTCCGACTGGTCGCCGTAGCGGTGCGGCCCCGCCGGCTCGAGCAGCCTCTGGTGGTCGGTACGCTCTTTCTCGACGTCGAGACGGCGGACCTGGTCCGCTTCCGATTCACCTTCACTGCAGTCGCCTACCTCGATCCCAATCTGGAGGACATCACCGTCGCGCTGGAGAACGCCCTCTACGAGGGGCGCTACTGGCTCCCCTTTCAGCAGGAGATTGAGATCCGTCGGCAGCAGTCCTGGCTCGACTTCCCCGTGCGCAGCATCATCCGGGGACGCTGGCAGGTGGGAGACTACACTTTCGACGTCCAAGTGCCGGACTCGATCCTCCGGGGTCCGGCGATCGGCGGCCCCCTGACGCCGTCGGATAGCGGGTATACCTGGGACCAGCCTCTGGCGGCCGCCATCGGAGACGCCGCTACCCCGGTCAACCGCCAGGACCTGGACGCCACGCGCAACGAGATCCAGCGCCTCGTGGGAACGCACGCCCTCGACGGCCTCCCGGCTACTCGCGTGGGCTCCAACTCGATCAGCGACCTGGTTCGCGTCAATCGGGTCGAGGGCCTGGCTCTGGGCGTGGGGGCTCGATTCGCTCTCGGCACCGTGGAGATCCGGCCCAGCGTGGGATACGGCTTCTCCGACGAGCAGGTCACCGGTGGGCTTCAGCTCACCACGCACCGTGGCGGGACCAGCCTCACCCTGTTCGGTGCTCGTCAGGTCCGCGATTTCTCCGACTACCCCGTGATCTCTCCGTTGCTCAATTCGCTCACCGCCCAGGAGTCGGGGGACGATCACGGGGACTGGGTGCTGCTCTCCTCTGCCGGACTCCGGATCCGGCGGCGGCTCTCCGGGCGCTCCGCTCTCGAACTCGAGGGGAGGGCGGAACAGTCTCGTTCCATGGCCGTCTCCGCCACACCGGCCCAAGGCACGTATCGCCCCAATCCTCCCCTGGGTGCCGGTACCTACGGGATCGGTGGTCTGCGGCTCGAGCGGGCTGCGGCTGGCGTGGCAGTTCGCCACGACCTCTACGGTGCCCTGTGGGTGGAGGCGGGTGGGGGACCGGATGGCTATGCCCGGGGCGTGCTCGAGGGCACCTGGGTCGTCCCCGTGGGTCCGGGGTCGCTCCAGACCAGTACGATCTTGGGCGCGGGCACCACCTCGCTTCCGGCCTATCGCGGGTTCGTGCTGGGCGGCCGAGGCACACTGCTGGGCGAGCCCTATCGCGCCTATGGCGGATCCAGGATGGCCTGGGCCGCGGTCGAGTGGCGGATTCCGGTGCCTTTCCCCGCCCTGGGGCTCGGACGGTACGCCTCGACCGGCAAGACGGCCACCCTCGCGCCCTTCCTGGCGGCTGGATGGGCCGACCGGCCGGCGCCTGGCATGCCCTGGACGGCTTCGCCGGGCATTCGTCCGGTCGCGGGGCTCGCTTCGGAATGGTTCCTGCAACTGATCCGGGTGGAGGCCGGGGTGGCGCTCCGCACCGGTGAGGTCGGGGTCACGGTAGATGTGGGCCGGCTCTGGTGGGGCGTCCTGTAGGTAGTCCAGCGGGTCCGCCGAGGAATCGAGTTCGGCGCCTTCCTCCCTGCTACCCATACCTTTAGCTTTCAACACGCGGGTCTCGGAACCGCGTCCTATCTTCTCATCAGCCTTGGATTTCCATGAAGTTTACCGATGACTGGCTGATTCCGATTGTCGAGAAGACCCTGCCGGCGGGGACCCTCCAGGAATTGTACCAGGAGGAGAGCGCCAACCCGGTCTCCTTGTGGTCTACCCTGGTCGAGCGCCGCCTTACCACCGACGACCATCTCCTGGCCACCGCCGCCACCCGGTCACGCCTCCCGGTGGCGGACGTGACTTCGATCGATCCCACCGTCAAGGAAGCGGTACCGGAAGACCTGGCCCGGCGGTTCAACGTCCTGCCGCTCCGGGTCACCGATTCCTTCCTCGAGCTCGCGACCTCGAATCCTTACGACTACGACGCGGAGAAGGGCCTGGCCTTCGCCACCGGCCGGGAGATCCGGATCTTCCTCTGCCCGCCCGGTCGGATCAAGGAAAAACTCGATGAGGTCTATCGCGGCGGGATGGTGGGTCTGGAGGCGCTGCTCGGCAACATGACCGGAGAGGGACCCGCCGTCACTCAGCTCTCGGAGGAAGAGGAGCTGGGCGATCTGCGGGCCTCCGAGGACGAGGCCAGTCAGCGTCCGGTAGTGCGGCTGGTGGACATGATGCTCTCCGATGGGATCCTGAGCCGGGCGAGCGACATTCACGTCGAGCCCGGCGAGGCCGGCGTGGCGGTCCGCTACCGGATCGACGGCGTCCTGCGGCAGGTCATGAACGTGCCGCGCTCGGCGGGCGCCCCGCTGATCTCCCGCATCAAGATCATGTCCGGCATGGACATCGCGGACCGGCTGCGGCCCCAAGACGGTCGGGCCCGGGTCGCCGTCAACGGCGCTCCAGTGGACCTCCGCGTCTCGACGCTTCCCGCCTCGATGGGCGAGAAGGTCGTCATCCGAATCCTCAACGCGAAGGCCACCGTGCTTTCGCTCGAGTCGCTGGGGATGACCGAGGAGGAGCGGAAGGCCATCATCAATCTGCTGAACAACAAGGAAGGCATCATTCTGGTGACCGGCCCGACCGGCTCGGGCAAGACCACCACGCTCTACTCGGCCCTCCGCATGGTGCAGAGCGAAGGAGTCAACATCGTCACGGTCGAAGACCCGGTCGAGTATCGGCTGGGCAAGGGGATCGTACAGGTCCAGGTGAACGAGAAGGCCGGTCTCACCTTCTCCTCCGCCCTGCGCTCGATCCTTCGGCAGGATCCCGACGTGGTGCTGGTCGGCGAGATCCGCGACCGCGAGACGGCGCAGATCGCCGTGCAGGCCTCGCTGACCGGCCACCTGGTGCTATCGACGCTGCACACCAACGACGCGCCCAATGCGGTGACGCGCTTGGTGGACATGGGCATGGAGGCGTACAAGATCGCCGCCGCGCTCCGCGGCATCGTCGCCCAACGGCTGATGCGGCGCCTCTGCCTGACCTGCCGCGACCAGACCGTCGGCGATATTCCCGAGCGTCTCCAGCGCTACATTCCCGACAACACCACCTTGAATCGAGCCGTGGGGTGCCCCGAGTGCGCCATGACGGGCTACCGCGGCCGTTTCAGCATCGTCGAAGTCCTCACCATGAACCCGGAGCTGGAGCGGCGGATCGGGGGAGGCGCCACGGCGGACCGGATCGCCGAGGCCGGCCGGGCCAACGGGATGAAATCGTTGTTCGAGAGCGGACTGCAGCACGTGCTGGCGGGCGAAACCAGCGTGGAGGAGCTGCTCCGGGTGGTCGAGGTTCCCCATCTCGAGTCCGCCGCGGCTCGCGAGACCTCCGGCGCAACCGCTACCGTGACCGCTCCGGCCGGTCCCCGGGCCACTCCGGCGCCCGGCGCGCCGACCAAACCCACTGCCGTCGCAGCCGCGCCGGTCGCGCCGCCGGTCGATCTCACGACCGCGTTCGAGCTCCTGGAGGACGCGCCGCCTCCGGGTGGGCGCCCTCCCCAGGCTCGGGCAGGGGTCCTGCTGGTTGACGATGAGGACCAGTTGCGGCGGGTCATGAAGGATCTCTTGGAACGGGAAGGGTATCGGGTGGCGGAGGCGCGAGATGGCGTCGAGGCGCTGGACGAAGTGGACCGATTCGCTCCCGACATCATCGTGCTCGATCTCAACCTGCCGGGCATGGACGGTTACACCGTGCTGTCCCAGCTCCGCTCCCGGCCGGCTACTCAGCAGGTGCCCGTCATCGTGCTGACGGCTAAGGGCGACGAAGACAACGAGGTGCGCGTCTTCGAGCTGGGAGCCGACGATTTCCTCACCAAGCCGTTCCGGGCGCGCGCGTTGTCGGCCAGACTCGAGGCCGTGTTGGGGCGGCGGAAGTAATGCATGCTACCCGATCCTCGCGATGGCCTGGCCCTGATCAAGCCTGCGGTCCGGGGCCAATCGGCGTACACCCTTGAGTCCTCGCAGGCTCCCCGGAAGCTCAATCAGAACGAGAGTCCGCTCGACCTCCCCCCGGAGCTGAAGCGGCGCATTCTGGAGCGCGTGGCCGCGGCCTCGTGGCACCGCTACCCCGAGTTCGCCCCCGGGGCGCTGCTGGCCGATCTGGCCCGCCGCACGGGGTGGGTGGCCGAAGGGATCCTGGTCGGCAACGGCTCCAACGAGCTGATTCAAGCCAGCCTCACCGTCCTCCTCGAGGCCGGCGACGTGACCGTGGCACCCGCGCCGACCTTCGCCCTCTACCGGCTGCTTACGGCAGTGCTAGGCGGGCGGTACGTCCCGGTCCCGTTGCGCGACGACTTCAGCTACGACGTGGACGCCCTGGTCGAGGCCGCGCGACGGGAACCAGCCAAGGTCGTGGTGGTCAACTCCCCCAACAACCCGACCGGCTCGGTGCTCCCGGAGGGTGCGGTGGAGCGGCTCCTCGCCGAGACCTCCGCGTTCATCATCTGCGACGAGGCCTACCAGGAATTCGGGGGGCCCACCGCGTTGGGCCTGCTCCGACGGTCCTCCCGGCTCATCGTGCTGCGGACCTTCTCCAAGGCGATGGCCATGGCCGGGCTGCGGTTCGGGTATGGGCTGGCCCATCCGGATGTGGCCCGGGAGATCGCCAAGGCCAAACTGCCCTACAACGTGAACGCCCTCACCCTGATCGCCGCCGCGACCGCCCTCCAGGACGGCGCGCCCCTCGCCGAACGGGTCGCCGCCGTGGTGCAGGAGCGGGACCGGACCATCGCGCGACTCCGCGCCCTCGACGGCGTGACCGTGTTCCCCAGCGCAGCCAACTTCGTCCTGCTCCGGTTCCACCGGGTTCCCGCCAAGGAAGTGTTCCAGCGACTGCAGGCCGAGTATGGCATTCTGGTCCGCGATGTATCCGCCGGTGCCGGCCTGGCCCAGTGCCTGCGCCTGACCATCGGGACGCCCGAGGACATGGATGCCACGGTGGCCGCGTTGCAGTCCATTCTCCGGGGTTGAAGGCCTGACGAGGAGGCGCCATGCCGCGTGTGGGTGAAGTCGAGCGCAAGACCAAGGAAACCGAGCTCAAGATCCGGATCGATCTCGATGGTCGGGGCGAGAGCCGGGTGCATACCGGCATCGGTTTCCTCGATCACATGCTGGAGACCTTCGCCCGGCACGGCCTCTTCGACCTGGTGGTGGAGGCGCGCGGCGACCTCCAGGTCGACGGGCACCACACCGTGGAGGACACCGGTATCGCCCTGGGCCAGGCGCTGGCGCTGGCCCTGGGCGACCGGGCCGGGATCCGGCGCTTCGCCGACGTGATCATCCCTCTGGACGAAGCCCTGGTCCGAGCCGTGGTGGACGTGAGCGGGCGACCCTTCCTCGCCTACCAGGTGGACATTCCCAAGTGGCAGATGTTGGGGGACTACGATGTGTTCCTGACCCCCGAATTCTTCCGGGCCGTGGTGCACAACGCCGGTCTCACCGTGCACCTGGACGCCATTCGCGGGGACAACCCCCATCACCTGGTGGAGGCCACGTTCAAGGCCTTCGCCCGCGCCCTGGATGAAGCCACCGCCATCGACCCCCGGGTGCGGGGCGTTCCCTCCACCAAGGGCGTGCTGTGATCGCGGTCGTCGACTACGGGGTCAACAACCTCAAGAGCGTGGTCCGCGCGCTGGCCGCGGCCGGCCAGCCGGCAACGTTGAGCGCAGACGCCGACCTGATTCGCCGCGCCGACCGGGTCCTGATGCCCGGCGTCGGGAACTTCGGGCAGGCCTCGAAGAACCTCCGCGCCAGCGGGCTCGATCAGGCAGTCCAGGAGGTCGCCGCCAGCGGGCGCCCGGTGCTCGGGATCTGTCTGGGGATGCAGCTGTTCTTCGGCCGGAGCGACGAGGCCCCCGAGGCCGCTGGATTGGGAATTCTGCCCGGACGGGTGAGTCGTTTCGGGACCGAGCTGCCGGTGCCCCACGTCGGGTGGGCCGGCGTGCGAGCCACGCCCCCGGGATCCGCTCACCCCGTGCTGGCGGCGCTGTTCGCGTCGGGGGAGCAGTACTTCTATCACGTGCACAGCTACTACCCGACCGAGGTCCCGGAGTCGGCGGTCCTCGCGATCGGCGAGTACGGCACCCCGTTCCCCACGATTGTCGGCCGGGACAACGTCCTGGGCGTGCAATTCCATCCCGAGAAATCGCAGCGGGTCGGCATCGCGCTGCTGGAGCGCTTCACCCAGTGGACGCCGTGAGCGCGATCCGCGTCTGCTTCGTGGATGTTTACGTGGTGCGGAAGGCCCCGGGTGGCCTCGAGTGCCTGGTGCTCCGTCGCAGCCCCGGGGGCCGCTGCACCGGGGCCTGGGAAGCGGTGCATGGGGGCATCGAAGCCGGCGAGACGCCGGTGGACGCCGCCCGGCGGGAGCTGGCAGAGGAGACCGGACTGACCGCGGTGCGGTGGTACAATCTGAGTCGGGTGGAGGCGTTCTATCGGCATCGGGCGGACGAGGTAGCTCTGATCCCCGCCTTCGTGGCGGTAGTGTCGGCCGATGCCGCGGTCCGCCTGGGACCGGAGCACGATCGTTCGGAATGGCTCACCGTCGGCCGTGCCTCCGATCGGCTCGCCTGGCCCCGCGAGCGCCGCGCGGTGGCGGACATTCAGGTCCTCCTCGAGCAGGGAGACGCTGGGCCACTGGAGGACGTCCTCGGTATCTCCGACCCCGTCAGTCTCTCGCCACCAGGTGGAGAGCGGGACCGGGGCTGAGGCATGCTCGCCCGCCGCATCATTCCCTGTCTCGATGTCGCCGGAGGCAGGGTCGTCAAGGGAGTCCATTTCGAAGCGCTCCGTGACGCCGGCGACCCGGTGGAGCAGGCCCGACGCTACGATGCGGAAGGCGCGGACGAGCTGGTCTTCCTGGACATCTCCGCCAGCGCGGAAGAACGGCGGACCACGCTGGACATGGTGGCCCGCGTGGCCGACGCCATCTTCATCCCGTTCACGGTGGGCGGCGGTATTCGGACGGTGGAGGACGCGGAACGGGCGCTGCGGGCGGGCGCGGACAAGATCGCGGTGAACACCGCCGCCGTCGAGGATCCCCCCCTGATCACCCGCCTGGCCGATCGGTTCGGCAGCCAGTGCGTCGTGGTGGCGGTGGACGTCAAGCGGGTCGATCAGCGCTACGCGGTCGCGGTGACCGGGGGACGCCGGCTGACGACGCGCGAGGCGGTCGAGTGGTGCCAGGAGGTGGAGCGGTTGGGGGCGGGAGAGATCCTGCTGACCTCAATGGACCGCGACGGGACGCTGCTGGGCTACGATCTCCCCCTGCTGCGCGAGGTGACCAGGGCCGTGCGGATTCCGGTCATCGCCTCCGGCGGCGCCGGCTCTGCCGAACATCTGGTGGAGGCCTTCGAGGTCGGCGCTCACGGCGTCCTCGCGGCCTCGATCTTTCACTACCAGGGCTCCTCGCTTCCCGAAGTGCGGCACTACCTGCGGGAGCGCGGCATCCCAGTCAGGCCCTGAGTGCAGAGGCTAGTCCCACACCTCCGCCGCCGCGCGACGGAGATCCCGCAGGTTGAACGGCTTCGCGACTACCCGCAGCGAGCGCTTACGAAGCCCGTCCAGCACGTCCGGATCGGTGGCGCTCAGGGTCAGTAGCAGCCGCCGACCCAGCTCCGGCCTCTCCTCGAGCAGGGCGTCGGCGAACAATCGCTGAGCCCCCACCGTTACCCGCCGATCGGCAATCACGACGTGATAGGACTTCTCGCGCAGCAGCCGCAGGGCCTGCTCGCCGCTGCTGGCCGTATCCACCTGGTGGCCCTCCTGGGCGAACAGCGTGGTCAGCAGGCGCTGGACCCCCGGGTCGTCGTCCACCACCAGAATCGTACGAGGTGAGGCCGCGGGAATACCGGTCGGCTGGGACAAGCGTGACACCGCCTCGGGGGAGGGTGGCTGATCCTGGGCCGGGAGCGTCACCGTGAATTGGGAACCGCCGGCTGGACCGGCGGCGTACGACAGCAACCCCCCGTGCGACTCGATGATGCGGTAGCTGATCGACAGCCCCAATCCGGTGCCACGGCCCGGCTCCTTGGTGGTGAAAAATGGGGTGAAGAGTTGCGAGACGAATGGTCCCGGGACGCCGACCCCGTTGTCGCTCACGTGGAGCACGGCTTGCGCTCCCTCCAGCTCCGTCCCGATCACGATCCGCCGCGGCGCGCCGGGTGGAAGCTCCTCCACGGCCTGCACGGCATTGGTGAGGAGGTTGAGCAGGACCTGCTGAAGCTCGTGCCGATCGCCCTTCACCACCACGGGCTGGTCCCGCAGGCGGCGCTCCAGCTCGACGCCCCTGAGCTTGAGCTCGTAGGCCACCAGCATGGCCGTGCGAGCCACCACATCGTTTAGGTCCACCAGCGTCGTTTCCGGCGCCCCTTTCCGAGCGAACGTGAGCAGGTTCTGGACGATCCGTCCGGCCCGCTCGGCCTGGTCGTGGATGACCCGGAGATGCTCCTTGTCCCCGGAGGAGACCCGCGAGCGCTCGATCAGGAATTCGGAGAGCCCCGCGATGGAGGTGAGGGGGTTGTTCAGCTCGTGCGCGACGCCGGACACCAGCTGACCGACCGCCGCCATCTTTTCGTTCTGGATCAGCTGCGCTTCGAGCTGCTGCTGCTCGGTGACGTCTTCCACCAGCACCACCGTGGCCGGCCCGCCCGCCTCTCCGCCCTCGGCCAGAGGCGCCGCGGTGAGGCGGAGGGTGCGGTGAATGGTGCTGCTGCGCAGCACTAGCGGAGCCGGGTGCTCACCCCGCTCGATGGCCGCCACCAGGTCGGCGGTCGAATCGGGGGCACCGATGATGGTGTCCCAGAAAGGCTGCCCGATCAGGGTCGGCGGCGGGACGTCCAGCATCCGGGCCAGCGCGGGATTGGCGCGACGGACCCGCCCCTGCTCCCCCACCACGGCCACGCCCTCGGTCAAGGCATTGAAGGCCGTCTCCCACTCTTCTTTGGCTCGCCGGATGATTTCGAAGAACCGGCTGTTGGCCAGCGCCACCGCGACGTGCGTGGCCACCGTCGATAGCAGCCACAGGTCCTCCGTGCTGAAGGAGCCCCCCTGGCGCTCGGCCACGGCGATCACGCCCATGGTGAAGCCATGGGCGCGGAGCGGAGCCGCGGCCCCGGACCCCACGCGCTCGCCCGCCACCAGGACCACCGGCGTCTCGGCGCTCGTGAGCCCCACCTCGATGCGTTCCCGGGCGATGGCCTGCATCACCAGGCTGCCCTCCCCCTCGCGCAGCGTCTCCCCCTTCAGGTGCTGCAGGCTTCCCTCGGCCGCGGCCACCGTGAGCCGCTCCTGGTCCTCGTGGAGCAGGACCAGCACCGCCCCCTCGGCCTCCAGGAAGCGCCGAGTATAGACCACCACCTGCTCGGCGATCTGATCCAGCTGGAGGGACTTGGCCAGCACATATCCCAATTCCTGGAGGGAGAAGAGCTCGTTGATGCGCCGGTCCAGCTGGCGACCCAGGCTCAGCTTCTCCTGCTCGATCAGGCGATGCGCCCAGCGCTCGCGCTCCGCCGCCAGGAGCAATACGCCCACCAGCGCGATGAAGGGCAGGAGGATCGCGGCCGAGGTGCCGGGCTCGTCCAGCCAGAGGATGAGAGTGAGGCCGGTGGCGAGCAGTGCGTGGATCAGCAGGGTCCAGGAGGGGAAGCGCCACGCGAGCGCGCCCGAGGCGAGGCCGAGACCCGCCAGGCCGAAGGCGACGGGACTGGGGCCGCCGAAGATCAGGGTCGCGGCGCCGGCGATGGCCACCGTGGCCGCTGGGAACAGCGTGAGCAGGGTAGGGCGATGACCCGGGCTCAGCTCCCGCCCTCCCCCGATTGACGACCGCTGACGCGCTCGGTCACCCAGGCTTCGGGAGGCGCGTTGGGTTTCACCCGGACCGACTTGGCGGGAATGCCGACGTTGACGTGATAGGGCCGGACGTCCTTGGTCGCGACCGCGGCGGCGCCCACCATGGCGTTGCGTCCCACCCGCACGCCGGCCAGCACGGTGGCGTGATAGGTGATCCGCACGTCGTCCTCGAGGACGGTACGGGCGTTGGTCACGTCTTTCTGCTCGACGATGCTATGGGTGTGGCTGTAGATGTTGGCGTAGTCCGAAATGCTCACCCGGTCTCCCAGCGTGATCCCCCCGCGGTCGTCCAGCAGCACGTAGCGGTGCACCACCACGTCATCGCCGACTTCCATGTTGTAGCCGAAGGAGAATTCCACGTAGTGGAAGCACTTGAAGTTGCGACCGCAGCGCGCGAAGACGTGGTTGGCCAGGGTTCGCCGGAAGCGGACCCCCAGGTCCACGTTGCCGCCGCCCAACGGGGAGCGGTCGAAGGACTGCCAGAGCCACAGGAGCGGCTTCACGCGCGCGAATCGGGCCGGGTCGACGTCGGCGTAGTACTCGGGCTCGAGGGTGATGTGGTGGGGGTCGAGGGCCAGGAGGGTGGCCCGGGTCGCCAGCGGTAGCTTCGGATCGGCCACCATCGCGTCGTAGTCGCGGTGGCCGGGAAAGTAGATGGCGAAGAGCGTGTCCCGAGCCACCCGGTACCAATCCGCCCCCGGGCGCGCCAGATCGGCTTCCAGGGCCTCGAGCCAATCTAGGTAGAGGCGTCCCGCGGGACCCCCCAGTTCCAGTGTCTTGAGCGGCAGCAGAGCCATGGCACCTCCTTGGGGCGCATTCTAGGGACGCGTCATCACTTCTGCAAACCGGCGGTGGCGCGGGTGGTTGACAGTCGCGAGAAAGGGGAGTAGTCTGGTAGCACTTCTATATGATAGTCATTCTCATCTGAGAATATCTCTCAATGACTAAGACTCCACTGCGAGCCCGGACCGGCGTGCTGCTGTTGTGTCTGACCCTCGGCGGATTCCTGCCCCTTCACGCGCAACAGTCTACCACGGTCGGTGGGTACGGCGAGGTCCACTACACTAATTCGACGAGCCCGGGTGCCGCCGGCGTGATAGATCTCGCGCGCTTCGTGATCTACCTGGGGCACAGCTTCAACGATCGGATCTCGTTCCGATCGGAGCTCGAGGTAGAGGACGCCAAGGTCGCGGGCGGCGAGTCCGGCGGTGAAGTCTCGCTGGAGCAAGCCTTCATCGACTACAAGTTCGTCGAGCCGGCCACCCTTCGAGCCGGCTTGGTGTTGATGCCGATCGGGATCATCAACGAAGTCCACGAGCCGCCGACCTTCAACGGGGTGGACCGGCCGCTCTACGACGACATCGTCATCCCCACCACCTGGCGCGAGCTGGGCGCCGGGGTCGCCGGATCGATTCCCGGAGTTGAGGGGCTGGTCTATCGGGCCTACCTGGTCAACGGTCTTCGAGCCGAAGGGTTCACCGGCGCCGACGGGCTGCGGGACGGACGCCAGGAGGGCCAGAACGCCAGCTTCGCCAACGTGGCGCTGGCCGGCCGAGTCGAGTGGGCCCGACCGGGCCTCAAGCTCGGCCTCTCCGGCTACTACGGCGGCAGCGCCAACAACGCCCCCGGCCTGCCTAGCGGAGCGTTCGCGGCGCCGGTCTTCATCGGCGCCATCGACGGCCGGTACGAGATTGGCGCCTTCCAGTTCCGCGGGGAGGCGGCCACCGAGAGCGTTGGGGACGCCGCGGCGATCAACGCCGTCTATGGGAACGCGGTGGGGAGCCGCATCGCCGGCTGGTATCTGGAAGCCGCCTGGAATGCGCTCCACCTCCTGGCTCGGAACAGCGGCCAGCGGCTGGTGCTCTTCGCCCGCTACGACCGGGATGACACCCACGCCGCCGTGCCCACCGGAACCCCGCGCAACCCGGCCTTCGACCGGAACGTCACCACCCTGGGCCTGACCTGGAAGCTGATCTCGCAGATTGCCTTCAAGGGCGATTACGCTTTCCGGCGGAACGCTGCCCATCTCCTGGAGGACGACGTCATCAGCCTCGGCATTGGGTGGATGTTCTGATCTGGTCCCCTTCGCAGATCGACCGCCGATGAGACCCACCCGGTGCTGGGCCCCGATGTTCGTCTTCTCACTCGGTGCCGGTTTGGCGTCCGGCGCCGTGCCACCGGTGTTCGGGCAAGAGGCGCCGCCCAAGAAAGTGGCGGCCTCTCTTACGCGCCTGTTCGGCTCGGGTACCATAGTGGATAGTCTGCCGGTGGACTCGAACCTGGTGCTCCGCGTCTCCCGGGCCGACTCGGTGCTGGGCTTCGCCGTGGTCCGTAACGTGATCGGCAAGGACCAGCCGATCACCTTCCTGGTCGCCACCGATCCGGCAGACCACCTCAAGGACGTCGATGTCCTGGTGTACCGGGAGCCCTATGGGGGTGAGGTGGCCTATGACGCCTGGCGAAAGCAGTTCCGAGGCAAGACGGCGAACGAACCGCTCCGCGTAGACCAGGATATTCGATCGATCTCCGGGGCTACCATCAGCGTCAACGCGGTGACCGCCGGGGTCCGGGCGGCGCTCCAGGATCTCACCCGCTGGCACCAGGAAGGGCGAATCAAGTGAACGGAGCCTTTCCGACTTGGCGCACGCTGCCGCCCAGCGTTCGGCTGCTGGGGCGTTGGGTCACCATCGTACAGGCCGTCGGCTATACGACATCCCTGGTCTTCGTGTGGCACACCACCCGGCTGGTTCCGGCCGGGGTGGCGGAGCGCTACCGTGGGGCTGATCCTGCCAGTGGGCAGGAGGCGATGCAGTTCCCCAAGTCGTTCGGGGAGATGCTCACCATCACGCACACCCACCTCCTCAGTATGGTCGTGATCTTCCTCCTCACCGGGATCGGAGTGTCGCTCTGTGAGCGGCTGTCGGAGCGGTGGAGGCGGTTCCTGATCGTCGAGCCGTTCGTGGCTCTGCTGGTCTCCTTCAGCGCCATGTGGCTCATGCGCTATCTGGACCCGCGATTCGGATGGCTGCTCGAGCTGTCGAGTGGGAGCCTGGCGGTCGTGTTTTATCTCCAGTCCTATCTGATTCTCCAGGAGCTGGGTAGGGGGGAGCCCGCCGCGTGAAGCGTCGCGAATTCGTCGGCGCGCTCGCCTCCGGGGCGGTCTGCGGTGCTCTCCCTGCAATCCGTGCGGTCCCTCGGTCCCTCCCCGGTGATGAGCGGTTCGTGGAGCGCTGGTCCTGGGCCATGGGACAGCGGGTGCATCTGATGCTCTTCTCGACCAGCGAGGAGGAGGGACTCGAGGCCGCGGCCCTGGCCCTGGCCGAGTTGCGCCAGGTCGAGGCGCGGCTCTCCTTGTTCGATTCCGCCAGCGACCTAGTGGAGCTCAATCGACGGGCTGGAAAGGGGCCGGCGCGGGTCGGCCTCGATTTGCACCGTGTGGTCACAGCAGCGGAGGCATTCCGCCGACTCACCGGAGGGGCCTTCAACGCCGGGGTCGAGCCCCTGATGCGGACCTGGGGATTCCGGGAGCGCCGCAAGGCCGCGCCCGGTGTCCGCGAGCTGCAGGAGGCTGAAGCGGCCGTGGCGGCGGCGGTGGTGGAGGTGGAAGGAGAGCGGGTTCGGCTGCCCAGCGGCCACACGCAGCTCGACTTCGGAGGGATCGGCGTGGGGTACGGTTTGGACCGGATGGCGGCGCTGCTCCGGCAGCGCGGCATTCGTCGCGCCTTGATCGACGTGAGCGGCGACTGCATCGGCATCGGGGCGCCGCCAGGCCAGGATGGTTGGACGGTGGATATCGTGGATCCGGATCGCCCCGGGCGAAGGCTGGCCTCCACCAAGGTCTGTGACGAGGCGCTCGCCACCTCCGCCAACACCGTGTCCATCGTGCGGTATGGGAGCTTCACCGCGGGACATGTCATGGATCCGGCGGATGGCTGGCCGGCCCGCGGGCTGCGTCAGGCCACTGTGGTGGCCGGCTCGGCCGTCGAGGCGGATGCTCTCTCGACCGCGATGCTGGTGAGTGGAACTGCCCCGGGCGCGCGCCGAGTCTATCGGGCCTGAGCGCTCCGGGCAGCCGCCAGCAGCTCCTCGCCCAACTGTGCGATCCCCAATCCACTGACGCTGCTGGTGGCCAGCAGTTTGTCGGGATCCAGCTCCAGCGCGTCTCCCACCTCTCGTGCTCTCCGCATCCCCTGTTCGTAGCCCAGCTTGTCGGTCTTGGTAAGGACGGCCAGCAACGGGACCCTGCGCTCCGCCATCAGGGCGCGAAATCGAAGGTCATCGGGCGACGGGTCCCGCCGGATGTCGAGCAGCCAGACCACCCCATGGAGGGGCCGGCGCTTCAGGGCGGTGGTGAGCAGCCGCTGAAAGCCGACCCGGTCGCTCTTGGCGGCATGGGCGAAACCGTAACCCGGCAGGTCTACGAGGTAACAATCGGGCATCCGGTAGACGTTCAGGGCGCGGGTCTTTCCGGGCGTGGCGCTGACCCGGGCCACCCGGCGGCCCACCAACGCGTTCAAGAGGCTCGATTTTCCGACGTTGGAGCGTCCCAGGAAAGCGATCTCCGGGAGCTTGGGAGTGAGTGGGTGCTCGGGGTCCGGAAAGCTGCCGACGAACTCGACGGGAAGCCGGTGAAGCGGGGAAGGCGGGAACGCGGTGGGGCCGTTGGGCAGAGAGCTCAGGCTTCTCGCTTCGTGCGGGCGCGCTCCGTGATCACCAACGGCTGCTGGGCCTCGTTGACGGCCTCCGGGGTGATGATCACTTCCCGGACGTCGTCCCGCGACGGCAGGTCGAACATGATGTCCGTCATCATGGTTTCCAGGATGGCGCGTAGCCCGCGGGCGCCGGTGCCGCGCTTGAGCGCCTTCTTGGCGATGGCGCGCAGCGCTTCCTGATCGAAGGTGAGGCCGACGCTCTCCATGTCGAACAGCTTCTTGTACTGCTTGGACAGCGCGTTCTTGGGCTCGACCAGGATCCGCACCAGCGACTCCTCGTCCAGCGCCTCCAGCGCCACCATGACCGGGAGCCGTCCCACCAGCTCGGGGATGATGCCGTAGCGCAGCAGGTCGTCCGGCTCCACATCCTGCAGCGGGTTCATCTTGGAGGCCTCCGAGAGGGCCTGCCGGTCCTGCGCGAAGCCGATCTTCTGCCGCCCGGTGCGGGCCTGAATGATCTTCTCCAGCCCGTCGAACGCGCCGCCGCAGATGAACAGGATGTCCTTGGTGTTGATCTGGATGTATTCCTGTTGCGGGTGCTTTCGGCCGCCCTGAGGTGGCACCGAAGCGATGGTGCCCTCGAGGATCTTGAGCAGGGCCTGCTGCACGCCCTCACCGCTCACGTCCCGCGTAATGCTCGGATTCTCGGACTTCCGGGCGATCTTGTCGATCTCGTCGATGTAGACGATGCCCCGCTCGCACTCGGCGACGTTGAAGTCTCCCGCCTGGAGCAGCCGGACCAGGATGTTCTCCACGTCCTCGCCGACGTATCCGGCCTCGGTGAGGGTGGTGGCGTCGGCGATGGTGAAGGGAACGTCCAGGATACGGGCGAGCGTCTGGGCCAGGAGGGTCTTGCCGACCCCTGTGGGACCGAGGAGCAGGATATTGGACTTGTCGAGCTCGACATCTCCGTCCCGCGTGGTCCCCGAATTGATCCGCTTATAGTGGTTATAAACGGCGACGGCCAGGGTTCGCTTGGCGCGTTCCTGGCCGATCACATACTGGTCCAGCACATCCTTGATCTCACCCGGCGTGGGGACCTGGGTAATGGTCTCGGCGACGTCTCGCTCTTCGTCTTCCGCCAGGATTTCGTTGCAGAGGGTGATGCATTCATTGCAGATATAGACCGACGGGCCCGAAATGAACTTCCGGACCGAATCCTTCGACTTGCCGCAGAATGAGCAGCGGAGATGCTTGTCGTTGGACATGTCGCCGTCAGCCTGACAATGAATTGGGGGTCGGTCGAAAGGTGCCCCGGAACCCCCGGAGCGTCAAGGGTTCTTGGTGGGCTGCAGATCGGAGTGCTTGGTGATCACACTGTCGATCAGCCCGTACTCTTTCGCCTCTTCCGCACTCATGAAACGATCCCGGTCCATGTCCCGCTCGATGGTCTCGATGGGCTGGCCGGTGTGCTTGGCGTAGAGCGTGTTGAGCTTCGAACGCAGGTACAGGATCTCCCGCGCCTGGATTTCGATATCCGCCGCGGTCCCCTGGGCGCCGCCCGACGGCTGGTGGATCATGATCCGGGCGTGGGGCAGGGCGCTGCGCTTTCCCTTGTTGCCCGCCGCGAGCAGGAACGAGCCCATGGAGGCCGCCATGCCCATGCAGATGGTGTTGAGCGGCGCCTTGAGATACTGCATGGTGTCGTAGATCGCCAAGCCGGCCGATACCAGGCCTCCGGGCGAATTGACGTAGAGGTAGATGTCGCGCTCCGGATTGTCCGCCTCGAGGAAGAGCAGCTGGGCGATGATGATGTTCGCTACGTCGTCATTGATCGGGGCGCCGAGGAAGACGATGCGATCCATGAGCAGTCGGGAAAAGATGTCGTAGGACCGCTCACCGCGGCTCGACCGCTCGATGACGTAGGGGGGAAACAACGTAGACATGGTCACGCGCTGGCCTCTTCGACGGTGGATTGCGACAGCAGGAAATTGAAGATCTTCTCTTCGGTAATGCCCCGCTCCAGCTCCCCGAGGCGGTCGGCCTTTTGCAGGGAAGCGTACAGCTGCGCCGGGGACGTCTGGCGCGCCTCCGCCAGGCTCGCCACCCGCTGGTCCAGCTCCGACTCGGTGGCTCGCAATTGCTGGGCCTCGGCAACCGCATCGAGGATCAGGTCCCGCCGGACCTGAGCTTCGGCGACCGGGCGGAACTCGTTCCGGAATCCTTCCAGGCGCGCCTCGGGAACCTCGTAGGCCCTGGCGTAGGCCCGGGTGAACCGCTCCACCATGGAGGCCGGGGCCTCGATGTTGTTGGCCTGGGCCATCTGCTGGAGCAGGTCGGCCCGCACCTGCCGATCGGCATCCCGCTCGGCGTCCTTGACCAGGTCCTCGCGGATCGCGGTCCGGAGCGCGTCGAGACTCTCGAACTCCCCGACCTCGCGGGCGAAGGCTTCGTCCAGTGGCGGCAGCTCCTTGCGCTTGACCTCGTGCAGCGTGACGCGCACTTGCCGAGCCGTGCCGCGCTTCGCCTCGTCCGGGTGATCGTCCGGGTATTTCACCTCGGCGTCGGACGTCTCGCCAGGGAGCAGCGTCATCACTTTCTCTTCGAGCGAGGGGACCGCTTGACCCTCCCCCAGCACGATCACATAGGGTTGAGGCTTGTCGGCTTCCCCGCCTTCCATGGTCGCCACATCCAATCGGACCAGCTGGCCGGGCGCCGGTCGTTCACCTTCGATCGGAATCCAGTTGGCCTTCTGCTCCTGAAGGGCGCGTAGCCGCTCCTCGACGTCCGCGTCCTTGATAGCCACGACCTTGCGCTGGAGCGTGAAGCCACCCATCCGATTGAGCGTGAGGTCGGGCCTGACATCCACATGCAACTCGAACTCGATGGGTCCGCCGTCCTCGAATTTCAGGTTGTGGATGTGGGGCTCGGCGACCGGCTTGAGGCCTTCGCTGCTCTTCGCGGCCTCCCAGGACTCCCGGATGATCTCCTCCAGGACGCTCTGGCGAATGGCTTCCCCGAAGCGCTTGCGCACGATGGCCGCCGGCGCCTTGCCGGCGCGGAAGCCGGGCAGCCGGGCCCGCTCCCCGAAGTATCGCACGGCACGGTCCTCCGCCTGGCGAACCCGGTCGGGTGGGACCGTGACCTGCAGCGAGGCGGAGGCCGAGTCGGCGCGCTTCTTTTGGATCTGGATCTCGGACATGGGGGAATGTACTCCGGCCGCGTCCCGAGGGTCAAATGAGGTTTTCGACGCCGTGGCCGAGAGGCGGACACCCTGATTTCGGGATGCCCGAGCGAGACGAATGGTTGGTGGGGAAGAGGCGTCTGGCCTCGGTGGAGTGCGGCCGGAGGGACTCGAACCCCCACCCCTCGCGGGACCAGGTCCTAAGCCTGGCGCGTCTGCCATTCCGCCACGGCCGCGTCGATCAAGGATAATTATGCGGGGCGCTTCGAGCCGAGGCTACCTGCCTCCCGTCTGGTCGCCCGTGAGCTCCAGCCATCGGCCGTCGTGGCAATAGCGAATGGTGGTGCCCTTCCCCTGAAAGACGTCGTTGATCCCCTGGTGGTCGATGGCCGGTGGCTCGGTGCCGCCGAACCGCTTGTACATGGTCATGATGTAGTCGGGTGAAGCCAGCTCGATCTTCCGGGAAAAGGCGATCGTTCCTCCGGCCCCGCGTTGCAGGAAGCTCCGGTCTTCCTGAACCTCCATCTCGTCGGGACAGGACGAGGGGCCGCCCCAAACGATCACGATGGTCGAGGCGTGAGCGCGGGAGCAGAGCGCGGCCCAGTCGGTACGCCCCTTCTTCTCGAAGCTGCCCCGGATCACGTTCTGCGGCGTGGAATCGCTGGAGGGCTGAGGCACCGTGCAGCGCTTGGCCTCGAGCGCCGCCACGACATTGGGGGGCAGCTTATGGAAGGCTGCAGGTGTCAGGCGCCGGATGTCCTGATCCGCTCGAGTCCAATCGTCCTGAGCGCGGGCCGGCGAGGCGGCGAGGAGGCTTCCCGCCAGCCACAGAGCCATCATTGCGTTGAGTCTCATGCGGGCTCCTGGTTCCCTCAAACATGAGAACGACGCACCGAAACAACAATGGGACCGGCGAGACCACCGACCCGCCAGGAGATACCGCTCCTGAAACGCCGACGGGAGGACAGGGATGGTTCCCCGTCCTCCCGTCGAGCACATGCTTGATGATGGCGACCCGGTCTAGCGGCCGTCGTCGAGTTTAATCCGCTCGATTCGCTTGGCCCCCGCTCGATACACTCTGAGCGAGACGATCGCGCTTGCGCCGGCTTCCTTGAGTGCGCTCTTGAGGTCGGTTTCGGTCTTCACCGGCTTGCCCTCGACGGACAGGATCACGTCCGGCGGGACCCCGCGGGTGCCGTCGCTCAGGACCTCCCAGCCGGGACCATCGGGCTGCACTTCGGTCACCAGAAGGCCACGAACGTTGGGATCGATTTCCATCTCCTGTGCGATTTCCGGGGTCACCGCCTGGACCGAGATGCCCAAGGGGGCCATGGCGGAGCCGGCGTCGGAGGCGGTATCGCCACTTCCACCCTCGTCGTTCTTGGCCAGTTGCTGCTCGACCTTGAGCTCGGTCAGGCGGACGTTGAAGGTCTTCCTGTTGCCGCCCTTCCGCGCCACTTCGATCTTGACCACGTCGCCCGGCTTCCGGAAGCCGATCTCCTGCTGCAGCTGACCGGTGTAGCCCACCGCCTTGCCGTCCACCGAGATGATGATGTCCCCCGGCTCGAGGCCCGCGGCCTTGGCCGGCGAGTCATCCGGGAAATCCTCGACCTTGACCCCGCGAATATCCGGCAGACCCACGTAGGCCGCGTCGGTCGCCGTGGCGTCGCGGATGGTGATGCCCAGCGCGGCGCGCTGGACCTTTCCGGTCGCGATCAGCTGGGTCATCACATTCCGCGCCAGATTGATCGGAATCGCGAAGCCGTACCCCACGTTGAACCCGGTCTCGCTGGCGATGGCGGAGTTGATGCCGATCACCTCGCCCCGGACGTTCACGAGCGGGCCCCCGGAGTTGCCGGGGTTGATCGCGGCGTCGGTCTGAATGAAGTCCTGAATGGCGCCCTGGCTTCGAGCCAGCCCGCTCAGCGGACGACCCTTGGCGCTGATGATCCCCGAAGTCACGGTGAAGGTGAGCGCCTCGCCCAGGGGGTTCCCCACGGCGAGCACCCATTCCCCCACCCGGGACTGATCACTGTTGCCCAGCGCGGCCGGGCTCAGCCCCTTGGCGTCGATCTTGAGCACCGCCACGTCGGTGTTCGGCGTCGGTGCCGACCACCTTGGCCACGAATTCGTGCCGGTCGAGCAGTCGGACGGTCACCTGGTCCGCGCCTTCGACCACGTGATTGTTGGTGAGGATGTATCCGTCGGGGGAGACGATGAACCCCGATCCGCTGCCCTGCTCGACGTCTGGTCCTTGGCGGTGGGGGAAGAACTGATCAAAACCGGGCGGCACCCGGCGTCGGGTCTTGTCGGGCTGCTCGGTGTGCTTGGACCGAACGTAGACCACGCTGGGTTTCACGTGCTCGGCCACCGAAGCGAAGGCATCGCTCAAGTCCGCCAGCGACTTGGTCGCGGCGGGCGCGGAGGTCGCAGGTGGTGCGGCTACCTCGGTGATGCGCGCAGCCCGATCCTGGGCGGCCGATCCCTGTGGCAGGTTCAGAACGCCGGCAAACAGGAGGCCCAGTGCGAAGGCCAGGGTCACCAGGCCACCGAACTTCAGCCAATTCACGGTGCGAGAAGACATGCGGTCCAGATCCTGTCAAAAGCGTGAGTATCAAGGCCGGACGCCTGTCCGGCGACTCCTACAATTTATACCGGTCGACAAGGTAACGATGCTGGGGACACGGGTTTCGTCGCGTAACGTCAGCTAAATCCGTTCCACTACTACGGGACCTGCCCGTGAAACGGATGAGGCTCCTCCCGGGCGACGCTAAGTCAAGAGGCCGGAGGGTCTTGCCTCCCCCCGGCCTCTGCACCCGACCCCGAGCGATTACTTCTTGCTGTCGTCCACGATCTCGTAGTCGGCCTCGACCACCTCGTCTTTGCCAGCCTTGGAAGCCTCGCCGGCGCCCTCCGCCGACGGCTCGGAACTTCTGCCGGAGGCCTGGGCCGACTGGTAGAGTGAGGCACCGGCCGCTGAATAGGCCGAGTTCAACTCGTCGAGGGCATGCTTGATCCCGTCGGAGTCTCCGGTCCGCAGGGCCTGCTTGCCGCCCTCGACCGCGGCTTCGAGCCGGGACTTGAGGTCGCCGGAGAGCCGGTCTACCCACTCCTTGCTGTCCTTCTCGACCTTATAGACCAGGCCGTCGAGCTGGTTCCGCTGTTCGATCTGCTCCCGGCGTGCCTTGTCTTCGCTGGCATGGGCCTCGGCGGCCTTGACCATCTTGTCGATGTCGGTGTCGCTCAACCCGCTGGACGCCTCGATCCGGATCTTCTGCTCCTTGCCGCTCGCCTTGTCCTTGGCCGAGACATGCAGGATCCCGTTGGCGTCGATGTCGAAGGTCACCTCGACCTGCGGCATGCCGCGCGGGGCGGGCGGGATGCCGGTCAGCTGGAACTTGCCGATGGTACGGTTGTCGATCGCCAGCTGGCGCTCGCCCTGCAGCACGTGGATCTCCACCGTGGTCTGGTTGTCCTCCGCGGTCGAGAACACCTCGGACTTCTTGGTCGGAATGGTCGTGTTCCGTGGGATCAGCACGGTGGTCACGCCACCCAGAGTCTCGATCCCCAGAGACAGCGGGGTCACGTCGAGCAGGAGGACGTCTTTCACCTCGCCGCCGAGGACACCGCCCTGGATCGCGGCCCCGATGGCCACGACCTCGTCGGGGTTCACCGACTTGTTGGGCTCCTTCCCGAAGTACTCGCGCACGATCTGCTGGATCTTGGGAATTCGGGTGGAGCCGCCCACCAGGATCACCTCGTCGATGGTCTTGGGGTCGAGCCCGGCATCCTTGAGCGCCTGCTTCATCGGCGGAATGGTCCGCTGGATGAGATCCTCGACCAGCTGCTCGAACTTGGCCCGGGTAAGGCTGTAGTTCAGGTGCTTGGGCCCAGACTGGTCGGCCGTGATGAATGGCAGGTTGATGTCGGTCTGCTGAGTGGTCGAAAGCTCCATCTTGGCCTTCTCCGCGCCTTCCTTGAGCCGCTGGAGGGCCATGGCGTCCTTGGAGAGATCGATCCCCTGGTCCTTCTTGAACTCGGCCACCAGCCAGTCGATGACCCGCTGGTCGAAGTCGTCCCCGCCCAGGTGGGTATCGCCGTTGGTGCTCTTGACCTCGAACACGCCCTCCGCCAGCTCCAGCACCGAGATGTCGTAGGTACCGCCGCCCAGGTCGAAGACCGCCACCTTCTCTTCCTTCTTCTTGTCCAGCCCATAGGCCAGAGCCGAGGCGGTGGGCTCGTTGATGATCCGGACCACGTCGAGCCCGGCGATCTTCCCGGCGTCCTTGGTGGCCTGCCGCTGGGAGTCGTTGAAGTAGGCCGGCACCGTGATAACCGCCTTCTCGACCTTGAACCCCAGGTAGTCTTCGGCGGTCTGCTTCATCTTCTGCAGAATCATGGCGGAGATCTCGGGCGGCGTGTACTTCTTGCCCGCGATCTCGACTGCCGCCAGGCCGCTGGTACCCGCCTCGATCTTGTAGGGAACCCGGCGGATCTCTTCGGTGACTTCGTTCATGCGGCGGCCCATGAAGCGCTTGATCGAGAAGACGGTCTGCTTGGGGTTGGTGACGGCCTGCCGCTTGGCCACCTGGCCCACCAGGCGCTCGCCATCCTTGGTAAAGGCCACCACCGACGGCGTGGTCCGGCCACCTTCGGAATTGGGAATGACGATCGGGTCGCCGCCTTCCATGACGGCCACCACCGAGTTGGTGGTCCCCAAGTCGATTCCGATGATCTTCGAGGCCATGGCCCCTCCTGCTGATGATTGCTGGCGCGACCTTTCGCGCCGGAGAAATCGAGCCTGGCAATGCTGACGGCCACGGGCTCGTTGATGATTCGATTCACTTCCGAGAGGGCAAGCGATGTACCCGGGTTTGCTGCCTTTTTGGCAGGGATTTGGCAGGCCTAGGAGGTTGCGGCGACCGGGCTTGGCGGGATCGGGCCCGGCAGCCTGCCCTTCCGGGGGCTAGGGGCCGGAGTGCTGGCGAGCGGAAGGGACTATTGGCTTTGAGCCTTTTGCCGAGCCTTCAGTTCCTCGAACCAGTTCTGGACCAGGATCAGCTCCGACTCGGCCACAGATACGCCCTCGCGGACGAAGATGAACCGGCGATCGTCGGGGCTCACCGCGTAGGAGGGAATGAAGCCGTTGATCACATCGGAGACGACGGAGAAGAGTACCTTCTGCTCGCCGACGACGAAGGATGGGTTGACTTTGATCTCGGCCGCGACCATTTGATTTCGGCCGTTGATGTAGAACAGCTCGTGTCCGTTGTTGGCCCACACCGGCTCCAGGCCGCCCGCGGTTGACACCTGCCACTTGGCCTTGGCGGCCTCGGGGAAGGGGCGCACGTAGACCTCGTTGGATCCCGACTCGTTGGAGGCGTAGGCCATCCAACGGCCGTCGGGCGAGATGGCCGGCGTGGCCTCGCGGGCCGGGGTATTGGCGAGGGGGACCAGGGTGGTGTCGCCGATGCGAACCCCGAAGATGTCGCCGCTGCCCTCCTGATCGAACACCCGGCGAAGAATCAGCCACTTGCCGTCCCGCGACTCGAGCAGCTGGCCGAAGCGGGTGCTGGTGTTGAGCAGCACTTTGGGCGAGCCGGTCCCGTCGGCGCGGGCGATCATGGGCGTGCCCGAGTTGGCCGTACCGGTCCCCGCCAGGCAGAGCACCGATTGGCCGTCCGCCGACCAGGCGGGCCGTACGTGGACGCTGTCCCCGAAGGTGATGCGTGAGAACGGACCGCTGGGAAGCTGCTTGACCCAGATGTCCTCTTTGTGATCCCGCTCCAGGCCCACCGCCAAGGCCTTCCCATTGGGGGAGAGCGCCATGCTGTTGATGGTGCCCTGGGGTTGCCAGCTTGAGTCTACCGGCGCCTCTCGTCCATCCCGCTCGCTCCAAACCACCCTCCGATTGCCGGTGAACCCACCGGCCAGGTAGACCAGGGTCCCCGTGGCCGAAAGGGCGAGATCCACCTGGAATCCGCCGGCCGTGACCGGGATGCCTTCGGCGATGGCCATCGGCGGGCCGGTCAAGGCGAGCTTATCGGGGTCGAAGGGGGTGGCGATGAGCTTCCCATCGGCGGTTACCACGATCAGATGACCCGAGGAAGCGTAACGGGCGAACACACCTCGGGTGAGGACCTTGGGCTGTCCCTTCGGCAGCTTCATGCCCATGATGTCGAACTCGTTAGCACCCTGGCCCTGACGCCGGAGTCGGAAGAGCAGTCCCTTCGCTCCTGGCAGCACAACCGGCCACTCGGCGCCGGTTTCCTTCTCCGACATTTTGAACACCGTCTCGAGCTCTCCTCCGGTCGATCGAATGCGACTAACCCCCGAGTCGGTTTCGACGTAGATGTACCCGTCGGCCCCCCAGTCCGCCGCCGTGGCATTGGCCTTGTCGCTGAGGGTCAGGGGTGGGCCACCGCCCAGAGCCACGATCCGGAGAGATGTCCCGCCCACGAGGAATCCCACCTGACGCCCGTCGGGGGAGAAGAACGGGCTCACCCCGCCCTCGGTTCCCGAGATCGCCGTCGAGTGGAGTTGATCGTGCTCCCGTACCCAGAGCCGCGTACTTCCGGTGCCCGGGCCGACGTAGACCATGCGCTTGCCGTCCGGCGAGATCGCCAAGCGGCCTCCGGCTCCGGTCTGGATCGGCTGTAGTCCCTCGCTAGGCCGGAACAACAAGCTGAACCGGTTCACCAGCGGCGTGGGACCGCGGCGTAGCCAGCCCCAGGCGGCGAGTACGGCCATGAGCGCCGCCACTCCAGCCAGAATCAGGGTGTTTCGTGAAGTGGCGACGCGAGCGGCCGGTGAGGCCGGAAGCTCCGCCGCCGTCCGGGCCACGGAATAGGAGGGATCGGTGAGCGCCTTGGCGAAGGCCTCGGCGCTGGTGAACCGATCGGCGGGAAGCTTGGCAAGGGCCTGATGGACGGCGGCCTCGACCTGGGCGGGTACGGTGGAGCGGCGCAGGCGTACCCGCTCAGGCTCCTTGGTGACGACCGCGGCGATGACGGCCTGGATCGTGGGTCCCGTGTGAGGAGGCTCGCCCACCAGCATCTCATAGAGCAGGCATCCGAGCGAGTAGACATCGCTCCGCGCGTCTAGCGTTCGATCACCGGTGGCCTGCTCTGGGCTCATGTACCCGGGAGTCCCCAAGGAGAGTCCGGTCTCCGTCATCCGGTGCCCCCCTGCCTGACTGACGGCCAGGGCGATGCCGAAGTCGGCCACCAGCGCCTGCCCGTCGTGCAAGAGGACGTTCTCCGGTTTGATGTCCCGGTGGATCACCCCATGACGGTGGGCGTAGTCCAGCGCCGAGGCGACTTCGCTGGTGACCCGCACGGCATCGGGGATGGGCAGCTGCTTCTCGCGATTGAGACGGTCGCGCAGACTTTCCCCCTCCACGAACGGCATGACGTAGAACAGGAAGGTGTCGGCCTGTCCGGAATCGAAGAGCGGGAGGATGTGTGGGTGTTGAAGGGCGGCGGTGGTCTTGATCTCGGCGAGAAAGCGCTCCGCCCCGATCACCGCGGCCAGTTCGGGGCGGAGGACCTTGACCGCCACGCGGCGGTCGTGGCGGAGGTCCTGGGCGAGGTAGACGGTGGCCATGCCTCCCTGTCCCAGCTCGCGCTCGAGGCGATAGCGGTCGGCGAGAGCCGCCGCCAGTCGAGTGTACCCGTCGGTCACGAAGTTCACCTGTTGCGGTTGATGGAGTCGGTTGAGGGTGAGAAAGATACTCCGAATCGTCCCCCTCAGTCTCTCACTCGAGGCCTTCGAGCATCCAGATGTCTCCCCCCTTGGCCACCGCCCGGTCGAACAGGACCCAGCGGCCGTCCGGCGACCAGACCGGGTAGTCGATTCTGGCATCGGGGTCGGGGAACTCGAAGACCTGGTAGGGGGTGCCTCCACGAAGCGGAGAGACCCACAATGTCTTATGGGCCTTCACGTCCATGATCAGTCCCTGGTCGGGCGAGAACGACATGTGGGCCCCGCCGACGATCTCGGGCAACTCCTCGGGCGGCCCTCCGTCGACCGGGACGCGGTAACTCTTGGGACCCGCCCGAAGGATGACGGACCGCCCATCCGAGGACCACCGCATGAAGTGGCCGGTCACGCCGAGCGAGGTCAGCCGGCGCTGCCCCGACCCGTCGGCGTTCATCACCCAGGCGTCGTTGCGCGCGTCTTGATCCGACATATAGGCGATGCGTAACCCGTCGGGCGAGTAGAACGGATTGGTCTCGATGCTGGGGTCCTTGGTGAGTTGGTGCAGCTGCCCGTCGGCCACCCCGACGGCCCAGATGTCCACGTTGCCCGAGCGTCCCGAGAAGAACGCGATCGTTTGTCCGTTGGGTGACCAGTTGGGCTGGTAGTCGCCGCCGGCCCCGGTGGTGAGCCGCCGCTCGGTCGCGTCCCCCAATGAACGAATCCAGAGGCTCATTTGGCCGTCGCGATCGGAATTGAAGGCGATCGACTTCCCATCCGGAGACCAAGCCCCTCGGCTGTCTTCCCGCGTGGTCGTCACGACGGCCGAGGGCGCGCCGGTCGGCTGACCGGTCGCCGGGTTGACCGGCAGTCGCCAGAGGTCCGAGTTGATGGCCAGCACCGAGAAGGCCAAGCGCTTGCCGTCGGGGGAGACGGCCAGGTCCAGATCGTTGCCGGCGCCGGTGGTGAGCTGCTCGGGGGGGCCGGTGGGCGCACCCGCCGGCGTGACCGGGATGCGCCAGGCATTGAGGCCCCCGCCTCGTGGGGAGGAGAAGTAGATGAACCGGCCGCTGGGCGACCAAGAGGGATTCACGTCCACCACGTTGTCGTGCGTCACCCAGGTCAGTTCCTTGGTCGTCAGGTTTTCCACCATCACATCGGAGAAGGTCTTCTCGATGCGTCGGAAGGCGAGCCGTTGCCCATCCGGTGACCAGGCGGGGGAGGTGTGCACCACCGCCTCCGAGCTATCGGTGGTTACCTGTTGCGGATTACGACCCACACCGTCGGTGATCCAGATGCGTCGCGGCCCGGCCCACGAGGCCTCGATGGCGAGGTGGGAGCCATCCCGGGAATAGGCGGGGCTGTAGGCGTTGGCGATCAGCTTCTGTTCCCGGCCATCGGCCAGATCAATGGTCCACACGTCACCGCCCTCGTTGTACCAGCCGAGCACGTCGCCCGGCTCCAGCCGCCCGCCCGGCGTGCTGGACCGGACGAAGGCGATCCGTTGTCCGTCGGGGGACCAGGCGGGCTCGATATCGTCCGAGGTACCGGCGGTGAGCTGGCGTTCCTCGCCTGTGGCCATTGTCAGCAGCACCAGCCTCCGGTGGGCTCCCACCTCCCGGGTGAAGGCCAGACGCTGCCCGTCCGGTGACCAGGCCGGCCACTCTTCCACTTCTTCGCGGGTGGTGATCTGGGCCAGATGGCGGGCCAGCGCAGAGGGGGCCGCGTTCGAGGCGGTGCTTGCCCCGGCAGGACCCGCAGGGCGGCGGACCAGAAGGGCGATCACCGCACCGGCGAGGAGCACCACGAGCACGAGCATGACGCCGCGAGGGCCCGGCCATCCGGACCGCTGGCGACGGACCTCGGGCTGTCCCTCTTTGGCGAGGGCCTGGGCGAACTCGCTCGCGCTGGCGAACCGATCGGCGGGAGCGCGGGCCAGTGCCTTGAGGATGGCCGCTTCGACCTGCGGTGGTGCCGTCTCGCGCAGGGTCGAAACCCGCGGGGCCGGTCCGGTCAGGCGTTTGGCCATGATGGCCTGGGCCGAGCGCCCGGTGAACGGCGGTTCCCCGGCCAGCATTTCGTAGAGCACGCATCCGAGCGCGAAGATGTCGGTACGGCCGTCGATGTGGGTTTCTCCGCTGGCCTGCTCGGGGCTCATGTACTCCGGTGTCCCGATCGCGTCGCCGACCTGAGTGAGGGCTCCGCTGGGCCCGTGCCTTCGCTCCTCGGCTCCGCCGGCCACGGCCTTGGCGATGCCGAAGTCGGCCACCAAGGCGTGGCCGCCGGAGAGCAGGATGTTCTCCGGCTTGATGTCCCGGTGGACCACACCGCGCTCGTGCGCGTAGGCCAGGGCGCCCGCGACCTCGCCCGCGATCCGGCAGGCCTCGTCGATCGGGAGCTGGGATTCCCGTGCCAGTCGTTGGCGAAGGGATTCCCCCTCGACGAACGGCATGACGTAGTAGAGGAGCTGGTCCGGTGGCTCGCCGACCCGCCCGCTGTCATAGAGCGGCAGAATGTGGGGATGCTGCAGACCCGCGGCGATTTCGATTTCGCGGAGGAAGCGATCGGGGCCCAGCGAGGCCGCCAGCTCCGGCCGCAACAGCTTCACGGCTACCCGGCGATGGTGCTTGATGTCCTCCGCCAGATACACGGTGGCCATGCCGCCCTGACCCAGCTCCCGTTCGATTCGGTACCGGTCGGCCAGGGCCGCGGCGAGGCGGTCGACGGGAGCATTCACGCGGTGGAAGATGACCCGGAGGGAATGGCATCGCCAGACCGCTCGCGCCTCCATCGCAGATACCGCATCTTCCTTCCCATGACCGACGCGATCGCCGACCCCAAGATCATCGGCCGCTGGGCGCTGGACGCCACGGCGGGAGCCGATCCGCTCGATGGCCTGGTCCATCTTTCCAATCTGGTGGGACGGGAGCCGCGGCTGGTGCAACCCGGCGGCGGCAACACCTCGATCAAGCTCAAGTTGCCCGCGGATGGTGGGGAGCAGGAGGTGTTGCTGGTCAAGGGGAGCGGCACCGATCTGCGAACCATTGGACGGGATGGATTCACCCGGCTCTCCCTGGCGCGTCTCGGCTCACTCCGCCGAGCCGACGCGATGAGCGACGCGGAGATGATGCGCTTCATGGCGAGCTGCATGCTGGGAGACGGGCCCACCCCCAGCGTCGAGACCCCGCTGCATTCGCTGCTACCGCACCGGGTGATCGTCCATACGCACGACGTGGCGATGATGAGCCTGACCAATGTCCCCCAGGCCACCGCGGAGCGGGTGATCGGGGAGCTGTTCGAGGGCGACATCGTCTACGTGCCCTACACGCGTCCGGGATTCCCGCTGGCGCGCGCGGTGAGCGCCATCGTCGATCGAATTCCGGCGGAGGCTCTCGGCCTGGCCCTGGCGCACCACGGATTGGTGCTCTGGGGGGACGATGTTCGTCAGTGCCACGCCCGGCTGGTGCAGGTGGTGGGCAAGATCGAGGAGTTCCTCACGACCTGTCGGCGGAGTCGCCAGGCGTCGCGCTCGTCGGTGCAGCCGGGAGGATCGCCGGAAGGGCGCCTTCGCCTGGCGGAGACCGTGATGCCGGCGGTGCGGGGCGCTCTGGGCCGGCCCGAGCGGAGTGATCCTGCATCTCGACCAGAGTGACGAGGTGCTCCGGCATCTCGCCCGCGAGCGGGCCGGTGAGCTGGTCCAGCGCGGCATGGCCACGCCGGAGCACCTGCTTCGGGCCGGCCGCCTACCGATCTGGCTCGAGATCGACCCGGGTCATTCCCCAGACCAGGCGGTGGCGCTGGTGCGGGCCCGGCTGGCGGAGGCGCACGCGGAGTACGAGGCCTACCATGGCCGGCACGCCGCTCGGGGCGAGGTGCCGCTCGCCGACTGGGCCAAGGTGATCCTGGTCCCCGGTCTCGGGATGATCACCGCCTCGGTCGACAAGCGCGCCGCGATCACAGCGAACCTCTGCTACCGCGCCGTGCTGGAGGCCATCGCGAGCGCGGAAGCGGTGGACCGGTTCGAGTTCATCCCCGAGGCCGACGTCTTCGAGTTCGAGCACTGGCCGTTGGAGCGCCGAAAGCTCGACGAGCAGACCGCCCGGGAGCGGGCGACCAAGCTCTTGCCTCGACATGTGGCGCTGGTGATCGGCGGCGGGAGCGGCATCGGCCGAGCGGCCGTGCGCCGGCTTCTGGAGGAGGGAGCTCACGTGGTCGCGGCGGACCTGGATGGCGCCGCGGTCGAGGGCGTGGCCACCGAGGACGCAGGCGGCTACCCCGGCCGGGTCATCGGCGTGGGCGTGGACGTGCGGGACGATGCCAGCCTCGACGCTCTGTTCCGGCGGGTGGTGCTCGAGTTCGGCGGCCTGGACTCCTTGTTCTACAGCGCGGGACTACCGCCCCGGTTTGCGCCGATCACCGAGATCAAGCGCGAAGACCTCCAGCGTCAGCTCGAGGTACACTACCTCGGCGCGGTGGCCACGATCGGACGGGCCGCGGCGGTCCTGCGGCGCCAGGGGCTCGGTGGCTCCATCGCGGCCTCGGTGTCGAAAGCCGCGGTGGTGCCGGGCCGGGAGGCGGTGGCCTATGGAGGGAGTAAGGCGGCCTTGTTGCAGGCGCTGCGCGTCGCGGCCGTGGAGCTCGGGGGAGACGGCATCCGGGTCAACGCCATCAACGCCGACCAGATCGAGACGCCGCTGTTTCTCCAGTTTGTGCGGGAGCGTGCCGCCAGCCGGGGCGTCTCCGTGGAGGAGCAGTTGGAGATCTATCGCAGTCGAAATTTGCTGGACGCGAGCCTGATTCCGCCGGAGGCGGTGGCGGACCTGGCGGTGCTGCTGGCCAGCCAGCGCTTCCGCTACACCACCGGCGACATTCTTACGGTGGACGGCGGACTTCCGGAGGCCTTTCCGCGATAGATCTACTTGGCGCCCCGCCCTTTGTGCCGGACTTCTTCCTGCCAGTTCTGCACGATGATGATCTGGGAGAGTTGCCCCTGGTGAACCATGACGAAGGACTTGCCGTCGGGGGAGACGTCGTAGTTGGCGTGAGGGGTAGCGGCTTCGTAGGGTGCCACGTCGAATAGCGGTGTGCGGGAGACCACCCGGAACTCAGGGGTCAGCTGCAAGGCGGCCGAGATGAGCGCGGCGCCCTGGGTCGCGAATCCGCGATAGAACAGCTCCCGACCGTCGCGGGACCAGACCGGTTCCGCACCTCCGTTTTGCGACACGATGAACTTGCCGCCGCTTCCTCGGAGATCGCGAACGTAGATCTCGCCCTGCCCCGATTCGTCCGATTGGTAGGCGAGCCAGCGCCCGTCGGGCGAGACGGCCGGCCACGCCTCATTGTACGGCGTCGCGATCAGCGCCCCCAGCTTCCGGTCGCTCCCCAGGGACATGGTGTCGAGGTCGAAGTCTCCATTCTTCCCCGTCGCCACCACCACCAGGCTCCTGCTGTCGCGAGCGAAGGATCCCGCGGTCAGGTTGGTCGGAGCCACCAGGAGCGACTCGGCGGTGCCGCTCCCGTCGGCGTTGCGCATGAAGATTCCGATGGAGCCCCCCTGGGAGTGGAGATAGGCCACCCGCCGGCCATCGGGGGTCCACACGGGATCGTGGCCGGTATTGTCGAAAGTGAGGCGCGAGAGGGAGCGCTGCTGGAGGTCCAGCAACCAGACATCGCGACTGCCCTGCTGGCTGAAGTCCACCGCCACGTGGCGACCATCGGGCGAGAAGCGCGGGCTGTGGAACCGCCGTTGAATGTCCGCCGCCGCCCGCCACCGTCCGCTCCGGTCGACCAGCGCGAGATCGAAAGGCAGCTCGGGGACGTAGGCGAGCGTACCGCTCTGAGAGATGCCGAATTGCCCCGAACCGCCGACGGGGACGCGGACCCCCTGGGCGATGGTGGTCGGCGTGCCGCTGAGCTCGTTGCGTCCCGGGTCGAAGGTGGCGGCGAGCAGGCTTCCATCGGGCTGCACCCAGACCAGGCAACCCCCGTCATAGGCCACGCCGGTGATTCCCTCCAGCAACACTTTCCGCTTCCCGGAGGCGAGATCGATCAAGAGGGCCCGGAGAGCAACACTCCCCTGGTTGAGCCCTACGGCCAGCACCGAATGCCCACCCGGCATGACCTGGATCGGGAGGACCGCGGTCTCCCCAGTCGAGGCATCCGGAGCGGCGATCCGCTTAGAGGTGCCATCGCCGCCGAGGCGAGCCAGCGTACCATCGCCTCCAGTTACCAGGAACGTCTCGTTGTCGAACCACGCGGCCGCCTGCAGGACCTGGTTCGCGCCCTGGACGGGCAGGGGAGCGCCACCGGTGACTGAGATCTTCTTGACGACCCCGGTGGGCCCGACGAAGAAGCCGATCCACTGACCGTCGGGGGAGAAGAACGGAGAGACCCCACCTTCCGTTCCCGGAATCGGAACGGCTTCGAGATCTCCCATTCGGCGAAGGTAGAGCTGGAGTCCCCTGGAGTTCTGGCCGGTATACACCAGCGAGTTCCCGTCGGGGGACAGTGCGATCGTGGCGGTGGGCGCCCCACTCAGCGGCCGGTCGGCCGCCGTGTTGACCGAAAGTCGGACGACCTGAGCGCCACCGTTGGTCGGGCTACGCGACATCCGCACGCCGAGGACCCCCAGTACCAGGCCCGCGGCCGCCGCGGCCAGCAGGGGCCAAACGGAGGCTACCCGCGAAAGGCTCGGGCTTGGGGCAGCTGTGGCTGGACTGGTCGCGGGAGCCATCGCCCCCGGGTGGGTGAGCGCCTCGGCAAACCCCGCGGCGCTGGCAAATCGGTCGGCGGGCAACTTGGCCAGCGCCTTGATCACGGCCGCGTTGACGTGGGGCGGGACCGTCTTCCGCTGCAAGCTGATCGAGCGTGGCTCTTCGGTGACCACTCTCGCCACCACGGCCTGCGCGGTGGGCCCAGTGAAGGGCGGTTCCCCCACCAGCATCTCGTAGGTCACGCAGCCCAGAGCGTAGACGTCGCTCTTGGCGGTGATCTCACGCTCGCCCATGGCCTGCTCCGGGCTCATGTAATGCGGGGTCCCCAGGCTCATGCCGGTCTCGGTCATCCGGCTGCCGCCGGCTGCGCTGACCGCGAGGGCGATGCCGAAGTCCGCCACCAGGGCCTGGCCGTCGTGGAGCAGGATGTTCTCGGGCTTGATGTCCCGGTGGATCACGCCGTGGCGATGGGCGTAGTCGAGGGCGCTGGCCGATTCCACCGCGATCCGGACCGCGTCCTCTACCGGAAGCTGCTTCTCCCGGTTGAGCCGGTCGCGCAGGCTTTCCCCCTCCACGAACGGCATCACGTAGAACAGGAAGCTCTGGGGCCCATCGCCGCTCTCATATCCCACGCCGACTTGCCCCGAGTCGAACAGCGGCAGGATGTGGGGGTGCTGGAGCGCGGCGGTGGTCTTGATCTCGGCCAGGAATCGTTCGGCCCCGATCACCGCGGCGAGCTCGGGGCGGAGCACCTTCACGGCGACCCGGCGGCCGTGCCGAAGGTCCTGGGCGAGGTAGACGGTGGCCATGCCACCCTGCCCCAGCTCACGCTCGATGCGGTAGCGGTCGGAGAGGCGCCGCGGCGAGGCGAGGGGCTGGTGTCGGTCATCGGGTCATCGCCGCGGCCGGCGCATCTGGTCGAACCAGTTCAGGGTGACGAACACGGTCTGCGCCGTGCCCTGCACCGGCTGAAGCATCACGAAGTTCTGTCCGTCGCGTGTGACATCATAGTTCGTCGACACCGCCAAACTGATCGTAGGGCCCCTCGAACAGCTGGGTCCGGCTCCCGACCTCGAAGCCGCCCTGCGTCTTCACCGCCGCCGCCATCATCCGATCCCCACTGCGGTAGAAGATTTCCCGACCAGTGGGCGACCAGCGCGGCTCCGTCCCGCCGTCCAGGGACACCTGCCATCGGCCTCCGGGGTCAGGGTACGGGCGCACGTACACCTCGGCACGCCCCGATTCATCGGAGATGTAGGCCATCCATCGGCCGTCGGGCGAGAGCGACGGGTTGTAGTTGTGAAACCGCTGGCCAGGACCTGATGGGGCGCGTGATCGCCTCCGAGACCCACTCGCCAGATCTGGGCCTTGGCACTTGGCGTCGGCGCGGCCGTGAATACACTAGTCCCGCCTCCGGGCTGCGAAGGCCCGGGGTACCCACTGACCGGCGGCAGTCACCAGCGACTCCGGCGCGCCGCTTCCGTCCGCCGGCACCCAGTAGATGGCTCCCGACCCGGTGGCGAGGCCCGCCGGAGCGCGACTGTAGGCGATGCGCCGTCCATCCGGCGTCCAGAGCGGAAAGCCCGCCGTCGTGTCGAAGGTCAGGCGCGTGCGGGTGTGTTGTTCCAGGTCGAAGACCCACACGTCCTGGGCCGAGAAATTGGCATCGGTGAGGCGGGCCACCGCCACCCGACGGTCGTCGGGTGACAGGCTTGGGGAGTAGTAACAACCGGTGTCCGGCCGGCCTCGCGGGCGACGCCGCCGCGATCCACCAGGACCAGCGGCTCCCGCCGAGATGGCTCCCTGGTAGGCGAAGTCGCCAGACGCAGACACCGCGAGGTTCCGGTCGCCATTGTTCCCCGTGAGACAGCTTGTCGACGACCGGGACGCCGGCACCGGTGACCTCGAGACGATTCACGTCGAACGGCACCGCCGAGACGATGCCGGAGGGTCGGAGAGCACCACGAAGCCGCCGGTGACGTAGCGGGGATAGCCCCCCGATTGAGCCAGGCGCTTCACCTGACCGGTGCGGCGCACCAGCACCGCGAGCTTCAGTCCCCCGGGTCCTTGCGAACGTGAAAAGCACGGCTCGTCCATCGGGCAGCACGTCCGGCCAGAGGAACGCTTCCCCGGAGTCGGGCCTGGCCACGAGGTGGGGAATACCGCCGGCGGCCGGGACCTCCATGCAGGCCGGAGTCCGAGGCGAAGATGATCGTGTCGCCCGGGGTCCAGGTCGCGCCGTAGGTGTCGCCCGGCGCATCGCACAACGGCGACACCGGCCCGCCCGCCAGCGCCACCTTCACGAGCCGGGTGCCCTGCTTGAACCCGATCGACTGGCCGTCGGCGGAGAAGAAGGGAAGGATGCCGCCTTCGGAGCCGGGGATCGGGACCGGATCGAGCTGATCCAGGCCGCGGAGTAGAGCCGCTGGCCCGAGGGCGCCTTGCCGACGTACACGATCCGCGAGCCGTCGGGCGAAAAGGCGATGGTGGATCCCGTGGCGCCCGACCGGCTGCGCGTCGCGCGGCAGCATGGATGCCGAACCGCACGATGCCGGCTCGGCGACCGTCGGGCTTGGGACCGAGCCAAGCCCACAGCAGCTGCGCCCGGCGAGCGGCCGCGAGCGGCCAGCCGCGGCCGCGCCGATGATCGCGCTGCCGGCGCTCGCCACCGCCGAATCGCCGGGGCGATCGTCCGGTCGACGTGCCGGCACAGCGGGATGCTGCCGCGGTGCGCCAGCGCCGTCGGCGAACTCGGCGGCGGTGGCGAACCGGTCGGCCGGCAGCTTCTCCAGCGCCGTCCGCACCGCCGCCTCGACGTGCGGCGGGATGGTGTGGCGCTGCAGCGTGAGCGAGCGCGGCTCCTCGGTCATCACCCGCGCGATGATCGCCTGCGCCGTGGGCCCGGTGAACGGCGGCTCCGCCGTCAGCATCTCGTACAGCACGCAGCCCAGGGCGTAGATGTCGCGCCTTGGGCGTGATCTCCCGCTCGCCCATCGCCTGCTCGGGGCTCATGTAGTGCGGCGTGCCGAGGGACATCCCGGTCTCGGTCATCCGGGTGCCGCCGTCGGAGCGGCGAGGCCGCCAGCGCGATGCCGAAGTCGGCCACCAGCGCGTGGCCGCCGTGCAGCAGGATGTTCTCGGGCTTGATGTCGCGGTGGATGACGCCGTGCCGGTGGGCGTACTCCAGCGCGTCGGCCACCTCGCGCGCGATGCGCACCGCGTCGTCCACCGGCAGCTGCTTCTCGCGCGGTCAGCCGGTCGCGCAGGCTCTCGCCCTCGACGTACGGCATCACGTAGAAGACCAGGCCGTCGGCCTCGCCCGAGTCGAACAGCGAGAGGATGTGCGGGTGCTGCAGGTTGGCGGTGGTCTTGATCTCGGCGAGGAACCGCTCGGCGCCGAGGATGGCGGCGAGCTCGGGGCGCAGCACCTTGAGCGCGACCTTGCCGGTCGTGCCGCACGTCGTGGGCGAGGTAGACGGTGGCCATGCCGCCCGCGCCGAGCTCGCGCTCGATCCGGTAGCGGTCGGCCAGGGCCGCGGTGAGCCCTGCCAGTGCTTCGGACATCCAAGGCCTCATTGGGGCGTAAGACTCCCAGAACCAATCGCGAACCAACCCCGCGGCGGGGCCGTCGCCGACTACGGGCCTTGTCATCGCTCGAGCGCTCCACCGAGCCCGGCTTGCTCGAGCAACTGGCGATAGCGCGGGTCCTTCCGGAGCGCTCCACCCGGCGGGGCCAACAGATACGAGGAGAAGTACATCACCGTGGATCGCTCCTCTATCCCCGTGGTCATCCAGCGCAGCGCGTTCTCGACGTCACCGATGCCGGAATAGTACAGGGCGAGTGACCAGCCTTCCACATAGTGGCTCTGGCGCTCGGCCTCCGTCCGCCCGATCAGGGACCGGGCCTCCTCTTTTCGGCCTAACTTCCACAACGCCAGCGCCCGAAGGGCGGGATTCATCCGTCCGAGTCGCTCGGCTTCGTCGACTCGGGCCAACGCCTCGGCGGGCTGGTCCAGGCCCAGATGGATCATGGCGAGCTGTAGGCGGATGGGCGCAAAGGTCGGATCCGACTCGACGACCCGGCGCGCTTGAGCGAGCGCCTTGGGGTAGTCCCCCTTGAGAAGATAGACCTGCGCCACTCCGAGGCCGATTTGGGGCGCTGCGGGATCACTGCGCAGCCCAGCCAGTGCCTCTGGTTCGGCTTCATCGAAGCGCCGCTCCGCCGACAGCAGGAAAGCATACCAGTAGTGTGCGAAGGCGTCGTTGGGGTCCAGCTCGAGCGCTCGGCGATACTCCCGCTCGCCATCCGCCATGGCGTGATCGTAGTAGACGAGGATGAATGCCTGGACCCGGTGCGCCTCGGAGCGATCGGGGGCCAACGCCAATGCGCGCCGGGTGGCGCTTATCGCGGGTGGAAAGACCTCGGCTGGCCGAGCCAGGCCACTGCCGGCCAACACGACGTAGGCTTCGGCGAGTCCGACATAGGCCATGACGTAGTTCGAGTCGAGCTTGAGGGCCGCCTGGAACGCTTCGATCGCGGCGCGGAGGCTGGTGGTGGTGCGCCGATTCCACTCGTAGCGCCCCGTCAGATAGTGATTGTACGCCTGAACGTTGGAGGTGCCACTCACGGTCGGGCGCCGGTGCCTCATTGCCCAGCAGCCGGACGCGAAGCTCGCGGACCACCGCCCGTGAGATGTCATCCTGAATGACGAAAATGTCCTTCATGGGCCGGTCGAAGGTCTCCGACCAGAGGTGGAAGCCGTCCTTGACCGCGATGAGCTGGGCGGTAATCCGGACCTCGTCGCCCTGGCGGCGCACGCTGCCCTCGAGGACATGCCCCACTCCCAGCTGGGTACCGATGGTCCGCATGTCGGCGTCGCGAAGTTTGAACGAGGAGGTCCGCGACGCCACCCGAAGGTTCTTGAGCTGGCTGAGTCCATTCAGGATCTCCTCGGCGACTCCATCGCCGAAATAGGCCTGATCCTTCGTGGCGCTCATGTCCACGAACGGCAGCACGGCGATGGAAGGAGATTCCGCCTCGACCACGGTTCCCCGGCCGCCTCGCCTCCTGGCCCACCAACCGGCAGCAGCGACGACCACGATCAGGAACGCCAGCAGAACGCCGCGCCGCCACAGGTAGTTCCGGGCGCCCCGCGCGACCGCATCCGGCTTCAGGCGCTCGGTGCGTCCAGGATCGGGACTCGCCAACGCCCTGGCGAACTCCGCGGTGCTGCCGAATCGATCGGCTGGGGCTTTTTGGAGGGCCCGGTGGACCGCGGCCTCGACCTGGGGCGGGGTGGTGTGCCGGCGGAGGTGCAGGGGCCGCGGCTCTTCCGTGAGGATCTGCGCGACGATAGCCTGGGCCGTGGATCCGAGGTGAGGGGGGTCGCCGGCCAGCATTTCGTACACCACGCATCCGAGAGAATACACGTCGCTCCGCGCGTCGAGCTGGCGGTCCCCCGAAGCCTGCTCCGGACTCATGTAATGCGGCGTACCGAGCGAGAGGCCAGTCTCGGTCAAGCGGTCGCCCCCCGCTTGGCTCACGGCGAGCGCGATCCCGAAGTCCGCCACCAGGGCCTGACCGGATTGCAGCAGGATGTTCTCGGGTTTGATGTCCCGATGGATCACACCGCGCCGGTGCGCAAATTCCAGTGCGCCGGCGACCGCCGTGGCGATTCCGATTGTCTCGTCGAGGGACAGCTGCTTCTCCCGTGCGAGTTTCTGGCGCAGGGTCTCGCCCTCGATGTAGGGCATGACGTAGTAGAGGAAGGGACCAGCCTCGCCCGAGTCATAGAGGGGCAGGATGCTGGGGTGCTGCAGATTGGCGGTGACTTCGATCTCCTTGAGGAACCGCTCGGCGCCCACGATGGCCGCCAGCTCCGGCCGAAGCACCTTGAGCGCGACCCGGCGATGATGCTTGAGGTCCTCGGCGAGGTATACGGTGGCCATGCCGCCCTGCCCCAGCTCCCGCTCCAGGCGGTAGCGGTCGGCAAGAGCCGCGGCGAGGTCGAACATTTTCGCTTCGGGCACGGGTCTCCGGGAAGGCGGTTCCGGCGTCCGCCAATATGCAGCCTCACCTGGCGGCTGTCACGTAAACCGGGGAGTATATTAGGGCATGTTCCCCTACAAGGACGACAATCCCACGATCCTTCCACCCGTGATGACCATCGGCATCATCGTGGTCAACGTGGTCGTGTGGCTCCTGGTGCAGCAGATGGGGAGAGAGCCGGGGCTTTCGCAGTCGGTGTGCCAGCTGGGGCTCATCCCCGGCGAGTTCCTGCACCGGCTGCCCGCGGGGACCCAGGTGCAGATGAGCCCCGACACGACCTGCGAGCTGGGCGCCGGAGCCACGTGGTACACGCCGGTCACCTCGATGTTCATGCACGGCGGCTGGTTGCACCTCATCGGCAACATGTGGTTCATGTGGGTGTTCGGGAACAACATCGAGGACTCGATGGGGCATTCCCGGTTCCTGATTTTCTATCTGTTCTGCGGTGTTCTGGCTGCCGCTACCCAGGTGGTAGTTCAGCCGTCCTCGGCCATTCCCATGGTGGGTGCCTCCGGAGCCATCAGTGCGGTGATGGGGGCCTACATCGTGCTCTATCCGCGGGTGAAGGTCCACATGCTGATCTTCCTGGGGATTTTCGTCACCACCGTCAGGGTACCTGCCGTCTACATGCTGGGCTATTGGTTCTTCCTCCAGATCGTGGGCGGGATTCCCGCCCTCGCTTCGGAGAGCGGTGGCGTGGCCTTCTGGGCTCATGCCGGCGGCTTCATCGCCGGAGCCATCCTGGTCAACCTCTTCAAGAACCCCAAGTTGCTGGCCCAGCGCGAGCAGGCCCTCAGCTTCGGGTGAGGACATGTCGTTCCCTCCCTGGCTCCCCACCGAGGCCGAGGACTGGCCCGGCGTGGCGCGCACCATCGACCTCAGCCTTCTGAGCGTGGAAGCGGGGCCGGCACAAGTCCGCCGGCTCTGCGGGCAGGCATTGATGTTGGGTACCGCCGCGGTCTGCGTGAACGGGGCCCACGTGGTGACCGCGGCGCGCCAGCTTCACGGCTCCCGGACTCGGGTGGCGGCCACCGTAGGATTTCCCCTCGGAGCGGTGACCCCGGCCGTCAAACGGGCCGAGGCCCGCATCGCCGTTGAGGACGGCGCCACCGAGCTGGACATGGTGATGGCGATCGGCCTGGCCAAGAGCGGGGAGTGGACGGCGGTTGAAGAGGATATCGCCGGTGTGGTGGAGGTGGCGCGGGGCCACGCGGTCAAGGTGATCCTGGAGACGGCGGCCCTGACGCGGGACGAGGTCTTACGTGCCTGTCAGGCCGCTCAGGTAGCGGGAGCGCGCTTCGTGAAGACCAGTACGGGCTTTCATGCGGCCGGTGGAGCTACCACCGAAGCGGTGGCCTTGTTGCGCGAGGCTGTGGGGCTGGGGATGGGGGTCAAGGCGGCCGGCGGGATCCGGACCTGCGGCCAGATCGTCGGGCTGCTCCGCGCGGGGGCGGATCGGATCGGAACTTCATCGGTCGAGGGGCTGGCCAGCTGTGTCGGGCAGGATGCCCCGCGACTGGGGGATCTCCTCGCCGGCTAAACCGGCTACGGCTCGACCACGACCTCCCGTCCCATGGTCTTGGCCAGCACATCCGCGCCCTGGGTGGCTCCCCAGCATTCCAAGGCCAGATCGGCACCGGCATGACGTGGCGTGGGGCGGATGGTGACCCGGGTGGGGCAGATCTCGATGGTCAATCCGTCGACAATCGACGTGTAGCCGCGATCCAGGCCTTCCGCCACGCGGAGGATCCCGCTCAAGCGACGGACCACCATCTGGTCGGCGGGGTCGAGCGCGCCGAACTCCTGGTGCTTCCGCCGGGGACCGCGGCGGCGATGGTAGCGACAGACCAGCGCTACGATGGCTCGGTCGCGGGCGGACAAGTGCAGCCGCTCGGCGTGCATGATGAGGTCGTAGCTGTGGCGGTGGTATCGCCGGTAGCTGACCATCTGCCCCACGTCGTGGAGGATGGCAGCGGTCTCCAGCAGGGACCGCTCTTCGCTCTCGGCCCCCATCTGCTCCGCGAGCTCGTCGAAGATCTGCAGGGCCAGCGTCCGGACCTGCTCGATGTGCCGGCGGTCGCAGTGGCAACGCTCGGCGAACTCGCGGGCCAGTCGGAGCGGGTCGGCGGCGGCCGGCACCGTATCAGCGCCGGCCATCTCCAGCAGCAAGCCCTCCCGCAGGCCGAACGCGCTGATCTTGACCTCGCGGGCCTCGACCCGGTCCAAGAGCTCGGCCGTGACCGCGAGGCCGGCCAGGATGATGTCGGCCCGCTGGGGATTGAGACCCGGCACCTGTTGCCGGCGTTCTGGGGACATGGTCGCCAGCCAGTCGAGCAGGTGCTCGACCTCCGCGGCCGTCACGGCGGTCCCGTGGACCGGCTCGGCCACCGAGGCGCCACGGCGCGCCGCCGCCATGCGTCCGAGGTTGGTGAAGGAACCGCCGGAGCCGATGATGAGGGGCGCGCTCCAGTCGCGGACCGGGAGGCGACGCCGGAATTGCCGCCGGAGATAGCCCCGCAGCTCACGGACGCGCTTCCGCTCGTTCCCGTGGCCCAGGTAGAGCTCGGTCAGTCGAACGGCGCCGAAGGGCAGGGACAGGCCCCGCTCGACCAGGCCGTCCACCGCGCCGATCAACTCGAGGCTGCCGCCGCCGATGTCGGCTACCAGGGTTCGCCCGCCGGCCAGCGGGAAGTGATAGGCCACCGATCGATAGGAGAGGCTGGCCTCCGCGTCGGCGTCGATGATCTGGAGGTGGATTCCCAGCTCCTCGCGCACCATCCGGGCGAAATCGGCCCCATTGGAGGCCTCCCGGACCGCGGCCGTGGCTACCGCGGCGATCCGGCTGACCCCGCGGCGGTCGCAGACCTCCCGCATCCGGCGCAGGGCCTCGAGGGCCCGCTCCATGGCGGCCGGATCCAACCGGCCGGTGCTGGCCAGCCCCATGGCCAGCCGGGGCTGCTCCTTGACCTCGTCGACCACCGTGATGCCCGAGACCGGCCCGTAGTCCGCCACCAGGAGTCGGATCGAGTTCGACCCGACGTCGATGGCCGCAAGCCGTTCGCGGGACTCATGGACCGGAACTGCCGTCATCGGGAGGGCACCTGGGTGGGTCCGGTCGTGCTGGCCTCGCCCCGGTCTTCCGCGTGGTGCTTGATCGATTTTCCTTCGACCAGATAGACCACGTCTTCCCCGATGTTGGTCGCGTGGTCCGCGACCCGCTCCAGGTTGCGGCTCACCAGGAACAGCTCCATCCCGGCGCCGATCATGTGAGGGTCTTCCATCATATGCGTAAGGAGAATGCGAAAGACCGATCGGTGCAAGAGGTCGACCTTGTGGTCCCGCCGGCAGACCTCGCGCCCGGCCTCCGGGTCACCGCGAATGAAGGCCTCGAGCGCGTCGGAGAGCATCTCCCGCGCCAGGCGGGCCATCTCGATAATCTCGGGCTCGGGGGTGATGGGGCGGCTGAGCGCCAGGCGTTCGGCCGATTGGGCGATGTTGACCGCGTGGTCGCCCACCCGCTCCAGGTCCCCGGCGATCTTGAGCGCGCTGGTGAGCATCCGGAGGTCGCGCGCCATCGGCTGCTGGAGGGCCAGGAGGTTCACGCAGAGTTCCTCGACCTCCATTTCCATGGTGTCGATGATCCGGTCTCCGGCGATCACCCGGCGGGCTTTCTCCGCATCCCGTTCCAGCAGGGCCTCGACCGCCAGCCCCAGCGCGGCCTCGGCCTCACCCGACATGGTGAGCAGCCGGACCTTGACCTGGTTCAGCTCGTCGTGAAAGTGCCGGTGCAGGTCCTGGGTCATCCGAACCTCCCGGTGATGTACGCTTCGGTGCGCTCGTGGGACGGGGTGGTGAACACGCGCTCCGTCTCCCCGAACTCCACCAGCTCTCCGCGATCAAAAAAGCCGGTGAAGTCCGACACCCGCGCCGCCTGCTGCATGTTGTGGGTCACGATGACGATCGTATAGTCCCGCTTGAGCTCGAAGATCAGCTCCTCGATCCGCTGGGTCGCGATGGGATCGAGGGCCGAGCAGGGCTCGTCCATCAGCAGGACCTCGGGACGGTTCCCCAGGGCCCGGGCCAGGCAGAGCCGCTGCTGCTGGCCGCCGGAGAGTCCGGTCCCGGACTCGTCGAGCCGATCCTTGATCTCGTCCCAGAGGGCGGCCTTCCGCAGGCAGTACTCCGCCAGCTCGGGCAGCTCGCGCCGGGTGGCCAGGCGGTTGAGGCGAGGCCCGTAGGTCACGTTCTCGAAGATGGACTTGGGGAATGGATTGGGCTGCTGAAAGACCATGCCGACTTTCTGCCGGAGGGCGACGACATCGGCGCCCCGGGCGAAGATTGATCGGCCATGCAGCAGAATGTCCCCCGAATAGGTGGCGCCGGGCACCAGGTCGTGCAGCCGGTTGATCGACCGGAGAAAGGTCGACTTGCCGCAGCCGGACGGGCCGATGATGGCCGTGACCGCGTTGCGCGCGACGTTGAAGTTCAGTCCGTGCAGGATGCGCGCGGTTCCGTAGGAGAAGCCGAAGTCCCGCACCTCGATCGCGGGTGGTCCGTCGGCGGGGACGGGTGTCCCGGAAGTCTTCCGCGCAAAGGTGGCCCTGGGGAGCGGGGTACCGACGGAGGGAGGTGGGGGAGCAGTCATGGTGTTGGTCATCCGAACCTGCCGGTGATGTAGGCCTCGGTCTGTTCCTGCTGGGGCGTCGTGAACATCTGCCTGGTGGGCCCGGTTTCGATCATCCGGCCCAGGTAGAAGAAGCTGGTGGTGTCCGAGACCCGCGCCGCCTGCTGCATGTTGTGGGTCACGATCACGAGGGTGAAGTCCTTCTTGAGCTCGAAGAGCAACTCTTCGATCCGCTGGGCCCCCTGGGGGTCCAGCGAAGCGGTCGGCTCATCGAGGAGGACGACCTCCGGGGCGGGTGCGATGGTGCGGGCGACGCAGAGCCGCTGCTGCTGTCCTCCCGAAAGGGCCATGGCGCTGTCTCCCAGACGGTCCTTGACCTCGTCCCACAGCGCGGCCTGATGAAGCGACCGCTCGACGATCTCCCGGATGTTTCCGCGCGAGCGGCTGCCGTTGACCCGCAAGCCGGCTGCTACGTTGTCGAAGATCGACATGGTGGGGAAGGGGGTAGGCCGCTGGAACACCATTCCGATCCGCCGCCGGAGCTTCATGGCGCTGACCTGCGGCGCGTAGATGTCCTCCCCGTCGAGCAGGACCCGCCCGCTGATCCAGCCGCCTTCCGAGAGCTCGTGCATCCGGTTCAGGGTCCGGAGAAATGTCGATTTCCCGCAGCCGGACGGGCCGATCAGGGCGTGAACCTGGTTGTTCGTGAAGCCGAGCGAGACGTTGCGCACCGCCGTAAACTTGCCGTAGATGGCGGAGAGATTCTCCGTGCGGATCCGGACGGCGCCCTCAGGCATTGAGATTGAACCGCCGCCGGGTAGCCACGCGGGCTCCCACGCTCAGAACCAGCACCACCAGGATCAGCACCAGGGCAGTGGCCCAGGCGTTCCGGTGCCATTCCTCGTACGGCCCGATGGCGTAGGTGAACACGGCCAGCGGCAGAGCCGACATGGGCTGGTTGATGTTGAAGCTCACATACTGACTCCCCAGCGCGGTGAACAGGAGGGGTGCCGTCTCCCCCGCGACGCGGGCGATCGCGAGCAGGCTCCCGGTGACGATGCCGGGAAGGCTGGCGCGGACGATGATGCTGAGGCTGGTGCGCCAGCGGGGGTACCCCAGGGCCAGGGCCGCCTCCCGCAGGGAATTGGGCACCAGTTTGATCATCTCCTCGGTGGTGCGCATCACCATCGGGATCATGAGGAGCGCCAGGGCCGCGCTCCCCGCCAGACCGGAAAAGTGGTGCTGCCGGGCGACGATCCAGGTCCAGGCAAAGACCCCGACCACGATGGAGGGGGTGCCATTCATGACGTCGGCCACGAATCGGCTGACCCAGGAGACCCGGTGATGCGGGTACTCGGCGCAGTAGATCCCAGCGCCGACCCCGACCGGGATCCCGACCAAGCCAGCCACGCCTACGATGAGCAGGGTGCCGATGATGGCATGGACCACGCCGCCGCCGGTTTCCCCGGCCGGGACCGGCGGCCTGGTGAAAAAGGCCAAACTCAGGCTTCCGGCCCCCCGGAAGATCAAGCTGCCGAGGATGAGCATGAGGGGAAGCACCGCCGCCACCACGCAGGCGATCATCAGGCCCACCATGATGTTGGATTGGATGCGGCGCAGGCGGGGGCGATTGAGCCTCACAGGGCCTTGCTCCCGATCCCCGATCCCCGGGCCACCCGCCAGATCAGGAGGCGCGCCCCGGCATTCACGAGGACGGTTATCACGAACAGGGTAAGGGCCACATAGGTCAGGGCCGAAAAGTGCATATCGGTAGCGGCCTCGGAGAACTCATTGGCGATCACCGCGGCCATGGTATAGCCCGGGGCGAAGAGGGAGGCGGCGATCTCGTGCCGGTTCCCGATCAGCATCGTCACGGCCATGGTCTCTCCCAAGGCCCGCCCCAGCCCCAACACCACGGCCCCCATGATGCCCGAGCGGGCATAGGGGAGAATCGTGGTCCAGACCGCTTCCCAGCGGGTCGCTCCCAGCGCCAGCGCCGCCTCGCGCTGGTTTCCCGGCACCGCCAGCAGCACCTCGCGAGAGACCGCCATGATGAACGGCATGATCATGATGGCGAGGATGACGCTGGCGGAGAGCATCGAGGGTCCGTAAATCGGCCCCGAGAAAAAGGGCAGGAAGCCGAGTTCGTTGCGGAGGAAGGGGAACACGACCTTCTTGAGCACCGGGACCAGAACGAAGATACCCCAGAGCCCGTACACGACGCTGGGGATCGCCGCCAGAAGCTCGATTACGAAGGCCACCGGTTGACGCACCACCCGCGGGGCGAACTCCGTCAGGTAAATCGCCACGCCCAGCGAGAGCGGGACCGCGATGAGCAGGGCAAGAAACGAGGAGAGCAGGGTCCCGAAGATGAGCGGGTAGGCGCCGAATTTGTCGGCCACCGGATCCCAGATGGAATCCACCAGGAAGTGAAGTCCGAACCGATCGATCGCCAGGCGGGAGCCGGTGGCCAGCTCGTAGAGCAGGAACAACAGCAGCGTTGGGATGGTAAGGGCGGCGACCGTTAGCGCGACGTTGAACACCCTGTCTCCTGGGCCAGGCCGATCCGCGACCGGGACCGGGCGCGCTGAAAGCTCCGCGTCGTCGGTAGCGGAGCGGGCGGCAGCCTGGGCCGGCGTCTCGACGGCGGCAGGCGATTCTGGGGATGTCATTCTGAGCGGGAGTCTAGACCGGGGGCAACGCGGGCCGGTAACGTCGATGTAACGGACAGGTCACAAATGCAACGGCAAAAAGAGGCCGGACGGCGTGAAGCACCGTCCGGCCCCCTCTCCAGACCAAGGTCTGGCAGGCCTTCGACTTAGGTGCCGCCCCACTTGAGGCCGCTGACTCGCGCCTGCTCTATCGCGACGACCTCCTTCGGCAGCGGGGCATACTTGAGATCCGCCGCCATTGCCTGCGCCTCCGGGGTCAGCATCCACTTCAAGAAGTCCTTGAGCGCCTTGGCCTTGGCCGCGTCCTTCATCTTGGGTCGGATCAGAAGCCAGGTGAAGGAAGAAATGGGGTAGGAGACGGCCCCCGGCGCATTGGTGATGGAAACCCGAAAGTCGGTGTTCGCCGGGAACTTGGCGGTCGCCGCCGCGGCGGACACCGACTCCAGCGACGGCTCCACGAATTTTCCGTCGGCGTTTTTGACATCCGCGTAGGGGAGGTTGTTCGCCAGGGCGTAAATCAGCTCCACATACCCGATGCTTCCCTCGGTCTGCTTGACCTGCTCGGTGACGCCCTCGTTGCCCTTGCCCCCCAGACCGACGGGCCAATTGACCGAGGTCGCCTTCCCGACCTTCTCCTTCCACTCCGGAGAGATCTTGCTCAGGTAGTCGGTCCAGATGTAGGTGGTGCCGGACCCGTCGGACCGGTGGACTACGATCAGGTCCATGGCTGGAAGGCTCACGCCGGGGTTGAGGGCGGCAATCCTGGAATCGTTCCACTTGGTGATCTTGCCGAGGAAGATGTCGGCGATGGTCGGGCCGTCGAACTTGAGCTTGACGCCGCTCAGGGCGGGCACGTTGTAGGTCAGCACGTCCGCTCCCATCACGGTTGGAAGGTGCAGGACCTCTCCTTGGATGGCGGCCATCTGGTCGTTGGTCATGGGACCATCGGTCGCGCCGAACTCCACGGTCCCTTCGGTATACTGCTTGATCCCACCGCCGGAGCCGATCGACTGGTAGTTGATCTGCACGCCGGTCTGCTTGTGATAGGCGTCGAACCACTTGCTGTAGATCGGATTGGGGAAGGTGGCCCCGGCACCCGTCAGGGTAGTCTGGCCGGCCAGGGGGCTGGCCGCGAGGACCGCTGCGGCGGCCAGAGAACTCCAGGTAATGCGTGTCGTCATGTGTTGCGACTCCTTCCGGATTCCGGATTAGAAGCTGATTTGCGCCTGGAAGTTGCCCGCCGTGCGGGTGGCGTTAAAGGCGTTGTTGTAGTTGCCGCCCTGCCGACTCACGTTGTCCACGTTGGCGAGGAGCCGGAGGTTCGGCGACAACTGGCATGAAACGCCGCCGATCGCGCGGGTCAGCTGATCGTTGGTGGCCGTGCTGGCGGTGTTGGGGTCGGTAAAGTCGACCCGAGCCAGGAAGGCGAATTTCGAGTTAGGAATGTTGAAGACGCCATAGCCGCTGATGACCCGGCCATCTCGCTTGGTCACGGGCGTCACGGTCCCACTGCCGGTCGTGCTGTCCTGGGTCCAGCCATATTCGCCGGCCAGCGTCAGCACCTTGGACTTGTATGACACCATCCCGATCACGCGGTTACGCTTGCCACCGGTGGTGGGGGTGCCAATGTGGCCGTACACCGTGGCGCGCAGGCCCCCGACCCGGCCTGGCAAGTTGGTGTTCATGATCTTGAAGGAGGCCCGGCCCTCGAAGTCCTTCCGCTGATCCCCTGGGGCGTTGCCGTAACCCTCGCCGTTATAGGCGCCGATCTGGAAGTTCAGCTTGTCGTAGTGGAAGTTGCCGTCGATGCCCGCCCCGAAGTCGGACGAGGTGAGATAGCCGCCCCGTTCGATCGCCATGGTGCCCTGCATCCGGTAGTCCCAGAGCGCCTCCTCCCAGTCCAGCCAGGGAGTGTGGATCTGGCCGAGCTTGTAGGTCAGGGGCGAGTTTTCGGGAGTATAAGCGGCGTAGGCGTACTTCAAACGAACCGTCAGCTGACCGGCACCACAGCAGCGGGTGATGTCGGTCGTAATCCTGGCGTAGACCCCATGGCCCAGCTTGCCGACGACGTTCACATAGGCCCGGGTCACGTCGAAGTTGTTCTGGTGCCCGTTGATGGTCGAGTCGTTCTGGAACATGTACTGGTATTGCAGATAGCCCAGCCCGCCGACGGTGACGGTCGGTCCCTGAGCACGGGCCTCGGTGCTCCAGGCGGCCATCGCGGCAACCAGGCCCAGGACGAAGGTATGACGAGTCGTGGTGCTCATGACGCTCCTTCCCTCTCACGGGTGATCGGCGCCGGGCGCCGAATGGGATTTGATGAGGGGACAATCACGGAGCGTCGCGTCACGGCGCGGGATACAGCCTGTAACAGCACGGTAACAGCAGGATCAGCGGCCACTGGGCGAGAAGCCCGTGAAGGGATCCTCGAACATGGCTTCTTCCCAGGAGATGAACTCCAGCAGGGGATGGCGGCGCAGCCGCGAGCCGAACCGCAGGGGCAGGTCCACCAGGGTCAGCGTAAGGCCACGAGCCCGGGATTCCTCGCAGAGCCGCCAGAGGGCGGCCGCTCCCACCGGGTCGATCGAGGTCAGCCCCGAGCAGCGCACCGGCGCCACCTTGAGGCCAGCGGGAAGCTCTACCACCTGACGCCGTAGCGCCTCCACGGCCGCGGCACCGAGAGTGCCGAGGAGCTCGAGAACATTGACGTGCCTGCCCCCCGGGGCCCCATCGGGCGCCGGCGGGTGCGTGTCGGATATGGTCATGCCGCCAATCTGGAGCGGCTTGGCAACGGTGATGTGTCACGCTGGTAACGGGTGGGTGACGTCCGGAAACGCGATGGAGCGACGAGGGTCAGGTCTGGAGCGAGAGGTCGGTCAGGCCGACTCGTCCGGGAACCAGCAACGAATCGTGGTTCCTTGCCCTAGGGTACTCTCGGCGGCGACCCGACCGCCGTGGGCCTCGACCAGATGCTTCACGATCGCCAGCCCCAAGCCGCTGCCGCCCTCGAGGCGTGAACGGGATGGGTCGGCGCGATAGAACCGCTCGAAGATCCGGGGCAGGTGCTCGCTCGCGATGCCACCTCCGCTGTCCTCCACCGCGACCGCCACCCCACGATCGACTCGCCGCGCGGAGACGGCGATCCGTCCGGTCGCCGGCGTATAGTGGGTGGCGTTTTCCAGGAGATTGGTCAGGATCTGCCGGATGGCGTCGGGGTCGGCGCGCAGGCGGGCAGCCTCCGCCGGAATGGCGATCTCCAGCGCGGGCCTCCCATCGCGCCCGTGCTTGCCCATGGTCTCCCAGACCTCGCGGACCGTGGCGGTCAGGTCGAGGGGCTCGGGCCGCGGACGCCAGCCGCCCGACTCGATGCGAGCCAAATCGAGCAACCCGTCTACCAGCCGCTGCATGCGGCGCGCGTTGGCGAGAATCACCTCCAGGAACCGGTGCGAGGTGGCCGCGTCCGGCTGATCGCCGAGCAGAGTCTCGGCATAGCCCGTGATCGACGTGAGCGGGGTCTTGAGCTCGTGGGAGACGTTGGCGACGAAGTCGCGGCGCATGATTTCCAAACGGCGCAGATCGGTCACATCGTCCAGGACCAGCATGGCCCCGCCACCCGGCATGGACCGGGCGTCCACCCGCACCCGGCGGTCATCCAGCTCGATCTCCCGGCGATCCACCGGCAGTCCCTGGAGCACGGTGTCCACCACTTCGCGCGCCGGCTTGGCCCGAAAGAGCTGAGGCAGCTCGGGGAGCTCCTGGGTGGGGCTGTAGCCGAGCAGGCGTCGGGCGGCGCCATTGGCGACCACGATCCGGCCCCGGGCGTCGCTGGCCAGCACCCCCTCGACCATGGACTCGAGCAGGGTGGCGCTCTCGGCCCGCTCGCGGCGGAGCTGGTCGAACCGGTCGGCCAGCTGCGCGTTCATGTCGCGCAGGGCGCTCACCAGAGCGTCAATGTCGGGGATGCCGGAATGGGGGAAGCGGGGCGGCGTGCCGGCGGCGATCGAGCGTGCGGCGGAGGTGATCTCCGTCAGCGGGCCGGCGATTGATCTTCCCGCCACCAGAGCGACCCCACCGCCGATCACCAGGGCCAGGAGGGCCGCCCAGAGCACCGAGCGCTGCGCCCGATGCACCGTGGTGTCCACCTGTTCGAGGGTGGCGGCCACCCGGACCACCCCTGGGCCTCCCAGCACCGCGACATAGAGGAGCGGCCGCCCCAGGGTCGCGCTCTGGCGCCGATTCATCCCCACCTGGCCGCTCAGCGCCTGCTGCACCTCGGGCCGGGTCAGGTGATTCTCCAGCCGGTTGAGATCGAACTCGGGGAGCTCGCTCTCGGCGCGGACCCGGCCGGTGCGATCGATGATGGTGATGCGGATGCCGTTCTGGTTACCCAGGCGGCGGACGGTGGATTCCCACTGGAGTGAGTCTGCCGGCAGCGCTTCGCGAATCAGTACCGCCTGATTCTCCAGCGACCGGCCGATCTCCGCCTCGAGGTCCCGGCGAAGGGAGACCTCGGATGTCCACACCAGAATGAAAACGGTCAGGATCAGAACCAGGACGGTGCCGAGGATCAACCGCCCCGCGAAGGTCACCGGGACCTTCCTCCCCGCTCCGGCGAACGGAACCGGTACCCGAACCCGCGCACCGTCTCGATCATGTGACCGGCGCTCCCCAACTTGGAGCGAAGGCGTTGGACGTGCATGTCCACCGTGCGAGTCTGGATGTCGGGCTGCGCCTCCCAGACCGTCTCGAGGAGCTGAGGTCGGGTCTGCACGCGGCCCTGCCGCTCGATCAGGGTGAGGAGCAGCTTGTATTCCGTCGCGGTGAGCTCGATTTCCTTCCCGCCAACCGAGACCCGGTGCGCCGAACGGTCGATCACGATGGGGCCCACCGCCAGCGTGGCGCCCGCGCTGACCGGCGGGGCGCCCAGGCGTCGGAGCAGACCATTGACCCGGAGGGCCAGCTCCGCGGGTGAGAACGGCTTGGTCAGATAATCGTCGGCGCCCAGCGAGAGCCCGCGAATCCGGTCCGCCTCTTCCCGGCGCGCGGTGAGCATGATGACGCCCACGTCCCGGGTCTCATCCTGGCGGCGGAGCTCCGCGAGGACGTCATAACCGGAGACGCCCGGCAGCATGACGTCGAGGATGATCACGTCGGGCCGCTCCTCGCGGGCGGCCTTGAGCGCGTCGGGCCCGTTGGCGGCGGTGGATACGCGGAAGCCGGCCTTGGCGAGATGGTACGCCACCAGTGCGGTGATGTCCGGCTCGTCGTCGACGACCAGCACCCGATGGGTCACGGGAGCGCCGTCTCTCGGGTGCGGGTGGAGGCGTGCTGGCGGCTCCGGTTGGCTGCCTCGCCCCGTTCCCGCCGGTAGGCCTCTTCGTGAGGCAGCGAGTCGAGCAGGCTCCGGAGCAGGCGACCCCCCGGATCGGTACCGGTCCGGAGTCGGTAGACCACGAATGGCCCGATGGGCGTATCCCGGACGATCCCGGCGTCCTTGAGCAGGCGCAGGTGTCGGGAGACGGTCGGTTGAGGCAGGCCCAGGATGGCCTGGAGGTCGGAAACAAAGAGGGGAGCCGCGCCCAGGCAATTGAGGATCCGGAGCCGGGTCGGCTCGACCACCGCGAGCAGGAGTTCGGATGGCTCGAGAGGCGTGGCCATATGCGGCCAAACGAATACCTCCCCGGTGGTGAGTCCGCAAGGGCGCACCGTCGCATTGCGTCTAAGGCCGTACTGCAGGGATATTTGGGCCCATGCTCGCCGCCGCCCTGCTGCTGTCGGCCGTGCTCCCCGCGCAGTCTCCGGACAGCGCCCATCTCGTTCTCATCGCCACCACCGACCTGCACGGTCACGTGACCGAGTGGGACTACGTCACCGACGCTCCCTACCCGGGCGGTCTGACGCGGGCGGCGACGGTGATCGACTCGATCCGCAACCAGTACCCCGACCAGGTGGTGCTGGTGGACGGGGGAGACCTGTTCGAAGGCGATCTCTTCGGGGTCTACTTCGCCCGGCTGGCCCCCCGAGATCCGCATCCAGTGCTGGATGTCCTGAACGGCATGGCCTACGACGTCGGCACCTTCGGAGATCACGAGTTCGACTACGGACCGGCCGAGATGGTGCGCATCCTGGCGGGGGCGCACTTTCCTTATGTCAGCGGGAATATCCGGGTCCCCGGCCGAGACACCCTGGCCTATTCGCCTTATACCGTGGTGCGCCGGCAGGGACTGCGCGTCGGGGTGGCCGGGTTCACCACGCCCGGGGTCATGGTCTGGTCTCGGCGCAGCCTGGAAGGCAAGCTGCGGGTGGCGCGAATCGAATCGAGCGCCGATCCGGTGATGCAGGAGCTGCGAAAGGACGCGGATCTGGTCGTGGTCCTGGCCCACACCGGACTGTCTGGGCCGTCGACTTACGATACCACGGGCGTCGGCGCCGAAAACGTCGCGGCCACGCTGAGCCAGATCGCCACCCGCCCCGACCTGGTGATCGTGGGCCACTCCCACCGTGTCCTGGCCGACACGGTCCTCAATGGCGTGCACTTCGTGCAGCCGGCCGCCTTCGGTCAGGGTCTGGCCGTGGTGCACGTGGATCTGCGGCGCCAGGGTGGCGTCTGGCGGTTGACCCGTGTCCGGTCGCAACTGGTGTCGCTCAAGACGGTACCCATCTCTGCCAAGATCCGGCGTCGGCTCGCCGACGCGGACGCCGCGGTGCGGATCTGGGCCGCCAAGCCGGCGGCTGCGGCCGGCTCCCCGATGCAGACCGCCACCGCCCGGGCCGAGGACACTCCCCTCATTCAATACGTCACCGACGTGATGCGGCGTCAGGCACGCGCCGATCTGGCCGCCACCCCGGTGTTCGATCTCCGGACCAAGCTCGAGGTGGGACCGATCACCAACGCGGAGGTCTTCGGACTCTACCCGGCTGAGTACACCCTTCGCGCGGTGCGCATCAACGGCTCGGTGCTCACCGCGTATCTGGAGCAGTCGGCCCGTTATTTCTACTCCGACACGACGGGGCGCGTAGCGGTCAACGCGCTGGCCTCGCCCCTCAACTACGACATCGTGGGCGGCGCGCAGTATTCCATCGATCTGACTCAGCCTCCCGGGCGCCGGATCCGGGACCTCCGGGTGGGGGACGGGCGGTGCAGCCCACCGACAGCTTCACCCTGGCCCTCAGCAGTTTCCGCCAATCGGGCGGTGGCAACTTTGCCATGCTGAGCACGGCGCCGGTGGTCTACGATCGGGGCGAGCCGATTCGCGACCTCATCCTGGCCGACCTCAAGACGCGGGGCACCCTGCAGCCCGAGGCGTTCGCGCGGCCCGGCTGGCGCCTCGTGCCTGCGGCGGCGGCCACCGCGGCCCGCGCCTTATGGGCCAAGGAGCCGCGGGCGGAGGTCCGCGCCGCTCCCACCGCCGATACCGCTGGCCGGTTGTTCGCCGCGACTCGAAAGGACTCGGGGGCGAGGCCGGTCCCGCAGATCCGCAAGGACACTTCGGCATGGGTGGCGACGATCAAGACCCCGATGATACGGCGCACGGGGCCCTCCACTCTGGGGGCCCTGGTCGCCGACGCCTACCGCAACCTGGGGCGGGCGGATCTCGCGATCGTCAGTCGGGAGGAGCTTCGCGCCGACCTGCCCTCGGGCCCGCTCACCCAGGCCGGGGCCGCGACGATCCTGGAGCCCGGGCACCAGCTCAAGAAGATTCAGATGACCGGCGCCGATCTGCAGTGGGTGTTCGAGAACATGGTGATCGGCGCGGAACCCTGTTGCCAGCTCTCCGGTGCCGTGGTCACCTTCGACCCCACGCGGAAGGACTGGGAGCGGGTGAAGGAGGTTCGCCAGGTGGGCACCAAGAAGCGATTCGACGCCAAGCAGACCTACACTCTGGTGATCAGTGACTACCTGGTGACTGAGGGGAACTCGTTCCCGCTCGGAGCCAGCTCCTGCAGCGCTCCCTTCGGATGTGCCCGCAGCGGACTCCTGGGCCGATGGCCCGTGGAGGACGCCGGCTCGACGCTCGATGCCTTCGTGACCTACCTCCGCCGTGTGGCCCAGCCGGTCGAGGCACCGGAGGACGTGCGGGTTCTGGCCAAGCCATGAGTGACCAGATTCGCGTGTTCGTGAACGAGCGCGCCCTCGAGGTGGCGAAAGGAGCCACGGTCCTGGACGCGGTGCGCGCCCTCGATCAAGCCTTGGCACGCAGGGTCACACAACACACCGCCTCTCTGACTGACGCCCGGGGTATCGAGCTGCAACCGACGTCCCCGCTCACCGCCGGCGCCATCATCCGCGTGATACTCTCCGCACGAAGCCGATCGGCCGCCGATGCTGACGCCTGAGCTGGCGCGACGCCTCCCCAAGGCCGAGCTGCACGTGCACCTCGACGGCTCGATGCGGCCGGAGACTCTGATCGAGCTGGCCGGCGCTCACGGCGTAGCGCTCCCTTCCCAGGACGCCGAGGCGATCCGCCAATACATGCTGGTGGCCGACGCCCGAAACCTCGACGACTACCTCCAGCGATTCGCCATCACGGTCGCCGTGCTGCAGACCCCCGAAGCGATCGAGCGGGTAGCCTACGAGATGGTCGAGGACGCCGCCCAAGACGGCATCCGCTATCTGGAGGTCCGGTTCTGCCCCGCGCTCGGCTGCCGTGAGGGACTGACGCTGCAGGAGGTGGTGGAGGCGGAACTGCGGGGCCTGGCCCGGGGTGAGTCGGACTTTGGCGTGCGGACCGGAGCCATCAATTGCGCGCTGCGCGACATGGAACCGTCGGTCGCGTCGGACATCGCCCGCTGCTCGGTGGCCCTCCGCAATCAGGGGGTGGTCGGGTTCGACCTGGCGGGCGGAGAGGCCGGCCATCTCCCCGGCCGCTTCGCCGAGGCCTTCGGCCTGGCGTTGCAGGGCCGGCTGGGGCTCACCCTCCACGCCGGCGAGGCGGCCGGTCCGGAGTCGATCGCCGAGGCCATCTTCGCCTGCCATGCGCAGCGGATCGGACACGGCACGCGCCTGCGCGAAGACCCGGTGCTGCAGGACTACGTCCGCGATCGCCGCATTCTGATCGAAACCAACCTGACCAGCAACCTGCAGACGAAGGTGGTGGCGCGCGCGTCCGCCCATCCGGTCCGCCAGTACTTCGATGCCGGGCTGGCCGTGACTCTCTCCGCCGACAATTGGCTGATGAGCGGGGTCACGCTGTCCGACGAGTATTGCCTGGCACACCGCGAGTTGGGGTTCACCCGGTCGCAGATCGACATCCTGATCCTGCACGGCTTCGCCGGGAGCTTCCTCCCCTGGCCCGACAAGCAGGATTTGATCCGCGGCGTCCGGGAGGAGCTGACCGATCTCACCTGAGGCGGCGCCGGTGGGCGGAGCATCGGTGGCGCCGGCGGTGGTGGCGCTGCGCGCGCGGCTGGGCGATCGGCGTGCCCAGGTCGCCGTCATTCTGGGTTCCGGGTTGGCCGGTGTGGCCCAACGGGTCGCGGAGCCGACGCGAATCCCCTTCGCCGCTCTGCCCGGATTCGTGTCGACGAGTGTCGCCGGACATCCGGGCGAGCTGGTGGCGGGACATCTGGGTGGGCGAGCGGTCCTGACCCAGCTGGGCCGCACGCACCTCTACGAGGGGAAGTCCGCCGAAGCCGTCGTCTATCCGGTGCGAGTGTACGCCGCGCTCGGCATCTCGACCTTGATCCTCTGTAACGCAGCGGGTGGAATCCGGCGGTCCCTGGCACCGGCAGCGTTGATGCTGATCGCCGATCACCTGAACCTGATGTACCGGAATCCGCTCCTGGGTCCGGTCCATCCCGGAGAAACCAGGTTTCCGGACTGCTCCGATCCCTACGATCGCGAGCTCCGCGCCCTGACTCGACGGACGGCGCTCGATCTGGGATTGGCGCTCGAGGAGGGCGTGTACGCCGGGGTCCTGGGCCCCAGCTACGAGACGCCGGCGGAGATCCGGATGCTGGCGCGGTTCGGGGCCGACGCGGTCGGGATGTCGACGGTGCCTGAGGTGCTGGCCGCGCGCGCGTCCGGGGTTCGGTGTCTCGGCTTCTCGGTGATTACCAATCTGGCGGCCGGCCTGAGCGGCGAGGTGCTGACCCACGATCGGGTGACCGAGGTGACGGCCCAGGCCTCCGATGCACTGGCTCGGCTGCTGGAAGGCGTGCTGGCGCGACTCTAGGCGGGAGACTTCACGGCGGTCGGCGCCGGGACCCAGTGATTGAGCGGACCCTGTCCGCTACCCAGGGCCGGTGCCCCCGCGATGGCGCGAGTGACGTAATCGAGCGCCCGCTCCACCGAATGCTCGAGGTCGTTACCCAGGGCGAGGCCGGCGGTGATGGCGGCGGACAGGGTGCATCCGGTACCGTGGGTCCCGCGGGTGGGGAGGCGCGGGTGGGTGAAGCGGCGGACGCCCTGCGCGGTCACCAGCACATCGGTGACCACCTGGCCCTGCAGGTGCCCCCCCTTGATCAAGGCGGCCCGCGCGCCGGCCCCCAGGAGCGCGTGCCCCGCTCGCTCCATCGCCACGGGGTCTGCGACTTCCTGCCGGGTGAGCAGTTGGGCCTCGTCGAGGTTGGGGGTCACCAGCTCCGCCAACGGCACCAGCTCGGCCCGCAGCGCCGTCAGGGCCTCCAGGTCGAGCAAGGCTTCGCCGGAGCTGGCCGCGATCACCGGGTCGAGCACGTAGTTTCGCCAGCGGTAGCGGCGGATCGCTGCGGCCACCTCACGTACCAACTCGGCCGTCGCCAGCATGCCGCTCTTGAGTGCCACGGGCGGGAGGTCTTCGGCCAACGCGGCCAGTTGGGCCCCGACGATGGCGGGCGGCACCAGATGGACGGCGCGCACGCCGAGGGTATTCTGGGCGGTGATCGCCACCACGACCGTGGTGCCATAGACGCCAAACTGCTGGAAGGTCTTCAGGTCCGCCTGGATCCCGGCGCCCGCGCCGGAATCGGATCCGGCGATCGTCAACGCAATGGGAACGGTCATGGCGAAGTCCCTGGTGACACTGGTCCGCAGCCTCAAGCTCCGACGGGGGCGAGAACGCCGAGGCCTCGCTCTGGCCGAAGGCATCCGGCTGGTGGAAGAGGCGCTCGAGGCACGAGTCCCCGTGCGGGGAGCCGTCTACTCACCCACCCTGGAAACTACACCCCGCGGCCGAGCCCTGAAAACGGCCTTGGAGGCCCAAGGCATCGCCCTGGCGGCAGTGTCGGAGAAGACGCTGAACGAGCTGGCCGACACCGAGCATCCGCAAGGGATCGCGGCGGTCATCGAGCTTCGGCACTGGAAGCTCGAGGACCTCTCACTTCATCCGCGCAGCCTGGTGCTGGTCCTCGATGGCGTTCAGGACCCGGGCAATGTGGGGGCCATGCTTCGCACCGCCCACGCCCTGGGTGCCACCGGAGTGGTGGCGCTCAAAGGAACGGCGGACCCGACCAACCCCAAGGTGCTTCGCAGCGCGATGGGAGCGATCTTTCACTTTCCCGTCGTGGCGGCCGCGGATGCGACATTTCTCGACTGGGTCCGGGATCGTGGCCTGCGGCTCCTGGTGGCCGAGGCGACGGGAGCGCCGATCTCTGAGAGTCGGCGGGCGGGCCCGGTCGCCCTGGTGATGGGGAACGAAGGGGCGGGCATCCGTCCGGCCTTGGCCAACGCTGCCGCGGGGCGAGTGGCCATTCCGATGCCGGGCGGGGCCGAGTCCCTGAACGTGGCAGTGGCGGCGGGCATCCTTCTGTGGGAGATGCTGCGTGAACCCTGAGGTGATCTTCTGCGTGGTCGCCGGCCTGTTCGGCGCGGTGTTCGGGAGCTTCCTGAACGTCTGCATCCTCCGGCTGCCCAAGGATGAATCGGTGGTTCGCCCGCCGTCCCGCTGCCCCGGGTGCGGTGCCGCCATCGCCTGGTTCGACAACATTCCGATCGTTTCCTGGCTGTTGCTGCGGGGCAAGTGCCGCCACTGCGGACAGCCCATCTCCTTCCAGTATCCCCTGATCGAGCTGATCACCGCGGTGATCTGGGCCGGGATGGCGTATCGATACGGGCCCGACCTCGAATCCGTCCGGGGGGCGCTGCTCTTCACCATCCTGCTGGGGATCGCAGTGACCGATGCGCGCCACTACATGATCCCCGATGAATTCTCGATCGGAGGGCTGGTCCTCGGCCTGCTGCTCAGCCTCCCCGGCGGCCTCCCCACGATCGAGCGGGCCCTGATCGGGGCCGCCGTGGGGTTCGGGTTGCTCTGGTTCGTGGGCGTCGCCGGCAAGTGGGTGTTCAAGGAAGAGGCGATGGGCGGGGGTGACATCAAGATGATGGCGATGGTGGGAGCCTTTGTCGGCTGGGACGGCGTGCTGCTCACGCTCTTCCTCGGCGCGCTGCTGGGCACCCTGGTGTTCGTCCCCCTGGCACTGATCCGGCGCACCCGTCTGGTGCCCTTCGGCGTCTTTCTCGCGGTGGGCGCGGCCGCCACGTTCCTGGTCGGCCCCGCGATGCTGGCCTGGTATCGGCAATTCCTGGGGGCGGGATGACCCGATTGCTGGGCCTGGTCTCCGCCGGCATCGTGCTGCTCTCCGGCTGCCGTGGCGCACCCCCCGACGAGCTCACCCGGTTGGTGGACAGCCTGATGCCCCCGGTCGAGCGCGCGGTCGGGCTCAAGTTCACCCACCGTCCCTATGCCGCGGTCCGCAGCAAGCAGCAGGTGCGGAGTTATATCGTCGCCAAGCTGGAGCAGGAGTATCCCGGCGAAAAGGCCCGCGGGATCCAAGTCGCCTACCGGTTGCTGGGTCTCCTGCCCGACAGCCTCGACCTGCGGCCGCTGCTGCTCGATCTCCTAACCGAGCAGATCGCCGGATACTACGAACCCGATTCCAGCGCGCTGTTCATGGTGGCCGGTGACGATCCCCAGCAGCTGCGCCTGGTCCTGGCCCACGAGATGGTGCACGCTCTCCAGCACCAGCACACGCCGCTCGAGGCGATCATGCGGCTCAAGGGAGACGACGACCGCGTGACCGCGGCCCAGGCCATCTTCGAGGGGCAGGCCACTCTGGCGGGCCTTCAGGTGGCGGTGCCCAAGCAGAACATCATTGCGATGCCCGAGTTCTGGGAGACCTTCCGGGAACAGATCAAGACCCAGCAGTCCACCATGGCGGTGTTCCGCAAGGCGCCGCGGGTGATCCGGGAGGAGCTCATTTTTCCCTACCTGGCTGGAGCGGATTTCATGCGCTGGTGGGCGGGCTCGGAACATCGGGACACGGTTCCGTTCGGCCGGTTTCTACCCCAATCGACCGAGCAGATTCTGCATCCCTCCCGGTACGGCGTCGGCGATACACCTCTCTCGATCGTGCTCCACCCCGCCCAGGGAGAGGACCATGCCCTCTACGAGGACGTCCTGGGCGAGTTCGAGATGCGGGTGCTCGCCGCTGAGCTGACCGGAACGCCGGAGGTTTCCACGGCGCTGGCCATCGGCTGGGGAGGCGACCGATTCCGGGTTTACCAATCTCCGGAGGGCCCAGCACTCGTGTGGTACACCGCCTGGGACGACAGCGTCTCCGCAGAGCACTTCCGGAGCGGGACGGGCGGCGCCTTGGGTCGCAAGCGTCGACTGGGCTACCGGCTGGAGTTGAGCACCCAGCCGATCAGCGGCCATCCGGGAATCCGGGTGGTGCTGGCGCCAGCGCGGTGGGCGCGCTGGAAGTCGCTGCCTACCGCCGAAGTGGTACCGGACAGCCTCGCGAGTGGGGGGGCAGACCCGGCGAGCGCTAGGAAGGCGGCAAGTAAGGAAGGCACTTGGCCCGTAGCTCTCCCCCTCGTGGGCCGGCATTTCGCTTGATTTAGGCCCGTAAACCCATTAGAATGCGCCGCTTATGTTCGACGAGCTGTCCTCCAAACTGACCGCCGCGCTGCAGAAGCTGACCGGGCGCGGGGTCCTCAGTGAAGAGGCGGTCAAAGAGGGGCTTCGCGAGATCCGGCGGATACTCCTCGAGGCGGACGTGAGTTTCGATCTTACCCGAGGGTTCCTCGAGCGGGTGCAGGAAAAAGCAGTGGGTGTGGCCGCGCTCAAGGCGGTCCGGCCAGGTCAGCAGGTGGTCAAGATCGTGTACGAGGAGCTGGTCGGGCTCCTGGGTGAGAAGCAGGCGCCACTCAAGTTCGCGTCGGTGCCGCCCACCATCATCCTGCTGGTGGGACTGCAGGGGTCAGGAAAGACGACCACCGCCGGCAAGCTGGCCAAGCGTCTCAAGCTCGAGCAGAAGGCCCCATTCCTGGTGGCTGCGGACGTGTACCGGCCCGCCGCCATCGATCAGCTGGTGACGCTGGGGCAGCAGGTCGGTGTCGGGGTGCATGCCGAGCCGGGTGTGACGGACGTGGTCGGGATCGTGGCGCGCGGGGTGGCGGAGGCGGGCAAGGCGCGGGCGCGGACCGTCCTGGTGGACACCGCCGGCCGACTGCAGATCGACGACGCCATGATGGCCGAGCTCTCGCGGCTCAAGTCGGCGTTCTCGCCTCAGGAGATCCTGCTGGTGGCCGACGGGATGACCGGCCAGGACGCGGTGCGGGTCGCGAGCGGCTTTCACCAGGCGCTGGGTGTCACCGGCGTGATCCTGACCAAGATGGACGGCGATGCCCGTGGCGGCGCGGCGCTCTCCATCTATGGTGTCACCAAGGCGCCAATCAAGTACATCGGGGTGGGCGAGCGGCTGGACGCGCTGGAGCCGTTCATCCCCGAGCGGCTGGCCGGCCGGATCCTGCAGCAGGGCGATATCCTGAGTCTGGTGGAGAAGGCCCAGAGCTCGGTGGACGCGGCCGAGGCCGAGCGGTTAGCCAAGAAAGCCACCTCCAAGAAGGGGCTCGATCTCCAGGATTTTCTGGGGGCGATGAAGCAGCTGCAGGAGATGGGGCCGGTGAAAAAAGTGCTGGGGATGTTGCCGGGGGTGAACCCCGCTATGCTCCAGTCGGCCAAGGTGGACGATCAGCGCCTCAAGCACGTGGAGGCCATCGTGCTCTCGATGACCCCGGCGGAGCGGACCGATCCCGAGATCATCAACGGGTCGCGCCGGCTCAGGATCGCCAAGGGGGCCGGCCGGACGGTGCAGGAGGTCAATCAGCTCCTGAGCCAGTTCAAGCAGATGCAGAAGCTGATGAAGTCGGCGGGCAAGCCGGGCATGCGCTTGCCGTTCGGGATGGGTTTCCCGAAATAACCATGAGGAGCGGCGCCTCCACGGCGCCTAGAGGAACGGGAACGCGTATGGCAACACGAATCCGCTTGCGCCGCGTCGGCCGGAAGGGTATTCCGCTCTACCGGATCGTGGTCACGGACCGGGAGGCGCCGCGGGACGGACGCTTCATCGAGACCATCGGGAGCTACAACCCCAAGGCACCCAAGGAGCAGTTCACCGTGAACACGGACAAGGCGCGTGCCTGGCTGGCCAAGGGCGCGACTCCCTCCGACACGGTACGCTCGATTCTCAAGAAGGCCGGCGCCTTCAAGGCGGCCACCGCCTGACGGCGGCCCAACCTCACCACCTGGTGGTCGGGCGGCTCCGGAAGCCGCACGGACTCAAGGGGGAATTCGCAGTCTTTCCCTTGACCGATACCCCCGAAGCGGTCTTCGCGCCGGGCCGGGAATTGCAGCGGTTGGCCCCGAGCGGCGAGCTGGTGGGAGCCCCGGTGGTGTTGGAGCGGAGCCGCCGATTCCATCGGGAGTGGCTGCTCAAGTTCGCCGGGATCGAACTGCGGGAGGAGTTGGAGGGGTGGCGGGGGCAGTTCCTGGGGGTGCCGGCCGATGAGCTGCCGCCGCCGGGCCCGGGAGAAGTCTACCGGGATGAGCTGGCAGGGTTCGCGGTGCGGGACGTGGCGGGGACGGCGTTGGGTCTGATCACGGCGGTGCTGGAAATGCCCAGCGGGCTCATGATCGAGATCCAGGGGCCGAAACGGGAATTCCTGCTGCCGTTCCGCAAGGAGTTCATTCTCGAAGTCGATCGGACGGAGCGGCGGTTGACGGTGCAGGTGCCGGAGGGCCTGCTGGGCGAGCCTTGATGCTGCGCATCAACATCATCACGTTGTTCCCGGAAGTGTTCGCGCCGCTGCTGGCGGCCAGTATTCCGGGGCGGGCCGCGGCGGCGAAACGGGTGGAATACCGGCTGGTGCAGCTCCGGGACTTCACCCACGACCGGCACCAGACGGTGGACGACTACCCCTACGGCGGCGGCGCCGGCATGGTGCTCAAGCCGGAGCCGTTCTTCGAGGCGGTGGAGTCGCTCAAGCCGGCGGGACCGGTGGTGCTGTTGTCGGCCCGGGGGCGTCCGTTCAGCCATGCGGACGCGGTGCGTTACTCGCTGGGCACCGAGCTGACGCTGCTCTGCGGGCACTACAAGGACGTGGATCAGCGGGTGGCCGACAGCCTCGCGACCGAGGAGCTCTCGATCGGGGACTTCGTGCTCTCGGGAGGCGAGCCGGCCGCCTGGTGTGTGATCGACGCCGTGGTGCGGCTGCTCCCGGGCGCGCTCGGGGACCACGAATCGGCCAGCACCGATTCGCACTACGAGGGGTTGCTGAGTCCTCCGAGCTACACCAGGCCTCCCGAGTATCGGGGCCTGCCGGTGCCGGAAGTGTTAAGATCCGGCGATCATGCGGAAATCGCCGCGTGGCGCCAGGCCGAAGCCGAGCGGCTGACCAAGGCCCGCCGCCCCGATCTGTGGGGCGCGTACCGGTCAGAGTCCTGATTTGAGTGGTGGGAGAGGCGCCGTGCCTCTCCCGGAAGACCAGAGGGGGCCGCCCGGCTCTCTCCTCAAAGCAATGGAAAGGGGCAGGGTCCTACACCTGCCGGAGAGTGTACCATGGATCAGTTGTCAGCGATCACACGGGAAGGCCTGCGATCCGACCTCCCCGCCTTCGAGCCGGGAGATACCATCCGCGTGATGGTGCGGGTCCGGGAGGGCGACAAGGAGCGGCTGCAGGCGTTCGAGGGCCTCTGCGTGGCCAAGCGCGGCGGTGGGATCAACGAGACCTTCGCGGTCCGCAAAGTCTCGGCCGGCGTCGGCGTCGAGCGGATCTTCCCGCTCCACGGACAGACGGTCGCCGGGGTGGAAGTGGTCCGCAAGGGGCGGGTGCGTCGGGCCAAGCTGTACTATCTGCGCGCGGTCAGCGGCAAGGCAGCGCGCATCCGGGAGCAGCGCGAGAGCTGAGCGGTGGCCTCCGCGACCGGGTCTCCGCCCACGACCATCGAGCCCACGCTCGATCGTGAGGTGGCCGCCTGGTCCGAGGCTCGGCTCCTGATCGGCGTCGATGAGGTAGGCCGCGGTCCCCTGGCTGGTCCAGTGGTGGCCGCGGCCATCGTATTTCCGGCCCACACCCGCGCCGTCGAAGGAGTCCGCGACAGCAAGACGCTGAGCGCGGCCCAGCGCGCCTCCCTCCTTCCGGAGCTGCGGGGCCGGGCGGCGGGCATCGGTCTGGGTGCCGCTTCCGCCCGGGAAATCGACCGGTTCAATATCCGGGTGGCCACCGCGCTCGCCATGCGACGGGCCATTACCCGGGTCTGGCGGCTGCTGTGTATCCGGGAGCCGCTGGAAGCCACCTGCCGGATCCTGATCGACGGCCTGCCGCTGCCGGAGCTGGGACTGCCCCACCAGGCCTTGGTAGACGGCGATGCGCTGTGCTATTCCATCGCGGCCGCGGGCGTGGTGGCCAAGGAGATGCGGGACGACCTGATGCATCGTCTCGCCAAGCTGCATCCCCGGTACGGCTGGGAGACCAACGTCGGCTACGCCACCTCGGCGCACTGCACGGCGCTGGCGACCTTCGGCCCCTCTCCTCATCACCGGCGGAGCTTCGCTCCGGTCGTCCAGATCCCCCTGTTCTCGTAGTGGCCCCCTCCATTATCGGTCCCGCGGCTCGGCGCTCCGGCGTCGCCCTCGCGGCCTTGTTGCTGGCCACTGTCGCCGCCGGCGCTCAGACCAATACGGAACGCATGGCCAACGACCGGTACAGCCGGTCGCATGACTACGATCTGCTCCACGAGCGGATCGAAATCGGCGGGTTCGACTGGGAGCGTCGTGCCTTTGCGGGCCGGGTCGAGCTGACCCTGCGGGCGCTGCGGCCCTCGTTCGATTCAGTCATTGTGGACGCCGGCCGGCTGCTCGAGCCCAGCGAGGTCACCGATGGGCGAGGCGCCCCGCTCGCCCTCTCCAGGCATGGGGACAGTCTGGTGGTGCGGCTGGCCAAACCGGTCGCCTTCGGAGATTCGGTCCGGATCCGGATCGCATATCGTGGCACGGTGGAGAACGGGAAGGGGCTCACGTTCATCGAGGCCGACTCGCTCCCCTTCGCGAGGCCTCGTCAGATCTGGAGCCAGGGTGAGGCGATGAACAACCACCTCTGGTTTCCCACCTACGACTTCCCCAACGACCGGACCACCTGGGAGCTCCTGGCCACGGTACCGCAGGGATTCAGCGCCGTCTCCAATGGGCGTCTGGTCAAGGACCGGAAGAACAAGGACGGCACCCACACCGTTCATTGGTCCCAGGAGCAGCCGGTCGTCACCTACCTGGTCAGCCTGGTGGTGGCACCGCTGGTCAGGATGACCGATCGCTGGAAGCAGGTTCCACTGGAGTATTACGTCTATCCGGCCGATACCGCCCGGGCCCGCCGGACCTTCGCCTACACTGGCGACATCATCGACGCTTTTGTGAGGCTCACCGGCGTGGCCTATCCCTGGGCGAGATACGCGCAAACCACGGTGGCGGACTTCTTCGGCGGCCAGGAAAATGTCTCCGCCACCACGCTGGTGGACTGGCTTCCGGACTCCCGATCCATGGCGGACCGCCCCTGGTACTACTGGGAGCTGGTCCCCCACGAGTTGTCTCATCAGTGGTTCGGCGACTACGTGACCACCGCCAACTGGGCGAACATGTGGATCAACGAGGGATTCGCCCAGTTCATGACCGGGCAATACTGGTCACTGCGCGAGGGGCGAGTGGCGGCTGAAGACTTCTACCTCACGCGGTACCAGGAGTACCTCTCGAAGGACCGGCAGCGCCGGATGCCGCTGGCCGCGTTGGCGTCCAACAACATCTATCCCAAGGGCGCCCTGGTCCTCGACATGCTCTTGCAGTACCTGGGTCGCGAGCGGTTCTGGGCCTCGGTGCACCGGTTTCTGACCGATCATGCGCTGGGGGTGGCCGTCACCGACGACTTCCGCCAGGCCATTCTGGCGGCGACCGGCGAGAACCTCGACTGGTTCTTCGACCAATGGTTCTACCAGGCCGGCCACCCGGAGTTCGAGGTCAGCGCCCAGCACGATTCGGCCACGGCCACGCTCCGGCTGATCGTGAAACAGACCCAGGTCGATTCCGCCAAGACCGACAGCACCGGCCTTCGCTACTCGACGCCCCTGGCCTTCCGGATGCCGGTGACCATTCGCGTGGGCACCGCGCACGGCGATCGGGTGGCCCAGGCTCGGCTCGAGCACCGCGAGGATACGGTCGTGGTGTCCGGGGTCGAGGCCCCACCCGATATGGTGGTCTTTGACGTCGGGAACACGATTCTCAAGACGCTCGTCTTTCCACAGCCGGCCTCCTGGCTCGCGAACCAGCTGGAGCGGGACCCTAATCTCTGGAACCGATCCTGGGTGATCGGACAGTTGTCGGAGCACCGGCGGGACACCACGGCGCTTCGGGCCTTGGCGCAGGCCGCGATCGCGGCGGACTATCCGCTCGTTCGGGCGCAGGCCCTGACCGCCCTGATCGGCTTTCCGGCGGACTCACTGCTCCGGATGACGGTGCGCTGGTCCCTGGCTGATACCTCGGCCCTGGTCCGGGCGGCGAGTCTCGACCTGCTGGCCGAAACCGGCGGCGATCCGGCGCCGGCTCGGTCCGCCTGGCAGAACGACACCAGCTACGAGGTGCGGGCTGCGGCCCTGGTGGCTCTGGTGGAGATGGATTCGGTAGAGGCGAGGGCTGCGCTCCGGCAGGCTCTGGAGACCACTTCCTATCGGAATCTGGTCGAGAATACGGCGCTCGGCCTGGTGGCCCGGGCTGGCGACTCTTCGTTCGTTCCGATGCTGGATAGTATCCTGCCGAGGTTGCCCCAGGCGGCCACCACATTGGCGAGGCTCGCCAATCGCGGAAGCGGGTCGGCGCTGGAGAGCTTGATGAGTCACCTGGAGGCCCCCCAACCGGCCGTGCGTCGCGCGGTACTCCGGGCCTTCGAGTCCCCGCTGCGCCGTGATCAGGCGGTGGCTCGATTACGGGGCGTACAGGGCGACCTGCAGGACGAGGAAGTGAAGAAGGGTGTTGCGGATTTGCTGGAGCGGCTTGAGAGAGAAGCTAGGCGCTAGGGGCTGGGGGCTGGGGGCTGGATTGGGTAGCCTCCTGGCGTTCGGCTCCTAGCTCCCAGCTCCTAGCCCCCAGCCCCCAGCTCTCTCACGGCACCAGCCAGCCCGCCACTTCCTTCAGGGCCTCCGCGGCCTGCTCAGGATCGGGGAGGTGGGGCACCGGCCATACCAGGTCCAGGCGCGCGAGCCGGCGGATGGCGTCCGCATTGGAGCTGGTAGACGAATCGGGGTGCTGGGGTGTTGTGAGGATCACGCCGATCACCGGGACCTTCTCGGCCTGCAGCACCCGGAGCGAGAGCAGCGTGTGATTGATGGTGCCCACCCGGTCGCTTCCCACCAGGAGCACCCGCGCTTCCAGTCCGTGGGCCAGGTCGAGGATATTGTCGTGCCAGGTCAGCGGCGCCAGCAGCCCACCCGTGCCCTCCACCAGAGTCAAGTCGTAGTCCTTGGCGTATCCCTTGATGCGGTCGATCAGGGGCGCCAGATCAATGGTGATCCCCTCCATCTCCGCCGCCACCGCCGCCGACACCGGCTCCCGCAAACGGACCAAGGCTGCGGTCGGTTCCGGCTGACCAGTCGCCGCCGCCAGCATGGCGCCGTCCTCCGCGGGCGAGACCTTCGGCCCGCAGCCGGTTTCGATCGGCTTGATGGCGACGACCCGCTGTCCGGCGGCGCGCAAGGCGCGCGCGATGGCACAGGTGATCCAGGTCTTCCCCACGCCTGTGTCGGTCCCGGTCACGAGCGTGATGGGTGGAAGCTCGGGAGCGGGCTGCTCTTCGGCCCGGCGTGACGGCCGGGGGCTAGGGCGCGGGGGTCGCGGTGATGTCATGCCTGGGCGCGACCGGGGAAGCCAGCGGGGGCCGTCAGGGCCGGCCGGAGCTGTCGGCGGGGAGTCGTGCTCTCACCGCTGGACATCCTTGGGCGGGTGCATCAGCAGGATCTGCTGCACGGCGCGCAGCTTGGCGGCGTAGTCCATCGCCGCCAGGTCGAAGACCTCGTCGTCGGCCCCAGTCAGCGCGCTCATGGCTCCCCCGGCGCCGCCTTCTCCCAGACGGACTTCGGTCTTTCCGATCCGTCGCACTTCGGCGATCTTGGCCACCGGGGCGGTGCCCAGCGTGTCGGCCTGACGGAACACCAGCTGGTCGCCGTCGAGCCGAACCAGCGCGATGTCCCAGATGTATTGCCCGTCATCCATGGTGAGCTGCCAGCGATCAGTACTGGCACCGGGAGTCTGCGCCGCGACGCCGACAGAGAGGAGCGTGAGGAGCGCCGCGAACTGAAGGGATCGAGTCATGGTTTCCGCGCCTCCACCGGAACGCCGCGCGGGGCCTTGAGTTTCCCTCGGACCCCCGGCACGTTTGGGGCCATCGAGGGCGTAGCTCAACAGGTAGAGCAAGAGACTTTTAATCTCTAGGTAGTGGGTTCGAGTCCCACCGCCCTCATTGATGCTCGGTTCAACCGTCGTTCCGAGCTTCCCTTCCCAACGCCTGCAGGACCTCCCGATCGAACTGAGCCGACAGACACTCCCGCTGGGAGTAGGGACCCGGGGTGTACGCTCGGGATGAGATCCCCAGTTGGCTCAACTCGCAGATGTGCCAATCCTGCCGGTTCGTCATGTCCCAAAAATCCACGCCGTCGTCAGGATTGTAGTCGGGCGTCCCCAGCGAGTCGGGGTGGAAGAGGAAGCCGCACACGATCCGGGTGCGCCCAGGATCCACCGGCCAGAGCGTGTGGAACATGACATAGTCCGGATGCAGGCTGAGCAGCATGTTGGGGAAGATCGAGTAGTAGTACACCCGAACCAGGTCTTCCGCCTCCAGATCCGCGACCGGCACCCCGCAGGCACGGCCGGTCATCGACATGCTGCTGGTGCCCTCGTTCAGAACCATATACCCGCCCAGCAGCGCCCCCTCAAACAGATCGTTTTCCCCGCTGGTGGGAGGGGTGAGCTTGGCCAGGGCGGGATGCACCGGCGAGCAGTGATAGCACTCTGAATAGTTCTGGACGATGAGTTTCCAGTTGGCGGCCACGTCATAGACGATCTGCCGGTGGACCTTGAGCGCCGGGAGACCGTAATGTCCCACCCGCTCCTCCAGACCAGCGAAGGTCTCGCGCAACGGCTCCGGATGAGCGTCCAGATTGATGAAGAGAAACCCTTCCCAGCTCTCCGCCGCCACGCGGTGCAGGGGATAGTCCGCCTTATTGAACCCCACGATGTCCTGTGTGGAGGGCGCCCCAACCAGGCGGCCATCGAGGCCATAGGCCCAGGAGTGATAGGGGCAGAGGATGGTGCCGGTGAACCGCCCGTGGGATTCTTCGCACAGGCGGGTGCCTCTATGCCGACAGACATTATAGAAGGCGCGAACCGCCCCGCCCTGGTCCCTGAGAACGATGACGCTCTCCTTCCCCGGCGTGGCCACGAGGTAGTCACCGGGGTTGGGAATCTGGTCCTCTCGGCCGATGCAGATCCAGCGGCGGTAGAAGATCCGCTCGTGTTCTTCGGCGAAGATCTCTGGGGAGTTGTAGTACTCCCCAGGCAAGGTCTTGGCCCCTTGGATATCGATCTCGCTTCGCTTCACGAACGTGGTCACGCGATCCTCATTGCAGTGATGGTTCTGGGGTAATGTGCTACCCCATCGGAGGGTTGGGAAGTGCGTGGCACGCGCCCCATCCTTCAGCCCGCGGCCTTTGCTTCCTTGACGATCATCCCGGGGAAATTGGTGACGATCCCGCACACCCCGCGCTGCCACAGGCGGCGGGCCAGCCCCGCTTGGTTCACGGTCCAGACGTGGACCGGACAACCGAGGCGGCGGGCCGCCTTGATGAAGCGACGCGTGGGTATCGGGAGACCCGCGTTGCCGCCTCGGCGCAGCGTTCGTCGATACCGACGCGATGATCGTGCGGAAGATGCAAATGCCGGTGGCCAGCATCTTCGGCGCGCTCGGCGAGGCGGCCTTCCGCAAGATGGAGCGCGAGGCAATGGCCGGCGCGCTCGCGGGCCCGCCCTCGGTCATCTCTCCGGGTGGTGGCTGGGTTGCGCAGCCCGGCGCCCTCGCGTCGGCGCGCCCGAACTCGTACCTGGTCTACCTCAAGGCCATGATTACCACCATCGCCAAGCGGACCGGTGGCGACGGCAGCCGCCCGATTCTCGTGGGCGAGGATCAGCTCAAGATCCTGCGCGGGCTGCTCAAGGAGCGCGAGCCCTTTTATCTGCAGGCCGATGCCGAGGTGAAGAGCGATGTGCGGACACCGGAGCAGGTTGCCGAGGAGATCGTCGCGCTGGCCCGCTCCAAAGCAGGGTGGTGATCCAGCGTAAATTTGCTTCGTTCCTGCCGCTCGTCTTGCCAACCTCCCCACTTCCCGCTTTCTTGTTCTGTCCCGTTCCACGGGTCCTGTTCACCATTGGATCGTCACCGAGCGCTCATGGCCACGACCAAGACGAAGACGAAAGCCAAGCCGCGGGCCAAGCCAGCGAAGGGCGCCAAGACGGCGTCCGCGAAGGCCACGGCCACACCGGTCCGGCCCAGGGTCACCCGTCACGCGAAGCATGAGCATGACGCGGCGCCAGTGGGCCGGGGCGACGCGCTCGTCGTCGTCGAGTCGCCGACCAAGGCCAAGACGATCGGCAAGTACCTGGGCCGCGGCTATACCGTCAAGGCGACGGTGGGCCATATCCGCGACCTGCCGACGCGCAAACTCGGCGTGGATGTCGACAACGGGTTCGAACCGCAGTACGTCACCATCAAGGGCAAGACCCAGACGCTGAGCGACCTGAAGAAGTCGGCCAAGGGTGCACGCGCCGTCTACCTGGCCACCGACCCCGACCGCGAGGGCGAGGCGATCGCCTGGCACGTGGCCGACCAGCTCGATACCACGGCGCCCACCCACCGGGTGCTTTTCCACGAGATCACGAAGGACGCCATCCAGGAGGCGATGAAGTCCCCCGGGCGGATCGACGACCAGAAGGTCTATGCCCAGCAGGCCCGCCGCATTCTTGACCGCCTGGTGGGCTACAAGGCGAGCCCTCTGCTCTGGAAGAGCATCAAGACGGGGCTGTCCGCGGGGCGGGTGCAGACCGTGGCCCTCCGCCTCATCGTCGAGCGGGAGCGGGAGATCCGGGCCTTCGTGGCGCAGGAGTACTGGAGCGTCGCCGCGCTCTGCGCCCACGGCGGCCAGGAGTTCGAGGCCGAACTGAAGAAGATCGGCGGCCACAACCCGCAACTCCACACGGAGGCCGAGGCGGGGGCGGTCGTCTCTGCGCTCAAGAAGCTCCCGTTCGTCGTCACCAAGGTCGAGAAGCGGCACAGGAAGAAGCGCCCTGCGGCGCCCTTCACCACCAGCACCCTCCAGCAGGAAGCGGCCAAGAAGCTGGGCTTCTCCTCGCGGCGCACCATGCGGGCGGCCCAGGACCTCTATGAAGGCATCGAGGTCGGCGAGGACGGGCCGATGGGCCTGATCACCTACATGCGGACCGACTCGGTCCGGGTGTCGGATGCTGCGATCGCCTCGGTCCGCGCCTTCATCGGGGAGAACTACGCCAAGGGGTACCTGCCCGAGACGCCCAACACCTACGTGTCCAAGTCGGCGCGGGTGCAGGACGCCCACGAGGCCGTGCGGCCCACCGAGGTGCGCCGCCGCCCCGAGGAGGTGCGCGTTACCTGGAGCCCGACCAGTTCCGGCTCTACCAGCTGATCTGGCAGCGGTTCGTCGCGTCGCAGATGACGCCCGCCGTGTACGACATGACGATCGTGGATTTCGACCTGGGCGAGTACCTCCTGCGGGCGACCGGCTCCGTGATGGTGTTCAACGGCTATCACGTGCTCTACACCGAGGGCCGTGAGAAGGAAGAAGGGAAGACGATGGACGACCTTCCGCCCATCCCCCCGCTGGAAGCAGGGCGACGGGTCGAGGTGCGGTCCATCACGCCGAGCCAGCACTTCACCGAGCCGCCGCCGCGCTTCTCCGAGGCCAGCCTGGTCAAGGAACTGGAGCGACTCGGCATCGGTCGGCCGTCGACCTACGCGTCGATCATCTCGGCGCTCGCCGACCGGCGGTACGTCGAGCTCGAGCAGCGTCGCTTCTTCCCCACGGAGCTCGGCGAGACCGTGGAGAAGGTGATGGTCAAGCAGTTCCCCGACATCTTCAACGTCGACTTCACCTCCGACATGGAGGAGGAGCTCGACAAGATCG
>CAVPGI010000003.1:0-403411 GCA_963704015.1 uncultured Gemmatimonadales bacterium
CCCTCGGGCTCCCGGCCCGCCCACTCCGCGCAGGTACCGGCTCCGCGCACGAAGCTGCCCTGACCGCCCCGGCGGAGATACATGGCACTCCCGCGCACACCCCGGAGCCGGAGCGGGCGCTCCAGCAGGGCGCCGAGCCCGTCGCTCGACTGGCCGCCGCTGCGGATGTCTCCCGAGAGCGCGGCCAGCGCTCCCACGCCGCGCTGGAGGTCCTCCAACACCAGCAGCACGATGCCGGCGCCCACCGCCAGCTCGAACAGGATGTCCAGATAGTAACCCCAGGGGCTCCAGGCGCCCCGGGCCCGGAGCAGGGGATAGTCGAGGTGATGCAGGCCCCAGAGGAGAAAGGCGATCGCCAGGTGGCCGGAGCCCCTGGCCCCGGTCCGCCGCCAGTCCCGGACGAAGGTGATGCCGGTCCACAGGGTCGCGAGACTCAGGAACACCACCGCCGGCCCCGCGGCCAGGAGGAAGTCGTCCAGCAGGTAGATGGCGACGTAGCTCCAGACCAGCGGGAACAGCGCCAGCAGCCCGTAGCCCCAGCGCCAGCGCAGGCGTCGCGAGAAGACCAGCGCGGCCCAAAGCAGGGTCAGCGCGGTCCAGCCGGTGATGATCTGGTGCCAGAAGAGCCAGCTCTTGGAGGCGGTGATGAGAAAAACGACGATGGCGCCCAACCGGAGGACGTATAGCGTCCAGGCGACCGACCACCAGAGGAAATAGGGCTTATGGAAGCGGAAGTAGAGGATGGAGCAGAGGACCGCGAGCCCGGCGGTGATCGCGGCCTGGAGAAACGCGGCTTGAAGCTCGGTGAGGACCGCATGGGCCGGCATGAGGGGAAACAAATCCCCGGCGCCTGCCGGCGCTAGAGGGCAGGGGAGGGGGAGGACGGACACGATGGACAGGACGGACAGGTCGGACAGGTCGGTCAAGGCGGGCTCCTCCTTGTCCATCCTTTCCGCCTTGTCCTCCTTGTCCGTCTTGTCCCCCCCGCCCTCACTTGTCCGGATTCCCAATATCCAGGACCACCAGCCATTTCCCGCTGGGCTGCTTCCGCCAGATGGTCACGTAGCTCCCATGGGCCGCCGGCCCGCCCGAGGCCCCGGTGAATTCCCAGCGCCCGATGGTATAGCCCAGGTCCCCAGTCGAGGCGAAGGCCCGGGTGGGCTCCCAGGTAAGCCGGTTCCCCGGCTTCAGGGTCCCCAACATCTCCTGGCGGATCGCGGCGGGTCCTTCGGTCGGCTTCGATCCGCCGCCGTATTGGAGCGCGTCCGGAGCGAAGTACTCCGCCCAGCCGTCGGCCCCCCGCTCGCTGGTGGCTTGATTGAAGGCCCGGTCCGCGGCCAGCAAGGCCGCTTCGGTCTGCTTGGGGTCCGCCGCCTTGGTGCATCCCAGGGCGAGGGCGACCAACAGGAGCCGGCTCAGACGGTGTGTAGGCATGGTGGAGAGATGGGTTAGTGGTCGATGGTCGCTGGTCGCTGGTCACTGTCTCCATTCCCTCACTCCCCCACTCCCCCATTCCCTCATTCCCTCATTCCTTCATTCTCAATCGGCAATCGGCGAGCGCCCTTCGGCATCCTCACAGCCCCCTCCCCATCCACCTCGCCACCTCGGCCCGATAGCCCCGGCTCACCTTGAGCTTGGTGCCATCCTTGAGAATCACCATGTACTCGCCGGAGAACCAGGGCTGGATCTCCCGGATCCGGTCCACATTGATGATGGTGGTCCGGTGGATCCGCAGGAAGCGGCCGTTGCCGAGCCGTTCGGCCAGGCCGCTCAGCGTCTCTCGCATCAGGTGAATCTCTTGGCCGACGTGGAGCCGCACGTAGTTGCTGGCCGCCTCGATCCAGTCCACTTCCGAAACGCCAATGAGGTCCCGGCGTCCGTCCCGTTTGACGACGAGACGCTCGGCGCCGGCGGCGGCCGGCTGCATGGTGTGGGGCTCAGGGAGCACCCGTGGGGCGTCTGGGTGTAGAGTCATCGTCGGTTGGCGAGTGGAGGGTGATGAGTTTCTTCCTCATACGGCGGAGTGCTGGGCCTCGTTTCAGCCCCCCGATCCCGACCCATCGACCGCACCTGGCGCTCGCAACCTTTTGGGATCGCCCCTCGTTCTGCTGGTGTCATCGGGTCTATGTTCCGCTGGTGGAACGTCGGACCGGATCGCCCCCACAGCATCACGTCTTCGATCTACCCCCAAAGGGAAGGCGCTCGATGAGCGGCTCCCAGCCGTGATACTCACCGGATTCGCCGTACTCCTCGCCACCCTGAATGGCGGTGGACCGGTACCGCCGGACAGCGCCATCCTGCTCCGCTATGACCTGCGTCCCGGCGACCACCTGGTCTACCGCGAGACCTACCGGCGCGAAGTGGACGGACGGGGGGCGCCTCCCATGGGGCCGGGTCGCCCTCCGGACCTGCTGGTCATGGAGAGTCGAGCCACGGGCACCGATCACCTCCTGGTGACCGGCCTGCACGACCAGGATATCGTGGTCGGTCTGCAGCGCAATCGCAGCGGGATGACGCTGACCCGGTACGAGCTGGGTGGCAAGGATCTCCTGAAGGCGAACCGTTCCGACTTCGAGGCCCAGCGTCCTCCCGCCTCGCTGGCGGAGGCCAACGTGCTGAGCCTCGGTGGCATCGCCCGACTACCGCCGATCGTGAGTCGGGAGTGGCCCAGCCCGATGCTCTGGGTCGCGGTCGAGCTGGCCTTGCTTCCCCCCACTCCGGTCAAGCCCGGTGACACCTGGTCCTCCAGCGGGGCGAGCGGGCCCAGCCTGCGGTATCGCGCGGTCGGGTGGGAGAAGCAGGGGGCGCAGGATTGTTTGCGCCTCGAAGGCACCGGGCCCGGGTTGGTGCCGACGCCGGGTCAGGACCGTCCCGGTGACCTCCTGCAGCTTCGCTATTGGTACTGTCCCCAATCCGGTCTGCTGCAGCGCATCGAGCTCGAGGGCGCGTCTGTCCAACACGAGAAGATGACCGAACGGGTGACCCTGGAGCTGGTCGAGCGCCGGCGCGGCGAGCAGGTGGAGGGTTGGCTGGGCGACCCGGAGACCAGGCTGGGGGCGTTGGCGGCGCTCGACCTGGACCAGAGCCCCGCACCCGAGTGGTCGCGGCTCGAGCCCTTGCTCGCCTCGGGCGACACCACCGCCACCCGATTGGCCCTCGCCGTCGCCTACCGTCGGGGTGTGGTGCCGCCCTCGCTGGATCCGGTCGCTCCGCTGCTCCAGAGTCCCGATCCCCGCGTGCGATCCCTGGCCGCGCAGGTGATCGCCTCCACTGGAGAAAAGGCCCAAAGCCTCCTGGAGCCGGCCCGGCGCGATAGCGACTACTTCGTGCGCTCGGCGGCCCGCGCGTGGGCGCGGCCGGCGGCCGATTCCGGGGCTAGCGCCGCGAGCTGCAGAGCCGACACCGCGCAGCTCACGCGCCGGCAGGAGGGTCGCTATCCGGCGCAGCCACCGGGCATCCGGCTCCGAACCCTCACCGCCGCCGGCTACCAGGGCTGGCCCTTCGTGCTCCAGGTGCCCGACGACTATCGGAGCGACACCCCGACTCCGCTCCTGATCTACCTCTCAGGGGGGGCCGGCTCCGCCATGGACGCCATGCTGCTGGTGCGGTGGGTCATGACCCGGACCGGGTACCTGGCCGTCTACCCGCACGCGTCGGGCTGGTGGTGGTGGCGTGATCAGACCGGGATGGTGGACGCCTTGCTCGATCAGCTCGAGCGCGACTTCAACGTGGACCCTCAGCGGATCTATGTCTCGGGGATGAGCAACGGCGGTACCGGGGTCTTCTACTTCGCCAACCTCTGGCCTCAGCGATTCAGCGCCGCGGTCTCCGCCATGGGGGCCGGTGTGTTGTACCCGGGGGTGGCGGGGGACGGGCCGCCCGAGCCGCGCAACACCGCCAATCTCCCGCTGCTCTTCCTCCACGGACGGCGGGACAGCACCATCGCCCCGCTGGCGACCGAGGTGACGGTCAAGCAGCTGGGCAAACGCGCGGCCCCGGCGGAGGCCCACTACTTCAAGGAGCTGGGCCACGAGGTGATCCTGGGCCGCACCGACGAGGGGCGCACCCTCGCGTTCATGCAGCGGTTCGAGCAGCGGGCCCTGCCCAGGTCCATCGCCTTTATGCTGCGCGGGGTGCGCTACACCCGGCACTACTGGGTCGAGATCGTGGAACGGGGAGACGGGCTGATCGGTGCCAGCTCCGGGGCCGGGACCCTGACCCTCGAGTCGGCCGCTAAGCTCGCCGCGCAGGAACCGGCCACCGTCGAAGGCCGGATCGAGGGAGACAACACGATCCGGCTCACCACCAGGAACGTGAAACGCCTCCGGCTCCTGCTGCGCGAGGATCTCCTGCCCAGGGAAGGGCCGATCCGCGTCGTGGTGAACCAGAAGCAGCTCTTCGAAGGCCTGGTCCCCTTCGACTGCGCCACCTATCGCCAAAGCCTGGAGCAGAGCCCCGACCCGATCCTGGCCTACTCCGCGGTTATCGACCTCTCGCCCTGAGGCCGCCGGTTCCGCGGGGGGAGCGCGGGCGAACGGTTGGACTCCTCCCTATCTCCCTTCCTCCACCCTGATCTGCCGCCAGCCCTGTGGACCTCGTGAGAGCAGGACTCTCTGGTCTTGTTGCCGCATGTTGGATTTGCCATCCTTGGTGACCGTGAGGTCGTAGATCACGTGGGCCACGCCCTGGTCGCCATCGGTCTGGACCTCGCTCACGAAGAAGCCGGACTCGATCCCCGTCACCTTGCGGTCCTCGAACAGCTTCCGCCACTGACCTTCTTCCTTGCCGGAGAGGTTGGGCAACAGCCGCTTGATCTCCGCCAGCTGGCGGGCGTCGATGGCGCGCTTGAGCTCGGTGTAGTACTCCGCGATGGCCAGCGACTCGGGCGGTGCCGGTTTCGCGGCCACCGGCTCGGCGGCCGGCGCCGTGGATGCTGTCGCGGCCGCGGCCTTGGGCGGTACCTTCGTCCTGGACGGCATGGCCGGCGCCGCCGGTGTTGGAGCCTTGGCCAGAGTGGCCTTCTCCGCGTCGGCGAAGATGCCGGAAGCCTTGGTCATCAGGACCGCAGCCTCCGCCTTTCGACCCGCCGAGGCTTCGGCCAGGGCCTGATCGAAGAGAGAATCGGCTCCCGCCAGCGCCTTGGCCGGCACTCCGGCCGCGACCGCGCGCTGCCGAGCGAATTCCGCGGCGCCGCGGGTGTGGATCCAGAGGCTGTCGGTGGAGGAGATCGTAGCGGCCGCCGGGGCTAGAACCGGGGCTGGTTGGCTCCGGGGTCGCAGCAACAGTAACGCGAGCAGACCCAAGGCCGCGGCGCCCACACCAATCAGCAGTCGGTTGGGCCTGGTCGTGAGGGGCAGGGTGGGAGCGTCGGCGCCGGCCGGAGTCACGACAGCGCGAGGGCGCCCGCCGGAGATGGGTCGGCCGCCCGGCCAGGAAGTCGGCGTCAGCCGATTCGCCTCCACGGAAACTGCGGGGCGGTTCCGGGCCAGGAGTCCGATCTGGGTGCGCACCCCGTCGCCCGGGTTGGGAAGCGCCAGCCCGATGGCCGTGGCCGCGTCGTGCATGCTGGGGAATCGCTCCGCCGGATTCTTGGCCAGCATCCGCATGATGGCCTGGTTCAGCTCGGTCGGACAGTCGCTCCGGATCTGGGTGCTGGGCCGCGGCACCGTGTGCACCTGGGCGTACATCATGGCCATGCTGTTTTCGGCCTCGAAGGGCGGCTTGCCGGTCAGAATCTCGTAAGCCACCGCGCCCAGCGAGTACTGGTCCGCCGCCTGATTCACCGGTCCGCCGGTGCAGGCCTCGGGGCTCAAATAGCTGGGCGTCCCGACCGTGGTCCCGGTCATGGTCAGGGTCTCCCCCTGCATGGCCTTGGCGATCCCGAAGTCGGTCACCATCACGAACCCTTCTTCGTCTACCATGATGTTGCCGGGCTTGATGTCCCGATGCACCACGCCTTCGCGGTGTGCGTAGTCCAGCGCGGCGGTCACTTCCAGGAGGATGCTCCGGATCATGGTGAGGGGCAGCGGTCCCATCCCGCTGATGATCGAGTCCAGCGTCCGTCCCTTCACATACTTCATCACGAAGAAGAGGGCCTGCTCCCCTTCGCGCACCGCGTAGACCGGAATGATGTGCGGGTGGCTCAGGGCCGCCGCCGTCCTCGCCTCCCGCTTGAACCGCGCCACCATGTCGGGCCCGTGCAGGTAGGCGGGAGACATCAGCTTGATAGCCACCTTGCGGTTGAGCGCGATGTCATGCGCCAGGTAGACCGTGGCCATGCCGCCAGAACCCAGTTCACCCAGGATCTCGTATTCGCCCAGCGTGGCCTGAACCAGAAGATCCACCTGGGCCGGCGCCAACTGAAGGGCGCCGGTCCCCGTGCCGGGGGCCGCCGTCACCAGCGGCTGATCGCCGGACAGGTTCAGGCCGCAGCTCTGGCAAAACCGCGCCCCAAGCTCCAGGCTGCCGTTACAGCGGGGACAGCTGAGGGTGGGCTCCATTGCGATCGGGTCTTGGGTTACGAGGTGGAGTCTTGTGGCTGGCTCCCGGCCATACGATAGAGCGCGCGAGGCCACCCCGCTAGGGCCGGATATTCTCGGTTTTGACCAGTGTGGATGCGCGGCAAGGACAAACGGAGGCGGAGCGTAGTGCGGGAGCCACAGGAGACATCCACTGGCTCCCGTGAGGTGACGCTCAGGTGGGTCCTGAGGATATTTCCCGGTGCCTTTTCGGAACTTCCCGCGCCCTCGGGAACCGCCGAACCCGGGCCTCGGTCCCTTGCCGCCCCGCCTTTGCGCTCTCTTCGCCCAACCGTAAGTTGAAGGCGGCGGTTCCGGCATCTCGATCCACCATCACCCGCCTGCCGCTTGGGCGGGCCATCCTTCTCCCCGGAGGCTCGGCATGGTTCCTCTCACCGCGCTGTGGCTGCCGATCATTCTCTCGGCCGTTTTCATCTTCGCCGCCAGCACCCTCATCCACATGGTCCTGGGCTACCACAAGTCTGACTACCGGCCTGCCTCGGACGAGGAGGCGCTGCGCCAGGCGCTCAAGAAACAGAACCTGCCCCCGGGTCAGTATCACGTCCCCCATGTGATGGATATGGCGGACTTCAAGAAGCCCGAGGTGCTGAAGAAGTTCGAGGAGGGACCGCTGGCCATCATCACCATTCGCAAGGCGGGCCCCATGACCATGACACCCGCCCTGGTCCAGTGGTTCATCTATACGGTGGTGATCTCGGTGTTCGTGGCCTACGTGACCGGCCGGGTGCTCCCCGCCGGCACGGTGTACCTCCAGGTGTTCCGCGTGGCCGGCGCCACCGCCTTCCTGGGGTATGCCGGGGCGATGGCGGTGCAATCGATCTGGAGCGGCTGCCCCTGGCGCATCACCATCAAGAACAGCTTCGATGGCCTGATCTACGCGCTGTTGACTGCCGGCACCTTCGGCTGGCGATGGCCGCACGCATGAGCGCCGGACGGAGGGTGGTGATATGGCTGGCGGTGGGGCTGGGGGCCATCGCGTCCGGCTCCTGCTCCGTCAACCCCGCCACCGGCCAGAAGGAATTCATCCTGGTCTCCGAGTCCCAGGAGATCGCCATGGGCAAGGAGGCCGCCGACGCGGTGCCCCGCGAGGCCGGCCTCTACGCCGACAGCGCGGTGCAGGCGTATGTGAGCCGGATCGGCCAGAAACTGGCCGCCGGGTCGGAACGACCGCAGCTGCCCTGGAGGTTCCAGGTGGTGGACGATCCCGCGGTGAACGCCTTTGCGCTCCCCGGCGGCTTCATCTTCGTCACCCGTGGCATCATGACCGACCTCGAGTCCGAGGCCGAATTGGCGAGCGTCATGGGCCATGAGGTTGGCCACGTCACCGCGCGGCACTCGGCCCGGCAGATCACCCGGGAGGAGTTGGCTCAGATGGGATTGGCGGTGGGCAGCATCGTCTCCACCACGTTCGCCAACCTGGCCGGGGCCGCGCAGTCCGGTCTCCAGCTGCTCTTCCTCAGTTACTCCCGGGGAGACGAGAGCCAGGCCGACGAGCTGGGATACCGCTACGCCCTCAAACAGAACTGGGATGTGCGGGCCATGCGCGGGGTGTTCGAGACCCTGGACGGGGTCACCAAGGCGGCAGGCGGCGCCCGGGTCCCCGAGTGGCAATCCACTCACCCGGCCCCCGAGAACCGGCTCTCAGCGGTGGACGCTCGGATCGCCGCCACCCAGACCGACTGGTCCAGCAAGCGGCTGGGCCAAGAGGATTATCTCAAGATCATTGACGGCATGGTCTACGGCGAAAACCCGCGCCAGGGCTTCACGCAGGGCGCCACCTTCTTGCATCCCGACTTGAAGTTCCAGGTGGCGTTCCCCGAGGGGTGGAAGATTCAGAATCGGGCCGGTGGCGTAGTGGCGGTGAGCCCTCAGCAGGACGCCGTGGTGCAGCTGACCCTGGGTGGTGCCTCGCCGGAGGAATCCGCCAAGAGCTTCTTCGCCGGTGAGGGAATCACTCCTGGCCAGACCAGGAGAGAGCAGGTGAACGGTCTGTCGGCGGTCTCTGGAGAGTTCCAGGCCCAGGCCGAACAAACCTCCCTGGCCGGCCAGGCCACCTTCGTCTCCTACCAGAACCGCACCTATGCCCTGATCGGCTTCGCCAAGGCCGCTTCGTATCAAAACTACGCCCGCACCATTCGCACCTCACTCACCAGTTTCAAGGCGCTGACCGATCCCAAGGCCCTGGCCGTCCAGCCCAACCGGATCAGGGTGCATCCGTTGACCCGGAGCATGACTCTGGCCGAGTTCAACAGGACCTACCCCTCGGCAATCAGTCTTTCGGAGCTGGCGCTGGTCAACCGGGTGGATTCGACGGCGACCTTGAAGCAGGGGCAGTATGTGAAGCAGGTGGTGGCGGGGAGTTAGCAGGGGGCCGCGGTAAGAGGACCCTACCGGGGTGGAATTGATTGGCACCTGGCGCCGAGCATACATTAGGCTATCGCCGGAATCGACCGAGGAGTATGCATGCCGGTTACGGCGAAATTGTCCCGCAAGTTCTATGAGCGCTTCGGGGACGACCTGACCAACGAGCTGGTGGAGTGGTTCAATCAAGTGGACGCCACGTATCGTAGCGACCTTCGCGAGCTGAACGAGCTCAACTTCGCCCGGTTCGACGCGAAGCTCGAGCAGCGCGCGGCGCAAATCGAATCCAGGATCGACCTGCGAACGGCCCAACTCGAGGCCAGGTTGGATCAGCGGATGAGTCAGTTTGAGGCCGCGCTGGCCCGGTTGGAAGGAGGTCTGTTGGCCCGAATCAATGCGGTCGAGGGGCGGCTTGGTCGGATGAATCTGATGCTATGGGTGGCGACTCTCGGGGCTATGGTTGCTTTGCTCAAGCTGTGAGTGAAAGCCCTGGCAAGTGGATCAGCGCTGTGGCCGATTGCCTCGGCTCTTCTCCTCGTACAACTCCCAGAAGATTGTTGCAAACACCAATCCTATCAGTGCGCCTGCCACGAGGTTGGTTACTGCTGTCTGACCCTCACCCCGGCTGAAGGGCAGAACCCACAGCACACCCCCGAACGCTGTGCCGACCATCAACCCTATGAGCGTGTAGGACCATTGCTTCTTCGCCCACACGCTGAGTACCCCGCCTAGGAGGCCGCCAATGGCCCCTCCAACCCAATAGAAAGCCAACACCTCAAGGATGCTGTCCCCTTGGAGCATTCTCATCCCGTTGAGTAGCCAAACAGTAATAGCGTACAAGGAAAAGCCACCTGCCATGCACATTCCCCATAAGAGGCCGACCTTGATATGACCTCGGAGTGAGCCCCCTGTGGTGAATGCTTTCACGCGGTCATCCCGGCTCTGCGATTGTTCTACCTCACCGTCCTCGTCTTCCGCTTCATGAAGTCCATCAGGATGAACTGACCCAGCGTCATCGTGTTGGTGAAGTAGGCCTTTCCCCGGCACAGCTGGGCCACCTGCTTCACGAACTCCACCAGACTCCGGTCCCGCGCCAGCATGAACGTGTTGATCATGATTCCGGCCCGCCGGCAGTTGGAGACTTCGCGATAGGTGGCCTTGAGGATCTGGGGATCCAGGCCCATCGAATTCACGTAGGTCCGCCCGTCCGGCATGGTCAGCGCCGAGGGCTTCCCGTCGGTGATCATGATGATCTGGCGCATGTCCTTCTTCTGGGCCAGCAGGATCCGGCGCGCCAGCTTGAGCCCTTCCGCCGTGTTGGTGTGGTAGGGCCCGACCTGGGCGTTGGCCAGCGCCGCCAGTGGGATCTCCTCCGCCGAGTCGTGGAACAGGACGACCTGGATGGAGTCGCCGGGGTACTGGGTGCGGATCAGGTGGGTGAGGGCCAGGGCCACCTTCTTGGCCGGGGTGAATCGGTCCTCGCCGTAGAGGATCATCGAGTGCGAGCAGTCGAGCATGAGCACCGTCGCCGCCGATGAGCGGTACTCGGACTGCTGCACCATGAGGTCGCCGTACTCGAGGTTGATCGGGACGCCCAGTCCCTTCGCGTGCGATGGCGCGGCTCAGCGTCGCCGGGAACATCCAGGTTCAGGACGTCGCCGAACTCGTAGGGCTTGCTCACCGACTCGGCCTCGACGCCGGTGGCCAGGTACGGCGTCTCGTGGGCGCCGAGGCTCGACTTCCCGATGCTGCCCAGCAGGTCCTTCAGGGTCTTGTAGCCCAGGAAGTCGATGCTCTTCTCGGTCAGGCTGAACTGCACTTGCCGAGCGGCGGCGGCGGCCTGGCCCGCCGGGCCCCAGGACGGCGCTGTAACCTGCCGGCATCTGGGGCGCCTGCTCGACGTTGAGGTACCCCTCGTCGATCAGCCGCCGCACGATCTGGTCGATCAGCTCGGCCAGCGCCTCGCTCCACTTCCTGGTCGCGCTCGGGCTCGCCGGTGGATTCTCCCCGGAGCACCTTGAGCATCTCAGGCGTGAGCTGGCCCGACTTCGATCGAGCGCCTGCAGGATGGCCTGCCGGAGGGCATCGAGGGTGCGGCCGTCTCCCTGGTCGCCCTCGTCCCAGAACGATTGGAGCCGCCCGCAAACCCGGACTGGAGCAGGAAGTCGCTCAGCTGGTCGAGCAGCGCCTGGAGGTTGACCGCGTCCGCCAGCTCGGGAACGAATTTGGAGTAGGTGGTGAAGCGCATGGTCGTGCCCCCCTCCCTTATCCTAACCCCACTCGCGGGTAAGGTGCCAACTTCGGGACTCGTGCGCCCCCGGCCTGCTCCGGGCGATCCGGTCTAGATTTCCCCGGTGCTCTCTTTCCGCCTGCCCGGCGCCCTCCGCCACCGGAACTTCCGGCTCTTCATCAGTGGGCAGCTCATTTCGCTCTGCGGCACCTGGATGCAGACCGTGGCGCTGGGGTGGCTGGTGCTGCAGCTCACCAATTCCGCCTTCAAGGTCGGCCTGGTGGCCGCGCTGGGCTCGTTTCCGATCCTGCTCCTGACCCTCTACGGTGGCGTAGTGGCGGACCGGGTGCGAAAGCGGCCCGCGCTGGTGCTGCTCCAGAGCCTCATGCTCTGCGAGGCGCTCACCATCGCCATCCTGACCCAATGGGGATGGGTGACGGTGGCCTGGGTGATGGCCCTCGCCGTGTTGCTGGGGACGCTGAGCGCCTTCGAGGTTCCCATCCGGCAGGCCTTCATTATCGACATGGTGGGGACCGAGGACCTGATGAACGCCATCGCGCTCAACGCCTCGGCCTTCAACCTCACCCGGATCCTGGGACCGGCCCTGGCCGGTGTGCTGATCGCCGCGGTGGGCCTGGCGGCCTGCTTCTTCGTGAATGCGGCCAGCTATCTGGCCGTGATCGTGGGGCTATTGCTGATGCGCTTCCCCGAGGAGCCGCCCACGCCCGAAGGCCACGCCAGCGGGCTCGGCTTCGGCGCGGGCCTCGAGTACGCCCGGGGCGACGCGGGCGCCCGCCGCTTGCTGCTCCAGACCGCGATCTTCAGCGTGTTCGGCTTTTCCTTCATTCCCATGCTGCCCGTTCTGGCGCGGGACGTTCTCAAGTCCAATGCGGCCGGTTACGGCGGCCTGATGTCCGCGGTTGGATTGGGCGCGACGGTCGGGGGACTGGCCATGGCCGCCGCCGGCCACCGATTCCGGCGCGAGCCTGCTGCTCCGGACCAGCGGGGTGGTGTTCGGGTTGGCGGTGATGACGGTGGGCCTGGTCCCTCGCTACTGGGCCGCGGCCCTGTTCCTGGCCGTGGCCGGCTGCACCATGGTGCTCAACAACGTGGTGACCAACACCTTTCTCCAGACCACCACGCCTGATTACTTGCGGGGCCGCATCATGGGCTACTACTCGCTCATGGTGCTGGGCATGGCCCCACTGGGAGCCTTCCAGGCCGGATTCGTCTCCGAGCACTGGGGCGTCCGCTCGGCGCTGCTCGTGGGTGGAGCCTTCTGCCTGGTCGGTACACTGCGGTTGGGATGGCGAGTGGGGGAGGCGGAGATGAGCAGGGTGAGGGGAGTGGCATGAGGCGTGGGTGAACGGTACCAGGCACCAGGCACCGGGTACCCGCAACCGTCATCCCAGCCTCTTGCCTCGTGCCTCTTGCCTCACCCCTGGTACCTGGTGCCCGGTTCCTGGTGCCCTCTCCCCTTTCCCCTCTCACGGCGCCATATCTAACGACCATGCTCATCACCATCTCCCGGCAATTCGGCGCCGGCGGCTCGGCGGTCGCGAAACTGGTCGCGGAACGGCTGGGCTGGTCGGTGGTCGATAACGAGATCGTGGATCTGGTTGCCCGGCGGGCCGGGATCACCCACGAGGAAGTGGCGCGCCTCGATGAGCGCACGCCCGGATTCGTGGAACGTCTGGCCCGGACCCTGGCCGCCTCCTCCGAGGAGCTGGCGGTGCCGGGGGTGGCGGTGGGGACTGCGCTCGAGGAGCCGCATCTGCTCCGGATCACCGAGACCGTGGTTCAGGAAGTGGCGGCCCAGGGCCGAGCGGTGCTGGTGGGCCGAGCCGCGGTGGCGGTGTTGAGCCGGCAGGCGGACGCGCTGCACGTCCGGGTGGTGGCGCCCAAACCCTTCCGGGTTCGGGTGATCATGGAACGCCTCAAGCTCGACGCTCGAGACGCGGAGCGCGCCCTCGACGAGACCGACGCCGAGCGGTCCCGCTACCACCGCGAGCACTATGGGCGCGATTGGGACGACCCGATCAACTTCCACATGGTGCTCAATACCGAGCGGCTGGGCTTCCCGGGGGCCGCGGAGGTGGTGGTGGGACGGGCGAGGGCGATGGGGTGGACTAGAAGAAAGGACTGAGTGCTGAGGACTGAGGACTGAGTGAATCGCGGAGACTACTCAGTACTCAGTACCCAGGACTCAGTACTGTTTGTAGGGCGGTTCTCTCCGGTCCGGCCTCGCCCGGGTAAACCCCAGCTCCTCGCTCCGGGTGATCCGCTTCTGGGCGGCCAAGCCCTTCCAGCACCAGCTCGCACGCGGCGACCGCCTTGCCGGGCTCCCGGCGGGTGGCCAGACCGGCCTCGGTGATCACCGGGAGCAGTCCCGGCACCGTGTCGAAGGCCTTCAGGCAGAGCTCGCTCCGTTCGGTGTCGCTCACTTTCAAGGCGCCGCCCTGATCGAACCAGGCTACGACTCCGTCCAGACTCTGCGACACCCGCTCCTCCAATACCTTGCCCGCCGCGCGGCGCATCAGCTCCCGCGCGATGGCGTCGCCGCCCTGCAGCTCGCCCTCGTACTCCAGCTCCAGCTTGCCGGTGATCGACGGCATGGCGGCGTAGACGTCGCTCACGCGCGGGACCACCTGCGACTCCTGACTCAGGATCGCGCGCCGCTCCGCGTTGGAGACGGCATGTTCCAGCACGCTGATCGGGAGCCGCTGGCTCACGCCCGAACGCTTGTCCACCCGCTTGTCCTGGCGCGCCTCGAAGGCCACCCGCTCGATCAGCTCCAGGATGAAGTCGGGCACCTGGACCCGGCGGCCGCCCCGCTCGATCCAGCTCTCCTGGGCGGTGATCGCCATGCCGAGCTCGACGGTCCGCGGGTAGTGCGTCATGACCTCCGAGCCGATGCGGTCCTTGAGCGGCGTGATGATCTTGCCGCGGGCGGTGTAGTCCTCGGGATTGGCGGTGAACACCAGCAGCACGTCGAGCGGCAGGCGCACCGGGTAGCCTTTGATCTGGACGTCGCCCTCCTGCATGATGTTGAACAGGCCCACCTGCACCTTGCCGCTCAGGTCGGGCAGCTCGTTGATGGCGAAGATGCCGCGATTGGCGCGGGGCAGCAGACCGAAGTGCATGGTGAGCTCGTCGGAGAGCAGGTGTCCGCCGCGGGCCGCCTTGATCGGATCGACGTCGCCGATCAGGTCGGCGATGGTCACGTCGGGCGTGGCCAGCTTCTCGACGTAGCGCGCGTCCCGGCCCAGCCACGCGATCGGCGTCGCGTCTCCGCATTCGGCCAGCATGTCGCGAGCGTACTTGGAGATGGGCGCGAAGGGATCGTCGTTCACCTCGCTCCCCGCGACGACCGGGATCCGCTCGTCGAGGAATCCGGTGAGTTGGCGAAGGATCCGGCTCTTGGCCTGACCTCGAAGCCCCAGCAGAATGAAATGGTGGCGGGCCAGCAGGGCGTTGGTGATCTGGGGCACGATGGTGTCGTCGTACCCCAGGATGCCCGGAAACAGCTCGCCGCCGGCCTCGAGTCGCTGGAGGAGGTGGGATCGGATCTCGTCGCGAACCGTGCGACCGCGCAACGGCGGTTCACCCCAGGGGCTCTGCTTCAAGTCCCCCAGTGTGCGTGGCATGCTCATCTGCTGTTCAACCCCTTCACCAGAAATTGGTTCCCCGATCGGCGTGCCCCAGTGCGAAGCTTGACATCGCAGGGCCCTCGACTATTCTTGCGCGCGTTCGACTCCACCCAACCCCAGACAGGAGTACATATGAGGAAGGTAATCGTGGCGGCGGTTCTCGTCGCCCTGACTGCCTGTAGTGGCGCCAAGAAGGCCGAGGCCCCAGCCAACACCGCGACCAGCCACGACAGCATGCCGGCCATGCAGCACGACAGCATGATGACCCGGGACACCACCAAGCACCAGTAATTCAGGCTCCCAACGCCGCGCGCACCGCGAGTGGAATCCCCTCGCGGTGCCGCACTGGCGGCTTCCAGGCCAGCTCCCGCCGCAGCGCCGCCACGTTGAACGGATTCCCGCCCCGCCAATACCGGATGGCCCCGCTCGGACCCGTGGCGATCAGCTCGGGCAACAGGGTCTTGAGCACCACGTCTCCCACCCGCGCGACCCCCATCGCGACCGGGAACGGGATCCGCACCGTCCGGATCGGCCGGCCCAAGCCCTCGGCTACCATTGCCAGCAGCTCGCGCGAAGTGATCGAGTCCTCATTCACCACATTGTAGGCGCGCCCCCAGCCTCGATTCAGGGTGAGCGCCTGTCCCACCGCATACGCGATGTTCCTGGCGTGGACCAGGCTGAGCGGCCGGTCTCCCTCGCCGATCAGGGGCAGCCAGCCCTTGCGCGCGATGCCGATCAGTCGGGGCAGGAATTGCCGGTCGCCTTCGCCGTAGATCAGGCAAGGCCGGAGGGCCAGCGCCTTGAGCCCGGCCCCGACCGCCTCCCAAAGCACCGTCTCAGCCAGGCGCTTCGATCTGGGATAGGAGGCCGTGTCCTCGAGAGACCCCAACGGACGGGATTCGTCCACCGAGCCCTCGGGCCCGGCCCGGTCCGCGCTGCTGTAGACCGCGACGGACGAGAGATGAATCAGCGGGATGCCGAGCCGTCGTGCCCGGTCTGCAGCCAACCGTACGCTCTCGACGTTGACCTGCCGGAAGTGCTCCCAAGGGGCACGCGCGGTGATGATGGCCGCGCAGTGGACGATCGCGGCGCAGTCGCCCACCCGGTTCCAGGTGGCGGGGTCCTCGACCGCCCCCTCGAATGGCGTCGCCCCCAATTGCCTCACCGACTCGGCGGCGGCGGACGTACGCGCCAGCGCAGTGGTTGGCAGGCCTCGGTCGCGGAGCTCGAGCAGGACGTGTCGGCCGACCAGCCCGGTGCCTCCGGTCACCAAGATCATCCCCGGAGATGTTCCTCGGAAAAGGGCAGGGGCACGACCTCCGCGGGGAATCCACCCGCGGTCACCCATCCGTCCGCCGGGACCTCGCGCCGCAGTACGGCCAGGCCCAGAGCGTAGTCGGGGAGTCGCAGGACGCTCTGCACCGTGCCGGCCGATGCCGTCGGCTTGCCCGGCACCTCGGACCCCGATGACTCCGCGACCACCACCGCGCCCGGCTCCACGTCGGCCCCTCCGGTCCACAGGAGCCCCCGGAGCATCCGGTTGGGATGCCCGCGGAAATGGACCCGCGCCACGGTCTCCTGTCCGGTGTAGCAGCCCTTGGTGTAGGACACGCCGTCGATCTCGTCGTACCGGACTTCCTGCGGCAGGGTCTTTTCGTCGATCTCGGCTCCCACCGCGGGCCAACCGGCGAGGATCCGCGCCGCCAGCTGGTCGGCGGCGTCGCCTCTCGTCACACCGGTCCGCACCACCTCAGCCACGACACTCTCCACCTCCTTCGATGCACCCGTAATCATGGCCGAGAACGGCGCCGCCGGCCCCGGCCGCGCGACCAGCAGGGATCCACCATCCCATTCGGTGACTCGACGGGGACCCTCGGGCATGGGCGACTTGCCGAGCTTGCCCAGCGCGTCCAGGACCGCAGGGCCATAGAGCCACGCCACGCTCCGGCTCCCGGTCCGGTCCTCTGCTTTGGCCAGTCGAGGAGGCAGTGACCGGGTGAACAGGTCGCGGCTCAGCTCTCGAGTCTGGATCGGACTGATCAGCGTGAAGCCCGACGGCCGCCTGATCACCCAATGGTCCACCACGATCATCCCTTTGGGCGTGAGCAGCGCACCATAGACCAGGCTGTGCTCGCCGGGCTCGATGAGATCGTTGGTGAGAAGGCCCTGGAGGCAGGTCAAGGCGCCGCTCCCGGTGACCTCGAATAAGGCCGGCTCCTCGATCACCACCACGGCACCGTGCCGCAGCCGTTTCATCCGCGCGCGGTCGATCCGGGCCAGGGGCATCAGTAGAGCCCCGCGGCCTGGTACGACCGATCCAGCAGCTCCACCGGATGGCGTACTTCGATGGGCAGTCCGGCGGCCAGGCATCCCGCGCCGATCTGCATCAGGCATCCCGGATTGCCGGTGGCGATGATCTGGGGCCGGGGATCGGCGGTCGAGATCGCGTTCAGCTTGTCTTGGAGCACTTCTCGGGAGAGCTCGGGCTGGAGCAGCCCGTAGATGCCGGCGCTGCCGCAGCAGCGGTCGAATCCGGGGAGCAGCTGCAATCGCAGCCCCGGAATCGCGCCCAGCACGGCCAGCGGCTGCTGGTGCACCCGCTGGGCATGCTGCAGGTGGCAGGGCGCATCGTAGGCCACATCCATCTCCAGCGGGGCGCCGGGCCGCGGTCCCCGCTCGGCCAGCAACTCGCTCACGTCCCGGATCCGGGCGGCAAAGGCGCGCGCCTCCGCGGTGTCGAGCAGGTGGCCGTAGTCCTTGAGCAGGGCGCCGCAGCCGGCGCTGTTGACCACGATGAGTCCGGTCGAAGATGCAAAGGCGCGGATGTTGGCCCGGGCCAGCGCGGTCGCGGCGGCGCGGTCGCCGGCGTGCTCGTGCAGCGCGCCGCAGCAGGTCTGGCCGGCCACCTCGACCACCCGGTAGCCGTTGGCCTCCAGGGTTCGGCGAGTGGCCTCGTGGACATGGGAGAACAGGCTCTCCATGACGCAGCCGAGAAACAGGGAGACGGTCGGCTGGTCGGAGGGGCGCGATGGCGGCTTCGGTGTCGTACCGTCGGGTCCCTCCATCCCTCAGTCGCGGCCAGCATCCCCATGGTGAATCCCAGCCGCCCGGAGCCCGCCAGCCGCCGCGCCAGTCCTCCATCGCGGAATCAGCGGGCCGTGCCGAAGAGGGCGCGCCAGCGCCAGGGGGCCGGAAGACCCAGAGCGTGAAGCGAGCGAGTCCCGGCATACCGCGCGCCTGGTACAACAGCTCGCGCGCGGCCTCGATTCCGCGGCCATAGCCCACGCCCGACGGGCAGACCGGCTCGCAGCCTCGACAGCCCAGGCAGGCGTCGAGGTGCTGGCCGAGCGCGGCGTCGGTGGCCGGGATCTCTCCCCGCTCGAGCGCGCGCATGAGGACGATGCGGCCGCGCGGGCTGTCGGACTCGTCGCCGGTGGCGAGATAGGTGGGGCAGGCCGGCAGGCAGAATCCGCAGTGCACGCAGGGGTCGAGCGAGGAGAATCGTCCCGGTACGACCTCAGTCGCCATGGGCCCCTTCGAGCGCCACGCTCAGCAGCGACCCGGGGTCGAACGTCTCGCGCAGCCGGCCCACCAGGTGGCCGACGCCCTCGCGGTACGCGCCGAAGTGCCCGACCGCGCGGCGCAGCTCCCAGGGGGCGCGCTCGAGGGTCATCGGGATTTCGCGAGCGGCCGTGGCGCCGGAGCAGCCGGAACCGCTCGACCGGCGCCTCACCGGTCCAGCGGACCGCGCCGCTCCCGGCTCCGGCGCAGACCAGGCGCTCGTCGAGTTGGTCGCGGATCAGATCGAGCGTATCGTCGAGGCCATCCAGCAGCACGCCGAGCCGGAGGGTCAGGGGCCCCGCCAGGGCGGCGCGGGCCACCAGTCCCCAGAAGGACCGCTGCGATCGGCCGGGAGTGGCTCCCAGCCAGGTCGCTCGTCTCCGTGGCAGGCCGCCGCGTCTCGGCGGCCACCACGGCCTCGTGCCCAGGAGTCGCGCCGCCAGCACCCAGTCGGCCTCGCCGCCAGACGGCGGGAGAGAGCAGCTCGAGCGCCGCCGCGCCGATCTGCGCCGCGGTGACGTCCGCCGCCGCGCTGGTCAGCGTGTCGCGGGGCCCGCGCGCCACCAGGGTGACGTCGGCGCGGGGCAGGGCCCGGAGCCGCAGGTGCAGCTCGGTGATGATGCCGAAGCCGCCGAACCCGCCGACCTGGAGCTTGGTCAGGTCGTAGCCGGCCACGTTCTTCACGACGCGGCCGCCCGCCTTCACCAGCCGGCCGTCGCCGGTGACGACGGTGCAGCCGAGCACGTGGTCGCGCACCGGACCGAAGCCGTGGCGCAGCGGCCCCGCCGTGCCGGTGGCGACGATCGAGCCGATCGCTGCGCTCGGGGCGGCCCGGGGGATCGAGCGCGAGCCACATCCCCGCGTCGGCCAGCTCGCGGCGCAGCGTCTCCAGCGGGGCACCGGCCTGGACGGTAGCCACCAGGTCGCCGGGCTCACCGACAGCACGCCGACCCAGGCTCGAGTGCTCACCGCCAGATCGGCCGGGGCGTCGGGAGGCAGCCAGGTGCCCTGGCCCTCGACCCGGATCTTCCAGCCCTCCTCCTGCGCGGCCGGCAGACCAGCGCGAGCCGCTCGTCGCTCTCGGGGACGGCGCGGGGCAGGCCCCGGGAATCGCGCTCGACGCGCCGGGTCCCAGGAGCGCCTGCAGACGGTCGAACGCGGCCTCTTTCATGGCGCTACACTCACTGCTGCCGCGGAGTCCCGGCGCGGCCCCATTCCCGGCAGGCGTGTACCGGGAAGACCTTGCCGGGATTGGCCCGCTCGGCGGGATCGAACACGCGCCGCACCGCGCGCATCGCTCCGAGCGTCTCGGCGTCGAAGGCCACCGGCATGTAGTCCAGCTTGTCCGATCCGACGCCGTGCTCGCCGGTGATGCTGCCGCCCGCGGCCAGGCAGGCGTCCATGATCTCTGGCTGGCCTCGTCGGACCCGCTCGGCCAGGTCCCGGTCGCGCCGGTCGAAGCTGATGCACGGGTGCAGGTTGCCGTCGCCGGCGTGGAAGACGTTGCTGATCCTGAGGCGCGAGCCGGTCGCGGATGCTCGCCGATGCGATCGAGGATGTCGGGCAGCGCGGAGCGGGGCACCACCGCGTCCTGGACCACGAGGTCGGGCGCGATCCGACCCATCGCGCCGAAGGCCTTCTTGCGTCCCTGCCAGAGGCGGGCGCGCTCGGCCGCCGTGGCGGCGCTGCGCACGTCGCGCGCGCCGTGCTGGCGGAGCAGGGCCTCGACCAACGCCGACCTCGGCCCCGACCGCTTCCGGCGGGCCGTCCAGCTCGACCAGCAGCACGGCCGCCGCGTCGGTGCGGGTAGCCGGCCGCGTAGATCGACGCCTCCACCGCCTGCGACGCAGGCCTGGTCCATCATCTCCAGCGCGGCCGGCACGATGCCCGAGGCGATGATTGCCGAGACCGCCTCGCTGGCGGCCCGAAGCTCGGGAAATCGGCGAGCATGGTGCGCACCGCCGGCGGGATCGGCTCGAGCCGGACGGTGATCTCGGTGGCGATGCCGAACATCCCCTCGCTGCCCACGAAGAGGCCGACCAGGTCGGGACCCCACGGCTCCCCGTGCGGGGAGCCGAGCCGGACCACCGAGCCGTCGGGCAGCACGACCTCGAGCGCGATGACGTGGTTGGTGGTGACGCCGTACTTGAGGCAGTGCGGGCCGCCGGCGTTCTCGGCCACGTTGCCGCCGATGGTGCAGGCGGTCTGGCTGGAGGGATCGGGCACGTAGTGGAGGCCGTAGGGCAGGGCCGCCTCGGACAGTCGCGCGTTGACCACACCCGGCTCGACCACCGCGCGACGCCGCTCGGGGTGAACGGCCAGGATCCGGTTCAGGCGGGTGAGCACGATCAGCACCGCGTCGGCGTCCGCCACGGCGCCGCCGGAGAGGCCGGTGCCGGCGCCGCGCGCCACGAACGGCGATGCCGGTCGTCGTGGAGCAGGCGCACCACGGCGATCACCTCCTCGCGACTTCCGGGGAGGACTACCAGGCGCGGCGTGGACTCGTGGGTAGGCAGCCCGTCGGCCCGGTAGGTCGCCAGCTCGCTCCCCCGCGCCCGGACCCAGCGGGGTCCCACGATGCGCGCCAGGTCGCGCGCCAGGGCATCCGTCACCATTCCCGGCATGGTGGAAATATACGGGGGAAAGACCAGGGAACCGGCCGGTCAAGGCAAACGAAAAGGACGGAGGGATATTCTCCTCCGTCCTTAATCGTCCCCTTGAGAGGTGCGCTAGGCGGCCACCCAGGCACCCTTGAGGGACTTCACGTCCGGCGATTGGCGCAGCTTCTCGAAGGCGCGCTCCCGGATCTGCCGGATCCGCTCGCGGGTGACACCGAGCAGCTCCCCGATGTTCTCCAGGGTCAGCGCCTCGGAGCCTTCTTCGAGACCGTAGTAGAGATAGAGGATCTTGCGTTCGCGGGGCGTGAGGTAGCGCTCGAAGATGCGGTCGATGAACTCACGCGTCAGGCGGGAATCGGTGTGCTCCTCGATGTCGCCGCTTTCCGGGCCGGCGAACCGCTCGCCGAGGGTGCTGGCGCCCTTGTCGCTGTCGCTCGACCGGGGCGTCGAGCGAGATCTCGGCGCTGAGTCATGCGGCGGGCGGCGCGGATGTTGTCGACGGAGTCGTTGAGGGCGACGGCGATCTCCGCGTCGGTGGGCTCGCGTCCCAGCTCCTGGGAGAGGAAGGTTTCGGTGCGGGACATCCGGATGAGCGCGGAATTCTGGTTGAGCGGGATCCGTGACGCTTCGGGTCTGCTCGGCAAGCGCCTTGAGCACCGCCTGCCGTACCCACCAGACCGCATAGGAGATGAACTTGACGCCGTGCTCCGGGTCGAACTTCCGCACCGCCTTGAGCAGCCCCTCGTTCCCGATCGCCACCAGCTCCGCCAGATCGAGCCCGTGCCCCTGGTACTTCTTCACGTAGGAGATCACGAACCGCAGATTGGCCGTGACCAGGCGCTCCGCCGCCTTTTCGTCTCCCTGTCTGGGCTCGACGCGCCAGGCGCCGTTCCTCTTCAGGATCGGTGATCATCGGGAGCTTCTGGATGTCGTGCAGATACTGGTCGAAGGCGCCGGTCGCGGCCGGCCGAAAGAATGGCTTGCTCTTGCCCGCGGCAGCTGACGACATACCCACCCCGTTGGAAAGGGGGACCGAGTTGTGAGGGAGAAGCGGCGCGACTGAACCGTCGAAAAGGTGTGCGAATATAGGAAGCGTTAAAAAGTCGGTCAAGCAAAAAAAGATTTCCACATCACAAATTGTTCACCTCCCAGTCGCTTCGCACGTTTGTCAACTTATCCCCACAGGATACGCACACACCGGTCTGGAAAAGATCGGGAACTGACTGTGCAGAAAGGACTTGAGGAGTAGTGCGGTGTGGAAGACTGCCGGAGAACGAAGAAATCCCCTCAAACCAGCGTGCGCAGCGACTCCACGATGAGTGCGGGCTCTACGGCGACCGTCCAGCTGCCGCCGCCCGAGTGCATGGCGCCCAATCGCGTGGGGAGCGAGAGGCGGATGGCGCCCGCGCGGTTCTTCTTGTCGCGGCCCATGGCTTCCAGCACGCGTTCGGGTGCCGCGGCGTACTCGCTGTGCGTCGGCAGGCCCAGGGAGGAGAGCAGCGCTCGTATCCGGTCGGCCAGCCCCCGTTGGGCGAGGCGCATATGCTCCGCGACCTGCGCCTCCACCACCAGACCCAGCGCCACCGCCTCGCCGTGGGCCAGGCGATAGCCGCTGGCCTGCTCCAGTCCGTGCGCCACGCTGTGCCCGGCATTGAGAATCGCGCGCTTCCCGCCCTCCCGTTCGTCCTCGCCGACCACGCCGGCCTTGATTTCGACGCTCCGGCGAATGAGCTCGGTGAGCGCCGCCGAGTCGCGCGCGTTCAGGGCGTCGACCCCGCGCTCGATCCACTCGAAGTACCGCTCGTCGGCGATCAGTCCGTGCTTGACCGCCTCGGCCAGGCCTCCGCGGTACTCGGCGAGCGGGAGGTCCTGGAGCACGTTGGGGTCGGCCACCACCAGCGCGGGCGGGTGAAAGGCGCCGATCAGGTTCTTGCCGTGAGGCGTGTCGACGCCGACCTTGCCGCCCACCGAGGCATCCAGCATGGCGAGCAGGGTGGTGGGTACCTGGGCGTAGGGCACGCCCCGGAGGTAGGTGGCGGCCACGAACCCGGCCAGGTCTCCCACCACGCCGCCGCCCAGGGCCACGATCGCGCTGTCCCGTCCGTACCCCGCGCTCAGCAGCCGATCGGTGAGGACCTGCCAGGTCTCGCGGGTCTTGGAGCGCTCGCCCGCGGGAAATGAAGGTGAGGATCTGGGCCAGCCCGGTCCCCGCACCTCCGGCCCAGTCGGAGTAGAGGCGGCCCACGGTGTCGTCGGTGATGATCGCCAGACGCCGGTCGGGGAACGCCTCCGAGAGGAGTCGCGGCCAGCATTCGGGAGGATCGCCAGCGCGCCGACTCGACGTAGACCGGGTAGCTCCCCAGGGCGTGGCGGACCGGGATCGGTGGCGTCGGACCTACCACGTCACGTCGCCCAGGCCGGCGCGGTGATTGGCCAGCCGGGCCAGTGTGAACAGCAGGTCCGAGAGTCGATTGAGGTAGACCAGGAAGAGTTCGGGGCACCGGCGCTCTCGTGCGACAGATGCACGACGTTGCGCTCCGCCCGCCGGCACACGGTCCGGGCCAGATGCAGCGCCGCCGCCTTGGCGGTCCCGGCGGGCAGGACGAAGGCGCGGAGCGGCGGCAGCTCGCGGTCGGCTGCGTCGATGGTCCGCTTCGAAGGCCGGACCCGTGCCTCGGAGAGGTCGGCCTTCTCGAGCGCCGCCGTGACCCTCGCGGGATCCGGGGCTCGCCAGGTGGCCGCCGATCGCGAACAGGTCCCGCTGGATGCCGGCTCAAGCAGTTCGTCGAACCACTCGGTAGGAGCGGTCGCGCGGACCACGCCGATGGTCGGAGTTGAGCTCGTCGACGTCGCCGTAGGCCGCCACCCGCGGGTGATCCTTCGGGACCCGGCCGCCGCCGAAGAGACCGGTCTCGCCCTCGGTCGCCGGTCCTGGTGTAGATCTTCATCGGCCGGGCCCTGCTGGGTTCTCGACTTCGTAGAGCAGGACTTCGTCGATGTCCTCTTCCCACACGGTTCCCACGATCCGCATCCCGACCTTCTCGGCTACTCGACGCGCCGCCTCGTTGTCGGGCGGGATGCTGGAGCAGATCCGGATGCACCCCGGGCTGCTGCAGCGCCCAGGCCACCAGGCCGCGTACCGCCTCGGTGGCGTAGCCCTTGCGATCCGACTCCGGATAGGTGGCGTAGCCCAGCAAGACGTCGCCCGCGGGATCGGGCGGGCCGCCGAAGCCGAGGGCGCCCACCGCCTTCTGGCCGTCGCGGGAGACCACGACCCACGTCCCCCAGGGGAGTTCCGCGGGGCGGGCCCGTACCCGGTCCCGCACCAGGGGGAGCACGCCTTCCATCAAAGGTGGCGGGCGTAGCGGGGTGGGGAACGCGGCGCCGGTCAGCGCCCGCAGCCTGGGCTCGTCGGCGGCGAGCAGGGCCTCGATCGCCTCCGGCGACAGCGGCAGCAGCTCCAATCGTTCGGTGCGAATCGAAGCCAGGAGGGTCCTCTCAGTTCAGGCAGGGACCCGCCACCTCGGCGGCGGCCACGATGTTGTTGCCGCGGGGCTCCATCACGACCCAGAGCACCCGGTCGGCGACCGGGTCGACCTGCTCCAACCACAGATAGTCGCGATCGAAGGCGAATCCGCTGACCGCCTCCACCCGGCGCCAGAACAACGGCGCCCATCCCGAGTGCGCCAGGAGTCGGCCGCGGCGCCACTCCAGCAAGGTGGGCCGGAACACGAACTGGCGCCAGACGGCGGCGCTGTCCCAGACCATCATCGTCGCGGCCACGACCGGGATCCCATTCGCGGTCACCCGCTGCTCCCGGAGCGCCACGGCATAGCGCACCCGCCCGTCGTCGATGCGGAAGGGAACCACGTCCGCCGCGTCGAAGTCCGCCAACAGATTCAGGTTCAGGCGACTGGGGACCGAAGGGCTGAGCGGCTGCTCGTTGCGGCTCAGGTAGCGGGCATAGACCGAATCGGCGGCGGCGGCGGTTTGCTGAACCAGGCGCCGCTGCATCGAGTCCGACATCGCGGGAGGAAGATTGCGGTAGTACTGCTCTCCGGAGGGATTGCCGGGACGGAACGAGGCGACCACCGGCCCCCGGAGCGACGGTCCGCCCAGGCGCGCGTCTTCGACGATCAGTTCGGCCTGGGCCCCACGACTCCCACAGGCGCTCCCGTGGAGCAGGATGCTGCGCAGACGAACTCCGGTGTGGCCATCGGGCGAGCCGACCGTGACCTGTTGGGGAACCCCGCGCAGGCGCACATAGGCGGGATCGATCTCCACCGTGCGGCGTTTCGCCAGCCAATCCCACACGCTGGAGCGCCTGGGGTCGAATCCACCCGTGCGGGCCAGGGCGGCGATGATCGTGGTGTCGCTCGAGAGGAGATGGACCTGCCAGGAGGTGCCTTCACCGACCAGGCTGCCCTGGAGCACACCCAGGGAGTCGAGGGTCAGATCGCTGGTCACGTCGGCGGCATTGAGCGGCAGCGGCGGCCGCTCCTTGAGCAGCTCGGTCAGGAACTGCGAGGTGGCCTGACACCCGGCGAGCACGCCGAGCGCCGCGGCCGCGGTACCGACCAGGAGTCTCCGCATCAGGGACCAATCTCGCCGCGCTCGGGCGGCGACGAAAGGTGAAGACGAGTCTTCCGGGCCGCGCTGCGAGTTACTTGGGTCGGAGAAAGAACCGGAGCGAACCGGCGCCCGCGGCCAGCTCGCTGATCTCGATTCCCATGACCCCGCTCTTGGGGAAGTCGATCGCGATCCGGCTGGGGTCGCCCGAGAGCAGCAGCGAGGCCAGCTCGCTGATCCAGGGCTCGTGTCCTACCAGGGCCACGATGTCCTCCGGGTGCCGCATTCCCACGGCCTCCCCCAACGTGGTCAGATCGGGGTCGCCGGCCAGGGGCAGGCATTCCACCGGGGCCACCTCGGATCGGGTGCCTTCGGCCAGCATGGTGGCCGTTTGCCAGGCGCGCACCCAGGGACTCGAGAGGATCACGTCGGGCCGATAGCCGCGCTTGCGGAGCCGCCGGCTCATCCGCGCCTGCACCTTCATGCCCTTGCCCGTGAGGGGGCGCTGGGTGTCGTCGGTATACAGAGAGGCGTTCCGGTCGTCGGCCTCCGCGTGTCGCACCAGGAGCAGCAGCATGGCGAGAATCCTCTCAGCGTTTCTGGCTCAAGGAGCGCCCGATCTCCACGACCACGCTGTCGATCCCGTCCTTCATGACGCCGTTCTTGGCCGTGTAGTGGTTGGACTGGATCGAGAAGGTGGCCCAGCGGCCGGGCGCCAGCTCGATGAACCCGGAGAGCGTGCTGCCCAGGGAAGTGGTGCCCGTCTTGGCCCAGACCTTTCCGTCGAAGGGCGTGCCGACGAACCGGGTGCGAAGCGTGCCGGCGGAGCCCGCGCGAGGCAGCCCGGCGCTGAAGGCGTCGAACCGGGGGTGATGTCGGATGAACTGCAGGATCTTCGCGAAGGCGCCCGGCGCGACCAGGTCCTGACTGGAGAGCCCGGATCCATCCACCAGGCGGAACTGGGTCGAGTCCACCTTTACGCTGTCGATCAGGAAGCGCCGCTCCACCGCCAGCCCCTCCTGCCAGGAGCCGGCCCTTCCGAATTGCTTGCCCAGCTGCTTGAGCAGCATCTCGGCGAACAGGTTCTGGCTGGTGTTGAGCATCGGGAAGATCCAGTCCTTGAGCGGTCGGGAGGCGACCTCGGCCACCGGGGTGGTGCCCCGGGCGGCGAGATACTTCATCGAATCGGTCGTGGAGCGGACCTGGCCGAGCACGGCGATCCCCTGCTCGCTCAGGACCTGGCGGAGCGCGCGGGCGGCGAACAGGTTGGGGTCGGGCAGGGCGAAGGAGTCGGTCCGTTCGGGTTTATCGAGGGCCACCGTGCCTTCGGCCCAGAGCCGGAGGGTTCCGGGTTCCCGGAAGATCCGGTCGGCGATGTCGGTCACACCCCCGGCCTGAACGGTCCGGGTGCGGTTCTCCAGCGAGACCTCGCCCAGGTTCGGCTCCAGCCGCATGGCGGCCGGCGCATCTTCGACCGGGCCTGGTCCCCAGATGATGTCGACGCTGTTGTCGTTGAAACCGAGTCCGGAGACCGGGGCGGCGTACCACCAGTTGAGGTCGAAGGCCTCCCAGGAGGGATGCACCAGTTGGGGCTCGAAGTAGCTCCCGTCGCCCACGAGGTCGCCGGTCACGGTCCGTATGCCCCGCGCCTTGAGGCCATTCGCCAGCACCCGCAGGCGGGCGAAGGGGTCGGCCTCGCAGGCCCCGGCGAGGGTCGAGTCGGTGGCGTAGCAGCGCTGGCTGAAGGTGGGATCGCCCCGGCCGTAGAGCACCAGGTCGCCCCGGAGCGTGCTGCCATCGATGGGGCCGGCCGCGTAGAGGCTGGTGTTGACCGTCCAGGTGGGCGGAAGCAGCGCCGCCGCCACGGCGCTCACCACGATCTTGGTGTTGCTGGCGGGAATGAAGAGGCGGTCCGCGTTGCGCCCGTAGAGGGAGCGCCCGTTCTGGTCCAGCACCGCGACGCCCCAGATGGTGCTCCGGAAGGGCGGCGCATCCAGCCGGGCGTCGAGCTTGGGACCGAGCTTCTGCGCTTCCGCGGACAGGGCGGTGAGGGCGGTCAGGGCGGTCCAGGCGGACCAGGCGAACCGCATCCGGGTCGTGCCCCGCCCGGGGAGCTCTCGCGCGACGCTCCCCCGCGGTCCGCCACGTCGGGCTCTCAGTCATACGACACTCGGGGATCCGCCTTGGCATACAGGAGGTCGGTCACCAGGTTCACCAGCACGAACACCAGGCTCAGAAAAAGAATGCTGCCCTGCACGGCGGGAAGGTCCCGCTTCTCGATCGCGCTCAGCACGTAGCGGCCGACGCCGGGCCAGCTGAAGATGGTCTCGGTCAGGATCGACCCCGTGAGATAGCTCCCGAAATCGAGTCCGACCACCGTCAGCACCGGTAGCAGCGCGTTGCGCAGCGCGCGACGCAGCAGGACCCTTCCCTCGGCGAGCCCCTGCGCCCGGGCGGTGCGGACGAAATCGCTCTGGAGCACCTCCTGCATGGCCGCGCGGGTCATGCGCGCCAGGAAGGCCACCGATCGCATGCCCAGCGTGATGGCCGGCAGGACCAGGGCCGCCAGCCCCGCCGAGCCCGAGGGCGGAAACCACCGGAGCGTCACCGCGAAGACCAGGATCAGCACCAGACCGACCCAGTAGACCGGGAACGAGATGCCCAGGTAGGCCGCGCCGGTCGCCAGCCGGTCGATCCAGGAGCCCGGCCGCCAGGCCCCCACGATACCGATCGAGACTCCCAAGAGCGTCGCAAAGAGCATGGCGGCGGTCGCCAGGCGCAGCGTGGCCGGGAAGCGCTGCAGCAGGTCTTTGAGGATCGGGCGCCGAGTGATGTACGACGTCCCCAGGTCGCCGTGGAGGACGCTCCCGACGTAGTGGCCGAACTGGGCCGCGAGCGATTCGTCCAGATGGAGCTCCGCCCGCAGTTGAGCGATGGTCTGGGCGTCGGCCCGCTCGCCGACCATGGCCTGGACCGGGTCGCCCGGCGCCACGTAGAGCAAGAGGAAGGCCACCACCAGCACGCCGAGGAGCGTGGGGACCAGCAAGGCGAGCCGCACGGCCAGGAAGCGGTTCATGGCGTCCGCATCACGTTCTGCCAGCGCTGCCCGGTGAAGATGCGCGGGATGCGCCAGCCCCGCACGTCGGGCTGCACCGCCCAGAGGTCGGTCACGAACCAGCAGAAAATCCAGGGTGCGATGTCGAAGACCCGCGCGTCGATGGTCCGGTCCAGCCGCGCCTTCTCCGCGTCATTCGTGGTGCTCCGGGCCTGCAGGATCAGACTGTCGAGGGCGGGATCGGCCAGGAAGGCGTAGTTGCCGCCGGCGCCGCGGTTGCTGGAGTGGAACAGGGGGAAATTGAAATTCTCCGGATCGGGGTAGTCGGCGTACCAGTCGGTCAGGAAGAGATCGGCCTCGCCCTTCCGGGCCGCGGCGCGGGCGCTGGCGTAGTCCCGTTCCACGATCTCGACCTTCACGCCCACCGCGCCGAGATCCTGCTGCACCGCCTGAGCGACCCGCGCGTAGCCCGGTACCTGTCCCCGCCAGAGCTGGAGGGAGAACCCGTTGGGGTAGCCTGCCTCCGCCAGGAGTCGCTTGGCCAGCACGGGATCATAGGCATAGCGCGCGCGCGTTGAATCGTAGCCTTCGAGTCCGGGCGGCAGCGCCCCGGCGGCCAGGCTGCCCCGCCCGCCCATGAGCCGATCGAGGATGGTGGGCATGTCCACCGCGTGATTGAGCGCCTGGCGCACGCGCACGTCCCGCAGCGGTCCCCGGGTGGTGTTGATGGCGATGTAGAGAATCCTGAGCGACGCCGTGCGCTGGAGCTCTCCCGCGCGTTTCGCCTCCCACATCCGGGTCTCCCCGAACGGCATCTCGACCACGCTGAGCCGGCCCGATTCGTATTCCGCCGCCTGGGTCAGCGCCTCGGGAATGATTCGGATCCGGAGCGTATCGGCCTTCGGGGGAGCGCCCCAGTAGTCGGCGTTGCGGGCCAACACGATGTGGTCGTCGTGCGACCAGGAGACGAAGCGCCAGGGCCCGCTTCCCACCGGTTGCTGGTCGAACTCCGCCGGCGTCGGCACCGGGACCACCGCCGCCACCGGCATGGCCAGGAGCATGGGAAAGATGTTGAGCGGTGCCTCCAGCGTGACCACGACGGTCGAGTCGTTGGGCACGGCGATCCCTACCGCGCTGTCGGTGCCGGCCGCGAAGGCTCGGGCGCCGCGGATCGGGAACAGCGGCCAGCCGCGTCCGCCCTTGGTCGCGGGCGACAGCGCCCGGAGCCAGCTGGCTCGGACGTCGGACGCCACCAGGGCGCGGCCGTCGTGAAACCGGACCCCGCGCCGGAGGTGAAAGGTGTAGACCAGTCCGCGGCGATCGATCTCCCAGGCCCGGGCCAGTCCCGGCTGCAGGCGGCCGTCGGCGTCGAATTGGGTGAGATTGTCGAAGACGAGGGCGACCACCTCGCCGCTCGGAACGTCGCTCGAAAAGGCGGGGTCGAGCGAGCGCGGATCGAAGGAGAAGTAGTAGTTGAGGGTGGTGCGATTCTCCGGCGCCCGGCAGCCGGGGCCCAGCAGCAGCAGGAGAGGCAGAACGGAGCGCCACACTCCGGTTGACTCTAACCTGTAACCCGGCGAAACTCCAGCAGTTGCGTGCTGTTGCCGGTTTCGCGCCGGCCCCGGGGGGGTCGTGCCCACACCCGCTCTCCCGCGCCGGAATCGTCGCGCGACCCCATTGAATCGAGCGCTCCACGCCGTGCTGCTGTCCGCCGTCCTGGTCGCGCCTGCCGTGGCCCAGGACAGCGTACGCGTGGTGCGAGGCCTGAAGTTCGAAGGAAACCGCTCCATCGACACCGACGTCCTCAACGCGGCCATCAGCACCACCAACTCCAACTGGTTCGCCCGTACGCCTCCGTTCCGCTGGATTGGGCTGGGGGAAAAGCGGGAGTTCGACGAGCAGGAGTTCCGCCGCGACGTGCTCCGGCTGGTCCTGCTCTACCGCCAGAGCGGTTTTCTCGAAGTCAAGATCGATACGGTGGTGACCCGCCAGCCCAAGGAAGTGAAGATCCTGTTCCAGATCAACGAGGGTGAGCCGATCCGGGTGACCACGTTCACCGTCACCGGCATCGACACGTTGCCCAAGCCCAAGGAGATCACCGAGGATCTCGCCCTGCGCGTGGGCGCGCCCTTCAACCGGTTCCTCTTCCAGACCAGCGCCGACACCATCGCCCGGAGGCTCCGCAATCGTGGCTACCCGTCGGTCGAGGTGCTGCGCAGCTTCGACGTGGACAAGGACGCCCGGACGGCGGCCATCTCCCTGGAGGTCTTGCCGGGCCGCCCGGGATTCATCGGACCGGTCACCGTGGAGGGCTCGGCGGGCCTGGACACCAGTCGCGTCCGCAAACTGCTGCTCACCCAGCCGGGCCAGCCCTACAAGGAGGATCGGCTGTTCGACAGCCAGCGGAAGCTGTATCAGACCGAGTTGTTCCGCTTCGCCACCGTGACCATCGACTCCACCCGCTTCCAGCCGGGAGACACGGTGGTCCCGATCCTGACCCGGGTGGCCGAAGGCCGCCGTTACCGGCTCCGGTCCCAGGCGGGCTATGGCACCGACGACTGCTTCCGGGTCGGCGCGGGGATTACCGACCGGAACATCTTTCGCAGCGGGCGCCTCTTCGATCTCTCGACGCGGGTCTCCAAGATCGGCGTCGGCGACCCGCTCGATTTTGGCTTCGCCAACAACGTCTGCTCCGGCCTCAAGGACGATTCCATCGCCTCCAGTCTGATCAACTACAACGTGACCGCGCTGATCCGGGAGCCGCGGTTCCTGGGTTCGCCCCGGCTGGTCGGAAATTTCAGCCTGTTCGCGGAGCGGCGCTCCGAAGTGAACGTCTATCGGGTCGAGGACATCGGCGGCGCGGTGAACGCCACCCGGGAGACGGCCCGGCGCAATGTGATCACGGTCGGGTACCGGCTGGCCTTCGGAAGAACCATCGCCAGCGATGCCACGCTGTGCGCCTTCTTCAACGCCTGTACCCCGGCCGATCGCGATGTGATCGCGCAACAGCACCGGGCCGGCGTGGTCTCCGCCCGGATCGTCTGGCCCCGTTCCAATAGTCCGCTCGATCCCACCCGGGGATCGTTGATCTCCCTGCTCGGAAACCTGAGCGCCAAGTTCACTGGTTCCTCGGAGCAGGAGCAGTTCGCCAGCCTGGTCGCGGACGCGGCGTGGTATCGGCCGTTGAGCCGGGACGTGGTGCTGAGCTGGCGGCTCCGCGCCGGGGCCCTGGTCTCGCCCGAGATTCCCTTCGACAGCGGGCCGGTCCGGTTCACGCCTCCGCAAGCGCGGTTCTACGCCGGTGGACCCAACGACGTACGCGGGTACGGTCCCAACGAGATGGGCCCCGTGGTGTACATCCTCACCCGGGACAGCCTTCCTCCCGCGACCCAGGACTCGCTCAACCAGGGCCAGCTCCCGGTGCGCTTCTCGGCCACCGGCGGCAACACCCTGGGCGTCGCCAATCTCGAGCTTCGCGTGCCCTCCCCGATTTGGCCGCGGCGGATCCGCTTCGCGCTCTTCGTGGACGGTGGGATCCTGTACCAGCGTGGGGAGACCAAGTTCTCCTCGAGGCTGTTGCGCGTGACGCCCGGTGGCGGGGTGCGGGTGAATACTCCGCTGGGCCCGCTGCGTCTGGACCTGGCGTACAACGGCTATGCCAATACGCCGGGCGCGCTCTATCTGGAGCGGTCCGACGGCACGTTGGTCTTCGCCCAATCGGACTACCAGCTGCCCGGGAAGGGCGGCTGGAAGCTCCACTTCGCCATCGGGCAGCCGTTCTGATGCGACGCCGTGCCGGACGCATCCTGCTCGCCCTGGCCCTGGGCACCCTCCCGATTCTGGTGGCCGTGGGCATGGTGCTGATCCGGACCGGGTCGGGGCGGGCCTTGCTGGCCCGCGTCGTGGCGGCCCAGCTGGACCGGAGTCTCCGGGGGCAATTCGAGATCGGCGCCATCTCGGGCTCGTTCGTCCGGGATCTGACGCTGGAGCGGGTCACCGTTCGCGACACCAGCGGAGCGCTGCTGGCGTCGCTACCGCGGACCGACATCCGATTCGGGCTGCAAAGCCTGATCGTGGGTCGCGTGGTGCTGAGCCGGGTCACGCTGACCCAGCCGGTCATCCACATCACCAAGCACCGCACCGGGCGCCTCAACTTCCAGGAAGTGCTGCGTCTGGGCGAAGGCCCACCCAGTACGGGACCCTCGCCGTTGATCGAGTTGCGCAACTTCACCGTGGACGGCGGGACCCTCCGCATCTCGCTGCCCTGGTCCCCGCCGGCCGATGCGCTCACTCCCGCGGAACAGGAGGCTGCGCTGGCGGCCGACCGGGCCCGGCCGGGGCGGAGCATCGAAGACACGCCCGAGGGACTCCAGCGGATCATCCTGCTCGATCCTCTGGCGATACAGTTTCGCCGGGTGCTGATCAGCAGCCCCGACCACCAGCCGCTCACCTTCGACGTCGATTCCATCGCGACTCATGTAAGCGATCCGGCCGTCACGATCACCTCCGCCGTGATCCGGGGTTGGACCCACGCCGACAGCCTGGCCATCAGTGTGACCCGGGCCACGCTCCCCAATACGCTGGTGCGGGGCGGCGGGGTCATCACCTGGCCCAACGGTCCCCTGCAGTACGATTGCGCCTTCGTCGCACCCCGGGTCGACTTGGTCGACTTGCGTTGGATCTCCCCCACTTTCCCGGCACTCTCGGGGCGGAGCCTGTTGGGCCTGCAGTCGGCCTCGGATTCCCTGACCGCGTACACCCTTCGGGATCTCCAGCTGAGCGGGACCGCCGGCCAGGCTCAGGGCCAAGTCACCCTGCTGACCAACCTCACCCGCGGCCTGGGCGTGCGGGGCATGCAGCTCACGCTGACCGATCTCGACCTCGAGGCGGTAAGGCCCTATCTCGACACACTGCCGTTCCAGGGCAGCGTCAGCGGGACGCTGGCCGGAGGCGGGTACTTCGACAGCATGGACGTGGACCTCGACTGGTGGTTCCGCGAAGGCCGCTTGGAGGATCATCCGCTCAGCCGCGTCGCCCTGGACGGGCACGTCGTGTTGAACGGGCCCACCGGATTCGAGTTCCGGCAGACCGAGCTCAAGCAGGCCGACGTGGACTTGCGTTCCGCCCGCCTCCTGATTCCGGCGGTGATTCTGGAGGGACGCATGCGGGCCTCCGGACACCTCGACGGGCCGTTCGCGCTGATCACCTTCGACGGAACGGCCGAGCATCAGGATGGCGACCGGCCGGTCAGCGTCGCGAGCGGCGTGGTCACCTTCGACAGCCGACCGGATACCCTGGGGCTCGCCGCCGACCTGACCCTCGATCCGCTCGACTTCGACGGGATCCGACGGGCGTTTCCATCGCTCACGAGCCGAGGCGGGCTGAGCGGAACGGTGCATACCTCGGGATTTCTCGACCGGCTGGCGGTCGATGCGGACCTTCACGGCGCCTTGGGCTCGTTCCACGCCCGCGGCCATGCCACCCTGCTCCCGCCGCACTGGGGCGCCGAGAACATGACGATCGACTTCCAAGACCTCGATCTCGCCGCCCTCCGCGGCCAAGGGCCGCACACCCAGCTTCAAGGAACGCTGCTCGCGACCGGCGTGATCGACACCCTGGTGGCGCCGGAGGGACGCCTGGCTGTCGAGTTGGGACCCGGGGCGGTGCGTGAATTCGTGTTCGATACCGCCTGGTCGATTGTCTCGCTGACGGACAGCGTGATCCATCTCGATACGCTGGCTGTGGGTTGGCTGGCGGGTGGGCTGGGAGGCTCGGGAACCTTGGGGTGGAGCCACGGCCACAACGGCGCCATGCAGTTCAGCGCGGCGGCGGACAGCCTGGAGGTCCTGGACTCTCTGGTACTCGCCCTGAGTGGGGTGCCGCGCGACTCGAGCAGCGGATCGCGGCGCCTCGGGGGCCGGGGCAATGCCGCCCTCCGGTTGGGCGGCTCCCTCGATTCGCTCGATGCCCGTCTGGAGGCGGAGGTGCGCGATGGCAGCTGGCAGCAGGCGCGCACGGCCGCGGTCGCCGGGAAGCTGCAATGGCAGGGCGGGGCCCGGCCGCGGTTCAACGCGACTCTCGCCTCCGATTCGATCAGCGTTGGGCACTGGGTCGCGCGGAACCTGGACTTTGAGCTGGGGGGCCACACCGACTCACTCGAGTGGCGCACCGGCCTGGGGCTGGGAGACACCACCCGCCTCCGGGGCGGGGGAGGTTGGTGGCGCACGGGTGACACCCAGGTGTTCCGACTCGACAGCCTCACGGCCATCCTGCCCAGTCGTCGTTGGCGACTCAGCCACTCCACGAGCGCGGTGCTGGCCGATTCGGTCTTCTCCGTCGAGCCGGTCACCCTGGATGCGGACGATGGCTCCTCGTCGATCGGCGTGGGCGGCACGGTACCCCGCGGGCGCCCCGGCGACTTCGCGATTCACGCGCTGGGCCTTCCGCTTCAGGACCTCTATCTGCTCTGGCAGCGCGACACCATGGGCGTCGGGGGGCGGGTCGGAGTCGATCTGGCGGTTGGGGGAACCATCGACGCTCCGACCTTCCAGGGCACGGCGTCGCTGGCGGACGCCCATTTCGAGGATTTCAACGCGCCCTTCGTGCAGGGCGTGGTCAACTACGCCGACCGGGCGCTGGAGGCCAATCTGCTGGTCTGGCGGACCGGTCAGCCGGTGCTTCGCATTCAGGGGCAGTTCCCGCTGGATCTGGCGCTCAAGTCGGTGCCGCAGCGACGTCTGCGCGGCCCGTTGCTCATTCGGGGTACGGCGGACAGTACCGACCTCGGCGTGATCGAGGCGTTCACTCCGGTGGTCCGGGGTGTGCGTGGGGTGCTCAATGCGGACGCGGAGCTGGGTGGGACCTGGGAGGAGCCTCGGCTCTCCGGCTACCTGGCCTTGAGCGACGCCGCCATGACCCTTCCGGCGCTGGGGGTGCGCTACACCGGCATCGGGGGCCGGGCCCGGCTGACCGGAGACTCGATCCAGCTCGATACGCTTCGGCTCAACAGCGGGCAGGGGGTGCTGCTGGTGACGGGGTGGTTGCGCCTGGAGGAGCTCACTCGCCCGGTGCTCGATCTTCGATTCCGCGCCAACCGGTTCTGGGCCGTCAACATTCGCAACCTGCTTTCGCTGGAGGCGAGTGGCGATCTCGCCCTCCGAGGCCCGTTCATCGGGGCCACGTTGACCGGCGATCTGACGGCCAACTCCGGCGCGCTCCATTTCGCCGACCTGATCACCAAGCGGATCGTGGATCTGGAGACCACGCCCGATTCCGAGCTGATCGATCAGTCCCAGATCCGGAGGCAGCGGCTGGGCGTGGGCATTCCCAACCGGTTCCTCGAAGCCCTGATCATCCAGGACCTGCGCCTGACCATGGGCGAGTCGTTCTGGCTCCGTTCCAACGAGGCCAACATCCAGCTGGATGGCGCGCTCACGGTCAACAAGGCCCGCCAGGACTACCGCCTCTACGGCACGCTGACCGCGCTCCGGGGGAACTATGGGCTCAAGATCGGATTCGTCACCCGGAATTTCATCGTGGAGCGCGGGGAAGTCCGCTACTTCGGGACGCCGGACCTGAACGCCGACCTCGACATCGAGGCCCGCTACACCGTGCGTACCGTGCCCGATAACGAAGAGATCCCGGTGATCGCCACCGTGAGCGGCACGCTGCTCGCCCCCAAGCTGACGCTGACCAGCGATCAGCATCCGCCGCTATCCGAAACCGAATTGGTCTCGTACCTTATGTTCGGTCAGCCGTCCTTCGGCTTGGCCAGCGGCAACTCCCAGCAGGGCGCCAATCAGCTTGCGGCCGTGAACAGCGCGGTCTCCTATCTGTCGAGCGCGCTTTCCAACGAGATTCAGCGAACGCTGGCCACCGATCTGGGCGTGCCGATCGATTACATCGAGATCAAGCCGGGGCAGCTGTCCTCTTCTCCGACCAGTCAGACCGGTGTCGCCTCGGTGGCCCAGGTCGCGGCCGGCTGGCAGATCGGACGCAAATGGTTCGTGGCGGTGAACGCGGACGTATGCACCAACCGCACCCAGCTCTACCCCAACGCCGAGTACCGCATCAGCAAGGAATTCCGTCTCAAGGCCACCGTGGAACCCAGCCTCTACTGCACCGACATCAACCCGGCCCTCCAGAGCAACGTGAACCGGTATCAGGTCGGGTTCGACGTGCTCTGGCAGCGGGAGTGGTGACGTGACCCGCGCCCTCCTCATCACCAACCCCGCCGCCGCCCGCACCGCCCACACCACCCTGGCGGCAGTCGCGGGCATCCTGCAAGGCGGTGGCTGGTCCGTGGAGGCGCACGTCACCGGCGGCAGCGGGGACGCGCGCCGGTTGGCCGAGCAGGCCGTGGCCGAGGACTATGACATCGTGACGGTGTTCGGTGGAGACGGAACCACCATGCAGGCAGCGGCGGCGCTGGTCGGGACCGAGACCAGCCTGGGGATCATCCCGGGAGGCACCGGGAACCTGCTGGCCGGGAATCTGCGGATCCCAACTTCGCCGGTCCAAGCGGCCAAGGCGCTGCTCCGGGCGCGGCCGATGCCGCTCGATCTGGGCCGGGTGGAGCGGGCCGACGGAACCCACTATTTCGCGGTCGCCTGCGGCGGCGGCTATGACGCCCGCGTCATGGCGGAGACGCCCGGCCCAGATAAGCAGCGCTGGGGCATGGGCGCGTACGTGGCTACCACCTTCCGCCTGTTGTCCCAGCTCAAGAGCGTGCGACAACTCATCACTGTGGACGGGATCGAACGCGAGACCACCGCCGCGATCGTCCTGGTCGCCAACTGCCGCGAAGTGATCCCACCCTACATCCAGCTGCGAAGCGGCATCTCGCCCAGCGACGGCCTGCTGGACCTGCTGACCCTCCGCGCCGACAGCCTGATGGATGGAGTCCGCGCGGTGTGGGACCTGCTGCGCGAGCGCGACCATTTCGATGGCCAGCCCGGCTATGTGGGGTATGCCCGCGGCGAAGAGATCCGGGTCGAGAGCGATCCGGTGCAGCCGGTCGAGATGGATGGCGAAGCCCAGGGCCACACCCCCTTCACCGCGACCGTGGTACCGGGCGCCATCGCGGTCATGGCCCCCCCGCCGTGAGCGGCTGCCCGGAATCCTCCGCCGTTCCCCTCGAGGACCTGCTCACCCGGCGCCTGGAGCAGATCGAAGCGCTGGGGCGCATCGCCCACGCCCTCACCGAGGCCGAGGATGCCGCCGGCACCATGGAGCTGCTGGCGGCCGAGGGGATCCGCGTCTTTCGGGCCGAGCGCGCGGGGGTCTTCCTCTTCGAGGCCGGGCGCCGCGGCGCCAAGGGCGCGGTGGCCATCGGTCTCTCCAGCCGCTTTACGGACGCCGCCGAACGCATCTTCGGAGACGAGGCGCAGGTGCGGGAGACCATGCTCGCCGGTCCCCGGTTCCTCCTCGATGCTCCCGCTGACTCCGGCTTCCCGCTCGCCGCCGAGGCCGCCAGCGAGGGGTTGGTGTCGGTGGCACTGCTGCCGTTGAGCTTCGGCGGCGAGCCGATGGGCGCGCTGATGTTCTGCCACGACCGGCCCCGCACCTACGGACCGGAGGAGCGTCGCCTGGCGGCCGCCTTTGCCGACCAGGCCGCGCTGGCGATCGGCAAGAGTCGGCTGCTGGACATGGTGAGCCGGGTGAAGCGCGAGTGGCAGTCCACCTTCGACGGTACCGGAAGCGGTCTCGCCTTGGTGGAGGTCACCGGTCGGGTGATTCGCGCCAACCGGTTCGTGGCCGGGCTGGCCGGCGTGCCGGTGACCTCTCTCCCCGGCTACGACCTGCGCGCGCTGTTCGCCGAGTGGCCGGCGCCGGATCAGGATCCCTTGCGCCTGGCCGTGACCGGCAAGGAGCGGGTGAGTTGTCTGCTGCAAAGCCGTGACGGTCGCGCCCTGGTACTCACCGCCACGTCCCGCGCCGACGGAGGGGTCGTGGCGGCCATCGACGACGTGACTCCGGAGCGACTCACCCAGCAGGCCCTGGAGCGCTCCGAGGCCCGATTCCGAGCCCTCTTCGCGGCGGCACCGGTAGCCATCTTCACCACCGACCAGGAGCACCGGTTCCAGGCAGTCAATCAGGCGGCGCTCGGTCTGGTGGCCCTAGGCCGTCCCGCCCCGGGGCGGCTGCTGGAGGAATTCCTCCTGCCCCGGGAGCGGGAGCTGGTCCGGGCGCAGCTCGACGCGTGCCTGCAGGGGGAGTCCCGGGACTACGCGGTGCACTTTCAGCGGGAGGACGGCACCCTTCGCGAAGCGGCCGCGATCTCGGTGCCGGTGGCCGAGGCGTGGGGAGCGCGCTCGGTGCTCACCATCGCCCGCGATATCACCGAGGAGCGGGAACTGCGCGAGCGGCTGGACCACACCGAGCGGATGGCGGCTCTGGGGCAGCTCGTGTCGGGAGCCGCGCACGAGCTCAACAATCCGCTGGCGGGCATCGCGGCCCTGGCTCAGGCTATGGCCCTGGACCCGGGCTCCGGAGAGGAGGGCGGGCGGGTGGCCCAGATGATCCGCCGCGAGGCGGTGCGGGCGGCCCGCATCGTCGGCGACCTGCTGACCTTCGCCCGGCAGCGGCCGCTCCGCCGCCAGGAAGCCGACCTCAACGCTCTGGTAAGAGAGGCCGTGGCCCAGCTCGAGCCGGAGGTGCGCTGGGACCTGACGCTCGACCCCGGGCTCCCACCGATCAGCGCCGACCCGGAGCAGCTGCGGCAAGTCCTGGCCAACCTGCTCACCAACGCCGCCCAGGCGATGCAAGGTGCTCCCCAGCGCGTGGGCCGGGTGCGCACCTACTCCACCTCTCTGATTGTGGGGTGCGAGGTGACCGATACCGGACCCGGGGTCCCGCCCGACGTGATGCCGCGCCTGTTCGAGCCGTTCTTCACGACCAAGGGGGTCGGCGAGGGGACCGGTCTTGGTCTGTCCATTTCTCATGGTATTATCCGGGCGCACGGAGGAGAGATTCGGGTGCAGAATCGTCCCGAGGGGGGTGCTCGCTTCTGGTTCGAGTTGTCGCGCTCCACCACTTGAGAATCGCCGATGCCTGATTCGGTGCTCCTGATCGACCACGACGCCGCCGTGCTCCGCGCCACCGGGGGCCATTTCGAGGGCGTGGGCTACGAAGTGTCGCGCGAGCTGACCGCCGAGGAGGGTCTCGCGACCTACGAACGGCTGCACCCCGACGTGGTGGTGGTCGAGCTGGATCCGGCGGGTGGGCTCGATCTGCTTCAGGGCCTGAGAGACCGAGGCGCAGCCGTCATCGCGCTCCTGGCCGGCACCGATCCCGACCTGGCCAAGCGCGCGGTGGCGCTCGGCGCCGAGCACGTACTCTCCCGCCCGCCGGAGGTGGCCCTGCTCTTGGGCGCGGCCGCCCGTGTCGTCGAGAAGGTCAAGCTGGGTCGCCTGGCCGGCCTGCTGGCCAACGAGGTCCTGCCGGCCGAGGGACTGGAGATCCTGGGACAGTCCGGTCCCATGCGAGAGCTGGCCCGTCAGATCGCCCTGTTCGCGCAGAGCGACCGGACCACCGTGCTGATTCGTGGCGATCTCGGGATCGGCAAGGCCTGGGTGGCGGCTCAGATCCATCGCTTGAGCCCGCGGAGCCGCGCCGGGTTCTTCCGGATCCGGTGTACCGGCCAGTCCGTGGCCGGACTCGACGCTGCGCTCTTCGGTCAGGAGCGCGGCGCCCATCCCGATGCCATCCATCGCCGCCTCGGCCTGTTCGAGGCCGCCGAGGGAGGCACCTTGGTGCTTCAGGAGATTGGCGACCTCCCGCTGGAGCTCCAGCCCAAGGTGCTCAGGGTCCTGGAGACCAGAAGCATCCGGCGTCTGGGCGGCAGTCAGGACCTGAAGGTGGACGTGCGGCTCATCGCCACCACCAGCCGCGACCTGAGCTCCGAGGTCGAGGCGGGCCGGTTTCGGGAGGACCTGCAGTATCGGCTCGAGGTGATGCCGATAACCCTGAGCCCGCTCAAGGACCGAAGCGCCGAGGACCGCTTGACCCTGGTACTTCGGCTGCTGAGCGAGCTTCAACTGGAGGTACCAGGCGGTCCGGCATCCCTGGCCCCCGAGTGCCTCGAGCGCCTGCTGGGCTACCCCTGGCCGGGGAATATCAGGGAAGCCCGCGGCGTCCTGGAGCGCGCGCTGATCCTGGCGCGGGGGCAGGCGGTGGTTGGGGTCGAGCATCTGCCGGGTGAATTCCGCAACCGGGTCGGTGTCGGAGACCGCCGACACACACCACGCACCATGGACGAGTTGGAACGCGAACACATCGAGCGGACCCTGCGGCACCACGCCGGTAACCGCACCCGCTCGGCCCAGGAGCTGGGGATATCGCGGGCGACGCTGATCAATAAGATCAAGCGGTACGCGATCACGCTCTAGGACGGTGACCATGACGGAACTCAAGGAACACGACGCGATGATCTGCCGGGCCTGCGGCCGCGAGGAGCGGGCGTCGGAGGGCTACCCCTGTGCAGACTGCGGGACGTTCATCTGTCTGATGTGCACGTTCCGCGGCGTGGTACGGTGTCAGGCGTGCGAAGCCAAGGCGGCGGCCGCGGCGAAATCGACGCCCGCCTCCGGCTGAGCGCTTCGCGCGCGGCGTTGCCTCTGCCTCAGTCCGGTCTTCCCACCTTCATGCCCATTCCCGACGCCGTCATTGCCCGAGCCGCCTTGGCCCCTCTCGTGGTGGCCCCGGCGGTGCGGGCCGAGCAGCTCAGCCAGCTGGTGCTGGGCGAAACCGGATCGCTTCTCGAGTCCAAAGGGGACTGGCGCCGGATCCGCGCCGATTTCGACCGCTACGAGGGCTGGGTCCATCGCGGCTACCTCCTCGATGTGACACGGGATGAGGCGGAGTCCTGGCGCCGGCGCGCCCAGGCCTGGAGCGACGGCGCGGTGATTCGCGGGGAGAACTCGGTCTGGCGCATTCCGGTCCGGGCGCGGGTCGAGCTCCGCGGCAAGGAGATTCACCTGCCCGACGGCCAGAGTGGGCGGCTGATGGTGGGACGGGTGGCGCCCGTGAGCCAGGCGCGCGCGGCCGCCCGAAGCGAGCCGCCCTTCCAGTGGGCCACGCGCATCTTCGCGGGCACGCCCTACCTGTGGGGCGGGGTCACGCCGTGGGGAGTGGACTGCTCCGGGCTGGTGCAAACCGTGTTCGCGGCCCGAGGCGTCACGCTGCCCCGCGACACCGCCGAGCAGGTGTCGGCGGGGAGCCCGGTGGATCCCGCCAGCGTGCGACCCAACGACCTTCTGTATTTCAGCGAGAATGGACGCGTCTCCCATGTGGCGCTGGCCGGCGCGGGTGACACCCTGGTCCACGCCGCTCTCTCCTGCGGGGGCTTCGTGGTAGAGCCCTGGATACCCGGCACTCGGGCCGCTTATCTGCGGGAGCGCCTGGTCGCGGTGCGCCGGGTCGCGGAGGCCAAGTGAAGCGCAAGCTGGTGCTGTTCGACATCGACGGGACCCTGCTCCTCACCCAAGGCGCCGGACGACGGGCGTTGACCGCGGCCATGGCCCACCTGGTCGGGGATCCTGCCGTCTTTCAGCGGATCCGGTTCGACGGAAAGACCGACCCGCAGATCGTCGCGGAGATTCTGACCCTGGCCGGTGTGCCGGAGCCCACGGCGGACGAACGCATCGAGGAGTTGTGCCGGACCTACATCGAGCTGCTCAAGCATGAGCTCCGTCCGGGAACCCCGGGCATTCGGGTGCTGCCGGGAGTGGGCCCCCTCCTCGACCGGCTGGAGGCGGAGGATGCCGTGGTGCTGGGCCTTCTGACCGGGAACCTCTCCGAAGGCGCTTCCCTCAAGCTCCGCGCCGCCGGACTGGATCCGGCCCGCTTCCTGGTCGGCGCCTTCGGCTCCGATGCCGCCCACCGCCCCCGGCTTCCCGCCATCGCGGTGGAACGGGCGCTGCCGCATTTCGGACGGACGCCGCGCGGCCAGGAGATCGTCATCGTCGGCGATACACCCGCCGACGTCACCTGTGGCCGCGAGGTCGGCGCCCGTGCCGTCGCCGTCGCCACCGGCAGCTACGCGGTCGCCGAGCTCACGGCGGCCGGGGCCCACGCCGCCTTTGAAGACTTGGAAGGCACCGAGGCGGTGCTGGACGCCATCCTGGCATGAAAGCGGATGAGCTCGAGCTCAAAGCCCTGGTCCACGACCCCGACGCGCTGGTCGAGGCGCTGCTCAAGGCCGGTGCCGTGGCCGGATTCACCGGCCTGATGGAGGACCGCAAGCTGGACCGCGACGGTGAGCTGACGGCCCGAGACGAAGTTCTCCGCATCCGTCTCCTGCGTCCGGCCGAGAGCGGCGCGGCCCCGCGGGCCCTCATCGCCTGGAAAGGCCCCACCCAGCGGTCACCCGAAGGCTACAAGCTCCGCCAGGAACTGGAATTCGAAGTGACGGGTGCCACCCCGGTGACCGAGCTCTTTCAGGCGCTGGGCTATCGGGTGGTGCAGGCCATCGATCGGTTCGTCCGGTTCTTCGAGGTGGGCGGCGCCACTGCGCGTCTCGAGTGGTACCCCCGGATGGATACGCTGCTCGAGGTCGAGGGCACTGGACCCGCCATCGAAGCCGCCGTGACGGCCACGGGATTGCCGCGCATGCTGTTCCTTCCCGAGTCGTTGCCCGAATTCGTCGCCCGCTACGAGACTCGTACCGGCCAACGCGCGATCCTCACCGTCCAGGACCTGCGCGGGGCGGCGCCCGGGTGGCGGCTACGATGACGGTCGAGCCCGTCGCCCTTTCCGTTCCCGAGCTGGGGCCTTCGCTCGGCCGGCTCACCGCGCCCGCCACGGGTGGCGAATCGTGGTGGGCCGATCTCGACCCCGTCCGGTATCAACTCGTCACCGACATCTTCGAGCTGGCTGGTCGGGCTCGCGCCGCCGGGGATCCCCCCAAGCGAGTGGCGGCGCTCGATCCCGAGGGATGGATCGCGGCCTGGGATCGGGCGGTCGCAGCCTGTGCGGAGCGTCTGGTCAAGGCGATCGACACGAGACTTCTGGCTGCTGCCGCCGAAGCGAGAATGCCCCGCCGCCGCAAGCGTGCCGTGACCATGGCACCGGCCGAGGCTCGCGCTATCCTGGTGCGGTTGGGGGCTGGGGCCGGTCCCTTTCTCACCTCCCTCGACGCGATCAAGCAGGAGAGAACCGCGGCCGAGGCTTCGAGTGCGTCCGACCCTGCTGGCTATGAGGCATGGGAGCGCGCGCTGACCACGGCGGCTCGCCGATTGGAGGCCGCGTGGCTCGCGCTCGAGGACACCGTTCGCCGCGAGCAGGCCGGATGGACCCCGGAGGTCGAGCGGGTGCGCTCCTGGCGCCACCCGTGGTGGCCGGTCATCGCGGTGGAGGCTCTGCTCCTGGGCGCGGCGGTCTACCTGGGGTTGGTCATCGGCGGATATCTGGCGGCCCCAGAGTGGCTGCAGCCGCTGGTCGCCTGGTGGTGGGAGTTCTTCTGAGCGCCGGGGCTGCGGGGATCATCGGCATCGGAATCGACCTGGTGGATATCCCACGGGTCGAGCGGCTGCTCGCGCGTCATGGCCAGCGGGCGATGGAAAAGCTGCTGACCGATTCCGAAGCAGCGTATGTCCGCGGCATGGCTCAACCTACTCCTCATCTCGCCGCCCGGATCGCGGCCAAGGAGGCGGCCTTCAAGGCGCTCCAAGCGCTGCCCGACGCCGCGGCCGTCAGCTGGCACGACCTCGAGGTCACCCGCGATCCGGGTGGTCGGCCTCGGCTGGCCTTGCTCGGGCGCGCGGCCGAGCTGGCCCGGCGCCATGGGCCGCTGGAGGTGCACCTCTCGCTCTCCCACGCGCAAGGCACGGCCGGCGCCGTAGCCCTGGTGATTCGGGTGGCTAAACCTCGCCGCCGGTCCTGACCCCACCTCTTCTTTACTAGCCTGTCCGTCTTGTCCGACCTGTCCGCCTTGTCCCGCCGGACCACGCCCGTCCTTTCGATTCCTACAAAGGCAGTCTAGTTTGTTGGAGCCATGAGCAAGACTAATTGAGAATGTTTCTCATAATTGCGAGTCTGGTTCCCGCACTGCTCCTGCAAGTCGGCGGTCCAGCCACTGCTCGTCAGGATGAAAGGGTGGCCCAGGCCCGTCGGCTGGCGTCCATCAACTCCGTGGCGGCCCAGGAATACCGGCGCGGTTTCGAGAACGGGCAGGTGGTGGCACGGGAAGAAATCGCCGAGGCCAAACTCTTCCTCACCGAGGCCCGGCGGACCGCGACCATGCTGGGCCCCACCCTGAGTTCCTCCGCTACTTCGGCGGTGGACTCGATGCTGCGACTGGTCGAACGGCTGGCTCCGGCCGACAGTCTCGATCGGCGGGTGCAGACGCTGAACATTCGGCTGGCCCAGGACCTGGGAGTGCCCCTCGAGGACATCCCCAGTCAGCCGCCTTTCCTGGCTCGCGGCGCCAGTGTGTATCAGGCCGACTGCGCCGGCTGCCACGGCGCGCTGGGGCGGGGTGATGGCTCGGCCGGCGCTGGACTCAATCCGCCTCCCTCGGTTCTGAGCGATCCGCTCTCGCTCCGGGACCGTTCTCCCCTGGACTTCTACCGTCGGGTGACGCTGGGCGTCGCCGGCACCGCCATGCCGGCCTATGAGGCGTCCCTCACCGCCGCCGACCGGTGGGCGGTGGCGGCGTACGCTTCGTTGCTTCGGCTGCCGGCGGCGAGCGGTGCGGTTCCCGCGTCATTACAGAGTTTCGCCACCACCGCGGTGCTCTCGGACCGGCAAGTGATCGAGGCGCTGGGCCTCTCCCCCGACGCGCCGCCCGGACAGGTGGGCGGCCGGATCGCCGCCGTCCGCGGCCTGCAGGCGCCGGCCCCGTCCGACTCCGATGTGGCCCGCGTCTTCGGGGCGGTCCGGGCTCAGCTCGACCAGGCGTTGGATCGGGCCCGGACCGGCGACTTCGATGGAGCCAGCACCACGGCGTTCGATGCCTATCTCACATTCGAGCGGGTGGAGCCGATGGTTCGTGCCAAGAACGCGGCTCTGACCAGTGAGCTCGAGGCGGGGTTCGCCACCTTCCGCACCCGGGCGGCGGGCGGCGCCACCATGAACGAGCTTACGGTCCTTCGCTCGGGCCTCGGGGCCGGGCTCGAGAATGCCGAACGGGTGGTGGCGGATCGGCTGTCGGGGGCCAGCCTCTTCGTGCAGTCCTTCGTCATCCTGCTCCGCGAAGGACTGGAGGCGATTCTCATCATCGGGGCGTTGATGGCGGTGTTGCTCAAGACCGGGGCCGGCCAGCGGCGACGCGATGTACACATCGGAGTCGGAGCCGCGATCGGCGCCAGCCTCCTCACCGCGCTCCTGCTCGAGACCCTATTCCAGGTCAGCCCCGCGCGCCGCGAGGCCCTGGAAGGGCTCACCATGCTGCTCGCGACCGGGATGCTCTTCTACGTGAGCTACTGGCTGCTCTCCAAGATGGAGGTGGCCAAGTGGAACCGGTTCGTGCGGGGGAAGGTGCAGGACGCGCTCACCAGCGGATCCTCGCTCGCACTGGCCTCGGCCGCGTTCCTGGCGGTCTACCGAGAAGGCTTCGAGACGGTGCTCTTCTACAAGGCTCTGTTCGTGACGGCGGGTCCGGTGTCGGCCGCGGTCCCCATCGTAGGCGGGATCGCCCTGGGTGCGGTGCTGTTGCTAGTGATCTATCAGGCGATCAACCGATTCGGGATGCGGATCCCGCTCCGGCCGTTCTTCGCGATCACCAGCGGCTTCCTGTACTACATGGCCTTCGTCTTCGCCGGGAAGGGCGTGGCGGAGCTTCAGGAGGGTGGTCTGGTCCCGACGACCTTCATCGACTGGGCGCCCCGGGTCCCGGCCCTGGGGATCTACCCCACCGTGGAGTCCCTGGCGCTACAGGGAGTCCTTCTGGTGCTCCTGGTCGGGGCACTGGTCTGGACCTTCGGCATCGAGCCGCGGCGGCTGCCGGTGACCTCGGAGCTGGTGCCGGAGTCGACCACTCCCGTCCCGGCCCCCGCGGATCGCGTCGCTCCGGTCGATGTGGACCTCGATCTCCTGCGTTCGCTGGAGCGGATGGATGCCGATCTGGCCGAGCTGAGAGCGGAGATCGAGCGGCTCAAGAGCCGGATCACGGCCCCTCGCGCGCGCGGCTGATCGCCCCCGCTATTTCTTGGGGGGTGGGTTGGGCGGTTGCAGGAGGTAGGGACCCGGGGACAACTCGGGTCCGGAGTCGAACCGTACTAAGAGCGTAATTCCCACCAGTACCAACCCCACGCTCGTCACCTGCGCGATCGTAAAGGGGCCGAAGATCCGGTCGTCCTTGGCCCTGAGGATCTCCACCAGGAATCGTTCTACCCCCGCCATGGTGAGATAGGCCCCGAACAGCCAGCCGATCGCGTGGGGCCGGGTCCGCCAGGTCCAGAGGAGCGCGAAGACCACCAGCATCGTCGCCACCTCGTAGAGCTGCGTCGGATGCACCGACATGACGGTGGCCGGGTCCACGCCCGGAGGAACCGGGATGCCGAACTGCATGGCCAGATTCTGCGCGGTGGATGCGGGCGAGCCCTGAGGGAACTTCATGCCCCAGGGAAGCGAGGTGGGTCGCCCGTAGTCGTCGTTGACCATGAAGCATCCCACCCGACCGAGGGCGTAGGCCGCCGCCAGGGAGGGAGCAGTGAGCTGCATGGTCCATCGCATCGGCACGTGGCGTCGCCACCCGTTGATCAGCACCGCCGCCGTACCGCCCAGGAAGCCGCCGTACCACACCAGTCCGCTCCGTGACAGGAGCGTTGCGGCGTCGTGGGTCAGGACCGCATACCAGATCTTGGCACCGAGGATGCCGCCGATCACCGCGGCAAGGGTGATGTCGGCGGCGTATTCCTCATTGTAGCCCCGGCGCCGCAGCTCGAGCGGGATCAGCCATCCGCCGGCGAGGAACCCCACCATCATCATGATGCCGTAGCCGGTGATCTCAATGAATCCAAGCTTGATGATGAGAGGATAGATGGTCATGGTTGGTCAGGTGATGCGCGCGGAACGCCGCTCGCGTGCGTGGCTCGAGGCAGTCGGCCCCTGCAGGCCGGGCATTGGGAGGTCGGCGGCCGGCTCCAGGTCCCAGCCGCTCCGTTCGCCACGTCCGAGTCGCCAGGCACCGGCGGCCGCGATCATGGCGGCATTGTCGGTGTTGAGGCGGTTGGAGGCGACGGCGACCCGTACCGAGGAACCCAGCCGTTCGCGGAGGCGTGCCGCGAGGGCGCGGTTGCAGGCCACCCCGCCACCGATCATCGCGCGCTGGTATCCCAAGGCCTCCACGGCGTGGGCCGTCTTCGCGACCAGGACATCGAGCACCGCGTCCTGGAATCCGCGAGCCAGGTCGGCCCGATCCCGCTCCAGGTCTGGGGAGGACCGCGCCGCGCGCAGCACGGCCGTCTTGAGACCGCTGAACGAGAACTGGTACTGGGTGGGCCCGCCTCGCTCCAGCTCCTGGAGCATCGGGCGGGGGAAATCGAACCGATCGGGTCGTCCCTGGGCGGCCAGCCGCTCGATCAGCGGGCCGCCGGGATACCCCAGGCCGAGGATGGTGGCCACCTTGTCGAACGCCTCGCCGGCCGCATCGTCCCGGGTCTGCCCCAGCAGCCGGTAGTCACCCCACGCCCGCACGTCGAGCAACATCGTGTGTCCGCCGCTCACCAGCAGGCCCACGAAGGGCGGGCGGTGCTCGGCGTCTTCGAGCGTGGGAGCGAAGAGGTGGCCTTCCATGTGGTGCACGCCGATCAGGGGCAGCTGCCGGCTCCAGGCCAGCGTCTTGCCGTACATGACTCCGACCAGAAGGGCGCCCACCAATCCCGGGCCCGCCGTCACCGCGACGGCGGTCAATTCCTCGAGTGCAACGCCCGCCTGCTCCAGGGCGCGATCCACCACCGACCCGAGCGTGCGCAGGTGCGCCCGGCTGGCCAGCTCCGGCACCACGCCACCGAAGACGGCGTGCACGTCCTGGGAAAGGATCACCACGCTGCGCAGCACCGGTCGCCCGCCGTCCTCGGCGAGCACCGCGGCCGAGGTCTCGTCGCAGGAGGTCTCGATAGCCAGCAGAAGGTGCGACACGGGGCGAATCATCAGGGCGTCGCGCTTCCCGGCTCGGCCAGCAGGCGCTCCACCAGCGCTCGGTTGACCTGCGAGCTCCAGTCCTGGGCCCCGATCACCCGCTTGACGATGATCGCCGTCGCGGTTGAGCAGAAAGCTCTCCGGCACGCCGGTGGTCTGGTAGGCTCCCTGGATCCGGGTCGACCGATCCTGCAGGATGTCGAAGGTGAGGCCCAGCTCCTTGACGAACTTGCGCACGTTCTCCGGACTGCCTTCGTCGATGCTGACGGCGGCGATCTTGAATCCCTTGGGGCTGAGCGAATCGTACAGGCGCTGCATCGCCGGCATCTCCACCCGGCAGGGCATGGCACCAGGTGGCCCAGATGTTCACCAGGGTAACGGTGTTGCGATACCGTTGCCGGAGCGACACCGAGTCCCCGCCGGCGAGATCATAGACCCTGAAGTCGGGAGCCTTGGCTCCGACTTCCACCGCCTGAATCTCGGGGCCGAAGCGAACCAGCGCGGCCGCGCCTATCACCAACCCCAGAAGGATGGCCGCGACCACCATCAGCTGCCGCCGTAACCGGGTCGCCTCGCTCATACCTGTTCGGTACACTGCCGAAGCAGGGTCCGCACCGCCGCGGCGGGGTCTTTGGCGCCGAACACGGCGGTCCCCGCGACGAAGGTGTCCGCCCCGGCTCGCCAGGCTTCGCGAATGGTATCGGCGGTGATGCCGCCATCCACCTCGAGCGCGGCCGCGGAACGCCGGCGATCGAGCAGCGCCCGGGCCCGGCGGATCTTATCGGTCGAGGCGGTGAGGTAGTTCTGGCCGCCGAAACCCGGATTCACCGTCATGATGAGCAGGAGATCGAGGTCTCCCACCACTTCGTCGACGGCGGAGAGCGGGGTGGACGGATTGAGGGCCAACCCGGCCAGCATGCCCCGCGCGCGCACCTCCTCCAGGTGGCGGTGCACGTGGATCGTGGCCTCGGGATGGAAGGTGAACACGTTGGCGCCGGAGTCGGCGTACTCCTCGATGTAGCGCTCCGGCTCGACCACCATGAGGTGCACGTCGAGGGGGACCTCGGTGATCCGTCGCAGGGCTCCGAATCAGCGGGGCGCCGAACGATCAGGTTGGGCACAAACCGTCCGTCCATCACGTCCACGTGGATCCATTCGGCGCCACCCTCGACGGCGGCCTCCACCTGTTCGCGCAGCCGGCCGAGATCGGCGCTGAGGACGCTGGGGGCGATGCGGAGCGTCATTGGGTTGGCTTCCTGGCCAGGATCAGGTCTACCCGTCCATCCCGCGCGCTCAAGGTGCCTGGCGCCGGGCGCTGGTCGATGACCGTGCCGGGGAGTTTGCCGGTGGCGGAACGGGAGACCACGGTTCCCGGCCGGAGCCCCGCCTGCGTGATCCGTTCGGCCGCCGCCTTCTGCGTCAACCCGATCACGTCCGGCACGTTGATCTCGGCCGGGCCGCTGCTGACCACCAGGACCACCGCGGTTCCCGGATCCCGTGCCACTCCGGCGCTGGGTCTAGTCGCGATCACCACGCCGCGTTCGTCGCTGGCGGGGATAGAGTCCACTCCCCCTATGGGAAGCCCCGCCGCTTCGAGCACTCGGCGGGCCAGGGCCTCCTCCATTCCCACCACATCGGCGATGGCCACCGGGGCGGGGCCGGTGCTGGTCGTAAGCTGCACGAGGCTGCCCTTCGGGAGCACGGTTCCAGGGGCGGGGTCCTGCCACAGGACGGTCCCCCGGGCCGCCTTGGGGTCCGCCTCCTCGCCGGCCACCTTGGCGCGGAAGCCCTGCCGCTCCAGTCGCTCCTTCGCGTCGGCCAGGTCGTGTTCCACCACGCGCGGCACCGCATGATCGGAGGAGAAGAGCGGGGCAGGGAAGAGCCAGAACACGGTGAGCAGGTACCCGGCCAGGAACGCCAAGGCCACCACGCCCGTCTGGCGGATCAGCCGCCGGCCGGCAATGGTCGAAAAGAATGAAGGGGCGAGATGGCGGCGTGGCCGCATTCAGGCCGCTCTCCTGAGTCGGGTAGCAAAGGCGCCATCCATGGCGTGGCGCTGAGGGAGAATAACCAGATCGCCAGCGGGCGACAGCAATTCCGCCGGCACCGCCTCGCCTGGCTCTCGACGAAAGTCGGGATGCGCAGCGAGGAAGCGCTCCACCTGCTCTTCGTTCTCTTCCGGCTCGAGGGAACAGGTGGCATAGACGAGGTAGCCGCCGGGGCGCACCAGCGCTGCCGATCGGTCGAGCAACAGTGCCTGGCTCCGCGCCAGAGTGGCGAGCGCTGCGGGCCGGATCCGCCACCGCGCCTCCGGATGGCGGGCCAGGGTTCCAGTGGCCAGGCAAGGCGCGTCGAGGAGCACCGCGTCCACGGCCCGGAGCGGGAGGGGCCAAGGCATCGGCCGCGATCGGATGCTCACGTCCGGAGCCGGCCCGGCGCAGGTTGCGGGTCATCCGGGTCAGCCGGGTCCGGTTGCGGTCCGCCGCTACCACCATCTTGAGCACCCGGCCCAAGCCGATGGCCTTCCCGCCCGGTGCGGCACAGGCGTCGTAGACCGTCGCCTGGGCTGGGAGCGCTGCAAAGCGAAGGACCAGCGCCTGGGCGGGATCCTGCACCTGAAAGGCCCCTGCTTCGTAGCCCGGCAGGTCGGCTGGCCGGGTATGCTCGACCACCAAGCCCGCCTCGAAGGGCGCGGACTGGACCGCGATGCCGTGAGACGTCAATCGCCGCCGCACGGTGGCGAGATCCTCGCGGGCCGCCTGAAGTACCAGTGGTGGGACCTGGTTATTCCACTCGAGGAGTCGGGTGGTTCCGACCATGCCGTATCGGGTAACCCAACGCGCGACCAGCCAGTTGGGATGGGAGTGCCGCTGGGCCAGTGCGGCGGTGGGATCGGCGGGTAGCGCGGGAGCGGGAGAGCCGCCGGAATGAAGGCGACGCAGGACCGCGTTGACGAATCGTGCGGCGGCCTTTCCCGAGACCTCCCGGGCCAGATCGACACTGGTGCTGACGGCGGCGTGCGCCGGCACCCGATCGAGCGCGGTGAGCTGATAGGCGCCCAAGCGGAGAATCTGGAGCGTCCCTCGGTTGACGGTGCGCAACCCACTCGGGACTAGCGGCTCCAGCCTGGCGTCGAGCTCGCGCTGGCGGCGTAACACCCCGGCGGCCAACTCGTGCGCCAGCCGGCGGTCCCGCTCCTCCAGGGAGGCCAGGGCCACGTCCCGGGCCGCCTCGAAGGTTGCTCCCCGGCGCACCCGCTCGAGGATCTGCCAGGCGGCCCGACGTGCCGGAGTGGGATCGACGGCCACCGATCGAACGGTCACTCCGGGGCGAGCATCCCGCGGACTGGGCTGGATGGGACGGCCACTTCGCGCCGAGGCATGCGCCCCGCGAGGTGGGCCAGTCGGCCAGCCTCGACCGCGTACCGCATCGCGGTGGCCATCGCGACCGGATCGGAGGCCTCCGCCAGCGCGGTGTTCATGAGGATGCCGTCCACGCCTTGTTCCATGGTCAGGCAGGCGTCGGACGCGGTTCCTACGCCGGCATCCACGATCACCGGAACCTGGAGCCGGCGCTTGATGGTGCGGATTCCATAGGGATTGAGGAGGCCCAGCCCGCTGCCGATCGGGGAAGCCAGCGGCATTACCGCCACGCACCCGGCGTCCTCCAGGCGCAGCGCAGTCACCAGGTCTTCGTTGGTGTAGGCCATCACTTTGAATCCTTCGGCAACCAGGGTGCGGGTGGCGGTGAGCAGCCCATCCACGTCCGGCAGCAGGGTCTCCCGGTCTCCGATGACCTCCAGTTTCACGAACTCGTTGAAGCCGGCCTCGCGCCCCAGGCGCGCGTATCGGACCGCTTCTTCAGCCGAGTAGCACCCGGCGGTGTTGGCGAGCAGGAAGAACCGGGTGGGGTCGAGGTGGTAAAGCATGCCCTCTTCCTTGCGGCGGTCGAGGTCCACGCGGCGCACCGCCACCGTGACGACCTCGGCCCCCGAGGCCTCCAGGGCCTGGAGCATCAGCGCGGTGCTCTTGTATTTGCCGGTGCCCACGAGGAGCCGGGAGTGAAAGGTCCGGCCGCCGATGATGAGCGGGGTATCCAGTGCCATGTTGGTCGGTGCGGTTGCAGTCATCGTAGAGCTCCTACAATGCAGAATCTTCAATTTCGAATGCCGAATGCCGATTGCCGAATGATCCTCAACTTCGAGTCACGATTGCCGATTGCCGAATTAGTTCTTCACTCGGCATTCTTCAACCGCCCTTCCCCTCATCCCCCCCCGACGAAGTGCACCAGCTCGATCGCGTCGCCCTCGGTGAGCGCTGTTTCCGCCTGGCGGGGCCTCCGGACGATCTGGCGGTTCACCTCCACCACGACCGTCCGCGGGTCGAGCCCCAGGCGGTGCAGGAGATCCTCCACGGTGGCCGGGGCCGGGATCTCCCGGGGCTCGCCATTGACCTGAATGTGGAGCGCGCTCATGGCTCTCCTTCGCTCCAGGATCGCAGCAGGTCCACGGCGGCGGCGGCGGAATCCTTGGCCTCCCACAGCGCCGTGACCGCGGCGACCCCATACGCGCCGGCTTCCTTGACCAGGGCGGCACGCTCGGCGGTGATGCCACCGATCGCGATGACCGGTAGCCCCACCCGCGCCACCCGGGTCACGAAGTCGAGGCCCTGCGCGGGACGCCCCGGGTGCGAGCTGGTCTCGAAGACGTTGCCGGCGATCACGTAGTCGGCGGCCTCTTCCTTGGCCAGCACGGCGGCGTCCACGCTGTGGACCGAACGACCCACCCAACCCGGCCACCCGGACCCGAGCGCCCGGCGGGCATCGGGCACGGCGTAGTCGGCGGCTCCCAGGTGGAGTCCCTGGGCTCCCAACGCCTTGGCGACATCGGCGCGCCCATTCACGAACACCGACGCTTCGGGCGGGCGGGCCAGCGCGAGGAAGCGCGTCACCAGGGCGACCAGCGCAGCCCCGCTCAGGGTACGCCCACGGGCGTGCAGCGCCACCGCCGGTCCCGCCGCGGCCAGGGCCGCCGCCCGAACGCCCAGGTCTTCGCGGGCCAACACGGACTCGGTAGTGATCGCATGCAGGCGCGGCAACGGCCTCATGCGAACCGTTGACCCACCGCCACGCCGCGCCCGCGGACCCACGCGCCGACCGACATCCGCTTCTTCCCCGCCGGCTGGACCTCCTGTACCTCCACGGCTCCGACGCTGGCCGCGATCTCGAGGCAGGGACTCGCGCGAAGGACCGTCCCCGGTGCCTCGCTCGTTTTCCCGCTCACGGCCCGCGCGCCGAACATTTTGATCTCGCTGCCGTCCAGCAGGGTCCAGCTGCCGGGCTCCGGGTCGAAGGCGCGGATGGAGCGCGCCAGATGCGCCGCGTCGTCGGTCCAGGCCAGCCGGGTGACTCCGTGATCGATCTTGGGGGCGTAAGTCGCGCGCGTGTTGTCCTGTGGCTCCGGCCGGCTGGCGCCCGAGGCAATCAGGGTGAGCGCCTCGACCAAGGCAGCGGCGCCCAGTTCCGCCAGCCGCTCGGCCAGCTCCCCGCCGGTCTCGTCCGCCGCGATCTCGGTTTCGATCCGATGCAGCACCGCTCCGGTGTCCAGCCCTTCTTCCACTTGCATGATGCTGACCCCCGTGGTCTCGTCGCCATTGAGGATGGCCCATTGAATGGGAGCGGGGCCGCGATAGCGGGGGAGGAGAGAGGCGTGGACGTTGATCATACCGCCGGGCGGAATGGCCAGGACCTCCGGACGGAGGATGTGGCCGTAGGCGACGACAACTCCGATGTCGGGCCTCAGGTGCTCGAGGCCCCGAATGAACACGTCGCCGGTCGGCCGCTCGGGCTGGAGCAGCGGGAGCCCCTCCGCCTCGGCCGCCAGTTTCACCGGCGATGGCACGGATCGAGATCGGGAGCGGCCTTGGGGACGGTCGGGCTGCGTTACGACGCCGACGATATCGAAGCCCTCCTCCAGGACGGCCCGCAACGAGGGGACCGCGAAGCTGGGGGTCCCGAAGAACACGATTCGCATCAGCCGGAGCCGGCGGAAGCCGGCTTGATCTCGCGGATAAATCCTTCCTCGGCCGGGTGCTCCCGTTTCCAACGGTTCATGAGCATGCGGCGCTTCATGGGACCCAGGTGATCGATGAAGAGGATCCCGTCCAAATGGTCGATCTCGTGCTGAATGGCCCGGGCCGGCAACCCCTCTTCCTCGATTCGGACCGACTGTCCCAGGTCGTTCAAGGCCTCGATCACGACACGGAAGGGGCGGGTCACGTCGGCGTAGAGCTCCGGGATCGAGAGACACCCCTCCTCGGCGGTCTCCCGACCCTCGGTCTCCAGGATCACCGGGTTCACCAGCACGTGCCGCCGGCCGTCCGCCTCGACCACCGCCACTCGCCGTGCCACGCCGATCTGGTTGGCCGCCAGCCCGACGCCCTTCGCGGCCGCCATGGTCTCGAAGAGATCTTCGATCAGCTGTCGGGTGGCCTCATCGACGCTCGGCACCTCGGCGCTCCGTGCCCGGAGCACCGGCGAACCGAGGAGGTGAAGCCGGTGCACGGTCATTGGCGGGCCCCCGGCGCTACGTTGTCTCCTACGCGGATGATCCGGGCGCGCTCGACGATCAGCGTGGCGCTCCCACTTTCGATCGTGACCCGGTCGTCCTTGACCTCTTTCACCTTTCCGATGATCCCGCCGCTGGTGGTGATCTCGTCCCCCTTCTTGAGACCGGCCAGGATCTGCTCGTGTTTCTTCCGGGCCTGCTGTTGGGGGCGGACCAGCAGAAGGTAGAAGACCAGTCCGATCAGGGCGAACTGGACAAAGATGACCCCGGCGCCGCCGCCGGCGCTCGAGGGTGGAGTCATCAGGGCCAGCAGGTGTGGAGTCACGGTTCTCCTCGCTCGTGGTAACGCTTCAGCCATTGGGCGCGCCAGTGGTCGAACCGACCCTCCAGGAGGGTGGCGCGAGCCTGCTCGGCGAGCCGGATCAGGAAGCGGATATTGTGGATCGACACGAGCCGCAAGCCAAGCATCTCCTCCGCCACGAACAGGTGGCGCAGGTAGGCCCGGCTGAACTGTCGACACGTCTCGCAGTCACAGCCAGAGTCCAGCGGCTCGTCCGACGTCCGGTGCACCGCGGCCCGCAGGTTGAGCTTGCCGTCGCTTGTCCACGCGCTTCCGTGGCGACCGTTTCGGGTGGCGGCCACACAGTCGAACAAGTCAACACCCCGGGCGATTCCCTCCAGCAAATCGTCGGGGAATCCCACCCCCATAAGATAACGGGGGACGTCGGTCGGCAGGACCGGGAACAGGTCCTCCAGCACGCGGTGCATCACCGGCTTTTCCTCACCGACCGAGAGCCCGCCGATGGCGATCCCGCTCCAGGGGCCCAGGTTGAGCGTGCCTTCCGCTGAGGCTCGGCGCAAGTCGGGGTGGGTTCCACCCTGGATGATGGGCCAGAGGGTCTGGTGGTTGGATGCCTCGGACCCTCCCGCCTCCCGTAGCTCCGCGTGGCGGCGCCGACACCGCTCCAGCCACCGCAGCGTGCGCTCCATCCCGTCCCTCGCCGCGCCATGCTCGGCTTGCCCCGGCACCACGTGATCGAACGCCATGGCCACGTCCGCGCCCAGCGCCCATTGAATCTCCATCACGGATTCCGGGGTGAGGTAATGGCGCGCGCCATCGATGTGGCTGCGGAACTCGACACCCTCTTCTTCGACTTTCCGCAGGCCTTCGAGCGAGAACACCTGGAAGCCGCCCGAGTCGGTGAGGAGAGGCCCGGACCAACCGATGAAGCGGTGGAGGCCGCCCATTGCGCGGACCACCTCCTCCCCCGGCCGCAAGTGAAGATGGTAGGTATTGCCGAGGATGATTTCCGCCCCCGCGCGCCGCACTTCGTCGGGGTGAAGCCCCCGGACGGCCCCGTGGGTCCCCACCGGCATGAACGCCGGCGTCTTCACCTCGCCGTGCGGGAGGCGGAGCGTGCCGGCGCGGGCCGGTCCTTGGGTGGCATGGACGGTGAAGGAGAACATGGGGGAGCCCAGCCTATACCACTAGCATCGCGTCTCCATAGGAGTAGAACCGATACCGCTGGCTCACCGCGTGCCGATACGCGGCCATCATCGGCTCATAACCGCCGAAGGCGCAGACCAGGGCCAGCAGGGTCGAGCGGGGAAGATGGAAGTTGGTGATCAAATGGTCCACCACCCGGAAGCGAAACCCGGGGGCGATCATCAGGCTGGTTTCGCCCGGGCCGGCTCGAACCTCGCCGTCCCCGCCGGCCGCGCTCTCCAGGGCCCGCACCACCGTGGACCCTACGGCCCAGATCCGCCCGCCCGCCGCCCGGGTCCGCGCGATGCTCGCCGCGGTCTCCCCGGGGATCGTGTAGCGCTCCGGGTGCATGCGATGCGCCGCCAGGTCTTCTGTTTCGATCGGGCGAAAAGTACCGGGCCCCACCTCCAGATCGAGCCGGGCGACCGAAACCCCCCGGCCGGCGAGATCTGCCAGCAAGTCGGGCGTAAAGTGGAGGCCGGCCGTCGGTGCCGCCACGCTTCCTTCCCGTTCGGCGTAGACCGTCTGGTAGCGACCCTCGTCGTCGGTGGTAGGCTCACGCGCGATGTAGGGCGGGAGGGGAAGCGCTCCCCATCCTCGGATCGCCTCCTCGGCCGTCGCTCCGACGAATCGAACCAGGCGCTCGCCGCCTTCCAGGATCGCGACCGTCTCGACCCAAACACCGTCTCCCAGGGCGATGCGCTTGCCAGGCCGAAGCGCGCTCCCCGGTTGGCCGATCGCGACCCATTGGTCGCCGGTGGCGGGATGGATCAGCAGGACTTCCGCGGCGGCTCCCGATTCGCGAGTCCCGCGAAGCCGAGCGTGACGGACGCGCGTGGTGTTGAGTACCAGGAGATCCCCGGGCAGGATCAGGTCCGGCAATTGGCGGAACCGGCGATCCTCCAGCGCGGCCGGTCCCGACTCCGCGGATCGACGCAGAACCAGAAGCCGGCTGGCCGACCGGTCCGCCAGCGGCGTCTGGGCGATCAGGTCGGGCGGAAGCTGGTAATCGAAGTCGGCGGCGCGGTAGGCGGCGGTGGGAAGCGGCTTAGTGCCCAAAGAGCGTGGCCTGGCCGGGAGGCGGCGTGACCCCGAACCGGCGGTAGGCGAGGGGTGTGGCGGTGCGGCCCCGGGGCGTTCGCTCCAGGAAGCCCTGTTGAATCAGAAATGGTTCGTAGACGTCCTCGAGTGTCCCACTGTCCTCCCCAACCGCGACGGCGACGGTGTTGATGCCGACCGGACCGCCGCCGAACTTCTCGATGATGGTCGTGAGGATTCGGGCATCCATGTCGTCCAACCCGTACTCATCCACGTTGAGCCGGGCCAGCGCCTCGCGGGCGACCGCTCCGGTGATCCGCCCGGTGGCCTTGACCTCGGCGTAGTCCCGGACTCGGCGCAGGAGCCGGTTGGCGATCCGGGGCGTACCGCGGCTCCGTCGCGCGATCTCCAGCACGCCATCGGCGTCGGCCGGCACCGAGAGCACCGCGGCCGAGCGTTGGACGATGATGGCCAGATCCTCGATGGGGTAGAAGTCGAGCCGCTCGACCATCCCGAAACGCGCCCGCATGGGCGGTGTGAGCAGGCCGAAGCGGGTGGTGGCCCCCACGAGCGTAAACCGCTCCAGCGTCATGGGAATGGTCTGGGCGTGGGGCCCCTCCGCGATCCGTACCTCGATCCGGTAGTCCTCCATCGCCGGGTAGAGGAACTCTTCCAGCACCGGCCGGAGGCGGTGGATCTCATCGATGAAGAGGATGTCCCCCTTGCCGAGGGTGGTGAGGATGCTCACCAGGTCCCCCGGCTTCTCGAGGACCGGCCCCGACGTCGCCCGCAGTTGCACGCCCATCTCCCGGGCGAGCAGGGTGGCCAGGGTGGTCTTGCCGAGTCCGGGCGGGCCGAAGAAGAGCATGTGGTCCAGGGTGTCACCCCGGCCGCGGGCCGCCTCGATGGCGATCTGCAATGAGGCCTTGAGCGCCGTCTGGCCCACAAACTCGTCGAGGCGCGAGGGGCGCAGCGCCGCCTCGGTGCTGCGCTCTTCTGGGAGCGGCTCGGGGGTGGTGATTTCCAGGCGGGTCATGGCTGGAGAATAAGTGAACGCCCGCGGGGGGGCGAAGGGGGCATCACTCGAGCCTCGCCTCCCACCGGATCGGTCGCTCGGATCGCGTGACTCGGTGACGGGTGTGGCAGTGGACACAGCGGTCGGCGGCCTCCGGCGCACCGAGCGGGACCAGCCGCCGGTTGGTGCTGCCGCAGCGGGTGCACAACCACTCTGCGGTTTCGGTCACAGGGGCCATTCAGGATTCTCCGCGACGCGTGGCCAGTGCCTGGAGGGCTCGGCGGATCAATTCCGCCGGCTCGTCCGGCGCGCCCTTGACCAACAGATCCTGCACGGTGCGTTCCGACTGCGAGGTCGAGTAGCCCAGCCGTTCCAGGGCCCGGACCGCATCTCCGCCGGGCGTCTCCGCGGCGAAGGGCCGGTCCATCGCCACCATCGCCTCCAAGTCCAGAAAGCGATCGACCAGCTCGAGCACCAGCCGTTCGGCCTTCTTCTTCCCGATGCCGCTCACCGAGCTCAAGGCGGCGATGTCGCGCCGCCGAATGCTGCGGACCGTGCGCTCAGGGCCCAGGTCCGACAGGAGCGCCAGGGCTAGCTTGGGGCCGAATCCGCTGGCGCCCAGCAGCCGCTGGAAGATAGCCCGCTCCTCGAGTCGGTCGAAGCCGTAGAGCGCCCATCCGTCTTCGCGGACCACCAGCTCGGTATAGAGGCTGAGCCGAGCGCCGCGGGTGGGGAGCCGTTCGGCCACCCCGTGCGGCACCGTGATGCTGTAGCCGACTCCCCCGTCGGTGTGGATCACGACCGTCTCGCCCACGCGATCGGCCACGACCCCCGTGATCGAGGCGATCATCGACCGCTCCGGACCGGGATGCGGGATCGGCGCAGGAGATGGGTCAGGGCCACCGCGACCCCGTCGGCGGCGTCGCTCGGGCTGGGCGCCGTCTTGAGTCGAAGCAGCTGGGCGACCATGTAACCCACCTGCGGCTTCCGGGCCGCTCCTCGTCCCACCACGGTCTGCTTGATGGTCGCGGGTGTGTACTCGGCGATGGGCAGGGCGGACTGCTCGGCCGCGAGCAGGATGACCCCGCGCGCGTGCGCGAGGGCTACCGTGGTCCGGACGTTGGTGCCGTAGAAGACACTCTCGACCGCGATCACGTCCGGTCGATGCCTGGTAATGAGCTCGTGAATGCCTTGATGGATGGCCCGGAGCCGCACGGACAGGGCGTCGCGCGCCGGGGTGCGCAGGGCGCCGCATTCGATCAGGCGCCCCGGAACGCCCGCGGTGCCCGCGTCCACCACGCCGAATCCCACCACCGCGGTGCCGGGGTCGATGCCCAGCACTCTCACGGCGCCCACCGGCTCAGGTCGTGACCTCCGCCATCTGGCTCACATCGATGTCGAAGTTGGAGAAGACCGTGGACACGTCGTCCAGCTCCTCCAGGGTCTCCATGAGCTTGAGCATGTGCTCCGCGGGCTTGCCTTCGATCTTGACCGTGTTCCTGGGCACCTGGGCCAGCTCGGCCGATTCGATCGCCACGCCCTTGGCTTTGAGCGCGTCCTGGACGGCGTGAAACGTGTGGGGCGACGTCGAGACCAGGTACTGGTCGCCCTCGCGGATGAAGTCCTCCGCGCCCGCCTCCAACGCCAGCTCCAGCGCCCGCTCTTCCTCGAGGGCGGCGGCGTCGATCACGATCTGGCCTTTGCGATCGAACATCCAGGCGACCGAGTTGGTCGCCCCCAGGTTCCCGCCCTGGCGGCTGAAGGCATGCCGGATCTCCGCCACGGTCCGGTTGGGGTTATCGGTGGTCGCCTCGATCAGGATCGCCGCTCCGCCCGGCCCGTAGCCCTCGTAAACGATCTCCTCCAGCGCGGCGCCTTCCAGGCCCCCGCTGCCCTTCTTGATGGCGCGCTCGATGTTCTCGTTGGGCATGTTGACCGCGCGCGCCGCGTCGATGGCGGTCCTGAGGCGGGGGTTACCCGCCGGGTCCCCGCCTCCGGCCCGGGCCGCCACCGTGATCTCGCGGATGGCCTTGGTCCAGGTGGAGGCTCGGCGGCTGTCGGTGACCGCCTTCTTGCGCTTGATCTGTTTCCACTTGCTGTGACCTGCCATGGTCCGATCCTGGGCCCGGTGAGGTGCCGGCCAATTCCGGAACCCGGTCGGCGATGAACGGAGGGGCCTCGCTGGGGGAAAACTAGCCGCCGGCACAGGGCGCGGCAACGCGATCGACTGGGCCGAGCTCGTGGCCAAGGGACCGAGCGCCAGCTTATGTTGGCTGGGCCCGCACCCCTTTTGGTGTTGGTGCCTCAGCCGGACGGTCTGGGAGGAACCCGATGCCACTGACGCAACGCTCCAAGGCATTCGTCACGCGAATCACCGGTGCCGCCTTCCTCCTGATCGCGCTGGGCTTCTACACTTCCGCCGAAGACCGGTCGATTCTCGGGCGCTGGTCGCCCTCCTTCGTGGCCGTATGGCTCGGTCTCGCGGTCCTGCTCTCGATCTATGCCGGATGGGCACTCCGCTCCCGGTCTCCGGCCTCCGCGGGCGTGGCCCTTCGTGACTGGACCTTCCTGATCTGGTCGCTGGCCTATCTCTGTGGCGCCCTCGAGGCCCCGGTCCAGGCCGGCCGGCTCTTCGAGGCCAACGTGGTGGGATCCTCGACCGGCCTGAGTGCCGCGCTGGAGTGGATTGTCCTGGTGCTGTTCCTCGGGAGCGCCGCTGTAGCCGCCCGGAGGCTGTCACCCCGCCTCAGGGACGTGGCCCTCCTGGTCGGAAGCATCGCCGCCACCGGAATCGCGCTCGAAGGGATCGCCCGGGTCATGGCCTTCACGGCCCCGGCACCGCAGGGCTTTCCCACCTATCGCAGCAACATCTGGGGACGGCGGTTCGTGCGACTGAACCGGGACGGGTTCCGGGACGTCGACCCCCCCGCGGCCGAAGCGGACGGCACCCGGCGAATCGCTGTGATTGGAGACAGCTACGCGTTCGGCTGGGGGATCCCGGACATCAACGACCGGGTCGGGGAGCAATTGGCTGGTCGCCTGACTCGGGAGACCGGCCAGCCGTGGCGCTCGATCAATGCCAGCCAGGGCGACCGAAATACCCTCACGGAATTCCCCTTCATGGATTACGTGCTCCGGTTCCATCCGGACGTGCTGGTCCTCCTCTACGTATTCAACGACATCGACTACTTGCGGCGGGTCACCGCACGAGGGCCGTTGACCGACCCCGCCTCGATGCTGGGCCGCCTCCATCCCCTCCGGGTCCTGTTCGTCAATTCCTACCTGGTCCAGGAGCTCTACATCCGGGTCCGGCATCTCCCGTTCATGACGCACTCCTCGGACGGGGTCGAAGACCCGTATCGGGATCCGGAGCTGGTGACCCGGCACGTGGCGGACGTGGCGCGGCTGATGGGTGAAGCCCGCGAGGTTCCGGTGCCGATCCTGGTGCCGTTCGACATCGCGCCCGGCACCGATTCGGCTCTGCGGGAACGGTACGACCACTTCGTCTGCCGGCTCCTGGCGGCGGGACAACCGGCCGTGTCGGTGAGAGAGGCGTTCGTCGGGCACGAGTTGAACCAGCTCACCGTCAACCCCTTCGATGCGCACCCCAACGGCTTGGCCAACCAGCTCCTGGCCGACCAACTGGCTCCACTGATCGTGGGGGGACTGCGGGACCGCCGCAGTGTGGCGGCGGAGAGTCTGCGATCTAGGGTGACCTGCGGGGAGACGAGCGCCGGAGCGGAGTAGTGCAGCGCCGGACCGGCCGAGGGCCGCCGGCTAACGCTCGGGATCCATCATGTCTTCGAATCGCAGCCAGTGCTGATAGAAATACAGATCCACGAACCCCGTCGGTCCGTTCCGGTTCTTCGCCACGATCAACTCGGTGGCTCCCTCCATCCCCTGGCCGGGGTGATACATCTCTTCTCGATACAGGGCGAGGACCACGTCGGCATGTTGCTTCACGGCCCCGCCGCCGCCCAGGTCGTCGAGCCGAGGACGCGGATCGCGCCGCCGCCGGTGATGGAGGGGGAGCTGGGCCAGGGCCAGGATCACCACGTCACGGTCCACGGCGGTGGCCTTGAGGGCGCGCGCGATCAGGGCCAGCTCTTCCTGGGCCGTGGCCCCGGATCGGGGTGGCGCCACCATCTGGAGGTAGTCCACCACCACCAGCACGGGTCGCGGCACCGCCTGGAGCACGTCCACGACCTCCGCGAATGCGGCCCCGGCGAGGGGCCGGATCATGAGCGGGAGTCCACGCAATCGCACGGCCGCCGCTCCCACCGCGGCCCTGGCCTCGTCGCTCAACTCGCCGGAACGCAGCTCGTCGACCGAGATCCGGGCCTCGATCGCCAGGGCGCGTTCCATGATCCGATCCTCCGACATCTCGCCGGAGAGCACCACCGTGGGCGCGCCGCGCATTGCGCTCCGCATGGCGATGGCCAGGCCCAGCGCCGACTTGCCGCTGCCGACGTCGCCGGTGAGGATCACCAGATCCTGTTTGCGGAGCCCGCCGCCCAGCACCGGATCCAGGGAGGGGAAGCCGGTGGGAATCGTGTCCGGGTGCCGGGCCTGGGGATCCTCCGCATCCATGCGGCCTACCAGCACCTGCACCGAGGGCCGTTCTACGCGCTCCAGGTTTCCCGAGGGCGGTAGATGGGGTGGGCGGCGTGGAGGGCGTGATCGCATGGCCTACTTGCCTCCGTGCCGGGCGGCCCGGGCCGCCAGGGCCAGCGCTTCCGAGGCCTCGGCACTCACCGTTTCCCGCGCCGGCGCGACCAGGTGGGCCAGCACCGGGGCGGCGGTTTCGGGGCGCGCGTCACGCAGGTGCAGCAGAGCGGCGCCCAGGGCGCGGCGCAGCGGCGCCGGCAGCGTCAAGCTGGACAGGCGCACCTCCAGGGCCGCGATGCGCTTCCGGTGGGCCCGCTCGGAGAGGGCCGGATCGAGGAGCAGGTCGAGGGCGGCCCTCACCGTGAGCCACAACGCGAACACCCCGTCCCGCCGTGGTCCCCGGGCGGTTCGCGGCAGAAGGGCGAGCAGTTCGGTGCTGGCAGGATCCCAACCGGTCATGGATGATGGCGCGAGCAGGCGATTCGGATCGGATGGTCGGAATGTAGAATGGGGGTTCGGCCGCCGCCAGCGCGTTGCTCGGCACCCCTACCTCCGGTAAGCTTCACCCATGGCACGCCCACGAAGCATTCTCTGGGTGGACGACGAGGTGGAGAGTCTCACCTCGCACGTCCTGTTTCTCGAACAACAGGGATTCACGGTCGAGCGCGCCTCGCACGGCGACGATGCCCTGGTGCTGCTCCAGCGGCAGCCGTATGGCGTCGTCCTGCTGGATGAACAGATGCCTGGGCGCCGGGGCCTCGATCTGTTTCGCGCCATCCGGGCCATCGATCAGACCCTGCCGGTGGTCATGGTGACCAAGAGTGAGGAGCCGGAGACCCTGAAGGACGCCATCGGCGCCGAGGTGTCCGACTATCTCATCAAGCCTGCCAGCCCCAGGCAGATCCTCTCGGTGGTCACCCGATTGCTGGAGGGGGACCGGATCCGCCAGCAGCGTCTATCCCGCGACTTCGCCACCCGGTTTCGTGAGTTGGAGGCGGAGCGCCGGGCCGCGATGGGGTGGCGGGAGTGGATTCCCCTGGTGGTCGAGCTGGCCGAATGGGAGGTGCGACTGGGTCAGGCGGATGAGCCCGGACTCCAGGACGCACTCCGCACCCTACAGGGCAGCCTGCGCGGCGATTTCGCCCGTTTCGTGGCCCGGGAATATCCGCAATGGCTCCGGCGAGACCGCGCCGGCCGTCCGCCACTGAGTGTGGACATCGGCGCCGAATTTCTGGGGCCGGTGCTGGAGCGCCATGGGAAGGTCTTGCTGGTGGTGGTGGATTGCCTTCGTCTCGATCAGTGGGAAGTCCTGCGGCCGATCATCGGGACCCGATTCGACATCGAGACGGTGCACTATCTCTCGATTCTGCCCACCGCCACCCCGTTCGCGAGAAACGCGATCTTCAGCGGGCTCGAGCCCGCCGAGCTGGCCCGGCTTCACCCGGACTGGTGGAAGGACACCGACGAGACTTCGCTCAACACCCACGAGGGTGAGCTGCTTCGCCGGCAGCTGCTGAGCCTTACCGGGCGGGACGTCCCGGTCCGCTACGAGAAGGTCTTCACTTCGCAGGATGGCGAGGCGCTGCTTCGCCGCCTTCCCACCCACCTCGCGCAGCCGGGCGTGACCGCGCTGGTATTCAACTTCATCGACCAGCTGACGCATGGCCGCACCGAGAATTCGACCCTCTTCGAGGTGGCCCGGGATGCGCCGGCTCTCCGGAGCCTGACGCGAACCTGGTTCGAGCGCTCCCCGCTCTGGAGCGCGCTCCGAGCGGCGGACACCCGCGGAGTGCCGGTGCTGGTCACCACCGACCACGGCTGGATCCACTGTCACACCCCCGCCACCGTCTTCGCCAAGCGTGACGCCACGCTCAACCTGCGTTACAAGTTCGGCGAGGACTTGCGGGTCGAGGACCCCGAGGCGGCCATCGTGGTGGACGACCTGGCGAGCTACGGGCTCCCCGAACGGGGCCCTGGCGTCCGGATGCTGCTGGCGACAGGGGACCGATTCTTCGTGTACCCCACCAAGCTGCGCGAGTATCAGGCCCGCTACCGCGGGGCCTTCCTTCATGGTGGCGTAGCCCCCGAAGAGATGGTGCTGCCCATCGCCCTGCTGACCCCCCACCAGGGCCGCTGATGTCCAAGCCGAGCACCGAACTCCGGCTCCTCCGCTACGTCCTTCCCTACCGTGCGCTGTTCCTTCTGGGCCTCACCACCACGTTTCTGGCGTCGGTGCTCGACGGATTCACGCTCGTCGTCCTGATTCCGCTGCTCAAGTATCTGTTCGGCACGGCGGGCGTGCTCACCACCGGCTCCACCAGGCTCGAAGCGGTGTTGGACCGGCTGATGAACCCGCTCCTCGCCGGCACCACGCCCATCCAGGCCCTGGGGCGCGCGGTCTTGGTGCTGTTCGGAGGCCTCCTGGTCAAGAACGCCATGGGTTACGCCTCGCGCCAGCTCTCCGTGCGGATCCAGGAGGGACTGGTGCGGGACCTGCGGACCCAGGCCTTCGAGCACCTGCTCCACGTCGATCTCCAGTTCTTCCAGCGAACCCGCGCAGGGCAACTGGTCTCGCGGCTCACCACTGACGTCGACAACTGCAGGGGGGCCGTGACCGCCGCGAGTTCGCTGTTCCAGTATGTGGTCGTGATCGTGACGACGCTGATCATTCTTACATCCCTGAGCTGGCGCCTCACGCTGATGACCCTGGCCTGCGCGCCGATACTGCTGCTCGGCGTCCAGCTGGTGATTCGCCAGCTTCGGCGGCACTCCAGAGACCGAGCCGAGCAGGGGGGAGAAGTCACCGCCACGGTGACCGAGCGGCTGGCCGCGGTGAAATTGATCCGCGCCTACCGGGGAGAGGAGCGGGAGTCGGCGCGCTTCATGGATCAGGCGGTCCGGTACCGCAAACGCGCCATCCGGGCCGAGCGGTTCGCCTCGCTGACCGGTCCGATGACCGAAGTCTTCGGCGGGGCAGTGGTGATCCTCATCATCCTGGCTGGAAAGACCGGGGCCTTGGGAGGAGCACCGCTGAGTCCCCAATCGGTCATCGTCTTCCTGGTGGCTGCGCTGCGAATGATGTCTCCCCTCAAGGCGATCACCCAGTTCCCCGCCTCGATGGCCGGGGCGCGGGCCAGCGCGGAACGAGTCTTCGAGGTCCTCGATCGGCCGGCGCTCGACCTGGACCCGCCCGGCCTGCCGCGGGCGCGCTTCGAGCGGGACATCGTCTACGACCATGTCTCCTTCCGGTACGAGAGCCACGCGGAGGTGCTCCGGGACGTCTCGCTCCGGATCCAACGCGGCCAGGTGGTGGCCCTGGTCGGGCCGTCGGGTGCCGGCAAGACGACCATGGTGGACCTGTTGCCACGATTCTATGACCCGACCGGCGGCAGCATCCTCCTCGACGGGGTGTCGATCACCTCGCTCGATCGCGGCTCGGTACGGGGCCTGATCGGCGTGGTGGGCCAGGACACGGTGCTCCTCAATGACACCGTGCACGCCAACATCGCGTACGCCAGGCCGGAGGCGACTCGAGCCGAAGTGGAGCGGGCGGCTAGGGCGGCCAACGCCCACGAGTTCGTCAGCGCGCTGCCGCAGGGCTATGACACCCTCCTGGGCGAGCGCGGAACCAGGCTGTCGGGCGGGCAGCGGCAACGGGTGGCCATCGCGAGGGCGTTGCTCAAGGATCCGCCCATTCTGGTACTGGACGAAGCCACCAGTGCGCTGGACGCCGAGTCCGAGCGCCTGGTCCAGCAGGCCATCGACCGGTTGATGCAGGATCGTACCGTGCTGGTCATCGCGCACCGCCTCGCCACCGTCCGGCACGCCGATCAGATCGTGGTGCTGGAAGCCGGCGAGATCACCGAACGCGGCTCCCACGCCGACCTGCTGGCCGAAGGGCGGCTCTACCGGCGCCTCTACGAGCTGCAATTCAAGGACGAGATCGCGCCGGCCGTCCAGTAATCGCTCTTTCCCGAGCCTCATGAATTCTCCGTTCCAGGGTACTCACATTCTGCTGGTGACCCGCTTCGACGAGGTCGTGCACGCGCACAACGTGCTTCGACGGCGGGCACTGGAACGACTCGGGTGCACGGTCGCGAGCCTGGATCCCGCGCAACGCGGTCTCCTGACTCGGCTCCGCGGTCTCGATCTCTCGGACCGCATTGCCCAGGCCATGGGTCAGCACCCCCCCGACCTGGTCGTGGTTATCGGCGGCGAAGACCTCGACGCCGCCCAGGTCCAGGCCTTGAAACGTCGGGCCGAGGTTCCCTGGGTCATCTGGCATACCGGCGACCTCCGCTCGCTGGCCGCCATTCGGGAGGTCGGACGGGCGTACGATCGGGTGGCCGTGGCGGGCACCGACATGGCCGGTGCCCTGGATGGAATCGGCGTTCCGGTGCTGCTCTTGCCCCTGGCCTGCGATCCCTCGTTTCACCGGCCGATGCGCGCCCGCGCTCCCTATCGGGCCAACGTCGTCTTCGTGGGGAACGCGACCCCGCGCCGGGAACAATTGCTCTCGACGCTGGTGGAATTCGGACTCGCGGTCTGGGGGTATGGGTGGAGGAAGACCGGGCTCAAGGACTACTGCCGCGGGGAACTGGAGACGGCCGAGAACTACGTCCGGGCCTACGCCGGAGCCACCGTGGCGGTCAACATCCACCACTCGATCGACCCCGATCCCACACGGGACGCGAAATCCTGCAACGAGCGGGTCTTCGAGCTGGCGGCCATCGGGTCCGCCCAGGTGGTGGACTACCGCGCCGACCTGCCGCGCTACCTGGAGCCCGGCCGCGAGGTCCTGGTTTACCAGCACGCCGACGAACTGCGACAGGCGGTCCAGCAGGCGCTCGAAGACAACGCCTTCCGGGAGCGAGTCGCGGCGGCCGGGCGGGAACGGGCCCTGCGGGAGCACACCTACATGCATCGCATGGTGAGCCTGCTGCAGGCGGTGAAGCGACCCGGAGACGCCTCGCCCCAGACCTCATGACCCACGGCCCCAGGGGCGTGTCCATGCCTCCGCCGTCGGGGGCTCGCATTGCGGTATTCCGCCCCGGGCCCGTCGGCGACTTCATCCTCACCACCGGGCTGTTCGAGGCCATCAAGGAACAGCTTCCGTCCGCCCATCTCACGGCCATCGTGGGAACCCGGGGTCGGCCCATCGCCGAGCACCATCCGTGCATCGACCGGGTCCTCATGTTCGACACCAGTCCCCCGGGTCTGCTGCGATTCGCTTGGGGAGTCTGGCGCCGGCGGTTCGACATCTGGATCGACCCCAAGGATCATTGGAGCCGCAACAGCGCGAGGGTCGCCGCCCTGCGCCCCGCCAGGCTGACCTTGGGCTACAGGGGGCCAGGCCGGAACCCCTTCGACCAGGCGTTGCCGTGGCCCGAACCCGGGCAGCATCTCGCGACCCTGGCGGTCCAGCCCCTCAAGCTGATGTCCCTCAAAGTGCCGGACCCTCCACGGCTGAGCCTGGGCATCCCACCCGAGTCCCGCGCCCGCGCCGCCGATTTGCTCAAGGACATTTCCGAGTGGACCGTCTTGCTCAACAACAGTGCCGGCCGGGGTCCGGGCCGGGAATGGCCGAGCGACTCCTGGAAGGAGCTACTCCCCGGGCTGGCGGGGCTTAGGCCCAGTGTCTTCTTCCTCAGCGTACCGCCGGACCGTCGGGAGGAGACCGAGGCCCTGGCCGAGGCCATCCGGCGCCCCGGTCTCGACCTGCGAGTGCTTCCTCCCGGGAGCCTGCTTGACGTCGCGGGCGTCATGGAACGGGTAGGGCTGGTGGTGACCGTGGATACGTCGATCGTGCATTTGGCGTCGGCGCTGGACCGGCCGATCGTCGCCCTGTACTCGGCCGACGCGGCCAACTACGCTCGCTTCCGGCCGCTCAGCACGGTGCAGGAGATCGTGAGGGCGGAGTCGGGACCGATCGAAACCATTCCGGTTGGCGCCGTCGAGGCGGCGTGTCGTCGGATCCTGGCCCGGCTCGACGGGGCCCGGCTAGCGGCCCGAGGGCTCAGCTAGCCGCGCGCTGATGGCGTAGGTGGGGCAGTTGCGGACGTAGTCGCCGTCCAGCGGAGACCAGACCTGGACCGCCTCCAGTACTTCGGCGCGGCGCTCGTGATCTAGCCGGAAGACCTTCGGCGCGCGCGCCACGCAGTCGCCGCAGGACACGCACCGCGAGCGGTCCACCCGGATGCGCACCCGGCGTCGCGGGAAGATGCCGACCATGTCCGCGTTAAGCGGCTCTTCCAGGCCGTCCAGTATGGTCGCGGTGGCCCGCCGCCCCTCCTCGATCAGCTCCCGGTTGGACCCAAAGGCGAACATCGAGACGTGCTCGACCCGCGGGTGGAGCAGCAGGATGGGCGGCCGCGTCCACTGCTCGAGTCGGGTCTGCATCATGGTCTGCATCACGATCTCGAGCCCGCGGACGTAGGTCGCCGCGAAGCCCTCCTCCTGCACCTCGGCCCGCAAGGCGGAAGTGGATCCCACGTCGACCGCCATGATCGTGCCGGTTCCCTGACCGGCGGCCGCGCGCACCGGCAGATTTTCCACCACCGCGCCATCCACGTAGTAGCGGCCTTCGATTTCCCGCGGCGGCAGAATGCCCGGCAGAGCGCAGGAGGCGAACACCGCGTCGGCCACCTGGACGTGCCGCAGCCCCGGCAACCCCCACAGCACCTGCATGCCGGAGTTGAGCTCGACCGTGTTGACCAGGAGCCGGTGCTTGAGGTCCTCGAAGGTCCGGTGGCCCAGCAGGTCGGCGATCAGGAGCTCGAGCGGCTCGCGGCGATACACCGCCGGCGACCGCATCCGTTTGAGCGCCATGTCGATGTGGGCTACCTGGAACACGTCCCGGCGCCGGATCCGGAGCCCACGCTCGTGCATCTCCTTGAGCGGCATGCCGGACGCCCAGGCGGCGCCGATCAGCGAGCCCATGCTGGTGCCGACCACCAGACTGGGTTGCAGGCCCCGCTCCTCCAGCGCCTGGAGGACCCCGATATGCGCCAGTCCCTTGAGACCGCCGCCGCTGAGTACGAGGGTGAACGGCCCATCGATCGACACGATGCTTGCCCCTGGTCCCTGATGGCCACTAACGTATGTCAAACCCAAAGTGGGGAGAAGTGAGCAACTCGCCGATTGCCCGGCAGTTCCGCCGCGACGCCATGTTTCGCGTCGGCGCCGTCCTCGTGGCCGCCGTCATCCTGGCGGCCCTGCTGGCCCCGGGCCTCACCCCCTACAGTCCGGTCATCGGCGATCTCAAGCACGCCTACCTCGCCCCACCGGGGACCACCTTTCCTCTGGGCGCCGACACTCAGGGCCGGGACGTGCTCACTCGGGTGCTGTACGGCGCGAGGATTTCCCTGGCGGTTGGAGTGGTCTCCCAGCTGGTCGCCGTACTCTTGGGTGTCTCCCTCGGGCTCACGGCCGGGTACTACGGTCGTTGGGTCGATAGCGCGGTCATGCGCCTGGCCGACGTGACGCTGGCCTTTCCGACGCTCCTTCTTCTCATTGCCGTGGCCGCGGCGGTGCGGCCCTCACTGATCGTGGTGTTCGCCATCATCGGCGCCGTCGGCTGGGCCGGCATGGCGCGACTGGTCCGGAGCCAGGTGCTGGTGCTCAGGCAATCGGAATACGTGTTGGCGGCGCGCGCCCTGGGCGCACGGGATGGGCGCATCCTGCTCCGGCACCTGCTGCCCAACGTGGTGGCGCAGGTCATCGTCTCCGCAACCCTGGGCATGGCCGGTGCCATCATGGCCGAGGCGGCCCTGTCCTTCGTTGGCCTCGGCGCTCAACCCCCTACGCCGAGCTGGGGAGCCATGGTGGCCGAGGGGCGGGAGCTGCTGCGGGTGGCTCCCTGGGTCTCCTTCGCTCCTGGGGTGGCGATCGGCCTCGCCGTACTGGGATTCAATCTGGTGGGAGACGGCCTCAGGGAGGCGTGGGACCCGAAACTCCGGCGACTCTGATCGATTTCGACGGCAACCGATCAACCAGACGGCACTCCATGTCCGAATTCACCGATATGCTGGCGAAGGGGTACGGTTTCACCGGGCCCGCGGTGGTGCTGGGCGCGGCACTCGAAGGGCAGACCGTGCATCCCGAACCCAAGATCCGGGTACCCCTGGCGACCCTGAACCGTCACGGTTTGGTGGCCGGCGCCACCGGCACCGGGAAGACCAAGACCCTGCAGCTCCTTACCGAGCAGCTCTCCGCGCAGGGAATTCCGGTATTCGTGGCCGACATCAAGGGGGACCTGTCGGGCCTTGCTAAACCGGGAGAAGCCGGGCCACGGGTCACCGAGCGGGCCACCAGCGTAGGCTGGACCTGGAAGCCGGGGTCGGTGCCGGTCGAGTTCGTGAGCTTGACCGGGAAGCTGGGCGTACAGCTCCGGGCCACCGTCAGCTCCTTCGGGCCCCTGCTCCTGAGCAAGGTGCTTGGCCTGAACGACACCCAGGCCAGCGTGCTCACGCTGGTCTTCAAGTTTGCCGACGACAAACAGCTGCCGCTGCTCGACTTCGCGGACCTCCGGGCAGTGCTGCAGTACCTGACCTCCGACGACGGCAAGGGTGCGCTCAAGGAGTACGGTGGGATGTCGGCCGCGACGGTCGCGGTTCTGCTCCGGAAGATGGTCGAGCTGGAATCGCAGGGCGCGGAGGCCTTCTTCGGGGAGCCCGAGTTCGACGTGAAGGACCTGCTGCACGTGGGATCCGACGGCCGGGGGGTGGTGACCTGCCTGGAGCTGTCGGACGTGCAGGACCAGCCCAGGCTCTGGTCCACGTTCACGATGTGGATGCTCGCCGAGCTCTACCACAACCTGCCTGAGGTGGGTGACCTTCCCAAGCCCAAGCTGGTCTTTTTCTTCGACGAGGCGCACCTGTTGTTCGACGATTCGCCCAAGGTGTTCCGAGACCAGATCGAGCAGGTGGTTCGGCTGATCCGCTCCAAGGGGGTCGGGGTCTATCTGGTGACCCAGACCCCCAAAGACGTCCCAGACGACGTGCTGGCCCAGCTCGGGCACCGGGTGCAACACGCGCTGCGGGCCCATACTCCTGACGACGATACCGCCCTCAGGGCGACGGTGCGCACCTTTCCCAAGACCACGTTTTACGATCTGGAGCAGACCCTGACGTCGCTGGGCATCGGGGAAGCGGTGGTTACCGTGCTCGACGAGCGGGGCTCCCCGACGCCGGTCGCCGCGACCCGGCTCATCCCTCCCGCGTCTCGGATGGGACCGCTCACTCCGGAAGAGCTGCAGGCCGACGTCCGGGAGTCGGACTTCCTTAAGGAGTATGGGCAGCGGACCGATCGGGAGAGCGCCCGGGAGCTGCTCGCCAAGCGGATGGCGCAGACCGCGCCGCCGCCGGCGCCGCCCGGGAAGCGGCGGAGCGCAGCGCGCGGAGGGCAAGACCGCCGTGGCCGTGGCCGGCGGCGCCATTCTGGGCGCCCTGAATTCCCAGATCGGTCGGACCATCGGCCGGGAAGTCGTGCGAGGGCTGTTCGGACTCCTGGGCGGGAAGCCCTCCCGGGGGACCAGCCGCTCGCGGTGGTAAGGTCGCCGCAGCTACTTCTTGGTCACCTGCTCTTCCTTCAACACTTTCTTGGCGAACCAGAAGACCAGGTAGGCCACGATCAGGAAGTTGATCAGCGCGCTCAGCAGCGCGCCGATGGCGAAATGGAAAGGCCCGAGATCCACGGTCGAGGTCTGCCAGTTCCCGCCCGCGGTGGCCAGGATCGGGTTCACCAGGGGCATGAGGATACCGTCCACCAGCGCCTTGACCAGCTCACCGGCCTTGCTGCCGATGATGAAGCCGATGGCCAACCCGACCACGCCGTATTCCTTGAGGAATTTCATGAACTCGCTCATCGGTGGCTCTCCTGGCTGGGAGGAAATGGGCCGTGGCCGGCGGTGGGACGTCAGGTCGGCGTCACCACCAGCGCCACGTGGGTCTTCTTGCCTTTGCGGAGGACGACGTACCGGCTGCCGTCCGGATCTGAAATGAGATCGCCCGGGCTCACCCGAGCGTCAACGTTCGGTCACGACGATGCCGTTGAGGGAATACCCCTTCCCCTGAATCCCTCGCCGAGCGTCGGCCTTGGAGCTGGCCAGGTCCACCCAGACCAGCGCGTCGACTACTGACACCCCATCCCCGAACTTGGCGGCCGCCATGGGCTTTCTTGGTATCCCGGGCGGCAGCGTCACCGTCCCCCTACCGGATTGGTCCAGGCGGATTTCCGTGCCGCCCTTGCCCTTGAACAGTGCTTCGCTCGCCACTACTGCCTGGTCGGCCGCCTCCGCCCCGTGAACCCGCCGGGTGACATCCGCTGCCAGTTTCCGCTGGGCCACCCGCTTCGCTGGATCGGCTCGGTGGTCGGTGACCGTCTGGGCTACTTCGGTCAATGGAAGGAAGGTGAAGAGCTTGAGGAATCGCTCGACGTCCCGGTCGTCGGTGTTGAGCCAGAACTGATAGAACTGGTACGGGCTGGTCCGCTCCGGAGTCGAGCCAGACGTTGCCGGCCTCGCTCTTGCCGAACTTCGTCCGCAGGCCGTGGTGCTGAGCAGCGGGAAGACCAGTCCGTGGACCTGCGTCCTGCTCCCGCCTGCCGATCAGCTCGATGCCGGCCGTGATGTTGCCCCACTGGTCGCTGCCGCCCATCTGCAGCTCGCAGCCCTCGGTCTGGAACAGGTGCCAGAAGTCGTACGCCTGGACCAGCATGTAGCTGAACTCGGTGTAGGAGATGCCCGCTCTCCATCCGGCTCTGCACCGACTCCTTCTGCAGCATGTAGTTCACGGTGAAGTGCTTGCCGGTGTCGCGGAGGAACTCCATCAGCCGCAGCGGCCGGAGCCAGTCGGCGTTGTTCCGCAGCCGCGCCGCGTTGGCACCCTCGAAGGAGAGGAAGTCGCGCGCAGCTGGCCGCGGATCGCCTGGCAGCGTTGCGCGTCGATCTGCTCCAGCGATGAGCATCGGCCGCTCGGTCCGCTTGCCGCTCGGATCGCCCACCATGCCCGGTGCCGCCGCCCACCAGGGCGATCGGCGGTGCCGCCGCCCGCTGCAGCCAGGCCAGCCCCATCACCGGGACGAGGTTGCCGACGTGCAGCGAATCGGCGGTGGGATCGAAGCCGACGTACGCGGTGATCGGGCCCTGCCGCAGCCGTTCCGCCGAGGCCCGGGGTGGCGTCCTGGACGAAGCCGCGGTCGGTCAGCAGGATCGAGAAGAGTCGGTCCATGGGCGCGAATCGTAGGCGGGAACCGCTGGCAAGAGAGCGTGGTCATCCGGCACGATCCGGTCTAGCTTGCCGCCATGAGCCCGCCGGCCGCTCAGTGCGCTGCGCCGCTGGTGGTATATCGCCGCGCGATCCGCCGCAACGTCCTCGTCTCGTTCCTCGCGGTCCGTCGCCTTCGGCGCCGCCGTCCTGAGCGGCGCCTGGACGGCGCGCCTGCGCCGGCGGCGCCTGCCCCTCCATCGCCGAGCTGGGCGGCTACGACCCCGACCAGGCCTCCAAGGTCTACGCCGCCGACGGCCGCCTCATCACCGATCTCGGGCTCGAGCGCCGCACCGTCGTGCCGCTCGAGCGAGATGTCGCCCGCCGTGGTGGCGGCCTTCCTCGCCACCGAGGACAAGCGCTTCTACCAGCACCACGGCATCGACTGGTTCCGCGTGCTTCGGCGCGGTCAAGACCAACGTGCTCCACGGCCGGCGTGACCCAGGGCTTCTCCACCATCACCATGCAGCTGGCGCGCAACCTCTGGCCCGAGGACATCAGCGGCGCAGGACAGACGCCTCAGCCGCAAGCTCCGCGAGGCGCAGGTCGCGCTCGAGATCGAGCGCCAACTACCCCAAGGACAAGATCCTCGAGCTCTACCTCAACCAGATCGACCTCGGCAACCGCGCCTTCGGCGTCGAGGCCGCGGCGCAGCGCTACTTCGGCAAGTCGGCCCGCGAGCTCAACGTCGCCGAGGCGGCGACGCTGGCCGCGCTGCCCAAGGCGCCGTCGCGCTACAACCCGCGCAGGAATCCGCGACCTCGCCGTGCAGCGCCGCAACCCGATCCTCGGCCTGCTGCGAGGACGACGGGCTGCTGACCGGCCGAGGAGGCCGAGCGGTGGAAGGCCTATCCGCTGCTGCTCTCCTCGCGCTCCGACTTCAGCGAGCGTGGCGCCAGTACTTCGTCGAGTACGTGCGCCAGCAGCTCGACGCCCGGTTCGGCCCCGATCTCTACACCGCGGGACTCCGGATCTACACCACGCTCGACCTCGACATGCAGCAGGCCGCCGAGCGGGCGCTCGAGGCGCCAGCTCGAGGCCATCGAGAGCGGCGCCGTACGGGAAGTATCCCCGGCCGACCTACCGCCAGTACCTCGACCAGCGGAGCGACGACCACGCCCGACGACGGGACCGCATCACGTCCCGTACCTCCAGGGCCTCGTGGTGACGCTCGAGGCCAAGACCGGCGCCATCCGCGCCATGGTCGGCGGCCGCGACTTCGAGGACAGCAAGTTCAACCGCGCGACCCAGGCGCTCGCGCCAGCCCGGCTCGACCTTCAAGCCGTTCGTGTACTCCGCGGCGATCCGGGCCGGGTATCCGCTGTCGCACGATCATGGTGGACGACCCGATCAGCGTCGCAGCTGGAGCCCGACCAGCCGCCCTGGGAGCCCGCAGAACTACGACAAGAAGTTCGACGGGCCCGATGACCCTGCGGCAGGCGCTCTACGAGTCGCGCAACATCATCGCCATCAAGCTCGGCATGGAGGTGGGCGCCAGGACGCGGTGATCGGCGAGGCCACCAAGTTCGGGATCACCACCCAAGATCCCGCCGTATCCGTCGATCTACATCGGCTCGGCCGACGTGATCCCGCTCGAGATGATCTCGGCGTACACCACCTTCGCCAACCTGGGACGCGTACGCGTGCCCGACCGCGCATCCTCCGGGTCGAGGACCGCGACGGCAACATCCTCTGGCAGCCCGCGGTCCGGCGCGAGCAGGTGATGGACGCCGGCGCATGCGTGGCTCATGATCGACGTGCTGCGCGACGTGGTCCGCCGCGGCACGGCGGTCGGGCTCGGTCGGCGCGCGAGTTCACCCTCCCCGCCGGCGGCAAGACCGGCACCACCAACGACGGCATCGACGTCTGGTTCGTCGGCTTCACGCCCGACCTGGTGACCGGCGTCTGGATCGGGTTCGACAAGCCCAAGAAGATCAAGGCCAACGCGCAGGGCGGCGTGCTCGCCGCGCCGGCCTGGACCGCCATGATGAGGGAGGTCTACGAGCGCCGGGCCGTGCCCGCCGGCGTGGGTGCGGCCGGACAGCCTCACCTTCGCCGAAATCGACAAGACCACCGGGTACAAGTTCACGCCGTTCTGTCCCAAGGACGAGCACGCCATCGAGTGGTACTTGCCGGGCACCGAGCCGACCGAGTTCTGCCCGGTCCACAACGCCTTTCTCGCTCCCGGTGGTGGGGCGAGCCCGCTGATGCCCCACCAGTAATGCCGGCCTGCCGGATCTCGGCGGAATGGCTGCTGCCGATGGACGGCGGGCCGATCCCCTGGGGCGCCGTCCTGATCGGCGCCGACGGTCGCCTCGCCGCAGTCGGACCGGATGCCGACGTTCCTCGTCCTCCCGGCCTGCCCGAGCAGCGGTTCCCCGGTGCCGCCCTGCTTCCCGGACTGGTCAACGCCCACACCCACCTCGAGCTCACCGGCCTGGACGGCCAGACCCTCGACGGCGACTTCTCCGACTGGATCGCGCGGATCATCGCTCTCAAGCGTGCCCGCACGCCGGCCGATTTTCTGGAGGCGGCCCGGCAGGGATTGGCGGCCTGCCACGCCGCCGGTGTCACCACGGTGGCGGACACCGGAGATTCCGGTGCGGCGATCCAGGCGTTGGACGAGGCGGGCGGGAGCGGCGTGGCCTATCTCGAGGTGTTCGGTCCCGAGCCCGATCGCGCGGAGGCCGAGCTGCTCGACCTGCAGGCGCGAGTGGCCGCGCACCGCCGATTCGAGGGCCTTCGGGTGCGATTGGGCGTCTCCCCCCACGCACCTTACAGTGTGAGCGGGAAACTCTACGCCGCAGTCGCGCGCTGGGCCGGAAGCGAAGGACTGCCGGTGGCCGTTCATCTGGCCGAATCCGCGGCGGAGACCGAACTCTTGGGCTCGGGGGAGGGGGCATTCGCGAGGCAATGGGAACGTCGCGGGATCCCGCTTCCTCCACGGCCCGGCCGCACCCCGGTGGCTTGGCTGGACCGGCATGGGGTGCTGGGCGAGCGCACGCTCTGTATCCATCTGGTCCGGGTCGACGCCCCGGACATCGATACGCTGCGGCGGGCGGGCTGCGGTGTGGCCCATTGTCCGCGCTCGAACGCCCGGCATGGCCATGGCGACGCACCGCTGGCCGCGCTGCGAGCGGCGGGGCTCCGAATTGGGGTGGGCACCGATTCGGTCGCGAGCGTGAGCCCGCTGGACTTGCTGGCCGAGGCCCGCGCCGCCTGCCGGCTGGACCCGCTGAACAGCGAGCAGGCGCTCCAGCTCTGTACGATGGGGGCTGCCCAAGCCATCAACCTGGATACCGAGGTGGGTAGCCTGACCCCTGGGAAGTGGGGGGATGCGGCGGTCATCCGTCTCCCGCAGGGAAGCGGCGACACCGGGGCGATGGACGCCGCCTTGAACAGCAGCCTCGAGGACGTGGTGGCGACCTACCTTGGCGGGAAGCGGGTGTGGCGCCGGTCCGATTGATATGCCACATTCTGTCCCGCCGAAATTCCAGCCGGAGCTCGACTCAATGGACGAGCACCGCAGGTTGATCAAACCCGTGACCCTACCGGTCGGGGCCAAGAACCAGGTCCCTCATCACGCGAAGCTCCAGCGGCACGCCGCGATCCTCCGGGTCATCAAGGATCGACGGGTGGAGAGCCAGGACGAGCTGCGGGAGGCTCTGGCAGGTGAAGGTTTCGCCGTCACTCAGGCCACCCTCTCCCGCGACATTCGCGAGCTGGGCCTCGCCAAACTGGTGGACCCCCAGGGCGGCGCCTTCTACGCCAATCCCGCCGAGGGCCAGATGCGGCCCGACCTGGGCAAGGTGCTCCCGGCCCTGCTGGTGAGTGTGGAGGGCGCCGGTCCGCTGCTGGTGCTCAAGACCGCGAGCGGAGGGGCGGGAGCGGTGGGAGCGGCCATCGACCAGGCCGGCTGGAGCGAGGTCATCGGCACTATCGCCGGCGAGGATACCGTCCTGGTCATCACCCGGAGCGCCCGGCTGCGCCAGGCCGTCGCCAGCCGTCTGGAGTCGCTCGCGCGTTGAAAACGGCCTCTTTGAACGGGGCCCACCCCGTCGAAACCGGGGCTCCCTTGCCGTCCCTTCCGGGGGCCGTTACGATGGTAGTCTGGTGGCCCACTTGGACTTGGAGTGATCTTGGTGCGCTGTCTCGCCCTCAATGCCTCGTTTGAACCGCTCACCATGGTACCGGTGCGGCGGGCCCTTCGGCTGGTCATCGAGGGGAAGGCGGAGATCGTCGAAGCGGACGGGGGTGAACCGGTCCGAAGTGAGCGGCTGGTCCTTCCGCGACCAGCCATCATCCGCCTCGTGAGGTTCGTTCACGTTCCCCGCCGATTCCGCCGTCAAGTCACCAACACCTTCCTGTTCGCTCGCGACGACTATCGGTGCCAGTTCTGCACGCGGTCCCCGGCCGAGTTCAAGCACCGGGAGTGCCTCACGCGGGACCACCTGGTGCCGCTGTCGCGGGGAGGGACCAACGACTGGACCAACGTGGTGACGGCCTGCAGTACCTGCAACACCAGGAAGGGGAACCAGCTGCCGGAGGAGTGCGGGATGCACCCGCGGATTCCGCCGCGCGAGCCTCACTTCGTGCACCTGGCCTGGGCGGTTCGCCGCCTCACGGCGATTCAGGCCAAGTACATCCGCCTCTTCTACGGCGAGGCGGCCCTGCGCGCCCTCGGCGGCCTGCAGTCGGTGGCCTGAGACCGGCCCGACTCAGGGCGTCGAGGCCACCCGGAACTTCTCGCTTCGCGATTCCAGCCGCAGGCTGGGCAGGCCCGCCAGTTTGAGTACCAGCCGCTTGGCTCCCCGTCCCACCGCGCTTCCGACGTTCTCCCTGCCCTCGGCGGCGGGGGCGACGTCCTCCACGAAGAAACGCTCCAACTCTTCCAGGTCGCTGTCCGAAAGGGTGGTGACCTGGATCGAGGCGACGTAGTAGTAGTCGCCGGCCTCGGTCGGGGCCATGGTGACGCGATAGGAACGCCCGATGGCGGCGGCCAGCCCCTCCTGGGTCGCGTAGCGATTCTCCTGGCGCGCCCGCCCGGTCAGCCGCACGACGGTGTACTGGTCCAGCAGCGGCTCATGTCGTACCGCCACGTCCCACTCCACGTCGCGCTCGGTGGCATCGAACCAGGCGCCGCGGGAGCGCCAGAGCTCAACGCGATAGTGAAGGCGCAGGGGAAAGCCCGACTGGAGCATTGCGGTCCACCGGGGGTCCTGGAAGAAGTAGCGGGTCCGGACCACCGGGCTTCGGGAGCTGGGCAGGGTCGGCTCCACCGCCAGGCTCACCTCCAGCCGCACCTTGGTGGTGTCCTGGGCCAGGGCAAGGGGCGGCATTGCGGCGCCTGACAGCGTCGCCAGAAGGGCGATCCCAAGCCGGCGCCTCACGGCACCTCGCTAGAACCGCCGCTGGAGCCGTACCATCACTCGCACCGGCTCGCTGCCGGTCAGCGCCTTGAGCACATAAACCCCGATGCCGCCGGCATCCAGCCCGATCCCCAAGTCGCCCTTCCACTCCCCGAGGTTGGGGATCCGGTCGTTGGGCACCCGCCCCGGCCCGTTCCCCGAGAGCCAGCTGTCGCCGCCGTCGGCGAGGAGGACCAGGTCCGCTTCATCGATGCCGAGGAAGCGATTCAGGTCGGGCCGGGCTTCGTCCTTGAACTGGAAGCCCAAGCCGAGCCGGAAGCGCCGCCGCAGTTCCGCCTGCAGCACGATGGTGCGGTCGCAGAGCGCGGGCTCTGCCGGATCGTTCAATCCCACCGGGGCGCAGGTCACGGCGCGGAACGGGTAGCCGGCCAGCCAGTCCACGCCCCCCAGCGAGAGGCGGCGCTGCACCGGCAGGGGGTCCCCACCGGCCCACCCAGCGGCCCAGACCCGGAAGTTGAGCCGGAGGTCGGGAGAGATGCGATTGTACCGCCGGGCGTCGAAGGTGAGGCGTCCGTACCCGTAGTCGCGGGTCGGCAGCGGGGGCCGGACTTCGGGCGGCAGCGTGGCCGGTGAGACGTCTCCGCTCCAGGCGTAGTCGTAACCCAGATGGATCAGCCACCCCGAGGTGGGCCGCTTGCGGTGATTCCGGGTGTCCAGATCCAGCCCCAGGCCCAGAATGCGGTAGTCGCCGTCATCGATCAGGGGATTGGGGCGCCAACCGTCCTGGGCGGTGAACAGCGACCAGGGATCGTTGGCTCGGAGCGTCCGTTCCTTTTGCCAACGGTAGGAGACGTCGAACCGCAGAGGCTTGGCCAGGTAGGCGAACCCCGACGCCGCGACTCCTTCCGCGTTGTAGTAGTCCCGGTTGTCGTTCTGACTCGAGATGGCCCACCAACCGATCTCCTCGCGTCCCTGGGTCTGTTCTTCGATCCCGTTGACCAGGCTGTACGCGCGGAGGCCGAATCCGTAGCCCGTGGGGCCCTTGAAGCCCCAGTCGGTCCGCACCGAGTATCCGAATGGGCGGCCCAACGGCGCGTCCCAGCCGGAGGTGCGAAGGATGGCCCGCAGCTCGAGCCGTGCCGCCACGCTGGGGCTCACCTTCCAGTCGAAGGCCGGGCCGAAGATGATCGGCAGCCCTTCGACCCGGTTGTAGGTTTGGTTGGTGGCGAGTAGCAGGGTGGTGCGGACCTTCCCGGTCTGGAAGCTGGCTTGGGCACTGGCCAGCTCGCCCGGCGTCTTGCCCGGTTCACGAACCGCGAGTTGGCCGTTGGAACGGCGGTAGACCGGCGCCGCATCCCAGAAGACGCGGCTCCCGGCTTCCAGCCGGCTCCCCTCTTCCGCCGTGAGCCGGCCACCGGCCACCAGCACGGGTCCCGAGATTCGGCCCGTCGACCGGACGCGCAGATCCCCGTTGATGACCGTGACCGGCCCGTCCACTTCGCCGGCGACGTCTACCGTGCCGCGGTAGACCACCACCCGTCCCGCCAGCTTCCCGTCCGCCGGGACGCTGACATCTCCCGCGAACCGGAGCGCGGTCGAGTCGTTGTAGGCGGCAAGCAGGTCGCGCAGGACGTCGGCGGGAAGACCGCCACGCTGGGTGGAATCGGGGGCGTTGGGGTCGATCACGACTACGCTGTCCTGCGCCCGCGCGCCGGTGGCGAGGCAGAGCAGGAGGCCGAGCATGGCCAGCAGGTGGCGGCGAACGCCCCGCAGTCTCGCCCTCACGATTCGCCCGTCATGCTCTTGAGCGTGAGCCGGAGCCGTTTGATCCGCCGGTAGAGATTGGCCCGGTCGGTCCGAAGCAGTCGGGCCGCTTCCGCCACGTTGCCCGCGGATTGGGCGAAGGCCCGGACGATCAGCGAGCGCTCGTAGTCGTCGAGGGTCTCGCTCAACGACCGGGGGACCGGGAGCGAGAGCGGCGCCGGGGAGGGCGGGACCGCGGCCGCGCGGGGCAGGGCCGCCGCCACCCGCGCCGCGTCGACGGTGGCTTCACCGGTGATCGCGAGCCGCTCGATCAGATTGGCCAGCTCGCGGATGTTGCCCGGCCAGGGGTAGCCGGCCATGACGGCGAGCGCTTCGTCGGTGAACCGCGGAGGATCGACCGGCCGGAGTCGCTGGGCCAGGTGGGTCACCAGATCCGGGAGGTCCTCCAGGCGTTCCCGGAGCGGCGGGAGCTGGATGGGAAAGATGTGGAGCCGGAAGAAGAGATCCTCCCGGAAGCGCCCCGTCGCCACCGCCTGCTCCAGCGAGCGATTGGTGGCCGCGATGATCCGCACGTTCACCGTGACCGAGCGCTCCGCGCCCACTCGCTGCAGCACCCCGCTCTCGAGGGTACGGAGCAGCTTGGCCTGGGCCTCGAGGCTCAAGTCGCCCACCTCGTCCAGAAACAGGGTGCCTCCGTCCGCCAGCTCGAAGCGGCCGATGCGCCGCTCGACCGCCCCCGTGAATGCCCCTCGCTCGTGCCCGAACATCTCGGACTCCACCAGGTCTCGAGGGATGGCGGCGCAATTGACCGTGACGAAGGGAGCCGAGCGTCGCCGGCTCTCCCGATGAATGGCCGCGGCGACCAGCTCCTTCCCGGTCCCCGATTCGCCGGTGATCAGCACCCGGGTATCGGTGGGCGCCACCCGCCGAATCAGCTCGCGCACCTGGCGCATGCCCGGGCCCGACCCCACCAGCTCGTCCCGGCTGTCCAGGGCGGCGCGGAGCGCCTGATTGTGCGCGCGGGTGCGCTCGAACGTGAGGGCGGTGCGCAGCGCCACCAGCACGGCCTCGGGGCTGAGCGGCTTCTCCAAGAACTGAAAGGCGCCGCGTTGGGTGGCCCGCACCGCGTCCGACAGCTGTGCCTTTCCGCTCATCATGATGACCGGCGCCTGAATCCCCCGCTCGCGAAGGGTGCCCAGGACGTCGATCCCGTCCGGGCCCGGAGGCATGAGCAGGTCCAGCAGGACCACGTCCGGCTCGCTCCGCTCTGCGGCGAGCAGCGCCGCCGGTCCCGAGGCGGCCTCCACCGTCTCGAACCCCTCGGCGTGCAGGAGGGCGGCCAGCATGCGGCGGATGTTGGCCTCGTCATCCACCAGAAGGACGCGTTCGGTCATGCCGGCAATCGCAGCTCGAAGGTGGCACCGCCACCCGGCGTATCGCTCACCGAGATGCTGCCCCCATGCGCCTCGAGGGTCTGCCGCACCAGGGTGAGGCCGAGTCCGGTCCCGTCAGGCCGGCTGGTGAAATACGGCTCGAAGATGCGATCCCGCAGATCGGGCGCGATCCCGGGCCCATGATCCCGAACGGCTACCACCACGCCGGAGCCCGCCTCGGGACGGACCTCGAGATCGATCGCCCCGTGCCCGCCCATTGCCTCCACGGCATTCCGCAGCACGTTGCTGAGCGCGCGCCGGAGAGGATCGTAGTAGCCGACCACACGCGGGGTACGCGGGCTGATGTCGAGCCGGCAGGTGACCCCGGGAGGAACCGAGTGCTTGGCCAGCTCGGTGGCCAACTCGCCCAGGTCCACCTCCGCCGGAGGCCCCTGCGGTAGGCGGCCCAGCTCGGTGAATTCCTCGGCCAACTGCTCCAGCCGGGCCGATTCCGCCCGGAGCACGTCGAGCGCCTCCCGCTGCCCTTCGCTGGTCGCCCGGCCCAGCTGGGCCACCGCCAGGCGAATCGGGGTGAGCGGATTCTTCATTTCATGCGCCACGCGCCTGGCGACTTCCCGGAAGGTGCGCAACCGCTCCGCCTCCAGCTCCCGGGCCTGCCCGGCCTCGAGCTCGTCCGCCATGCGACGAAGGGCACTTCGCAACGCCTCGAACTCTGGCGCGCCCCGTCCGGCCTCCTCGGCCGGGAGCGGTTCCCCCTGGCCGATCAGGCTGGTCCAACGCACCAGGTCGTCGATCGGCCGGCTCAGCTGTCGCGAGAGGTGTCCGCCCAATCGCAAGGAGGCGTACAGCACCAACCCGCCCAGAACCAGGATGACCACGGTAAGGCCGGTGTAGTAGAACCGGCTCGAGGCCTCCGCTCGCTGGATCCGGCTCAGCGCCGAGTTGAGCTCCCGGGTGTGCTCCGCCAGGGCGCGACGCTCGCCGGCCTTCATACGCGTCGTGTCCAGGGTCTCGATCAACACCCGCCCCGACGCGCCCAGCTCATCGAGCGCGGCGCGGCTCTGTCCCCCTGGCCCGGTGGCCCGGACGGTGAGCGCCCATCCCAGGATGGCGACCGCGGTTGGGATGGTGCCCAGGGCGATCAGAACCAGGAGGATGCGATGGCGGAACGGGAAGGGCATCGCCCATCAACCTAGCCGAGGATGGACACCTTCGCCTGCCGGGAGCGGAGCGACCAGACGCAGGCTGAGTCGGCCCAGCAGCGACGCCGGCTACGAGACCGACCGCCGCCGCGACCCACTCCGACCAATGCGCTACCGGGAGCCCGTTCAGCAACGGCACCACCGTCAGACCGATTGCGACCTGCGCCGACTGGCACCAGCCGCTCGACGATGCTGCGCTCGGCGCGCACACTCCAATAGCCGAGCGGGAGGAGGAGGCCCGCCACCCAGAGGGCCGTCCCCAGGTAGGCCTCTCTTCCCAGGGCGTATTCATAGGGAAGCAGGAACGTCCATCCCCAACTGGGACTCAGCCGAAGGCTCGAGCGAGGCCATGCGGGAGCCGGCCAGCCCGCGAAGGAAAGCCAGCCGTCTCCCAGGTGGCCGACCGCGCGCACCGAATCTCCAGGCCTCCACGGGGATCAGGTTGGCCAGCCGAATGGCCGGGCTCTGCAGCCGGGCATTTCTGCCCAACAAGCGGGGCCGGAATATCAGGTCGCTCCCATTCTGGCCCAGCACCAGCACCTCCGATTGGTGCTCATCGAAGATGCTGAGGATGGAGGCCAGGAACCGGGTCGGCCCATGGGTAACGGCCGTGGCGCCTGACGGTGACACCATCCTCGAGCATGGATTTCCGTAATGGTCCGCGATTGAGCGATCTCGTCGGAGGACCTCAGCGCGAGCCCGTTGACGGCAACCGAGATTACGGTGCCCCGGAAGTCGTCCAGATAGACCCCCTCGGGTGCCAGCTGGCTGAACCAGCGCGTGGCCGGGAGGGCGGGCGAGAGCGCTCGAGCCGTGCCGCTCCACACCGCGACGAACGCCGCGGCCATGACCAGCAGGAGTTCTCTGGCCGCCCACGGCGCCGGAAGCAGTAATCGAGGCCACGCGTCCGCCAACCCGATGCCCAGCGCGCCACCCAGGCTATTGGTGAGCACATCGCTGAGCGACGCGTCCCGTCCCACGATGAATTTCCACTGCAACAGCTCGATCGTGATGGTCGTCGCAGAGACGATGAGCTGTGACCCTCGGCGCGACAATCCCGACCACCGGAGTCCCAGTCCTAGGGGGATGAACAACAGGACGTTGAGGAGGAGGTCGACCGTCCCGTACTCGCCGCAGACCAGGCACCACCAGGGCGTCCGGGCGACCTCGTTCACCGCTTCCGGGTGCGGAATCAGGGTCAGGGAGGCGATGGCAGGATCACGCCAGCGCCGTTACCCAGCGGCACCGCGAGGAGACGGACTCACCGGGAACGGCAGCGGCGCACCTCGCCGGCAGGTGGGCTCCATGATTACGCGGTTTCCGGGATCGCAAGAGGCATGAGGGATCTGGCTAACCCTTTACATCGCAAGGTGCTAGCTTTGGGCGACCGGCGATCATCCCCGGGGCACGAGGGTTGCTCACGGCAGACCGGACTAGGGAATACGCAGGTCCGCAATTTTTCCAGTAAGGAATATGAGCCGAGCCGATCTGGCCCCGGTTCCGCACCGGTTCTCACATGGCTGGGACCTTCAGATGGCGCCAGGCCGGAGAGGTTGATGAATCCTGTCGGTCGGTCGGTGGAACCTAGCGCTCCCGGGTCTCTCACCAACGGTCGTGGAGCGCTTGCGAGGCGAGTACGGGGCCGACGCGGTTGAACTCCAATGGCAGGCGCTGCGTCGGCATGGTGCCGTGGTAGACGATCCTGCGTTGTGGCTGGGAGCAGCCCTGGAAGGGCATTTCAAGTTCATGCCAATCGAGGCCGTGACCGTATGTCCATGCGGTTCCACTGCATCAGTGCTTTTGTCCCGGTTCGTTTTTTGGAATCTCCTTGGCTTGCGGCAATGCTCCGCCTGTGGCCTGCTGTTCGTATCTCCTCGCCTCACCGCACAGGCGATGACTCAACACTTCGAGGAACACTATCATGACCCAGCCCATCCGGAGCATTGGGGCCAGCGTCGGATGCCCATCTTTCGGGATGTGCTGAGGATCCTGCGGCAGTTGGAGGTCCGGCGGGTCTTCGATGTGGGAGCGGCCTATGGTCACTTCCTTCACTTTCTGGAACTACACGGACTAATGGCGGAGGGGTGCGACGTCGCGGGAGCAACGGTCCAGTGGGGGCGTGACCACCTCGGCGTGCGAATGCTTCACGGGAGTCTTAGCAATCTGGCACTCGACCCGGGGCTGTACGACGCGGTGGTCTCCCTCGATACCCTGTACTATGTGACAGATCCCTTAGATGAGTTGGAGCGGATGCGGCACCTACTGCGGCCGGGGGGCCACGTGGTCTTGCGCCTCCGCAACGGGCTTTGGACCCTGAGGAAGGCGCGCCGAGAGGGGGGTAAGCCTATTGGCCGTGCGGTCTTGCCGAGCGAACATCTCTGGGCCTGGACGCCTGCAACGCTTGCTGTTCTGCTCCCGAAGGTCGGTCTTGAGTTGCGGTGGGTCGAGCCGGCCGCTTACTCGGCCACGATAGGAGCGGCGTTTCGGGCCATGCTCGTCGGCCTGAATCGGAGCGTGCTGCAGCTCGGGGTGCCGATCCGACCCAAAGCTTCACTGCCATCGCCCGACGGAATGCATGAGCTCACTTGGGTAGTGAGCCGATAGCAGGCCAGACTCCCGAACTCCCTGTTCAGCAATCTTCTAGGGTGCTATGAGCCGAGCCGATCTAGCTGCCGTTCCACACCTCTTCACGGTAGATGTCGAAGAGTACTTCCAGGTCGTGGCCCTCGAGCCGGTGGTCGCCCGGTCCCAGTGGGATTCCATGGGCTCCCGGGTCGAGGCCTCCGTGGACCGGGTCTTGGAGCTCCTGACCCGACACGGCACGCTGGCGACCTTCTTCACCTTGGGTTGGGTGGGGAAAAGATACCCGCAGATCGTCCGCCGCATTGTCGGTGTCGGTCATGAGATCGCTTCTCACGGGTGGTGGCACCGCCGGGTCACCAACCTGACCCCGGCCGAGTTCCGCGAAGAAGTCCGGGATACCAAGGCCACACTGGAGGACATCAGCGGGCAGGCCGTCTACGGCTTCCGGGCTCCCAGCTTCTCCATCATCCCGGGCGTCGAGTGGGCGTTCGACGTGCTGCTGGAGGAGGGTTACCGGTACGACTCGAGCCTCTTTCCCATCCGTCGGCCCGACTATGGCTATCCCCTCGCGGACACGGTGCCGCACCTGATCGCCCGGCCTTCAGGCACTCTGCTCGAGCTGCCGCTGGCGACCACCGAGTGGCTTGGGCTCCGTCTGCCGGCCGCGGGAGGCGGCTACCTTCGGCACCTCCCCTATGAGGTCACGGCCCGCGCCTTCCGCGATTACGGGGAGCGTGGTGTCTCCGGCATCTTCTACATCCATCCCTGGGAGCTAGATCCTGGGCAGCCGCGGCTGGGCGGCCTCTCCTGGCAGACACGGGTGCGGCACTATGGCGGGCTCCGCCGCACCCTGCCCCGGCTCGAGCGGTTGCTCAAGGAATTCCGATTTACCTCGGTAGCCTGCCGATTCGGCGTTCGCTCTTCTCTCGAGACCGACCAACCCTGGGCGGACTTCCTCCCCGCATGAGCCTGGGGATCCAGCCGTTCTCCGGTACCGCGGTCGAATGGGATGGCTTCGTTCGCGGGCAGCCGGGCTGGACCCACTACCATCTGTTCGCCTGGAAGCCGCTGATCGAGAACGTCTTCGGCCATGAGTGCATCTACTCCGTGGCTGGGGACGAGGACGGGTGCCTGGTTGGCGTGCTGCCGCTGGTCCGGGTGAAGAGCCTCGTCTTCGGGCACTATCTGGTTTCGATGCCGTTCCTCAACTACGGCGGGCCCTTGGGCTCGCCGGAGGCGGTCCAGGCGCTGGTGGGTCACGCCGTCAACCTCGCCCGGAGCGGTCGCGCCAAGCTGCTCGAGCTGCGGAGCCGGAGGGAGCTTCCGGTCGACCTCCCGGTCTCCCACCGCAAGATCACCGTCGTCCTGGATCTGCCCGCCGATACCGATCGTCTGAGCAAGCAGCTCGGCGCCAAGCTGAGGAGTCAGATCAAACGCCCGCAGAAGGAGGGGGTGACGGTCCGCTTCGGCCCCGACCAGGTCGACCCCTTCTTCGAGGTCTTCTCCCGACACATGAGGGATCTGGGCACGCCGACCCAGCCGCGCGCGCTGTTTCGCGCCATCGCCGACACGTTCGGGGAGGATGCCTGGTTCGGCTGCGCCTATCTGGGCGACCGACCGATCGCCGCGGGCGCCGGTTTTCGCTGGGGGAGCGAGTTCGAGATGACCTGGGCCTCGGCGCTCGCGGAGCATCAGCGGATCGCCCCCAACATGCTGCTCTACTGGAGTTTCATGGAGCGCGCGGTCCAGCAGGGAGTCACGCTCTTCAATTTCGGACGCTGCACGCCGGGCGGCGGCACCCATCGCTTCAAGCGGCAATGGGGTTCTCGGGACGAGACCCTGTGGTGGTACCAGCAGTCGGCCGCGAAGGAAGCCGCGACTCCCTCGCCCGATGATTCGGCCTTTGCCTGGGGGCCCCGGATCTGGAAACACCTGCCGCTGCCGCTCGCCAACGCGCTGGGCCCTGCCATCGTTCGCGGGATTCCATGAGGCTCTCTCGCGAGCTGCCCGTCTACTCGCCGCTCGACCTGGGTGCCCTGGGCGCCGGCCTGCGCGCGATGGCCGCCGGCGGAGCCACGGCGCGGGGCCAGGTGGAGGAGCTGGTGCGGCGCGACTACGCGCCCAAGGGTCTGCTTACCACCGATTGTGGTACCAGCGCACTGGCGCTGGCCCTGATCGGCGCCACGGCCGAGTCTCGGAAACCCAGCCCGGTCGCTCTCCCGGCCTACTGCTGCTTCGACCTCGCCACCGCGGCGGACGGGGCCGGCGTGCCAGTGCTGCTGTACGACCTGGATCCTCACACCCTTGGCCCTGATTGGGCCTCCCTTGAACGGATTCTGGCGCGCGGCGCCGGGACTGTCGTGGTGGTCCACCTCTTCGGCGTGCCGGTCGATCTCGATCGGGTGCGCGAGGCCTGTCGGAAATCGGGCTCGGTGCTGATCGAGGACGCGGCGCAGGGGGCTGGCGCGCGGTGGCGCGACCGGCGGCTGGGAACTGTGGGGTCGCTGGCGCTCCTGAGCTTCGGCCGTGGAAAGGGCGTGACCGGTGGGGGAGGCGGGGTTCTGCTGGCGAACGATGCGGCCGGCCTTGGATGTCTCGCCCGAGTGGAGGGGCGGATCGGTCCGCCCGCACGGGGTCTGGCGTCCTGGCTCTCCAGCGTGGCTCAGTGGGCATTGGCTCGGCGGGCCGTGTACGGGCTTCCGGCATCCTTGCCCTTCCTGGGCCTGGGAGAGACCCGGTATCGACCTTCGACGCCGGCGCGGGGGATGGCGGCCTCGTGTGCCGGGGCGCTGGTACGGACCTGGGCACTAGCCGAGCGGGAGAACCTGGCCCGGCGGGAGCGCGCGGCCCGGCTTCGTGCTCGGCTCGATCGCTCGACGGAGGTGCGGGTGCCGGCAGCTCCGGCGGGTGGGGAGGGCGGCTTCCTTCGCCTGCCGGTGGTGCTCGGTGCCGGTGCCGGCGCGGAAGCGGCTGCCCTGGTTGAGCTGGGTGTCATGCCCGGCTATCCCCGTGCCCTCTGCGACCTCGCCGGATTCGCCGAACGCACGGGCCGAACCGATGAATCATTCACGGGCGCTCGCCATCTGGCCCGGAGCCTCTATACGCTCCCCACCCACAGCCGACTGAGTCCCCGGTCGGCTGCCCGCATCGAAGCCTGGATCGATCGCTGGACGCAGGCCGGGACGCCGGCCGCGGTCTGAGGCGGGCGAAAAACCGATCGGGGAGCCATCACGGCTCCCCGAGGTCGGCCTTCGCTTGGAAGAGATTGGTGGCCGGCTAGAAGATGGTGTAGATGAACGGGGCCAGCACGGATCCCTTCGCGAAGATCAGCAGCGCCCCCACCATGACCATGATGAGAATGATGGGCATGAGCCAGAACTTCTTCCTTATGCTCATGAACGCCCAGAGTTCCTTGAACAGGCCGGCATTGCTCATAGTGTCAATTCCTTAGAATTGGCGTTGAAGATCGCTGCGCCGGGCGGGGCCTTCATCCCGCGCGACCCAGAACGTGGACCCCGCGGGTCGCACCAGGGAGTCGTGGCCGAACAGGCGCCGCACTAGCCCGACCGGTGCCAGGACCACGTAGTAGACCAGGCCCATAAAAATGGGCGTGGTGACCTTGGAGAGGGCGTGCGCCAGCCCCATCCAGGCCCGATGCACCGGGCCCAGTAATCCCGGGACCAGCAGGCCGCCGACCACCAGGGCGCCGCCCAGCGACCAGAGGACGAGCGGGGCCACGGTGTGGTGCCGCCAGTGGGAAATTGCGCCGAAAAGCAGGAAGGCGCCGCCGACCACAAGGCCGAAGCGGCGGCCCTCCGCGGGGCTCAGTCGAGCTGGAACTCCTGTTTCCAATCCTTGGTCTCCTTCCAGGCCGGCTGGGCTTCCTTCTCGAGGACGAAGGGTCCCAGCACCAGGCAGTCGATGTGCGTCCGCATGAAACAGCGATAGGCATCCTCGGGCGTGCACACGATCGGCTCACCGCGCACGTTGAACGAGGTATTTACCACCACCGGGCACCCGGTCAGACGGTCGAACTCCTTGATCAGGTCGTAGTAGTCGGGATTGGTCTCCCGCTCGACGGTCTGAACCCGGGCCGAATAGTCGATGTGGGTCACAGCCGGAATATCCGACCGAACCACGTTGAGCTGCTCGATACCCCAGAGCCCCCGCTGCGACGTGGTCATGGGGATTTGCCGTTCCTTCTTGACCGGGGCCACCAACAACATGTACGGGGAGTCACAGTTCATCTCGAAATAGTCGGCGACTCGCTCGCGAAGCACGCTCGGAGCGAAGGGCCGGAACCCTTCTCGGAATTTGATCTTGATGTTCATCTGGGCCTGCATCCGCGGGCTCCGCGGATCGCCCAGGATGCTCCGGGCGCCCAATGCCCGAGGGCCGAACTCCATCCGCCCGTTGAACCACCCCACGATCTTCTCCTGCGCCAAGGTCTCCGCGACTCGGCGATGGAGCGCGCTCCGCTCCAGCCGGGTGTACACGGCCCCCTGCGATTTGAGATACTGCTCGATCTCCTCAGGCGAGAACTGGGGTCCGAGGTAGGCCCCCTTCATGGTGTCCTTCCCCGGCTTCATCTGCCGGGGCTTGCTTGCAGTGGCGGTGCCAGATCAGCTGGGCCACGCCCAGCGCCCCGCCCGCGTCACCCGAGGCCGGCTGGATCCAGAGCTGCTTGAATGGCCCTTCCCGGAGCAGCTTGCCGTTGCCGACGCAGTTGAGGGCCACGCCGCCGGCCAGACAGAGATTCTCCAGCCCGGTCTCCCGGTGCGCCGTGCGTGCCATCCGCATCATGATCTCCTCGGTCACCTCCTGCACCGACCGGGCGAGATCCATTTCCTTCTGGGTCAGCTTGCTCTCCGGCTCGCGGGGCGGGCCGCCGAACAGTTTGTCGAAGGCCCCGTTGGTCATGGTCAGGCCGGAGAGGTAGTTGAAGTAGGCCTGATTGAGCGTGAAGGAACCATCCTCGCGGAGATTCACCAGCTCCTTGAGGATGAGATCCACGTACTTGGGCTCGCCGTAGGGCGCGAGCCCCATGACCTTGTATTCGCCTGAGTTGACCTTGAAGCCGGTGTAGTAGGTAAAGGCGGAGTAGAGGAGCCCGAGCGAGTCGGGCCAGCGCAACTCCTTGATGATCTCGAAGTCGTCTCCGCGCCCGACCCCGATAGTCGCGGTGGCCCATTCTCCTACGCCATCCATGGTGAGGATCGCGGCTTCCTTGAACGGGGAGGGGAAGAAGGCGCTCGCGGCGTGGGATTCATGGTGCTCGGCGTAGAGGATCTGGCCCTCGTACCCCAACGCTTCCTTGAGCTGGCGGTCCATGTACAGCTTGTCCTTGATCCACAGCGGTCCCGCCATCAGAAAGGACTTGAAGCCCTTCGGCACCACGCCGAGATAGGTCTCCAGGATCCGCTCGAACTTGAGCAGCGGCTTGTCGTAGAACCCCACGTAGGTGAGGTCCTTGGCGGAAATCCCGGCCTCCTTGAGGCAATAGGCCACCGCCTCCGCAGGGAAATCGGGGTCGCCCTTCTTTCGCGTGAACCGCTCTTCCTGGCCGGCCGCGATGATCTCGCCATCGCGGAGGAGGCAGGCGGCACTGTCGTGATAGAAGGCGGAAAGGCCCAGGATGTACGTGCTGCGCTCGTTATCCGGCCGAGGTTCCAAGAGCGTGCTCCTTTATTCTGTTGCGGTCGGCGTCTTTCGGACGCGGCTCGTTCCTGTGGGATGACTGCTACAGTTGGCGCGGTCTGTCAATCGCGATCACGCCGAGGGCGCGATTCGCCTCCGACGTACCTTCACGATGTCGAAGGCAAACCCTTGGGCCTCAATGAGTTCGAGTTTCGGCCCAGGAGATGGCCCCGGACTCACCGCACCGGCCTTGCAACACTCGTGCGCGGCGGGTTTGGGGCCGGTGCCGAGGCAGAGGGGACCCCCGCGATGATGGGCTCAATCCGGTCGGCGATGAAATGAGCCACCAGCTGGTTAGCGTGGGGTGTCAGGTGCACGTAGTCGGTGAAGATCTGCCCCTGGGCATCGTGGAAGATGCCGGTCCCATCCATGAATATCCCGCCGTGCTTCTCGACCATCGACCGTACCGTATCGCTTACCCAGGGTACCGCCTGATGGATGAAGCTTTCGTAGTTGGGGAGCAGGGATTTGACGTCGAAGTCGAATAGCGTCTTCTCCATCTCCGGCATTCCCGGTCGGTCCCGCTCCATGATCAACATCGGTTGGAGGACAAGGACCGGCGTGGCCCCCTCGTTCCGGACCAGCATCACATTCCGCTCCACCATCTTGAGCGCGTTCCTGGGAAAGACCTCGTGCAGGCCGGCCATCGCGTCGGAGACCACCATGGCGGGGCGCGTCGCGCGAGAGATGGCGGCCTTGAAGGCGGTCTTGAGATCCCGCAGGGCGCGGATGGTGATGTAGGCGAAGGCGCTCTTCCGATAGAACCACCACGCGTTGGCCTGGATCAGCGAGGCGACGGTGGGATCGCCCATGATCCCGTTGGACTGCTCCTGATAGGCATACGAGGCGAACTGGTCGTGCCCCTTGTCGACGAAGTAGTAGTCGTTGAAGCCGTCGAAGAAGACCACCATGTCGGGGTGGTACTTGAGGATGGTCTGGTTGAGATAGATGAGGTGGTGATGGCTCCAGGTGCTGGTGATCGCGGCATTGATCACCTCGACCTTGCGGCCCGGTAGCGCCCCGTTCAGCTCCTTCTCGAGATAGGCGTCGATGGTCTCGTCGTTCTTGATGACCTCGAAGTCGCGCTGCAGATGGGTCCACAGCCCCCCCACGCCATAGGCGGCGGAGCCGCCCATCACGAAGATACGGTAGGTCCCCGAGGGCTTTTCGACGGGCACCTCGCTGGACCGGCGAAACCCCACGGAGTTGTGCTGGATGCCCCGGGTGTCGCGATAGTTCCGGGTGGGGAGGATGTTCTTGTAGGGATCGAATTCGTATTCCAGCAGGTGCTGCCCGTCGAAGCCGCGAAACAGCTTGAGATACAGGCGCGAGGTTCCCTCCAGGACCACCAGGACCAGACCGACCAGGATGGTCCAGAAGAGGAGGAGCTTCCAGCGAGGGAGCGGGGCGGTAGTAGCCGGGCTTTCGGGCATCTCGGACCGGGTGAAAGGGGCGACCGCCAGACTTCAGGAGCGTGAAGGTCTCGGCAACGTGCGTGCCAATCGGCCTCCCGAGCCGGCAGCCACGAAGATAATCGGGCGCTCGGCAACCCCGGTCCCCAAAAGCCTGGAGGCGGTGGCGCCTGCGCCACCGCCTCCAGAGACCCGCCTACAAGGACGAGCCGACGTCGTGGAGGAACCCTCCTAAGGCTTATAGGCCGCGAAGTGGTCGTAATGGTAGTACTGACCGGGCGTGCCCGAGATATCGACGAAGCCGCCGCCCAGGATGCTCTGGAGCTGGAAGTGGCTCCAGTTGTGGCCCGATTGGTCCACGTTGGTGCCATGGGCGTCGTCCATCTGAACGATCTGCGTGCTGGTCTGCTCGCCGGCCGTGACGTCACGGGCCCAGAGATAGGTCACGTTGCCGCTGCGGCTCCCCGATCCACCCTTCTTGGCGTAGAACTGGACCTCGTACCAGTGGCCGCGCTGCACGCGGTACTGGGCCAGCGTCCCGTTGTGGGTGGGGTTACCGCTGCCTTCGCCGTAGCCCCAGGGATAGCCGAAGTTGCCATCCGCCACGCCATAGCCTCCATCGCTGCCGTTGTTGTGCAGGATGAAGAACAGGCCGTTGTACGAGTCGCCCTCATGGCAGGCCAATTCGATGATCCAGTTGGAACCCGATCCACCCGGGTTACCGACGTAGAGCAGCTTGTTGGAGTAGTGCGCCCAGGTGAAGGGGTTCGAGGCGTACCAGAGGAACGAGAGGTAGATCTCGTTGGTGGCCGAGTAGTCCACGTTCATGGAGCCCGCGCCTGAACCGTTATAGGAGGGATTGAGGTACTTGAACTCCACGACGCTCGACGGCGAACGCGGGGCGGTCGCATCGGTTACGATGTTGATGGCGCCCGTCGGGACCTCGAACAGCTCGCTCCAGGGGCTCTCGGTCGTGAACGGCTGATCGAGGATGAGGGTGGTCAGGTTGGCCGGCTTGTTCTGCATGAAGCTACCGGGCGGCGGGGGCGGCGGCGGGGCCGTGATGGTGACCGCCGACGTGTCGGCCAGCGTGCCGCCCACCTGGGTGGCGATGACCTGGAAACCGCCGGTGTTCCCACCAGCCGTATACAGGCCATTGCTGGTGATGGTCCCTCCGGTCGCGGTGTAGGTCACGGCCGGGACCCCGCTGCCACCGTTGGTCCAGACTCCAGTCACGCTGAACTGCTGGGTCCCACCGCTCTGCACCGTCGCGGTGGCCGGCGAAAGCACGATGGCCGTCAGCACCGGTGGCGGTGCGGTCACGGTCACGGTCGAGGTATCCGCCAGGGTGCCGCCGGTCTGGGTGGCGATGACCCGGAAGTTCCCTCCACTCGAGGCCGCGGTGTAGAGCCCGCTCCCGGAGATGGTCCCGCCGGTGGCAGCGAAGGTCACCGCGGGAGTCACGGTCGAGCCGTCACTCATGCGGCCGGATACGCTGAACTGCTGCGTCCCGCCGGTCGCGACCGAGACCGTCGCCGGCGTCAGGATCACTTGGGTGAGCAGCGGAGTGGTGGTCACCGTTACCACCGAGGTATCGGCCAGCGTGCCTCCGGTCTGCACAGCGATCACGCTGAAGGTTCCCGCCGCGGATCCGGCGGTATAGAGGCCGGAGCCGGAGATGGTGCCACCGGTCGCGCTATAGGTGACGGCCGGAACTCCGCTGCCACCGTTGGTCCACACCCCGCTGACACTGAATTGCAGGCTGGTGCTGCTCTGCACGGTCGCGCTAGCCGGGCTGAGCACGATGGCCGTGAGCACCGGGGGCGCCGTGGTGAGGGTGATGGCGGAGGTATCCGCCAACCCGCCTGCCGTCTGGGCCACCACGCGGAAGGTTCCCGCCGTCGAACCGGCGGTGTACAAGCCGGCCGAGGTGACGGTGCCTCCGGTGCCACTGTAGGTGACGGCGGGGGTGGTGGTAGAGCCGTCGCTCATGTCCCCCGAGACGGAGAACTGCTGCGTCCCTCCGACCTGGAGGGAGGCGGAGCTCGGCGTCAGGTGAATGGCGGTGAGCACCGGTGTCGTGGCCATCACGGTCACGGTCGCGCTGTCGCTGTGCGGCGAATTGCCGCGACTGTTGGCTCTGACCTTGAAGGAGCCTGGGCTCGTGGAGGAGAAGGCGCCTGCGCTGGAGACGGTCCCGCCGGTCGAGGTCCAATCCACGGCCACGCCGATCGAGTCGTTTCGCGCGTTGTGCCCATAAGCGCGGAACTGGACTATTTGACCCGTGGGGATGGTGGCTGAGGCTGGAGTGACGACGACGGCAACGAGGGTGGTGTCGGGGGTATCAGGCGGTGCGAATCCTTCTCGAAGCTGCGCGGCTTTGCAGGCGGCCGCGGCGATGGGAAGCGCCAGGATCACCGCGTCTCTGAGCAAAGCCAGACGGCTGGCCAACTTGTGAGTGTAGGTCATAGAGGGGTGCTCCAGCGACTTCGGATCTCATGAGGTGGGCCCCAACCTTTCCCGTCCGCCCTACCGCCCTTGGGGTGAGCCTACGGTAGGGGGATCCGAGGCACCAAGCAACTGTCAATTATTAGTCTGTAACGTGAGCGCGCACTTCTTGTTAGTAACTATTGCTATGTATTACATAGACTTGCACTTGTAATATCTATCACAATGTAACGAAACTACGTATATAAATAGATCATATGACCCAGAACTCCTAGCCCGGCTTGGTGTTTCGCCCAAGCCACGAGGACACTCCCCCAGCCCCTCTTTCTTTGGCTAAGCCCTTTGAGACCCAGGAGATAGGGCGGGCCTGTTTCCTGCTTGCCCTCCCCCCCGTATCCCACCTCCGTGAGCGCCTGAACACGTGGACCCTTGCCGGTTGCGTTGAGCCGGGAACGAGGCCATAATGACCATCCCTTTTTCGCCAGACGGTCACCCACTCCTCGGGGTGGTGTTCCCTAGGAGGTTTTCGTGTCGCTAGGAGTTCAATCGAAGGCGGGATTTCCGTGGCGCCTGGCAGGCGGCGCCTTGATCGGTGCGTTGGTCATCATCGGCAGCTGCAAAGCGGAAGTCGTCGACTCGTTCCCCCCTCCTCCGGGACCACCGGTCAGCGCGCCGGCGGAGATCCGTCCGGTGTCCGGCAACGGCCAGCGCGGCGTTGCAGGCCAACCGCTCCCCGCACCGATCGTGGCTCGCGTATACGATTCGGTGGGCAATCCGGTCCCCTCGGTCGCTGTGACGTGGCAAGCCGGGCAGGGTGGGCAACTCCTCCAGCCTGACGGCACCACCGACGACCTGGGCACCGTCAGCGCCATCTGGCAGCTCGGCACCTCCAAGGGCAGCCAGACCGCCACCGTCTCCAGCGCCGGCATCGGGCAAGTCACCTTCTCCAGCACGGCGGTCACGGTGCTGGCGCAGATCATCATCTCGCCGTCTTCCGTCTCCCTGACCATCGGGGACACCCAGCAGTTCTCCGTCTCCGGCACCATGAGCGACGGGTCGACGGTGACCCCGACCGTCAATTACACCACCACCGGCGGCAGCATCGGCCCCGGCGGCCTCTACACTGCTCCTGTGATTGCCGGCAACTACCTCGTGATCGCGACCCAGGCCAGCGGCGGGAACCTCGCGGACACCGCGACCGTGGCCGTCTCGAACCTCAATACCGTGCTGGCCCGCCTGACCCTCTCACCGGCCTCGGCCACGGTGGTCTCGGGTGGTACCGTGCGCTTCACGGTGAGTGGGAAGATGAGCGACAGCACGATCGTGACGCCCTCGGTCAACTACACCTCGACGGGCGGCTCGATCACTTCCGGCGGTCTTTACACCGCTGGCTCGACCCCGGGCAGCTACCGGGTCGTCGCGACCCAGGCTGGCGGGATCCTCGCGGATAGCTCCCCGGTGACCATCACCGCAGCGCCGCCGCCGCCGCCGCCGCCGCCGCCCGGCAGCTTCATGCAGAACAAGCCAGCCAACCTCAACACGGTGATCCTGGACCAGCCCTGGACCACCGAGAGTCCCTGGAGCGAGCTCTTCGAGGTACCGTCGGGCGCCATCAACATCGTGAGCGATCCCACGGCGCCGCGCTCGCCCTCGAGCGTGATTGAGTTCGCATATCTCAACCCGTCCTACAACGGCTCGGGGGCGGGCTCGATGAACATCGACTACGCGTCAGTGAACGAGATCTACATCTCGTTCATCTGGCGCTCGACTCCCCAATTCACCTGGGCGCACTACAGCAACAAGCTGCTCTATGTCGGGAATCCAGGTGGGGGCGGCGGCAACTGGATCATCGAGATGGCCGACCACTCGAACGTCTCGTTCGGCCGTCAGTTCATCATGTATAACAACGGCCGCGGGGCCGGGCCCGGTGGCGGCAAGAACTTCGGCTACCCTTGGGGCTTGGGCGACGGGAGCGCCAGCCCGGACGGGCATGGTCAGACACCGCGCTGTCCCAACGACGTGATCCCCGGGCACTGGTACGAGATCGAGGCCCACCTCAAGAAGGGGCCGGCCGGCAGCAGCGTGCTCCAGCTCTGGAGCCGGGACCTCACGACCGGCGAAGCGGTGTGCAAGCGAATCGACACCAATACGGTCGACCAGACCGACCAGAACTGGAGTCACTTCCAGCTCCAGAGCATCCTGGGCGGCGGCTTCGTCGACGTTACCGGTACACCGGGGCAGTACTACCACTACGATCACTTCACCGCCTACGGACCCTGAGACGGCCTCTTCGACCGGCACGCGGTGACTCGTTCGTCCTTCCATGACCGGCTGCGGGCCCAGGCTCGCAGCCGGTTCGTGCGTCCTCTGCCCCAAGGCGCGCCGCCGCGCCTCGCTTTCAGCCTTGCCACTCCGTGCTCCTTCCCGGTCACAGGTGGCGTGGGACTTGCCTCCCTTTGCGGCCGGCTTTAACCGTAGGCGATCATGTGCGGCATCGCGGGGCTCTTCACGACGAGGCGGTTGACGGGCGACCAATGGGAGCCCGTCCTCCGCGGCATGATCGCGCCCATCGCCCATCGCGGTCCGGACGATAGCGGGACCTGGTCCGACCCGTCGGCGGGTGTCGGCTTGGGCTTCCGGCGGCTCTCCATCATCGACCTCTCGGAGCTGGGACATCAACCGATGTCCTCCGCCTCGGGCCGTTTCACCATGGTCTTCAATGGGGAGATTTATAACTACCTCACGCTCCGGGCCGAGCTGGAACAGACCGGGGCGCGGTTTCGCGGGCATTCTGATTCCGAGGTAATCCTGGCCGCCTTCGAGCGGTGGGGCATCGAGGCCTCGGTGCCCCGCTTCGTCGGGATGTTCGCGATCGCGGTGTGGGATGCCAACGACCGGGGATTGACCCTGATCCGGGACCAGTTGGGCATCAAGCCGGTGTTCCTCTACGCCGAGCCGGGCCTGATCTCCTTCGGATCGGAGATCAAAGCGCTCAGGGCCGGACCGTCCTTTGACGCCGGGATCGACCTCGACGCGCTGGCCGCCTACCTGCGCTATCTCTACGTGCCGGCGCCGCGCTCGATCTATCGCCGCGTCACCAAGCTGCCGCCGGGCCACCTCGTGACCATCACCGATCCCGATCGGCCCTTGCCGGCCCCGGTCCCCTACTGGTCGGCCGAAGCGGCCGCGCGGTTGGGCCTCGCCGATCCCTTCACCGGGTCGGACGCGGAGGCGACCGACGCCCTGGAGCGTTTGCTCAGCGATGCCGTGCAGCGGCAGATGCAGTCCGACGTTCCTCTGGGGGCCCTGCTCTCCGGCGGGATCGACTCATCCACCATCGTGGCCCTGATGCAGGCGGTCTCCTCCCGTCCGGTCGAGACCTTCACCATCGGCTTCGATCAGGCCGAGTACAACGAGGCGCCCCATGCCGCGGCGGTGGCGCGCCACCTGGGAACCCGTCACACCGAGCTGATGCTCACCGGACAGGACGCGCTCGACGTGGTGCCCCGCCTGCCGGAGATGTTCGACGAGCCCTTCGCCGACGCCTCCCAGGTTCCCACCTTTCTGATCTGCCAATTGGCTCGGCGCTCGGTTACCGTGGCCCTGGCCGGCGACGGGGGTGACGAGGTGTTCGCGGGCTATCACCGCTACCTCCAGGGCGAGGGGTTGTTGCGATGGATGCGGCGGGTGCCGCGCTCCGCCCGCCGCCTGATGGCCGCCGGGATCGGAAGCGTCTCGCCCGCCGGGTGGGATCGGGCGGTGCAGGGGGCCCGACTGCTGCCTCGCCGGCTGCGGCCGCGCCGCGCGGGCGACAAGATGTACAAGATCGGCAAGCTGTTCGACGCGGACTCGGTCACCACCATGTATCGCTCGCTGCTCTCGGCGTGGCAGGATCCCGATCGCCTCGTCAATGGCGGCGTGGCCGGTGAGGGCGAGGTGGAGCGGATCATGCGAACGGGGCCCGACGGCTTGATGGAGCGCATGATGCTGGCCGACCAGCTGACCTATCTCCCCGACGATCTGCTGGCCAAGACCGACCGTGCCAGCATGGCAGTCAGCCTCGAGGTCCGGGTCCCCATGATCGATCACCGAGTGGTGGAATTCGGGTGGCGGCTGCCACGCCGACTCAAGGCGCGGAAGGGGAAGGGGAAGTGGCTCCTCCGCCAAGTGCTCTACCGGCGGGTGCCGAAGGAACTGGTGGAGCGCCCTAAAATGGGCTTCTCCTCGCCCATCGAGCACTGGCTCCGGGGACCGCTGCGTCCCTGGGCCGAGGACCTGCTCTTCAGTCCCAGCCTTCACGCCGCCGGCGAGTTGCGCCAGCCGGTCCTCCGAGAGGCATGGAACGATTTCCAGGCCGGGCGGAGCCATACCTCCCAGGGCCTCTGGGCCGTGCTCATGTACCAGGCCTGGAAGGCGCGCTGGATTTCCTGAGCCATCGCCGCATGCGGATTCTCTACGTGTACGACGGCGATTGGCCCCGGAACGCCACCCGCCCGACCAAACAGACGAGGAGCCTCGCTCGGGCCGGCCACCAGGTTCGCCTGATCGCGCGCAACGAACTGCGACAGCCGCGGCGCGAGTCCAACGACTGGATGACCGTGGTCCGGTTGCCCAGCGTGGGCCTTCACTGGCTCAACCGGGTCGTCAACTTCCCCTACTTCTTCAATCCCTTCTGGCTCTACGGCATCTGGAAGGCCGGCCGGGACTTCCGCGCGGAGTGCATTCTGGTGCGCGATCTCCCGCTCGCCCTGACTTCGATCTGGGCCGGGAAGCTTCTCGGGATCCCGGTGCACTACGACATGGCGGAAGTCTATCCCGAGTTCCTGCGCAGCCTCTGGGAGTTCGACGAGATGGGCTGGTTCGACCATCTGGTCCGCAACCCCCGCGCGGCGGAGCTGATCGAGCGGCTGGTCCTGCCTCGGGTGCAATCGGTGTTCGTGGTCTCGGAGGAATCGCGGGCGCGCTGTCGGCGGCTGGGCGTTCCCGACGATCGCCTGGTGCTGGTGGGAAACACGCCGGATGACGTCGAGACCCTGATCGCCCCCCACGCCGAACCGCCGGAGCTAGCCGACCTCCGGGAACGGCCCAAGCTGCTCTTCGTGGGTACGCTGATTGGGGACCGCGGCGTGGTGGTGGCGGTGAAGGCCATGCCGGCCATTCTGCGCGAGGTTCCGCAGGCCGTGCTGATCATCGTGGGCGACGGTCCCGAGCGCGAACGGATCGCGGCCACCGCCCGCGACCTGGGGGTGGCCGATCAGGTCCGGCTGCTGGGGTGGCGAAACCATGCCGACCTGCCAGGCTACTACAGCCACTCCGACGTCGGGCTTCTCCCATTCCTCGACGGGAGCCATGTCCGCATCACGTTTGCCAACAAGCTGTTCGATTACATGGCCGTGGGGCTGGCGGTGCTCGCGGCGGATCTCCCTCCCATGCGCCGGATCTTGCAGGAGACCGATGCGGGCGTCCTCTTCCCCCCGGGCGATTCAGGGGCGTTGTCCATCGCCGCCGTCGAGCTGCTCCGCGATCCCGCTCGCCGGCGCGTCCTGGGGCAGCATGGCCAGCAGGCGGTCCTGACGGAGTACCGCTGGAGTGTAGACGAGCAGCGCCTCCTGGCGGCGGTGAGTCGCGCGACGGCGACCGCCCCAGACTTGTTGCCCGGCGCGAACCCGGTCGATATTACCCGGTAGGAGAACCCTGTGCGTCCTATCGCAGCCTCAGCGTCCGCTGTCCCAAGCGCACCCGCCGCCCGCGGTGGCGCAACGCAGGCAAGTCCCCGCGGTCGGGTGGGCGTCACGCTGGATCCGCTCCGTGTCTCCCTCGATCGTCCTGACCATTCTCACGGTCTCCAAGGTCCACAGTCTGTTCTCAGTATTGGCCGCGCTGCGCCCAGCGCTGGTGGCGGTCATCGCAGCCCTGGCATTCGCGGCCCTGAATCCGCGGTCGATGGCCTCCGGGAGCATCCTCAAGACCTGGCCCGCCAAGGCCATCGCGGCCTTCGGGATCCTGGCCTGCCTCTCGGTTCCGTTCGGCATCTCGATGGGGAATTCGGGCAAGTTCATCATCGACAACTATTGGAAGGTGATGTTGTACGGGTTCCTACTGGTGGCCGCGGTCCGCAACACCAGGGACCTCCATACGATGATCTGGGCCTACGTGCTGGGCGCCGGAATCCTGGTCTGGCAGGTGATCTTCGTGGCGCAGATGACCATCGAGGGGCCCGGCGCCATCGCCCGCGCCGAAGGCCTCGGGATGTACGACGCGAACGACATCGGTCCCGTGCTCGAGATTGGGCTGCCGCTCTGCCTGCTCACCTTCTCGTCTTCGGGCCGGATCGGCAAGATCGTGAGCGCCCTGATCGGGATCGGCATCGCGATCTCGGTCGCCAAGAGCGGCTCCCGCGGTGCCTTCCTCGGCCTCCTCTCGGCCGGCGCGGCGCTGCTGCTTCTGGCCAAGGGCGTCTCGATGGGGAAACGTGTGGCCTTCGTGCTGGTGGCCATCATGGCGCTCTCCTGGGCCGCGCCCGAGGGTTACTGGAAGCAGATGCAGACGATTACCAAGCCGACCGAGGACTACAACTGGAGCGTCGACTACGGTCGCAAGGCGCTGGCCATGCGTGGCCTCACCTATATGATGCACTATCCCTTCTTCGGAATCGGTATCGCCAACTTCGGCTTCGCCGAGTGCACCATCTCTCCCCTCGCCGTGAACCCGGGCCGGGCGGGATTCCGGTGCAAGCCGCCGCATAACTCCCTGATCGAAGCCGGTGCCTGCCTCGGCATTGGGGGATTCCTGCTCTGGATCGGGCTTCTGGTCGGAGGGGTCGTGGCGATGCTCCGGCTGAGCCGACGACTTCCGAGAGCCTGGCAACGTGGAGACCCGGAGCAACGCTTCCTGTACGCCTGTACCCGGTACTTGCCGGTCGCCCTGATCGCCTTCGCCGTCAGCTCGAGCTTCGTGAGCTTCGCCTGGATGGACTTCATCTACATCCTTGCCGCCCTCATGGCCGGCCTCTACACCTCGGTCGCCAAACGGCTCCAGGGGGAAGGCGGGGCCATCGCGCCGCCGGCGGCCCGACCGTCCCGGGGCTTCCGGCCGGCCGTGGACAAGCCGAAAGGGCCCGGCCTGGTCATCGGGCCAAGCCCGGCGACCTGAGATGGAAGTTCGCTCTGATCCAACGCGCCGGTTTCCGTGCGCCGGTACCTGAAGCTCGCCGTCGAAGCCGCCCTCACGCATAGCCCGTTGCTCCGCCTCAGCGATCGGCGGATGCGTGGCCGCACTCTCATCCTCGCCTACCACAATATCGTCCCTGATGGGTCGGCGGCCGTCGGCGACCGCTCCCTCCACCTCCCGCTGACGGATTTCTCGGCCCAGCTCGACCTGCTGGAGCGCCACTGCGAGCTGGTGCCGGTCGAGGAGGCGCTGGTCCCGGGCGGAGGGCGGCCCCGGGTCGCCATCACGTTCGATGACGCCTATCGAGGCGCCGTGCGATTGGGTGTACCAGAGTTGGCTCGGCGCGGCTTTCCGGCCACCATCTTTGTCTGTCCCGGACGATTGGGGGGCTGGACCTTCTGGTGGGACTTGCTCGCCACCGCTCCGGAGGGGTTGGCACCCGCGGTTCGCCGCCACGTGTTGGAGACGCTGCAGGGTCAGGACGAAGCCGCGCAGGCATGGGCTCGTCGTGGCGGGCTCCCGACGGCGAACCTTCCCGAGGATTTCCGTACCGCCACCGAGGAGGACCTGCAGGCCGCAGTACGCTACCCGGGCTTGCGACTCGCGTCCCATGGTTGGAGCCATGCGGCGCTCCCGGCCCTTGATCGAGACACGCTCGTCATCGAGCTGAAGCGGCCCCTGGACTGGCTGCGGTCCCGCTTCCCGGCGGCTCTTTCGTGGCTCTCGTACCCCTATGGACTCTCATCGATCGCCGTAGCGCGAGCAGCCGAGGAGGCAGGGTATCGCGCGGCGTGCCGGGTGTCGGGGGGCTGGCTTCCGACCACGGTTCAAGACCGATTCGCCCTCCCCCGGCTCAATCTCCCGCGCGGACTCAGCGCCAACGGTTTCCGGCTCCGGACCGCCGGGCTGTACTCGCGGTGAACGGGACCGTGCTGGTGACCGACGGCGAGCAACGCGCGGCGCTCGCCGTCGTTCGGTCGCTGGGGCGGGCGGGGTACCGCTGTCTGGTCGGCTCCAAGAGCGGCCATTCGCTCGCCGGGGCATCGCGCTTCGCGCGTCGCGATATCAGCCTCCCGGATGCGCTGGTCGATCCGGAGGGCTTCGTTGATGCGGTGGAGCCCCTGATCAGCGGCGAGCACGTCGACCTCCTCATCCCGATCACCGATCCAGCGGTCCTGGCGCTGCTGCCCGCGGGGAGCCGCCTGCAGCCGGCCCGGATCCCGTTTCCCGACCTCGCGACGTTCCGGAGGATCTCCGACAAGGCGGCGCTGTTGAGCGCGGCCGGCGAAGTGGGCCTTGCGATCCCGGTTCAACGGGTGGTCACCGGACGTGATGCGGCCGGCGACTCACTCGCGCCGCCCCTTCGTTTTCCGTGTGTGCTCAAACCGGCTCGGTCGGTTGGGGAATTCGCCGGCCGTCGGGTGAAGCTGGGGGTCGAGTATGCTGCCGACGCCGCCGACTTGCACCGGCGGCTCGAGGCACTCCCCGAGGCCGCGTTCCCCGTGCTGCTCCAGGAGCGGATCAATGGTTGGGGGGTGGGACTCTTCGTGCTGCGCTGGGAAGGCGAGGTCATCGCGAGATTCGCCCACCGCCGGCTCCGCGAGAAGCCGCCATCCGGTGGTGTGAGCGTATATCGGGAGAGCATCGCCGTCGACCCCGAGCTGGCGCGCCGGGCCGATCTCCTTCTCGAGCGATTCGGGTGGAACGGGGTCGCGATGATCGAGTTCAAGGTGGATGCCGCCACCGGAACGCCCTACCTCATGGAGATCAACGGCCGCTTCTGGGGCTCGCTTCAGCTCGCGGTAGACGCGGGAGTGGATTTTCCCCGACTCCTGGCGGAGTCGGCCCTGGGAAAACACCCCAGCCCGGTACGGGAATACCGTCTCGGGGTCCGGAGCCGCTGGTGGATGGGAGACGTGGACGCCCTGCTCGCCAGGCTCTTCCACTCCGACCAGTCGCTCTCCCTCCCCGCCGATGCGCCCGGCAGACTACAGGCGATCGCCCGGTTCCTACGCCTCTGGTGGCCTGGTGATGTCAGTGAAGTGCAGCGCTGGGGAGACCCGGGTCCGGGATTCCTGGAGCTGGTGCGGTGGTTCCGGGGATCCTGATCGATCAGGGGGAAGCCGGCGGCGGGTTCTCGTTGAAGATCTTGGCGTAGCGATCCGGTATCATCACCGTCACCCAGCGGCTCTGGAGGGCATTCATCGCCTTGAGCTTTTTCACCACGGAGTCGCCGGCGGCGGGGGTGGAGACGATGTCGCTGGTCTCGAAGTGCAAGCGGCCATCCCACCTCGATTCGAAGACCGTGTGGATCGGATACTTCAGCATGAAGCTCCTGCCCTGTTCGTAATACCCGTCGGTCCCCAGGTAGTTGCGGGCCATGAAGAACGTGGTGCGATCCTTGAGCCGCTCCTCCCAGATCGGGCTCCCCTCCTCCAGCTCCCGTTCCCGGTCGAGTCCGAGCAGATCGAGGATGGTGGGCGAGAGGTCGATGTGGGAGGTCTGCGTGCTCACGATCTTGGGGGCCTTGAGGATCCCCGGCGCGAAGATGAGCAGGGGAACGTGGAAGGTCATGTCGTCCAGGGTCCCGGCGGTGAAGCTGGGGTGCTCCTGCTTGGTGCGGATCCCGTGGTCCCCCACCAGCACGATGAGGGTGTGATCGAGAGTGCCGGCGTCTTTGAGCGCCGCGATCAGTTCGCCGAGCCACTCGTCCACCACCGCAAAGAGCCGCCGGCCGGACAGCATGACCTCGGCATCGGTCGAGGTCGGAACCACGTCCGGCCAGGGGGCATGGCTGTATTGCGGCCCGAAGGCGATGAAGTAGCGCTGTCTGGCCGCGGTTCTCGTCCGGAGCTCGTTCTTCAGCAGATCGAGGACTCGGGTGTCCTTGATGTGGGTGCGCTGGCGTCGCTCGTCCCCGCTGGCCCGTGACTCGAGCGGCGGAACGTCGCTCATGTTCGGGGTCACGATCGAATCGAAGCCGAGCGAGGTGTAGCGCGTCCGGTCGTGCTCGTAGTCGTCAACCGGATTGGGGTTGAAGAGAGCCGTGTGGTACCCCGCGTCGCGAGCGGTGCGGGCGACTCCGGGCGCCAGGAGCTGGGGGTAGTCCTCGTTCAACGTGACCACGAAATCGCGGGGCCCGTTGGAGGGATACCACGAGCTGAACATCGAGAAGGTTGCCCGGACCGTGTAGGGGTAGGTGGTGTGGTACTGGGTGGCGAGGAACGAGCGCTGGGCGAGCCAACGCATGTTGGGCGGCAGCGTCTCGAGTGAGTCCAGGTTGAGGCAGGCGTAGGGAGCGGTCTCCAGCACCACGACCAGGACGTCGTACCCCGCGGCCTTGCCCCAGTACGCGCTCCGCCGGTTGGGCACCGGCGCATGGGTCAACTCGCGGTATTTCACCAGCAGCGAGGAGGAATCCACCGGAGCGGACCGGTCGACCGGCTCGGTGTTGGCGTCGAGGCTGAAGAAGGTGGCGAAGGACTCGACCAGGACGCTCGAGCGATACGGGTTCGGGTTGGGTAACGGGGTGACCCAGGCCACCAGCGTCGTGGCCAGGATGAGCGCGCCGACGACGGTGATCAGCATGGCGACGCCTCGACGCCAGCGCGCGACTCGAGGTCCGAGCCAGGACAATCCGCCTCCCAGCGCGACATTCATGGCGAGGAGCACCCCCAGCTTCCCCACCGAGGAGTAGCGCAGGTACTCCTGGAGGTAGCGCCGTCCGACGTCCTTGACGCCCACCGCCAGCACCGACCACGGCAGGAAGGTTCCCACTTCCCAGAAGCACTTGAGCTCGATGAACATCACCAGCAGCGACGTGATACAGATCGCCTCCATCAGCCATACGCGATACCGGGAGGGGATCTTGAAGAGCACCGGGAGCATGATGGCCGGGATGATCACGCAGGCGATGGTCAGATCTTCCCGGAACATGGCCAGCTGCTGCAGCGGCGAGAGGAGGTAGCTGCTGGGCAGCTTCAGCGCCTCGGAGAGGAATTCGAAGCCACCGCCGTCCGCGTCGAGGATGGTGTAGCGAATATGAAAGGTGAGGAGAATGACCGGCACCCAGAGGGCCAAACAGAGCCCCGCGAACGTCCAGGACGCATCCCAGGTCCGTCGGAACCCTTCCGGAGGCTGCGATTCGACGGACAGGTGGGGGTGCTCCTCCAGCCTACGGGACGCAGCGGTCAAGTGCAGGGCTCCACGGCGGCGATTCCGGATCTATCGAGATACGCGCAGGCCCACCCGTTCATTGACTCTTTCCTCGAGCGGCCCCGAGGGCATAGTGGGCCTGCTTCTTGCGTGCACGGATCGTGCCGCTTTCATTTCCGGATCTCGTATTCCGGCTCACAAAGAAACTCGATATACGGTCGTCCGGTGAGGAGTTCGCCCCATGGTTAGCCGCTCCCGTTGGCTCGCCGCCCAGGTGTACGAGCGGGAATATTGGCGAAAACAAGCCGAAGAGATCGCCTCCGGGGCCATGCCGCAGTACGACTGGTACCAGTGGCGGGCGGACCAGTTGGTCGCTCGCCTCAATCGGTTGCAACTGTCCGACGCGACCAAGGGCCAGGCGAGGGTGATCGAGGTCGGCTGCGGTCCGGTCGGCCTGGCAGGTTTCTTTCCCGCAGCTGAGCGCCTGCTGGTGGATCCCCTGGAAGATTATTACCGCACCAATCAGGTCCTCGTCGCCCTGCGGAACCCACAGGCAGTGTACCGGGCTGGAGGGGGCGAGGCGCTTCCCGCCGCCGTCGGCCAATACGACCTGGCGGTGATCGAGAACTGCATCGATCACGTTCGGGATGCCGATGCTGTGATGCGCGAGCTGGTTCGAGTGTTGCGCCCTGGTGGACTGCTGTACCTGACGGTGAACTGCCGGACCCCGACCGGGTATTGGGTGCACCGGCTGCTTTCGCGGCTGCGGCTCGACCCCGGCCACCCGCACACCTTCACGCCGCCCAAGCTTCGCCAGATGCTGGAGCGCTTCGGCTTCGAGGTCCTGGATCTCGAGGTTGGGTCCTATGCCGAGGCCCGAAAGGAAGACCAGGCTTCCTCCTCCCGGAAGGCTCGCCTGAAGGCACGGCTCGGCATCAGCGAATTCCTCGCTTCAGCGCTGGCCCGCTTGCGTGTCTCGGCCTGATCGGTCGGGCCCGATCCCGCGATCTCCCGACTTCGCGCCCCGCCTTCGGGGCGTTCCCCGGTTCCACCATTGCTCTCTGCCGTGAACGACCTCGGACCGCCGTCGCTCGCCGGGCTCAGGATCGCCCAGCTGGTGGAGACCGATGGTCCCGGTGGGGGCGAGCGGATGGTCGTTCACCTGACCAAGGCCCTGCAGGCCGCGGGGGCGGAGGTTGCGCTGTATCTGCCCGAGCGGGGACAGGGCTGGGTGGCCAATCAGTTCTCGCCGGGCGAAGTCGTCATCGAGTATTTCCATCTGGAGCGGCCGTTCTCCCGCCGATTCGCGGTCGGGTTGGCTGAGTCGCTGCGGCGGCAACGGGTGAGTGTAGCCCACAGTCACGACTTCAGTATGGCCTTCTACGGAGCGTGGGCGGCGGGACGCGCCGGTGTGCGGCACGTGATCACCATGCACGGCGGCGACTACTACGCTCGGCGCTGGCGCCGGCGCCTCGCTCTCCGGTGGGCCATCGCTCGCAGCCAGGTGACGGTAGCCGTCTCCCCGGCGTTGCGAGCCGCGCTCTGCCGCGATCTCTGGTTGCCCCAGAGGGCCATCGGCGTCATCCCGAACGGCATTCCCTCCTCCTCGGCCCGGCCGGCCGACCTCGCCGGCGAGCTGGCGCTGCCGCCGGGCGCTCGCGTTCTCCTGGCGGTGGGAAACCTCTACGCCGTCAAGGGTCATCGCCACGCGATCGCCGCTCTGCAACAGATCGCCCCACGGCATCCCGAGGCTCATCTGGTGATCGCGGGGCGTGGTGAGCTCGAGGGAGAGCTGCGCGCGCAAGCCGAGGCAGTGGGACTCGCCGGGCGCGTGCACCTGCTGGGGCTGCGCTCCGACATTCCCGCCCTGCTGGCCGCCGCCGATGTGTTCCTCTTGCCCTCGCTTTCCGAGGGCCTCCCTGTGGCCTTGCTCGAGGCCATGTTCGCCGGGAAGGCGATCATTGCGTCCGACGTGGGGGGAATCGCTGGAGCGCTGGGGAACGGAGCGGCCGGAATCCTGGTTCGTCCGGGCAGCGAGGCGGATCTCGCCACGGGCCTGGATCGTCTCCTCTCCGACCCGATCGCGGCGCGAGCGCTGGGACGCGAGGCGGCCCGTCGGGCCGAAGCCGAGTTTCGGCTGGAGACCATGCTCTCGCGGTACGCGGCGCTCTACCGCTGAGTTCCGGAAGCCGCGGTGGGCGAGAGCTCTTGGAGCAGGCTCACCAGCCGGGCCATCTGACGATCGGTCGTCCATTCCCGCAGAACGGCGTCATCTCCGGGCCCGGCACCATCACGCCCGAACAAAGCCGCGTCGGTCAGGCGCGCCACCTGGGCGGGGTCAGTGGTCGTGACCAGGTAATGGCCTCCCACCCGAGTGAGCATGCGGGCGGTTTCCCCCTCGGCGTCGGCAAAGGCGAGAATGCGGTGCCGAGTGCCGAGATAGTCGTAGAGCTTGTTGGGAACCTGGTTGGGTTGTCCCTGGGCCAGAAGCAGCAGCACGTCGGCGCGCTCCATGAGTTGGCGTGCCGCCGCCTGGGGAAGCCAATCGTGGAAATGAACGATTGGTTGGAGTCCGAGGCGTTGCGCCTCCTGCTCGACCGAGATCCCGTTGAACCAGCGGCAATCCCCGAGGAAGTCCACGTGGACGTCGGCCGGACCCAGGCGTCGATCGCGACAGGCGGCCGCCAGAGCCTCGAGAAAAGGGCGCGGGTCCCGAGTGAAATAGAAGGTGCCGGCGTGGACCACGCGGACCGGCAGGCTCGGCTCCGCGGGAACGGCGGTCGCCAGGGTGTCGATGCCGTTGAGCACGACCTGCGCCCGATCCCGTCGATCGGGGCTCAGCCGGGCCGCGGCATAGTCGCCGATGCCCTGGGAGGTGCAGAGGATGCGATCGGCGGCGGCGAAGCAGCGTCGCTCCAGCCAGCGATTGGCCGCGTCGGTCACGCCCGTTCTCATCGAGCCGGGCTGCGGCAGATTCTCGGTCCAGGGATCGCGGAAATCGGCTGCCCACCGGCGTCCCGTGAGACGCTTGAGAAGCAAGCCGGCCAGGTGTGCCGAGAACGGTGGAGCGGTGGTGACGATGATGTCGGCCCCGTCGCGCACCGCGCCGAACGCGGCCCGGAACGCGGGGAGGATGAACCCCCTCTGGCCGTCGGGGAGAGCGCCGAGCGCATAGAGGAAGCGCTTCCACCCGGGAGCCGATTTCGGCGCCACCCAGACGGGGGCTGCCCCGGTGGCCGAAGGACTAGCGGAGGCCCGGTGCGTGAGACGGCGCGCGGTGGCCTTGGCCCAGAGGTAGAGCCGGTCCGGTCCCGGGAGGACGGCCACCCTCTTCACCGTGAGTCGATCGGAATCGGTGCCGATCTGATCTGGGGTGTCCGGTCGCCGCGCGGTCACCACGGTCACGCGGTGTCCGGCCGCCAGAAGCGCCCGAACCATTTTGGCCGGTCGCACCGACCCGACCTCGGGGCTGGGTGGGTAGTAATAGCTGATGAAGACGACGTGCATGCGGTCTCGTCGAGAGGGCGAGGTCGCTCCGGAGAGGGCGCTCCCGTTGCCGGGGGCGCCGCACCTCTGACATACTTGGGTGACGAAACATACACGTCCTTGATCGCGGAGGTATCGGTGCGCCAGGGCCCCAGTCTGCGTTCTCTGCGGCACTCCGCCTCCGATTCTCCTCTCACCTCCCGCCCAGTCGCTCGTTCTCTCCACGCCCTGGCCGCGGCCGGGGTGGGGCATCTGCGCCTCGACCCCCCGAGGGCAGCGTAGACCCCATGGCCTCGCCAGAGCCAGAGAGCAGCTCCCGTCAAGCTTCCGAGAGCCGGGACCTCGACCGCACGCTGGTGCACGGGCTCGCCTGGACGGGTGGCGTCAAGATCGCCTCCCAGGTCCTGAGCTGGCTCTCGACTCTGGTGGTGGCGCGGCTGCTGCTCCCATCCGACTACGGGATTGCCAGCATGGCCATGGTCTACGTCGGCCTGGTCCAGCTGATCAACGAGTTCGGACTGGGCGCCGCCATCGTGCAGCGGCGGGACCTTACCGAGACCGAGATCGCCAAGCTGGGCGGGCTTTCGGCCCTGCTGGGCGCATTCTTCACCCTGCTCTCGCTGGCGCTGGCCAAGCCGGTCGCCTGGTTCTTCGGCGACGAGGCCATCGTAACCGTTATCCTGGTCCTCAGCGTCACCTTCGTGAGCAGCGGATTTCAGGTCCTGCCGCGCGCCCTCCTGACCCGCGACCTGAAGTTTCGGCAGCTCGCCATACTCGACACCGCCGAGGCGGTCAGTACAACCGTGGTAGCGCTGGTCCTGGCGATAAGAGGGGCCGGGTATTGGGCCCTGGTGCTCGGCAGTCTCACCGGCCGGTTGGTGAGTACCGGCCTCGCGCTCCTCTGGCACCGTCACCGGCTGGCCTGGCCGGCTCCGCTCTCCTCGATCGCCGGCCCGGTGACCTACGGCTCTCACGTGCTGGGCGCCGGGTTGGCCTGGTACGCCTTCCGGAACGCCGACCTGACCATCATCGGCAAAGTGCTGGGCAAGAATCCGCTGGGCGCCTATACCATCGGGTGGAACCTGGCGAGTGTGCCGGTGGATCGGATCAGCCAGCTCCTCGGCCGCACGGCACCGCCGGTCCTGGCCAAGGTCCAGACCGATCCCTCGGCGCTGCGGCGCTACGTCCTGCTGCTCACCGAAGGCGTCGCCGCCCTGACCTTCCCGCTGGCCATCGGCCTGGCCCTCGTGGCGCCCAACTTCGTGGTGACGGTCCTGGGAGCCAAATGGCAGTTTGCCACCCGGGCCCTTCAGATCCTGGCTCTGTCCGCCTGTTTCCGCGCGATCCAGCCGCTCCTCAATCTGGTGTTGCTGGCCACCGGCCAGTCCCGCCGCGCCATGGAAGCCAATATCATGCAGGCCATCGTGCTCTCCGTCCTGTTCCTGGTCGGAGCCCGGGGCGGCATCGAGGGGGTGGCGTTGGTCTGGCTGGTCGGGTATCCGCTGGTCGCGGCGCTCTTCTACGTCCGTCACGCCTTTGCCGTGTGCGACCTGGGCTACGGCCAGTACCTGAGATCGCTGTGGCCCGCAGTGAGCGGATGCCTGGTGATGACGCTGGCTGTGCTGGTCATGCAGTACTTGGTTCCGACGACCTGGCCCCTGGGGCTCGACCTCTGGCTGCAATGCGCCGTCGGGGCCCTGGCCTACGCCGGAGCGCTGCTGGGGTTCCATCGGCCTCGCGTGCGTACGTTCCTCTCGGCCGTGCGCGGTTTCTAAGAGAGCGGGAGATGAGCACAAGACTCAGGGCGTTCCTCTTCAAGATGGTGGGCGCGGCGCGGGATCTCTGGCTGATCCTCGGGATCACCTTGGTTCTGGGCGTGGTGCTCGAGACCTGCTACCGCGGGCAAGGGGCCCTCCGCCGGATGATGGCCTCCGCCTCGGCGCCTGCCCCGGTCCCCCACCCGTACGCCGACTCGACCTGGTATCCCGAGCTCCAGGACGATATAGCCCGGAGCGATGCCCTGGCCTGGCGGTCCTACGTGTACTTCCGCCACCGGCCCTTCCACGGCCACTACGTCACCGTCGACGACTCCGCCCACCGTCTCACCGTGCAGCCGTCGTACGACGGGGCCGGAGTCGCACCCGTGTTCTTCTTCGGCGGCTCGACGATGTACGGGAGTTTTCAACGGGATTCCATGACCATCCCATCCTGCGTCGCCCGTCGCCTCGGCGCCCTGAGGGATCCCAGTCTCAAGGTCCAGATCACCAACTTCGGGGAGACCGGATACATCTTCGCCCAGGAGGTGGTGGAGCTGGCCCTGCAGTTGCGCAACGGTGCGCGCCCTCGAACGGTGGTCTTCTACGATGGGATCAATGACGTAATGGCCACCATCCAGAACGGCCAGCCCGGGATCCCGCAGAACGAGCGCAATCGGGCGGTGGACTTCGATATGGGGCGGGTGGTATTCAACTGGCGAACCGACGCGCTCTCGGATCTCCAGGCGTGGGGTCGCCTGTTGTTGGTCGGTCTGGGGCGCTCGCAGCTGGTGCAACGCCTCCGGAATGGACTGGCGACGCCGCCTCCGGCCGGCCCTTCGGCTCCGGAGCTGGCGCGCCAGCTGGTCGAATCGTATACCGGCACGGCCCGCGAGGTGGAGGCGCTCGCCAAGGCGTACGGGTTCCAGACGCTTTACGTCTGGCAGCCGGCGTTACACGGCACCGCCAAGCCGCTGACGCCGTTCGAACAGCGGCTGGTCGCGGGCATCGAGCGCGTGCCTTTCCAACAGGAGCGCCGCACCATCCATGTCGCGGTCCCCTCCATGCTCGATTCCGCCATGGCTCCCGTGGCCGGGGCCCGATTCGTGGACCTCTCGGGCTTGTTTACGGGCTTCGCCGGGCCGGTCTTCGTGGACGATATCGGCCACACCACCGAGTCGGCGATTCCCATGATCGTGGATGGCTTCTGGAAACCGCTGGGAGGGCTGCTTGGCCTCAAGGAGAGCGGCGCTGTGGCGGGTCCGAGCTGCGGACCTCGCTAAGGGCGGCAGGCTGCCTGCGATCAACCGATGCCGAGCGCGCGCCGCGCCAGGCTTTTTCCCCGCTCGAACCCGCTCACGATCTGCACCAGCGCCGTTCGGTCCTCGGGATAGGTGAACCGAGGGACGGAATAGATGTCGGCGGCGGGCCGGGAGCGCTTGCTGGCGACGTAGTCCGGAACGCTGGAGACTGCACCCACCAGCCCTAAGCGCACCAGCGTGGCGACTTCCCGGGGGCCGAAGGACGCGGGATCGCCGTTGGGATAGCAGAAGACGGGGATGGCTGCGTCGGTCTCCTGCTGCAGGCGCGACCAGGATTCCTCGATCTCCGCATCCGACGCTCGAGCGTCGGCCTGTGCCAGGATCGGATGGGTCACCGTGTGAGGCCCGTAGGTGACGCCCCGTCGCGCGCAGGCACGCGCCTCGTCCCAGGTCATGGGAGCCATCCGGGCCGGCGCCCGCGCAGGCAGTTCGATCTCCAGGGCCGTGGCCATCCGACCGATCAACTCGAGCTTGACGCGCTCAGGGATCCGCTTCATCCGCTCGACGATCTCCCGGGCGGCCTGCGCGCGCTCGGCAGAGTTCCCCCACCGGAAGCGCCACTCGCCGTCACCGACTTCCAGAGTAAATCCCTCCCGTGGGCTGGACTCCAGCGCCCAGCTCGCCTTGTCCCACCAGTTCCAGCAGCGGCCGTCGAGGAATCCCGTGATGGTGAAGACCGTCACGGGGCAGTCGTATTCGGCGAAGACCGGGGCCCCGACCTTCGCGAAGTCCGCGTAGCCGTCGTCCACTGTGAAGACGACCGTGCGGGCCGCCAGCGGCTCACCGGAGGTCAGGCATCGAAACACGTCCCCCAAGGGCGCGAGATGGTACCGGCGCCGCCTCAGCCAGGCCAGGTGAGCCGCCAGCCCCTGTGGCGTGTGGCCGGCGTTACCGGCCTCGGGGTCCGCGAAGCGGTGCAGCATGAAGATGGTGGCGGGGCCGCCGGCCAACGCCTCCACCACCGGCAGGATCGGAGGGTGGGTCACGGCCTGGAGCAGGATCCGCCGAATCATGCCCTGATTCCGCTCCCGGCACCCGCGATCGCGATGTAAAACTTCTCCGTGGAGCCCACCAAACGGGCATAGCACAGCCGAACCTGAGCGGAGTCCTCCATATAGGGATCGCCAATCACCGCGTCGGACAGGGTTGCAGATCCATCGAAGGCCCCCAGGAGCACGACTTTCCCACTCGCCTGGGGATACCGCGTCACCACCTCGGCCTCATTGAGCAGATCCATGACGGCGATGACATCGGCCTGAGCAACCAGTTCATGGCTGAGGGGCTGGGCCCGGTGGGAGGCGAGCGATACGTCGAAACCGGCGGCCTCCGCGACCGCCCGGGGGTCCGCAGGCCGTCCGGCAATCGCGCGGGTCCCGGCCGATCGCGCCGAGGGGGGCGACTGGGTCCCCGCACCTGCGCGCCGGAACAACGCTTCGGCCATGGGGCTGCGGATGATGTTGCCGTGGCACACGAAGAGGATCATGGGAGCCGCCGGAAGCGCCCCGGGGAGTCGGTCACGGCGGATCCCCGCAGCTCGGGAGACCCAGAGGCGGAGATAGGTCAGTCGCGTCCCCCCGCGCAGCCAGGAGAGCTCCCTGAGCCGGGCCACGAAGGCGACGGGAAGCCAGCGAAGGAGAATACGCATCGGTGGAAGGTTGCCGTTCACCCGAGGGCGGTTGGCGCTCGCGGCGGTGGCCGGAAGTTAGGGCCGTTCTGGTAACGCTTCAAACGCCAAGGAGTGGCCGGGCTCCCCGGATCTGGGCACTCGCTGCAAGAGATCCTGAACGAGCGCAGGCTCCACCATGCGCTCGAGCACGTCGTGGCCCGCCGGGGTCAGGTGGGTATCGACCTTTCCATAGAGCGGCTGGCCCTTCTCGCGCGCTGCCTGCAGAGCTGGAGTTGCGTCGAGGACATTCAGGTGGTGAAACCGCAGATACGCTGTGAAGAGACGACCGGGCTGCTCGATGTCGACGGCGGTCGAATCGACTCCTGTGCCCCGCAGGTACTGGTTCAACATGTCCGGGTACACCTGCGTGGCGTCCGGAACCAGCACGAAGAGGGCCGCCGCCCCGTGCGCGGCCGCGGCCTGGGCGATGGAATCGCACAGCATCGCGGTAATGCTCCACCAGGGCTTGGCCGCGGTGCTGCGGCGAATCTCCAGGGGGAGCTCGGCGCCGCTCAGTTTGAGCCGCATCAACAGCACCTTCGACTGGTGCTTGAGCAGGATGAACAGTTGGGATCTCACCTCCAGCCAGTCGTTGAACGGGTAGAGCACCGCGTCGACCAGTTCGGAGAAGCCCAGGCTCTTGGGCAGGCGGAACCGGTGGACCTCCGCGGGCGTGCGAGGCGGCACCGGTCCCGGTTTCCAGGTCACCAGATCGTTGCCCATGAAGATGGCGGTCACCACCAGGTCGACCGGCTCACGACTCAGCGACTCCCGGGCCTGAATTAGGTACTCGTTGGGACTCCATCCGCCCACGCCCGTGTTTCGCACGGCCACCGTGGTGCCCAGCTGCAGGGGGAGTCTCGCTTCGAGCAGTCCCGCCAGGCTCTGTTCATATTCGACTTGCAGGGCCTCCACGAACGAGTCGCCCAGCAGGAGGATGGTCCGGTTTCCTTCTCGGCGCCCGGCGGCCCCGACCCGGTAGCCATCCTGATCGGTGTACACGTGGACGGTCCCCTCGCCGGTGTTGATGGTTCCCCGAACGTTGGGTCGGTGGGCCCACCCTACTCCCGAGACCGGTCGCCAGAGATCGGGACGCTTGAGTATGAGCTGCTGAGGTCGGACGAGGCGAACGGCGAGTTCGGCCAGAAGCAGGCCGATGACGAGGGACGCCGCCATCAGGGCGGCGGTCATCAGTACTTGTGAGAAACGGGACCTGAGGAGCTGAGCGGGCCCACCCGGCGTCGCCGGAACCGGCGCCGATTCCGAGGGCGAGGTCAATCGCGAACCTTGAGCACGGTGGCCCCGGGCGAGGCGAAGACCGTGTCACAGCAGGCCGAGATGACCGCGGCCGCCTCTTCGGGCTTCACGCCCGATCTCCTGACATATCCCCCCCATTCCTGGCGGTCGAAGAGAATCCAGTTCACCGCGGGAGCCTGGCGAATCCTCTCGAGCGCGGGAAGGAACGGAGGTTGGAACTGAAAGAACGACACCGGCTGGGCTTCCAGCTGCATGAGGATCATGGGAGCGGCGGCCACCACGTCGGTCTTCTTGGCATGGGCTTGGAGCCAGGCGACGGCCTCGCCTGCCGGATCGGAGGTGGTCGCCTTGACGCCCAGGAGTCGCACGGTGCCGTAGAGTACCTGGCCCAGCAGACACAGACCAGGCCAGCCGAAGCGGAGGCGCCCTAGGCCGATGGTGGGAGCGCCCGCCTTGAGCTCCGAAAGCAGCCACACGGTCAGGAAGGCCGAGGCCGGGAGCAGAACCACCAGGTGGTTGTCCAATACCAAGGCCTGGAGGAAGAGAAATGTCGCACCCAGAAGGAGCCAGAGGGCCATGGTGGTCTGCTGGCGGCTGATCAGCGCCTTGAGCATTCCCGCCAGCCCGAAGGCGAAGAGCAGGGGCTCGTCGTAGGTCATCTGCTGGAGCGTATTGAAGGCGGTGACCGGGTCGAGGCCGAATCGGCCGACGCCGATGAAGAACCGGCTCCGGGTGACGACCTCAAGGGTGAGGGTAGGAAACCACCCCTTGGCGAACGTCTGTGGATCGGATAGGTACAGCGCTCCGAAGACCGCAGCGGCCAGGACGCCTCCCCCGGCCATGGCGAGCCACCGGGACCGCCGAGCGGCCGGCGCTTCTCCCGGCTGCTCCCAGAGGCTCGCGAGGAAGAGGGCCGGCGGGAGGAAGATCGCGCTCATCTTGGTCAGCATGAGTCCGGCGGTGCAGAGCGCGATCGCCACCAGATTCCGAGGCGTCGCCGGGCGGAGAAAGAACCAGACCAGGCCGAGCATGCCGAAGACCTGGAACGGCTCCATCAAGGCGCGCCGATCGAGATTGACCCCCTGGTAGCTTGTCCCCAACACCATGACCGCCCAGAACGCCGCGGTCCGGTCCAGCCGGGCGCGCCGCGCGATGGCGTAGAAAAGGGCCAGCCCGCCCAGCCCCACCACCGAGGACGTGAGGCGTGCGACCTGCAGGGTTGGGCCGAACAAGGTGAACGGAATTCCCAACAGCCAGTGATAGCCCGGGGCCACGTAATAGTCCGGGCTCCGAATGCCCTGGGTGACCCAGAGTCGAACGCTGAAGGGCCAGCCGCCCTCATCGGCCACCGGGGCGGGGAAGCCGTTCATCCCCAGCCGCAGAAAGAGCACCAGCAGGAGACCGAGCGCCGCCGCAATGAATAAGGGCGGCCCCTGGGTTCCTGCGGCTGTCTCCCGTCCTTGAGAGCTGGGTTGCGTCATCCGGTCGCCTTGGCCACGTCGTCCCCCGGCCCGCCCTCCACCCGCAGCGCGGGCTGGCGGCGCAGCTCATCCAGAGATTCCGGATTCTTGAGCGCTCCGAGGTTTACCACCTCCTTGCCGTTCAGCACATCCCGGGCCGCACGCTCCGAACGTTTGCCGCTATGGGTGGTCGGAAGCGCCGAGACCTGTGCGACCACGCTCGGCACATGATTGGAGGAGGCCCGTTGGCTCAGCTCCCGCTTGATCCTGAGGATGAGGGGGCGGTCCAGCGTGGTCCCGGCCGCGAGGACCAGCAGGAGCACCAGGCGGCTGCCGCCCGGCTCCCGCGGGGCCGTCTGCTCGACCGCCATGGCCTCGAGCACGCCCGGGATCCCCAGCACGATCTGGTAGATCTCCGCCGGCCCGATGCGGACCCCACGCACGTTGAGGGTCCCGTCGGAGCGCCCCAGGATCCGGGCAGTACCCCGGTCGCTGAGCTGCACGAAGTCGCCGTGCGTCCACATGCCGGGATACTGGGAGAAATAGGCCTCGTGGAAACGAGCGCCTCCCGGGTCGCCGAAGAGCCCCAATGGCCGGGAAGGGAAGGGACTCCGGCAGACCAACTCACCCGTTCCGGTTCGCACAGGGCCATCGGCCGTCATCGCCTGGACGTCGAGCCCCAGGCTCACACACTGACTCTCGCCTCGGTACACGGGCAAGTTGGGGTTTCCCAGTACGAAGCACCCGATGATGTCGGTCCCGCCCGAGATGGACTGGATGGCCACGTCGGGCTTCAGGTTCTCGAGAATCCAGTCGTACTGGCTGTCCCAGAGAATGGAGCCGGTGGACTGAATGGCGCGGAGCCGCCGCATGGGAGCGCTCTCCCTGGGAACCAGCCCCGCGTCCTTGCAATACTGGAGATACGCGGCGCTGGTCCCGAAGACCGTGACTCCTTCGCGCGCCATGACCTTGAGCAAGGCGTCCGGCTCCGGAAAGGAGACCGAACCGTCATAGAGGACGATCTCGGTGCCGGAGGCCAGCGCCGAGACCAGCCAGTTCCACATCATCCAGCCGCACGAGGTGTGGAAGTAGAGCTTATCGGCCGGCCCGAGGTCCGAGTGGAGCCGGTGCTCCTTCATGTGCTCGAGCAGGGTCCCGCCGGCCCCGTGGACGATGCACTTCGGCGCCCCGGTGGTTCCCGAGGAAAACAGGATGAACAGGGGGTGGTTGAATCCGAATCGCCGCCAAGGGGCGTCCGCCGGCGCGGGCGCCGTCCCGATCAACTGCTCGACGGTCTCGAAGGGCACGGCGGGCGGAGCCACCCCGTCGGGCAGCGGCTCCAGGAGCACCACCCGCTCGAGCGTGGGCAGCGCCGTCGCGACCTCCGAGATCCGATCGGTAATCGCCCGCCTCACCCCATGGTACGGGTAGGCTGGGTGCGCGAAGAGCAGTTTCGGCTCGAGCTGCCGAAACCGGCTCAGCGTCGCTTCGGTTCCAAAGTCTGGGGCTGTGGAGGACCAGATGGCGCCCAGGGACGTGGCCGCCAGGCACGCCACGATCGAGTCCGCCGTGTTCCGCGCCATCGCCACCACGCGATCGCCCTCGGTGAGGCCCAGGCGCTCGAGCGCCGCCGCGAGGCGCCGCACCCGCGCACGCAACTCCCCTCGCGTGAGCCGCACCACCCCGCCGGCCTCGTCCAGGGCCGTGACGGCCGCCCGCCGGTCATCGTCAGGGCCCAGGCTCCTGAGGAGGTTCTCCGCGTAACTGAGCCGGAGATTGGGGAAGAACTCCGCCGTCTCGCACTCGGTGCCACGGCAGGCCGGCTCAGGGTTGCCCACGACTAGAGGACCGGCCCACGCGAGAAAGAGTTTCCAGAACCGGCCGTACTCCGAGACGGAGAACTCGAAGAGATCTCGATAGCCCGTAAACCGTTGCCCGGTCTCCCGCTCGCAGAATTGGCTGAAGGCGGTCATCCCCGACTGGGCGACCCGCTCGGGGCTGGGCGTATGGACGATCGGAGGGGCCGTCACACCGCCCCCCGGAACTTGGGGTGCTCGGTCACGTACTTCACGATCAATCCCAGGCTGTCGAAATTCCGGGGCGACAGCTGGTTCCGATCGATCGTGATCTTGTAGGTGTCCTCCAGGTACAGCACCAGCTTGACGAAGCCGAGGCTGTCCAGGATCCCGTTCTCGAGGAAGGAACGGTCATCGCTCCCGATCACGCGTTCGGCATCCCCGAAGTGGTAGTTGTCGTCGAGCCAGTCCACCACGGCTTTCCGGACGGTTGCCGCGCTCATGATCGGCCTCCCCAATCGGAACGATGGCGGGGTGACATGACCTCAGAACTGGCGATAGATGAAGGTGGTCGCATTGAGCGGAACGAAGAGAAGGAGCCAAACGACGACTAACCCATAGACCATCCCACGGACCGGAGCGGGCAGGGCCAGGAACCGCGTCCACCAGCGCTCGAAGCGCGGCAATTTCGAGAGGTGATAAGCCACCACGAATGCGATGCCGATCGGCACCGCGATCCGGGTCACCGCTTGGGTGATGATCAGGGTCCCCTCGCCGCCGGTCAGGAGGCCGGACGCGAACGAGGTGGCGGTACTCCACGTGCCGGCGCGGAAGGGAATCAGGGCGATGAGAAAGAAGCCCTGCGTCAGGGTCCACGCCGCGGCTCGATAGGGCAACGAGCGGCGGCGCTCCACATAGGAGCGGTCTCGGCGGCATAACCCGCGGTAGTACTCGTCCCAATGACGCTGGAGCACCATGCCGATCGCGTGCATCGCGCCCCAGAGCAGGAAGGTCGCCCGGGCTCCGTGCCAGAGACCCGAGGCGAGAAAGACCAGGATCAGGCCGGCGTCGTAGCGCCCGCGCCACCACCCCGTCCCTCCCACCAGCGGATCGTAGATGTAGTCGAAGAGCCAGCGGTTCAGGGTGATGTGCCACCGGCGCCAGAACTCCGGGAGGCTCTTGCTCAGATAGGGGTAATCGAAGTTGAGCGGCAGTTCGATGCCGAGGAATCGGGCACACCCGATGGCCAGGAAGCTGTAGCCTCCGAAATCGGCGAACACCTGGACCGCGTATCCCACGATGGCGAGCCAGTGAGCCGCTGCGCTATACGCGCTTGGATGAGCAAACACCGGGTCCACGATCGCCGGTCCCACCGAATCGGCTACGAAGGCCTTCAGGATGTATCCGAGCAGGAAGGCCGACGCCCCTTCAACCAATTGGCGCTCGCGGAGGCTGCGCGCCGTGGCGAGCTGGGGAATCAGCTGTGAGCCCCGCGAGATCGGTCCGGCGATGAGCTGCGGAAAGAAGGCGACGAAGGTGGCGAAAACCAGGAGCGACCGGCAAGGCTGCAGCCGGCCGCGGTAGACGTCGAAGATGTACCCGAGCTTCTGGAGCGTGTAGAAGGAAATGCCCAGGGGCAGCACCACCTGCAGGACCGGCAGCGAAGCGTGCAATCCCAGCGCGGCTAGCTGCCGGTTGAGCGACTCGGCGAAGAAGCCTGAGTACTTGAAATAGACTAGCGCACCGAGGTTGTAGGTCAGACTGAGCGCAAGGGCCCAGCCGCGCTGCCGGCGATGGAGCGCCGCTTCCCGGCTCGAGTCCTCCGCCGCGGGCGCCGCGTGGGTCGCCAGGTACTCACTGACGCCGTAGTCCACCGCGGTCGCCAGGAGGAGCACCGGGAGTAGTCGGGGGTTCCAGCTGATGTAGAAGAGATAGCTGAAGCCGAGCAGGAGGGCGTTCTGGTAGCCTGCCTTCCTGGGCAGGAGCCAGTAGATCCCGAAGACGACCGGGAACCAGAAGGCGAAGTCGACGTCGACCAGGCTCATGGGACCGCGGCTCCTGACCCGGTCCGCGTCGCGGTCGCGAGCGGAGGCTCCAGCAGATACCGGAGGTTATGGTCCAGGGCCCACGCGGCGAATTTCCAATTGCCGTTCGCGTTCATGTGGTCGTTGTCGAAGAGCCAGTCGCCGTTGGCCATGGGGGTCCCGAGGGCCAGGTCCACGAAGGTGAATCCGTAGGAGCGGGCCAGGGCGCTCAACGAGTCCGCGAACGGCACCAGAGTGCTGTCGACGGCCAGCGGGGTCAACGTCGCCGGCTTCCGAGGCATGATCACCAGGCTCACTTCGATCGGCATGCCTTTGAGGGTGTCCAGCATGGCTCGGAGCTCACCGACCTGACCGGGGCTCCACATGCAATGGCGGCCCAGCTCGATGTCATGCTGCCATTGGCGATCCAGTTTCTCCTCGTTGGCGCGGCTGGCTGCCGAGTCCTCGCCGACGGCTACGCGCTTGAGAGCCGGCAGAATGCGGCCCTGTCCCCGGTCCCAGGCCAGCGCCGACCAGCGCCACGCTCGGCGCCAGCGCTGCTGCAGAAAGTTCCGGTTGTAGTCGGTGAGGCCGCGTTGAACGAAATCGGAGAGGAAGTCTCCCCAGCGCCAGGCCCGGGCGGGAAGGTTGAATGACGGTCCGTTGTTCTCGAAGGGGCAGCTGTCCCACCACTCGGTGAGCAGGACGAATCGCACCAGGTTGCCACGGGACGCCGACCCGATGCGCTCCTCGATGATGGGCAGCAGGCGATGCCGGAAGACCCAGTTGTAGGACCCCTCCTTGCCGTACTCGAGCGGGACCGCCACCAGCTGCTGGGTCCCTCCGGTCCGGGCCGCCAGGCTGTCCCCCAGTGAGACCCAGGTCCTCGCGTGGCTCGAGCCCAGGACCAGGACCTGGGCGTCTCGTTTCTCGAAATCGCGCACGCCGTCTTCCACTTCGCGGAGGACAAGGGGTGGAGCGATCCGGTTGAGCAACCGGTCGGTGACCAGGAGCGTGAGCGCGGCCGCCAAGGCGACCACCAGGGACGCCCGGAGCCGCGGCGGACGGCTGCCGTCAGCGTCGGCCATGGCAGGGTCGAGAGCGAGGGGCCGGCACCGGGCGCAGCTCTCAGGTCGTGAGCGTGGGCTCGGTGACGGCCTGCAGGGAGGCGAGAGTCTCCCCATCCGTCATCTCGACCACGCGCAACCCGGTCGGCGTCACGTCCAGTACGCAGCGCTCCGTGATGATCCGGTGCACGCAGCGGGTCCCCGTCAAGGGCAGGGTGCATCGGTTGAGGATCTTCGGGCTCCCGTCTTTGGCGCAGTGGTCCATGATGACGATGACCCGCTTGGCGCCTGCCACCAGATCCATCGCCCCCCCCATGCCCTTGACCATCTTGCCCGGGACCATCCAGTTGGCGAGATCCCCGCGGGCCGAAACCTGCAGCGCGCCCAGGATGCTGAGGGCGACGTGGCTTCCGCGGATCATGGCGAACGAAGTGGCGCTGTCGAAATAGCACGTGCCCGGGACCTCGCTGACCGTCTCCTTCCCCGCATTGATCAGGTCGGCGTCTTCGTCCCCCTCCAGCGGGTAGGGGCCGACGCCCAGCATGCCGTTCTCGGAGTGCAGCACCACCGGCACGCCCTCCGGGACGTAGTTGGCGATCAACGTGGGCATCCCGATCCCCAGGTTCACGTAATAGCCGGTCATGGGCGTCAGGGTCTTGAGCTCCTGTGCGGCTCGCCGGACGATAGCCTCGCGGTGGTCCATGTCAGCGCTTCCTCACCGTGCGGCGTTCGATGTACTTGTTGGAGGCGTGGCACGCGAAGATCCGCTGCACGAAGATGGCCGGCGTGTGGATCTCGTCGGGGTCCAGTTCGCCCGGCTGGACCAGATGCTCGACTTCCGCCACCGTGATGCGGCCGGCCATCGCCATCAGCGGGTTGAAATTCCTGGCCGTCTTCCGGAACACCAGGTTCCCCTGCGTGTCTCCTCGATGCGCCTTGACCAGGGCGAAGTCCCCGGTGATTCCCCGCTCCATGATGTACGCCCGGTCCTCGAACTCCCTGACCTCTTTTCCCTTGGCCACGATGGTGCCCACCCCCGTAGCGGTGAAGAACGCCGGGATCCCGGCGCCGCCGGCCCGGACCCGCTCGGCCAGGGTGCCCTGTGGGATCAGCTCCACGTCCAGCTCGCCCGAGAGCATTTGCTGCTCGAAGATCGCGTTCTCTCCCACGTAGCTGCTCATCATCTTCTTGACCTGCCGGTTCTTGAGCAGATGGACCAGGCCGTGGTCCGTCGTGCCGGCGTTGTTGCTGACGATGGTCAAGTCACGCCGGCCCAGGTCGCGGACCGCGAGGATACACTCCTCTGGGATTCCGCAGAGGCCGAATCCGCCCACCAGCACCGTCGCACTATCCTGGAGATCGGCGACCGCGGAGGCTGCGTCAGGATAGACCTTGTTCATGGCTCTCCACCGGCAAAGGCTTGCGGCCTAGGTAGGGTCGGACCAGCGCGGCCGCCCGTTCAACCAGTTTGCCATCGACGCCGGTCCGACCCGGAAAAGCGGCGACCAGCGCTTGAGTCGCGATGTTCCCTGGCGCCCCCGGTGCATAGGGGCAGCCCCCGATCCCTCCCGCGCTTCCGTCGAACCTCGTGATCCCGAGCGCGGCAGCCGCCCTCACGTTCTCCAGGGCCAAGCCGAACGTATCGTGGAAGTGCATGGCGACGCGGTCCACGGGAGTCCGTTGCAAGAGCGGTTCCAGCAGCGCCACCACGTCCGAAGGCGTGGCGCGTCCGATGGTGTCGCCGATCGAGAGCTCGGTGCACCCGAGCTCCACCAGACGCTCCGCCACCTCGAGCACCCGCCCCGGTGCGATGGGGCCTTCATAGGGGCAGTGGAACGCGGTGGAGACGTAGCCGCGAACCGGTTTCGGCGACCGTCGCACCACCGGGGCCAGGCGCGCGAGCGACTCGGCGATACTCGCGTTGGTGTTGCGGCGGCTGAATGTCTCGCTGGCGGCGGTGAAGACCGCGATCTTGTCAACCCGCGCCGCCAAGGCCCGCTCCAGCCCCTGCTCGTTGGGAACCAGGGCGCTGTATCGGGTGCCGGGTCGGCGCTGGATCGCGCTGAACACCTCCGAGGCGTCCGCCAGCTGCGGCACCCAGCGGGGCGAGACGAAGGAGCTGACTTCGATCTCTTCCAGGCCCGTGGCCGAGAGCGCGTCCACGAAGGCGACCTTGATCGCGGTCGGCACCACGCGGTCTTCGCTCTGCAGCCCGTCGCGGGGCCCCACCTCGACCAGATGCACGCCCGCGGTCACCAGTCCGTCCCCCTAGAGCCGCTCGAACAAGGAGACGATGAGGTCTCCGAGGAAGTAGGGCATTTCGAGGCTCCCCACCCAGGTCCCGCCGAGCAGGCCCATGAGCTCGGCCGCGAGTCCGGTCCCCGCCAGGCCACCGAGGATCGAAAGCCCCCGTCTGAGCGTGATCCACTTCGTGGCGACGCGATACGACCGGTGCCTCCAGTGCTCGGCGTCGAACAGCCGGCGAAGCGATGCCCGGTTAAAGTAGCTCAGCACGTAGGGCGGAGAGTACTGATGCCACCGGCGGCCCAACACCCGTGCGAGCAGCGAATTCCGATCCCAGGTCTCCACCGCCAGGATCCCGCCCGACGCGAGAAGGCTCTGCAGCTTGGCTGCCACCGCCTTGGGCTCGGGCATGTGCTCGAGGACGTTGAACATCGTGATCACGTCGAACACCCGCCCGCCGAAATCCGCGTTGATGAAGTCGGCCCGCACCACCGGGATGCCGAGGCGCTGGGCGTGGCCCGTGGCATACTCGCTGATGTCGCAGGCCATGACCTCCCAGCCGGCCTTGCGCGCCTCATCGGCGAAATAGCCCGCGGCGCATCCGACGTCGAGCAGCCGGCCGGGTCGGAGGCCCTCCCGGCTCAGCCGGGCCAGGTACCTCCGGGCCTGCCGCCGGTGGGCCTCCTCGTCCTGCACGTAGTCGAGGTAGCCAGTGGCGGAGTTGACGAAGTAGCCCTCGGAGTAGAGGGCGCGCAGGCTCTCCTCGGTGTGCTGCGCTGGAGCAAAACGGAGCTCGCAGTTGTGGCACTCGAGAATGGGGAAGTCGTGCTTCGTAAACAGCAGGCGCAGGTCGTGTCGCCCGCATAGGGGGCAGCCGATCGAGCCAACGCGCTTCGGAGTAACCACGTCGCCTTCAATCGTGAGAAGCCAGGCGGGCGAGTCGGGGGATGAAGCCGTGATAGCTCGGGGCCGGCTCGACCGGGCCTGCATCGGCGATCGCACAGCCGGTGACACAGGTCCCGGCGATGCGCTGAACCTCGGTGAACCTGACTTGATTGAACTGGCCGTCGGCGTAGGCCGTGTTCAGGAAATCCACCAGCGCCTTGACCTCATTGGCCAGTCCCACCTCCACCGCCCGGAATCCCCGGTAGACGAAGTCCAGGAATGCGTCGTCGGGGGCCCGGCGACCGCGGCCGATGCCGGCGTATCCCGGGGCTCCGCCGGCGAAATCGGAGCGCCGGAACACGTTGCAGCCGTCCACGACTCCCTTCAACCGGGGAGCCAGCCGGAGGATGCTGGCCAGGTCATCCGCGTAGACCTTGTGGCCCGTGCACACAAACAGGTATTCCGCCTCTTGCACCGCCTCGCCCAGGTCCTGGGTGAAGTGAGACTGCAGGTCGAAGCGCTTGAGGTTCTGGTCGGTCGGATAGACGTAGGGGTCGTGAATCCGCACCGCGCAGCCCTTGGCCAGGAGCAGTCGTGCCAGGGATAGCGTCGGGGAATTTCGGGTGTCCTCGGAGTTGAACCGGTAGGCCGCCCCCAGCAGGCCAACCTTCTTTCCATCGAGCGACCCGAAGGCCCGCTCGGCCAGCCGGATGGTCTCGGCGGGCGACGCGTCGTTGATGCGACGCGACTCGAGGATCAGGCTGGTGCTGGTGTCGGCGCCGCTCTCGATCCGCCGCCACCAGAGCAGGATGCCGTCCTTGGGCAGGCAGTGGCCGCCGACTCCCACCGTCGGAACCAGAATGCCGCCACTCGGCACCGCATTGGGGTCCTTGGAGGCGGCGTCGGTCTGGGACAGCCTGGCGTTCACCTTATCACGAACCTGGTAGAAATCGATGTCGTGTTCGTCACAGTACCGTACGATCTCGGTCGCGAATGCGATACGGACGTCGCGGTAGGCGTTCTCCAGCGTCTTGACGACTTCGGCGGTCATGCTGTTAGTCGGATGCAGAGTGCCGCGCGTCACGATGTGCCCGTAGAGCTCCCGGATAAGGCGCGGGGTGTCGGGATGCAGGCCGGCCACGATCTTGTCCGAGGCCGCCACCCGCTCGACCAGGCGCCCGGGCATCACGCGGTTCGGGCTGTTGCCCAGCAGGATGTCGCGCCCTTCGACGAGGCCGAATCGCGCGAAATGATCCTTGACGACCGTGGCCATCGACGACGGGGCGAGGGTCGACTCGAACACGATGATCGGGACGTTGCCGGCCGGCTTCTCCTGAAGCGCCTGGGCCAGCCCGGTCAATGCCTCGAACAGAGGGCCGTAGTCGGGGCCCAGCCCATCCTTGTCGGTCTGCACGGACACCAGGATCACGTCGGCGTCCCAGGCGGCCGAGTACTCATGGGACGCGTTGAGCAGTCCCGCGGCCACGGACTCGGCGACGATGCGGTCCAGATCGGGCTCGACGCCTCCGATTGGCGAACGGCCCTGGTTGATCGACTCGACCTTCCAACCCGACGTCGGAGACGCCCGCTGGATGACCGTGACCGTCGCCGGTGCGTCGGTGCCCTGCTTGATCCGGGCATGGGCCAGCAGGGCGGCCATCGGCATGCCGACGATGCCGGGGCCGACGACGGCGATCTTCCGAACCCGCCAGTCGGCGACGGTTCCGTTGCGAAGCTCAAGAGGCATGGTGTCCTAGTCCGCTCCGTCCATGAACTGGCGATACCAGAGCTCTAGGTTCAACAGACCCCAGAGCCGCCGGCTGAATGCCGCTTCGGTGTCCAGCAGCTTCTCCACCTCCACGGGATCGAAGATCCCACGGTTGCGGCAGGTGGGAGAAAGCAGCACGTCTTGGAAGAAGGTCGCGCGCCTTCCCGCGGGCCCATAGATGCAGCGGAACCGGGAACCCCATCTTGTCCTTCCGGTCCCGGATCTTGGCGGGCAGCAGATTCTGCACCGCAAGCTTCAAAATGTACTTCATCTCGCCGCCCTTGAATTTCATGCGGGGCGGCATGCTCGCGATCAGATCTGCGATTCGGTGGTCCAGCAGCGGCACCCGGGACTCGAGGGAAGCGGCCATGCTGACGCGATCCTCGACCTGGAGCAGCGACGGCAGGCCGGTGACCAGGTCGAAGTGCGTCATCTTGTTGTAGTACGACTGGGTGTCCGGATGATTGAAGATCTTCTGGAATCGGCAGAAGATGGCGCTCGAGTCGTAGCCCTGGCGGAACTCCCGACTGTAGAGCTGGAGGGCCCCGCCGCTCCGGTCGATCAGCCGGAAGTAGCGCCGGTCCATCGGCTCGAACAGGTCGTCCGACCAGAACTGCTTGAGCATCGGCACGTATTGCCGCAGGTACGGGAGGTTGGGCAGGATGGACCGGAACGATACGATGTGCTCCTGCTCCTCGATCGTTTCGAAGATCGCACCCTTGAGCGCCTGCTCGAGGTAGGCCACCAGGTAGCGGGCGTAGCCGCCGAAGATCTCGTCACCGCCCTGCCCGCCGAGGACTACCTTCACCTGCCGCGCCGCGAGGCGTGACACGATGAACTGGGGGAACAGCCCGGGGCCGGCCACGGGTTCGTCCATGTGGTAGACAAGCCTGGGCAGGAGGTCGATGAATTCCTCCTCCGTCGGATAGATCTCGAAGGTCTCCGCCCCACAGTGCTTGGCCACTTCCCGGGCATACTCGAGCTCGTCGAATTCGGGCCCCTCCCGAAACGCGCCGGTGAAGGTCTTGAGCCGGCTCCCGACGTGCGGCGAGGCCAGGATGGTCACGATGCTCGAATCCATACCGCCGCTCAGGTAGGCTCCCACCGGCACGTCGCTCCGCATCTGGAGCCGAACCGTGTCGAACAGCAGGCGCCGCAACTCCTCGACGAAATACTCCTCGGTGTGATAGGGATCCAGGCGGAAAGTCGGTTCCCAGAACTTCACGGTACGCACGGCCCGGGTGTCGAGGTCGATCACCTGGTAGTGCCCCGGGAGCAGCTTCCGGATGCCCCGGAAGAGCGTGGTGTCGCCCAGGACGAACTGGAAGGTGAGGTAGTCGTTCAAGGCATCCCGATCGGGTTCCGGAGACACCTCCGGATGGCGCAGCAGGGCCTTGATCTCGGACGCGAAGAGAATCCGCTCCGGCGACGCGTGGTAATAGAGCGGCTTGATGCCGAAGTGGTCCCGTGCCGCCAGCACCACCCGCTGGTGACTGTCATACAGCAGGAACGCGAACATCCCGTTCAGCAGGCGAACGCACTCCGGGCCGTGCTCGGCGTACAGGCGAAGGATGACCTCCGTGTCGGAGGCGGTCCGGAAGACGTGGCCCCGCTGCCGGAGCTCCTCGCGGAGCTCGATGTAGTTGTAGATCTCGCCGTTGAAGACGATGTGCAGCCCATCGCTGCTCATCGGCTGGTGGCCGGTCGTCAGGTCGATGATCGACAGCCGCTTGTGATAGAAGCCGACCTCCCCCTCGAGGAAGTAGCCCTCGTCATCCGGCCCGCGGTGGTTGAGCGCCGTGGCCATCCGCGCCAGCTCCGGAAGCGCGACCGGCCGTCCGGCCGACTCGATGATCCCGACGAAGCCGCACATTAGAGACGCTCCCCCCGGATCATGCCGCCAGCACCGGCGAACGGGAGGCCAGCCCCGAGCGCGCCAGAAGCGCGCGGGCGTGGATGCTCATGCTGACCGGGCGGAACCGTTCGCCCAGGATCCGGAGGACCTTGAGGAACAGGTCGATCTTCCGGCTGCTCGGCAGGTCCATCCCCGGGAAGAAGGCCAGCTGCGGGAGGTGGTCCCCGCCCAGGAGATCGAGGGGATGCAGCAGGAAACTCGGCTCGGTTCCGGTCGCCCGACAGGCGGCCAGCGCCGTCTGCAGGTACGCCACCATGAGGCCTTCTGAGAACCGGCTCAGGTAGAGGAGGTAGCTCAGGTGAAATGGCGTCTTCACCACCGGAATGGTCGTGACTGGAATCTCCAGGAGCGTGCGTCCCTGAGGCAGCTCCCAGTGATACGGCTTGACCGGCCGGAACCCGTCCTTGAACGATCCGAACAACGTCTTGCGCTGGGCCCGCTGCTCGGGCGTCAGCTTGGCCGTCCAGAAGTAATAGGCCCGAGCCAATGGACCGAGGAAAGTGGGCAGGGTAGAGGCGTCGTACAAATAGCCGCGCGCCTGCAGGATTTCGAGCAGGTCTCTGCTCCAGCTGAATCCCGGTCCCCGGAAGCCCAAGGGACGCTGTCCGGTTGCCTCACCAATGGCGTCTTCGGCCCGCTGGATCTCCGACTCCATCTGATCCCGGGTGTAGAGATGCAGCCAGGGCTCGTGATGGAATGAATGGTTCCCCACCTCGTGGCCCGCCGCCGTGATCGAACGAAGCACCCCGCGATTGGCGGCCGCAGCGGCATCCAGTCCTACCAGGAAGAAGGTGATCTTGAGTCCGGCGCGGTCCAGCGCCTCGAGGACCGGGGGAATGAAGTCGTCCAGGTAGGAAGGGTATTCCTCCCAGCCCGGCTCACCGTGGGTCTTCATGTAGGACCAGAGGTTATCCACGTCGAGGGACACGCTGGCCAGGGGACGCGTATCGGTCATGGCCGCCCTGTCTCCGCCGGCTCGGCGGCGCTCGTCGGCGCGCCGAAGAGTTGTACCAACTCCTCGACCTTGCGGTTCGCCAGCCCAACGGTCTCGTTGACATTGAGCGTGCCCTGCGCGATCTGGGCGGAGTTGACTAGGAAGACATTGGGCAAGGAGGTGCGGACCGGTGGCAGCGTCCGGTCCGAGTAGCCCAGGGTCGAAATCGCCTGGACCTCCCGAACCCGGGCCACCTGGAAGGCCAGCACGTCATCGCGCCGGAACCCGGGATACATGCGCTCGAGTGCGCTCACGAACTCCGCCTCGATCTGCTGGTCGCTGCGGCCCCAGAACGGATCCTCCTGGGTCAGGTAGCGCGGCAGGTAGACCAGGCTGTGGCCGCCGAAGCGATCCCGGTCCACCAGCGTCGTCATCTCGATCACGCCGGTGAACGGCACCCAGGACTCGGTGATGTTGGTGACGTAGTAGTCGGCCAGCGGACGCTTGAGGAGCACCGACGCACAGGCGATGCCCTGATATACCACCCGGTTCAACCGCTCTCGCTCCGGCTCGGTCAGCTGCGGGCACATCTTTGCCACCCGCGAAGACGGCACCGTCAGGATCACGTGGTCGAAGCTCCGGGTCTCCCCGTTGGCCAGGCGGATTTCCGCCCCGCCGCCAGCCTGGACCACCGAAGCCGCTGGCCGGCCGCACAGGATCTCGACGTCCAGTTCCTCGAGGTACTGCCGGAATCGCTCCAGCACGACCCGATAACCCCCGTCGACATACCCGAACATCTCACGCTTGAGCCCCGAGCGCCGGGCCGCGTACATCCGGGCGATGATGGCCCAGATGAAGGCCGCGCTCGCGATTCGGTAATTCTCCCCCAGCTTGCTCTTGAGGAGCGGGAGCCAGATCCGCTCGAACACGCGCCGCCCCGAGAGCCGGAGCAGCCAATCCGTGACCGGGATGTTTTCCAGGCGCCGCCAATCCTTCACCCGAGAGGCATAGAGGATGGTGCCGGCCAGTCGCGACTTGTCGACCAGCGAGATAGGCGGAAACGTCAGGAACTCGAGGCTGCTGGAAAGGGAGTAGAGTTTCCCGTCGGTATAGAAACCGGTCCGGGTCTGCCCCCACCGGAGCCTGTCCTCCAGCCCCAGCTCGCGTAGCAGGTCGCGGAGCGCCAGGTCTGAGAGCAGCGTGACGTGATAAAACCGATCCCAGGTATAGCCACCGTGAGAGGCGGGCGAAGCCAGGCCCCCCAGATCGGGTGCGGCTTCGATCAGCGTCACCCGCTCGCCCCGCTTGGCCAGGCGGGCCGCCAGGGTCATCCCCAGAATGCCTCCGCCCAGAATCCCGACCCGCCTACCGGACCACATCGCCCACGCCGGCCGCCAGGCCGTCTCCTGAATCCGTCCGGCCCACCATTCGCACGATGCGTCCCCCCATGAGGCTGTTGAACCGCCCAGGGCCGAGGTAGTCTTCCCGGGCGCCGATGCTTGAAAGACCCGCAGATGAAGGGGGGGCTGAGTGATGGGCCGCCCCGAGCACTCGGAGCGCCGGCGCGGCTGTGGCAACACTGTAGCGCCGAAAATTCGACCCCAGCATACTTAAATGTATCCCCTTGGCATCCGAGGGCTGACCTTTGCGAGGCCCTCTGCCTGACCCTCAAGGCCAGGCCTTGGGAGATAGCAATCCTAGGGCCACAGAATGCACCGTCTCACAAAGACTTAGAGCACCGCGGAACCCCGGAAAGAGTGGGTTGGGGATCGGGGTGTGGTGCCAGCGCAACAGTTCTCATGGGGTTCCCAGAATCCAATCCTCTCGCGAGGCATCACCGGCTCATCCCATCCGCTCCGGTCGCCCTGCATGAATGCCAGCCAGGATCGGCTCGTCGTGGTCCAGGCCTTGGCCCCGGCGGCCTTCGGCGGCCTCGAGACCGTCACCGCCGCGTTGGCCGGGGGACTCATGGCGCGAGGCCATGAGGTGATCGTCGCCGCGACCGTAGACGATCGCGGGCCCCATCCCTTCGTCGAGCGGGTCAGGAGCGCGGGGGTGCGGGTCGAGTGCCTGGGCCAGGCTCCTCGGGCCTACCACCGGGAATGGGCCGATCTGCGCCGCCTCATTCGCCGAGTCCAGCCGTCCGTCGTTCACACCCACGGCTATCGGTCGGATCTGATGGCCGGCATGGCCGCAGGTTCATTGCGTATCCCGCGAGTCGCCACCGCCCACGGATTTACCGGCGGCGACTCCAAGAACCGCGCCTACGAGTGGCTCCAGGGCCAAGCCTTGCGGCGCTTCGAAGCGGTCGTGGCCGTCTCACGAACCATGGTGGAGTGGCTGCGTCGTCACGGCGTCAAAGCTGATCGCATCCACCTGCTGCGGAATGCCTGGCGGCCAGGCCCCCTCTTGTCGCGCGCCGCCGCGCGCGAGGCCCTTGGGATCTCCTCCCAGGCCTTGGCCGTGGGGTGGGTTGGCCGGCTCAGTCACGAGAAAGGGCCCGACATCTTCCTCGAGGCGATGGCGTTGCTGCCCGAGTTGCAGGTCGAGGCGTCCGTTCTCGGGGAAGGCGCCCTGCGCCCCAGCCTGGAAGCGGCGGCCGAGCGGCGGCGGTCGCCATCCCGCATCCGTTGGCTCGGCGCCGTCCCCAATGCCGCGGCGCACCTGCCCGCCTTCGACGCCCTGGTCTTGAGCTCGAGGACCGAGGGGACGCCGATGGTCCTGCTTGAGGCCATGGCGGCAGGAGTACCCATCGTGGCCACCGCCGTTGGAGGCGTCCCCGACGTGCTCTCCACCGAGCTGGCGTGGTTGGTCCCTCCGGAATCCCCCGAAGGGTTAGCCGCCGCCATTCGGGAGTGCCTGACGGATCGCGCGCTCGCTGAGCGTCGCGCCGCAGCCGCCCAGAGGCATCTCCGGTCTCAGTACGCGGTGGAGCCCTGGCTCGACCGGTACGAAGCCCTGTATCGCCAGTTGGCCAACTCCTCCAGCCCCAAGGCCACGTGACCACACTGGCCGTGGTGCTGGTCTTGGTGCCCTCGGCTCTCTTCGCCTACGCCTACCTCGGGTACCCGGCGGTGCTTTGGATCGCCGGGCGATTCAAGAACGCCGGCTCTCATTTTCCCGACCCGGCCGACTGGCCTCCGGTCAGCCTCGTCATCCCGGCCTACAACGAGGAGGCGGCGATCCGCCGGACTCTGGAAGGAGTGCTGGCCATCGACTATCCGGCCGATCGCCGCCAGATCCTGGTCGTCTCGGACGCCTCCACGGACCGAACCGACGAGATCGTTTCGGATTTTCGATCCGCTGGGGTCGAGTTACTCCGTCTCCCGGAGCGAGCCGGAAAGACCGCCGCCGAGAACGCTGCGGTCGCGCGAGTGAGAGGAGAAATCGTGGTGACCACCGATGCCTCGGTGCGGGTTCTTCCGGGCTCGCTCAAGCCTCTGATCCGGGTATTCCAGGATCCGGCCATCGGAGTGGCTTCCGGGCGCGATCTCAGCGTGGGCGATCTGGAGGCCGAGACCAATCGGGCCGAGTCCGGCTACGTCGGCTATGAAATGTGGGTCCGCGGGCTAGAGACGCGGCTCGGTTCAATCGTGGGAGCGAGCGGCTGTTTCTACGCGGTTCGACGAGGGCTTGCGGATGGGGCCTTCCCACCGGAGCTCAGTCGGGACTTTGCTGCCCCCCTGGCCGCGCGCGAGCGCGGATTTCGCTCCGTCTCCGTGGACGACGCCTTGTGTCTGGTGCCGCGGACCCGCGCCCTGCGGACCGAATACCGTCGCAAGGTGCGGACGATGGCTCGCGGACTGGCGACGCTATGGTACCAGCGCCAACTGTTGAATCCCCTGCGCTATGGTGCTTTCGCGTTCATGCTGTTCAGTCACAAGCTCTGTCGCTGGTTGGGGTCGCTCACCCTCCCCGGCGCACTGGTGGGCCTGCTCCTGTTGGCCCCCACGTTTCCACCGGCCGCCGTCGCGGTCGTGGTGGCGGCGCTCGGAATCGTCATCGGCGCGAGCGGCCTGGTTTGGCCGGCCGGCCGCCGGGTCCCGGGGCCGGTCGCGCTGGCCGGATTCGCCCTCGCGGCCAATCTCGCTGCTGTGTCGGCCTGGGGCCGAGTGCTTCGGGGTCAGACCAGCCCGTACTGGGAGCCGACCCGGAGGCCCGGGGGGCTGGATCCAGCAGGCGGTTGAGAGAGTGGGGCCGGGCCGGCGGGCTGTGGTCTACCAGCCGCCTCGGCGGAAGAGCACGACCGGAATCGTCTTCAGCATGATCCGCAGGTCTTCGCCCAGGCTCTGGCGCCGCAGATATTCCACATCGTGCTGCACCTTGTTCCGGACGTCATCGAGGCTGGAGTCATACTGCTGGCTGATCTGGGCCAACCCGGTGATCCCGGGTCGGGCGCGCTGGCGTACGGCGTAGTCCGCCACCTTGGTCCGCAGGTCGGCGAAGATGGTCGGCCGCTCCGGGCGCGGTCCCACGATGTTCATGTCGCCCTTGATGACGTTGAACAATTGGGGCAGCTCATCCAGGCGGTATTGCCGCAGGAATCGTCCCACCAGGGTCACCCGCGGATCCCCGCGCGTCGCCCAGACGGCGCCGGTCAGTTGCTCGGCATTCACGCACATCGTCCGGAACTTGTAGATCCGGAAGGGCCTTCCTCCCAGATCGTTGGACCGCCGAAGATTGCGGGCGGCGGCGGACCGCGCCCGGCGATCCAGTCCGACCCGGGTTTGCGTGTAGAAGACGGGGCCGCGGGACGTGCATTTGACTACGGCCGCGATCAACAGCATGAGCGGCGAGACGGCGATCAGGGCCGCCGAGGCAATCAGCAGGTTCAGCCCTCGGCGGAGCCCCTCATGGCGAGAAACGATCACGACGGCATCCGTTGCAGGTTTCGCGGGGAAATGATGTTCCACCCGCGCCAGGGGCCTGAGGCGACTGCCGGCCCGCGGGATCCCGAGTTCCATGGAGGACTCAGTCAAGGTGGACACCGTAGCTAGTTACCGAGGACTGCGACGAGGGTGATCACACCCAGTGTTACCCCTATGGCGAGAGAGGCGATTTGAAGGGCTGTGAGCGCCCCACCACCCTTGTGACCCATGTTCAAGACGTCACCGCTTTGCAGATCCATCTGGTCTAACGTGGCCCCCGCTGCCAGTTGCGGCCGCAGATCCTCCGGGTGCCAGATGATGTTGTCCCCGCGTCTCAGCACCGTCTTGGAGACGTCGACATTGTTGCCTAGTCCTCCCGCTGCGGCGAAGGTGTCACTCAAGGGTGTGTCCGCCGGGAAGCTGTAGTAGCCTGGGTTCCTGAACTCTCCTACGAGTCCAATCCGGATCAGTGCCTGCGCGCGAACCACCGGGTTGCGGAGGTACTTCCGGAGCTGCGCTACGACCTGATCCTCCAGTTCCGACCGCAAGACCCCCTGCAGGTTCACCTCCGACAAGCCGGGGATCGTGATGGTCTGGGTGGCCGATACCGTGAGTGTGTCGACTGGCTTGGCTTCCCCTTCGATGTAGAGAGTGACCCGGTCTCCCACGCGGAAGTCGCCGTGCTGGAGGCGATCCCGGATCAACGAAGCTTCCGTACTGCCCTGCTGAGCGGCCGACATGGAGGCCAGGGTGGCCTCGAGTTCCTTGCGCGTCGCCTGCGCTCGCCGCCCGCTGGTCGTTTGCTGCGCGCCGAGATGACTAGCGGCGACTAGACTCATCAGCAGAACGACGACGCTCATCCCACGAGAGGATCGCGGCACTAGGGATACCCACCTCGCTGGATGGGTCCACGATGGGCCGGACCCGGTTGAGCTCGCCATTACCCTGCGTATGGGACATATCAAATTCGACGCCGGATCGAATGAGGCACTGCGCTCCAGCCTCACTTTCATAAGCGCTTTGTTCATATGGCGTTAGTCCAGTGGCTCAAAGTGGGGGGAATCCCGCGACCGCACACGTTGTCGCGTCAGGGCAACATGGGACTGGCTTTATGCCTTCTGAGCGATTGCTCAGGCGTTGGACCACAGTGACTTATGCTTACCTGGTCTGTGGCGCGCCCGCGGCAGCTGCCGCCGGACTGCACGCCTAGCGCACATCTAAATTCATGCACTATAGTGTATTGGGAATAGCGCCTCGGCCCGCACGACTTCTGCGTGACTATCTGCCGCGTCACCGGAGGCCCCCTCAGCCTTCCTTATACCGAGTGAGGCGTCACGCATGGCGAATCGCGACAAGGCCAATCGGCCGCCCCTAGTCCTCATCTCCAATGACCAAGAATGGTCGGCCCGGTCATTGGAAAGCATTCTGGTGCCCAATGGCTACACCGTCCTGCGAGCCTACACGGGCTACCAGGCCCTCCAAAGGGCTCGGGCGGCTCACCCGGACTTGATCATTCTGGACGCTCAGCTACCAGACATTCACGGGACTGAGGTCTGTCGCCAACTCAGGGAAGATCCTCGGTTCAATGCCACCACGCCGATCATCATCACCACGGCGGGCCCCTCGGGCCGTGCCCAGCGCCTCGAGGCCTATCGGGCCGGGGCTTGGGAATTTCTCGGCCAACCCCTTGATGGCGAGGCGTTGCTTCTCAAGCTGGACACCTTCCTTCGCTCCAAGGCCGAGGTGGATCGGATTCGCGAAGAGACCATGGTCGACGCCAGTACCGGCCTGTACAACATGCGGGGGCTCACCCGGCGGGCGCGGGAGATCGCGTCCGAGGCCTATCGGCGACGGTATGCGCTGGCCTGCGTCGTTCTCTCTCCCGATCCGGTGGACATGGAGCCGGAGTCGGATCCTCAGGAGCTGAACTACCGCCTGGCCGAGCTGATTGGAGAGGTCTTCCGCGAGAGCGGTCGGGTTTCCGATGCCGCCGGCCGAATCGGGCCGTCCGAGTTTGCCGTCGTGGCACCCGGAACCAAGGCCGATGGGGCGATCCGCTTGGTAGAGCGCCTCAACCAGTCGATGGAAGCGACACCGATGGACTTCCGGGGCCGGGAATTTCGCGTCCGCCTGCGGGCGGGGTACTGCGCGGTGCCGGACTTTGCCGCCTCTGGGATCGACGCGGTGGAAATGCTCCTCAGGGCGACCACGGCGTTGCGGGATGCGCGCGCGGAAACCGGTGACTCACCGGCCATCCGCGCCTTTACCTCCGCTCCCCTTTCCTAGCTGCTCTCTCCCCCAGCTCTGGCGCTGATCTGGGCGATCGGCGCCTCCTCCTCGGCGGCGTAGCCATACACATACGAGTAGTAGCGATACGCCCCGTCGGCCCGTACGTCGTTCATCACCGCACCCAGCACTCGAATCGGCAGGCGATCGATGAGGCGTAGCTTGGCCTCCGCCATCTGGCGATCGGTTTCTCCCGACCGCAGCACCACCATCATGTGCCCGGTCGCGGTGCCCAGCACGAACGGATCGATACCCGCCCCCAGCGGCGGGCTGTCGACGATGATCACATTGAAGTGCGCCTTGATCTCCGCCATCAGCCGCGTCATGGCCTGGGACCCGAGCAACTCCGGACCCTGGTGTCGGCGGGAGCCGCAGGCAATCACCGATAGGCCCTTATGAGCCGAGGGTCGAAGGACCTCGGCGAGCTGGTCGGTGCCCATGAGGTAGTCCACCAGCCCCGGGCGCCGATCCAAGCCGAACATCCGGTGCAGCTCGCCACGGCGGATGTCCCCGTCGATGAGCAGCGTGCGGTACCCGGCCTCCGCGAAGGACAACGCCAGGTTCGAAGACACGAAGGACTTTCCATCCCCAGGTCCCGGGCTCGAAACCGTCATCAGCACCGGCCCCGCCGTGCCGTAACAATGGGCCAGGTTGAGCCGGATGGTGCGGAAAGCCTCGACGACCTGAGAAGTCTCCTCCCGCTTGGCGTCCCGGGAGCTCGACTTTCCAATGGCCGGGATGGCACCCAGGATGCTCAAGCCGAGCTCGTGCGTGACCTGCTCGGGGTAGCGGAAGCGCTTGTCGATCTGATCGAGGAGAATAGCCAGCCCCAGGGCTGCGCCGACACTGGCCATGAAGGCCATCATGATGATCTTGGGGGCGCTGTTGCTGCTGGGCTGCGTCGGCGGCACCGCGGCGTCCAGGATCTTCACGTCAGGAATGGCGCTCGCCAAGGCCAGCTTGGTCTCTTCGTAGCGGTTCTGGAGCGTCTGGAACAGGTTCTCCGCCGCCTCCTTCTCCCGCTTGAGCCGCTCCTCCGTGATGCTGCGGACCGGGATCTCCTGCAGGTCTTTCGAGGCCGTGGCAATTTGCGTGGAGAGGGTCGCCTCCTGGCTCTTCAACTGGTCCACGAGCGCCGTGGCGTAGGCCGGGATCGTCTCCTGCCGAAGCTTGGTGATCTTGTCCTGCAGGTCCCTCACGGGCTTGTGCTCGTCGGTGTACCGGTAGCGGAGCGCGCGAAGCTCGGCCTCCGCCGTGGAAAGCTCCTTCAGGGCCTCGGTGAGATCCGGCGCGTGCTGTACCGCCGGGATCTGCTGGAAGGCATCGACCGCCAACGCCCCCTGCTTGGCCTTTTCGAGCACAGCCTCGATGGCCATTCGATCGCGGCGCACCTCTTCGGCCTGGAGCTTCTGATTGAAGTAATTGGTGATGACCGTAGGCTGGGTCATTTGAAGTCCGGCGGCGACCGGGACCCCCTCATTGGGGAGGGTGATGGTCTTGATCCGGTAGCTCTCGAGGCGGTTCTCGGCCTCACGGAGCTGGCCCCCCGCGTACTCCACCTGTTCCTGGAGCGTGGACGCCAGGATGGTGAGCTTCCGGCGCTTGAGTTCCGCAGCCACTTCGATGAACTGCTCCGCTATCGTGTTGAGCGAGGCAGCGATCCGATGGGGGTTCTGTCCGGTCAAACTGAGACGGAGGAAGTTGCCGTCCTCGGCCATGCGCGTGCTCAGCTGGCTGCCTAGGGCGCTGGCGGCGTCCCTGGGACTCGTCACGCTGAACGCGATGGTCCGATCCCGCCCTAGCACCTTGGCCGTGGGCGTCCAGTGGAAGCCGACCGAGCGCCCGATCGAGTCGCCAACCGTGCCTGACTCGAGCAGCAATCCTTGCCGGTTCTTGAGCTCGTACTTGGTTCCGGTGTGGTCCAGGGTCAGGACCATCGAGCCGGTGGCGAACCGCTCGCCGAGCGAGAAGTCCCGGAACACGGCCGAGTCCCGCGCCTCCGCCGGGGTCAGGTAGAGCTTCATCTTCACCGCCGCCGAGTCCAGCACCGCTCCCGTCTTCAGCAGCTCGATCCAGGCCACCGACTGCAGCAGCTCCTCGGCCCGGATGGGACCCTGCTGGTTGGGCTTCGACTCGACCCAGATGGTCGCCCCGGTAGTGTACTCGGGCTTCAGGAACCTGGTGGCGGTGATGCCCAATCCGGTCCCGCTGATGACGATCAAGACCACCAACCACTTGTAGCGCCGTAGAGCCGCGATATACCGGGGCCAGTTGACGCCTTCCTCGGCCGGCTCCGGAGCCGACGGCAGCCCGTACCCGCCGCCAACGCCTTGCGGCGCCAGCGGCCCTTCACTCTCCATGGGAATGGGGTGCGTCAGATTTCCGGCCATGCCTGGGGTGCCTCGGGGTCAACTCGATGCGTGGTGGGTCGGTGTGCGAGGGCCATTTCCTCTGATGTCACGCAAGCCCGATACCGTCTTCAGGCCCACCGAATATAGGGGCTTTTCGCACTCCTGCATTGTGGTTGCATGGCTGAGAGAGCGTGCTGCTGTTGCATGGACGCAACAGAAGCTGTATATTCCCCACCCCTTCATGTGGCCTTTGCAAGGCGGAAGTGCTTAGGCCACGCCATAGGCTGTGGTATCAAAGATGCTGGTCAAAGCGTCAACGAGGCGCAGTTACCGCACTCTCTTCATCTAACAGTCCACGGTTGCCCTAATACCGGGCGGCCGATGGGGGGGCTATGGGATCGTCGATCGCGAATACTTCTCGCCGCTCGGAAGACCCACACGAAGAGGCCGGGAACCGTGACCCGTTCTCCATTCCCGCCGACGTCAAAGCCAGCATCCGCATTCTCGTAGTAGACGACGAGCGCACGCTCCGTGAGAGTTGCGCCAGCGTGCTCCAGATGGACGGCTACAATGTCACGCTGGTCGGTCGGGGCGAAGAGGCCATCGACACCGTCAAGCGGCGCAAGTTCGATATCATCCTGGTCGATCTGTACATGTCCCAGACGTCCGGGATCGAAATCCTGCGTGCGGCCCTGGGGCATAACCGCGATACCATCGTGGTCGTGATGACGGGCAATCCGAGCGTGACCAGCAGCATCGAGGCGTTGCGTGCGGGGGCCTGGGACTACCTGCCCAAGCCGTTCTCCGCCACCCATCTGCAGGTACTGATCGGTCGGGCCTCTCACGCGGTCATGGTCGCCCGGGAAACCCGGGATCTGCGGCTCCAGTTGATGAAGCAGAACGGGCATAGCGACAAGATCGCTCTGATCGGGATCTCGCCGCTGTTCCGTCAGGCGGTGGAGCTGGCCCGGAAGGTCGCGGCCACCGACGCCTCCGTGTTCATCAGCGGGGAGAGCGGAACTGGTAAAGAAGTGATCGCCCAGTTCATCCACCAGCACAGCCGCCGGTCGACCCGCGCCCTGGTGCCGATCAATTGCGCGGCCTTACCGGAGCCCCTGCTGGAGTCCGAGATGTTCGGCCACCGGAAGGGCGCCTTCACGGGCGCCGATCGGGAAAAGCCCGGGCTCTTGGAAACTGCCAACGGGAGCACGCTCTTCCTCGACGAGTTGACCGAGATGTCCCAGGCCCTGCAGGCGAAGCTGCTCCGGGTCATCCAGGACGGCGTGGTCCGGCGGGTCGGCAGCGAGCAGCAGGATGCCGTGGTGGACGTGCGCTTCATTTCGGCCACCAACCGCGACCCCCAGGAAGCCGTCAACGCCGGCGCGCTGCGGGGCGACCTGTTCTATCGCCTTCGGGTCGTCCCCATCAAGCTTCCGCCCCTGCGCAAGCGGCCCGAGGACATTCCACTGTTGGCCAATCACTTCCTGACTTACTACTGGCAACGCCACCGGCAGATGGGCGACCGCGCCCCTCGTCTGAGCGAGGCGAGCATCGGGTTCCTCCGTTCCCGGCCCTGGCGCGGCAACGTGCGCGAGCTGCAGAACGTGATCGAGCACGTCGCCGTCTTGTCGGAGCCCGATCAGGTGATTCAGCCCAACGACATCCCGATCTACGATGACACCACCGATTGGTCGGGCGAGGGAACCTTGCCGTCCGGGCTGCTGGATGAGGCCTTCCATCCCGCCAAGGACCGGCTGGTGGCCCAGTTCGAGAAGGAATATCTCGGTCGGCTGGTGGGCCGGGCCGGCGGCAACATGTCGAAGGCGGCCAGGCTTGCGAATATCGACCGGACTACGCTCTATCGGTTGATGGACAAGCACAACTTCCACCGAGACGAGGCTCCGGAGTCCCCGACCGCGTGACCTGGTCGCCACCGGAGCCGGCTGGTCCCCGCGCTGCCCCCGTGCCCGGCGGCTCAGCCCTTCCTTCTCGCCCCGCCCCACCCCGCCCCCCAGGCCCTGGTACGCCTGAGGGGCCTTCGTGGATTTGGGAGGCCCTGCAGGATGCCGTGGCCCGGGTGGATTCCGCCTGGCATCAGCTGGCCGGGGATGCGCCCCTTCAGGAAGAGGTCCGAACTAACCTGGCCCTGCTTCACGAAGCCTTGCAGCAGGCGGTTTCGGGGGGGCAACTACCGGCCTTGCCCAGGTCGGTCCTCACGCGGCGACTGGTCGAGCTGATTCGCCGGTCGCTCCTCGATCGATTTCGGGAGTTGCCGGCTCCTCCCGACCCAACCCAGCTGCTGCGCCTACTCGTCGGTATCGAGCGGGTCCACCAGGAAGTGGAGCCCGATTGGGCCCAACACTTCGCCGACCGCCTCTCCGGCCCCGACGGGATGGAGCTGGTGGTGGAGGTCGCCCACGACCTCCGGTCTCCCCTTACCTCGATTCTGTTCCTGGCCGAGACCCTGCAGCGCGGCCGCAGCGGGACCATCAATCAGGTCCAGGAGCGCCAGCTCGGACTGATTTACAGCGCCGCCTTTGGTCTGAGCGCGCTAGCCAGCGACGTGATCGAGTTGGCCCGGGGCGGTGACCGCCTGGTGGACCTGGACCCGATCCCGTTCTCAATCCGGGATATCGTCGAGTCGGTACGCGACATCGTCCAGCCGATCGCTGAGGAGAAGGGACTGACGGTCCGGTTGGCGTCGCCCGAATCTGACTTCCGGGTCGGGCATCCGGTGGCGCTCAGCCGCGTGTTGCTCAACCTGACGACCAACGCCCTCAAGTTCACGGACGAAGGCGATCGTCGAAGTGGCCTGCCGGGAGAGCTCGGCGACGGCGGTGGAGTTCTCGGTTCGGGATACGGGCCGCGGGATTCCGCCTCAGGCCATGCTGACCCTGTTCGAGCCGTTCCGGCGACGCCATAAGGAGGGGGAATACGCCTTCTCCGGCGCCGGGCTGGGACTCTCGATCTGCCGCAAACTGGTGGAGGCGATGCAATCGACCCTCCTGGTCGAAACCGCCCCCGATGCCGGCACCCGATTCTATTTCGAGCTTGACCTTCCGCTGGCCTCTCAGCTTTAGACCGCAGGCCGGCAACTGCCACGGCGGCCGATGATCCGACTGCTTCATGTCGTAGGTGCCAGACCCAATTTCATGAAGGTCGCGCCCGTGCTCCGTGCGGCCGCGGCCAGCGGGGTCCCGCAGTCCCTGGTGCACACCGGGCAGCACTACGACGCGTCCATGAGCGACAGCTTCTTCCAGGATCTGGATCTCCCCAGCCCGGACGTCAATCTCGAGGTGGGGTCGGCTTCGCATGCGGTGCAGACCGGCCGGATCATGATCGAGTTCGAGCCGGTGCTGGAGCGAATGGCCCGACATGGGTGGTGGTCTACGGCGACGTCAATTCGACTGTGGCCTGCGCCCTGGTCGCGTCCAAGCGGGGGGTGCGGGTGGCGCATGTAGAGGCCGGTCTTCGGAGCCACGACCGCAGCATGCCGGAGGAGTTCAACCGGGTGCTGACCGACCAGCTCGCCGATCTCTGCCTGACGCCCAGCCGGGACGCGCGATGGGCAACCTGGCGACGGAGGGGATTCCCCAATGCGCGCGTTCGGTTCGTCGGAAACGTGATGGTGGACACGCTGCTCCATCTGCGTGGATCGCGCGCGCGCGCTCCGCGCACCCGAGTCCCACGGCGTCTCGGGACGGCCCTACGCCTTCGTCACGCTCCACCGCCCGTCGAACGTGGATGACCCGGCGACCCTGGCCGAGCTCCTCCGGGGTCTCGACGATCTGGCGGGGCGGATGCCGGTGGTGTTTCCGATTCACCCACGGACCCGCCGTCGGTTGGCCGAGTTCGGCCTCGAAGACCTGGCCCGGCGGGTGACCCTGCTGGAACCGTTGAGCTACCTGGAGTCGCTCTCGCTGGTAGAGCGCTCGACCCTGGTTCTCACCGACTCAGGCGGGCTTCAGGAGGAGACCACCGTGCTGGGAGTCCCTTGCCTCACCGCGCGGCCCAACACCGAGCGACCGGTGACCGTCACCGAGGGGACCAACCGCCTCGTCGCCTCGACCCGTCAGGCCATTAGCCAATCCGTCGAGGAGGTCCTCACCCGGCTCCGGGACGGGGGGTACCGACCCTCCCGACCCGAGGGGTGGGATGGGCAGGCCGGGGAGCGCGTGGTGGAGGCGTTGCTCGCGGCCCCGGAGCGCTCGGTAGATTGAGGGCACGACCCGAGGAGACGCGGCAGGCGCTGGAGCATCCGGTCGGGCTTCCCGTGTGAGGCTCGGCCCGGATCCGTCCGGCCCGGCGGCTCCGGTTCGCCCAACATGACAAGAGCTCTCCCACTGGAGGGTTCGGAGCCCTGGCCCAAGTGATCAAACCTCCCCTGCGTTCCGCGCGCGTGGGTGACGTGCCGCCGCACGCGCCCAATGCCGCCCTCCTGATCGATTTCGACAACGTCACGCTCGGCATCCGGTCCGACCTCACCAAGGAACTGAAGAACGCTCCTCAACAGCGACATCATCAAGGGGAAGGTGAGCGTCCAGCGGGCCTACGCGGACTGGCGGCGCTACCCGCAGTACATCGTCCCGCTCTCGGAATCCTCGATCGATCTGATCTTCGCGCCGGCGTTCGGCACCAACAAGAAGAACGCGACCGACATTCGCCTGTGCGATCGACGCGATGGAGCTGGTCTTCACCCGTCCCGAGATCGGGACCTTCATCCTGCTCTCGGGGGACAGCGACTTCTCGCTCGATGGTGATCAAGCTGAAGGAGTACGGGAAGTACGTGATCGGGGTCGGGTATCCGGGAGTCGGCCAGCGACCTGCTGATCCAGAACTGCGACGAGTACTACTCCTACAGCGACCTCGCCGGCCTCACCAAGGAGACCGACGCCCCCTCGACGCAGCGGGATCCCTGGGAGCTGGTCCGCGAGGCGGTCGCAGTCGATGGCCCAGAACGGCGACGTCATGCGGTCCGACCGGCTCAAGCAGGTGATGCAGCAGATCGACCCGCAATTTCGACGAGAAGAACGCCGGCTTCAACCGGTTCAGCAAGTTCGTCGTCGAGGCCGGGAACACGCGGGCTGCTCAAGGTCACCAAGCTGGACAACGGCCAGTACGAGGTCAGTCCCGGCGACACCCGGACAGCAACCGGGCTCCCACCGGCGGTCGAGGAGCCGCGGGAAGAGAGCGGGGCTCCGCGGGGGCGGGGCAGGAGCCGTGGCCGGCGCGGACGCGGCGGTCGACCCGAGCGGGCCCCGGAGCCGGCTCAGGAGCGCACCTCGGGAGGCCTGACCCTGGCCCAGGCCTTCGATCTCATGCGGCGGGCCTTGAGCGAGCTCCCGTCGCCGACCGGGCACGAGGCGCTCAGGCACCGGATGGCATCGCTTTACGGACGCCAGGATTCCCTGCTCGAGCCGGCCCGCTTCGCCCGCCTCCTCCGACAGGCTCACGACGCCGAAGTCGCCGACGTGCGCAAGGTGGGGGACAACGACTACGAGGTGGAGGGTCGGCAGGGTGCGACTCATCCCCCCGCCGTAGCCCGCTTGGCGCTGCCACCCTCCCCGACCCCTTCCTCTGACCAAGTGCGGGCCGGTGCCGGGGCTGCGGCTGCGTCCCCCTCCGTCCCCGTGGGGGATGGTCCTCGCCTGGGACTCGGGTTCCGTCGCGGGTCCCGCATGCCTTCTACCCGTGCGGAGATCCCGTTGGTGGGCGTGATCAGCATGACCGACAGCGAGGAGGCGCCACCCGACGCGAAGGGCACTGGTCGTCGTCGGGGTGGAAGGGGGCCGCGGAAGGAGAAAGGGGAGGCCGCGGAGTCAACCACCGCCGAGGGTGGCGCCTCCCCTCGGAAGCGGCCCCGTGGGCGGGCCCCCAAGAAAAAGGCAGAGTGACAGGCCGACCGCTTCTACCCAGCTTCTTCGCCCGTACGGCCGACCAGGTGGCGCCCGAGCTGTTGGGCGCCATCATTGTTTCCCGGGCCGGCCGGAGCTCCACCAGCGGCCGGATTGTCGAAACCGAAGCGTACCTGGGCCGGGTGGATCCGGCCTCCCACGGGTATCGTCTACGGCGCCATGCCCGAAACGAGGCGCTCTACGGTCCCCCGGGATCCTGGTACGTCTATCTCTCCTATGGTGTGCACTGGTGCATCAACCTCGTGTGCGGGCCGCCGGGGGAGGGTCAGGCTGTCTTGATCCGCGCGCTGCAGCCGCTGGAGGGCGTTTCGGTCATGCGCCGTCGTCGAGCCCGCCGGGCGGTCGGCGACCTGTGTTCAGGGCCGGGGAAGCTTTCTCAGGCGCTGGGGGTGACGCTGGACGTCAACGGAGTGGCGATGGCGGAGAGCTGGCTCACGGTGCATCGGGGGCCCAGGGTACCGCAGCCTGATATCCGGTTCACGCCTCGGGTGGGGATAACGAAAGCGGTGGATTGGCCGCTTCGCTTCGTCGTCGCGAAGGCAGCCGACCCACCGCGCAGCAGAGGGGGTGCGGTGAGGTCCGGGGCTCAGTAGCCTCCGCCGCTCACGCCCTCCCTGGAGCTACCCAAGCTGATCCGGGCGCCGGCCGAGAAATTGAACGGCGGACCCCCCGCCAAGAGCTTGTCGCCGCCCGCCGAGGTCATCACCTGGCCCTGCCCGAAGATGGCGAACCCCTTGACCCGAATCTGGAGCCCGGCCAACGCCGTCCCGGCGCCATAGCTGCCGCGGCTGTTGGATTCGGCCTGCGCGGCTGCCTGCTCATCCGGAGTCACAAAGGGCCCCGCAGGATATTCCTTCACGGTGTGGAGCAGGGTGAACCCGACGCCAAGATAGGGCTGGATGTTGGTCCCGACCGGGAACGCCAGGAGGACGGCCGAATAGGATCGAATGTCGTGAAAAACGACTTGGCGCACACCGCCCGCCGCCGCCGCGTCCGCGTAGGCACTCTGCTGGTCGCAGTTGCCCCAGAGGGCGCAGGTGAAGCCCTGGTCGATCGAGATCAGCAGGCCGGTCCGGCGGGCCTTGATCATCGTGTGAACACCAAAGGAGGGCACCGTCCCGTAGGTCTGCACGGGCGTCTCGAACCCGATCACCCCGACCTGGGCACCGATGAACCATCGGAAGTTGTCGGACTTCGGCTTCTCCTGGGCGTCCAACCCGCGGAGGGCGGCCAAAGTGACCAGCGCCACCACTGCCAAGGAGCGGTTGAGGATACGCATCAGAATACCTCCCAGTGTGTCGGCGCCGGCTCTCCTCCGGCGCATGGCGGTGCGCTTCCATGGGCGGCCCGGGAGGCCCGGGCCAAGCGTTTCGGTCGGTTGATCGGCGCCAGGGAAGCCGGACGCCAGACTGGACCCCCCGAAAATAGGAAAAACAAGGGAAAAATGCGAGACCCTAGTGGCCACCGGCCTCAAAGCTAGTCCCTTTTTCCACTAGTGTTTGGACGCTAGAACTACCAAACTACTTGAGGTCGAAGCAAGTCCCGTGCACAATTGCTGCCGAACAAATACCGAAAATAGCAGGATCGCGGAAGGTATTGCGGCTAGATGACGTGCAGTTGACGCCCCACCCGGGCCATGGCGTCCAGGGCCTGGTCCAGGTCAGCCTGAGTATGGGCCGCCGAGATCTGGCAGCGGATCCGGGCCTGTCCCTGGGGCACCACCGGGTAACCGAACCCGGTCACGAATACGCCCTGGGCCAGCAGCAGCTCGCTCATGCGAATGGCCTTGGCGGTGTCTCCCAGAATCACGGGCACGATGGGGGTCTGGCCCGGAAGAGGCTGGAAGCCCAGCGCGAGTAGCCGACTGCGGAAATAGTCGGCCTGGGCCCGCAGGGCCGTCACCCGCTCCGGGTGAGCCTCCAGATACTCGATGGCGGCCAGGCTGCTGGCCGCGACCGTGGGGGGGAGGGCATTGGAGAAGAGTTGCGGCCGCGCGCGTTGCGTCAGGTAGTCGCATACCGCGGTGGAAGCGGCCACAAATCCGCCCGCGGCCCCGCCCAGAGCCTTCCCCAGCGTCGAGGTGATGATATCCACGCTGTCCAGCATGCCGAAGTGCTCGGCCGTGCCGCGGCCGGTGGCCCCCAGCACTCCCGTCGCGTGCGAATCATCGACGACCAGTAGGGCCTCGTGACGGCGGCACAACTCGGCCAGATCGGGGAGTGGAGCGATGGCCCCCTCCATGGAGAAGATCCCGTCGGTCACCACCATCTTCACCCGGCGCCCACGAGCCGCCGTCAGCTTCGCCTCCAGATCCGACAAGTCGGCGTGACGGTAGACTCCGGTCTCGCAGCGCGTGATCGCCTTGGCCAGGCGGATGCCGTCGATGATGGAGGCGTGATTGAGTTGGTCACTCAGGATCACGTCCCCCTCGCCCAAGAGCGTGCCAGGGACCGCTTCGTTGGCATTCCAGCAGCTCACGAAGCTCAGGCTCGCCTCAGTGCCAACCAGGCGGGCGCAGGCTGCCTCGAGTTCACGGTGGATGGAGAACGTGCCGCAGATGAACCGGACCGAGGCGGTGCCGGCCCCATAGCGGTCGAGCGCCGCCTTCCCGGCGGCCACCACTTCGGGCTGATTGGCGAGGCCCAGGTAGTTGTTGGATGAGAGAACGATGACCTCGCCGAGGCCCTCCATGGTGACCCGAGGGCCCTGGGGGCTGGTGAGGTAGTTGAGTCGCTTGTAGACACCGTCCCGACGGAAGCCCTCCAGCTCGTCGACCAGACGTTTTTCGAGAGGGGAGGTCATTCCGCGACCTCCAGAATGACCTTGCCTGCCTTGCCCTCCTTGATCACCTGAATCGCCTCCCCGATCTGGTGGAGGCTGAAGCGGTGGGTGATCACCGGACGCGGATTCAGCAGGCCGGCGCCGAGAAAGCGAAACATCTGCTGCCACGACTGGTACATCAGGCGCCCGGTCACTCCATAGACGGTCACCCCTTTGAAAATCACGTCCCGCGCAAAGTCCACTTCGGTGGTCTGGCTCGGGGTTCCCAGCAGGTTGACCCGTCCGCCGGGGCGCACCGCCGCAAAAGCCTGGCGGTAGCCGTCGGGGTGGCCGCTCATCTCGCAGACCAGGTCGGCTCCCTCTCCCGCCGTAAGCTCTCGGACCCGTGATACCACGTCGTCGGTGGCGGGGTTGAGCGTGGCGTGCGCACCCATGGCCCGGGCGATCTCCAGGCGCTTGGAGTTGAGGTCGCTGGCCAGGACCAGGGACGCGCCGGCGGCCCGGGCCACGCCAACCGCAAAACACCCGATGGGGCCGCACCCCACGATCAGCACCACGCTCCCGGGCACGTCCGCCTTGAGGACGGTGTGAAATGCGTTGCCGAGCGGATCCATGATGGCGCCGATCTCGGTGGGGATCCCGTCGAGGCGCATGACGTTGCTGGCCGGCAAGGCGACGTACTCGGCGAACGCGCCGTCGCGGTCCACGCCGATAATCCTGGTGCGGACGCATACGTGAGCGTCGCCGCTCCGGCAGGGGCGGCAATGGCCGCAGACGATGTGGCCTTCAGCCGTGACTCGATCACCCACCGACAGGAGACCCTCAGCCGCCGCCTCGGGCCCCAGCTCCGCAACGCTGCCGGCGAATTCGTGCCCCACGATGAGAGGGGGCCGGAGCCGCGCCGCCGCCCAGGCATCCCACTCCCAGATGTGGACGTCGGTGCCGCAAACGCCGGCGTGATGCACCTTGATGAGCACATCGTTCGCGCCGATTCTCGGGCGCGGAACATCGCGCAAGACCATCCCGGGGCCGGGGGCTTCCTTAACGAGCGCGCGCACGGGGGGCGGTGGAGTCCGCCATGGCGGTCCCCTCAGAGTGCTCGAGCACCGCGATGGTGGCGTAGGACTCGTTGGGCGACATGGGAGCCGGAAATTGTCGGAAGACGGGGATTGGGGACCTCGAATATAGTCCCGTCCAGACGCGGCAGAAGGCCACGCCGTGAGGAGCTGAGCTTTGCGGGAGGGAGCTGCCGACTAGCGTCGAGGCCGTGCTGCCGGTCTCGAGATGGTACTGGGCGAAGCGGAGTTGATCCTAGCCGTTATGACTGACGGGAGTACGCCGGTGCCAGGGCTCCGAGCTCGTCCCGCTGATCCTCGGCCCACATGTAGGCCCAGATGAGGGCCGGGCGCTTGGGCGGTTCGCCGCTGTGGATGACGATTCCGAAGGGCGATTCCGGTAGAGACATCGGCAGACTGGTCACGGTGGACTCCTGCATGAGGCGATTAAGGGCAATCGCTATCAAGAGCACCAGTTGTGCCGACTGTCGTTACTTTGTAAGTCTTTTTATTTGAGATTGTTAGGTAAGCACCTGTCGGCCGGTTGCGTCTTTATGACACACACGAAGCCGTCTCCGACTGACACACCGGCTTGGTCATCAGCACGCCGAGGGACTTGGTGCTGCTGCGGCGCCGGGTGGGCTTGGCGGTCTCTCGGGCCCATTCCGGATACAGCGTCAGGAACGCCTCGGGCACGAAAGCCCGGAGGCCCGGCACGATGATGTGCACTCCTCCATCGACGGTGGCTGATTGAAGCGCGCGGATCATCGTTTGGCGTTCGCGGGACGCCAGCTGGTGGAGGGAGCCTGCGTCGATGACGACCAGGTGCGCGGACCCGCCCAGATCGGGTAGCCAGCGGCCCAATTGGGCCACGAACGCCGAGAACTGCTCGGAGAGCGACTCGGTGACCACGCGCGATTCCACCCGCTCGACGCAGGCCAGGTCGCCGGCGATGAAGGTGACGGCCATATCGCAGGCGGCCAGCAGGTAGGCGTAGCACTCGGCGCCGGGGCCGATCACCACGGCCGTGTCGTGGGGCTCGATACGGGGAAGGAGCCGACTCACCGGGCAGCGCTGATCGATTCCCCAGTGGGTCGGCTCTCGCTGGGCGGCGCGGATGGCGCGGTAATGGGACGCCCATTGGCGGAAGGGCTTGAGGCCCAGGCGCCGCCAGATCAACCGATCCACGGTGTCCTGCATCAGCACTTCCGTGAGCAGGAACTGACCCTCGACCGTGGTCTCCAGTTCAGCCACCGCCTCGTCGCCGATCCGAAGCAGCTCGTCGCGAGCGAGGGAGTTCTTATACCCCTCGATGCGCTGGAGGATGTACTCCTGCCAGCGCTGGCGAAGGGAGGGGGGTGGCCGGCGTCGGCGGATGTGCTGAACCTCGCTGGCGGTCAGCATGGCTCGATGGACACCACACTTCGATGAAGGCTCAGGCCCAGTAGGGCCTTGGGATTGGCTGATCGGGAAAAGCGGGCGGGCCCGCTGCCATTCAAACTCATATCGGCCCTCCGTGCTGTCAACGCGTCAATCGGCTCTCACCACCGCTCCCTTGAGATATCCGGTCTCCGGAATGGTCAGGATTTCCGGGTGATCGGCCCCTTGGCCGGTCCGGAGCACCAGGCGGCAGCGGCGTCCGCTGTCCGCCGCCGCCTCCTGCAGCATGGCGTGGAAGTCCTCCGCGCGGACATGGAACGAGCAGGAGGCCGTAAACAGGGTCCCCCCGGGGGAGAGCAGCCGGAGGGCGCGGAGGTTGAGTTCCTTGTAGCCGCGAAGCGCTTGAGGGACGGCACTCTTGTTCCGCGCGAACGCCGGGGGATCCAATACAATCACGTCGAATCGTCTCCGCGCGCGTTCGAACGCCCGAAGGGCCTCGAAGGCATCTTGCTCCATCCAATCGATGTTGGTGAGGCCATTCAGGGCAGCGTTCCGCTGCGCCCGGGTGAGTGCTTCCCGGCTGGTGTCTAGAGCGGTCACCTGCCCGGCATTCAAGGCCAGGTGCAGGGCAAAGCTTCCGTGATAGGTAAAGCAATCGAGGGCGCTCCCGCCCTGTGGGACCCACGAGCCGGCGAGCAGGCGGTTGGGGCGTTGATCCAGAAATGCGCCGGTCTTCTGCCCGGTCCAGGGAGCCGCGAGGTAGCGTATGGGCCCTTCTCGAATCTCGATCTCCTCTGGGACCGCTCCATAGGGAGCCACAATCTCCTCGGCCAGCCCCTCGTGGCGGCGGACTGGCGCGTCGTGGCGGAGCAGTACGCCCTCGGGGCCGAGCACGGCGACCAGGGCCTCCAGCACGGTGATCCGCATGGACTCGAGCCCCGCCGACAGCAGCATGGCGACGACCCAGCGATCGTAGCGGTCCACCACCAGCGAGGGGAGGCCGTCTCCCTCGGCGTGGACCACGCGGTAGGCCGTCGCGTTCAGCTCCCCGCGTCGGGCTAGGCACTCGCGCAGGCGCGCCTCCCACCAGGCGCCATCGACCGGTCGAGTCGACGGTTCCAGCAACCGGAGCCGAATTTCGGATTTCGGAGAGTAGAGGGCCTGGCCCAGGAACTTTCCTCGTCCATCCACGACACGGACCAGGCCCGCTTCCGCAGGATGGTCGCGAACGTCACTCCGGTAGATCCAGGGATGCCCGCGGGCCCACCGCGCGGCGCCTCGGGTGGTGACCCGGACAGTCGCGAGACCCATCGGGAGTCAGCGTTCGGAACGCAGCGCCCGCTCCGGCCGCAGCGCCTTGGCTTCCCGCAAGTAGCAGTGCTTGATTTCCGCCCGCGTCCGATTGCTGTAGGCGTGTACCAGGATGCGGATGCATCGGGGTAGAGACCCCGGGACCGGGATTTCGGTGGCGTGCAGAATGGCGACCTGATCCCAACCGAGCCTCCGGGCGGCACGAGCGGGGAAGGTGGCGGTGAGATCGGTCGTCACCGTGAACAGGGCGCTCACGATGCCCTCTGGATCCAGGTCGTTGGCCTGAATCAGCACCCGCACCAGCTCCTCGGTGGCGGCCAGGATTTCCTCGGCGTCGTTGTGCTCCACCGTGGTCGCGCCGCGAAACCCCATGAGGTGCAGCTTCGGCAAGGCAGACATGGCCCCCAATCTAGCGTATCACCTTCGGCTCATGCTGGTGACCGACGATCGGCTCCTCGGTGAGCGAGAGCCCGTGGCGGTCTGCCTGGCGGCGGTCCGGGGAGGTGTGACCTGCGTCCAGCTCCGGCTCAAGCGGGCAGCCAGTCGGGACCTGGTGAGCGTCGCGCGGGCTCTGATGGCCCGTCTGAGTGTGCCACTCATCGTCAACGATCGGCCCGACGTGGCCGCGGCGGTCGGGAGCGGCGTGCATCTGGGAGCCGAGGACGTTCCGATTGCGCTGGCGCGCGCGGTGTTGGGCCAGGGGACTGTCATCGGCGCCTCGGTCGGCAACGAGGATGAGGCCCGGGGCGCGCTCGGTGCCGACTATTGGGGTGTGGGACCCTGGCGGGGGACAGATACGAAGGCGGATGCGGGGCCGGGCTTGGGAACCGACGGATTCCGGCGGCTGGTCGCCCTGGCCGATGGGCGACCCTGTCTGGCGATTGGCGGAGTAAGACCCGAGGACGTGGCCGCGATACTGGCGTCAGGGGGCGTGGGGGTGGCCGTGGCTTCGGGAATTCTGGCCGCTGGCGACGTCGAAGCGGCTGCGCGCCGCTACGCCGAGCAGTTTGGATGAAGGCCTAGCGTCCGGGACTTCGCGTGGCGGCTCGCTCCTGCCTCCGCACCTTGGCGACTGCGGCCTGATGCTCGGAACTGGTCTTGGTAAAGATGTGGTACCCGTCGGATCCGGCCACGAAGAACAGGTAGGGCACCTGGGCCGGAAAGAGGGCAGCGTGCAGGCTCAATCGCCCGGGGGAATTGATGGGTCCTGGAGGCAGTCCGGTATGGAGGTAGGTGTTGTACTTGGAGGGGATCGCGTAATCCTTGTAGTAGAGCCTGAGCTTCCGGGCTCCGGTCTTCTGAAGGATGGCATACTGTACCGTAGGATCCGCCTGGAGCAGCATGCGGCGGCGGAGCCGGTTGAGGTAGACGCCGGCAATGATCGGCCGCTCTTCATCGTGCCGGGCTTCCCCCTCGACGATCGAGGCCAGCGCTACCACCTGGACCAGACTGAGCCGTAGAGAATCCAGCTGTGAACGCCACCCGGGTGACCACTGACTCTGGAATTCCCGTACCATCACCCGCACCAGTTCCCGGGCGTTGATGCCCTCCGGTACGAGATAAGTCTCTGGGAGGAGGAATCCTTCCGCCGTGGCGGTGGGCAGGCCCAGCGCCGCCAGGGCGCTCGAGTCCGTCGCCGCGGCCAGGACGGCGTCGCGGCCGATCTGCAGCTTTTCTTCGGCAAGCGGGGCCAACTCGATCAGCGCAAGTCCCTCGGGGACCGTGAAGCGCACCATCTGAATCCGGCCCTCGGCCAGGATGGTGAGCACCTCCCATTGACTGGTTCCGGGGGCGAAGGCGTACACCCCCGCTTGAACGCCGCGTTCTACACCCCGGAGACGGGCCAACAGCGTGAAGGTGGTCCGGGACGGCACGATTCCGTGCGAAGCCAGGCTCTCGGCGACCTGGGCGAAGCGGGCACCGGGGGGCACGACGATGCGGACTGGTGGGCCCGGGGGCGGTCCGGCGCAGGCGGCCACCGCGGCCACCAGCACGAGGACATGACCGCATCGGGTCACGTCGTGCCACCCTTGGCGTGATCCAGGTACCCCTGGAGCACGACCGCGGCGGCGAGCGCATCAACCTCGGGCCGACGCCCACGGGTGCTGCCCCCGGTTTCTCGAATGGCTGCGAGGGCGCGAGCCGTGCTGAGCCGCTCGTCCCAGAACTCGAGTGGTAGCCCCGTCCGCTCCGCGACCACGCGTCCCAGCTCCCGGGCCGCAGCGGTGCTGGGAGATTCGCTACCCTCGGGCGTGAGCGGCAGCCCCACCACCAGACCCACCGGTCGGTGCTCGCTGACCAACCGGAGCAGGCGCGGCATGGGAAGGCGCTTGCCGAGGCGACGGATCAGGGTTTCCAGCGGACTGGCGAGGGTCTGGGTTTCGTCGCTCAGGGCGAGGCCGATGCGTCGCTCGCCCCAGTCGAGGGCCAACAGGCGGCCGGCGGTCGGCAGCGATGCCATACGAGCCAGGTGGAAGGTCTGCCTGGAACTATAAACGGGGAGTCCCGGTCCACCGGAGCCCCCCGCTTCGAGCATCACCCGCCATGGGGTCCCGTCACTGCGCCATGGTGGCGAAGAATTCCTTGTTGTTCTTGGTTCGCTTCATGCGCTCCAACAGGAACTCGAGCGCCTCGACCGGGGGCATGTCGGCCAGGAAGTTCCGGAGCAGGTAGACGCGGTTGAGCTCGTCCTTGTCCATGAGGAGCTCTTCTTTCCGCGTGGAGGTCCGCTGGATGTCGATCGCGGGGTAAATCCGCCGGTCGGCGAGCCGCCGGTCCAGCACCAGTTCCATGTTGCCGGTTCCCTTGAACTCCTCGAAGATCACTTCGTCCATCCGGCTTCCCGTGTCGATCAGGGCGGTGGCGATGATGGTAAGGCTTCCGCCGCCGTCGATGTTCCGGGCCGCCCCGAAGAACCGCTTGGGCTTCTGCAGCGCGTTGGCGTCGACGCCGCCCGAGAGAATCTTGCCCGAGTGCGGCACCACCACGTTGTGGGCCCGGGCTAGGCGGGTGATGCTGTCCAGCAGGATCACCACGTCGCGCCCATGTTCGACCAGGCGCCGCGACTTCTCGATCACCATGTCGGCCACCTGGACGTGGCGATCAGCGGGCTCGTCGAAGGTCGAGGAGATGACCTCGGCCTTGACGTTCTCCTGCATGTCGGTGACCTCCTCGGGCCGCTCGTCGATCAGGAGGACGATCAGCACGCACTCGGGATGGTTCTCACTGATCGCGTTGGCGAGCTTCTGGAGCAGGATGGTCTTCCCGGCCTTGGGCGGCGCCACGATGAGACCGCGTTGTCCCTTGCCGATGGGGGAGAGAAGATCCACGACCCGCATGGAGAGGTCCGGCGTCTTCCGCTCGAGGTGGATCCGCTGGTCGGGGTAGCGTGGCTTGAGGTTGTCGAAGGCAATCCGGTGCTTGGTCTTCTCAGGCTCCTCGAAATTGACGCTCTCGACCTTGAGCAGCGCCAGGTACCGCTCGCCCTCCTTGGGGGGACGCACCTGCCCCATGACGGTGTCCCCGGTCCGCAGGTCGAAGCGTTTGATCTGGCTGGGGGAGACATAGATGTCGTCGGGGCCGTAGAGGTAGTTCCAGTCCTGGCTCCGGAGGAAGCCATAGCCCTCGGGCAGGATCTCGAGGACCCCTTCGCCGCGGATGACCGTGTCCTGGTCCAGCAGCGTCTGCTCGATCCGGAAGATGAGATCCTGCTTCCGAAGCCCCGAGTAATTGGAGATGTTGAGCTGTTCGGCCAGGGAGTGCAGTTCGGCGACGGACTTTTGCTTTAACTCAGCGATGTCCACAGGCGTGGAACTCCATGCAGAGGGACCCCACCGGCGGTCCGGTAGGCGAGGGAGGAGGCGCGGCTAGAAAACCGAGACGTCTTTAGATGTATGTCGGGCTTGCTCCGCAGAGCAGAGCAAACGGGGAAAAGGATCGTGCCGGGGAATTGCCTGAAGTGCTCGGAAGTGTCTCAGTATAGGAGCGGAAGGGTAGCGCCGTCAAGTGCGATTCGCCGCTGGCAGGCGCCACCACCCGCAGGGGGAGTTCGGTAGATCGAAGGGGAGGTGCGGGTCCGGTGTGTGAGCCCTCTCCATCGAGTTCCCACTATTGCGTAAGTCCATTGAAATAGTATATTTACGAAGTACCAGCCTGGTGCAGGTCAGATTCCACCATCGGTCCACCCCGACCGGAGCGCACCGGATGGCAGTGCAGCCGCTTCGCAGCCCCGCGCATGACCCGCGCGATCCCGTCATCCACGATCTTCCCCCGCTCCGCTTCGAAGGCCAACCCGTCACCGTCCGCTTGAGTCTCCGCAGGAGTGATGATGGCGACTGGCGGGGTCGTCTCCTCTTCGTCGATCCGGGCGGGCAACGGGAGACGGCCGAGATCTTCTGTGCGCGTTCCGAGCAGGATCTCTGGGAATCGGTGCGAGGCCTGGGCGAGCATCACCTTCGCGATCTCTATCGGTCGGTCGGCTGAGGACCTGTTGATGACTACTGAGGAACGCGTTCATAAGCTGCGGCATGATCTGTCCAACCCGCTCGCGGGCATCCTGGCGGAGACCCAACTGTTGCTGCTCAACGAGTCCCGCCTCGATCCCGAAACGTTGAGCAGCTTGCGAGAGATCGAAGCGCTCGCGATCCGGATGCGCGGCATTCTTCGAGACACCTAGCGCTGGTCCGCCGGCCAGGCCAGCCGCCGGCCCGGAGGCTCCCCCCGTTGCCGCCCGCGGTGCTCAGCCCGGGCGGTGCCAGCCCCTACCGTCCTCGACAACGTCCTGCCACATTCCCCCCGGCGAAACCTCAGGGGAGAACTCGTGACGCTGATCTGGCTCGACGGGCAGTGGTGTGACCAGGCGACCGCGAAGATTTCGGTCTTCGATCACGGCGTCCTCTATGGTGACGGCGTCTTCGAAGGCATGCGGGTCTACCGCGGCAAGACCTTCAAGTTGAAGGAGCACGTGGACCGTTTGTTCGATTCGGCCCACGCGATCGCGCTCACGGTGCCGATGACGCGGGCGGAGGTGATCGCGGTGACCGAAGAGGGCGTCCGCCGCTCGGGCTTGCAGGACGCCTACCTTCGTCATGTGGTCACCCGCGGCGTGGGCGACCTGGGACTCGACCCCCGGAAATGCCCCAAGCCGACCGTGTTCATCATCTTCGACACCATCAAGCTGTGGCCGCCCGAACGCTACGAGCAGGGGTTGAACGTGATGACAGCGGGGACGCCCATCCCCCACAAGGAAGCCCTGTCCCCCCGGGTCAAGTCGCTGAACTACCTCTGCCACATCCTGGCCAAGATCGAAGGGAACGCCGCAGGGGCGGACGAGATCCTCTTGATGGACAGCGCCGGATACGTGGCCGAGGCCTCGGGTCAGAATCTGTTCGTCCTCAAAGACCGGGTGTTGATGACCCCGCCGCCCTGGGCCGGCATTCTCAAGGGGATCACGCGCGATGTCGTCATGGAGATCGCGCAGGGCGCGGGATACCAGGTGCGGGAAACCCTGCTCAACCGCTACGACGTGTATACGGCGGACGAAGCGTTCTTCACGGGCACCGCGACCGAGATCGCCCCGATCCGGGCGGTCGATGGTCGCGCCATCGGCGCCGGCAAGGCCGGCCCCATCACCCTGGACATTCTGGCCCGCTTCCGGAAATACACCCACGCGGCGTGATCCGGACGCCGTCGACGGCGCGACCTCCCCGTGACCCACCTGGCCATTATGCTGAGGGCCCCTCGGCATGGTCTCATGAAGGCTCAACTGGCGGCGGACATCGGGGAGCGCCACGCGCTGCGCCTCTACCGGATTCTCGCCGCCCGCACCTTGGAGGCGGTCCGCGGCCTGGATGGTCCGGTGGTCGTGTGGTATACACCCCCGGAAGCGCGCGCCGAAATGGAGCGGTGGATTGGTGCCGGCTGGGACCTCCGACCGCAGGCCTCGGGGCATCAAGGAGCCCGCCTGGCCGCTGCCTCTCGCGCGGTGCCCCGGGGGGAGAGATGGATCTGCGTTTGCCGGGAGTGCCCCGACCTCACAGCCGATACCCTCAGGGACGCGGCCTCGATCCTCGATCGGGTTCCGATGGTGCTGGGACCGACCGTGGATGGAGACCTCTACCTGATCGGCGGCTGGGCGCCGCTTCCCGACGTCTTTGTGGACTCTAAGGCGGCCCAGGGCATGCTGCGCGCCACGCGAGAGCGGCTGATCCAGCTGGGGATTCCATGGGAAGAGCTGCTCCCGCTCCGGGACCTCGAGAGCGGGCGCGATGCCAAGGCCGCCGGGCTCTTGACCTGATTGCGCACCGATGAACATATTGGCCACCCTTGACCTTCCAAGGCTCTCGAGCTCTCATGGCATGGCGTGAAGTCACCGTCGGCGCGACTCGGTGGAGCGTATCACCGATCGCCGAGCGAACCGAGAAATTGAAGACCTGGCGGCTGGTCCTGAGCTTCCGGGCCGCGTCCTCCTTCCAGACTCCGATCCGGGCGTTGTATCCGCTGGAGTCCTCGTCCCGATCGGCACTGTTCGCCCAAGCCGACCAGATCCCGGTCGACAGGATTACCGCGCTCCTCGCTGGCCAGATCCAGTAGCGACGGATCGCCCATGGCCCAAGTTACCTTTCAGGACCTCCGCCGCGTTGCGGATTCCCTCGCATTGCTGAAGGGCCGTACCGTCGTTGATGCCTCCGTCCGCTCCGATTTCCGACAACTCAAGCTGGAGCTGTCCGACGGCATGGTGGTGGTCATCGCAGTCGAGAGCACCGAGGCGGGCCCCCCGCACCTGTCCGTGGACGTGGTGCGCCTACCGGAGGAGCGGTCGCGCCAACTCGAGGTTCGGTTCGATACCTTCTAACGCGCCATGACCCCCCCGCCGCTCCAGGACCGGCTCCGGTTCTCGAACTTCTCGATGGTGAGGCTGCCCAGCGGCCGGTGCCGCTGCCGGGTTACGCTCTCCTGGCAGGAGGCCGACGAGTTCGTGGGTGAGTCCGAAGGCCTGACCTCCCAGGCGGGCGAGCTTCGCTGCGCAGCGGAGGCGTGCGTCGCCGCCCTCAGCAAGGCCGTCAAGGGAGAGATCAAATTCGAGCTGCTGGGGGTCAAGGCGGTGCGCGCGTTCGACTCGAACGTGGTCATCGTCTCGTTGGCCCTGCCGCGGCAGGCCGAGGGTCAGCGCCTGGTCGGCTGCTTCCTCACCGACGACAATCCAGCTCGAGGAGCGGCGCTGGCGGTGCTCAATGCTACCAACCGTCTGTTGGGGAACCGGCTGTTCATGCGGTAAGTTCGTCGGGCACATGCCACGGCGCAGACGTTTCATGTTGCACTTCCCGTCTGTCCTGGAAACCCATATCCTGCATAGATTGATAGGGTTAGCCGCGCCAAGGCCAGACGCTGGCACACTTTCCGCTCTGAGAATGGGCCTCGCCTTGCGGGTGAGCATCCGCTCGCCCAGGGGCGCACTTTGACCCGTCCAACAGGAACTACGTGAAGCGTATCGCTCTCGCGGTCGTCTTGGGTCTCACCGCCTGCTCCGGCCACGGGACGCCGGCCCCACCGGCTCCCCAGCTGCAGGTCGCGGCTGGCCCGGCAGTCGATTCCGGGAAGAGCCATCCGGGATCGACGTCGGCGGCTGTGCCTGCGACCGAGCCCCAGATTTCCCTAGTCGACTCGGCTTCCCTGCGACGGGCCGCCGAAGACTCCGCAGCCGACGAGGAGATTCTGGAGCGGTTGGCCACGGCACGTCCCGAGGGCACCGATACGTTGGCCGAGACCGAGGAGGGCGTCCCGGCACCGATGGGGCCCAAGGCCACACCGGCGACCTGGGACATCGACGTGACCAGCTACAATGCCCACGCGCGCGTCCAGTACTACCTGGACTTCTTCCAAGGGTACGCCCGGGACCGGATGGCCATCTGGCTGACCCGGATGCCCCGTTACGAGACGATGATCCGGACCAAGTTCCGCGCGGCAGGGCTGCCGGCGGATCTGGTGTACCTGGCGTTGATCGAGAGCGGCTATTCCAACAGCGCAGTCAGCCGGTCTCGGGCGGTGGGGATGTGGCAGTTCATGAAGGGGACCGCTCGGCTCTACGGCCTGCGAGTCGACCGATGGGTCGATGAGCGGCGAGACCCCTACAAGGCCACCGCGGCTGCGGCTCGCTTTCTCTCGGATCTCCGGGACCGGTTTGGGTCACCCTACCTCGCGGCGGCGGCCTACAACGCCGGCGCGAGGAAGGTGCAGCGGGGCCTGGCCCGACTCCCCGAAGACGACGAAGACAGCCTGAGCTCCGATGGGGCGTTCTTCCGGCTCTACGACACGCGGTTCCTGCGCCGTGAGACCAAGGATTACGTGCCGAAGCTGATTGCGGCGGCACTGATCGCCAAGGAGCCGGAGCGGTACGGCTTCATTCGACCGGACACCGTCGCCATCCCGCTGCCCGACTCTATCATTGTTCCCGACGCCACCGGCCTCGACGTGGTGGCCCGTCTGGCCGATACCACGGTCACGGCCATCCGGGAGCTCAATCCACAGTTCCTGCGGTCGATGACTCCGCCCAAGGCCAAGAGCGTGGTGCGAGTCCCGGCGGGCACGGGCCCCATGGTGGCCGGGTCCTACGCCACGCTCCCCCCCAGTCAGCGTATCACCTTCGTCGAGCACTACGTGGCCAAGGGGGAGACAGTCGGAGCGATTGCCAAGATGTACGGCGTTTCGAGCCAGACCATCCAAGCCGCCAACCCGGGGATGCAGCCTCGAGCACTCCGCGTGGGCCAGCGGTTGGTGATCCCGAAGAGCGGGACGATGCCCTCCCGCGAGGTGATGGCGTCGGTGGAAGACCCGGCGCCGCGACGGGCGGGGTCTGCAGGCACCCATCGCGTGAAGCAGGGTGAGACCCTGTCGGGTATTGCCTATCATTACCGGGTTACGGTGTCTCAGCTTCGCGAATGGAACGGGCTGGACCCGAGCGACGTCCTCAAGAGCGGCCAGCAGCTCCGGGTGACGGCGCCCAAGGCGATGGGCTCGACGCCCAAGGGAGTCGCCGAATCCAGAATTAGCCCGGGCGCCCGGTAAGCGAACTCAGCTGATCTCCATGATGGCGAACGGCCCCGAGGACGAGCGTCCCCGGGGCCGTCCGAATTCCAGGCGCGATCGAATTACTGCGAGGTTCCCTTCCCTCGATCGGCGCCCTTCAGTACTGCCTGGGCATACCCGTTGTGCGGGTCTCCGCCCTGGCTCAGGATCTCCGCCACCCTGGCGGGTCCACGGTTATAGGCCACCAGGGCCAGCTCAACCTCACCCTGATACTGTCGCATCAGGGTCTTCAGGAACCGGAAGCCCAGCCGCAGGTTGACATCGCGGTCGTAGAGCTGGCTCTCCGAGAGCCCCGGCTCGAAGAAGCGGGCCGTGGCCGGCAGGATCTGGGTATATCCCAGAGCGCCGGCCGAGCTCTTGGCGTGGACGTCGAACTCGCTTTCGACCTTCACCAGCCGGAAGCCGAGGCCGGGATCGATGCCCTCGCTGAGCGCGATATCGAAAATCGCCCCTGCCAGGTCGGCCGGGATATGGTAGCGGCTGGAGTACTGCATGATCTGGTTCAGGCGGTCCAATTGAATTTTGGCGACCGCCAACTCCCCCTCCGTGGTCTCCAGGCGCAGGTTCACCGTACGGACCACGTCGGCCAATCCCGCCGGAGTCGGCACCACCTCATCGGGGTGCGACCGGCGGCTCCAACCGGCCAGGACGCTGATGGTCAGCGCCCCGAGCACCAGCAAGCTGCCTCGGAGCATCAGCCTCCGCGGCCGCTCACCGCGGTCGGCCAGGTCGTTCGGGTTCAACGGCATTGAGTCCTCCTTCAGGGTTTCAGGGCGTTGGCTTGGAACGGGAACTACCCGGCCCGCGACCAATCGCCTCGGGTCCCACCAGTTTTACTGACCAGGCGGACGGCCTCGATGACCATTCCGCGATCCAACGCCTTCACCATGTCGTACACAGTCAGGGCCGCTACCGCGACAGCCGTCAGGGCCTCCATCTCCACTCCGGTACGTCCGACCGCTGTGGCCGTCGCCGTGATTCGGGCCCCGGGAAGGGCCGGGTCGAGCGAGACCTGAACAGTCACCGCCTCGAGGCCCAAGGGATGGCAGAGCGGAATCAGGTCCGCGGTGCGCTTCGCTCCCATGGTCCCGGCGACCTCTGCCACGGCGAGCACGTCTCCCTTCTGGACCCGGGCCTGCTCGACCTGTTCAAACGCGGCGGCCGACATCCGCACGGCGCCCTCAGCTACCGCGGTGCGCTGGGTTTCCGGCTTCCCGCTCACGTCCACCATTCGGGCCCGGCCAGCCTCGTCGACGTGGGTCAGCTTCACAGGGTCCTCGCCAGCGCATCGCCCAAGGAGGCGAGCAGCAGTTGAGGGTTCACGTTGCCCTGGGCTACTACCCTGGCTTCCAGCACCCGTTCAGTCGCCTGGAGCAGTACGGATGGCGAGCGGCGGGCCAGCCCCTCGAGGGGCCCCTTCGCCGCGGCCGATCCGCCCAGGGCCGACCGGGTCGCTTCATGCAGCGAATCGGCCAGCGCATCGAGCAGGGCGGTGAAGTCGCCCCGGGCCGACCAGGGTGCCTGCCGAAGCGTCTGTTCCGCCCGGGCCGTGGGTCCCGCCAGCACGGCGCTCAACAGGTCCACCGCCCACTGGTGCGCCTTGGCGTCCCCGGTCTCCACTCCAATCGCGGCTCCGATGCATCCCCCCGCCCGACGGACTCGCGCCGCCAAGGCTGCTGGGGTCGGCAGGGGTCGCAGGACGCCGCGCAAGAACTCCTCTACTTCACGATCCGGCAGCCGTCCGACCCGCACCGTCACCGCCCGAGAGCGAATCGTCGGGAGGACCATAGCGGGATCCTCCGCCGTCAAGCAGAGCACCGTATCGGCTGGCGGCTCCTCCAAGAGCTTGAGGAGCGCATTGGCCGCCTCCGGATTGGCCTCCTGAGGCACCAGGCGCTCAGCCTCTCCCAGGATGAACACCTTCCGCCGCCCTTCGACCGGCGTGAGCGCTGCCCGGCGCTGGAGCAGTCGGGCGGTGGCCACGAAGTGCCCCGCCATCCCTCCCGGTGCTTCATACAGCGGTGCGGCTCGCCGCTCGGCCAAGACCGCTGCGATCGACTCCTCCAACTCGCCCAGTTGCCGATCGGCCTCCGCCGCCTTGGGGCGGGGCACCGGCATGAGCCAGTGAAGGTCCGGGTGCCCCAACTCCAAGACTCGCCGGCAGGGACCGCAAGTCCCGCAGGGCTCCCCCTCCTGTGGGGCTTGGCAGAGGATCAACTGTCCGAGCCAGAGTGCCAGGCGCTGCTTACCGACCCCGCAGGGCCCCGTGAACAGGAGCGACTGCGGCAGCCTACCGAGGGTTTGGGCCTTGGCGAGCTGCCGTCTCCGGACATGATGCCCCACCAAAGGGTGCATAGTCACCCTTGGAAGGTAAACCAGTGAAAAGAAAATGGTAGTGGGAGTGGATGTAACGGATTTGGGAACAATGACTTAACAAATCGATAAGAGGCAGAAATGGGCCCAAAAACCGTCAAAAAGCCCTGCAGTTCTAGAAGTGATTGCTCACATTAGCTACGAAAGCGAGAGCGTTTACTCACCTTATAGACAAAGCATTTATCAGCAATAACTTGCTGATATGATAGGCGGCGCTGGAAATCGAATTGGAAAAGTGCGAGCAGATGCTCACAGTTGGGGCGTAAGACCAGGTGATACAGGGAAGTGCACTGAAGCTGTGGTGACACTGCTCTGATGGCTGGGGAGCGCGACGATACGACCCAGGGTGCGAGTAGCGGTGATGGGCTTCGGTCGCCACGGGATGCTGCGGCGGCGTCCTGGGAGCTCGGGGGGTACTACAGGCCTCGACTGGGCTTGGCCGCTTGATTCGCCTGTACCCCACGTTTATCCTGACCGCCGATCCCGAGTAGCTCAGTTGGTAGAGCAGCTGACTGTTAATCAGCGGGTCGCAGGTTCGAGTCCTGCCTCGGGAGCTCCTTAGTCGGGTTGGCGAACCGGCCTTCCCGGGTGGATCACGGCGTCGCTCCTTCCCTTCACATAGGCCCAGATGGCCTCCACCCTCTCGTCCTCGAGATAGTCGGGGGCGAAGGCAGGCATCCCACCGGATTTCTTCCCCTCTCTCACCACCCGTACGAAGTCTTCCAGGGTCGGCACCGGGCCATCCGGTTTGACCGACATCACGAGCCAGGGTGCCACGCTGGAGTTCAGCACGTCCTGGGCGTGGCAGCGGGCACAGTGCACGCTGTACTGCCGCCAGCCCTCGTAGACCTGCGCCGAGACGGTGTCGGCCTGGGCGTGCGCTGAGGGGGGTGTCAGGGCAACCATGACCGCCAGGATGACTGCGGCTAGAGTGCGGGAGGACCCACGGACGTCTCGAGCGCTGCCATAGCCGGGCATGGGGGGCCACCCGTGATGAGGAAGTGTTCATCTTATCTCGGCCGGCCTTTGACCGTGAGGTCCCCAGGGCCTGCCTACCAGGATTCGGCTTCCTCCAGGGTTCGCGGCCAGTCCTGCTTGAGCAGCCGTGACATGGCCCGGTCGGCCAACAACCGGCCGCCGGTCTGGCAGCGAGCGCAGTAGTTGGTCTCGTTGTCGGCGTAGCGGATTCGCTGGATCGGGGCCCCGCAATCGGGGCAGGGGAGCCGATAGCGGCCATGGACGGCCATCTCGGGTCTGAAGGCCGTAACGCCCTCCGGGAACTCGCCCGCCGCCTGCACCCGCAACCGCTCGATCCATTCCTCGAGTGTGGCCTGGCAGGCCTGGTGGAGACGGTCGACCTCGCTCCGCTCCAGGCGTTGGGTCATCTGCAGCGGAGACAGGCGGGCGCGGTGCAGAATTTCATCCGAATAGGCGTTGCCGATGCCGCTGAACAGCCGGGGATCGGTGAGGGCACGCTTGAGGGTGTGATTCTCACTGAGGAGCGCCCTCCTGAATTCCTCCAGGCTCGCTTCCAGCACCTCCACGCCTCCCCGTTCGAAGGGCCGCAGTCCCTCCCTTCCCGAGACGAGGTGTAGAGACGCACGCCGCTTGGATCCCGCCTCGGTCAGGAGCAGGGTCCCGCTAGGGAAATCGAGGGCGGCCAGTCCGACCTTGCCGGGCAGCTTTGGGGAAGGCGCATCGGGTGCGGGCCTGGTTTTCCAATGGAGCCGCCCGGCAATCATGAGGTGAAGGACCAGAAACAGGTCGCCCTCGAGGCCGATGACGATGCGCTTCCCAAGTCGGTCGAGCGAGAGGACCAGCCGGCCTTCGGCTTCTGTAATGGGAGGGGAGACACTCCGCAGCAGGAAGGGCCCGCGGATTCTGACTCGCTGGAGCCGCTGGCCGAGCAACCGCGGCTGCAGCGCTTCGAGGTAAATCTGAATATCGGGGAGCTCAGGCACGGTGAATTCTGCGGAACCCTCGGGCCATCACCCGGTTCGAGTTATGGCCTGGGGCTCCTGAAAGAGAATCAAGCCGTAGTCCCCGATGGCGACGAAGCCCAGGGCCTCGTAGGTCCGCTGGGAAACGGGGTTAGTGCGGTCGGCGAAGAGCACGGCCTGCTCGACCCCGCGTTCATATTGGGCCAGGAGCATGCCTCCCACCACCGCTCGCGCGTATCCCTTTCCTCGAAGCTCCGGAGGGGTCCAAACTCCACCCACGGTGACCTCGAGGGGGAGTCGCGCATTGATCGTCGCGCAGGCGACCGGCCGGCCTGCCACCTCGAGAAGCCAGACATCCTGGGTGGCCAGGAGCTGGTCGATGTGCTCGCGGCACGAGGCCCGAAGCTCGGGGGAATCCTCGAAGCCCAAGGCCTCTTTCGAGAACTCCGTTCTCCATTCCACCAATAGCTCGCGGTCGGCCCGGGTAGCGGCACGGCTGACGACCTCGGGTGCCGCCAGCACCGAACGGCTCCGGAGCTCGCGCAGGTGGAGCCGGTACAGGATGTCGGGTGCATCCACGGCTGCGGCGACCTTCGAGAGGCCGAGTGCGCGGCGCGCGTCCGTGACCTGGTCCCAAGGCCCCATGAGGCCGGAAATCCGGCGGCCACTACGCCTCACGGCGCACTGCACGACGGTTCCCAGGGCCTGGGGGGCTTCGACCAGCACCATGCCGTTCCAACAGTGGGCGGCGGCCGCGACCATGGCGCCGTCTTCGAAGGCCGCCGCATAGGTGGCGTGGCTGGGCAGCCCTCGATCCTCCAGGCCGGCCACGCGGAGGTTGGCGCGCATGATCATGCTGGTCTCCCGCCGTTGGGCGAGAAACTGGTCGAGCGCGGCTTCTTCCCCAGGGTGGAGGATTCGAAGGCTCTGCGTCATCGATCGGGAACGGAAAGAGTCTCCCTCTGGCGCCCCCACCTGGGGACGGGCAAGTTCAATCTAGCGTCAGCGACTTTCATCCGGAGAAGCAGCGTGACCGACTCTCGCTCCCTGGTGCCCACGACCTCCAATCTGCACGTGCTCCGGATGTCGCCCCTGGCGACGCCCCGGCAGATGCTGACGGAGCTGCCGGTGCCACGCGCGACGGCGGAGACCGTCGTCGAGGGGCGCCGAGCCGTGCGGGCGATCCTGGCGGGAGAGGACCCTCGGCTCTTGGTCGTTGTGGGACCCTGCTCGATTCACGATTCGGCCGCCGCGCTGGAGTACGCCGGCCGGCTGGCCGCCTTGCGGGGGGAGGTCGAGGACGCGCTTTGCCTGATCATGCGGGTGTACTTCGAAAAGCCTCGCACCACCGTCGGCTGGAAGGGGCTGATCAACGACCCGCATCTCGATGGCAGTCGGGACCTGGAGACCGGCCTGCGATTGGCCCGACGCATCCTGCTCGAGGTGAACGGCTTGGGCCTCCCTGCGGCCACGGAGATGCTGGGCGTGGTGATTCCGCAGTATATCGCGGATCTGGTCTCGTGGACGGCCATCGGGGCTCGTACCGCGGAATCCCAGACCCATCGGGAAATGGCCAGCGGGCTCTCGATGCCGGTCGGATTCAAGAACACCACCGACGGGAACCTGCAGATCGCGCTGGACGCTCTGGTGTCCTCGGCGACCCCGCACAGCTTCGTGGGACTCGACGACGATGGCAGGGTCGCGATCGTGCAGACATCCGGGAATCCCGACCGCCACCTGGTGCTCAGAGGAGGCACCGGGAAACCCAACTACGACACCGGGTCCATCCACCGCGCCGTGGACCTGCTCCGTCTCCACGGCCAGAACACCCGCCTCATGGTGGATTGCAGCCACGGCAACTCGATGAAAGACCACCGGAAGCAGGCTGACGCCCTACGCGAGGTGCTGGCTCAAATCGGGGCGGGTGAGCGCGCCATCATGGGCGTGATGATGGAGAGCCATCTTCATGCCGGCAACCAGCGTCTGGAAGGGGACCCCGCGAAGCTGCGCTATGGGGTCTCGATCACCGACGCCTGCATCGACTGGGAAACAACTGTTGAGCTGATTCGCGAGGCGGCGGTTGCGATGCGCCGGGCGATCGGGTCACGGGCCTCCCAGCGAGCCTGACGCCGGCGGGGGAGCCCAGCAACAGAAGAGGCCGGTTCGCACCCTGGCGAACCGGCCTCTTCCCGTCTGTGGTAGACGTCCTAACGCTTACGCGTCAGGCGCCGATCTTGACGACGTTCGCCGCCGCGGGGCCCTTCTGGCCCTGGATGACGTCGAACTCGACCTTGTCACCCTCCGCGAGGCTCTTGTAGCCGTCGGCCTGAATCGCCGAATGATGGACGAAGCAATCCTTCGCACCACCCTCCGGCGTGATGAAGCCGAAGCCCTTCGCGTCGTTGAACCACTTGACTGTGCCAGTCGTACGCATACTGACCTACTCCTTGAAATGTGTAATCGGAGTCCGGTCAGAGCCGCGTCACCGACTACAGGTTTGTTCGTGATCAAAGCCCTCACGATAGGCTTCCTGCCAGCAGGGATCGGCGCTCGCCGTCGCTGCCTGCGGTCGGCTAACAAAACAGGGCCGGCGCGTGGCCAGCCCTGTGAGGTGTCTGCCGAACTTGCGCGCCCGAGAGCGCGCATCGCGCGGCATATAGTAACGCAAGGAGCCTCCAATTACAAGCGGTCAGGGGGTGGCGGAGGGCACGCCGGCTCCGGACCCCGCCAGGGCCTCGGCCACCTCGAGCACCTCCCGGAGATACCGTCCGGTATGGGAGCGTTCCACCCGCGCAACGTCCTCTGGCGTTCCCTGGGCCACCACCCGCCCGCCCGCCGCGCCGGCCTCCGGGCCCAAGTCCACCACCCAATCGGCCCGTTTGATCACGTCGAGATGATGCTCGATCAGCACCACGGTGTGTCCGGCGTCCACTAACCGGTCCAGCACCTGGATCAGCATGCGCACGTCATCCAGGTGGAGCCCGGTGGTCGGCTCGTCGAGGATATAGAGGCGCCGGCCGCTCTTGCGTCCGGTCCGGGCCAGCTCGCGGGCGATCTTGAGACGCTGAGCCTCTCCGCCGGACAGGGTGGTGGCGGGTTGGCCGAGGCGCAGGTAGCCGAGACCCACCTGCTGCAGGTGCCAGAGAGCCTGTCCCAATCTGGGTTGGTGCCGGAACCGGTTGATGGCCTCGTCCACGGTCAACTGGAGCACGTCGTGGATCGAGTAGCCCCTGATCTTGACGTCCAGGACCTCTCGCTTGAACCGGGTGGCCTGGCAGACCTCGCAGGGCACGAAGACATCGGCCAGGAAGACCATCTCGATCTGGACGTGGCCGGCGCCCTCGCAGGCCTCGCAGCGCCCACCGGACAGGTTGAAGGAGAAGGTCGAGGGGCTATACCGTCGCTGCCGGGCCAGTGGTTGCTGCGCGAACAGCTCCCGGATGTCGTCGAATCCCTTGATGTAGGTGATCGGATTCGACCGGGGTGACCGCCCGATCGGCGACTGGTCGACGAGCAGGACGTCTTCGAGCGCCTCCCACCCCGTCATCCGATGCACGGTGCCGACCTCCTCGCCGAGATGGGCCTTGGCCGAGTGGGAACCGGTGAGACGGGCCTCGAAGTGGCGGTAGAGCACGTGGTGCAAGAGGGTGCTCTTGCCGGAGCCGGAGACGCCGGTCACGGCGGTGAGGGTTCCAAGAGGAATGTCGACGTCCACCTCGCGCAGGTTGTGCAGGGAAGCGCCCCTGACGCGCAGCCAGGAGGAGGGGGAGCGTCGTGCGCTGGGCACCGCGATGCGCTTGGCCCCGGTCAGGTATTGGCCGGTCAATGAACTCGTGGCGCCGGCCACCGGACCGGCGTAGACGACCTGGCCCCCGTGCTCCCCCGCACCCGGGCCCAGCTCGAGCATGAAATCGGCCTGACGAATCGCGGCCGGGTCGTGCTCGACCACCACGACGGTATTGCCTGCCTGGCTCAACCGGCGCAGCAGGCCCAGCAGGCGATCGATATCGCGCGGGTGGAGGCCGATCGAGGGCTCGTCCAGCACGTACAGCGCGTCCACCAGTTTGGCGCCCAGGGCATTGGCGAGCGCAATCCGCTGAGCTTCTCCGCCGCTCAGCGTACGGGTGAGCCGATCCAGCGTCAGGTAGCCGAGGCCCACGTCCCGCATGAAGCCGATCCGCTGGTCCAATTGCTCGAGGATCAGGTGAGCGACCTGTCGTTCGAAGGGATCCAGCGCGAGGTCCTGGAGCCATCGGAGCAGGTTGTCCACCGTTTGGGAGGCTACCGCGGCGATGGTTTGGCCTCCGATTCGGACCGCGAGGGCGTGCTGGTTGAGTCGCATACCGGTGCAGATCGGGCAGGTCTTGGCCAGCTGGTACTGCCGGAGGAAGACCCGGATGTACTGCTTGTAGCGCTTCTCTTCGAGGGCCTTGAGGAACGGGAAGATGCCGACGTAACGCCCGCGTCGGCCGTGCAGGAGATCTCGCCGCTGGGCCGGCTTCAGGCTGGACCAGGGCGCCTCCATGTCGATGCCGAGGTTCTTGGCGGTCGAGGCGAGGAGGCGCCGCCGCCCGTCGTAACGGGGCTTGGTCCAGGGATCGAGGGCCCCGTCGGCGAGGCTCTTGGAGGGATCGGGGACGATGAGGGACTCGTCGTACTCGAGGACGGCGCCGAAACCGTTGCACCCGGTGCAGGCCCCTCGGGGATTGTTGAAGGAGAACAGCGCCGGGGTGGCGGCTACGGCCGGCGTATCGCACACGCTGCAGCTGGGAAACTCCGTGTAGCGGAGTCGGCCCCCGTCATGCAGGGCTAGTCCGATGCCCTCGCCCTCTTGAAACGCGGTGCCCAGGGCCTCGGCCAGACGGCCGGCCTGCCCTCGCTCCGCGACCAGCCGATCCACGACCACTAGCACTTCCTGGGACGCGGCCAGGTCGAGTCCCGGCGGCAGGGCGTCGAGCTGCATCGGTGCACCGTCGGCGAGCAGGCGGACGAAGCCGAGGGCCTTAAGGTTCTCGACTACGCTCTCATGAGCCTGGCGGGCGGCGGGGGGGAGCGGAAAGGCGATCTGGATCGGCCCGCGGATGGCCGTGAGGATCTGGTCGGCGGCGGATTGCGGAGTTTCGCGGCGCACTGGGGATCCGCAGACGCGGCAGAACGGTCGGCCGACGCGGGCCCACAGCAGGCGCAGGTGGTCGTACACCTCGGTGGCGGTTCCCACCGTGGACCGGCTGGACACGGTCGGGTTCCGCTGTTCGATGGCGACGGCAGGGGCCAGCCCTTCGAGCCGGTCCACTCTCGGCTTGGGCATCCGCTCCAGGAACTGCTGGGCATAGGTGGAGAGCGACTCGATGTAGCGGCGCTGTCCCTCTGCGTAGAGAGTGTCGAACGCGAGCGAGCTCTTGCCGGAACCCGACGGACCGGTGACGACAATGAGGGCGCGGCGGGGGAGATCGACGGTGATCCCGCGGAGGTTATGCTCGCGGGCGTTGACGATTCGGAGCACTTCTGCGGCCATGGTGACGAAGGATACCGAGACCGTGGGGTGCTTGGGCAGATGGTGGGTTGGTGGCGGCAACCGGGTCGAGCCATCTGCCCCTCGGACCGGTGGAACGTTACGTTTCCCCGGCCATGCCCATCGTCCTCTCCCCCAGTCTGTTCCGCCGGTGGTTCCTGGTCTTCGTGGTGGTCTCCCTCCTGGGTTTCGGGGCGGTCTTCGTCTACGGCGACAATCTGCCGGCGTTCGCTACCGCGGTGCGACAGCTGCAATGGCACTGGATGCTGGTCGGCGTGGGGCTGGCGTCACTGGACTGGATCGGTGGCGGCCTCCGGCTCTGGGTGCTGGTACGGCACGTGCACACACCGGTCTCGATGAAGGGGATGATGCTGGCGGGCGGGATGGGCGCCTGGGCCGGATACCTGACGCCGCTCTCCACGGGCGCCGGGCCGATGATGATCTACACGATGCGCCGCTTCGGCGTGCCGGTGCCGGACGCGGTGACCTCGACCCTGATGTCCTTCATCGCCACCGTGATCTTCTTCGCCCTGGCGGGCCCCCTGGCGATTGTCCTGGGCGGAGGCCGTTCGTTGGAGCGCTACGGCAACTTCCTCGGGCTTTCGCTGTACGATCTCTTCCTGGGGAGCCTCGGGATCTTCGCCGGGCTGGGGCTCTTCATGGTGATGGTCATCATTTTCCCGCACCTGATCCGGGAATCCCTGCATCGCCTGGCCGACCGGGTGGGGCGCCGGAGCCGGAGAGTGGCCGAGCGCCTGGAGGCGCTGCGGGCGGGGATCGATCGCGCGCACCAGAGCTTCGTGTCCTTCAATAGCCGGCGGGGATGGATTTCCCTGGCCTGGGCGACGCTGCTTTCGGGTCCCTCGCATGCCAACAAGCTGCTGGCGGGCTACGTCGCCCTGCGAGCGGTCGGCATGCACGCCAACTTCGTCGACGTGCTGCTCCTCCAGACCCTGATCACCTTTCTCCTTTATTTCGCGCCGACGCCCGGTGCCTCGGGGCTCGCGGAGCTGCTCTCGGCCGCGGTGATGTCCTCGGTCTACCTGCCGCCGGCCCTGACGCCGGTGTACACCTTGGCCTGGCGCTGCATCCTCAGCTACTTCACGCTGGCCTTCGGCTTCGTCGTGTTTTCCCGATGGGTGCGCCAGGGACTCACGGTCATCACGGCCGGCCCGGACGAGCTGCCCGCGGTCAGCGCAGGCCACCCGGGGTGACCGGCTCTCCACCTGAAGAAGACCTCCCCGCCCGGGGCTACGACGCCGCGCTGGCGCGCCGCCTGGTGGCGTATCTCCGCCCCTATCGCTGGCCGGCGGCGCTGGCCGTCCTGATCCTGCTCGCGCTCTCGGGCCTGGCCCTGGTGGGACCCTTCCTCACGCAGCGCGCACTCGATATCGCCATCCCCCGCGGGGACCTGGGGCTGCTCGTCACCTTGGCGGCTGCCTTCCTGGTGGTGCTGACGCTGGAGTTCCTGCTGGATTACGGCCAAGCGGTGCTCACGAGCTGGATCGGCCAGCGAGTGATGTGCGACCTCCGGCTCGAGGTCTTCACGCAACTCCAGCGGCTCAACATCGCCTTCTTCGACCGCAATCCCGTGGGCCGGCTGATGACCCGGGTGACGTCGGACGTCGAGACCCTGAACGAGCTGTTTTCCAGCGGCGTGGTCACGGTGTTCGGCGACCTCGTCATGCTGGTCGCGATCATGGTGATGATGCTGGTCATCGATTGGCGCCTGGCCGTGGCCGCCTTTGCGGTGATGCCGCTGGTCTTCGCGACGGTTTCGATCTTCCGGCGCAGCGTGCGGGACGCCTTCCGCGAGATCCGGGTCCGCCTGGCGCGTCTGAACAGTTTTCTCCAAGAGCACCTGTCGGGGATGCGGGTGGTACAGCTGTTCAACCGAGAGGCCGAAGCCGCCCGGCAGTTCGGTGCCATCAATGACCAGCATCTGGCGGCGCATCTCCGCTCGATCATCGTTTACGCGGTGTTCTTCCCGGTGATCGAAGTGCTGACCTCGGTCGCCTTGGCGGTGCTGCTCTACTACGGTGGGGTGCGCGCGCTGGCGGGCTCCGTGACGGTCGGGGTGCTGGCGGCGTTCATCCAGTTGACTCGGCGCTTCTTCCAGCCGCTCCAGGACCTCTCGGAGAAATACAATCTGGTCCAGAGCGCGATGGCATCGGCCGAACGAGTGTTCCGACTGCTCGACACCCCGATGGCGGTAACGGAACCGGCCCGCCCGGCACGACTGCGTTCGCCGACTCGGGGAGCGGTAGCGTTCGAAGGGGTATGGTTCCGCTATGACGCGCCGGTGGAGGAGGGGTCCACGGATCCGGAAGCGGCCCCGTCGCCCAGGGAGAGCGGCCGCGCGCCTTGGGTGCTCCAGGATGTTTCTTTCACGGCCCGACCTGGCCAGACGGTCGCGCTGGTGGGGGCCACCGGGGCGGGGAAGACCACCATGCTCAGTCTGCTGCTTCGCTTCTACGATCCGCAACGCGGCCGGATCACGATCGATGGCACCGACGTGCGCGAGTTGTCGACGGCCGAGCTCCGTGGTCTGATCGGATTCGTGCAGCAGGACCTGTTCCTCTTCACGGGGGATCTGCTTCGCAATCTCACGCTGGACACCCCGATCACGGCCGAGCATGCCCGCGCCGCCGCCCGGCGGGTGGGAGCGGACCGGTTCATCGAGCGGCTGCCCGCGGGCTACGGGCACGTGCTGGGAGAGCGGGGGAGAAGCCTGAGCGTCGGCGAGCGGCAGCTCCTGAGCTTCGCGCGGGCGCTCGCGCTGGATCCGCGGATCCTGGTCCTCGACGAGGCCACCAGCTCGGTCGACGCGGAGGCGGAAGCGCAGATCCAGCGGGCACTGGCGGAGCTGATGGCGGGCCGCACCAGCCTGGTGGTGGCTCATCGGCTGAGCACGATCCTCCATGCCGATGAAATCCTAGTGCTCCATCACGGCGAGATCCGGGAGCGCGGGACGCACCGGTCCCTGCTGGCGCAGGGGGGGCTCTACGAGCGGCTCTATCGCTTGCAATTCGGCCCCGGTACCGCGGCCAAAACCGAGGCCGATGGGCGGGACAGGGTGGCCTAGCCAAGCGGGCCTGGCAACACCACTTCCACGGTTCACGAAGGCGCACTCGCGGGGCGGCATCCCGGGTGCGATTTCGCTTGCGCGGCCATTGGCCCGCAGATACGTTTGACCCCAAGGCCGCCGAACAGGAACTCTCTTCCTTATGGAACTCGAACTGGCCGGGCAACGCTTCACCATTCCAGTGGGCGAGGCGGCCATTGGCTCGGACCCCTCCTGTGCTATCCGGGTGGTCGGGACAGGTGTGCGGCCGGTCCACGTCCGGATTCAGGGCTCACCGGATGGATCGGCCGCGGTGCGTCCCGCCGATCCCGACTCGGTCGTGGAGCTCAATGGCGTCCGCCTGGGCGCGGACCCCTCGCCGATCCTCCATGGGGACAAGCTGCAACTCGGGGAGCAGGAGTTGGTCTGTGTCGATCCCCGGCGGAGCGGCAGCACTCAGTTCATCAGCGGGGCCGATTTTGCCAAGATGGCGCAGGCGAAGGGGGTCGCGTCCAAGGGGCCGACCGCTTCGACCGGTGGCCGCTTGGTGTGTCTCACCGATGGGCGTGAATACACGGTAGGTGAGCAACCGCTGGTGTTCGGGCGCGAGGCCGGCTGCGACATCGTGGTGCCCTCCAAGGAAGTCTCCCGCCGCCACGCGGAGATCATGGCCGCTCCCCAGGGCTACGTCCTGGTGGACAGCAGCGTCAACGGCACCTTCGTCAATGGCGAACGAGTGGCGTCGCAACGCCTGCTTTCACGGGCCGACGTGATCCGGGTCGGGGATCACGAATTCCGGTTCTACGCCGACAGCGCCCCGCCGCCGCCGCCCCCGCCCCCCGGCTCGCTGCCGACCACGCCCATGCCCGGGTCGATTCCCGCGCCGCCCTCGCCGTTCGGCCCGTTGGGGACCACACCGTTACCGGGCTCGATTCCCATACCGCCTCTGCCGCCCATCGCCAGCGCTCCTCCACCGGCGATGCCGCCGACTGTTCCGCCGCCCCCCCCGTCCGCGCCCCGAATCACCGGGCCGACGCCGCCGGGAGCGCAGCAGCGCCTCCACGACACCATGTACGGCGCGGCGATGCCCGCCGCTCCGCCGCCGCCCCCGGCCCCACGCCCTTCGGCGACGGGGCCGCTGGCGAGCATGCTGGTCCGGAGCGGGATGCTCAAAGGAAACCGACTACAGGTGCGGGTGCCGGTCGTGAACATCGGCCGGGCGGACTACAACGACCTGGTGATTCCGGACGAGAGCGTGAGCACCCAGCACGCTAAGCTGCAACGGCGTGAAGAGGTGTGGATTCTGAGCGACCTCGGCTCGACCAATGGCACCTTCGTGGACGGGGAGCAGATCGGTGGCGACGTGCCGTTGAGTCCGGGCACGCTGGTCCGGTTCGGCGAAGTGTCCGTTCTGTTCGACCCCTCCGATGACGCGGCCGCCGTGAGCCGGCCGTCGGGGACCAAGGTGATGGGGGCGATCCCGGTCGCGCCTCCGCCGCCGCCGCCTCCCCCAGGCCCACCGCCTCCTCAAGCGGCGCCGGTGCCTCCCCCCGCCGCGCCGGTGGCCGAGCCGACGCCTCGGGCTCCAGCGCCGCGGCGGGCGCCGGTGATCGTGGTCGCCGGCAAGCGCGAGCGACCGTGGTGGGTGATTCCGGCGATCGTGCTGGCCCTCGTCGCGGTCGTCGTGGCCGTCTTACTCTTCAGGTAGACGGTACTCGTGAGATTCACCTGCGCCGCACGGACGGATACCGGCATCGTCCGCTCGGGAAATGAAGACAACTATCTCATGTTGTCCGACCGCGGCGTGTTCATCGTGGCGGATGGGATGGGTGGGCACGCGGCGGGGGAGGTGGCCAGCGAGATGGCCGTGCGGCTCATCTCCAAGGAGTTGGGCTCTCTCCGGGGATTGAACGACGAGCAGGCCGGCGAGCGCATGAGGAAGGCGATCATTCAGGCGAACAACGCCATCTTCGAGCGGACTCTCACCGAGCACGATAAGCGCGGGATGGGCACCACCACCACCGCGATGATTCTCCTCCCGCATCGTTTCCTGATCGGCCAGGTCGGAGACAGCCGGGCCTATCTGCTCCGGAACGGGCATTTCTTCCAGGTCACCAAGGACCACTCCTACGTGCAGGAGCAGGTGGACCTCGGCCTGCTGACCCCGGAACAGGCCCGCGTCCATCCTTACAGCAACGTCATCACCCGGTGCATCGGCGCCAACGCCGAGGTGGTCCCGGACTTGTACTTCGGATCGCTCCGGCCGGGAGACGTGGTCCTGCTCGCCTCCGACGGGCTCACCGGCATGCTGGAGGACGATCAGCTGGTGCAGATCCTCAAGGGAGGTGGGGGACCGCAGCAGTGGGTCGACGAGATGGTCGTGGAGGCGAATCAGCGCGGTGGGCTCGACAACATCACGGCGATCGTGATCAGGATCGAACCCGAGGAAGCCACCCCTCACGGAACCCCCGCCACGACGGTTCAGCAGCAAGGCTAGAACGTCAGGACCTCAGCAGGCTCTCTCCCGCTCCCAAGCGTCGCTCGACCACTTCCTTCGGCAACGTCATCACCGCGAGGATCCGCTCGGGTGAGCGCGCCCGCTCGGCCGTGAAGATCCGAAGCCGCCGGGCACTCTGATACAGCTCCGCCGCCACGCGGGGCAGGCCGAACTGGCCTAGCCGTCCTTCTCCGGTCAGCCGCTCGATGCGCCCGCCGCGGGTCAACAGCGGGAGATCGACCGCCAGCATGGTCGGGTTGGATGGAAAATCCAGCAGCAGCTGCCCCGCCTCGAGGCCCAGCTCCACGGCTAACGCGTCTTCCACGCGTCCCAAGAGGTCGCTGTCCTGACTGACCCAGTCCTGGGTCTCCGACGGAGCCTCGCTGGCGGAGAGGTCGAGCGCCCGCTTGTAGAGGCGCCGCGCCTGCACGGCGCGCACCAGACCGGTGCGGTCCGCCGCCAGGAGGCGTTCGGTCAGGCCGTCGTCGGTGCTCTCCGCGATGCGCTCGAAGCCGAGCGAGCCGCTCGCCACGGCGGCACGGACGGCGCGCTTGAACATGCAGGTCGCGGAGCGAACCGCGTGGTGCCAGTAGACGTTCCGGAACATCTGGTACTTGGCGAACAGGAGGGACTCGAGCGCGCTGATCCCCTTCTCCAGGACGCCGACCTCGACGCGCCCGGCCGCCGTCTCCACCAGAGTCAACGTGGCCAGCAGGCGATCCACGTCGACAGCGCCATAGGGCACGCCGCACATTCTCGCGTCTCGGCTGAGATAGTCGATCTTGTCGAGGTCGAGCGACCCTGAGATGAGCCCGCGCAGCGGGCTCTCGCTTTCGCCGGTGATGAGGCGACCGATCCGGGTCACCAGTTCCGGCCCTCCCAGCGCGGCCAGGCGCTCGCCCAGGTCTCCCCGGGTCAGCTTGGCGACGCCCAATCGCTCGTGGTGGGGGTAACCGGCCTCTTCCAGCGTATGGGAGAAGGGATAGTGGCCGACGTCGTGCAGCAGTGCGGCGAGGCGAGCCGCGAGCCGTACCTCCTCGGGCACCGCCTCGAGCTCTCCCCGCTCGGCGAGCATGGCGAGCGCCGACCGGGTGAGGTGAAAGGCGCCGAGGGCGTGCTCGAAGCGGGTGTGGGTGGCGCCGGGGTAGACCAGAAAGGCATGGCCCAACTGCCGGACGTACCGGAGCCGCTGCATGGCCTCGGTGTCCAGGATCGCGAGCGCCGCAGGATCGACCCGGATGTTGTCCCAGATCGGGTCTCGAACGACCTCGAACTCACCCATCGGCCGCTCCGCCGGAAGTGATGAGAATCCGCGGGCCGAGCCCGCTCAGCCGGCGGCGGGCCCGGCGGCGAGCTTCCACTGCTCGGGCGAGCGCCAGAGTCCGCCGAGCAGAAGCTCGCGCATGAGGCCGAGCTCCCGCGGGAGCCGATCGTAGAGGTTCTCGAACAGTTCCTGATGGGAGCGGAGCTCCGCCTTCCAGGGATCCCGGGGGACCGCCATGAGCTCACGATAGGCCTCGGCACCGAAGGTCTCGAGACCCTTCCAATTGAGGTCGTGATAACGCGGCATCCAGCCGAGCGGGCTCTCCGCGGCGCCGGCCCGCCCGTTGACGCGGTTGAAGATCCACTGGAGCACCCGGAGGTTCTGGCTGTAGCCCGGCCAGATGAACTTGCCCTGAGCATCCTTGCGGAACCAATTGACGCCGAAGATGGCGGGCGGCTCCGCGACGGCGCGGCCCATCCGAAGCCAGTGATTGAAGTAGTCGCCCATGTGGTATCCGCAGAACGGCAACATGGACATGGGGTCGCGCCGCACCTGTCCCACGGCCCCGGCGGCAGCGGCCGTGGTCTCGGAGCCGATGGTGGCGGCGAGGTACACCCCGAGCGACCAATTGGCGGCCTGATAGACCAGGGGCACCAGCGACGCGCGCCGGCCGCCGAACAGCATGGCGCTGATGGGGACGCCGTCGGTGTTCTCCCACTCGGGGTCGATCGAGGGGCATTGTGCGGCCGGGGTGGTGAACCGCGCGTTGGGATGCGCGGCCAGGCGCCCGGCGGCCGGCGTCCAGGGCTGTCCCTGCCAGTCGATCAACTCCGGCGGCGGGTCGTCCGTCATCCCCTCCCACCAGACGTCCCCGTCGGGAGTGAGGGCGACGTTGGTGAACAGGGTGTTCGAGGCGATGGTGGCCATGGCCACCGGATTCGACTTTATCGAGGTCCCCGGTGCGACCCCGAAGAATCCCGCCTCCGGATTGATGGCGTGGAGGCGCCCGTCCGGCCCCGGCCGGATCCAGGCGATGTCGTCGCCGATGGTGGTGACCGTCCACCCTTCGCAGCCCTTGGGCGGGAGCAGCATGGCCAAGTTGGTCTTGCCGCAGGCGCTGGGGAATCCGGCCGCGATGTAGCGCTTGACTCCCTCGGGGCTCCGGAGACCGAGGATCAGCATGTGCTCCGCCATCCACCCTTCGTCCCGGGCCATCACCGACGCGATGCGCAGGGCGAAGCACTTCTTACCCAGCAGGGCGTTGCCGCCGTACCCGCTCCCGTAGGACCAGATGCTCCGGTCCTCGGGGAAGTGCACGATCCATTTCTCTTCCTTGTTGCAGGGCCAGGGCACGTCGCGGTCCCCGGGCGCCAGGGGTTTGCCGACCGAATGCACGCAGGGCACGAAGCTCCCGTCCTTCAGGGCTTCGAGGGCGCCTCGTCCCATCCGGGTCATGATCCGCATGTTGATGACGACGTACGGCGAGTCGGTGAGCTCGATCCCGATCTGGGCCAGCGGCGATCCCAGGGGTCCCATGCTGAAGGGCACCACGTACATGGTGCGGCCCCTCATACAGCCGGTGAAGAGCCGCTTGAGGGTGGCGTGCATCTCGACGGGATCGATCCAGTTGTTGGTGGGGCCGGCCTGCTCCCGCCGCTGGCTGCAGATGAAGGTGCGGTCCTCGACCCGGGCCACGTCGCCGGGATCGGAGAGAGCCAGGTAGCTGTTGGGCCGCTTATCGGGGTTCAGTTTCCGCAGGGTACCAGTCGCTACCAGCTCGGCGCACAGCTTGTCGTACTCGGCCGCGGAGCCGTCGCACCAGTAGACGCGGTCGGGCTTGGTCAGCTCGGCGATCTCCGCCACCCAGGCCTTGACCCGTTCACTGGTAGCCCAGCCCGGGATGTTGAGGGTGCCGGCGGCGGCGCGTGTTTCAGTAGCGGGCATTCCAGTACTCCGTCGCATGGTGTTGCGCCGGGCCCCGATGGCGCCGGCGCGCGGCAGCGCGTAAATGTCGGCGTTGCTCGGCCGCCTCGCAACCGCCGCGCGGTCAGCGACGCGTTCGGCGGGCCCGGGCGAAGGCGCGGAGTCGGCGGAGGGCTTGCCGGTCCTGGGCGGGCGGGTCGTCGCCTTTGGGCGTCTCAATGATCTTGGGGATGCTTCGGAACCGCGGGTCGGTCATGAGCCGGCGGAACGGCTCCGCACCCAGGGATCCGTCTCCGATTCGTTCGTGCCGGTCGCGCCGGGAGGCGAAGGGCGTCTTGGAGTCGTTCAAGTGGAGGGCGCGGAGATGACGCAGGCCGATCACGCGATCCCAGTCGCGCCAGACGCCGTCAAAGTCCCCGACCAGATCGTAGCCCGCCGCGTAGAGGTGGCAGGTGTCGGCGCAGAAGCCGACCCGCCGTCGCAAGGCCGCGGGGATCAGGGCGCGGAGCCGGGCCAGCTCCTCGAAGCGACTCCCCAGCGCGGTGCCGGAGCCGGCGGTGGTCTCGAGCAGGATCGTGGTTCGGCCCGCTGCGGCCCGAAGACAGACCGCATAGGCGGCGGCGTTGCGGTGGACACCGGCGTCCCGGTCAACCATGTAGTTGCCGGGGTGCGACACCAGCCAGCGGATGCCAAGCGCGTGACAGCGCCCGAGTTCGGCGGTGAAAGCGGTGATCGAGCGTGCGCTTAGGATGGGGTCAGGCGAAGCCAGATTGATCAGGTACGAATCGTGCGCCATCACGACTCGTACGCCGCTCTGCCGAACCTCCGAGCGAAACCGACGGGCGACGGTTGGACCGATGGCGGGCTCGCGCCACTGATTCGGTGTCTTCGTGAAGACCTGCATGGCCGTCGCGCCGATCGCCCGGGCCCGGGCCGGAGCGCGGTCCACGCCGCCCGCCGTCGACACGTGGGCCCCCAAGAGATCATCGACCATGAGTCGTCCACTGGTTTCGGGTTTGCTTGACACCGTCGGGCGGCCGCGTACGTTCCTCCCGGCCCCTTCCCGCCGTTGATCCCGTGACCGACGCCAGCCGTCCTCGCATCCTGCTCCTGGGCGATCCCTCCGCCCGCCCAGAGGGCCTGGAGCGCTCGCTGGTGCGCGGTGGCTTTCAGGTCACGGAGGCGGAGCAGGTGGCCGCCGACCAATCGCCTGCGGCGCTCGCCGAAGTCGTGGTGCTCACCGCCCAGCGCGCCGATGAGGTGCTCGCCGCCGATCTGGAGCAGCTGGAGACGCCGCCCTGGCGCGCGGTGCCCCGCGTGGCCGTCCTCGCTGCCGCCGACCGCGACGGTCCGACCCGGGCGCTCGAGCTGGGCGCCGATGACGCGATCGCCGCCCCGGTCAATCTGGCCGAGTTGAACGCTCGGCTCCGGGCCCGGCTCCGGACCAGGGACGACAGGCAATCGGCGCAGGCGGCGATGCTGTCGCGCGAGCTCATGTTCGAGATCCTGCAGGACCTCGCCTCGGCGCTCCGGTCCGACGAGATCGTGGAGACGCTGGTCCGCCGGGTCGGGCTCGCGCTGGAGCTGGCGCACTGCTCGTTCATCCTGGCCGCGCCCGGCGAGCAGTATGGCCGCGTGGTGGCCGTGTGCGAGAGTCCGGCCACCCGCGATCTCCGCGTGGATCTTAACCGCTACCCGGAGATCCAGGAGGGGCTCCGGACCGGGCGGCCCGTGCTGGTGACGGAAATGGCGACCGATCCGCTCTTCCAGGATATCCGCCCGCTCTGGGCGGAGCAGGGCGTCGCCGTCGACATCCGGAGCGAAGCCGTGATTCCCGTCGCGCTGCAGGGCCGCACGAGCGGGGTCTTCCTGATCCGGACCTCCCGCCAGGACCCGCCCCTCACGCCGGAGCAGATCGACTTCGCGGCTACGCTGGCGCATGCCGCGTCGCGCCTGCTGGAGAACGAGGAGCGGCGCGCTTCGATCGTCCGGCGCCAGGCGGGCGCCATCTCCACGGACATGCTGACCGGGTGCGGGAGTCTGGACGCGCTGGATCGGCGCATCCGTGAAGAGTTCGAGCGGGCCCGCCGCTATGCGCTGAGCTTCAGCGTGGTGCTGCTCGACGTGGACCAGCTCCGACAGTTCAACGAACGGTTCGGCACCCCGGTCGGGGACCGGGTCATGTCGGAGCTGGGCGGGCTGCTGCAGCGGGAGCTTCGGGCTCCCGATTTCGTCTCACGCTATGGCGGTGATGAGTTCGCGCTGGTGTTGCCGGAAACGGATCTCGAAGGGGCCTGCTCTTCGGTTCGGCGCGTGCGGCACCTGGTGCAGGGTCATCCCTTCCCCGACCTGCAGCCAGCCGATCGCCCGCAGCTCAGCGCGGGGATCGTCACCTTCCCGCATCCATCCGCCGCGGAGATCAAGGATCTGTTCGCGCTGGTCGAAGCGGCGCTGCTGCGGGGCAAGTCCCAGACAGACGGGCGCATCGGGACGGCGGAGAACGTCGCGGCCTAGTCCTTCCCTCTCTCAACGTCGCTTCTTGAGCCACTCGGCGGGGTCCAGCGCGATCCCGCTCTCCCCGCGGATTTCGAAGTACAGATGCGGCCCCTGGTCGCTGTTCTCCCCACCCACCGTCCCGATGGCCTGGCCGCGGGTGACCGTGTCGCCGGGCTTGGCGCCCAGGGCGCCGAGATGAGAGTAGAAGGAGTAGTAGCCATTCCCGTGGTCGAGCAGAATGGAGAGGCCGTAGGTCTGCATCAGCTGAGCGAGAATGATGCGCCCCGCCTCCACCGCCTTCACCGGAGTGCCGGGCGGTGCGCCGATGCCGATGCCGTTGTGGCGGATGACGCCGCCACTGGCCAGGGTATCCCGGCCGAACCGGTAGAGGATACGGCCCTCGACCGGCCAATCGAGCTTGCCGATGTCGCTGGTGCTGATGGCGCCTGGGGTGCGGGCCGCTCCGGCGACGCTGGCCCGCTCCCGCCCCAGCCGCTCCCGCTCCAGGGTGGCGATCACGTCGTTGAGCCGCTGTTCGTCCCGCTCGAGCGCCGTGAGCCGCTGCTCCGCAGTGCGGCTGGAGCGCTTGGCCTCTCGCAAGCGGCGAGACCGCTCCAGGGCCAGCTCGCTATAGCGCTTGAGCTCATCTTCCCGCTCCTCGCGATTCCGGCCCAGCTCGCTTCTCACCGTCACCAGCTGCGCGCGCCGGCTGGCCACCTGATCCCTGAGCCGCTCCACGTCGGAGACCAGGGCCCGGTCCTGCCGGCTGGTCAGGAAGAGATACTTGTAGCGGCTGACCAGGTCCCCGAATGATTCCGCTCCGACCATGACCTCGAAGGAGTAGAGCGAGCCCCGCTTGTAGATGTCGATCAGCCGGCGCTCGAGGACCGCCCGCCGCTCGGCCAGGTTGTCCTGGGCGAGGGCGAGCTCGGCTGTTGAGCCGATCGCCCTGGCGGTTGAGCCCGCCGATCTGGGATTCGAGCTCGTTGACGATCCGGTTGGTGGCCTGGCGCTGGCGCTCGAGATTGTCCAGCTCCTGGGTCAAGTCGTGCACCTGGCCCTGGAGTCGCTCGCGGTCGGCCTGAAGCTCTTCACGCTCGCGCCGAATCTCCTCCAGGCGCTTCCGGCTCTCTTCGATGTTCTGGGGGGTTTGCGCCGAGAGTGAAGGCAGGGCCCAGAGCAGACCGAGCGCCACGAATAACGCGGCGCGGCGGGAGCGATCGGCCATCGTCTTCACTGGGGACTTCGGTTCAGACATTCCGCAGGTGCCGTCCAACGCTCACCAGGCTGCCGCCCAGTCCGATCGCGATGCCGAAGAGCACTCCCAGGACGAGCTGGGGGGTCTTGAAGAAGATCAGCCCTTCGCGACTCATCTCCGCGTTGCCGCGGAAGAGCAGATAGCTGCCGTAGCACATGGCGGCGCTGAGGAGGCCGCCCAGGAAGCCCTTGAGGGCGCCTTCCACCAGAAACGGCCCCCGGATGAACCAGTTGGTGGCCCCCACCAGCCGCATGATCATGATCTCTTTGGCTCGCTGGAGCACGGTGATCCGGATGGTGACGCCGATGATCACGACCGCCACCACGGCGAAGGCGAGCCCGATCATCAGGACCACGACGGCGGAGAGGTTCCGGAGATGGTCGAGTTTCTCCACCCATTCCCGGCCGTAGCGGACCTCCTCGATGAAATTGTACCCGCGGAGCCGATCCGCCACCGCTCGGACGGTGGCCGCATCGCGGAATCCGTCCTTCAGCTTTATCTCGAGGGAGGCGGGGAGGGGATTCACCTGCAGATCCCGGTACGCGTCGCGAAACTCCACCAAGCCGCTCCGGGCCCGACGGAGCGCCTCTTCGTCGCTGACGAAGCTCACGCTCACCACCTCGGGAAATGCGGAGATCTCCTGGGAGGCGAGGGCGACGGCCTCGGGTGGCGTGTTGCGCAGCAGGTAGGCCACGATCTCCACCCGTTCCTCGACCTGCTTGAGGGCCAGCTGGAGGTTCAGGGCCACCAGCCCGAAGAGGCCGACGACGTAGAGCGCAAAGGCGATCGTAATGATGGAGAGCACCGAGAGCAGGGGTGCGCGGCGAAAGGTCAGGATGGCTTCCCGGAAGAGGAGCCTCACGGCGGCCCTCCTTCCTGCGCCTCGTCCACGCCGCTGTCGAACACCACGGCGCCTTCGCGGAGCTCGACGGTGCGATAGGAAATCTGCCTGACCAGATCGAGGTCGTGGGTCGCCATCACGACACAGGTGCCGCTGGCGTTGATGTCGCGCAGCAACTGGAAGACTCCCCGGGTCGCGCGCTCGTCCAGGTTTCCGGTGGGCTCATCGGCCAGGAGAATCGCCGGGTCGTTCACCAGGGCCCGTGCGATCGCGACCCGCTGCTGCTCGCCACCCGAGAGCTCTCTCGGATAGGCGTTGGCCTTGTTCGCCAGACCCACCTGGGTCAAGGCCCGCATCACGCGAGAGCCGATGGAGTCGTGGCGGGCGCCGGTGACCTCGAGGGCGAAGGCCACGTTCTCCTCGGCGCTCCGGTCCTCGAGCAGGCGGAAGTCCTGGAACACGATCCCCAATCGTCGGCGGAGCCGCGGGACTTCGGGCGCGGTGAGGCTGCCCACCGGAAAACCGGAGACGCGGAGATCGCCCGTCGTGGGCCGCTGCTCGGCGTACATCAGGCGCATCATCGTGGACTTGCCCGCGCCTGAGTGCCCCGTGAGGAAGACGAACTCGCCCTTGGCAATGTGCAGGGAGACATCCCGGACGCCGGTGCCGCCTTTGGGGAAGGTCTTGGTGACGTGACTGAAGCGGATCACTACGCGTGCCCCAACGCCTGCTCCAAGTCGGCAATCAGATCGTCGGCGTCCTCGAGGCCGCAACTCAGCCGGACGAAGCCGTCGGTGATGCCCAGCTTGGCGCGTTGTTCTTCGGTGAGATGCCGATGGGAGGTCAGGCGAGGCTCCGAGATCAGGCTCTCCACGCCGGCCAGGCTGGGCGCGTGGGCGATGAGCTTGAGTCGCTTCAGGAACCGCTCGGTGACCTTGGCGCTCCCCTTGAGCTCGAGCCCCACCATGCCGCCGAATCCGTCCAACACCTGGCAGGCCAGCTCGTATTCGGGATGCGACGGGAGCCCGGGGTAGTGGACCTTGCTGATGCTCGAATGCTGCGCGGCCCACTTGGCGACCGGCGAGCCCGTTCGCGTTGTGTCTCGCCATCCGGACGGCCAGGGTCGCCATGCCTCGCTCGACCAGCCAGGCCGCATGCGGATCGATGGCTGGTCCCCAGAGCATCATCAGCCGGGTGACTTCTTCGACCAGCGAGGCGGTGCCCGCGACGGCGCCGGCGATCACGTCGCTGTGCCCGTTCAGGTACTTGGTGGCGCTGGTGATCACGACGTCGGCGCCGTGCTCCAGGGGGCGGAAGTTGATGGGGCTCGCGAAGGTCGCGTCCACCAGGAGGGCCAGGCCGGCTTCCTTGGCGATCTGCGCCACCGGAACCAGATCGAGCAGGCGGAGCAGGGGATTGGTCGGCGTCTCGACGAAAATGGCGCGGGTGGCCTTGCGGACCGACCGGCGCCAGAGCCGGGGCTGGTCGGGCTGGACGTAGCTGATCTCGATGCCGAGGCGCGCGAACTCCTCGTCGAAGAGGCGGCGGGTCCCGCCGTAGATCCACGAGCTCGACAGCAGGTGGTCGCCGGGGCGGAGGACGGCGAAGTGGGCCAGCGCGGTCGCCGCCATCCCGCTGGCGAGGAAGATGGCGGCCTCCGCCCCTTCCATCGCCGCATACTTCTGCGCCAGGCTCACCTGGTTGGGGTTGTTGCCGTACCGCGAGTACATGACCTCTTCGTCGGACCCGATCGGATTGGTGAACGTGCTGCTCTGGTAGATCGGAGCCACTACCGGCGTCCAATCCGCCCGCCGGTGCGGCGAGCCATGCACAGCGAGTGTCGACAGTCCGAGTTTGCGTTTGGTCATGAGAGCGGGATTCGGCGGAAGTAACCCTGGTCGGCGCAGAGCAGTCGCAGGAGCGCGAGGGACTGCAAGGCGTCCGCGGCGCGTTCGACGGTCCAGCCGACGGCATCCGCCAGGCTGGCGGCGTCCCCGGTTTCGAGCTGCTGCACGGCGGCCAGGGCGTTCTGGAGCTCGGGCCTGAGCCGGCCCAGGGCCCGGGGCGTGGCTTCGGCCTCCACCATCGCCAGCACGGCGATATGGTGGTGGTTGAGCACGTGGTCGATGGCCTCCGAATGATCCTCCCGGAGTCCCCAGAGCACCACGTAGCGCTCATGTTCCGGCGCGGTCCCCAGGAGCAGTTTGGCCACGACCTCGTCGGCGCAGCTGAAGTCGAGGAGCCCCACGTCGGAAAAGTCGAGCAGGGTCGTGGCGCAGCCGCCCGCGGCCATGGCCCGCTCGATCCCATCGCGGACCGCGGCCCCGGTGCTGCGGGTGACCAGGTCCCGATACGGCACCTGGACCGTCTCCCGGAGCACCCGCTCTACCATGATGGTAAGGATCATCCGTCGGTCTCGGCTTGGGCGGGAATCACGACCTGAAGTTGCGTCCCGGGAAAGAACGGCAGGTCTTCGCTCATCGGCACGTCGTCGTCCCACGGCGGGACGATGGCAATCCGCGCCGTTCCGCTTCGAATCGAGAGCTTGCCATTCCACCGGGTGAGGTAGCGCTTGATGCCGGCGAGGCCCTGGCCGCGGCCCGGGATCCCGGAACCGGCTGACTCCCTGGATGACGGCGGCCTCCAGCGCTGCGGCGTCACCCCAGCGGTCCCCGAAGCGTCGGGCCTGCGTGCTCTCCAGCGAACGGTTGAATCCGACGCCTCCATCGCTGACCGCGATCACCACGACCCTTCGACCGAGGCGCTTCCGAAAGGTGTAGGCGTGGACCGCCACCCATCCGCCGGTGCCGGCGTGCTCCACAATATTCTGACAAGCCTCCGAAAGCGCCATAGCGAAACCGATCGTGGCCTTGGCCTCGAGGCCGAGCTCGCCCGACAACATGCGGGCCGCCCGCTCCTGAATGGCGCCGACCACCGCGTGAACGTCCTCCGAGGCCCGGACCGGCGTCACCGGCAGCAGGTAGTCGGCGGCGTCGTCCACCTTGGTTCGTGGAACCTTGCCATGAATTTCGAAGAATTCGGCGGCGTATTGGAAGAACCCGGCCCGGGCCCAGTAGCGGCGCACGTCATCGCTCGACGGAACTGTGAAGAGTGGCCGCTCGCGTCGCTGTTCCTGAAGCACCTGCCCGGCCGTCAAGCATGCCGATCAGGCCATAGGGGGAGGCCCACTGGGCCCCTCGGGCATCGAACAGAGCCCGCTGCGCCGGATCGCCCGAGGAAAACGACTGGGCGAAGTGGTCGAAACTCCGGTCGTCGAACGAGGTCGGCACTTCGACGATCCGGGTCATACCGCGAGCAGCTCCCCGCGCAGGTGCCGAGCCAAGCCGCTGGCGCCTCGGTAGGTCGCGGCCCGACCCGCAAGGCGATTGGCCGCCGCCATCGCCGCGGCCAGCGGATCCCCGGCCAGCAGGCGACTGAACAGCGCGGCGCCGAATACGTCACCGCAACCGGTGGGATCCAGGACGTCGACCCGCTCGCCTTCGACGCGGGCGGTCCGAATGGGGTGGGCCGATGGGGCCCCCGGGACGCGGCGGTCGAGCGTGAGCCGATCGAACCCCGGCGCAGCCACGTAGATGGCCCCGCGCGGCCCCAACGTCACCGCCAGCACGGAGACGCCGGCCGCCATGGTATCGGCGGCCAGCGTCAGCGGGTCGGGAGAGAGCTGCCGCATCTCGTCCTCGTTCACCTGGACGACATCGAAGCAGCCGAGCCACCCAGCGGCATCGGGCAAGGGGCAGGGGACTCGGACCCCGTCCTGGGGCATCGCCAGCAGCAAGCTGTGCAGGTCGGCGTAGATAGGCCTCTGGATCCCGCGGCGGAGGGCCTGTGCGGTCCCCAAGCCCATCTCGAATCCTGAAATGAAGTTCACGTAGAGGGCGTCCAGGTCCGTGACCATGGGTCCGAGCTCGCTCCAGGTCCAGCCGGGCACCCCACCCGACATCCGCTCGCAGCGGCGCTCCTCCGACTGGTAGCGGAGCGTCACCCGGTTGTTGGGGACCTGGACCTCCACACATCGCGCCCCCGGGGCCAGCCGGGAGAAGGTCGCCATCAGCTCCCGGGCCTGAGCGCTCAGGTCGCGGCCCACCTTGATCAGGGGGACCAGCTGCCAGCCAGCGGGGAGGCTCGCCTCGAACCCGGCCAGCGCGTAGGCGATCCCGCCCCATTCCTGCACCGGCGCGCTGGCCGGATCCCGGCCGTAGATCTCGTCCCAGACCAGCGTGCCCAGCACGCCCACCTTATGCATCGGCCACTCGCCTCATGTGCCCGGGCGGATGATGCCGGCCTCGACCTGATCCAGAAAGGCGCGCACCGCGCCGTAGACTCCCGCGCACCCGGGCAGCTCGCCGGGCACGATCCGGCAGGCCTGCACGGCGGGCTTGAAGGCGCGGCGGGACACTTCCCGGCGCAGGGGAACGAACAGCGTGTCCCCGGCCAGCGTGACTCCGCCGCAGACCACCACGACTTCGGGATTGAAAATGTTCACCAGGTTGGCGACGGCGGCGCCCAGGAACTTGGCGGTATCGCGGACCACTTCGAGCGCCAGTCGCATCCTCGTCGTTGGCCGCCTCATAGACCGTCTGGGCGGTGATCCGCGAGAGGTCGCCACCCACCCGTTTCCGCAGGTCGCTTTCGACGCCGCTCTCGAGAGCCTCGACGGCCCGGAGCGCGATGTTGGGTCCCGAGGCATAGGCCTCGATGCAGCCGTAGTTGCCGCACTTGCAGCGGCGGCCGTTGGCGTCGATGGTGGTGTGCCCGACCTCGCCGGCGAGATCGGTCGCTCCGTGATAGAGGCGGCCGTCGATGATGATCCCGCCGCCGATGCCGGTCCCGATGGTGAGGCCGATGGCGTGCCGGGCGCCGCGCGCGGCTCCGCGCCACCACTCTCCCAGCACCGCGCAGTTGGCATCGTTGTCGAGCGCCGCCGGGAGCCCCAGTCCGGTGGCCATGCGCTCGCGGAGCGGCATGTTGACCCAGCCCAGATTGGGAGTCAGGAGTACGACGCCGCGGTGGATGTCGAGCGGACCAGGAGCGCCGATCCCGACGCCTCTGATCTCGAGCCGAGGCGTCTTCCCGGCGGGCCGCCGCGATACTCTGCTGGCCGAGCGCCACGATTCGCGCCACCACCGCGTCGGCGCCCTGCTCGGGCCGGGTCGGCTCGACTCAGCAACCCGTAGATGCGCGCTCCCGTCCTCACGGACGCAGCCGGCCACGATGTTGGTGCCGCCCAGATCAATCCCGACGATGCACCGCACGGCGCGCCTCTCCGGCGTTGAGGACCTCCGTCAAAGCACTCAGCACCTGCTCCACTCCCACGTCCTTCATGCACCGATGATGTCCGAGGGGACACACCTGGGGACCGTGCTGGGAGCATGGCCGGCAGGGCAAATCGGGATGCTCCACGACGCGGTCCCCCGTTCGCAAGGGTCCGAAGCCGAACGCGGGCACCGTGGGGCCGAAGATGGCGACGATGGGCGTCCCCACGGCGCTCGCGAGATGGAGCGGCGCCGAATCGTTGGTCACCAGGGCGGCGGCGCGCTCCACCACAGCGGCCGATTCCGGCAGGGTCAGGTCACCGGCGGCGTTTACGCCCCGGGCACCCGCTCCCCGGGCCACTGCGGCCGCCAGAGCCTGGTCCTGGACGCCGCCGATGACCACCACCGGCAGCGCCATGCGGGCCGCCAGCTCCGCAAAATATGGCCACCGCTTGGTATTCCAGATCGATCCCGGGGCCATCGCGACGAACGGCCCCTCGATCCCGTGGGCCAGAAGCCAGGCGCTCGCGGCCTGGCGGTCGCGCTCCGGTAGGGCGAGCCAGGGCTCCGGTTCCGATCGCTCGCCTTCCCTCGGCTCGGCGAGCGCCTCGTATCGAACGATGGCATGGACGCCCGAGGGGGTCGGGATTCGCCTGGTGTAGCTGGGTCTGCCAGGCGCATCCGCGAAACCGATCCGCGTCGGAATCCCGGCCAACCAGGCCAGCGCCGCAGACCGCCAGGAGCGGTGGGCCAGGTAGACTCGGCGGTACCCCTTGGTGCGCAGGGTGCGCACCATCCGTCGGAAGCCCCCCCAGCCGCGGTCCGCTCCCCTCTTGTCGTACGGGATGACGAGGCGCACCGCCGGGTGGGTCGCCACCAGGGGCGCGGCAGCGGGTGTGGTCATCACGTCGACCGGCCCATGGCGGGCCGCCAGCCGCTGGAGGAGGGGAATAGTCAGCACCACGTCGCCGAGAAAGGCGGTCTGGATGACGAGCGTCCCGCCACCCTCGGTGTCCGACGCCTGGTGCTCCCCGTTCACCGCCGATCTACCTCAATCCACCTGGAGCACGGCCAGGAAGGCCTCCTGTGGGATCTCCACCGAGCCCAGCTGCTTCATGCGCTTCTTCCCTTCCTTCTGTTTCTCCAGCAGCTTGCGCTTGCGGGTGACGTCGCCGCCATAGCACTTGGCCAGCACGTCCTTCCGGAGGGCGGAGATGGTCTCCCGCGCGATGATCTTCTGGCCGATGGCGGCCTGAATGATCACCTGGTAGAGCTGGCGGGGGATCAACTCCTTGAGCTTCTCGGCGATCTTGCGTCCCCAGTCATAGGCCTTGTCCCGATGGATGATGACGCTGAAGGCATCCACCGGGTCTCCGTTGATCAGCAGATCCAGGCGCACCAGGTCGGCTTCGCGATAGCCCGCCAGTTCGTAGTCGAGCGAGGCATAGCCCCGGCTCAGGCCCTTCAGCTTGTCGTAGAAGTCGAGGACGATCTCTCCCAGCGGGAATTCCCAGTCGAACTCCACCCGCGTCGCGTCCAGATACTTCATTCCGAGGTAGACGCCCCGGCGGTCCTGTCCCAGGCGCATGATGGCCCCGATGTATTCGGCGGGGGCCAGAATCCGCGCCTTGACGTAGGGCTCCTCGATTCGCTCGATGGCGGAAGGGTCGGGCAGTTTGACGGGAGACTCGAGGATCATCATGTCTCCGGCGGTGAGGTACACGTGGTACTCGACCGTGGGGACCGTCGTGAGGAGATCGAGGTTGAACTCCCGTTCGAGGCGTTCCTGGACAATCTCCATGTGCAACAGGCCGAGGAAGCCGCACCGGAATCCGAACCCGAGCGCCACGGAGGACTCGGGCTCGTAGTGGAGGCTGGCGTCGTTGAGCTTGAGTTTCTCGAGCGCGTCTCGAAGTCCCTCGTACTGATCCGAGTCGGTGGGGTAGAGGCCGGCGAACACCATGGACTTGACGTCGCGATAGCCGGGGAGCAGCTCCGCCGCGCGGTCATTGGCATCGAGGACGGTGTCGCCCACCCGCGTGTCGCTCACGCTGCGCAGGTTCGCCACCAGGTAGCCGACCTCGCCGGCCTCCAGGGCGTCGGTGGGCCGCTGGCCCAGCTGGAGGAAGCCGACCTCGTCGACGGTGTAGACATCGTCGGGGTGGGCGCCGAAGGCGATATCCATTCCTTGCCGCACCACCCCGTCCACCACGCGAATGCTGGGAATGGCGCCCCGGTAGCGATCGAAGTAGGAGTCGAAAATCAGGGCGCGGAGGGGAGCCTCCTCCAACCCGCCCGGTGGCGGCACCCGCTGAACCACGGCCTCGAGCAGCTCCGGAATCCCGGTGCCTTCCTTGGCCGACACGGAGAGGATCTCCTCGCGCTGGACCCCGATCAGGTCCACGATTTCCCGGGCCCGCCGCTCGGGTTCGGCGCCGGGCAGGTCGATCTTGTTGAGCACCGGGATGATTTCCAGGCCGGCGTCGAGGGCCAGGAACAGGTTGGAGAGCGTCTGGGCCTGCACGCCCTGCGAGGCATCCACCACCAGGATCGCCCCCTCGCAGGCGGCCAGGGACCGGGAGACCTCGTAGGTGAAGTCGACGTGGCCCGGGGTGTCGATCAGGTTGAGTTCGTAGGTGACGCCGTCCTGGGCCTTGTACTGCATCCGCACGGCGTTGAGCTTGATGGTGATCCCGCGCTCACGCTCCAAGTCCATGGTATCCAGCAGCTGCTCGCGCATCAGGCGCTTCTCGACCGCACCGGTGGCTTCGATGAGCCGGTCGGCCAAGGTGGATTTCCCGTGATCGATGTGAGCGACGATGCAGAAGTTGCGGATGTGCGCTTGCGACATGCCCCAATATAAGGGTGGGGGTGCGAGGGAACCGCCTAGCGCTCGCCTTGGACGATGCGCCGATAGCTGTCCGCGTTCCATTGGGGGCGCGCCGACGCGTTGGCGACCGCCTCACCCACGTAATAGACCAGCTTGAGGATCCGGGTCTCCTTCTCCGGGTCGATCTTCTCGGCGCTGTCGGTGACCTTGTGGTAGTCCGCGTGGAGCCCGTTGAAGAAGAACAGGATCGGCACGCCTTGCCGGGCGAAGTTGTAGTGATCAGACCGGTAAAACAGCAGCTCGCTGGGCCATTGATCGGGCACCGGAGTCATGTGCAGCTCGGGATGGGCCTCGCTCACCCGGGCCAACGTGGTGCCCAGGTCGGAATGCTCCTTTCCGATCACCGCGATGGTGTCCCGCCAGTTGCGACCGATCATGTCCAGATTGAGATCCGCCACGATGCTGTCCACCGAGACGGTCGGGTGGTCGAGGAAGTAGCGGCTTCCCCACAGCCCCTTCTCCTCCCCGCTCACCGTCATGAACAGCAGGGACCGGCGCGGCCGCTTGGCGGCGGAGCCGAAGGCCCGGGCCAGGGTGATCACACCGGTCGTCCCCGAGGCGTTGTCGTCGGCCCCATTGGCGATGCTGTCCGGCTGGCCCCGGAGGATACCCAGGTGGTCCATGTGGGCGCTGAACATCACGAACTGATGTCTCAGCACAGGATCGCTTCCCACCAGCACCCCGATGGCATTGGGGGCGGAGTCGGCCGCCACCACCACGTCATGCACGTCGAGGCGGACCGTCGCATCCGGGATCTCCTGGAACACCTGATCCGGGCTGTCTCTGAGCTCCGCTGCGGTGCGCCCTGCGGCTCCCAGCAGGACCGCCAACGCCGCTTCCGGTAGCTCGAGCACCGGCGGCCGCTGGCTGGGGGTGCCGACCACCAGCCGCTCCGGCGCCTTGCGCGGCTGGTGGCCAGCGAACTGGGCCGAGTCATCCGCGGAAGCCCATAACACCGCCGTCGGCGCCTTCTCATAGAGTCTGCGGAGCACCAGGGAGGCGGTCGGCGAGGACGCGGTGGCGCGCTCGAGCACCACGACCACCACCCGACCGCGGCAGGAAAGGCCCAACACCTGGTCTTCCGTGACGCTTCCGCCGAGCAGGACCACCCGGGCTGTCACCGGTTGCTCCGGCAGCTGACCGGTGGCGTAGCGCACCGCGGAGCTGAAGGGTACTTCGGTTCGAGTGGGGCCGATCTGGAAGACGAGCTTCGAGCCGGCCAGATCCAGTTGCCGTCGCTGGATTCGATAGCGCTGAAACCAGGTTCCCCTTTCACCCGCGGGCTTGAGCCCCGCCCGCTTGAACTCCTGGGCGACGAACTGCGCGGTGAGATCCAGCCCGCGACTCGGTGTATCTCGGCCCAGCATGGAGTCGTCGGAGATGACGCGGATCCGTCGGGTGATGTCCTCCGCCTTGATGGAACCGGAGCCGTGCGCGCTCTGACCCACCAACGCGCCAGGGAGCGAGAGGCAACCGACTGTCAGGGCGAGTCGCCGAAGCGTGCGGTCGGGGAGCAAGGCCATGCCGGTCCTGGTCGAGGGTTGGCGACGGCCCGAATTGTATTGAGGTCGGTGGAGCGAGGGAATCGCGGCGGGGTCAACGGTTGTTCGGGCGGCGCTCGGTCTTGGGTTTTTCGCTCGGGTGGCTTCGAGGCTTCTCACCCTTGGGAGCGGGCGGCTGCTTGCCCTTGGAGGCCGGGGGTGGGGCGGCTCGCGGTTGGGCGGTGGTGGGGCCCAGCGAGCGAGGCGGCTCCGGTCGGGGTGCTGGGTGAGGAGCCATGGCGCCGGACGGGGGAAGGACGGCCGGCGGGCGAATCCGGGGTTCCACCGGCGCAGGCACCGCGCCGTGGCCACCGAAATCGACGCTGCCCCGATCGGGCCCTTGGGAGGTCTCGAGTCCCGCGGGGGACCGCGACGGAACAGTGGTCACCACCGCGCCATAGGTGCCGGGATCCTTGAAGACGAAGCGCGGCCCCGGGCGCAGCGGCCGCACCATCACCACATTCCGTCCGTAGTGGGAATACGGGTAATAGAAGGGGTCGTCATAGACCACCAATCGGAATCGGGTGCAGAATGCGGCATAGGGATCCCAGGCCGAGTAGCTGAGATGGGAGTGACAGTCGTAGCAGAGGAATCTGGGATAGGTGTAGACGTGGTCCACCGAATACGGGGTCAGATCATAGTCGTACTGCGAACCGCCGGCGATCTGGGCGGCGAAATCGGTGAGCGCGACGTAGGGATCTCCCCGAACCCAGCCGTCCTCGATCGAGCGGTAGTCCCATCGGTCTCTCGCGGTGAAGGCGTCGTAGTTGAAGGGCTCGGTGCTGGCCACCGCGAACACGTATCCCAGGCCGGGGTCGTCGTCGACCTCGAAGGTCGGCTCTCCCACGGGCCCGACCACCTCGAAGCTGCGTCCCCCGCGCGCCCGGTTTTCCCCCCAGGGCTCAGCCGGAAAGAGAATCCGCATCCGGCCGTCGGTGTCCACGCGGACCACCGTTACGAACGCGTCGCGGTCGACTTGCAGATAGACCCGGGCCGCCTCGCCCTGGCGGTAGGGGTCCTCGTGGTTGGTCCACAGGCGCAGGTGGGGGCGGCCGTCGTCGGCCGGAGCCGCGACGGCTGCGAGACCCGAGAGGGCGAGAAGCAAGTGGACCACTGAGACTCCGATAGGAACGCGGCGGCCCCAGGCGCAGGGGCTGTGCCACGATGACCCGTAGTCTAACAGCTTGCACACCAAAGGATTCGCCCTCCTGTCCCCGACCGGAACGCAGGGCCGGCGTCCGGTCAGGGGGACAGGACCGGCGCGCGTTGACTTCATCCGGCCCGGTGGGGTACGTTGCGCCCGCCATGTCCCCGGCTTTCCTCCCAGGTGAGCGCCCACGCCTCGATCTGCTGGACCCCCATGAAGTCGCCCGGCTTGGTGGCCTGGAATTGGTGACCCAGGGGGTGGTGGAGGGGTTTCTGGCCGGCTTGCATCGCTCGCCGCGGCGCGGCTTCTCGGTCGAATTCGCCGAGCACCGGATGTACCAGCCGGGTGACGAGCCGCGCTACGTGGATTGGAAGATCCTGGGCCGCGCGGACCGGCTCTACGTCAAACAGTTCGAAGAGGAGACCAACCTCAGAGCCGTGCTGGTCTGCGATGTCAGCCGGTCGATGGGGTGGACCGGCTCCCCGGGCTCGGTGCTGACCAAGCTGGGTTACGCGCAACGCCTGGCGGCGGCCTTGGCGCTGGTCCTGCTCCGCCAACGGGATGCCGTGGGGCTGATCACCTTCGATGAGGCGGTGCGCTCGGTGACGCCGCCCCGCGCCCGCACCACCCATTGGCACCAGCTGCTGCGGGTGCTGGCCGCTAGCACGGCGGGCAAGGGCACCGCGGCGGAGCCGGCGCTCCGCCGGGTGGTGGCGCTCCTGCGGCGGCGCGGGCTGGTGGTCCTGGTCTCCGATCTCCTGCTGGACCGGGACCTGGTCTTGCAGGCCCTGCGCTTCCTGCGGCATCGCGGCCACCAGGTGATGGTGCTCCATTTGATGGATCCCGGGGAGGTCCGTCTGAGCGGACCCGCGGAGGCCCGATTCGTGGATCCGGAGTCGGGGCGCGCGGTCACGCTACGTCCCAAGGATTGGGCCGCCGCCTACCAGGCCACCGTCGAAGCCGCTGTACGGGCCTGGCTCCTGGCCTGCCGGCGGGAAGACATCCACTACTTCCGCATCACGACCGACACGCCGTTCGGCCTGGCGCTCCGGGCGGCGTTGACTCAAGCGCCCGCCGCCGTGTGATCGGATTCCTGCACCCCTGGGCACTGCTCGGCCTGGCGGCCGCCGGGCTTCCTCTGCTGCTCCACCTGCTGGCCCGCCGAGAGCCCCCTGCCCTCGAGTTTCCAGCGGTGCGCTACTTGATGGAGACGGCCCGCCGGCACGAGCGCCGCCTCAAAGTGCAGAACTATCTGTTGCTGGTGCTCCGCACGCTTCTGGTCGCGGCACTGGTGCTGGCCGCATCCGGACCACACCTCGACACGCGGCTCGGAGCGGGGCACGCCCCCAGCGCGCTGGTGCTGGTGGTGGACAACAGCCTGAGCAGTGGCGCCGTGGTGGATGGCGTACCGGTCCTGGCCCAGCTGCGGGATGCGGCGGCACGCGTCCTGGCCGAGACGTCGCCGGAGGACACCGTCTGGCTCCTCACCACCGATGGGATCCCCAGACGCGGCTCGCCGGAGGTGTTGCGTCAAACGGTCGTCGGGCTGGTGCCGGTGACGCTCCGCATGGATCTCGGCGCCGCGCTCCGGACCTCAGAGGGCGTGCTGGGCAAATCGGCATCGGGACAGGTCGTGGTCGTTTCGGATTTTCAGTTGACGGCATTGGCCGCGGCCCCCGCTGCGGGCTCGGTGGTCGCGGTGCGTCCGGCGAGCGCCCCGCCCGGCAACTGGGGCGTGACCAGCCTCGATCCGGGCCCCCAGCCCTGGACGGCCGATGGGGGTGAGGTTCGCACCCTGGTGTCCGGTCCGACGCAGGCAACGGCTCCCATCACGCTCAGGGTGGGCGATCGGCTGGCGCGCCGGGGCCTGGCCACGGCAGGTGTCCCCCTGGGACTGACCTCGCCGCCCGTTTCTCCCGGGTGGTGGCCGATCACCGTCGAGCTGGACCCCGACGAGCTGCGCGCCGATGACCGCCGGATGACCGCGGTGCGGGTGCTGCCGGTGGCCGGTGTCGCATGGCCGTCGGACGAGCCGTACTTGCTGGCCGCCGCGGAGGTGCTCCAGGCGGGCGGCCGAATCCGGCGGGGCACTGAAGTGGCGCTGGGATTCCTGGGCCCCAACGCTTCGGTGGTGGAGCCGCCCAAGGATCCCGCCGCCGTCGAGGTGCTCAACCGCCGACTGGGGGAACGCGGGGTCAGGTGGAGGTTCGGTCGTCTCAGCCTGGACGCGGTGGCCAGCGATAGTGGAGACCTGGTGGGACGCGAACGGGTCCTCCGTCGCTATTCGCTGGAGCCGGTGGGCAGCGGAAGGACGGGCGTGCTGGCCACGGCTGGCGGTACCCCCTGGATCGTGCGGAGCGGGCGCATCGTGCTGATCGCCAGCCGACTCGACCCGGACTGGACCTCGCTCCCGGTATCGGCCGCATTCATTCCACTCCTCGATGCGTTGGTCAACCGAACGGCACGTGGAGAGGTCGCTTCGGTCGGTGCCGCCCCCGGCGATCCGGCCCCCGTTCCCGACCTGGCCACTGAAGTCCGCGCCGGCGATCGCACCTGGCCGGTCGAAGGCGGCGCGCGCTTCAGGCCGCCGGAGCCGGGGATCTACTACTACGTGGCCGGACGGGACACCCTGGGCGCGCTGGCGGTGAACCCGGATCCGCGCGAATCCGATCTCACCCGGGCTACCGACGCGCAGATCCTCGGGCTCTGGCCGGGAACCCGGATCGTCTCCACCGCGGAAGCCGGAACCGCCGAATACTTCCGCGGCGCTCGGGCGGATATCACCGGACCGCTCCTCTGGCTGGCCCTGGTCATGGGTCTGCTCGAGCTCTTGGCCGCCAGTGGCCGAGGGTCACGGGCATGAGCGTCGCCTTTATCGTCGACGCGTTCGAGCGGACCCCGGCTGCGCGGGGGATTGCCGAACGGTTGCCCCCGCGCGGCGCCGTGCTGCGGGTGGGCGGCCTGCCGGGCTCCAGCCCCGCCGTTCTGCTCAGTGGCCTGGCCCGCAGCTTCCCTCAGCGCGTGTTCACCGTGGTGGCGCCGACCCCCGCCGACGCGGAACGGTGGTTGGGTGATCTCGCCCAGCTGACCGACCTGCCGGTGGCGCTCTATCCTCAGCGGGAGTCGCTGGGGGAAGAGGAGCCGCACCTCGAGATCGCGGGTGAGCGGGTGGAGACGCTGGATGCCCTGTTACACGGGCGGATCCGGCTCCTGGTGACCACCGTGCGGGCGACCATGGAGCGGACCCAACTCCCCGCCGTGCTGGCCCGATCGCGGCTCCGGCTCACTCCGGTCGCATCCGGGGAGCGCGGCGCGGGGCCGACGCTGAGCGAGGTAGTCGCCGCCTTGGGGGCCATGGGCTATCAGCGAGTCCCCACCGTGACCGAAGTGGCTGAGTTCAGCGTGCGGGGCGGGATCGTAGATATCTATGGATTCGGCATGGCGTTTCCCGCCCGTTGTGAGTGGTGGGGCGATCAACTGACCTCAGTACGGGCGTTCGACCTCACCAGCCAGCGCTCGCTCACCCCGCTTGACGAAGTCACGGTGCTCCCGATCCGTAGCCATCCCGAGGAGTCGCCGGACGAGTCACCGGTGGAACGACGCACCCTCCTCGAGGTGCTTCCGCCCGAAACCCTTCTCATCCAGGAAGCGCCCGGATCCGGCCAGGAAGAAGTGGCGCGGGCCTGGCAGGAGGCGGCCCATCATCTCGAGGTGGCGCGCCGGCTCGGGGAGGTCACTCCGACGCGCGAGGAGTTGTTCGAGGCGCCTGAAGCCTGGCGGCTGCGCTTGGCCTCCTTCGCCCGCATCGTCCTGGGCGAGGAGCCGGCGGACCTCCACGCCGGCCTGCTCCCTCCGGAACGCGTCGATCGGGATCTGCCTCGCCTTCGCAGCCTGCTCAGCAGCGGTCAGCCGACCGTCGTGCTGTGCGATAACGAAGGGCAACTGGAGCGACTCGACGAGCTTCTGAATGAGGGACCTCGGGGGCCCACCGGTGCCCGGCTGGTGGTCGGCTCGCTGGATGGCGGGTTCGTCATGGCCTCGCTCCGTGTGCTCACCGATCACGAGATCTTCCGCCGGGCTCGCCGGCTGCGCCGTCCCCGCCGCTACCGGCAGGCGGCCCCATCGGCGGCGACCGGCGTCCTCGCGCTCGGCGACTTCGTGGTCCACCTCGAACACGGCATCGGGATCTACCGTGGCATTCAGACCATCACCGTCGGGGAGGCGACCCTGGAGGTCGCGGTGCTGGAATACGAGGGCGGCGACCGGCTGAACGTCCCCCTCTACCGGCTGGACCAGCTGGAGCGCTATCGAGCGGCGGATGACGGCTCGGATCGCCCGCCGCCGCGGCTCCACCGCCTGGGCGGGACCAGTTGGCAACGCGTCCGTGACCGGACCCGCCGCGCCATCCAGGACATGGCGGCCGAGCTGCTCGATCTGTACGCACGGCGAAAGGTGGCTTCGGGCTTCGCCTTCCCGCCCGATACCAAGTGGCAGCGCGAGCTGGAATCCTCCTTCCTCTATGAGGACACGCCCGACCAGCGCCGCGCTACCGAGGAGGTGAAGCGGGACCTCGAGGCCCCCCGCCCCATGGACCGGCTCCTGGTCGGAGACGTGGGGTACGGCAAGACCGAGATCGCGGTGCGGGCAGCCTTCAAGGCGGTGCAGGCGGGCAAGCAGGTGGCGGTCCTGGTCCCCACCACGATTCTCGCCGACCAACACGGACGGACCTTCTCCGAGCGCCTGGTGGATTTCCCGGTACGGATCGAAGTCCTCTCCCGGTTCCGGACCGCCAAGGAGCAGAAGGCGCTGCTGGCCCGGCTGGCCTCGGGAGAGGTCGACATCGTGATCGGGACGCACCGGCTGCTCTCGCCCGACGCCACCTTCAAGGACCTGGGCCTCTTGGTGGTCGACGAGGAGCACCGGTTCGGCGTCAAGCACAAGGAGCGTCTCAAGGCGCTCCGCCTTTCGGTACACGTGTTGACGCTGACCGCGACCCCCATCCCCCGGACCCTGCACATGAGCCTGGCCGGGCTCAGGGACCTGACCATCATCGAGACCCCTCCCCGGGACCGATCGCCCATCCTCACGTTCGTGGAGCCTTGGGACGATGGGTTGCTGGACGAGGCGCTGGCGCGAGAGCTGGATCGCGGCGGTCAGACCTTCTTCGTGCACAACCGCATCGAGACCATCGACACCATCGCCGCCCGGGTGCGGGCGCTGGCGCCCCGCGCGCGTGTGGGGGTGGTGCATGGCCAGATGCCGGCCGAGCCGCTGGAAGAGGTGATGCGGCAATTCGTAGCGGGAGAGGTGGACATTCTGGTTTCCACCATGATCGTGGAGTCGGGCCTCGATGTGGCCAACGCCAACACCATGGTGGTGCACGACGCGCACCGTTTCGGCCTGGCTCAGCTGTATCAGCTGCGCGGCAGAGTCGGCCGGAGCCATCGCCGGGCCTACTGCTATCTCCTGGTGCCCGATCTGATTGATCGCGACGCGGAAGAGCGGCTCAAGGTGTTGGAGCATCACACCGATCTCGGTTCCGGCTATCGCATCGCGCTCAAGGACCTGGAGCTGCGGGGGGCCGGAGATCTGCTGGGTGCGGAACAGTCGGGTCATGCCCAGGCGGTCGGGTTCGACCTCTACCTCCGGTGGCTGGACGAAACCGTTCGTGCGCTGCGCGGCCAGGGAGAGGGCGATCGGCCTACGCCTCCGGAGGTGGTGCTGGACCAGCCGGCCCATCTCCCGGATCACTACGTCTCCGAGGACGACGCGAAGCTGGATCTCTACCGGCGACTGGCGCGCGCCACCGCCCCTGGCGACATTGAGCAGCTTCGCGACGAGATGCGCGAGCGGTTCGGCCCCTTGCCGACCGAGGCGGAAAACCTGCTGCATCTCTCCCGGCTCAGGATCCTGGGTGCACGGCTCGGCGTGCAACACCTTCTGGTGCACGGCGAGGAGGCGCGATTGACCTTCCGCGCCGGGGCGGTGCCGAGGCTGGCCGGGCTCAAGGTAGCGTTGGACGACGTGCAGCTGGCCGCCGAGGTTCGGCGGACGGTCCCGCTCGCGCTACGCCTGACCCGCCTGGGTGGGGAGCCGATGACGCCGGCGCTGGTCCGCGCTCTTCGGGCGGCGGTGGGTCCCGAGCCGGCCTTGGCACCGGCATCGAATTGAAAGGGAGTCTTCTGGCATGCGGGTAGGCAGCACGTTCCGGATCTGGCCGCTCTGCGCGGCGGTCGCCGTCGCCGGGTGCGGCGCGCCGGGTGAACTCTTCACCGCGCATCCGGCGCTGGCTGCGGAGGCCGGCATCACCAGGCTCCCCACCGACCGACTGGGCGCGTTGCTGGGCAGCATGAGCAAGCAGGTCGGCTTCAATCGCCAGGGTGCCGAGCTGGTGACCGATACCTGGATCAACTACAGCCTGTTCATCCAGGCGGCGACCTCCGACGCGGGCCTCGACGATTCGGCCACGGCGGCCGCGGCCATGTGGCCACAGGTGCTCCGGTTACGGCTGGCTCATTGGCGCGACACGCTGGCCGCCCATCGGCCTCCGGTCCCCGATTCCCTGGCCGACAGCGCGGACGCCGCCGGGCGAGAGCGTTTACTGCAACAGATTCTGATCGCGGCGCCGTCCGACGCCCCCGCTCCACAACGAGCCGAAGCCAAGACCAAGGCTACGCGCCTCCTGGCACGCCTGGATGCGGGCGCGAACTTCGGCGAGCTGGCAGCGCGATACTCCGACGACAGCGCGGGCCGCGCCGCCAAAGGCGTCATGAGCCCGGCGCCCCGCGGCAGTTTCGCGGCCCGGTTCGACAGTGCCGCCTGGTCCCTGGCGACCGGGCAGCACAGCGGCGTAATCGAGACCCGGGCCGGCTATCACATCATTCGCCGGCCTCCACTCGCCGAGGTCAGGGCCAAGTGGCTGGAGTACCTGACCGAGCGCCGCCGCCCCCATCTGGATTCGCTCTATCTGGCGAACCTGTCGACCCGCTACCGACTGGAGATTCCGCCCGGCGCCGCTCAACGGACGCGGACCGCTCTCAGCGATCGAGAACACGCCCTCAAGTCGAACCGTCCCCTCGCCGTGTACCGCGGCGGTGCCTTCACGGAGAGCGAGCTGGTGACCTGGATCCAGGGCGTGGGCCCCCTGGTCGTGACCCGCTTCGATCGGATGCGCGATCTCGAACTCCTCCGGTTCGTGCAGGCCGTGGCTCAGACGGAACTGGTTCTCCGAGAGGTGGATTCAGCTGGTGTGGGCGTGACGGCGGTGGAGTGGGCCTCGATCCGGCGGCAATACCACGACGACCTCGATAGTTTGCAGGTGGCCCTCGGGATCCGGGGCTCGGCCGATGCGGACTCCGCCCGCAACCCGGCCTGGATCGAGGGCAAGGTGAACGCGCTGCTCGAGCGCCTGGCCTCCGGTCAGAAGAGCCGCCCGCCCGGCGGCGGGTTGATCACGGTGCTTCGCGGCCGGTATCCGTATCGCCAGTTCCCGGACGGAGTCGCCCTGGCCCTCACCGAGGCGGCCATCGTCGCGAAGCAGCGAGATACGACTACGACCAAGAAGCCGGGGGGGCCGGGCCTGCGTCCGGCACCGGGTCCGCCGCCGATCCCCGGGGGGGATAGTGCGGGGGCCGGTTCGACCCAGAGACGATTGACATGATCACGCAGCCGGTACGCTTTTTTCTCGTTCTGACGCTCCTCCTCGCGGCGGCGCAGCCGGGATTTTCCCAGCAGACCCCGCAGCGGTGCGACACCGCGCAGTCGGTCGACCGGGTGATCGCCGTGGTGGGCACCGCGCCGATTCTCGCCTCCTACGTGGACGAGACCGCCTACCAGAGCATCGCCCAGCAGGGGATCCAGCTGCCCGACAGCGAGGGCGCCCTGCGGGCCTACTGCCGGCGGGTACTCCAGGAGATCATCGACGTCGAGCTGCTGGTCCAGCGGGCCCAGGAGGACACCTCGATCAAGGTGACCGACCAGGAGGTCGCCGAAGGGGTGGATCAGCAGGTCAAGAACGTGCGGGGGAAGTTCGTTTCGGAGGTGGAGTATCGGAATGAGCTGCGGAAGGCCGGCTTTGAGAACCCGGAAGAGTATCGACGCTGGCTCAGCGACCAGCAGCGGCGAGAGGCCCTCAAGAACCGGCTGCTGGAGAAGCTGCAGGGCGAGCACAAGCTGAGTCCGGTGATCCCCACCGAGAAGGAGATGCGGCAGGCCTTTGACGAGCGAAAGGCCGAGCTGGGTGAGCGGCCGGCGACGGTCTCCTTCAAGCAAATCGTGGTGTCTCCCCAGGCCGATACCACCGCCAGACTTCACGCCTTTCTCCTGGCCGATTCGATCGCCAAGGCGTTGCGCCATGGAGGCGACTTCGCGCAAGCGGCCAAGCGGTTCTCGGAGGATCCCACGACCAAGGACCAGGGTGGCGACCTGGGGTGGTTCCGGCGCGGGATGATGGTGCAGTCGTTCGAGCAGGTCGCCTTCAGCCTCAAGCCGGGCGTCGTCTCGGCGCCGGTAGAGACCATCTTCGGGTTCCACGTGATTCAGGTCCAGCGGGTCCAGCCCGGCGAGATCCAGGCGCGGCACATTCTCATCATGCCGGAGATCACTCCCGCCGAGGCGGACAGCGCCCAGGCGCTGGCGGAGCGGGTCCGGACTGCGGTGCTGAACGGGGCCTCGATCGATTCCCTGCAGCGCCTCTACAACGACCCCACGCTGGATCAGGACGCCACCGATGTCTCCCTCAACCGCCTCCCGGCCGAGTTCCAGACCGCCATCGGCCAGGCGGATTCGGGGACGGTGGTCCCCTTGTTCAAGCTGCCGGGGCCGGTGTCCTACCGCGACAAGTACATCGTGTTGAAGCTGATGAACCGCCGGTCCGCCGGGGAGGTGCGGTACGAGGACGTGAAGGACCAGATCCGCAGCGGGCTGGGTAAGGACCTGGCCGTCAAGCACTACGTCGCACAACTCCGCCGCAGCGCCTACGTGGAGATTCGGGGGTTCTAAACACGCCTCGTCGCCTGCGCAGCTCCAGCCTCCCGCGTCTCGCGGTCACCCTGGGCGATCCGCGCGGAATCGGGCCCGAGATCGTGGCTCGGGCTCTGGCCGCCCCGATCGAGGCCGAGCTCACCGTGGTGGGAGCCGACGACCAGATCGCGGACCTCCCCGCCGCGCGTCGCTTGGGGGTGGGACGGTGGGGGAAAGGTGGCCCCGCTGCCTCGCGCCCGGTCCGCGCTGGTCAAATCGCCGGTCACAGCGTGGAGATGGCAGCTCGCCTGGCACTCGAGGGGGAGGTCGACGGCATCGTCACCGCGCCGCTCCAGAAACAGGCCCTTCAGCTCGCCGGTTTCGCCTATCCCGGACACACCGAGTGGCTGGCTCACCTCGCGGGGGATGTGGACGTCGCGATGATGCTGGCCGCGGAGCGACTCCGGGTGGTCCTGGTCACCACGCACGTGCCGTTGCGCGCGGTCCCCGAGCTATTGACCGTGGATCGCATCGTACGGGTGGGTCGAGTGACTCGGCGAGCCCTGATCGACTGGTGGGGGCTCAAGAACCCGCGACTCGCGCTCTGCGCCCTGAATCCGCACGCGGGCGAGGGCGGCCTGTTCGGAGATGAAGAACGGCGGGTGATGGAGCCCGCCGCCGCTGAGCTACGAGCCGCCGGACCCCTGCCGGCCGACACCGTGTTTCTGCGGGCACTCCGGGGGGAATTCGACGCGGTGCTGGCGCCTTATCACGACGTCGGCATGACCGCGATCAAGGTGGCCGCCTTCGGCACGGCGGTAAACGTCACCCTGGGCCTTCCGTTTCCCAGGACCTCGCCGGACCACGGGACTGCCTTCGATATCGCGGGCACCGGACAGGCGGACCCGTCCAGTATGAGGAAAGCGCTGGACTTGGCGGTCGAGTTGGCGCGCCGGAATGCCGAAGTCCCGGCGCGACGGTAGGCGGGGTCCGGTTATCGACCCGCCGCCTCCAGGCGGCTGGTCACCTCCTGGAAGCGTTCGAGCTTGAGCTTCTGACTGGCCCGGTTGGCCACCAAGATGGCGCTGCAGTTGAGAATCACCTCTCGCTCGGCGAGATCATTGGCGCGCAGGGTGTTCCCCGTATCCACCAGATCCACGATCCAGTGCGAGAGCCCCAGGAGCGGGGCCACCTCCACGGAGCCCGCGACGGCCACGACCTCGACCGGCCGCCCGGCAGCGGCGAAGTGTTGCCAGGCCAGCCGGGGATACTTGGTGGCGACTCGGGGCGTGATCCCGCCGGGCAGATCGGGGTATGACGCGCCCGACGGCGTGGCGACTACCAGGCGGCAGTGGCCGAACCCGAGGTCGAGCGGTTCCAGAACATCGGCGTTGGTTTCGCGGAGGACGTCGGTTCCGGTGACGCCGAGGTCGGCCGCGCCCGATTCGACATAGACGGGGACGTCCATCGGCTTGACCGCGAGAAACTCGATCCCCGGCTCGGTGGCGGGAGCCAGCAGCCGCCGTCCGGGATCGCCGGCGAGCGCGATCCCCGCGCGCCGGAATCGCTCGAGAGTGGAGTCGTAGAGCCGCCCCTTGGGCAGGGCGATCCGCAGCTGTACGGTCACCGTGCCGCCTCGCAGATGGTGTCGAGATCGAGTGCGACGCCCACGGCGGGCCGCGCCAGACCGAAGCGCGCCATGAGCCCGTCGTAGCGACCACCGGCGCCGACCGCCCGTCCCGCCCCGGCCGTGAACACCTCGAAGTGGATCCCCGTGTAGTAATCGAGGCCGCGCACTTCCCCGAGATCGTAGACCAGGTGGGTCTGCTCCTCCGGCCGTAGCGCATCATTCAAGGCGCCCAGGTGCTCGAGCCCGGGCCGAGAGGCTTCGGGGGCGCTGCGTGCGGCCTCGTCGAGCGCGGCCCGGCGGCCCATCACAAAGGGGAGCGTGAGCAAGGTCCGCGCGAGGGGTGACTGTCCGGCCAGCGCCCGATTGAGGCTGGCCCGATCCTTCCGATCGATCCAGCGATGGACCTCCGCTCGCAGGTCCTCGTCGAGGGCGGCCAGGCCAGGCGCCAGGATCCCCGCGTGACCCAGATTGATCTGGAACTCGCTCAGCCCCGCCGCGCGCGCCAAGGCGAGGGTCAGCCGGACGACTTCGATGTCGGCACCGAGTCCCGGTTCCCCCAGCAGCTCGGCGCCGACCTGCAGCGTCTCGCGCGGCCGGCTGCCCCGCTCCGGATCCTGGCGGAACACGCCGCCGGAATAGCAGAGGCGCAAGGGACGACCGGCGACCGCGAAGGTGGTGGCGGCTACGCGCGCCAGGCTGGCGGTGTAGTCGAACCGCAGGGCCAACACACGACCGTCCAGATCCATGAATCGGACCAGGCGCTCGGCCACCCCGGGGCCTCCGGCCCGCAGAAAGACCTCTTCGTACTCGAACCCCGGCGGCAACACTTCCTCGTAGCCGGCGGCCGCCAATACGTCCATGGTCGCGCGTTGGAGTTCGCGACGATGACGTACCGCGGCGCCGGTGAGATCGAGCGCCCCGGGCGGAAGCGAGAGAGGAGGACGCGAGGGCATGGGCGAGCAAACTAACGGCGCAGACGGTGAGCGGTAAGCGGCGCTCGTCGGCGGCGGGGATGATGAATCGGGGGAAGAGCCGGAGGTTCCGGCTCAGGCCTTTCCGGCCGCGCCCTGGAGGAACCGCACGGCCTTTACCCGCTTGCCTTCCATCTCCACGACCTCGAAGGTGTCGCCCCCCACGTTGACCCGGTCACCGGGCCGGGGCAGCCGGCCCAGCTGGCCGAAGATGTAGCCGCCCAGCGTGGTGTAGTCGCGGTCATCGAGTGCCAGGTCGTACTCCGTATTGAGTTCGGAAATCGGGATGCTCCCGTCCAGGATCGGCGCCCCTTCCAGGGCGGGGGCTGGGGGCGCTGGCTGGTCGTACTCGTCGAGAATCTCGCCGACGATTTCCTCCAGGAGGTCTTCCATCGTCACCAGACCGGCGGTGCCACCGTATTCGTCGAGCACCACGGCCATATGCACCTTCAGTCGCTTCATGTCGGCCAGCACGTCTTCCACTTCCCGAGTGCTGGGCACGAAGAGGGCGGGCCGCATCAGCGTGGCCACGGTGGTGCCGGGCTGCGCGCGCAGCGCGGCCAGGATGTCCTTGGCGTGCACCACCCCGACGATGTCGTCCAGGGTGTTCGAGTAGACCGGATAGCGGGAGCGGCGCGCACGCACCACTTCATCCGCGGCTTCCTCGACCGTCAGGTCGGCGGCCAGGGCCTCGACCTGGGTGCGCGGCGTCATCACCTCCAGAGCGCTCTTCTCGCTGAATTCAAAGACCCCGGCCAGCAGGCGGGCGTCCGCCTGCTCCAGGCTCCCCCCCTCCTCGCTCTGTTCGACCAGCAGCCGGATCTCTTCGGGCGAATGCAGGCGGTCGTGATGCTCGGGGGGCTGGACATGCATCCATTTGAGTAGCCGCCGGGCCACCCCCAGGAGGAGCGCGGTCGGCCCGGCCATGAGCCAGCGGAAGCCCATGAGGGGCCCGGCGGTCCACCCGGCGATCGTCTCAGGGTAGGCGAGGGCGATGGACTTGGGCACCAGCTCGCCGAGGACGATGTGCAGGAAGGTGATCACGGTGAAGGCGATCACCCCGGCCGCGGTATGGGTGGCGACCAGGTTGAGCGGCGAAGGGAGGAAGGCGAAGGCGCCGCCGATCAGATCCGCCAGGGCAGGCTCGCCGATCCAGCCCAGGCCCAGGGAGGTCATGGTGATCCCCAACTGGGTCGCGGAGATGTAGCGGGTCAGCGATTGTACCGCCCGCCGGGCCAGGATAGCTTTGCGATCTCCCTGCTGGATCATGCCGTCCAGGCGCGTCTTCCGGGCGGCGACGAGGGAGAATTCCGCGGCGACGAAGAAGGCGTTGGCCAGGACCAGGCCCGCCACCGACAGGAGGCCCAGGGATGTTGCCATACCCGGTAAGACTAGCCGCCCCAGCGGGGTCTCGGGAGGGCGGGCCTACTCGATGATCCGTCAGATCACCGTGCCGCCAATGGAGCGGCTCAACGCCTTTCTTCCGCGATTGGTGGAAACCGACGCGGAAACGCGCACCGTGGTGTCCGCGATCCTCGCCGACGTACGGAGCCGGGGCGACGCCGCGGTGCGGGACGCCACCCGCCGATTCGACGGGATCGAGCTGGCGCCAGCCGAGTGGGAAGTGCCCAAGTCAGTGTGGCATGAAGCGTTGGACCGCATCAACCTGACCCTGCGCGACGCCCTCGAGACCGCCATCACGCGGGTCACCGAATACCACGTCCGCCAGCGCGACAGCGGCTTTCGCCTGCTCCAGGAAGACGGCAGCATCCTGGGGATGCGGGTCACCCCGCTGGACCGCGTCGGGTTGTACGTGCCGGGTGGTAAGGCGGCCTACCCGTCATCCGTGATCATGAACGTGGTACCCGCGGTGGTGGCCGGGGTCTCCGAGATCATCGCCGTCACCCCGCCGACCGGCGCCATCGACGCGGTGTTGGCCGCCTGCGCGCTGGGCGGCGTCACCCGGTTGTTCCGGATCGGGGGCGCCCAGGGCATCGGGGCCCTGGCCTACGGGACCCCCACCGTGCCGCGGGTGGACAAGATCGTGGGGCCGGGAAGCCGCTGGGTGGCGGAGGCCAAGCGACAGGTGGCGGGAGATGTGGGAATCGACATGATCGCGGGCCCCACCGAGCTGGTCATCCTGGCCGACGCGACCGCCGATCCTCAGCATATCGCCGCCGACCTGGTGGCGCAGGCGGAGCACGACGAAGATGCCGTGGCCTGGTGCGTGACTACCGACATGCGGGTCGCCGATGCGCTGCCCGCCGCCCTCGAAGCCGCCCTCGCCAAGACCCCTCGCGCGCACGTGGCCCGCGCGGCGCTGCAGCGCTCCGGCCTCCTGGTCTGGGTGCCAAGCCTCCAGGACGGAGTGGCGGTGATCAACCGGCGGGCGCCCGAGCACGTGGAGCTCCTGGTGCGCGATCCCGAGGGCCTGTCCGAGGAGATCCGCCACGCCGGCGCGATTTTTCTGGGCGACAATTCTCCTGAGCCGGTCGGCGACTATCTGGCCGGGCCGAGCCATGTCTTGCCGACCCGCGGCACCGCGCGCTACGCCAGCCCGCTCGGCGTCTACGATTTCATCAAGCGCACCAGCATCATCGGCTATCACCGCTCGCGGCTCCTCAATGACGCGGACCACATCATCGTACTGGCGGAAGCGGAGGGTCTCGTGGGTCACGCGGATGCCATCCGCCTGCGGGTACAGGACCGGTGAGCGGAAGGGAATGGTCTCATGACTCCAAGCGCTGAGTCGGGCCGGGGCGGGGCCACCGAGGCCGCCGAGCTGGCGGCCTGTCCCGCGGTGACCGCGCACGGGGCCCCGGCCATTCCGGCGGCGTCGTCGAACCGGTCCGCCCTGGCTCGGCTCCGCCTGGTTCTGGTCCTCACGGCCGGGTTCATGGTGGTCGAGGTGGTGGGCGGATGGCTGAGCGGATCCCTGGCCCTGCTGGCCGACGCCGGTCACATGCTGACGGACGTCGGGGCCCTGGGGCTCACGCTGCTCACCGCCTGGATTGCCCAGCGGCCGGCCGATCCCTCCAAGACCTACGGATACCTCCGGTGGGAGATCCTGGCCGCACTGGTGAACGGCGCCAGCCTGTTCGGGATCGCGGGGTGGGTGGTCTTCGAGGCGATTGAGCGGTTGGGGCAGCCGCCGCACATCAAGACCGGGCTCTTCCTGGCGGTGGCGGTGGCGGGCCTGCTGGTGAACCTGGCCGGCCTCTTCCTGCTCCGGGACCATCACCGGGGCAGCCTCAATACACGGGCCGCCTATCTCCACATCCTGGGCGATGTCCTGGGTTCGGCCGGCGCCATCGTGGCCGCGGTCATCATCCTCGCGACCGGCTGGACCCTGGCCGACCCCATCATCTCGATCGGGATCGCCCTCCTGATTCTGATCGGCGCCTGGCGCCTGCTGCGGGAGAGCACCGACATTCTGCTCGAAGCCGCCCCCGCCCATGTGTCCATGGTCGAGGTCCAGCAGCGCATGCTCGAAGTCTCGGGCGTGACCGCCGTGCACGACCTGCACGTGTGGACCGTCACCAGCGGGATGGTGGCCATGAGCGGCCACGCGGTGGTGCCCAACCTCGAGTCCCATCCCGGCGTGCTCCAGGAGATCCGGGGCGCCCTGGCCCGGCTTGGAATCGGGCACGTGACCATCCAGCTCGAGACGGGGAACCGGTGTGAGGAGGACATGACGGACAGGACGGGCAAGGCGGACAGGACGGACAGGACGGACAGGTATGATCATGTGCATCTAGGCTTAGGACACCATCACTAGGGGTCGGACAAGACGGAAAGGACGGGCAAGACGGCCAGGAGGCCAGCACCAGCGATCATCTGGCAATAGCGCGACTCCGCACCAACCCGCATCAAATTGGTTCTGGTTTCTCCGGCTGATCTCCGATTTTCCTCTTCATGATGCCATACCAGAAGCTGCTCGCCTGGAAGGCCTGCCATAAGTTGGCGGTCGAGGTCTACCAGGCCACTGACTCCTGGCCCCGGACTGAGCGCTACGGGCTGATCGCGCAGGTACGGAAGGCTGTGTACTCTGCACCGGCCTGCATTGCTGAAGCCTCGGCGAAGCGGGGTCGTTCGGAATTCCGGAGGTACCTCGATATCAGCAACGGGTCGCTGTCCGAGCTGTCCTACGCCCTTCAGCTCGCCCGCGACCTGAAGATCGTGGATCCTCAGGAGTACGAGCGGCTGGAGTCCCTGCGCGCGAACGCCGGGAGGCTAACGTGGCTGCTGTATAGGTCACTGAAGGATGGACAGGGCGGTAAAGGCGGCCAAGACGGAAAGGTCAAACAAGGCGCTCGGGTAGGCCAGGAAGGGTTCCGTCAAGTCGCACAGGCCGGTGCGGTTTCTGGGGGCGTGGCCTAGGCCATTTGTCCGCCTTGCCCGTCCTGTCCGGCTTGTCCGTCCTGTCCGCCTGACCGCGTTGTCCGCCCTTCAACCACACCCTTGCCCCATGCAAGGCACTCGTCTATATATGCCGCGCGAGAGGGGGTACTGGAGCGCAGGGGCGGGATTTTGTCGCCGGACCGTCGGGACCGCCTCGATTGCGTGAACCTCCTGGGTACCGAATGACGAAAGCAGCGGAAATCCGGAACATCGCCATCATCGCGCACGTCGACCATGGGAAGACCACTCTCGTGGACCAGATGCTGCGGCAGGCGGGTGCCTTCCGGGCCAACCAGCAGGTCGAGGAACGGGTGATGGATTCCAATCCGCTCGAGCGCGAGCGGGGAATCACGATCCTGGCCAAGAACACCTCGGTGCGCTGGGGCGGGGTCAAGATCAACATCGTGGACACGCCCGGCCACGCCGATTTTGGCGGCGAGGTGGAGCGCATCCTTCGCATGGTGGATGGGGTGCTCATCCTGGTGGACGCGGCGGAAGGGCCGATGCCGCAGACCCGGTTCGTCACCCGGAAGGCCTTGAGTCTCGGCCTCCGGCCCATCGTGGCGATCAACAAGGTCGACCGGGCCGATGCGGAGCCGCTCCGGGTCCACGACGAGGTGCTGGGCCTCTTCATTGATCTGGAGGCCACCCACGAGCAGCTGGATGCCCCATTCCTTTATACCTCCAGCCGGGCCGGGACCGCGACCGCGGAGCTGGACCAGCCTGGGACCGACCTCAAACCCTTGTTTCAGGCGATCCTGGACCACGTCCCGCCGGCTAAGGGAGACCCCGAGGGCCCCTTCCAGATGTTGATCTCGACCCTCGATTTCTCGAACTACGTAGGCCGGATGGCGATCGGGCGAATCGAGCGGGGCCGGGTGGCGGTGGGAGACGAGGTGGCGCTGCTGCCCCTGGGCGAGCCGGGCCTGGTGACTGAAGAAGTCATTGAGCGGAGCCGGATCACCAAACTTCACTGTTTCGAGGGGCTCAATCGCGTGGAGCTGGAGCGGGCGGAGGCGGGCGAGATTATCGTGCTGTCCGGGCTCGAAGGGATCGAAATCGGGAAGACCATCACTGCCGCGGCGGTGCCCGAGCGGCTGGCCGGGATCGCGGTCGAAGAGCCGACCATCTCGGTGGACTTCATGGTGAACAACAGTCCCTTCTCCGGGCGGGAGGGCCGCTTCGTCACCAGCCGCCAGGTACGGGACCGCTTGTACAACGAGCTGGAGCGCAACGTGGCACTCCGCGTGGAGGACACCGATAGCCCCGACACCTGGTCCGTCGCCGGTCGCGGCGAGCTGCACCTCGGCATCCTGATGGAGAACATGCGGCGCGAGGGCTACGAGTTCCAGGTCTCCCGGCCGCGGGTGATCACCCGGGTCGGTCCGGGCGGCGAGCGCCTGGAGCCCTACGAGGAGCTCATGATCGACGCGCCCGAGGAGTACCTCGGCACGGTGATCGAGAAGCTGGGGCCGCGCCGCAGCGAGCTGCTGGAGATGAAGAACCCGGGGCAGGGAATGGTGCGTATGTCCTTCCGAATCCCGGCCCGGGGCCTGTTCGGCTACCGCTCGGATTTCCTGACCGACACGCGGGGTAACGGGGTGATGCATCACCGGTTCCTCGACTACGGGCCCTGGGCAGGCCCGCTGGCCGGCCGCAAGCGGGGGGTGCTGGTGGCGGACCGCCAGGGCGCCGTGGTGGCCTTTGCGTTGGGGAACCTGCAGGAGCGGGCCCAGATGTTCGTGGCCCCCGGGGAGCTGGTCTACGAGGGGATGATCGCCGGGGAGAATTCCCGTCCTGGAGACATGGACGTAAACGTCACCAAGGAGAAGAAGCTCACCAACATGCGGGCCAGCGGATCGGACGACAACGTGCAGCTGGAGCCGCCGCGGGAGATTACGCTGGAGTACGCGCTGGAGTACATCGAAGAGGACGAGCTGATCGAAGTAACTCCCAAGACGATCCGGCTTCGCAAGCGGGCGCTGGCGGCGACGGATCGCAAGAAGGCGGCGCGGGCGGCGGCCCGGGCTGCCGATGCGTCGTAGGAGGTCGCGCGGACCATGCGTTTCCACCGTTCACCTTTACTCGAGCCGGAGGAGATCATGTCGGCGTGGGATGCGTCGCGGGAAGCCATCGAAGCGCGTCGTCGGAGGGATGATGAGGACTTCGACGATGACGACGAGGGCTTCACGTTCGACGAGGAGGACGACGAGGACCTCGACGAGGATGACGACGAGGACTACGACGAGGACGAGGAAGAGGAGGAGGAGGGCTGGGAAGAGGATGTCGAGGAAACCGAGGACGGAGACGAGCGGCGACCCAGGCGGCGGTAACGTTGCCAAGCAGGGAAGGGGTTGCTATCCTCACCGGGCCGTCATGGCGGACTGGGCGGAGTGGGGGTAGGGTGATGGGGGACCCAGCACTCAGTACCCAGTACTGCTCAGTCCTATCCTCGTCCTCAGCCTGTCCCCGGGGCCTGTAGCTCAGGTGGTTAGAGCGCACGCCTGATAAGCGTGAGGTCGGTAGTTCAACTCTACCCAGGCCCACTGAGACAGCGCGAGGCCCCGCCGGAGATCGTTCCGGCGGGGCTTTTCACTTGCCCTGTTCCGCGTCGGGCCCGGGAGCCAGGCTCAGCACATCGTCTCGGCTCTCGCCTTGGCCATCGGGTGGCAGCGAGAGAGCCGAGGACCACCGCGGTGAGCTGAAGCCGAGGCTTCATTGCAGTGACTCCGGGTGAGAAGTGATCATTCCTTAGTATCCCGGCGCGCGCGCGGCCGCGAGCGGAGGGTGCTTCCTTCATCCCCGAGCCCCGCGATCGACGCCAGCGCCTGATCAAGTCCATACACCCAGGAGCTACCGTGCTCGTCCCCGCGCTGGCCGCGCTGGTCTTCTGGTCGACCGCACTTTCGGAAATCGCCCCTGCGCCGCATCGCGGGGTCAACCCCGCCCCTGGCGGAGATACCCTCCGCGTCCGGGTGGTGGATAGCGCCGGCCGGCCGGTGGAGAACACAACCGTCACGCTGACGGAGCTGGACCGGCGGCGAGTGATAGATGCCGAAGGGTGGGCGGTGTTCCCCGATCTTCCGGTCGCCCGCTACACGCTGGAGATCCGCTGCCTGGGGTATGCCCCAGCCGTCCAGGGCGTGGACCTCGCCGTGATGCGGGAAGTGGTGGTGACGCTGGTGCGCACGGCGCTCCAGCTCGAAGCCATCACCGTCACCGCCACCCGGACCGGGATCGACCCCCAGAGTTCTCCGCTGCCTTCCGAGGAGCTGGCCGGCGAGGCGCTGCTGCGGAGTCAACAGGTCTCCCTCGCGCACACGATTGACGGGTTGGCCGGCGTCCGGACGCTGAGCACTGGCGAGCAGGTGGGGAAGCCGATCATTCGAGGCCTGACCGGCCCCCGAGTGCTCACCCTCGACAACGGCCTCCGGCTCGAGGACTACTCGTGGAGCGACGAGGACGGCCCCTCGATTGACCCACTCCTCGCCAAGCGGATCGAAGTGATCCGGGGACCCGCCAGTGTGCTCTACGGGTCGGACGCGATGGGCGGAGTCATCAACGTGATTCCGGACCCGGTGCCGGACGCCCGGGGGGGCCGGAGCTTCGTGCGGGGGAGCACCGAGCTCTACGGCGGCACCAACAACGGAGAATTCGGCGGCCCCCTTCGGGTCGAGGGCGCCTCGGGAAGCTTCGGCTGGCGCGGAATCCTGATCGGGCGGACAGCGGGCAATTATCACGCGCCCGCCGGCAACGACTCGACCCCGACCGGCACCTTGTACAACACCGGCTTCTACGCGGTGAACGGCGAGATCGCGGTGGGCCTGAACGGCAGGAGCTCGAACGGCACCCTGCGCTACGAGCACTACGGCGGGCACTTCGGCCTGCTGGATGGCCCGCCCGTGCCGGACGACGACTCTCTAGGCCCGCTTCGCAAACTGGGGGACGACCGGGTACAGCTGCTCACCAACTTCGTGCTGGGCGGCCTCCGGCTGGAGACGCGGAGCCAGTTTCAACACCACTCGCTCCAGGAGGTGGTGGACCAGAGCCGAGTCGGGGCCGAGGAGCCGACCTTCGAGCTCAAGCTCAACACCATCACCACCGATGTGCTCCTCCACCATACCGGCCGGCCGTGGCTCACCGGCACCCTTGGCGTATCGGGGATGTACCAGAGCAACGAGTCGGAGGGCCAGTTTCCGCTGGTGCCGGGGGCGACGACCGGCGCCGGCGCCATCTTCGCCTTCGAGCGGGCGACCACGGGCCGCTGGAACTTCCTGGCCGGCATCCGGGGCGACCTGCGACACGTGGACGCGGACTCCAACGCCGCTCTGCAGCGCGGCGCGGAGAGCCGGACCCTGTCGGCCGTGACCGGCGACCTGGGCGCGGTATACCAGCCGATCCGTGGTCTCTCGCTCGCCGTCAACCTGGGCCGCGCGTTCCGGGCTCCGACCCTGTTCGAGCTCTATACCAACGGCCCGCACCTGGGCGAGGATCGGTTCGAGATCGGGCTCCCCACCGCCAAGCCGGAGGTCAGCTTCAATGCTGATCTCACCGCGCGCTGGCAGCGGGGCCGGGTGAGCGCGCAGCTGGCGGGGTATCGCAACCAGATCAACGACTACCTCTACATCGAGCCGACCGGCGGCACCGCCACGGTGATCACCGAGGAAGGCGATACCGTCACCCTCCCCGCCCACCAGTACGTCCAGACCGCGCGGGTCGTCCTCTGGGGGGTGGATTTCTCCGGTCAAGTCGCGGCCACCGGGGCGCTCTCGCTGCGCGGCCGGTTCGACTGGGTCCTGGGCGATAACCAGACGATCGGCCAGCCGCTGCCCCTGATCCCTCCGCTCCGCGGCGATCTCGAGGCGGAGCTGCATACCACCCCGGGAGGGCCGCTCGGCCGGGCCTATATCACCACCGGCGTCGAGCTGGTGGCCAAGCAGACCCGGCTGGGGCCGTTCGACACCCCCACCGACGGCTATGCGCTGCTCGACCTGGGGGCCGGATTGGAGCGTACCATCGGGCGGCAGACCATCAACTTCGGGATCCGGGTGCGCAACGCCACCAACGCGACCTATACCGACTATCTGAGCCGCTACAAGCTCTTCGCCTACAGTCAGGGGAGGAACGTGCTGCTCCGCCTGGGCATGGACTTCTAACCGCCCTGATGCATCGCCCCTACGCGCTTCAGCGGTGTAGCCGGGTCGCGGACAGCTCTGTGGAATCTGCGGACCCTTCTGTGTAATCTGTGGACATGCCCGATCCCCTCATCATTACCGTCGCCATCACCGGCTCGCTTCCGCGCAAGAAGGACAACCCCGCCGTCCCCATAACGCCCGCGGAACAGATCGAATCGACGCACCAGGCCTTCGAGGCCGGGGCGTCGCTGGTCCACATCCATGTCCGGAACGACGACGAGTCCTCCAGCTCCAATCCCGAACGGTTCGCCGCCGTCCAGGAAGGGGTGCGGAAGCATTGCCCGGGGATGATCATCCAATTCTCGACCGGCGGGCGCGGTCGCCAGCAGAGCGAGCGGGGCGCCATGCTCCACCTCCGGCCCGACATGGCGTCGCTGGCCACCGGGTCGGTCAACTTTCCTACCAGCATCTACGAGAACCCACCGGACTTCGTGGAAGGCCTGGCCAAGACGATGCTGGAGTACGAGGTGAAGCCGGAGATCGAAGTCTTCGACTTGGCCATGCTCTACAACGCGGCGAGCCTGCTAAAGAAGGGTCTGCTCCGCGCCCCGCTGCATGTGCAGTTCGTCTTCGGGATCCAGAACGCGCTGCCGGCCCGCCGGACCATCTTCGATTTTCTGCGATCGGAGCTCAAGGAACTGCTGCCGGACGCCACCTGGGTCGCGGCGGGATTGGGCCGCCACCAGTTCGAGGTCAACCAGTGGTGCCTGGAGGCCGGAGGCCATTGCCGGACTGGCCTGGAGGACAACATCCGCTACGATCAGACCCGGCTCGCGGCCAGTAATGCCGACCTGGTGAACAAGATCGTGGAGATCTGCGGGCGCTACGGCCGCCGCCCCGCCACTCCGGCGGAGGCGCGCCAACTTCTGAGTCTCCGACCGGTCGCGTGAGCCTTATCCGGCGCGAGTACGGCCTCAGTTGCATCCTGCCTTCCCCTCTCGCCTTTTGAACAGCGACGCTACTCGAATCTCCCCCTAAGTCCCGAGTCCGGGCCCGCTTCACCGGGCCCGACTCGAGACCCCTTGCGGCGATCTAAGCCCTTGTAAGTCAGCCCGTTACCGGCCCCATCGTGAGCCGGGGGGACGCCGGTCTTCACGTGCTCTCCAAGCGCGCCCCGAATTGAGCCCGGCATTTGACTCATTTCCGTCCATCCCGGGAGGGGCCCCCCCAGGCTCCCCCCCGGTCCATCACCCAGTCAGAGCGCTGGTTTCCATTCACCGCCGATCGCGGGATATGGCGCCATGAGAATTCTGATCGTCGAGGATTCGCCCCTGGTTCAGAAAATGTATGGCCTGGTCTTCATGGCCCGGGACCATACGCTGGAGTGTGCCCTGAATGGGCGGGCGGCGCTCGAGCTCCTGGCCGCCAAGGGGAGCGTGTTCGATCTCATTCTCCTCGATCTCCGGATGCCCGACATGGACGGCGTCCAGTTCCTCGAAGCACTCCGGCAGCGTGGCCCCTCCTTCAAGAACATTCCCATCGTCCTCACCACCGCCGAACCCGACGACTCGGTCCTGGTTCGCCAGGCCCGCGCCCTCGGCGTGACGACGGTCGTCCACAAGCCCTGGAAGCCTCAGGACCTGCGTGAGGCGTTGAAGGGGCTCCTGTCCTCGGAGCATCCCGCATGACGCCCCCGACCTACCTGGTGGTGGATGACTCCAAGCTCCACCACCAGATGTACGGCCTGGTCTTCGGCCGCGGTGAGCTGAGCGGGAGCCGCGTGTTGCACGCCTATAACGGTCGCGAGGGCTTCGCGCTCTACAGCACCCATCCCGAGATCACCATGGTCTTCCTCGACCTCAACATGCCCGAAATGAATGGGCTCGAGTTCCTGGCTCGTCGCCGGGAGACCGGGCTCCGGCCGGAGACGCCCGTGGTGCTGGTCACCACCGAGGATAGCCCGGACGACGAAGCTCGCGGCCTCGCCGCCGGGGCCTGGGCCTATCTCCGCAAGCCCTTCACTCCGGCTCAACTCGAGGCGCTGGTGGCGAAGGCTGGAGTTGGATCCAGCGAGCGGGGAGTGCGGTGAGATGAACGCGCCAGAGAATCCGTTCGGGGACTTGATCCGCGAATACGTGGCCGAGTGCCTTCCGCTGGCGGAGGACGTGCTGGAGCGCTGCCTGCGGTTGGAGCGGCTTTGGGAATACGGGGAGGCGGGAGACGAGCTCCTGGTCCCCCTCAAGGGCGAGCTGCACACCCTCAAGGGCAATTCAGCCATGATGGGCCTCACCGTCATTCAGGGGCTGGCCCATGGCCTGGAAGACCTCTGTGGGAGACTCACCCTGGCACCGCAGCTCCGTTCGCACGCCGGCAGCTTGATGGTCCGGGGCTCGGGCCTCCTAGTCGATCTGATTTCCGCAGCCGAGACGGCGCCTCCGACCGGCAGTGAAGCGGACTCCTACCTGGCCGAGGCGCGCCAGTTCCTGGAGAGCGCCGCCACCGTGACCGAGCGGCGGACCGGCGACCGGCGGACCACCGAGCGGCGCACGCCGCGCGAGTTGGGAGAAGTCGGCACCGACGGCGCGATCACCACCCTGCGAGTGGATTCCGCTCGGCTGGATTCCTTGCTGGAGGCCTTCGGCGAAGTCATGATCGCGCAGGCGGGCATGCGGGAGACCATGCGGACCCTGGCCCCCTGGCGGCGGTCAGTGGGCGAGGTGGCCAATCTCGAGCTCTCCGCTCTGGCGCTCGAAAAGACGCTCAAGCGCCTGGAAGGCGCCCTGATGCAGACCCGCCTGGTCCCGATCGCCTCGGTGTTCGGCCGGTTCAACCGGCTGGTCCGCGATCTGGCCCAGGACCGCGAGAAGAAGATTCACCTCGAGGTCGCCGGTGGTGAGACGCGGCTCGATAAGACGGTCATCGATCGGTTGAGCGAGCCCTTGGTCCATCTGGTCACCAACGCCGTGATCCACGGCATCGAGCCCGCCGCCGAGCGCGTAGGGCTGGGCAAGCCTGAAGAGGCTCGCATCACCCTGGCGGCGCGGCAGCAATCGGATCGGGTGCTCCTCACGGTGGAAGACGACGGCCGGGGCCTGGATCCCGAGCGGATTCTGCTCAAGGCGCGGGCCCTGGGCTTCGCCCCGACCTCCGAATCCCCGACCCTGGAGGAGATCTACGCCCTGGCCTTTCTCCCCGGCCTTTCGACCGAGGACAAGGTGTCGAACCTGTCGGGGCGGGGCGTGGGGTTGGACGTGGTGGCCCGATCGATCCGGGCGCTGGGCGGGACGGTACAGGTCACCAGCGAGCCCGGTCGCGGGACCACCTTCGTGCTCCGCCTGCCGCTCACGGTCGCCGTGCTGCCTTCGCTGCTGGTCTCGGTGGAGCGGGAGCGCTATGCCCTGCCGCTCTCGGATGTGGCGGAAACGGTGCGGATGGCGCCGGCCATGATCCACGAGGTGGCCAATCGTGGCATGGTGCTGTGGCGCGGAGCGGTCATCCCGGTCTCCGACGCGGGCCAGGTGCTGGGATTGGGTGGAGAGGCACGGGCGCGCCGCTACTGCGTGGTGCTCCGCTCGGCCGCGCGCCACCGCGGACTGCTGGTGGACCGGCTGCTGGGGCACGAAGAGGTCGTGGTCAAGGCGCTCGACCCGGTGCTGGGCCGCCCCGCGGGCGTATCGGCCGCGACCATCCTGGGCGATGGCAAGGTGGCCTGCATCCTCGACACGGTGCGCCTGGCCGACCTGCAGGGGGCCGAGCTTTCGGCCTCGCGTCACTAATACGATCGGCATCGAGCAGCCATGACGACACTCAAATCGGAACCGACGCCGCCGGACATCCTGGCCTTCGCCGACGCTCTGCAGCTGGGGGCGGGCGCCGCCCCGCGGGCCGAAGCGGAGCGCGAGCTCCACCTGGTCGCTTTCCGGCTGGACCAGGAAGAGTTCGCCGTTCCCATCGCGAAGATCCGAGAGATCGTACGCGTGGGCGACATCACCCGGATCCCGCAGGCCCCACCGCACATCCGCGGGGTCATGAATCTCCGGGGCCGCATTCTCCCGGTCGTGGAGCTGCGCAGCCGCCTGGGGCTCCCCCCGGTGGACCTTACCAGTCGCTCCCGGGTGTTGGTGGCGGATGCCCAGGCCCGGACGCTGGGCCTCCTGGTGGACTCGGTGGCGGAAGTGGTCAAGGTGCCGGAGCGTGCCGTGGTGCCGCCTCCCGACGATATCCTGGCCGCCAATGCGGACTACATCACCGGCGTGGCCCGTCTGGGATCGCGCCTTCTCATTCTCCTCGACCTGGAGCAGGCCGTGGTCCAGGGCACTTCGAACCCCAACTCGTCAAACGCCCCATGAGCGAGCAAGTCCTTCAGATGGTCCGGGATTGGACCATCCGGCGCAAGATCATTACCTGTTTCACTATCGTGCTGATCATCACCGGCGTGCTGGGTGCCTTTGCCATCCGGCAGCTGGACCGCATGCATGAGGCGGTGGCGCTCGGCCAGTCCGGCGGCGTCACCCCCGATCAGCTCTATCTGGGCGCCCGGACCACGATCCTGACCCTGTTGGGTTTGGCCGCGGTCCTCGGGGTGATGCTGGCCTTCGGGCTGGCGCGCCTGATCGCCGATCCCCTCACCACCCTGGGTCTCGCCGCCGAGGAAGTCTCCAAGGGCGACCTCACCCTCGAGGTCCGTAGCCGCTCGCGGGACGAGATCGGCTGGTTGGAGCACAGCATGCGGGCGATGGTCAAGAACCTGCGCTCCATCGCCGGGCAGATCACCACCTCCTCCCGCACCGTGGCGACCTCGGCGGAGCAGATCTCGGCCTCCTCGATGCAGCTGGCCAAGGGCGCCGAGGCGCAGTCCAGCTCCACGGAAGAAACCTCCTCCACCATGGTGGAGATGGCGGCCCAGATGCAGGCCCTCACCAAGAACGCCGAATCCCTGACCGCCAACGTGGATCAGACGGCCGCCTCGATTCAGCAGATGAGCACCGTGCTGGGGCAGACCGCCCAGCACGGCGAGACGCTGCTGCGCTCGGTGGAAGCCGTCACCGGCACCCTCTCCACCATGATCGATACGGTCGGTGGGATCGCGACCCGAGTCCACCAGGTGGACGAGGTCTCCAAGCAGTCGGTGGCCGACGCCAAGACCGGCGGCGAGAAGCTGCATGGCTCCATCTCGGCCATCGCCGAGCGGTCTCAGGAGATCGGCAAGATCGTCCGAGTCATCGAGGACATCGCCGACCAGACCAACCTCCTGGCCCTGAACGCCACCATCGAAGCGGCGCGCGCGGGTGACGCCGGTCGCGGCTTCGCCGTGGTGGCCGAGGAAGTCCGTCGGCTGGCCGAGCGATCGGTCCAGGCGACGCAGGAGATCAGCGGCGTGATCGACGGGGTACAGAAGGAAACCCAGTCCGCCGTGGGGTTGATGGAAGGGGTGCTCTCGGGAATCGTGGGGTCGGTCAACCAGACCTCGCAGCTGATTACCGAAGCGGCTCTGGCCACCGAAGAGCAGGCGGCCGGCGCGCGGGACGTGATGGACATGGCGGGCACCATGGCCAACCTCACCCGACAGATCGCCACCGCGGTCAAGGAGAACGCCTCCGGCGCCCGCGAGATCACCAGCGCCGCCCAGAAGATGAACCACCTCACCCACCAGATGTCCGAGGCGGTGGGAGAGCAGAAGCGGGGCGGGGACATGATCGTCAAGGCGATCGAGTCCATCGCCATGGTCTCCCGGCAGAACCTGGTGGCGATCGAGCAGATGAGCGGCGCCGCGCGCAACCTCGCCACCGAATCCGAGACGCTGCGCCAGCGGGTCGAAACCTTCCGCACCTGACCCCGACATGACCACGTCACTGGCGAGCCAACTCGCCGGCCTGCACGCCTCTGCCGACTTCTCGGCCCGGGAGGAGCTGATCCTCTCCGGGCTCGAGTCGGATCATCCCGAGACCCGCGAAACCGCGATCGCCTGGGCCGCCCGCCATATCGAGCCGCCGACCCTGGCGAGGCTGGTGGCGCGCGACGATCAAGCCACGCTCCGGAACTCGGCCCTCGCCGCGCTCGAGCGGCAGGGGCCCTACGCCATCGCGATGGTCGAGCGGATGCTGGCCGATGAGGACGGCGACGTCGCCATGTTCGGTTGCCTCATCCTCGGACACATCGGGACCGCCGCCAACGCGGAGGCCCTGCTCCGACTGGTGGGCCACGCCAACGTGAACGTGGCCCAGGCGGCGGTCGAGGCACTGGGTCGGATCCGGGCCCAGGTGGCGCTGCCGGTTCTGGTCGACCTCCTCCAACGGGAGCCCTGGCTTCAGCTCGCGGCCATCGACGCCCTCGGCGCGCTGCAGGACTCGCGCGCGGTCCCCCCGCTGCTGGAGCTGGTCTCGGACGACCTCCTGGCCGAGCCGTCCATGGAGGCGCTGGCGCGGATCGGCGCGCCCGAGGCGGTCGCCCCCCTGATCAATCTCCTGCTGGTCACCGATCCGGCCGGTCTTCGTTGCGCCCTTCTCCGGGCCATCGCCGCAGGCCTGGAGCGGGCGCCGTCTCCCATCTCCCTGGCGCCCGCGGGTCCCAGCATCCAGGCCGATCGCTCGGAATCGGGCATCTATGCCTTTCTTGACCAGGTGCTGCGAGGTGTCGAACCCTGCCCGGATAATGGGGTGCAAGGCACTCGCGAGGACGATCGGCATCGCTCCCGGGGCGGCGACGGCACGGTCCGGTCCGCCGCCGCGCTGGTGATCGCCGCGGATCTGGGGGAACTACTGCCGAACGTGGTGCGGTGGGCCGCGGGACGAGAGGGCGCAGCCTGGGTCGGCGCACTGGCTCGGCGTTACCCCTCGGTCCTGCGGCCGTCGCTGCCAGGTTTGCTCACGCATCCGGAGCCGGCGGTGCGGCGCGGGGCCTTACTCAGTCTGCCGTTCACCACCGCCGACCGTGCGGCTCTCACCGAGCGCCTGGGCGATACCTCACCCGAAGTGCGGACCGCCGCCTGCCAGGCGCTGGGTACGCTGGCGGACGCGGAGGCGATCCCGGCGCTGGTGGAGCTGCTGACCGGGGGATCGGAGGAAGAGCGCAGTGCCGCCTCCGCCGCCCTGGCACGGATGGATGCGGCGGCCCTGGAGTCGGCGCTGGGACCCTTGCTGTGCGAGGGATCGCCTGAAGAGCTGATGCTGGCCGTGCTCCGGACCCTCGACGGCAAGCGGTGTCCGGGCCTCGCCAACCGGATCCTGCAGCTGGCCCAGGGCCGTACGCCGGCGATCCGGCGGGCCGCGCTCAGGCTGGTCTCGGGACTCGAAGGATCCAAGGCGGAGGTGCTGCTCCTGCGCGCGTTGGCCGACCGCGAGCCGGCCATTCAAATGGAAGTCCTCGACCTCCTGCTTCGCCGCCCCGGGGGCCGGGTGGTGGATACCCTGCTCGCGCTGTTGCACACGGGCGACTCGCTGCGCTATCACGTGATTCGCGCGCTGGGCCGGCTGGGGGACGCACGCGCCATCGGCCCACTCGAGGCGCTCTGCCAGACCGCACCGATTCACGAGAAGCTGGAGGCGATGGCGGCGCTGGTGCGCCTCCGGAGCCCGGCCGTGCGGCCCTTTCTCCTCGAGAGCTTGGACGTGTCCCACCCGGAGGTGCGGCGGGTCGCGGCCCAGGGATTGGCGGCCCTCGCCACGGAGAGCGATCTCGGCCTGCTGCAGCGCCTGGCCGACGACCCCGATTGGGTGGTACGGAACGAAGCGGGGCAGGGCCTCGGGCGCTTGGCGCTGCCGGCGGCCCGGCGGACGCTGCTGGATCTCGCGCGGGATGTGGAACCCATCGTGGCCCAGACCGCGCGCTCGGCCTTGCAAGGCGGTTCGATCGCCCCGGCCTCATGATCGGTCCCGAGGGCGCCGCTTGGAAGCTCCTGACCGATCTGATGGCTGAACGGTTCGGGCTGGGGTTCGACGGCCCGCGCCGGGAAATTCTCGAGGCCAGAATCCGGCCACGCCTGCACGCCCTGCACCTGCAGGACTTCCGCGAGTACTACCACTACCTCACCCTGCATCCCGAGCGCGAGACCGAGTTCGCCGAGCTGGCTCGGCGGCTCACCAATAACGAGACCTATTTCTTCCGGGAGCAGCAGCACTTCGAGATCCTGCTGCGCCACGTGATCCCCGCCATGACCCCGGGATTGGGTGGCGCACCGCTCCGGATTCTCTCCGCCGGCTGCTCCTCCGGTGAGGAGCCGTACTCGCTGGTCGTGCGACTGGTGGATGCGGGCATGGGACTCAACGGGCTCTCCTGGGAAATCGATGCCTGCGATCTCAATCCGCAACGGATCATGCAGGCCCGAGGAGCGATCTACGAGCAGCTGTCGCTCCGGGGCTGCGACCCGGAGACCCGGAGCCACTGCTTCATCGAGACGGAAGGCCGCTTCCGGTTGCGGGACCGCTACCGCAAGGGCGTCCGGTTCTTCCAGGCCAACCTGGCCGCGCCCGTTTCCGGCATGGCCTGGGGTGCGTACCACGCCATCTTTTGCCGCAACATGCTGATCTACTTCACGGAGGAGGCCTTCACCTCCTTGATCGCTCGGCTGGAACGGGCCTTGGTGCCCGGCGGCTACCTCTTTCTAGGGCACGCCGAGTCGTTGATCGACCGGACGCCGTCGTTCGAGCCGCTCTATCTCGAGGGGGCCATGGTCTATCGCCGGCGCTGGGGCGGGGGCGGAGGCAACGGATGATTCGGCTCTTCGTGGTCGACGACTCGCCGTTCGTTCGCAAGGCGCTCACGCGAGTCCTGCAATCGGATCCCGAGATCCGCGTGGTGGGCACTGCGGCCAGCGGGGTCGAGGCACTGGAGCGGATTCCTCAGGCGGAGCCCGACGTCGTCACGCTGGACATCAAGATGCAGGGGATGGATGGGCTCAGCGTATTGCGGTCCCTGCTGGCCTGGCGGCCCTCGCTGCGGGTGATCATGGTCTCCGTTCAGACCCGCGAGGGTGCCGAGGCGACGCTCGATGCACTCGCCATCGGTGCCGTGGACTTCATCGACAAGGCGACGCTCGACCTGCTCGACCTCGACGCGGTCCGCTTGGAGCTGCGGGAGCGGGTGCTGGCCTGGCAGCCTGGCCCCCAGCAGGAAGCCGCCCCCGCCCGCGCGGTCCCGGCGCCCTCCGGCGAACTGATCCTCGACGCCTCCCGCTACGATCTCTGCGTGATCGGCGCGTCGACCGGCGGACCCGCGGCGTTGCAATTGGTGCTGGAGCGCCTCCCGGCGGTGTTCCCGCTCCCGATCGTCATCGTTCAGCACATGCCGCCGGGCTTTACACGGCCCTTCGCCGAACGGCTCAATCGGGTCTGCCGGATCGAGGTGGGCGAGGCGGGCGAGGGAGAACGGCTGCGGCCGGGCCGGGCGTTGATTGCGCCGGCCGGCTCCCACCTTCGCCTCAGTCGCTCCCTGGTTGCCATGCTGAGTGCGGAGGCGAACAGCAGCCGTCATGTACCTAGCGTCGATGTCCTGATGAAGGCGGCCAACCAGGCCCGTCCCGGGCGCGTGCTGGGGGTACTGCTGACCGGCATGGGGTACGACGGCGCGGAGGGTCTCAGCCTGATCCGGGCCAGCGGCGGCACCACCATCGCGGAAAGCGCAGACACCTGCGCCGTCTTCGGAATGCCTCGGGCCGCGCTGGAGCGGGGCGCCGTCGATTACATGCTGCCTCTACCGGGCATCGCCTCGGCGCTCGAATCGCTCGGCGCGCGACGGCCAAGGCCGGCTGATTCGAGAACGCGCGCGACCTGACCAATACCAAGCTTCGTTAGTCCCGCACCTCTGGACCGCTCTCGCCGGACGGGTTACCCTTTTCGCGTCCTCCCCCATCTGCAATGTCGGAACCTGAACCGGGCCCGGGTTCGCGGCCCGGATCGCCGGGCTCCGGTCGGACACCTCCATCGTCGACCTGCGCTGGGCGACAAGGCGTTGGGGACCTGCTTCATCGCCAAGGTTTTCGAATCTTTTTCGGCAGGCCTACGTTGACGTCAAGGAGAGAAACCTGGGTCCGCTGAGAAACGTCACGCTCTCTGTATACCGGCCGCTATAGCCAACGTCCGCTGGCATGTCCTCTGGGGGATCTATGTCGTCACGAATTACCTCTTGTCTCGGCGCCGGGGCTCTGCTGGGCGGCACTGTGTTGGCCGCTCAAGTGCCGTCGGCCGCCGTGCAGATCTCCGGTGCGGTGAGCGCGCTGCCGGAATCGCTCCGGGCCGGCGCCACGGTACTCGGCTATTCCAACTACCATCGTATGGTGACCCTCCGCCAGGGCACCAACGCCATGATCTGCCTGGCCGACGACCCGTCGCAGCGCGACTGGCATGTGGCCTGTTACCACAAGGATCTCGAGCCGTTCATGGCCCGCGGGCGGGATCTGCGGCAACAGGGCAGCAGGCGGGCCCAAGTCGACAGCGTCCGCTTAGCCGAGGTGAAAGCGGGGACGCTCAAGATGCCGGACCATCCCAGTGCCCTCTACTCCTTGTTCGGGAGCGGGGACAGCGTCAACGCGCAGACCGGGATCGCCGGCGGCGCCGAGCCGCTCTACGTGATCTATTTGCCCTACGCCACCGCGGAGACCACCGGACTGCCCACTCTACCGGGCGGCGGGAAGCCCTGGCTCATGTACCCCGGGAAGCCCTGGGCGCACGTGATGATCTCGCCCTGAGCGAGCTGAAGGGTGGGCCGTCGATTGTGAGAGGGAGTCAGGGCGAAACGAAGTTGGGTTGCTGCTGCAGCGGGACCTCTTTCCAGCGCTCACTCTCCGACAGGGAGCCGATCGCCGCTCCCACGCCGGCCCCGGTGAGTCCGAACAGCGTGGCGCCGAGCACGGCTCTCGCGGCGGGTGTATTGGCCGTCCCCGATTGAGTGTTGGTGACTAACAACCCCGCGACCATCCCGGCCAGGACCCCGACCACCGCGCCGCGCAGCGCACCGCGGTCGGCGTTGGATTGGGGGCCGTAGCTGACTTCGATGCGCCGGATGGTGGGATGGGGGAGCGAGACGGGGTCGGCCCAACTGGCCAGCTCGAGCCGAAGCGAGTCCTGATCGTGGGAGAGGACCGTGCCGATGAGCGGGGAGTTCCCGGCCGCGGTACAGACCACCCGGACCCGGGAGCCGGGGCCGGGCTCGGCTGCCAGCTCGGTCTGCGCCACCAGGGTGCCGGCGATGCCGCTCACGGCGCCGAGCCAGGCGAGAACCCCTATCATCACCGTGCGCGAGACCCGGGGAAGCCGCATGCTCAAAATCTGCGGCCCAATCCCCTCACGTCAAGAGGAAAACGCTAGATGCTGGCCAGCAGGGCCTTGAAGCGGGGATGCTCTCGAAGGGAAGCCAGGTCCGAATCGTGCTCGATCCACTCCCGGTGCCCTGAGCCGTTCTTGACGGCGCGCTCCAGGCAATCGAGGGCCTTTTCCGTCTCGCCGGTGAGGGCATAGACGCAGCCGACGTTGTAGAGCACCACGGAGTCCTCGGCGTCGAGGGCCAGCGCCCGGCCGGCCCACTCGAGGCTCTTCTCCCGGTTGCCGGCTTGGCAGAGGTCGACCGCTCCCAGGTACAGCGCTCGGGCGTCGTCGGGATTCAGTTCGAGATATTTCTCGATGATGGCAATCGACCGCTGCCGCGTCGCATCCGCCTCCGCCAATTTCCCCATTCCCTTATAGGCCAGTGACGCCAGACTGGGCGCCTGGAAGTCCTCGGGACGCACCTCACTGGCCTGCTCCAGGCGCTTGGCGGCTTCGGCCAGCTTGCCCTGCTGGAAGCAGGCTCGTCCGTAGAAGTAATAGGACTCGAAGGACTTGGGGTCGAGCCGGATGGCGGTCTCGAACTCCTGCTGCGCCTCGTCGTAGCGCTTGCGCAGCGTCATGGCCAGTCCTCGCGAGGCATGGGCCTCGGCCACCTCGGGGCCGAGCGCGAGCGCCTTCTGGCTCGCGCTATCGGCGTGCTCGAGGTTGGCCTCGCTGGCGTCCCACCACATGTAGAGCAGGGAGCTGCAATCGGCGGCGCTGGTGTAGGCGAGGACGAACTGGGGGTCGAGCTCGATCGCGCGGGCGAACATGCGACGCGCGAATTGGAGTCCCTTCTCCCGGTATTGGTGAGAGAATTGCCGGCCGCGCAGGTAGTACTCGTAGGCCTGCAGGTTGTCGGTGCGGGGATTCTCGATGGCCCGTTTCTCTTCCTCGCTCAAGACCATTCGCAGCGCCTTGACGATGCTCCCCGCGATTTCATCCTGCACCGCAAAGACGTCCTCCAGGTCCCGGTCGTAGCGATCGGACCAGAGATGGTAGCCGTCCGCCACGTCGATCAGCTGTGCCGTGATCCGGAGCCGGTTGCCGGCCTTGCGGACGCTCCCCTCGAGCACGGTGCTCACGTTGAGCTGGTCCCCCACCTGGCGGATGTCCTGGTTCTTGCCCTTGAAGGCGAAGGCCGACGAGCGGGAGGCGACCCGCAGCGCCCGGATCTTGGTGAGGGCGTTGATGATCTCTTCGGCGATGCCGTCGGTGAAGTACTCCTGGTCGCGCTCCGGGCTCATGTCCGCGAAGGGGAGCACCGCGATCGACTTGGCCTTGTTGCCGGCCCCGCCGGCCAGGACGGTGGTGGGTCCCGGAGGCGTTGCCACCCCGGGGAGGGCCAGCGCGGCCGCCAGCGTGGTGCCGCTGTCGAATCGCTCATCGGGATCGCGCGCCAGCACCTTGGCCACCGCGCGCTCGATGCCATCGGGAATGCTTCCCCGAAGCCCGCGGAGCGACGGGACCGGCTCGCTCAACCGCTTCACCATTACCGCCTGTGCCGTCGGGCCGGAGAAGGGCGGCTCGCCCGCCAGCATCTCGTAGAGCGTGCATCCCAGGCTGTAGAGGTCGCTCCGCCCGTCGAGGTCGGTCTGTCCCGCCGCCTGCTCGGGACTCATGTAGGCCGGCGTCCCGATGGCGGTGCCGGTCTGGGTGATGTTCTCGCTGCCGGCCTCGGTGATCGCCTTGGCGATGCCGAAGTCGGTGACCATGGCCTCCCCCTCGTGGAGCATCACGTTCTCCGGCTTGATGTCGCGATGCACCACGCCTCGTCCATGGGCGTAGGCCAGGGCGGCCGCCACGTGACGGGCGATCTGCAGCGCCTCGCTCAAGGGGAGGCGCTTCTCGCGGATCAGCCGGCCCCGCAGCGACTCCCCCTCGACGAACGGCATCACGTAGTAGAGGAAGCCGTCCGCTTCGCCGGAGTCGATGAGGGTGAGAATGTGAGGGTGGTTGAGGCGGGCGGCGATTTCGATCTCCCGGAGAAACCGCTCGACGCCCAGGTGCACCGCCAGGTGCGGATGCAACACCTTGATGGCCACGGGCCGCCGGTGCTTGAGATCCTGGGCGAGGTACACCGTCGCCATGCCCCCATGGCCGATCTCGCGTTCGCACGCGTAGCGTCCGGTGAGGGCGGCCTGAAGACGGTTTTGTGCGTCGGACACTGCGACAAACTCCGGGTAGGACCGACGGTAGGATACCGATGCCAGGGGGTCGAAGCTAGTGCCTTCTCTTCACGATCGGACCGAACCTCCGGCGTGCGGGAACCCCCGTCCGACCCTGCTAGATTTGGGGCCGTGCGTGAATCCATGGTCGAAACATGAGCGAACCGAAAAAGAAGCGGGTGGCGTGGCCGGTGGTCTGGCGGGAGGCGCGGGCACTGGTCTGGGCTCACCGGCGCCGGCTCCTGTTGGGGCTGGTCCTGATGCTGATCAGCCGCCTCGCCGGCCTGGTGCTGCCCGCCAGCTCCAAGTACCTGATCGATCACGTCCTGATCGCGGGTCAGCGGCAATTGTTGTGGCCGCTGGCCGGCGCCGTCCTCCTGGCTACCGTGGTCCAGGCCGTCACCTCCTTCGCCCTCTCGCAGGTGCTCGGCGTGGCGGCGCAGCGGGCCATCACCGACATGCGGCGCCGGGTCGAGCAGCATGTGCTGCGTCTTCCCGTCCGCGCCTTCGACGCCACCCAGACCGGGGTGCTCATCTCCCGCATCATGAACGACGCGGAGGGCATCCGCAACCTGGTGGGGACCGGGCTGGTGCAGCTGGTGGGCGGCCTGGTGACCGCGACGATTGCGCTGGGGGTGCTGTTCTACTTGAACTGGCATCTCACGCTGGCCACCATCGTCCTCCTGCTGGTGTTCGCCGGCGGTATGGCGCTCGCCTTTGTCCGCCTGCGCCCGATCTTTCGCGAGCGGAGCAAGATCGCCGCCGAGGTCACCGGCCGGCTGGGCGAGTCGCTGGCCGGCATCCGGATCGTCAAGTCCTATGTGGCGGAACGACGGGAGCAGCTGGTCTTCACCCGCGGGGTCCACCGCCTGTTCCGCAACGTCGCCGCGACCATGACCGGCGTCTCCGCGGTGAGCGCCCTCAGCGTGGTGGTGATTGGCCTGATCGGCGCGCTGATGATCGTGGTGGGTGGGAACGCGATCATCGGCCAGACCATGACCCTGGGTGATTTCGTGATGTACATCTTCTTCACCGGCATGGTCGCCGCCCCGCTGGTGCAGATCGCTTCCATCGGCACCCAGGTCACCGAGGCCTTCGCGGGGCTCGACCGAATCCGGGATCTGACGGGGATGGCCACCGAGGACGACGAGGATCGTGGTCGCGCTTCCCCGGGCAAGATCCGGGGCACCGTGGCGTTCGAGCACGTGAACTTCGAGTATCGCCCCGACGTCCCCGTGCTCAAGGACGTTTCCTTCACGGCCCCCGCCGGGACCACCACCGCGCTGGTGGGGCCCAGCGGATCGGGCAAGAGCACCCTCATCAGTCTCGTCATGGCCTTCAACCGGCCCACCGCGGGGCGGGTGCTGATCGACGGGAAGGATCTCGCCGGGATTCGGTTGCGGGATTACCGGAGCCAGCTGGGCATTGTGCTGCAAGACAACTTCCTCTTCGACGGCACGGTGGCGGACAACATCCGGTTCTCCCGGCCCGAGGCCACCATGGACCAGGTGCGGGCGGTGGCCCGGATCGCGCACTGCGACGAATTCATCGAGGGCTTTCCCGAGCAGTACCAAACCATCGTCGGGGAACGGGGTGTCAAACTCTCGGGGGGACAGCGGCAGCGGGTGGCCATCGCGCGGGCCATCCTGGCCGACCCCGCCATCCTGATCCTGGACGAGGCCACCTCGAGCCTGGACAGCGAGAGCGAGCAGCTGATTCAGGATGGGCTCCGGGCCCTTCGGAGCGGCCGGACCACGTTCGTGATCGCCCACCGGCTGAGCACCATCCTGAGCGCCGATCAGATCCTGGTGCTGGACTCGGGGGTTATCGTGGAGCGCGGGACGCACCCGACGCTTCTGGCCGCACGGGGGCGTTATGCCCAGCTCTACGAAAAGCAGTTCCGCTTCGAGCGGGACCGCTTCATCAATCCCGGCGAGGACTTCACCCCGGAGCCGGCCAAGATCGAAGTTCCCGCGCCGGCCAGAGGAGGCGGCCAGTTCAGGGACTAGCCGAGCGGGTCGCCGCGTCGGGCCCGATTCCGTAGGCGGCCAGCACCGAGCGCCGGAGCAGCGCCAGCGGCAGCGGCCCCCCTTCCAAGACCCGTTCCACGAATTCCTTTTCCGAGAAGCGGTCCCCAACCGCGGCCTGAATCTCCGTCTTGAGCCGCTCCAGCTCGAGCCAACCCACGATGTAGCTGGGAGCCTGGGTGGGCCAGGTCGTGAACCGGTTGACCTCGGCCTCGGCCGCGCTCCGTTCCAATCCCACCTCGTCCACGAAGAATTGCACCGCCTGGTCGTAGGTCATGGCCCCGGTGTGGAGCGACGGATCGATGATCACCCGCGCGGTCCGCCACAGGCGCATCTGGAGCTGGGCGAACCGGGCGTCCGGGTTGTCGTCGTAGAGGCCGGCCCGGCCCATCCAGTGCTCAGCGTACAGGGCCCACCCCTCGTCGTAGTAGGTGTTGTCGAGATGGCGCCGGAGCTTCCGCGGGTTGAGCGAGGTGTAGACCGCCTGGAGGTGATGCCCCGGATAGCCCTCGTGCAGCGCGATCACGCTGATCCAGCCGTTGTTCTGGGCCCTGAGCTTCATCGTGATCTCTTCCGGCCTCATGCCCGGGACCACGTCGGTCACGAAGAAGCGTCCCACTTTCACGCCGTCCCGGTCGGTCAAGCCTCCGTAACCGCCCCAGGCGTAGGTGTCCCGGAGCTGCGGTGGCGTGGGAACGAAGACCAGTTCCTGAGCGGGTGGGAGCCGCACCAAGTCGTCTCGGATCAGGAGCGCCTGGACCCGATGTGATTGGTGCCGGTAGGCGTCGGTGATGGCGCCCGGCTCGGGATGCCGGCTCCGCAGCTCTTCGGCCAGCACCCGCCAATCGGTTCCCGGTCGCAGCGCCCTCGCCAGCGAATCCAACGCGAGTTTGGTCTCGGTGTGGATTCGACGCCCCTCCGCAATCAAGCTGTCCGCGGTAAAGGGAAGGAAGTTCACGTTCTCGAGCACCCAATCGTAGTAGGCGGCTCCGGTGGCCCAGGAACCGTCGGGGCCCGCCACCAGGGTGTCTTTGAGGAAGGCGGCGTAGCCGTCGAGGGCGGTCACCGCCTGCGCCGCGTCGGTCAGCAGGACTTCCCGCGAGGAATCGGGCGCCGAAGCGCTCACCCGCTCGCGGAAGTCTCCACCGAGAAACTCGCTGAATCGTTGACTCGAGGTGATGGCCAGGCGCACCCACAAGGGCGGCGGCGCCTTGAGCTGCCGGCGACCCAGGGCCAGGGCGCGTGGGGCGGTCTCCAGGTCGACCCGCGCGGCACTCCAATCGCTGGCGGTCGGCGGATGGTCGCCGGCCACCCGCCAGAACAGGTTGCCCAGGGTGAGATAGTTTCCCGGGGACCGCTCGGCGCGGTGGAGGACCGTGTCGTACACCTGGCGGCGGAGCACGGACTCGAGCAGCAGCCAGTCAATCCGCTGATCCAGAACCAGGCGGGTGGTGTCGATGCCGTGCAGCTGCTCCAGCTGCTTCGTGGCTCGAGCGGCTTCGCGGCCCTCCTCGGCCAGGTCCAGGCCGGCCAGGATCCGGCCCGGCCCGGGTTCCTCCTCGGTTTCCGGTCCTTCGAGGTAGCTGTCGATGAACCGCTCGAAGCGTAGCGAATCGCCGGCATTGGGGGACACGCCAGCGGGGGTCGCGGGGGCGCAGGCGGCGAGCAGCAGGGCCAGGGCGCCGGGCCAGCGGGCAGGACGGTAGAGAGACATGCCGCAGGGCCGCGAGTGGAGGAGGTTGTGGTCGGAAGAAGTGATGATGGTTCCGCGAGGCGCGAGGCCTGCGGGTCAGCCGGATTGGGGATGGGTCGTCAGCAGGTTTCCACCCAGTTGACCGGCGCCAACTTCTTGCAGCGCCGGCACTCCATTTCTTTCGGCTTGCCGTCCATGTATTGGCGCTCCCGACAGGCCGGGCAGACGGCGTAGGTCGTGGGGGCCGAGCTACCCGCCCCGCTCCAGGTCGGGCGCATGACCCCGGTCCGCACCACGATGCTCCACTCCGTGGGCGGCTCCTTGCGGATGCTGACGTCGCCGCGCTTGACCCGGATGCGCTGCTGGTCCACCTCGACTACGACCCCTCCGTCCGGGGTCTCCTCCACCACGGGGTACCAGGCGCCACGGCGCAGGATATCCGCCATGCGTTCGGTGCACCGGGCCCATCCGAGGGTCGCCGCCATAGCATCTCTGATCCGCTGAAGGCCGCCTTCATGATACTCCGGACACTGGCGGTGCGCGACTCCCAGGCCGGAGGGTCCCGGTCTCTACTTGACAACCCGATGTCTTTAGTCGTACTTGCAGGTCGTTGGCCGGTTTCGAGATCCAGGGTGGAGGTTCATCGCGTGATCGCTCCAATGCTGCGATGTGTCGCCGACTCGAGGTGCTGTACCGAGGCCTCTCGGGAGGATCGCGTGCTGGCTGGCTAGAGGCGGACTGTTCCTAACCGCAATGTGCAACCGGCCGCGATCCCGAGAGGCGTCGCGGCCGGCGCATTTCTGAGGGCAGGGAGGGCCGAAGGGCGCTGGGCCGGCACGGTAAGAGACGGATCCAGGGTGCCACTAAGGTTTCTTGAGGAGGATACGATGACCAATGCAGCTCCCGCGGCGACCGCCATTCCCATCGAACAGCGCGGTTACGCGGTTCCCGACGTCCTGGTGTCCACCGAGTGGGTGGCCCAGCATAAGGGCGACGCCAACGTGCGCCTGGTCGAGTCGAACGAGGACCTGCTGCTCTATGAGACCGGCCACGTCCCGGGCGCCGTCAAGATCGACTGGGTGAACGACCTCAACGATCCGGTCCGGCGCGACTACCTCGACCGCGACCGCTTCCAGAAACTGCTCCGCGCCAAGGGGATCAACCAGGACACGACGGTCGTCTTCTACGGCGACAAGAACAACTGGTGGGCGACCTACGCCTTCTGGGTCTTCCGGCTCTTCGGGGTGGAGCGCCTCAAGATCATGGACGGCGGCCGGGCCCGCTGGCAGGAGGAAGGGCGCGACCTGGTGACCGACCTGCCGCGCTATCCCGCAGGCAACATTACGGTCGGCGAGCGGGACGACACCCGGATCCGCGCCTTCCGGGATCGAGGTCCTGACCCACGTGAAGTCGCGGCCCGCTGGTCGACGTCCGGAGCCCCGAGGAGTTCCGGGGAGAGCGGCTGCACATGCCGGACTACCCCAACGAGGGGGCGCTGCGGGGCGGCCATATCCCCGGCGCCAAGAGCGTTCCCTGGGGCCGCGCCATCACCCCGGAGACGCACACGTTCCGTCCGGCCACGGAGCTCAAGCGGATCTACCTGGAGGAGAACGGACTCAAGCCGGACGACGATGTCGTCGCCTACTGCCGGATCGGCGAGCGCTCCTCCCACACCTGGTTCGTGCTCACCTATCTGCTCGGCTTCAAGAAGGTGCGGAACTACGACGGCTCGTGGACCGAGTGGGGGAACCTGGTGGGCGTGCCCATCGAGAAGCCCTGAGTCGAATCGAAGGGCCGGTCACGGCGGGTGGGGCGCGAGGCTCCTCCCGCCGTTTTGTTTAACCGTACCGCCAGGGAGCTGAGGTTGGGGGCTAGGCGCTGCGCTTCGCGGTGGCTTCCGCCATCTTCTTCACCCGCTGCAGGATCGCGGTCAGGCCATGGATCCGGCTCATGCCGAGGATGTCGACCAGCCCCAGGCGCTCGAGGAGATCGTTGGGGAGCTGGGTGACCTCGGTGGGTTCCGCATCGCGCACGGCCCGCTCCAGGAGGGCCACGAACCCGCGAACCGTCGGTGCTTCGCGCGGAGCGTCGGCGTAGAGCCGCAACCCGGCCGGCTCCTTGGTGAGCCAGAGGAAGACGGGAGACATGCACTCGGGGACCATATGCATGCCCTCGTTCCTCATGACCTCGAGGTGCTGGGGCAGGGGTGGCAGCTTCTTGGCGTAGTCCAGGAGCAGGTCGAGGCGAGTCTGGCGGTCGGCGGCCCGAAACCGTTCGAGGGTAGGGGCGAGGGTGCTCATCGGCTCAGAGATTCTCCACCATGGCCTTGCCGAACCCGCTGCAGCTGACCACGGTCGCCCCTTCCATCAGCCGCTCGAAGTCGTAGGTCACCCGCTTCTGGCGCGATGGTCTTGCTCCAGGCGCGGCGATGATCAGGTCGGCCGCCTCGTTCCAGCCCAGGTAGCGGAACATCATCTCGCCGGAGAGGATCAGCGAGCCGGGGTTCACCTTGTCCTGGTTGGCGTACTTGGGGGCGGTGCCGTGGGTGGCCTCGAAGATGGCGTGCCCGGTGAGGTAGTTGATGTTGGCGCCCGGGCGCGATGCCGATGCCGCCGACCTGGGCCGCCAGCGCATCGGAGATGTAGTCGCCGTTGAGGTTCATGGTGGCGATCACGTCGTACTCCGCCGGCCGGGTGAGGATCTGCTGCAGGAAGGCGTCGGCGATCACGTCCTTGATCACCACGCCGCCGGGGCAGCCGGCACCAGGGCCCGCCGTCCATCTCCACCGCGCCGAACTCCTGCTTGGCCAGCTCGTAGCCCCAGTCCCGGAAGGCGCCCTCGGTGTACTTCATGATGTTGCCCTTGTGCACCAGGGTGACGCTCTTCTTCTTCTGCGCGCACGGCGTACTCGATGCGCCGCGCGGATCAGGCGCTTGCTGCCCTCCTCCGAGACCGGCTTGATGCCGATGCCGCTCGTGTCGGGGAAGCGGATCGTGGTGGCCCCCAGCTCCTCCTGCAGGAACGTGATCAGCTTGCGTGGCCTGCTCGGCTTCGGCCTTGTACTCGATCCCGGCGTAGATGTCCTCGGTGTTCTCCCGGAAGATGATCATGTCCACCAGCTCGGGATGCTTGACCGGCGAGGGCACCCCGGTGAACCAGCGCACCGGCCGGACGCAGGCGTAGAGATCGAGCTTCTGCCGGAGCGCCACGTTGAGCGAGCGGAACCCGCCGCCGACCGGCGTGGTGAGCGGCCCCTTGATGGCCACGAGGTGGTGGGCGATCGCCCGGAGGGTGTCGTCCGGGAGCCAGCTGTCGAGCTGGTCCTTGGCCTTCTCGCCGGCGAAGACCTCGAACCAGACGATCTGCCCGCTTGCCGCCGTAGGCCTTCCGCACCGCGCGCGTCGAAGACCAGCTGCGACGCGCGCCAGATGTCGGGCCCGGTGCCGTCGCCCTCGATGAACGGGATGATCGGTCGGTCGGGCACCTGGAGCCGGCCCTGCTGCATGGTGATGGTGGCTCGCCTGAGCCGGCGGGGTCAGTTGGTCGTATCTGGGAGCGGGCGCGGGAGCTTGTGAGGTTGGCATCGGTACGTCCAAGGGTAGAATGTAGATTGCCGGAATATACATGAACCGTCCCTCGCACCCCGGCCCGTCCGCAATCTCCCTCCGTCCGATCGGTCGGCCTCCCGTCCCACATCTCGGCCCCCAGAACGCCGGCCGAGCTGGTAAGCGAGGCGACGGACGCGATCCCGCCGGCTTCGATGCGTACCAGGCCCAGTTCCGGCTGGTGACCCGCCGGGCCCGGGCACGGTTCGCCAGCCGCGACTGGCGCGGCGCCCAGCAGGACGCGCTGGAACGGCTGACGCTCTATCGGCAGTTCGTGGACTGGGTGGTCGGCGATCTGCTGCGGGTGCTCGACGTGCAGGCCTACCTGCCGGAGATGTGGGAGGCGATTCGCGCCGGCTACGAACAGCTGGTCGCGGCCCGGGAAGACATCGAGCTGGCCTACACCTTCTTCAACTCGGCCTCGCGCCGCCTGCTCCGGACCCACGGCGTGGCGGCGGGCCGGGAATTCGTGGCGCGGGACTTCGAGCCGCTGACCACCACCGCACCGGCCTCCCATCGGAGCTACGACTTGCGAGGCCGGTCTGACCGAGGCGTTGCGGAGGCTGCTGTCGGATCTCCCCTTCGATGCGCCATTCCACGATCTCGAGCCGCGACGCCGCGGCCACGTCCAGGGTGCTGAGCCGGGACCTGCGGCTCGACCAGGACCCGATCGAATCGATCGAGGTCGTTCCCGCGCTCTTCTACCGGAACAAGGGCGCCTACCTGGTCGGCCGGATCCGCCGGTCCGGCGGCCTCTCTGCCCCTGGTCCTCCCGCTGATCCACGGCGCTCAGGGCGTCGAGGTGGATGCGGTGCTGACCGACGTCGGACGAGGCGAGCGTCGTCTTCTCCTTCACCCGGACCTACTTCCACGTGGAGGTCGAGCGGCCCGCGCGCCATGGTCGAGTTCCTGCGCTCGATCCTCATGCCGCGCAAGCCGCTCGACGAGCTGTACACCTCGCTCGGCTACCACAAGCACGGGAAGACCGAGCTGGTCCGGGCGCTGCTCCGGCACTCTGGGAGCCGGCGACGCCCGCTTCGAGCTGGCCGAGGGCGACAAGGGACTGGTCATGAGCGTCTTCGCCCTGCCGTCGCTCAACGTGGTGTTCAAGATCATCAAGGATCGCTTCGGGGCGCCCAAGAACACGACCCGGCCAGGAGGTGATGGACAAGTATCACCTGGTCTTCGTGCGGGACCGGGTGGGCCGGCTGGCCGATGCCCAGGAGTTCGAGGACCTGGAGTTCGCCCGCGATCGCTTCGCGCCCGGGCTGCTGGAGGAGCTGCAGGCGGGAGGCGGCGAGCGACCGTGCTGGTCGAGGGCGAGCGGGTCATCGTCCGCCACCTGTACACCGAGCGCCGGGTCACCCCGCTCAACCTCTTCCTCCGCACGGCGGCCGAGCCGAGGCCGCGATGGACGCGGTGCTGGACTACGGCCAGGCCATCAAGGATCTGGCCGCCGCCAACATCTTCACCGGCGACATGCTGCTCAAGAACTTCGGGGTGACCCGGCACGGGCGGGTGATCTTCTACGACTACGACGAGCTCTGCCTGCTCACCGAGTGCAACTTCCGCGAAATGCCCGCAGGCCCGCGACGAGGACGACGAGATGGCGCGCGGAGCCGTGGTTCTACGTCGGGCGAGCGGGACGTCTTCCCCGAGGAGTTCCGCGCCTTTCTGACGCTTCCCGGGACGCCTGGGCGAGGCCGTTCATGCGGGCCCATGGCGACCTGCTCGACGTGGAGTTTCTGGCGCCGCATGCAGGAGCTGCGCGGCTGCGGGCGAGGTGGTGGACTTCTTTCCCTATAAGCAGAGCCGCCGGCTCAGGCGGGAAGGCTAAACGGGGGGACGGCCAGAGCGGTTGCCCGGTCCGTTCCCCCGCTCCGACCTGAGCTGCTATTGGTTACGACTTCTTGAGCTTCCCCGTCAGCATCTCCGACAGATAGCCGAGGATGACCCCGGCGACGATGGAGCTGCCGAAATCGAAGAGGCCTTCCTTCAGCAGGTTCGGGAAGGAGAGCATGGCGCCGGCCCCCACGATGGCCCCACCGACATACGAGAGCACGGGGAACCTCGACTGGAAGACGATCATGACACCGGCGAGCCCCACGACGACCGCAGCGACCGGTTTTCCACCTCCGACCGTCCCGGCCAGGGTGGTGGCAACCAGGGCCCAGAAGGCTCCGGACAGAAGCCCCGCGAGGGACCTTATCAAGCCTTCGGTCTTCCCACCCGAGGCGTAGAACACTCCCCACGCGATGATGGCCGGATAGATCGAAAGACCCAGCATGCCGCAGAAGAAGTCCCACGCGGCAAGCAGTACGCCGATGCTGATCGCCTGTGCCATGAGCGGATTCATACCAGCCCTCCCAGAAGGATGAGACAACGCAGCTCCGAAGGAACCTCGAAGCGCGACCACACCGAGGGCGAGAAGGGAACAATCTACGCTGGGTACGAACGCCAACTCTGTCAAGAGTTTGCCCTTGCCGGTCACCCCGGTGGGGATGATGCTTCCCTCCCATGTCGAGCCCCGGTCGTGCCCGCCTGAGTGTCCTCGCCGCGGCACTCCTGTTCTCGACTGGAGGCGCGGCGATCAAGGCGGCGGGCTTCACTGGGTGGCAGGTCGCCGGCCTGCGCTCGGGGATCGCGGCCCTGGCGGTGCTCCTCCTCTCATCTCGTGCGCGCACCGGCTGGACCTGGCGGAGCCTGATCGTCGGTCTCGCCTATGCCGCGACGCTGGTGCTGTTCGTTCTGGCCACTCGGCTCACCACCTCCGCCAACGCCATCTTCCTCCAGGCCACCGCACCGCTCTACTTGTTGGCGCTGGGCCCCTGGATCCTCCACGAGCGGATCGATCGCCGGGACCTGCTGGTCATGGCGGCCCTCGCGGTCGGACTCGCCTGCTTCTTCGTGGGACGGGAGCCGAGTTACCTAACCGCCCCCGATCCCGCCACCGGGAACCTGCTCGCCGCCGCGAGCGGCCTGACCTGGGCTCTCACCGTTGTTGGTCTCCGATGGCTCGGGAAGCACGGCGGCGCACCCGGGGCCGCGATCGTCTCGGGCAATCTCGCCGCCTTTGCCTTGGCGCTTCCCTTCGCGCTGCCCCTGGGCAGCCATCCCGCTCACGATTGGTGGCTGGTCATCTACCTCGGCGTCTTCCAGATCGGGGTGGCGTACGTCCTCATCTCCTCCGCCGTGACCACTCTGCCCGCCTTTGAGGTTACGCTGCTACTCTACCTGGAGCCGGCCCTCAACCCGGTCTGGGCCTATCTGGTGCATGGCGAACGCCCCAGCCCGCTGGGTTTGCTCGGAGGCGCCATCATCCTCACGACCACCGCCCTCAAGGCCGTGAGTGCCGGAAAGTGGCGGGCACAGGCGGAGGCCTGAACGATGGGATTGATCGAAACCGTCCGGGTGCGCGGCGGCACTGCCCCGCTCTGGCCACTGCATCGGCGCCGCCTGGAGACCAGCTGCAGGGCACTGGGCATTCCGTTCCCGGAGTCGCTCGCCAGCCCGGGTGGGAGCGAGGACCGGTTGGTACGGTTCGAAGTCGATGGCGCCGGAGTGCGGGTGACCGAGCGCGCGGTGGGGCCCACCAGTCCCATTCAGGTCATCACTTCGCCCGTGAAATACCGGCCCTATCCGCACAAGACCACCGAGCGGGCCCAGTTCGACGAGACCCTCGCCGCGGCCAAGGCCCAGGGCGCGAGCGATGGCGTCCTGATCACGCCCGAGGGGCTGGTGGCAGAAGCGGCCATCTGGGCCCTGCTCTGGTGGGAGGGGCAGCGGCTCTGCGGGCCGGCCCTGGACCTGGGCATTCTTCCCAGCGTGGGTCGCGCTCGACTGGGCGAAATCGTGGGTCGAATCACGGAGCGGCGGGTCCGGCCCGGCGAGCTGGCCGGACGGTCGCTGTTGGCGGTGAACGCGGCTCGGGGCGTGGTGCCCATTGCCGCCTGGGATGGGCAGATTATCCCTTCGGCCCCTCGCACGGAGGAGCTGGCCGCGGCATTTTGGCCTTGACCCCGCGGGGCCTGTCCCGAACGGGAAGGCTCTTTGACAAGCCGGAGCCCGACTCGCATCCTGGGCGGAGTCGGTCGCGATCAGACGGCCTCGGGATGGCAGCGCCGGTGGGCTACGCCCCTTCGCAGCGGAGGTCACCATGACACTCATGGATCGGGGTACCCTCGCAGGCGCGAGCGACCAGCCGATGCGACGCGTTGCGCTCTGGGCGGCGCTCACGGGGTGCCTGGCGGCCGCGGCAGCGCCCGTGCGGGGACAGCAACCGCCGCAGCTGACGCAATTCCTCCAACAGAACGTCGGCCTCGACTCGATGCAGCTGAGAGCGGTCGAGAGCGGCAAGGCGGTGGTGAAGGTCCTCGACACCAAGGAGAAGCGCGACGTCGCGGTGTTCGGCATCATCACGGTGAATGTATCGCGCCCGGTCTACATCGCGCGGGTTACCGACTTCAGCCAGTGGCTCCAGTCCGCGGACCGCCCCCAATTTGGCCTGTTCAGCAATCCCGCCAAGCTGGCCGACGTCGAAGCGGCGACGATCGACAGCGGCGACCTGAAGGAACTCAAGAACTGTCAGCCGGGATCGTGCAAGGTGAAGCTCCCCGCGGTCGCCATGCAGCAGTTCCGCGAGAAAATCAACTGGTCCGCCCCCGATGCCGCGGCCCAGGTGAACGCCTATTCCCGCCAGCTGATGGTCCAGTACGTGACCGACTATCGGGCGCGGGGGGACAGTGCCCTGGTCACCTACGACGACCATGGCAATGTCCGGGCAAGTGATGCCCTCTCGGCGCTGGTGGCGCAGTCGAGCTTTGTGTACAAGTACAGCGAACCATTCCACTCCTACCTGGCCAACTACCCCCACGGGAAACTCGACGGCGTCAGCGACGTGCTTTATTGGTCGGTAGACGCCATGTCCGGGCTTCGCCCGATTCTGAGCATCAACCACACGTCGGTGTATGCGCCGCCCGAGGTCTCCGGGATTACGGTCATCGCTGGGAAGCAGATCTACGCCAATCACTATTTCGAGGCCACGCTCGACCTGCTGATGGCGGCCGACCGTCCGACTCCGACCGGCAAACCCGGCATCTACCTGATCGTGCTCCGCCGGTATCGGTTTGACAACCTGCCCAGCGGGGGCATTGCCAACATCAGGGGCAAGGTCATCGGCAAGCTGCGGGACAAGACGCGGTCCGACCTGGAGCGTGAAAAGGCGGCGTCCGAGCACTAGTATCTCCGCCGCCTGCCTGAACTTGACCTTGACCCCCCGAGGGGGGCGCGATAGCTTGAGCGGGCTTATCGTGCCAGCCCGGCAGCAGCGTGGTGGCTGTAGCTCAATCGGTTAGAGCGCCGGACTGTGGCTCCGGAGGTTGCGGGTTCAATTCCCGTCAGCCACCCTGGGCGGTTGGGGACGGGACGACGGCCGGACGACCAGATGCCGCGGCGGGCGCTAGCACGGACCGTCCGCCCGACTGACCGTCCGGCCTTCCGTGCTTTAGGTCCGTAGCTCAATTGGTAGAGCACCGGTCTCCAAAACCGGGGGTTGGGGGTTCGATTCCCTCCGGGCCTGTCAAGAGAGTACTGAGTGCTGAGTTCTGGGTACTGAGTGAGGGACGGACTCAGGGCCAGGTCTTGGTGATGCGGCGCTATCGTCTAGGGGACTAGGACGGGGCCCTCTCAAGGCCCAAACACGGGTTCGAATCCCGTTAGCGCTATGGGAGGGGAGTACTGGGTACTGAGTACTGAGTACTGCACGAGGTTGGCCGGGCTACCCTACTCAGTACTCAGTACTCGTCACTCAGCACTGTAGCAACGGCCCCATCGTCTAACGGTCAGGACACCACTCTTTCAAGGTGGTAATACGGGTTCGATTCCCGTTGGGGTCACTGAACCAGAGTGCTGAGTACTGAGTCCTGAGTGACCCAGCGTTCCGCCACGTACTCAGTACTGAGCACTCAGTACTCAGGACTGGCTTCATTCGCGCCGCTAGCTCAATTGGCAGAGCAACTGACTCTTAATCAGTAGGTTGTAGGTTCGATTCCTACGCGGCGCACTGCAGTTGAGCGCCGGGACTCGATCGGGTCGGCACCGGTCTGCGTCCTGGCGCTCTTCGTCTTACCCTTGGCCTGTTCTAGCCGATGCCCATCCTGCCGATGGGGGCGATAAAGTACCCTCACCACGCCTTCATTGATTCCTCACCCCTGGTCGTGAATCCTTCAGCAGCCTAGTGGCGTTCTTGGCCCAGGGACAGGAGCGGCCATTGCGGCAGACCCGCCCTGGATGGAGACATCGATGAAGAGGATGGCTCTGATGAAGAGGATGGCTCTCGTGTTGGTTGGTGGCGCGCTGGCCCTGATCGGGTGTTCCGATTCACCCACAAGTACAACGGGCACCTCGCTGCTTTCGGTAGCTCCCGCCAACGGCTCCACCAACGTGTCGGTCAACGCATCGATGGTGCTCACCTTCAGCGGCCCCATGATGGCGGGGATGCAGCAGTACGTCGATCTCCATCCTGGCAATCTCGGCGCCGCCACGATGCCGATGACCTGCAACTGGTCGGCCAACGCGACGGTCCTCACCTGCACGCCCAACTCCCCGTTGGCCGGAGCTACGACGTATCTGCTCCACTGTGGCGGGGGAATGCAGGATGCCAACGGGAATACCGTCGCGATGATGACTGGCCCCATGGCGGGGGCCATGGTGACCGGATCGATGGCGGGCGGCATGCACGCCGGCCAGGCGATGGGGATGATGGGATCCGGGTGGCAGGGACCGGGCGGGAACTACGGGATGATGTTCAGCTTTACGACACCATAAAGGAACCGAGGCTGGTTTTCACGCCGCCCTACGCTAGCTTGGTACCCATGCACCGTTCCTCGCGCCTCACCGCTCTGCTTCTGGGCATGCTGATGACGCTCCGCATTGCGTCACCGGCCGGAGGCACGTGTGGGTCGCATACCGTGGAGCACTGCGCGGCAGTGGGGTCTCACGAAATGTCCTGCCACGCTCCGAAAGACGTTTCTTCGCAGCCGGCCGATCAATCTCATGGCGGCTTCGGAGCTGCCTCTTGTCAGATGATGGCCTCCTGTCCGATCTCCCTGTTCTCCGTGACTGCCCCTCCACCCGCCGCTTCGGGCCGAGTGGTGGCTCTCACACCTGAAACCCCATCGGCGGCGCTCCGGTCGCTGACCGTTTCTCCCGAAAGCCCGCCTCCCAAGGCGTAGTCCCCTTCCCGACATCGCGTAGCTGCGGTTAGCGCGCGGGGCGGCAGCAGCCGCCTCGCGACACCAAGCGTCTTCCGGTCCCTCTTGGCTCCGGGATGACGCTACGGAAGAGGATGCCTTTCATGAATCGCCACCGTCGTCGTTGTTGCGGCCGGCCAGGCCGGGCCTCACTGGTCTGGGTGCTGGTCCTGGCCGGAAGCTTCCCGGTCCCCGCACCGATCAAGGCGCAGGAGCCGGCGCCCCCGCTCCGCCTGGGCGCCGTATATCGGGCGGTCGAGACCCAACATCCGATGCTTTCTGCCGCACGCGCCACCGCGCGCGCCAACGAGGCCCGGATCGGTCCGGTCAGCCGGCTGCCCGATCCCCAGCTGCAATTCGGGTTCATGAACCGGAACCTTCCGAGCTTCAGCCTGAACGACCCGCTGGGAATGACCACGGTGCAGGTCACGCAGATGTTCCCCTTCCCCGGGAAACTCGGCGCGGCAGGAAACGCCGCCGAGCAGCGTGCCGCGGCCGGGCGTGAGGTCGTCAACGGCGTCGTCTGGGAGCTACGGAGCCGGGCGGCCATGGCGTTCTACGATCTGTACCGGGCCGACCGCTCGGCGGCCATCGCGGTGGATTCCCGCCGCCTGCTGCAGAATCTCGCACAGACCACCCAGGCGATGTACGCGGTGGGCCAAGGGCAGCAGCCGGATGTGCTGCGCGCCCAGGTGGAGGTCGAATCCATGTCCGAGGAGATCATCCGCATGCAGGCGATGCGGGAGTCCATGGTCGCGCGCCTGAATGCCATGCTCGGCCGCCCGATCGGCGACACCCTGGCGGTGCCGGTGCTCCCCGCCTTTCCAGGGGAGCTTGCCCCGCTCGATTCCCTTGAGCAGCTGGCGCTGGCCAACCAGCCCCAGCTCAAGTCCGGCGCGCTGGAAGTGCAGGCGGCGTCCGAGACGGTGCGCTGGGCCGGTCGGGAGATCTGGCCGGACCTGGAGCTCGGAGTGCAATACGGGCAGCGGCCGATGACCGGGGGCGGCACCGACCGGATGCTCAGTTTCATGTTGGGTGTCAGCCTGCCGATCTGGGCCGGCAGCCGGCAGACCCAAATGAAGCGGGAGGCCGAGGCCATGCGCGACATGGCCACCGCCGACCTCGCGGCACAACAGGTCGAGACACGGAGCCGGGTCGGCGAGGGGTATGCCAGCCTCCGGCAGTCTCGCGCGCTCACTTCCCTCTACCTGCACACCATCCTTCCCCAAGCCGAGGCGACGGCGGCGGCCGCCCTGGCGGCGTACCGCAGCGGCTCGGTCAACTTCATGACCGTCCTCGACGCGCAGGTGAATGTCAACCGTTACCGCCAGGAAGTGGTTCAGCTCGAGGCCGAACAAGGCAAGGCCATTGCCGATCTCGAGATGCTGACTGGCAGCCCACTGCTGGACCCCGATTCAGCCGCGGATGCGGCGGGAGTACCCCAATGACACCTCCTTCCTTGGATCCGCGCGAGCAGCCGGCGGGCGAGTCCCCGTTTGGAGCGGGCCCGGGTCCTCTGGCTCAACGCATCCGGAAGCTGACCGTCTGGGCCGTCCTGCTGGTTGGAGCCATGGTGTTCGTGGTGGTCATCGCCCGGAAGGGCCGGCCCAAGCCATCGGAGGCCGGCCACGTTCACGGGGCCGCCCCCGCCCCCGCCCCCGCCGCGATGTCGGTGACTCTGGGGGAACGGGATCAGGAGCGCATTGGGGTCACCTTCGCATCCGTGGTCCAGGGCCCCCTCGAGCGCAACTTGCGGATCGTAGGGCAGGTGACCGTGGACGAGACCCGGCTCAGCACCGTGTCTCCGCGCGTCGATGGCTGGGCCGAACGGGTCCATGTGGACTTCACCGGGAGGCAGGTTCGGAAGGGGGAGCCCCTCCTCGATCTGTACTCACCGATGCTGGTCACCGCCGAGCAGGAATACCTCCTGGCTCGACAGCTCAAGCAGAATGTCGCGCAGGGGACTCCTGAGGCTGTTCAGGGATCGAAGGATGTTCTCGCCGCCGCGCGGCGCCGGCTGGTCGAGTGGCAGGTGCCCGAGACTGAGCTGCGGCGACTGGAAGAGACCGGACAGCCCAGTCACTCGGTGACTCTGGAGGCTCCCACCGGTGGGGTCGTCGTGGAGAAGAACGTGCTCCCGGGCCAGCGGATCATGGCCGGGGACGCCGCTCTACCGGATCGCCGACCTGGGCACGGTGTGGCTCGAGGGGGAGGTGTTCGAGCAGGACCTGCCGGCGGTCCATCTCGGTCAGCCGGTGACGGCGGAGTTCCAGGCGCTCCCGGGGCAGGAGCGCGGGGGCCGGATCGCCTACATCTATCCGACCCTCAACCCCGAGACCCGGACCGCCCGGGTCCGAGTCGACCTGCCCAACCCGGGGCTTCGGCTCAAGCCCGGCATGTACGCCACCATCCGCTTCACGGCGGTCACCAGCCAGCGGGCCCTGAGCGTACCCCGGTCCGCGGTGCTTCGCCACCGGCAAGCGCAACCTGGTCTTCGTGCGCCGCCCCGATGGTCGCTTCACGCCGCGAGATGTGATTCTCGGGGCGGCCACCGACGAGCGCATCGAGATCCTGGGCGGCCTCTCGGCCGGCGAGACCGTGGTCGCGTCCGGCACCTTCCTGGTGGATGCCGAATCGAATCTCGGACCCTGCATGGGCGGCATGGGGAACATGCCCGGAATGGACGTGACTGCACCGGGAATCGGAGACACGGCCACGGTGACCCCGCCTCCCGGACACCGGGATGGCCGGCATGCCGGGGATGGCCACTCCGAAGCCGAAGGAGTAGACCATGCTCACGCCGGATCATCGACTGGTCGGTGCCGCAACCGTTGCTGATCGTCTGCTGGGCACGGTGGCGGCTGTGACCGGAGGCATCTGGGCGCTGCAGCAGACCCCGCTCGAGGCGCTGCCCGACCTGAGCGACGTGCAGGTCATCGTGCAGGCCGAGTTACAACGAGCAGGCGCCGCGGATCGTCGAGGACCAGGTCACCTATCCCGATCGCGGCCGAGATGCTCAAGGTGCCCGGCGCCCGGACGGTGCGCGGCTACTCGTTCTTCGGCGTCGTCCTTCGTCTACGTCATCTTCGAGGACGGCACCGATCTCTACTGGGCCCGGAGTCCGGGTGCTGGAGTACCTGAACGGGATCAAGGGCAAGCTCCCCGCCACGCGTGACGCCCACGCTGGGGCCCGACGCCACCGGACTGGGCTGGGTCTACCAGTACGCGCTCGAGGACACGACCGGCACGGCTCGACCTGGCCGCAGCTGCGGGGCCTGCAGGACTGGTATCTCCGCTACGCCCTGACCGCGGTGCCGGGCGTGTCCGAGGTCGCCTCGATCGGCGGATTCGAGAAGCAGTACCAGGTCGACCTCGATCCGGCCCGGCTCCAGGCCTATCGGCATCCCGATCACCCGGGTGATGGCCGCGATCCAGAACGCCAACGCCGACGTCGGCGCCATGGTGATCGAGCTGTCCGAGCGCGAGTACATGGTCCGCGGGCTCGGCTACCTCAAGTCGATCGGCGACATCGAGAACGTCGTGGTCGGCGCGACCGCCGAGCGGGACCCCGATCCGGGTCGCCGAGCTGGGCCGGGTCGACCGTCGGGCCGGCGGTGCGCCGCGGGCATCGCCGAGCTGGACGGCCGGGGCGACGCGGTGGGCGGCATCGTCGTGATGCGCTTCGGCGAGAACGCGCTCACGACCATCCAGCGGCGTCAAGGCAGAAGCTGGCCGAGATCGCAGGCCGGCCTGCCGCCGGGCGTCGTCGTCACGCCCGGTGTACGACCGGAGCGACCTGATCGACCGCGCGATCGAGAACCTGCGCGAGCAAGCTGCTCGAGGAAAGCCTGATCGTCGCGCTGGTCTGCGTCGTCTTCCTGCTGCACGCCCGCTCGGCGCTGGTCGCGATCCTCACCCTGCCGATCGGCATCCTGCATGGCCTTCGTCGCCATGCGCTGGGTCGGCGTCGGCGCCGACATCATGTCGCTCGGCGGCATCGCGATCGCCATCGGCGCCATGATCGACGCCGCGATCGTGATGATCGAGAACATGCACAAGCACCTCGAGCGTGCGGTCGACGCCAAGGGCGGCGAGCCGGCGGGCGCCGCGTCGCTCGACACCGTCGTGCTCACCGCCGCGGAGCGGTGGCGACGTCGTGGTCGAGTCGGCCAAGGAGGTGGGGCCGGCGCTCTTCTTCTCGCTGCTCATCATCACGGTGTCCTTCCTGCCGGTCTTCACGCTGGAGGGGCAGGAGGGGCGGCTGTTCAAGCCGCTGGCGTTCACCAAGACCTTCGCGATGGCCGCGGCCAGCCTGCTGTCGGTGACGCTGGTGCCGGTGGCGATGGGGCTGTTCATCCGGGGGCGGCTCTACCGGGAGCGGGCCAATCCCGGTCAACCGGCTGCTGATCTCGGCTCTACCGGCCGGTCATCGCGCTTGGTGCTGCGGCACCGCTGGGCCGGTCATCGGGGCCGCGCTCGTGGCGCTGGTGCTCACCTGGATCCCGTGGACGCGGATCGGGCAGCGAGTTCATGCCGCCGCTGGACGAGGGCACGATCCTCTTCATGCCGACCACGCTGCCCGGCGTGAGCGTCGCCCGGGCCCGGGAGATCCTCCGCATCCAGGACGGCGATCCTGAAGTCGTTCCCCGAGGTCGAGCACGTGTGGGGCAAGGCGGGCCGGGCCGAGACCGCGACCGATCCCGGCCGGGCTCGACATGTTCGAGACCACGATCACGCTCAAGCCCGGAGTCCGAGTGGCGGCCGGGGATGACCTACGAGCGGCTGGTCGCGGCGATGGACTCCGCGGTCCGGCTGCCGGGCGTCACCAACGCCTGGACCATGCCGATCAAGGGCCGGATCGACATGCTGGCGACCGGCATCCGGACGCCGGTCGGCATCAAGATCTTCGGGCCCGACCTGGCCGAGCTGGAGCGGCTCGGCAAGGAGGTCGAGCAGGCGGTGCAGACGGTGCCCGGCACCCGCAGCGCCTTCGCCGAGCGCGCGGTGTCGGGCTACTACCTGGACATCGACATCGACCGCGCGGCGGCCGCGCGCCACGGCCTCAACGTGGGCGACGTGCAGACCGTGATCGCCACCGCGATCGGCGGGATGACCATCACCCAGACGGTGGAGGGACGGGAGCGCTACGGCGTGCGGATCCGCTATCCGCAGGAGCTGCGCGACAACGCCGGAGCGGCTGGCCTCGGTGCTCGATCCCGGTGGCCACACGGGCGGCGGCGGCGCGGCCGGCGCCGGATGGCGCGATGGGCAGCGGCCGCGGCGCCGCCGCCCGCCGGGCGAGCGGCCTACGTGCCCGCTCGGGCCAGGTCGCCACGATCCGGCAGGTCGCCGGGCCGATGGTCGTCCGCACCGAGGACGCGATGCCGACCGCCTGGGTCTACGTCGACGTGGCGGGCCGCGACATCGGCAGCTACGTGGCCGAGGCGCGAGCGCGCGGTCGGAGAGATGGTGACGCTCCCCCCGGGCTACACGCATCGCGTGGAGCGGACAGTACGAGTACATGCAGCGGGCGGCGGCGAAGCTCACGACTGGTGGTCCCGGCCACGCTGGCGATCATCTTCCTGCTGCTCTACTTCAACTTCCGGAGCGTGGGCGAGACGCTGATCGTCATGCTGTCGCTGCCGTTCGCGCTGGTCGGCGGGCATCTGGTTCATCTGGCTGCTGGGCTACAACTGGTCGGTCGCGGTCGCGATCGGATTCATCGCGCTGGCCGGCGTGGCGGCCGAGACCGGCGTCGTGATGCTGATCTACCTCGATCACGCCTGGCAGGCGCAGCGGGCGGCCGGGCCGAGCCTCCGCGCTTCAGGATCTCTACGAGGCGGTCATGGAGGGCGCGGTCGAGCGGGTGCGGCCCAAGATGATGACGGTCACGGCGATCATGGCCGGCCTGCTGCCGATTCTGTGGGGCAGCGGAGCCGGCGCCAGCGTCATGAAGCGGATCGCCGCGCCGATGGTCGGCGGCATGGTCAGCAGCACGATGCTCACGCTGGTCGTGATCCCGGCGGTCTACTCGCTGTGGAAGGAGCGGGAAGTGCCAAGGCTGGCGGCAGCCGCCCCGCCCGGTTCGGCTCCGTTGGCGCCGCAAGTGGAGTGAGTTCCCTACCAACGAGGTGCTTGGCGAGAACGCCGTACTCAGGCGGGTGCGGTCATACCCTGGCTGGCAACCGGTGGCCCAATCCGCTCCCGGTCTCCCAACACCAGCCGCACGTGGTGGGTGCCGGCATCGTCCACCAGCGGAATGGCGTGGCAGTTAACGGGAGACCCGTCCAACACCGCCTCCGTGATTCCTCGGCACCGCCGCTCCGGGTTCGAGACTGAGATCTCGTAGCGCGTCCGGCCGAAGCGCCACACGATCGCGTACCCGGGCCACGACGAGGGGATACAGGGGTCAATCTCGAAGGTCGAGCCGCGGCGCCTGAGCCCGAGGATGCTCTCGAGGCCCGCGCGGTACATCCAGCCCGCGGAGCCGGTGTACCATGTCCAGCCGCTACGCCCGGCATGTGCCGGGTGGGCACAGACGTCTCCGGCGAGCACATACGGCTCGGCCTTGTAGCCGTCGACGTCACCCGGCGTCCGGGTATGGTTGATCGGGTTGAGCATGTGGAACAACTCCGCCGCCTCGTCCCCGCTGCCCAGTCGGGCGAGGGCCATGACAATCCACACCGCCGCATGCGTGTACTGGCCACCGTTCTCCCGCACTCCCGGCGGGTAGCCCTTGATGTAGCCGGGGTTCTGCGTCGAGTGGTCGAATGGTGGGGTAAGCAACAGCAGAACCCGATGGCCTCGATGGACCAAGTGGGTGCGGACGGCGTCCATCGCGCGGTCCGCGAGGCCCAGGGGAACCGCCCCCGAGAGGACGGCCCAAGACTGGGCGATCGAGTCGATCTTGCACTCGTCGTTCTGCGCGGAGCCTAAGGGTGTGCCGTCGTCGTAGTAGCCCCGCCGGTACCACTCCCCGTCCCACGTTAAACCCAGCATGGTCGCGAGGCGAGTGGCCTCTCTCCGGTAGCGCTCGGCCCGAACCGGGTCCCTGCGGCCCTCGCACAAGGGCGCGAACTCGGTCAGGATGGTGTAAAGGAAGAAGCCCAGCCACGTGCTCTCCCCGCGCCCTTCTCGTCCCACCCAATTCAACGCGTCGTTCCAGTCGCCGCTGCCCATGAGGGGAAGGCCGTGCATCCCGGCGGTCAGCCCCTTGTCGATGGCGCGCACGCAATGCTCGAACAACGGAGCTTGCTCCGCAGAGACCCGTGGCTCAGTGTAGGCTTCCTGCGCGTCGGGGGCGAGCAGCGGGGCCTCCAGGAACGGCACGCGCTCTTCCAGGACGTCGGCATCCCCCGTGGTCCGAAGGTAGTGCGCTACCACGTGGGGAAGCCACAGCAGGTCGTCGGAGCAGCGGGTGCGAGTGCCCCGACCACTCGGCTCATGCCACCAGTGCTGGACATCACCTTCGAGGAACTGCCGGCTTGCCGCGCGCAGCAGGTGCTCCCTCATGAGATCCGGTCGGGCCAGGGAGAGGGCCATCACGTCCTGAAGCTGGTCGCGGAACCCGAAGGCGCCGCCCGGCTGATGGTAGGCGGATCGGGCCCACAGCCGACAGCTCACGTCCTGATAGAGAAGCCACCGGTTCATCAGCAGGTCGAAGGAGTCATCCGGGGTTCGGACCTGCACCGCGTCGAGGATCGCATCCCAGGAACGGCGCGCCGCTTCCAGTGCGGCCTCGGCGGCGGGGACGCGACCGTGCCGGACCACCAGCTCGCGCGCCTGGGCCATATCCTTGGCCTCGCCCAACAGGAACCCGAGTCGACTGGTCTCTCCGGGGGCGAGTGTCACGGAGACGTGCAGGACGGCGCAGGGATCGAGCCCCGCTCCGAAGCGGCCCGAGAGTGCCTGGTGGCGAAGCGCCGCCGGCTGCGCCAAAGACCCGTTACGCCCGAGGAAGGACAAGCGATCTCCGGTTGCGGATCGGAGCCCTTCGCTGGCGTGCGCGAAGGCCACGCGTCCGGCGAACTCCTTGTTGTAGGGGTTCCTGGCCAGCACCGCTCCGGTCTCGGTGTCGAGCTCGGTGACGACGTGTACCTGCTGGCCGGCCCGCGGTGGTCCCAGCACCCATTCGTTGTATGCGAACACGCTGAGCGAACGTATCGCTCCGCTCTCGTTCGTGAGGGTGAGCAAGGAGAACTTCACCGGGTCTTTCGCCTCCACGAAGAGATCGAGGTCGTGGCGGATCCCGTGCGCTACGCGGGAGAAGTGCGTGAGCCCGGCGGAGTGCCGAATCACGAACCGGCCGCTCGTGCCCCTGCGGGGCATCGGGCCCGGCGTGGGCGACCAGGCCTCCCCGGTCTCATCGTCGCGGACGAACAGCGCCTCCGCCGTAGGGTCGGTGATGGGGTCATTCGCGAAGGGCGTGAGCCGGTTCTCCCGGCTGTTCTCCGACCAGGTGTAGGCCGAGCCCGAGGCCGTGACCACCGTCCCAAACGCCGGACTGGCGATGACATTAGCCCAGGGCAGGGGCGTTTCCTGGTCCCCCTCAAGGACGATCACGTAGTCTCGCCCGTCGTCCCCGAAGCCGCCGAGACCGTTGGCCAGGGTCAGGCGAGGCACCTCTGCCTCGGCCTGGGAGGATGACGGGGCGACCAAGGAGCGCTGGTTGCGGGGACGCGTGAGCTCTCTCGGCTCCGGCCACTCGGGATAGGGCCGGTCGAGCTGGTTGGCCAGCCCGCCCCGCTCGCCGCTGAGGACGGCCCGCGCCGCGCTCGCCAGGAGGATTCGCTCGGCTTCCGTCATGCGGTCCCCGCGCAATAGGTAGGCTCCGCCGGCCCGGTGCTTCCAGGTTCTCCAGGGTCCGTTGTCGAGGAGTGCCGCGAGCTGGGTGTGCATTTCGTCGAGGTAACTGATGGGGTGCTCATTGAGGATCACCACGTCCGCGTTCAGCCCCTTGAGCCGCCAGTACTCCTGCGCCTGGAGGACTTGGCGCACCAGCGGCAGACTGTTCTCCTCGACGACCCGCACGAGAAGAATGGGAAGGTCCCCCGAGATGCCATGGGGCCAGAGCCCTTCCTGGCCGAGCTCGTTGCGGGCGAGAAGGTCGGGGCTGGCGCGGAGTGATCCGTCGGCATAGAGCACCCGCGAAGCCAGGCGCTCAAAGAGCTGAGCCTCTTCGTTCGAGATGCCCAGGTGGCGCAGGCTGCTCTGCGCGTGCGCGAAGGCGAGGGCGAAGGTCCGCGCCGTGGCACTGGGTTCATGATACTTCTGGGCGAGGGCGACCGCCGTCTCTCGGCTCGACGCCACCCCGGTAGCGAAAGACAGCCTCACGAAGCCGCCCGGCGCGAGGCGAATCCGTTGCCGCAGACTCACGATGGGATCGAGGACGGCGCCGGTGGTGCCTGAGAGGGAGCGTCCGTCCAGCGCCTGGGGGTCCTCGGGTCCGCGTCGGCGGCCCAGGAAGCGCCCGCGATCGCTCTCCCATTCCACCGGTCCTTGGGTCCGACCTTCGAGGCTTAGGACGTGCACCGCCCACGCTCCCACCTCATCCGGGGCACGCGGCCGCCGTCGGCAGAGGAGGGCGGCGCACTCGGGAAGGTACTCGGTCTCGACGAAGAGCTTGCCAAAGGCGGGATGGGCGAGGTCGTCCGCCATCGGGGCGAGGACGATCTCAGCATAGCTCGTGACCTCGATCTCGCGGTGGCGATCGCTGTGGTTGGTCACCCCCAGTCGTCGCACCTCGACGTCGTCTTCGGTCGAGACCGCGATGTCGAGCTGAGTCCTGATGTCGTCATCGCGGCGGCGAAAGGTCGCCTTCTCAACCAGGAAGGTCACCACGTAGTCCTCCGGCTCCCTTCCGATCGGGTGGTAAGTGGCTGGCCACACCGACCCGCTCCGCACATCACGCAGGTAGATGAACTGGCTGCCGGGGTCGCGAGTCGGATCCTCGCGATATCTCGTCACCGCGCGGCCCCGGCAGAAGCTGGCACCCCCTCCGGCGTTCGTCACGACGGCGGTGTAGTTCCCGTTGGACAGGAACTGCGCATGGGGGAACAGCGTGTGTGGCGAGCGGTAGCGGCGAACGGCCATCGCGGGTACCGGCGCCGCCACCCGCGTCTCTTCGGCCGGCCGCGGCTGCGTGATCGGCGCGCGGCGCGGTACGCGCTCCTGGAGTAGCAGTTCGGTGGCCTGGACCCTGGGGTCGGCGTGGAAACGCTCCACCATCGGATGGCCGAGGAGCGCATTGGCGAGCGACACGAGCGTCATGCCCTGGTGGTGAGCCAGGAAGGCCCGCACGACCGCGCCTTGGGAGTGGTCTGCTCCACCGGCGCCCCGCTCGGTCTCGTCGGTCTTCCCATGGGTGTAATCGATGGCCTCGTAGTAGCCGTACGCGCCGTCCAGTCCCTCCGCGGCCAAGCGCCGGAAGTTTCTGGCGGCCTGTGCCGGATCGAGCATGGCGGCGAGCGCGGTGGCATAGGGAGCGACCACCAGCTCGTCGGCCAGACCCCGCTTCAGGCCGAGGCCGGGGGCGCCAAAGGCCTTGTACTGGTAGTTGTCGTGCCGGTCCACGACGTTGTGGGCGGACTCCGAGATCCCCCAAGGCACTCCGCGCTCCGCCCCGTACTCCCGGTGCCGACGCACGGCCATCCGGCAGGTCTGGTCGAGGAGCGTTTGCGGGTAGCTCCGCATGACGAGGAGGGGCATCAAGTACTCGAACATGGTGGCGCCCCACGACAGCAGGGTGGGGGTTCCGTGCACGCTGGTGATGGCCCGCCCCAGGTGGAACCAGTGCGTTTCCGGGAGGTCGCCCTTGGCAATGGCGATGAAGCTCGTCAGCCTCGCTTCGGAGGCGAGCAGGTCGTAGTAGGAGAGATCCAGGCGGCCCGGCCCTTCGGCGTCCGCCAGGCGATAGCCGATGGAAAGGATCCGACGCTGAGGGTTGTAGAGAAACCGGAAGTTCATGCCATCGGCGAGCGCTCCTGCGCGTGTCGCCAGGCTCTCGAGTCGGACGCGAGCGATCGACGGCGGGAGAGTCATCTGCTGCGATCCCGGCGATCAGCCGGCGGGCCCAGTATACCACCTCGGTCCCCGGTGAACCGGCAGGGCCCTCGTCCCATCCCTGGATCGCGCCCTCCAGGCCGGCCCGGTGGGTGGCAAGTCGGCTGAGCCTCTCCTCGGCCGCTTCGGGACCGATCAGGATGCTCTCGATTGCCGCCGCTTCCGCCGCGGGCTGGACCCCGCGCCCCGGACGAGACCCGGAAGTCCCCCCCGTCGTATCGAGCGCCTGTCGGAGCAGGAGCGCGACATCACCAAGCCCAGCGCAGACCTGCTCCGCGGATTGTGGCTGCTCCCGCAACCGGCGCAGCCCTTCGGCGACGGTCAAGAGAGCGCCCGCGAGATTCCCGCTGTCGACCGTGGAGACGTAGCGCGGGAGGAGCGGAGCCAGGTTCTGGGTGTCGTACCAGTTGAGCAGGTGGCCTTCGAAGCGTTCCAGGCCCTCCACGGTGGATAGAGCGGCGTCGATCCTTTCGATCAGCTCGTCGGTCCGGATAAAGCCGAGATCGTGGGCCGCCAGGGTCGCGAGCAACCCCATGCCGATGTTCGTGGGCGAGGTCCGGTGGGCCAGCCTTGGCTCAGGGGTCTCCTGGAAGTTGTCCGGGGGAAGCCCGTGGTCGTCGGGACCCATGAACGTCTCGAAGTATCGCCAGGTCTTGCGGGCGATGAGGCGCAGGAGCCGGCGGTCCTCTGGCCCGACCTCAAGGCGTCGCTGAACCACGGGTTGGCTGAGCCCATAGGCGATGAGCGGTGCGGCCGTCCACAAGGCCAGTACCGGGACGGCGGCTGAAAGCGCCGCCGGGTGCGCCAGCGTCACCATGACGAGGCCGGCCAGCGCCATCGATGGGCCCGCGATCATCTCCACCAGGAACAACCGTGCGCCACCTTGCCCTGGCAGGCCGGCCGCACGGGCGGCGCTGGCGGCGGCCGTTTCCCACTGGAGGAGCCGGCGCTGGGTGACCGCGAGTCGAACCAGCGTGAGGACGATGGCGTGTGCCATGTCGAAGGCTTGGTTCGCGAGAAACGCGAGCTGCAGCGACGCCCGAGCGAGGGCGGTCTTCACGTCCTCCAAGACCGCTCGCTGGAACACCCGCCACGGCTGTTGCGGCTGGGGCCCGGCGACCGCTTCCAGCAACAGCGGATAAAGCGGAAAGGCAAGGGCGGCCAAGACCGCAGCCGTCCAGACCGCCGGGCTTCCCGGAAGGAGGGTCCAGGCGAACAGCAGCAGGGCCACGGTTGCGGGAGCCACCAGGCTGCGCCTCAGATTGTCAAAGATCTTCCAGCGCGAGATGAGGGGCAGGCGGTTGCGCCCGAGGCCCGAGCGGGTGGGGACGAAGGGGAAGAGCCACAAGAGGATCTGCCAATCGCCTCGCACCCAGCGGTGTTGCCGCCGGGCATGGGCGAGGACGCTCGAGGGATAGTCGTCCACCACCTCCACGTCGGTGACGAGCGCCGTTCGGGCATAGACCCCTTCGAAGAGGTCGTGCGACAGGAGGGCGTTCTCCGGTACCCGCCCCTCGAGGGCGGCCCGGAAGGCGTCCACGTCGTAGAGCCCTTTCCCGGTGAAGATCCCCTCGCCGAAGAGGTCTTGATAGGTGTCCGACACCGCAGTGGTGTAGGGGTCGACGCCGGTGTGGCCGGCGTAGATGCGAGCGAAGAGCGAGCCCGCGGCGCTGGCCATGGTGACGCTGACCCGGGGCTGCAGGATCCCATAGCCCTCCGTCACGCGGTCGCTGGCTGGGTCGAAGTGGGGGCGATTCAAGGGATGGGTAGATAATGCCGATCAGTTTCTTCGCGGCGTCCCGGGGCAGGCGCGTGTCGGAGTCGAGCGTGATGCAGTAGCGCACGCTGGGCAGGATCTCCAGGTCGCCGACCTGGACATGGAAGCTCGTGTCCGTGGCCCCTCGCAGGAGACGGGTGAACTCCTCGATCTTGCCGCGCTTGCGCTCCCAGCCCATCCAGACGCCTTCTCCTGGGTTCCACTGCCGCTCGCGGTGGAAGAGATAGAAGCGGCCCGTGCGTCCCTCGCCGAAGCGGGCATTCAGAGCCTCGACGGCGGCCCGGGCGGCGGACAGAATCGCCTCGTCTTCCGGCAACTCGCGCGTGGGGGCGTCGGCAAAATCGCTGAGGACCGCGAAGTGGATCCGCGGGTCCAGGTTCCCCAGAGCCAGAACCTCCATGTGCTCGATCAGCGCGTTCACCTCAGGCACGCTCGTCAAGAGCGTGGGCACCACGACCATCGTCCGTGCGTTCTCGGGAATTCCCCCTGGGAACTCCAGGCGCGGGAGGCGCCGGGGTGGAACCAGCCGGGCCGCCAGGCGCTGGACCAAGGCCACGGCCACTTCGCTGGCCGGCAGCAGCAGGAGGAGCCCCACTGCCACCGGCCCCCAAAGCGAGGCGCCCTGCTGGCGCACATAGACGAGCCCCAGGCCGACCAGGAGGGCGGTCGCCAGCCCGAGTGACCCGAGGTAGAAGCCGGTAGCATGGGCGAAGACGATGCGCCGGACCCGCCGCGCGAAACGGGGGCGATAGGCGACATCGGTCTCGAGGTCGGGACGGCCCTTGCCGATGAGGTGGTAGCCGACGTGAGCGGCGCGGTCGGCCGTGGAGCCGCTTTCCACGACTTGCCGTGCGCTCTCCACCGCCCGCAGCGCCACCCGCAGCTGCGCCTCACCCGTGGGCTCGGCCAGCTCCTCCACGGCCTGGCGGTAGCGGTCCCGGCTCAGAAAGTCCATGCTCCCGTACACGCCGACCGGGTCGCGCTGCAGCACCCGCTCGACGAGGCTCACGGCCTCGAAGTAGTGGCTCCAGTCGAGCGTGGAGCACAGGCGGAGGCTGGTGATCACGTTGGCCACCGAGACCTGGCCTGCGGCCTGGCGCTGGTGCTCGCTCCGGATGGCGTCCTCCGACGTCACCTGTTGGCCGGCCAAGTGTTTCTCCACGGCCGTGCGCACGGCCGAGAGGCGGGGGCCGTACTCGCGCACCCGTTGGAGGAGCTGCACCAGGTAGGCAGTGCTGGGCACCGAGGGCAACGGGGGCGGGCCGTTCTGCCCAGCACCGTCGATCCGGGACACGTAGGCATCGGCTGCCCGCCGCGCGGCGCGGGCCTCCAGCATCTCTTTCGCCAGCCGCCTCAGGTTTTCGATGAGGGCCAGCTTCAGCATGCTCGGCCAAGCCCACAGCTCGCCGATCGTCAATGGGGCCACGGTCTGGTAGCTGTTCATGAAGCGGACGAGCTGTTGTTGATCGAGACGACTGTCACTGTGGCGGATGAGCTCCACGGCCATGGCGTAGACCCGGGCCTGGCCCGCTAGCTCCCGTGAGGCGAGCTTCGGCAGCTCGCGGTAGTAGTCTCGCGGCAGGTTCTGGCGGACATCGCGGATTTCGGACCCCACCAGGTGGAAGTTGTCGAGGAGCCATTCGGCGGCCGAGGTGACGAATGCCCCTTCATGCACGTCGTCGGCCATGGTGCGGTAGGCTTCGCGGAGAACGCGAGCATTGTCGTCGAAGCGCCGAAAAACGTTCTGTACCGCCCCCCGCGGGTTGGGGTCGAGCGTGAATCTCGCCGCGAGAGCCTTGGCCCTCTCTTCCAGTCGCTCGATGCTCAGCAGCTCGTCGCGGAGGGGCTTTTCAGCCTCCGGCACCGGGCCGCGCCCGAGCAGACTGAGGAATGTCGTCAAGGTTTCACCCACTGCTGGGGGGCCTAATGACGGTCGGAGGACGATGAGCGCGCCGGCGCGGTGGACCGACGCACGGGACTGGTGGAGCTGCCATGATCGCTGGTGTGGGGGCCGCCCCCTGCCGACCCTGCGTCACCCTAGGGTCATCCAGCCACTCTGTGTGTCGGCAAACAGCGGGGATCGCCTCCCCACCGGGTCAGGTGCGAAATATAGGACCGGCTTGGGGCTTTTCAGCTACCAAGGGGGCGGCCACCGACCCGGGAGGGAGCCAGGTGTATGGCCTGTGGCTTGCTACTATTCCTCGACCCCAACTCAAAGGATCTCGGCATGGCGATTCTGGTCACCGGTGGCGCGGGGTACGTCGGCAGTCATACCGCCCTGGCCCTCCTTCGGGCGGGTCTCGACGTCGTGGTGGTCGACAACCTCTCCAACAGCCACGCAGAATCGCTCCGGCGGGTCCAGGAGCTGGCCGGACGGTCGCTGAGCTTTCATGAGGTCGACCTGCTCGATACCGACGCGCTCGAAGGCGTCTTTCGCCGGACCCCGGTCGAGGCCGTCCTGCACTTCGCCGGGCTTAAGGCCGTGGGAGAATCGGTGGCCGAACCCCGCCGGTATTACCAGAACAACGTGGGCGGAACGCTGGCCCTCTGCGAGGTGATGGAGCGATGCGGCGTCCGGACCATGGTCTTCAGCTCGAGCGCCACCGTCTATGGTGACCCGCACAAGGTCCCTATCACCGAGGACTTCCCGCTGAGCGGGGCCAATCCCTACGGGTGGTCGAAGATCATGATCGAGCAGATCCTCCGCGATCTGCACCGGGCCGATTCCCGCTGGCGCCTCTCGATTCTCCGGTACTTCAATCCGGTCGGGGCCGACCCGAGCGGCAGGATCGGTGAAGATCCCAACGGGATCCCCAACAACTTGATGCCCTACATCTCGCAGGTGGCCGTGGGGACGCTGCCCGAGCTTCAGGTCTTCGGAAACGACTATCCCACCCCCGACGGGACCGGGGTCCGGGACTACATCCACGTCACCGATCTCGCCGCCGGACACTTGAGCGCACTCAAAGGGTTGGATCAGGGACCCGGCGTAATGGTCTATAATCTCGGGACCGGACGGGGGTACAGCGTGCTGGAAGTGGTCAAGGCGTATGAGCGCGCGGCTGGGCGGGCGATCACACACCGGATCGTTGGGCGTCGACCCGGCGACATCGCGGCCTGTTATGCCGATTGCTCCAAGGCCAAGCGCGAGCTGGGGTGGGTGGCGAACAAAGGGATCGAGGAGATGTGCACCGACAGCTGGCGCTGGCAGTCGCAGAATCCGAAGGGGTACCTCTAGACGATCCCCACGTTGGAGGGATCGCCGCGCCTGCGGCGGACTAAAGCCCGCTGGGGCTCCCCGCCACCGTCCCCGTCGTGTCGCCCTGCCAGCTGGCCCAGGTCAGCCCACACTTCTCCACGAAATAGTAGGTGGGATGCCCCTGCCGGCCCAGCAAGTCGTGCAGCATCTCGTGCCGCACCACCAGCTCCGAGTTGGCGTACAGACCAGCGATGGTGATCTCGCTGCCTGATTTCGAGCGGGTCCAGAGACCCACGACTTCACCAACTTCGCTCTGGAAGGTCTCGGCGTCCGGGACCATGTACCAGGAGATCCGTGAGTAGTCGCCCTGGAGGCCGGAGCACTCCTCGGTCCGCTCCCACCAGATTTCGAATTCCGGTGGTGGGTGCATGGCCACCGCGCCCGCGGGAAGCGGGGCGGGTTCCAGCACCGTGCAAGCAGGGGCTGTGAGCAGCGCCCCGAGCATCAGGAGGCGCAAGGAATGGCGGCGACGCGGGGGGCGACGCGAGAACGATTTGGATGTTGGCTGCGTGGAAGCCATGGCTCCTCTCCCACGCCCGATAAGACAAAACGTGACGTTCATGAAAGCCCCATTGGGGCTAGCTGATCGTCACGTCCGCGCTGATACCACCTTCGGCACCGAGCCATCTCGCTGAGCGAGACCTCTGGTTTTGCGGCCCCGGATCGCTCCGGGTGTGCTCTTATCGGGCGGTTCGCTAAATCAGTGTACTACCAATTTCAGTTGTCGTCCTGTGTATACAGCCAGTCCGATGCCAGCGGCGTAAGCTCTTGTAGCACAATAACTTGCAAATTGCCACAGGGGAACTGCAAGACCTTTCATTATGGTGGGGCGCCACAACTCTGGCGGATGAGCGGCACAGATTGTTGGTCACCGTCGGCAACTTGGAGCGGGTGCCCGCTCTCCCTGATAAGACTACATTGCGGCCATGTCGACCCTGCTTCGCCGATTTCCTCGCCCGGGGTCGGGCCTGGGGCTCGCGGCTGCCCTCCTAATCCTGGCTCCGGTCCGCGCCGAGACGCCGCTCCCCAAGCTCTCCTTGGTGGTCGTGTTCACCGTGGATCAGTTCCGCGGCGATTACCCGGCCCGCTTCGGCCACCAGTTCACCGGAGGCCTCGCGCGCCTGACCCACGAGGGCCTCGTCTTTCCCAACGGGATGCAGGACCACGCCGAGACCGAGACCGCTCCGGGTCACTCCACCATACTCTCGGGACGGGATCCGGCCCACACCGGGATCGTCTCCAACACCTTCGGCGTCGCCGACCGCTCCGCTCCGCTGCTCGAGGTCACCGGACTCGGCGCCTCGCCGGCTCGGTTCGTCGGCACCGCCTTGTACGACTGGATGCGCGCGGCCGACCCCGACGCTCGGGTACTTTCGGTCTCCCGCAAGGATCGTGGGGCCATCTTGCCGGTGGGACGGGCCAAAGGCGCGGTGTTCTGGTATCAGAGCGGGGTCTTCACCACCTCGCGGTACTACGCCGACACTTTGCCGCCCTGGGTCGAGGCCTACAATCGGCGCCCATGGGCGGTGGCGCTGGCCGGCACCCTCTGGACGCCGCTGCTCCCCGACTCCGCCTATCCCGAGCCCGACTCCATGGCCTACGAGAACGGCGGCCACGACGTCAAGTTCCCCCACCACTTCCCCGGCACCGCCGATTCGGTCGCGGCCCTCTTGCCATCCTATCCCTGGATGGATTCGCTCACCCTGGACTTCGCCCTCGAAGGCGTCCGGCAGCTGGCCCTGGGTCGCCGGAGCCGGCCCGACCTGCTGGCGATTTCGCTCTCCGCCACCGATTACGTCGGCCACGCCTTCGGTCCCGATTCCAAGGAGCTGCACGACCAGACGCTGCGGCTCGATCACTGGCTGGGCGCCTTTCTCGATTCGCTCGATCGCCTGGTCCCCCGGGGGCGCACCCTGTTCGTCCTCACCGGCGATCACGGCGTGACCTCGTTCCCCGAGCTGGCGCTCGCCCAGGGCCGTCCGGGCGGTCGGGTCGGCGTCGATAGCCTGCTCCAGGCCCTGGCTGGGGCACTTCAGGCCCGAAGCGGCAGCTTCTTCGATCTCCGCCAGGAGAGCGGTCTGTTCTCCGCCGATGTCGCGGCGATGGCCAAGGCGGGAATCAACGTGGACAGCGTGTCGGACGCGTTGGCGGAGGGACTGGCTCGTGTTCCGGGTGTGACCAAGGCGTACACCCCGAAGAGCCTCAAGCGGGCGCCCAGCTCCGATCTGGATGCCGCCCGCTGGCGCCGGACCTTGCCGGATAACTTCGGCTGGCTGGTCTGTGGGTCGATTGCGCCGGGCTACATCTGGACGGGCGAGGGGGGATGGACCACCCACGGGACCACCAACCCCGACGACGCCAGTGTGCCGATCATCTTCATGGGCCCGGGCATCCACGCCGGAGTCTCGTCCACAGTGGCTCGAACCGTCGACATCGCTCCTACGCTGGCGGCCCTGTTGGGTATCGAACCGGGCCAGAAGCTGGACGGGCAGTCCCTGCCCGAAGTGCTGGGCAAGCGCCGATAGGCATGCTGAGAGCTGGACCCTCGCGGCGATCGTTGGGCCGAGCGCTGCTCCACTTCACGCCCCTCTTCTTGAGTCTCGCCATGCCCCTCGCCGGCCAGACCGACCCCGCCCTGGAGCATGCCCGTAAGCTCCTCAAGAAGACCATTCTGATCGATGGACATAACGACCTCGCCTGGGTGATCCGCACGGCGAAGGATCATCCCCGTGATGTCGCGGCCTACGACCTCCGCGCCTCGACCCCCGGACACACCGACCTCGCCCGTCTGCGCCAGGGCATGGTGGGGGCCCAGTTCTGGTCCATCTACGTCCCCGGCGACATCAAGGACAGCGGGTTCGCTAAGGTCCAGCTGGAACAGTTCGACATTGCCCGACGCATGATTGCCCGGTACCCCGAGGAGCTCGAGCTGGCCCTCAGCGCCGAGGACATCGAGCGCGCCTTTCACCACCACCACCGGGTCGCTTCCCTGCTCGGCATGGAGGGTGGGCACGTGCTGGAGAACTCCCTGGGCGCGCTTCGATCCTATTACCAGCTCGGCGCCCGCTACCTCACGCTGACCCACAACGTCACTCTGGACTGGGCGGATGCGGCCCTCGACACCCCTCGCCACGGGGGCCTCACTGCGTTCGGAAAGGACGTGGTGCGGGAGATGAATCGGCTGGGCATGCTAGTGGACATTTCCCACGTCTCCGATGGGGTCATGAGCGACGCGCTTTCCACCACTATGGCGCCGGTCATCTTCACCCATTCGGCCTGCCGCGCCCTGACCAACCATCCGCGCAACGTGCCGGACTCGATCCTCGCTCGGCTGCCCGCCAACGGCGGCGTGGTCATGATCGCCTTTGTGCCGCAATTCGTCTCCCAGCCGGTTGCCGACGCCGATCTGGCCGAACGGGCCGCCCTGGTCCGGGAGCTGGAAGGGGTGACCGATCCCGACGAGCAGGACCGGATCGAAAAGGATTATCGGGCGGCCCATCCCTGGCCTCGCGCGACGCTGGCCCAGGTGGCCGATCACATCGAACACGCCCGCCGGGTGGCGGGCATCGAGCACATCGGGATCGGCAGCGATTTTGATGGGATCGACGAGGTCGTTATCGGCCTCGAGGATGTCTCCAAGTTCCCTGACCTGTTTGCCGAATTGATTCGCCGCGGGATGGACGGATGACGAGCTCAGGATGCTGGCGGGAGGCAATGTGCTCCGGGTACTGAAGAAGGCCGAGGAGGTGGCGAGGGGGATCAAGGAGGAACCGAAGTACTGAGTACTGGGTACTGAGTACTGAGAAAGAATTCTGAGAATGAGCACCGAGGACTGAGCGGACTAAGGCCCTTCGCGGGATTGTTCGGCCGAGACCTTCCCACGCTTTCTCGCGACGGCCGCACGGAGGCCTCCCAGAATTCCTCCAAGCTCGTTTGCCATCTCCATCAGCTCCCGTGAGTCCGAAGCGCGCAAGTAGCCGGCTCCGCTTGCCAGATAAAGATGCGACCTGAGCTCGGCGCAAGAAGCCTTCGCGGTGGAGAGGTACTGGTGGAACTCTGTCATCCTGCCGCGCTCGAATCCTTCGGCGACGTTGGCCATGATCGAACTGGATGACCGCCTGACCTGATTTCGCAGGCTTGGGTCCCGCGCGAAATCTCCTTGGCCTGTGACCCGATACAACGCAATCGCCAGGTTCCTTGCCTTCTGCCAGGCAATCAAGTCCTCAAACCGGCGGATCTTCGACATACAGTGAGGGTATCAGGCCGCATTAGTTCCCGATGACCCCGTTCACGCGACGATGATCCCTCCACCGCAACTCAGTACTCAGTACTCAGTACTCAGTACTTTCTTGCCAGAATTCCTCCCACTACCAACGCCGTAATCCCAAACGCGGTCCACTGGAGTGCATAGCTCAGATGCGGGCCGTCGTCGAGCGGCGGCGGCTCTAACCGGAACATCCTTCCCCCCGTCGACTCGGCTCGTTCCTGGATCACGTAGACCTCTCGCACCGGATAGGGGACCAACCGGCGCACCTCGCTCCGATCCAACCGGCGCCAGGTGATCAGCCCGCGGTCCTCCAATCGGCCGCCGCTGTCGGTCGTCGTTGGAATTGTGAACGCCACCCCTTGAACGACGACCTGGCCGGGATCCGGCAGGGCAGTCAGGTCCACCCGCATCCCATCGGCGGCGGGGAGAAATCCCCGAAGCACCAGCGTCGCGGTGTCTCCATGGGTGGGAATCAGCGGCATCACTACTCGAACGCCGGGAGCCCCCTCGTGGAAGAACTGTCGCAGCAGGAACGGGTGATCCCGGTCGTAGTGGCCTTCCAGGCGCACTCGTCGGTTTTCCAGCGATTCCGCACTCGACCCATCATCGAGGTCGATGGTCGGGAGACCGCGTTGGGCCAGGGCCGCGGCGTTGACCCGGCGACGGACCTCCAGTCGCGAGAGTTGCCAGAGGGCCATCCCGAAGCAGGTCAAGGCGGCGAGGAGGGTGAGTCCCCAGAGGACCCTTCGGGGGGGTACGTGTAGGCGCATGGCGAAAGCTACTGTCGAGTGGGTGATGGCCCCTGTTTCGCCCCTCCACTTCTCAACTCCATAAGTGTAGCGGTGGTGCAACCGTTACATGTCGAAACGTTCCCTAAGTTCTAGCGGTTTAAGTCCTTGGCACATAGCATATCCATCCCCGCTTCGGCATGGGGCCTGCCCCTTCCTTAGTGGCACATTCCGGCTCCTCTTGGCTCAGGGGCCGTTTTTCGACTTTGCCAATTCCAATTTCCCGGAACCCAGGTCGGTCGCTCGCGTGAGCTCACTCCGCCGTCTGGTCCGCATCGCCCCCTACGTCTTTCTCGCCGTGGCCTCCGCCACGTGCGGGCAGGATAGTGTCATCCTGCCGAGCGAGGGCATTCCCGCGGCCCTGAACATGGTGGAAGGTGACGCACAGACCGCAGCCGCCGGCACCCCCCTCCCGCAGCAGCTGATCGTTGAAGTCCTCGACGCGAAGAGCCGCCCGGTCGTCAATCAGGCCGTGGAGTTCAAGGGCACTTCGCCTTCGCCGGGACAGCTGATTCCCGACACCGCTTTCACCGATGGGGACGGCAAGGCCAAGTCGCAATGGGTCCTGGGCCGACGGGCCGGCCTGCAGACCGTGCGGGCCCGGGTGCTCACCTCGGCGACTGCGGGACAGCTGATCAAGGACCTCAGCGCCACGGCCATGGCCGACGCCCCCGACACCATCTTCTCCGTGATCGGGGAGAACCAGGCGGCGGCGGTGGGCTCGGTCCTGACCGACTCGCTGGTTGTCCTGATCACCGACCAGTTTGGGAATCCGATCCCCGGCCAGACCGTGAACTGGGCGGTTCCGGCGGGGCAGGGCAGCGTCAGCGCCAACATCACCACCACCGGTATCGACGGCCGCACCGCAGTGCAACGCGTCTTGGGGCCTACGGCTGGTCCCCAGACCGCCACCGCGACGGCCGGCACGCTCAAGGGCTCACCGGTCACGTTCATCAGCACCGCCTCGGCCGGTGGACCTGCCGCGCTTCAGCTGACCTCCGGCAACAACCAGGTCGCCCCCGCCGGATTCACCGTCACGGACTCGATCGTGGTGCGCCTGGTGGACGCCAATGGGAATGGGGTGCCGGGACGGGTAACCACCTTCGCCATCGCGAGTGGTGGCGGTTCGGTGCTGCCCACCGGTGTTACCACCGATGCGAACGGGTACGCCTTCTCCAAGTGGACCCTGGGTACCACCGCCGGGCCCAATACGGTGACGGCCAGCGCGGCCGGCTTCTCGGTGCTGTTCACGGCCACCGGTACCTCCGCGACGCCCACCAAGATGTTGGTCAATTCGGTGCTCACCCAGAGCGGCACCGCCGGCCTCCCGGTGGCCGCCAAGCCCTCGGTCAAAATCACCGACCAGAACAACAACGTCGTCCAGGGCGTGACCGTGACCTTCCGGGTGACCGGGGGTGGTGGCTCGGTACCTGACAGCACGGTGACCACCGACATCAACGGCATCGCCACGGTGAGCGACTGGATCCTGGGCGCCGTGGCCGGCGCCAATTCCCTCACGGCCAGCGCCAAGAAGGCCGACGGAACCGCGCTCACGGGGAGCCCGGTGACCTTCACCGCCACGGCCGGGATCGGCGCTGCCGCCAAGCTGGCCTTCGCTCAGTCGCCGAGCAACGCGGCGGCGGGCGCCAGCATCACGCCGGATGTGGTGGTCCTGGTCCAGGATGCGAGTGGCAACACGGTCACCACCTCGACCGCTGCGGTCACGGTGGCGTTGGGGGCCAATCCCGGGAGCAGTGTGCTCAACGGGACCAAGACGGTCAACGCGCTCGGTGGCGTAGCGACCTTCCCCGGGCTGAGCCTGACCAAGGCCGGGATCGGCTACACCATGACCGCCTCGGCCACCGGTCTGATAGGCGCTACGAGCAATAGCTTCGACATCACCGCCGCGGGCGCGACCCAGCTCGCCTTTACGGTGCAGCCGACCAACACGGTGGCGGCGCAACCGATCGCGAACATTCAAGTCACGGTCCAGGACGGCAACGGGAATCCGATCACCACCGGGGCCGGGGCTACCGCCCAGATCACCTTGGCGATTGGAAGCAACCCTGGCTCTCCCCCTGGGACCTTGACTGGTACCGCCGTGGCGACCGCTTCGGCGGGAGTGGCCACCTTCTCGGGGCTCAGCATCGACAAGGCGGGAGTCGGTTACATCCTGGCAGCCTCATCCGCCGGCCTGGCCACCGCCAACAGCCAGCCGTTCAACATCACAGCCGGAGCGGCGGCCAAGCTGGCTTTCGTGCAAGAGCCGACGACCGTGGCGGCGGGCTCGTTCATCACGCCGGTGGTCCAGGTCGCGGTTCAGGACGCGGAAGGAAACGTGGTCACCACCTCCAACGCGCCGATCATCGTGGCCATGGGCAATAACCCCGGCACCGGAAGCTTGACCGGCGGCGGGTCGGTCAGCGCGGTGAACGGGATCGCGACCTTCTCGGCCCTTACTATCGACAAGGCCGGCACCGGATACACGCTCGTTGCCACGTCGCCACCGCTGAACAATGCCACCAGCGCCGGCTTCGACGTGACGCCGGGCAGCAACCTTCGGCTGGTCTTCACCAGCCCACTCGGCAACATGACCGCGGGCCTGACCGCGCCGCCCATCGTGGTCACGGTGCAGGACCTCCTGGGGAACACCATCACCACGGGACCGGGCGCGACCGCGTCGATCACGTTGGCGATCGGAGCCAATCCGGGCACGGGAACGCTTACCGGTGGCGGGCCGGTGGCCGCGGCGGCTGGCGTCGCCACCTTCAACGGCGTCTCTATTAATAGAAGCGGTAACGGGTTCACCCTGACTGCCTCGACCACCGGAGCCGCCGGCGCCACCAGTACCGTCTTCAACGTCGCGCCGGGGGCGGCTAGTCGAGTCGTCTTCACCCAGCCTCCGACCGGGGCCACGGCGGGCGTCGCCATTGCGCCCATCGTGTCGGTGAGCATTCAGGACGCCAACGGCAACCTGGTTCCCACCGCCACCAACGCGGTGACGCTGGGCATCGCCGTGAATCCGGGTGGTGGGGCCCTCACGGGGGCCGGTCCGGCCACGCCGACCGCCGGGGTCGCGACCTTCTCCACGCTGAGCATCAACAAGTCGGGTGTCGGATATCGGCTGACGGCCGCCGGAGCTGGACTCACCGGGACCGATACCAGCGCGGTGTTCAACGTGACCGGTGCCGCGCCGACTCAGCTCACCTTCGGTGTGCAGCCGACCACGACGGTGGCCAACGTAATCATTGCGCCGGCCGTGACGGTGAATCTGCTGGACCAGTTCGGCAATCCCGCCACCGTCTCCAACAACTCGGTCACCCTGGCGATCCTTAGCAATCCGGGCGCCGGTACCCTGTCGGGCTCGACGAGCGTGATCGCCAACAGCAGCGGCGTCGCCACCTTCGCCAATCTGAGCATCAACAAGACCGGCACCGGCTATACGTTCAGCGCCACCAGCACCGGGTTGACCGGCGCCACCAGTACCGCCTTCAACATCACGCCGGCTGCGGAGAACCAGGTGGTCTTCGTCCAGCAGCCCACCAGTGCCACCGCGGGCGCCGCGATCGCCCCGGCCATCACCGTCGCGGTCCAGGACAACTTCGGCAACGTGGTGACCGGTTCGACCTCGCCGGTGACCCTGGCCTTCGGCAACAATGCCGGCGGCGGGACCCTGTCGGGGACGCTGACTCAGAGCGCGGTCAACGGCATCGCCACCTTCTCGGATATCAGGATCAATCGGGCGGGCAGTGCCTACACCCTCGCCGCCAGCAGTGGGACGCTCCGGGCCTCGACCAGTTCGGCCTTCAACATCGTGACCGGCCCGCCGACCCATATGGTCTTCACGGTCCAGCCCAGCGCCAGCACGGTGGCCGGGTCGCCCCTTGCACCTGCGGTGCAGGTGGCCATCCGGGACTCACAGGAGAATACCATCAGCGGCGCCAGCACTCCGATCACGCTGACCATCGGGAACAACCCGTCCGGTGGAGTGCTGACCGGCGGTGGAGCCACCAACGCCGTCAGCGGTGTTGCCTCCTTCGGTAATCTGCGGATCGACAAGGCGGGCATCGGCTACACGCTCCATGCCGACGGCGGGGGACTGCCTCAGGCGACCAGCACCGCCTTCGACATTCTGGTGGGCTCCGGCAACAAGCTGGTCTTCCTGGTGCAGCCGACCAACGCGGCGGTAGGCGTCAACATCGCGCCGCCGATTCAAGTCCAGATTCAGGACGGCTCCGGCAACCCGGTGACCACCGCGACCGATAGCGTGCTGCTGGCCGCCAACGTGCCCGGAGTGCTGAGCGGCGTCACGCGTTCCGCGGCCGTGGCCGGCGTCGCCACCTTCTCGAGCGTTCGAGTGAATACGGCGGGTACCGGGTATACGCTGTCCGCTCTGCCTATCGGGACCGGTCTGATCGGCGCCACCAGCACCAGCTTCAACGTCACGGCGGCCCCGACCACCACCACCATCAGTTCCGACACGCCCGATCCCACCGTGGTGGGGCAGAGCTACACCGTGGCCTTCAGTGTCACCTCGACCGGAGGCACGCCGACCGGGACGGTGACGGTGAGCGATGGGACCGACAGCTGTGTAGCGGCAGCCAGCGCCAGTGGCAGCTGCCTGGTCACCTCTAACACGGTAGGCGCCAAGACCCTGGTGGCCACCTACTCGGGTGACGCCAACTTCGGCGGCAGCGTCTCGGCGAGCGCGGCGCACACCGTCAACAAGGCGAACACCAACACCCAGATCACCGGGGATGCCCCCGACCCGTCGGTGGTGGGTCAGACGCTGATGGTGAATTACAGCGTGAGCGTGGCCTCGCCCGGCGCGGGAACCCCGACCGGCAACGTCACCATCACGGTGAGCGATGGGAGTGGAGCCACCTGCACGGCCACCGTGGCGGCGGGAGGCTGCCAGATCACCTTCAATACGGTCGGCACCAAGACCATCACCGCCACCTACTCGGGCGACGCCGGCTATAATGGAAGCGTCGACACCGAGGGCCATCAGGTCGACCCGGCCAGCACCAGCACCACCATCACCGACGACACTCCCGATCCGTCCAACGTGGGCCAGCCGGTGACCATCACCTTCACGGTCACCACCAACGCGCCCGGGGCGGGCACTCCGACCGGGAACGTCACCGTCACCGATAGCGCCGGGACCAGCTGCGCCACCACCGTCGCGGCCGGATCCTGCCAGCTGACCTGGACCACCGCCAGCGCCACGGCCCGGAACCTGGTCGCGGTCTATGCCGGCAGCACCAACTTCCTGGGCAGCAGCTCGGTGGGGACCCCGCACCTGGTGAACAAGACCGCGAGCACCACCACGGTCGCCTCCTCGCTCAACCCCTCGACCTTCGGCCAGCCGGTGATCCTGACCGCCACCGTGACCGGCTCGGGCGCCACGCCGGCCGGAAGCGTGCAGTTCCTCGATGGCGGGGTGAACCTCAACGGGCCGGTGACCCTCACGGCCGGTTCGGCCGGCTTGGCCTTGTCGGGGACGGCCCTGATCGGTGGCGTTCATACCATTACTGCCGACTACAGCGGGGACGCCAACTACAACACCAGCACTACGGTGACCGCCCTGTCGCAGACAGTGAATAAGGCGGTCAGTACTACGACGGTTGCCAGCTCGGTCAATCCGTCGGTCTCCGGTCAAACCGTAAGCTGGACGGCCACGGTGACGGCGGGGGCGACGGGGACAGTCCAGTTTGCGGTGGACGGCGTGAACCTGGGCACGCCGGTCACGCTGGTGGGTGGGAGTGCGACCAGTCCGACGCGGAGCGACCTGTCGGTCGCGACCCACGCTATCACCGCCAGTTACAGCGGGGACGCCAACTTCAATACCAGTCTGGGCACCTTGGCAGGCGGGCAGGTGGTCAACCTGGCCTCCACCACCACGGCGGTCGCCTCCTCGCTCAATCCCTCGGTCTTCGGCGAGTCGGTGACCTTCACGGCGACGGTGGCGGCGGTAGCCCCGGGGGCGGGCACCCCGACGGGGTCGGTGCAGTTCGCGATCGACGGGACCAACTTCGGGTCGCCGGTGACGCTGGTGACGGGGGCGGCGACCAGCCCCGCGACCACGGCTCTGGCGGCGGGGGACCATCCGGTGACGGCGACCTACGCCCCGACCGGAACCAGCTTCAGCGGTAGCAGTGGCGCCCTGGCCGGCGGCCAGAATGTGACGGCGGGAGGCACCACCACGACCGTCACGGCGGCGCCCAACCCCTCGATCTTCGGGCAAGCGGTGAGCTTCACGGCCACCGTCGCCTCGGGCAGCGGGACGCCCACGGGCACGGTGCAGTTCGCGGTGGATGGGACCAACGTGGGCGTGCCGGTGACCCTGGTCGCGGGCTCGGCGACCGCCCCGGCCATCACGACGCTGGCGGCCGGGAACCACCCGGTCACCGCCACCTACATCCCGACCGGCAGCTTCACCGCGAGCAGCGGGACCCTGGCCGGGGGCCAGACCGTGAACCCGGCCTCCACCACGACTGCGGTGTCGTCGTCCTCGGTGTCCTCGGTCTTCGGGACCTCGGTGACCTTCACCGCGGCGGTAGCGGCGGTGGCCCCGGGATCCGGCACGCCGACCGGCACGATCCAGTTCGCGGTCGACGGCACCAATCTGGGCACGCCGGTGACGCTCGCCGGAGGCATCGCGACCAGCCAGGGCATCGCCACTCTCAATGTCGGCAATCACCCGGTCACCGCGACCTACACCGCCGCGGCGAACTTCGTCGCCAGTAGTGGGACCCTGCCCGGCGGGCAGACGGTGACGCCGGCCGCGACCACCACGGCGCTCGCCTCCTCCGTGAATCCCTCGGTCTTCGGGCAGTCGGTGACCTTCACGGCCACGGTGACCTCTCCCGGAGGCACGGTCAACGGGACGGTCCAGTTCTCCGTGGATGCCACTCCTCTTGGCGCACCGGTAACGCTGGTCGGTGGCGTGGCCACCAGCCCGGCCACGTCAGCTTTGACGGCCGCCACCCACTCCGTGACCGTCGCCTATGCCGCGACCACCAACTTCACGGCCAGCAGCGCCACGTTGACCGGCGGGCAGGTAGTGAACAAGGCGAACACCAGCACGGCCATCGCCTCGTCCGCCAACCCCTCGGCCTTTGGGCAGTCGGTCACCTTCACCGCTACGGTGACCGCCACGGCACCGGGCACCGGCACGCCCACCGGCACTATCCAGTTCAAGGTCGACGGCACCAACCTCGGCACGCCCGTGGCTCTGACCGCCGGATCGGCCACCAGTCCCGCGACCACGACGCTCGCCGTGGGGACTCGAGTGGTGACGGCCGAGTACAGCGGGGATGCCGGGTTCAACACCAGCACGGGCACTGTGAACCAGGGCGTGGGCGCCAATGCCACGGCGGTCGCGCTGGTCTCGTCCAATAACCCGTCGGCCTTCGGTCAGTCGATCACCTTCACCGCCGCGGTGAGCGGGAGCGGTGGCACGCCCACGGGGACGGTGCAGTTCACCGTGGACGGGACCAATCTGGGTACGCCGGTGCCGCTGGTGAGTGGCGCGGCGACCAGCCCGGTGACCGCGGCCCTGGCGGTCGGGACTCACCCGGTCACCGCCGTCTATAGTGGAGACGGGAGCTTCAACCCCAGCACCGGCACGCTGAGCGGCGGCCAGGCCGTAACGGCCACAGCCACCACGACGGCGGTGAGCTCGTCTCAGAATCCCTCGACCTTCGGCCAGTCGGTGACCTTCACGGCGACCGTGACGTCCAACGCTCCGGGATCCGGCACGCCGACGGGCACGATTCAGTTCACGGTCGATGGCGCCAACCTGGGGACGCCGGTGACCCTGGCGGGTGGAGCGGCGACCAGCCCGGCCATCGCCACCTTGATTGCGGGGAACCATCCGGTCGCCGCGACGTTCAGCGGAAGCACCAGCTTCACCGCGAGCAACGGAAGCCTGGGTGGGGGACAGAACGTGGTCGCCGCGGGGACCACGACGGCGGTAGCCTCCTCGGCCAACCCCTCGACCTTCGGCCAGTCGATCACGTTCACCGCCACTGTCACGTCGGCCGGGGGTACGCCCACGGGGACCGTCCAGTTCGCCGTGGACGGAACCAATCTGGGGACGCCCGTGACGCTGGTCGGTGGGGTGGCAACGAGCCCTGCGACGGCTACACTCGCCGCCGGCAATCACCCGGTGACGGCCACCTACACGCCGACCGGCAGCTTCACCGGAAGCAGCGGGACCCTGGCCGGTGGCCAGACGGTGAACGCGGCGGGAACCACCACCGCGGTGGCTTCCTCGGCCAACCCGTCGACCTTCGGCCAGTCAATCACCTTTACCGCCACGGTAACCTCCAGCGGCGGCACGCCCACGGGGACGGTCCAGTTCGTGGTGGATGGGACCAACCTCGGCACCCCGGTGACGCTGGTCGCTGGCGCCGCCGCCAGCCCGGCCACCTCGACGCTGGCGGCCGGCAATCATCCAGTCATAGCGACGTACACCCCGACCGGAAGCTTCACCGGAAGCAGTGGGACACTGGCCGGTGGCCAGACCGTGAATGCGGGCGGTACGACCACCGCGGTGGCCTCCTCGGCTAACCCCTCGACCTTCGGGCAGGCGGTCACCTTCACCGCCACGGTAACGTCGACGTCGGGGACGCCTACTGGGACGGTTCAGTTCGCCGTCGACGGTACCAACCTCGGCACTCCGGTGACGCTGGCCGGCGGCACCGCGACCAGCCCCGCCACCGGCACGCTCATCGCGGGCAACCATCCGGTGACGGCCACTTACACGCCGACCGGAAGCTTTAGTGGAAGTAGCGGGACCCTGGCCGGCGGCCAGACGGTCAACAAGGCAACCAGTACCCCGACGGTGGCCAGCTCGGTCAATCCGTCGGTCTCCGGTCAATCGGTGAGCTGGACCGCAACCGTCACGGGGGGCGCGACGGGGACCATCCAGTTCGCGGTGGACGGGGTGAACCTGGGGACCCCGGTAACGCTGGTGGGTGGCGTGGCGAGCAGTCCGGCACGGAACGACCTCTCGGTTGCGAACCACAACATCACTGGCAGCTATAGCGGGGACGTGAACTTCAACGCCAGTGTGGGGACGCTGGCGGGCGGGCAGGTGGTGAACCAGGCCTCGACCACCACCACGGTGGCCTCCTCGCTGAATCCGTCGGTGTTCGGGCAGTCGGTGACCTTCACGGCGACGGTGGCGGCGGTCGCCCCGGGGGCGGGGACGCCAACCGGGTCGGTGCAGTTCGCGATCGACGCTAGCGCCTTCGGGTCGCCGGTGACGCTCGTGGGTGGCACCGCGACCAGTCCGGCGACCACGACGATGGCGGCGGGGAATCGCGTGGTGACGGTGATCTACACGCCGACCGGGACCAGCTTCAGTGGAAGCAGTGGCACCTTGGCCGGTGGCCAGAATGTGACGGCAGGCGGCAGCACCACCGCCGTGTCCTCCTCAGTGAACCCCTCGACTTTCGGGCAGGGGGTGAACTTCACGGCCACCGTGACCTCGACCAGTGGTACGCCCACCGGGTCGGTGCAGTTCGCTGTCGACGGGACCAGCTTGGGGACCCCGGTGACCCTGGTGGGCGGGAACGCGACCAGTCCGACGACCACGGCGTTGGCGGCCGGGAACCACCCGGTGACCGCGACCTACATCCCGACCGGGAGCTTCACGGCCAGCAGCTCGACCTTGGCCGGCGGCCAGACGGTCAACCCGGCCTCCACCACAACCGCCGTCTCCTCGTCGTCGGTGTCCTCGGTGTTTGGGACCTCCGTGACCTTCACAGCGGCCGTTGCGCCTGTGGCGCCTGGCGCGGGGACGCCGACGGGCACGGTTCAGTTTGCCGTGGACGGCAGCAACCTTGGCACGCCGGTAACCTTGGATGGGACTGGACATGCCACCAGCCAGGGGATCTCCACGCTGAACGTCGGCAATCACCCGGTCACGGCGACCTACACGACCACCGGCAGCTTCACCGGCAGCAGCGGAACGCTTCCCGGTGGCCAGACCGTAACCCCGGCCGCCACGGCGACGGCCCTGGTTTCCTCCATTAATCCGTCGGTCTTCGGGCAGTCGGTGACCTTCACGGCCACGGTGACCTCCCTCGGAGGCACGGTCAATGGAGCGATCCAGTTCTCCGTGGATGCCACGCCGTTCGGCGCACCGGTGACGCTGGTCGGTGGGGTGGCGACCAGCCCGGCCACGTCAGCCTTGACGGCCGCGACCCACGCCGTGACGGCCGCCTACGCCGCGACGACCAACTTCACGGCGAGCAGCGCCACGCTCACCGGTGGGCAGGTGGTGAACAAGGCCAGCACCACCACGGCGGTCGCCTCGTCTCAGAACCCCTCGAACTTCGGGCAGTCGGTCACCTTCACCGCGACGGTGAGCGCCACGGCACCGGGTACGGGCACGCCCACCGGCACCATCCAGTTCAAGGTCGACGGCACCAACCTGGGCACGCCCGTGGCTCTGACCGCCGGATCGGCCACCAGTCCCGCGACCACCACGCTCGCCGTGGGGACTCGGGTGGTGACGGCTGACTATTCCGGCGATGCCGGGTTCAACACCAGCACGGGGACCCTGAACCAGGGCGTGGGTTCGGGTGCCACCGCGGTCGCGGTTGCCTCCTCGAGCAACCCGTCGGTCTTCGGCCAGTCGATCACCTTCACCGCTGCGGTCAGTGGAGCCGGCGGCACTCCCACCGGGACGGTGCAGTTCACCGTGGATGGGGCCAACTTCGGGACCCCGGTGACCCTGGCCGGCGGCGTGGCCACCAGTGCGGCCACAGCAGCCCTGGCCGTCGGGAATCACCCGGTCACGGCGCTGTACAGCGGAGACGGCAGCTTCAACGCCGGTACCGGCACCATTGTCGGTGGCGTCCAGACCGTGAGCGCCACGGCCACTACGACCGCGGTGAGCTCGTCTCAGAATCCCTCGACCTTCAGCCAGTCGGTGACCTTCACGGCGACCGTGACGCCCAACGCCCCGGGAGCTGGCACGCCGACCGGAACCATTCAATTCACCGTGGATGGTACCAACCTGGGGACGCCGGTGACGCTGGCGGGTGGAGCAGCGACTAGCCCGGCCATCGCCACCTTGACCGCAGGGAACCACCCGGTCGCCGCGACGTTTAGTGGGAGCACCAGCTTCACCGCGAGCAACGGCAGCCTGGCCGGCGGCCAGACGGTGAACGCGGGCGGGACTACCACGGCGGTCGCTTCTTCCCAGAACCCCTCGACCTTCGGGCAGTCCGTCACATTTACCGCGACCGTGACGTCGGGGTCCGGGACACCGACGGGGACGGTCCAGTTCGCCGTGGACGGGACCAACCTGGGGACGCCGGTGACCCTGGTCGCTGGGGTGGCGACGAGCCCGGCGACCGCGGCCCTCACCGCCGGCAACCACCCGGTCACCGCCACCTACACGCCGACCGGCAGCTTCAGCGGAAGCACGGGGACCCTGGCCGGTGGCCAGACGGTGAACGCGGCCGGGACCACCACGGCGGTGGCCTCCTCGGCCAACCCCTCGACCTTCGGCCAGTCGATCACCTTCACGGCCACGGTGACCTCGGGAGCCGGGACGCCCACCGGGGCAGTCCAGTTCGCCGTGGATGGGACCAACCTCGGGACACCGGTGACTCTGGCGGGCGGTGTTGCGACCAGTCCGGCTACGTCAGTGCTGGCTTCCGGCAACCACCCGGTGACCGCGACCTACACGCCGACCGGAAGTTTCAGCGGAAGTAGCGGGACGCTGGCCGGTGGGCAGACCGTGAACCCCGCCGGGACGGCGACGGCGATCGCCTCTTCGGCTAACCCCTCGACCTTCGGGCAATCGATCACCTTCACCGCCACGGTGACCTCGACAGCGGGGACCCCGACCGGGACGGTCCAGTTCGCCGTGGATGGCACCAACCTGGGCACGCCGGTGACGCTGGCCGGCGGCACCGCCACCAGTCCGGCCACGGCCGCGCTCTCCGCCGGCAACCACGCGGTAACCGGGACGTACGCGCCCACTGGAAGCTTTAGTGGAAGCAGCGGGACCTTGGCCGGGGGCCAGACGGTCAACAAGGCAGGGAGTACGACCGCGGTCGCCAGCTCGATCACTCCGTCGGTCTTTGGTCAGTCGGTGACCTGGACGGCCACGGTGACAGCGGGGGCCACGGGCACGGTGCAGTTCGCGGTGGACGGGGTGAACCTGGGGACCCCGGTAACCCTGGTGGGCGGAGTGGCGACCAGTGCGGCGCGGAGTGACCTGTCGGTCGCGACCCACACGATCACAGCGGGCTACAGCGGGGACGCCAACTTCAACGCCAGTGCGGGGACGCTCACCGGCGGGCAGGTGGTGAACCTGGCCTCGACCACGACGGCGGTTGCCTCCTCGCAGAACCCGTCGGTGTTCGGGCAGTCGGTGACGTTCACGGCAACGGTGGCGGCGGTAGCGCCGGGGGCGGGGACCCCGACCGGATCGGTGCAGTTTGCGGTGGACGGGGCCAACCTAGGGACGCCCGTGACCGTAGTCGGTGGGGTGGCGACCAGCCCGGCCACCGCCACGCTGTCGGCTGGGAATCACCCGGTGACGGTGACCTACACGCCGACCGGGGGCAGCTTCAGCGGAAGCAGTGGCACCCTGGCGGGCGGCCAGAATGTGTCGGCGGGCGGCACCACCACGACCGTCACGGCCGCGCCTAACCCCTCGACCTTCGGGCAGGGGGTGAGCTTCACGGCCACCGTCGCCTCGAGCAGCGGGACGCCGACCGGGACCGTGCAGTTCGCGGTGGACGGCACCAACGTCGGCACGCCGGTCACCCTGGTTGCTGGCACCGCGACCGCTCCGGCGATCACGACGCTGGCAACCGGGAACCATCCGGTCACCGCCACCTACATCCCCACCGGCAGCTTTACGGCAAGCAGCGGGACCCTGGCCGGCGGCCAGACGGTCAACCCTGCGGGGACTACCACGGCGCTGGCCTCCTCGGCGAACCCCTCGGTGTTCGGGCAGGGCGTGAGCTTCACGGCCACCGTGACCGTGGTGGCGCCGGGCGCCGGGACACCGACCGGTACCGTGCAGTTTGCGGTCGACGGCACCAATCTCGGAACGCCCGTCCCGCTGGTGGGCGGCGTCGCCACCAGCCCGGGCATCTCCACGCTCAACGTCGGCAGTCACCCCGTCACCGCCACCTACTCCGCCACCGGCGGCTTCAGCGGGAGCAGCACCTCGGTGACCGGTGGGCAGGTGGTGAACAAGGCCAACGCTAACACGGCCGTCACCTCGTCTCAGAACCCCTCGAACTTCGGGCAGTCGGTGAGCTTCACCGCCACCGTGACCGCGGCCGCTCCCGGTACCGGAACGCCCACCGGCACCGTCCAGTTCAAGGTGGACGGCACCAACCTCGGTACCCCGGTGACCCTCACGGCCGGGTCTGCCACCAGTCCCGCGACCACGTCCCTGGCTGTGGGGAGTCGCGTCGTGACGGCCGATTACAGCGGGGACGCCGGGTTCAACACCAGCACGGGGACCATGAACCAAGGGGTTGGCGCCAATGCCACGGCGGTTGCGCTCGCGTCGTCCAGCAACCCGTCGGTCTTCGGTCAGTCGATCACCTTCACGGCCGCGGTCAGCGGAGCCGGCGGCACGCCGAGCGGGACGGTGCAGTTCACGGTCGACGGGACCAACCTCGGAACCCCGGTCACCCTGGTCAGCGGCAGCGCGACCAGCCCAAGCACCGCGGCCCTGGCGCTCGGGAACCACCCGGTCACCGCGGTCTATAGTGGAGACGGGAGCTTCACCGGCAGCACGGGAACGCTGGGCGGCGGCCAGACGGTCACTGCGGCAGCCACGACTACGGCGGTGAGCTCGTCCGCCAATCCCTCGACCTTCGGCCAGTCGGTGACCTTCACGGCCACGATAGCCGCGACCGCTCCGGGATCCGGCACCCCGACCGGCACCGTCCAGTTTGCGGTGGACGGCACCAACCTGGGGACGCCGGTCACCCTGGTCGGTGGCGTGGCGACGAGCCCTGCGACGGCGGCCCTGGTGGCCGGCAATCATCCGGTCACGGCCACCTACAGCGGGAGCGCCAGCTTCACCACCAGCAGTGGGACCCTGAGCGGCGGTCAGACGGTTGGTGCGGCTGGGACTACTACCACGGTGGCCTCCTCGGCCAACCCCTCGACCTTCGGCCAGTCCATCACCTTCACCGCCACGATGACGTCGGCGGGAGGTACGCCCACGGGGACGGTCCAGTTCGCCGTGGACGGGACCAACCTGGGGACGCCGGTGACCCTGGTCGCTGGGGTGGCGACGAGCCCGGCGACCGCGGCCCTCACCGCCGGCAACCACCCGGTCACCGCCACCTACACGCCGACCGGCAGCTTCAGCGGAAGCACGGGGACCCTGGCCGGTGGCCAGACGGTGAACGCGGCCGGGACCACCACGGCGGTGGCCTCCTCGGCCAACCCCTCGACCTTCGGCCAGTCGATCACCTTCACGGCCACGGTGACCTCGGGAGCCGGGACGCCCACCGGGGCAGTCCAGTTCGCCGTGGATGGGACCAACCTCGGGACACCGGTGACCCTGGCCGCTGGCGCCGCCACCAGTCCGGCCACCTCGACCCTGGCGGCCGGGAATCGCGTGGTGACCGCGACCTACGCGGCCGCCGGCAACTTCGCCGGGAGCAGCGGAACACTCGCGGGCGGGCAGACCGTGAACACCGCCAGTACGGCGACGGCGGTTGCCTCCTCGGCCAACCCCTCGACCTTCGGGCAGTCGATCACCTTCACGGCGACCGTGACCTCGACGGCGGGGACGCCGACCGGGACGGTGCAGTTCGCCGTAGACGGGACCAATCTGGGGACGCCGGTGACCCTGGTTGGTGGCGCCGCGACCAGCACGGCTACGGCCGCGCTTGCCGCCGGCAACCACCCGGTCACCGCCACCTACACGCCGACCGGCAGCTTCGCCGGAAGTAGCGGAACCCTGGCCGGCGGCCAGACCGTCAACCCGGCGGGGACCACCACCGCGGTGAGTTCCTCCCAGAACCCGTCGACGTTCGGGCAATCGATCACCTTCACGGCGAACGTGACCTCGACGGCCGGGACACCCACCGGGACGGTCCAGTTCGCGGTGGACGGCACCAACCTCGGGACACCCGTCACCCTGGCGGCCGGATCCGCCACCAGCCCTGCTACCTCGGCCCTGGCGGCCGGGAATCATCCGGTGACCGCGACGTACACTCCGACGGGCAGCTTCAGCGGAAGCAGTGGATCGTTGGCCGGCGGGCAGACGGTGAACTCCGGGGGAACGACCACCGCCGTGGCCTCTTCGGCGAACCCCTCGACCTTCGGCCAGTCGATCACCTTCACGGCCACGGTGACCTCGACCAGCGGGACCCCAGCCGGGACCATCCAGTTCGTAGTGGACGGTTCCAACTTCGGTACGCCGGTGACGCTGGTCGCGGGAGCGGCCGCCAGTCAGGCCACGACCACACTGGCGGCCGGCAACCACCCGGTATCGGCGACCTATATCCCGACCGGAAGCTTCAGCGGGAGTAGCGGCTCGCTGGCCGGTGGCCAGACCGTGAATTCGGCCGGGACCGCCACCGCGGTGGCTTCGTCCCAGAACCCGTCGACCTTCGGGCAGTCCATCACCTTCACCGCTACGGTGACATCCGGCGGCGGGACGCCGACCGGCACGGTGCAATTCGCGGTTGATGGCACCAACCTCGGGACGCCGGTGACTCTGGTGGCGGGTGCCGCCACCAGTCCGGCGACCTCCACTCTGGCAGCCGGGAACCACGGGGTCACGGCGACCTACACCGCCAGCGGCAGCTTCACGGGGAGCATCGGGACCCTGGCGGGCGGGCAGACGGTCAATGCCGTTAGCACCGCTACGGCGTTGGCTTCATCGGCCAACCCCTCGGTGCTCGGACAGAGCGTGAGCTTCACCGCCACGATCAGCTCGGCCGGCGGCACCCCGACTGGCGCGGTGCAGTTCGCGGTGGATGGCACCAACCTGGGAACGCCGGTGACGCTGGTGGGTGGCGTGGCCACTAGCGTGGGGACCGCGGCGCTGGCGGTGGGCAATCACCCTGTGACGGCGACCTACGCCCCGACCGGGAGCTTCACTGCCAGCAACGGCACCCTTACGGGCGGGCAGACGGTCAACAAGGCCAATACCACCACCGCCGTCGCCTCCTCCGCCAACCCCTCGGCCTTCGGGCAGTCGGTGACCTTCACCGCCACGGTCGCGGTGACGGCCCCCGGCTCGGGGACGCCCACCGGCACCGTCCAATTCAAGGTTGACGGGACCAACCTCGGGACGCCGGTGACCCTTTCGGCCGGGTCTGCCACCAGTCCCTCGACGTCGACCTTGGCGGTGGGCACTCGGGTGGTGACGGCCGAATACAGTGGGGACGTGGGGTTCAATACCAGCGCGGGTACCGTGAACCAGGGCGTGGGCTCGGGCGCCACCGTGACGGCGGTCGCTTCCTCCAGCAACCCGTCGGCCTTTGGTCAGTCGGTGACGTTCACGGCAGCCGTGAGTGGCAGCGGGGGAACCCCGACCGGGACGGTGCAGTTCACCGTGAACGGGGCCAGCTTCGGAACTCCGGTCGCGCTGGTGGGCGGGGTCGCTACCAGCCAGGCCACTGCGGCCCTGGCCCTCGGGAATCACCCGGTCACCGCCCTCTACAGCGGAGACGGCAGCTTCACCTCCAGCACTGGGACGCTGAGCGGCGGCCAGACCGTGAACGCGGCCGCCACCACCACGGCCGTAAGCTCCTCTCTGAACCCCTCGACGTTTGGCCAGTCGGTGAGCTTCACCGCTACGGTGGCGGTCACGGCCCCGGGATCGGGGACAGCGACGGGAACCATCCAGTTCGCGGTGGATGGGACCAACCTCGGGACCCCGGTGACTCTGGTCGGTGGCGTCGCGACCAGTCAGGCAACTTCTGCCCTCGCCGGCGGGAATCACCCGGTGACGGCCACCTACTCTCCCACGGGTGGATTCAGCGGTAGCACCGGAACCTTGGGTGGGGGGCAGACGGTAAACCACGCGGCCACCACCACCGGAGTGGCCTCCTCGAGCAGTCCCTCGGTCTTCGGACAGGCCGTGACCTGGACCGCGACGGTGACGGCAGGGGCGACGGGCACAGTGCAGTTCACGGTCGATGGCTCCAACTTCGGGACTCCGGTGACGGTGGTCGGTGGCATCGCCACCAGCCAGGCCACCGGGAGCCTCGCGGTCGGGAATCACCCGGTCACCGCCATCTATAGTGGCGACGGGAGCTTCAACGGCAGCACCGGCACGCTGAGCGGTGGCCAGACCGTCAATGCGGCTGTCACCACCACCGCGGTCGGTTCGTCTCAGAATCCCTCGTCGTTCGGCCAGTCGCTGACCTTTACTGCGACAGTGGCTGCGGTAGCACCGGGAGCGGGGACGCCGACCGGGACGGTGCAGTTCGCGGTGGATGGAACCAACTTCGGGACTCCGGTGACTCTGGTCGGCGGCGTGGCCACCAGTCAGGCAACCTCTACACTGGCTGCCGGTAACCACGCGGTGACTACCACGTACACGCCGACCGGGACCAGCTTCAGCGGAAGCAGCGGGACTCTGGCCGGTGGCCAGACCGTGAATGCGGCCGGCAGCACCACCGCGGTCAGCTCCTCGGCCAACCCGTCCACCTTCGGCCAGTCCGTCACCTTCACCGCCACGGTGACCTCGGGGGCAGGGACGCCGACGGGGTCAGTCCAATTCGCCGTGGACGGGACCAACTTCGGAACACCGGTCACGCTGGTGGGTGGCGTGGCCACCAGCCAGGCTGCCACGACGCTGGCCTCGGGAAATCACCCGGTCACGGCCACTTATACCCCAACCGGTAGTTTCACTGGAAGCAGTGGGACGCTGGCGGGGGGCCAGACCGTGAACGCGGCCTCCACGACGACGGCCGTGGCGTCGTCCCTGAATCCTTCCACCTTTGGGCAGTCCATCACGTTCACCGCGACGGTGACCTCGGGGGCCGGGACGCCGACCGGGTCAGTCCAGTTCGCCGTGGACGGCACCAACCTGGGAAGCCCGGTGACGCTGGTCGGCGGTGCCGCCACCAGTCTGGCTACCTCCACGTTGGCCGCCGGGAACCACCCCGTGACCGTGACCTACACCCCGACCGGGAGTTTCAGCGGGAGCAGTGGAACACTGGCGGGCGGGCAGACCGTGAACGCGGCCAACACCACTACTGCCTTGGCTTCTTCGGCCAACCCCTCGGTGTTCGGGCAGAGCGTGACCTTCACGGCCACGGTAGCGGTGGTGGCCCCGGGCGTCGGGACCCCGACCGGAACGGTGCAATTCGCGGTGGACGGCACCAACCTCGGGACTCCGGTGACGCTGGTGGCCGGCGTCGCTACCAGCCCGGCGACAACCACGCTGGCGGTGGCGAATCATCCCGTGTCCGCGACCTATACTCCGACCGGGAGCTTCAACGGGAGCAGCACCACGCTGGCCGGCGGACAAGCGGTAAGCAAGGCGGGCTCCACCACGGCCGTCGCTTCTTCGGTGAACCCCTCCACGTTCGGGCAGTCCATCAACTTCACGGCCACCGTGACGGCGACGGCGCCCGCCACGGGCACACCCACGGGCAGCGTCCAATTCAAGGTGGACGGGACCAACCTGGGCACGCCGGTGACGCTGACGGCCGGCTCCGCCACCAGTCCCTCCACCTCGACCCTCGCCGTGGGCACGCGGGTGGTGACTGCCGAGTACAGCGGGGATGCCGGATTCAACACCAGCACCGGCACCTTGAACCAGGGGGTCGGCGCGACCGCCACCGCGACGGCAGTCGCCTCGTCCAGCAATCCGTCGGTCTCCGGCCAATCGATCAACTTCACGGCCACGGTGACGGGAACCGGCGGCACTCCCACCGGCACGGTGCAGTTCACCGTCGATGGGAGCAACTTCGGCACTCCGATCGCGCTGGTCGGCGGCGTCGCCACCAGCGTGACCAGCGGGGCCTTTGCGGTCGGGAATCACCCGGTCACCGCGATCTATAGTGGAGATGGGAGCTTCAGCACCAGTACCGGGACCCTGTCCGGTGGCCAGACGGTGAACCCGGCCAACACCAACACGGCCGTGGCTTCCTCCTCGGTCTCCGCAGTCTTCGGAACCTCGATCACCTTCACGGCGACGGTGACGACCGTGGCTCCGGGGGTCGGGACGCCGACCGGGACGGTGCAGTTCGCCGTGGACGGCAGCAACCTGGGGACCCCGGTGACTCTCACAGGTACCACCGCGACCAGCCAGGCCATCGCGACGCTGGCGGTCGGGAACCACCCGGTCACCGCGACCTTCACGCCCACGGGGGGCAACTCCAACGGGAGTAACGGCAGCCTGCCGGGCGGTCAGACGATGACGCCGGCGGGGACCACGACCGCGCTGACTTCCTCGGCGAATCCCTCGACGTTCGGACAGAGCGTGACCTTCACCGCCACGGTCAGTTCCGCCGGAGGCACGCCGACCGGCACAGTTCAATTCTCGGTGGATGCCGTGCCCCTGGGGACCCCGGTGACCCTGGTGGGAGGGGTGGCCACCAGCCCGGCGACGGCGACGCTGACGGCCGGGAACCACAATATCACCGCCTCCTACGTGGCGGCCAACGGCAACTTCACCGACAGCGGCGGCTCGCTGAGCGGCGGCCAGAACGTGAATCCCGCGGCCACCACGACGGCGGTCGCCTCCTCCCAGAATCCCTCGACGTTTGGTCAGTCGGTGACCTTCACCGCCACGGTGAGTTCGGGGGCAGGGACGCCTACCGGGACCGTGCAGTTCGTCGTGGACGCGGTGAATCTGGGGACGCCCGTCACCCTGGTCGGTGGCATCGCGACCAGTCCGGCCACCGCAGCCCTCGCCTCCGGGAACCACCCGGTGACGGCGACGTACGCGCCGACCGGGAGCTTCAGTGGGAGTAGCGGGACACTGGCGGGCGGGCAGACCGTGAACCCGGCCAGCACGACGACGGCCGTAGCCTCATCGGTCAACCCGTCCGTGTTCGGACAGAGCGTGACCTTTACCGCCACGGTGGCCGTGGTGGCGCCGGGGGCGGGGACGCCGACCGGTACGGTCCAGTTCGCGGTGGATGGAACCAACCTCGGGACGCCGGTGACGTTGGCGGGCGGCGTGGCCAACAGTCCGGCCACCGCAGCGCTGGCAGCTGGGAACCACAACATCACCGCCTCCTATGTGGCCACCGGGAGCTTCAGCGGGAGCACCGGGACGCTGGCCGGGGGCCAGACCGTCAACGCCGCGGCCACCACGACGGCGGTGAGCTCCTCTCTGAATCCCTCGACGTTTGGGCAATCGGTCACCTTCACCGCTACGATGGCGGTCACGGCCCCGGGATCTGGGACTCCCCCGGGCACCATCCAGTTCGCGGTGGATGGGACCAACTTCGGGACCCCGGTGGCCCTGGTGGGTGGCGTCGCCAGTCTGGCCACCTCCGCGCTGGCGGGTGGGAATCATTCCGTCACCGCGACGTACAGTGGAAGCGCCAGCTTCACCGCGAGCAGCGGGACCCTGGCGGGCGGGCAGAACGTGAACCGGGCGACGAGTACGACGACGGTCGCCAGCTCGAGCGTTCCATCGGTCTTTGGGCAACCGGTGACTTGGACGGCCACAGTGACGGCCGGGGCGACGGGGACAGTGCAGATCGCCATCGACGGGGTGAACCTGGGCACGCCGGTCACCCTGGTGGGCGGAGTGGCGACCAGTCTCGCCAAGAGCGACATGTCGGTCTTCAACCACACCGTCACCGCCAGCTACAGCGGGGATGTCAACTTCAACGCGAGTTTGGGGACGCTGACGGGCGGGCAGCTAGTGAACCCGGCGGCCACCACGACGGCGGTGAGCTCGTCGCTGAACCCATCGGTGTTCTCGCAGTCGGTGACCTTCACTGCCACGGTGGCGGTGGTAGCCCCGGGGGCGGGGACGCTGCCGGGCTCGGTCCAGTTTGCGGTGGACGGGACCAGCTTCGGGTCGCCGGTGACGCTGGTGGGTGGGGTGGCGAGCAGTCCGGCGACCACGACCCTGGCGGCGGGGAATCACACCGTGACGGCGACCTACACGCCCACGGGAATCAGCTTCAGCGGGAGTAGCGGAACCCTGGCTGGCGGCCAGACCGTCAACGCGGCCGCGACCACCACGGCGGTGGCCTCGTCCGTGAATCCTTCGACCTTCGGTCAGGGAGTGAGTTTCACGGCCACGGTGACCTCGGGTGGCGGAACTCCGACCGGGTCGGTCCAGTTCGCGGTGGACGGAAGCAATGTCGGTTCGCCGGTCACCCTGATCGCCGGCTCGGCGACTGCTCCGGCGATCACCACGCTCACCACTGGGAACCACCCGGTCAGCGCTACCTACATCCCGAGCGGGAGCTTCAGCGGGAGCAGTGGGACCCTGGCCGGAGGCCAGACGGTGAACGCGGCCTCGACGACGACCGCGGTATCATCGTCCTCGGTTACCTCCGTGTTCGGGACCCCCGTGACCTTCACGGCCACCGTGGCGGTGGTGGCCCCGGGAGGGGGGACGCCGACCGGCACCGTCCAGTTCGCGGTGGATGGCAGCGACTTCGGGGCCCCGGTGACCCTGGTGGGCGGTGTCGCGACCAGTGCATCGATCTCCACCCTGGCCGCGGGTAACCACCCGGTCACGGCCACCTACACGCCCACGGGGGGCTTCACCGGGAGCACCGGAACGCTACCTGGCGGACAGACGGTGACGCCGGTGGGAACGGTCACTACGGTGAGCTCCTCGCTCAACCCCTCCGCGGTTGGCGATGCAGTGACCTTCACGGCCACCTTGACCTCGACGGCCGGCTCGCCGACCGGGACGGTCCAATTCTTTGTGGATGCGGTGGCCTTTGGCAGCCCGGTCACCTTGGTGGGTGGCGTCGCCAGCAGCCCGGCGACCACGTCTCTCACGGTCGGTAACCACAGCGTAGGGGCCAGTTACGTCGCCGACACCGCCAGCTTCACCAACAGCAGCGGCTCGCTGGGCGGCGGACAGGTGGTGAACGCGTCCCCCTAGAGTTTCCCGCAAGCTTCGGCCAGTCCGACGCCTTCACCGCGACGGTGCCCCGGACCGGGTTGACCCTCATTTTTTCGATGGCTAACTTCCCGCGCGCGCCCTGGTGGTGAAATTGGTAGACACGCTATCTTGAGGGGGTAGTGCCGAAAGGCGTCGCGGTTCGAGTCCGCGCCAGGGCATCGCGATCGCCACTGTAGCTCAGTGGTAGAGCTCTCGATTCGTAATCGAGCGGTCGTCGGTTCAAATCCGACCAGTGGCTCTGGCGGGGTGGATTCGGCAGGCGCCTGCCCGAGGCTCTCCAGCGGTTCTTCATGCTCCCGATCACAAAAACGAACGAGGACGGAAGGCTGAGCCTGTCCGTCCTCGTCGTGTTCGCGTCGCCGTGAGCTACACTTCCCGTTCAACCATCCGCTTGTAGAGCCAGTATTCCGGTCCAGCCATTTCCTCCGGCCAGTCCGCTAAGTGGGACGCGCCGCGCCACGACTCGTCGCCATCGTTATCCGCTGAATCAAACTCGATCTCCTGCTGCTCCCACGGGAGCGGCTCGTGCTCGAGCCAGGGCAGATCGCCGTCGGTCTCCCAGGGCTTCCGTTCGCTGTCGCTCTCCCAGAGCATGTCGACCTCCTCGACGGCCACGGTATCGGGTGGCCGCAACCCGCTGCCTGCTCACTTCGCACCAGGCCAACCAGTGTCGTTCCGGTGCTGCCTTCGGCTGCTAGTTAACGCACACTCCGGGCCATGATTCGAGCGGGAGCCGTAAGTGCTGTGATGCAAGTACTTAGCTGAAGGTGTCGAGGCTTGGGTGGGGGCCCAAAGAAGATCGGGATCGTCCCAAAAGGCGGGAGGGCGCCCGAGGTCGCGGTGGTGCAGCTGATCCTAAGGGAAAACCTGCCGGCAAGATGCGATGCAGCGGCCCGATGACCGGCTCTGGAACATGGACCTAAGCTGTTGCTCTAAAAGGCATTACGGTACGAAACCGAAAGCGGCACACCATGTGCAATCCATGCACACGATTGAGTTCCAGCGGGGGTGGTCCATGGTATTACCGCTTCGAGCGTTGAGTTCCGCCCAGCGGTGGGCAGACGAAGGGTACACCTACACGGTCACGATGAGCCGGACGGTGGGGATCATCGTGCTCGAGGTATCCCGGGTTCTGATCGCCGGCCGGATGTCCCCCATCGTGGGACGCCGCGCCTTCGTGCAGGACGAGGAGCCTTTGCTGGGCGCCATCCTGGGTGCCCACGGCCCCGCCCGCACCCTGTTGGTCGATCGGATCATCCGTGGTGGGCCGCTACTGCTGCACGACGTGCTCAAAGAATCCGCATGCGAGGCTGACCTCGGGTAAACCAGGTCCCTCATTGGCCAATGCCTGAAGGGTGCATTGGTCGATCAGACCCGGGGTTGGCCACGCGCCACATAGCAGGACACGGGGACGGACGGCATCGCTGCCGCCGTCCCCGTTCGGCTTTCTCCTGGTGCCTGGTTCCTGGTGCCCGATGCCGCCTTTCCTTTCCCCTTTCCCCTTTCCCTTTTCCCCTCTACTATTCCCCGCCCACGGAGATCCCTCGTTAGGATGCAAGCAGGCAAAACGGGACGTAGCGCAGCTCGGTAGCGCACCTGAATGGGGTTCAGGGGGTCGCGGGTTCAAATCCCGCCGTCCCGATGGTTTAGAGCAAAGCCTCGCTGTGTTTTCCACAGTGAGGCTTTCTCTTTCCCAACCGTCTGCCCGTCCGCCCGCTCAGCGCGGCATGGCCTTGGCGGCGAGCACGGTGCCGACCAGAAGAATCACGGCATCCAGGTAGATCAGGCCGAGATGGCCAAGAGTACCGAGTCCATAGACATAGTGGAGCGGCAACGCGAGACCCACGCCGACGACGGGTGCCGAGAACGCGGTCCAGAGGGCCCACCGCTGGCCGCTACGAATGCCGTTCCAGGCCAAGCCGATCACGGCGATTCCCAGCGCAATGATGAAGGCCGCCACCGCGACCTGGAGGTGGCTGATGTAGTTATAGAGGTGAGGGCTGAAAGCACGGATATCCTCGGGTGTGCCGCCGATATGGGCCGGCGTGAGGCCTAGCTCGATGAACCCGGTGAAATTGCGGGCCAGGAACATGAGGCCATAGCCGACCAGGCCGACACCGGCGAGGAGGACGAGGTTCGTTCCGAGCTGGCTGCTGGCCTGCGTGGGGGAGGAAGACGTGGACATGGGACCTCCTGAGGGTGGTGACTAGACTGGAGAGGCGAGAGCGAAAAGGGTGGTACCGCCGGGTGTGTCCGCGGGTTCACAAAGCTGCGCGCGTAGTGACCCTCTCCGGCTTGATCGGCGGTGTCTGCATCATCTGCGAATCGTCGGTGCAATCGCTGGTTCAGAACCACTGCCGAAGCCAGCGCCATTCAAAAAGCACCTTTCCCCAGTGCCACATCCGGCTCGGTGCCTTCAGGTTGATCTGCGGCACCGGCTCGGCATAGAAGTCCCCCGAACCGAAACCCGCCCGGCCATCGCCCGTTTCGATGAAGCACTCCCCGTGTCCGTCGAATCTCTGTCGCCCGCCAGAACCTGCCCAAACCGCGGCGATGTTCGCGGCGACAACCTCCGCCTGCCGATGGGCGAAGACGCCGGCCTTGGGTAGCGGCTTGCCCATGGCCAGCGGGACGGTCGTCACGTCGCCGATGGCATAGACGCCGGGCACGGTCGTCTCGAAGGTGCCGCGATCGACTCCCACCCATCCTCCCTCAGGGGCGAGGCCGGAGCGGCGCACCACGGCGGGGGCTCGGTGTGGCGGGACGTAGATCAGGAGGTCGTAGTCCGCGGTCGTCCCATTGGCGAAGGCGAGGGTACGGACGCCGGGGTCCACGCTGACCAGCTGATGCTCGGGGTGATAGCGGATGCCATGGCTTTCCACCATCTGCCTGACCGCGGCGGAGACGGCGGGCCCGGCGACCCCCATAGGACCGGGCTCGGCGGCGTAGAAGTCGAGTTCGGTCGATGTTCCTCTGGTCATGGTGCCGGAGCCACGACTCGACCAGCATCGCGGCCTCGTACGGAGCGGCAGGGCACTTGTAGGCCGGTGCCGCGGTGAGGACCGCCACCCGACCGCCTCGAAAGGACTGCAGTGCGTCTCGAATCGCGGTCGCCCCGCTCAGTGTGTAGAGGTTGTGTCCCCCCTCGGCGAGTCCGGGGATGGTCTCTGGTGCCAGCTCGGCTCCCAGCGCGACAATCACTGCGTCACCCGCGTACTCCCGGCCACCGGCGGTCACCACGCGGCGCGACGGGTCGAGGGCTTCGACCGTCGCGGTCACCAGCTCGATTCCCTTCCGGGTCAGCCGGTCGAGCGGGCGCTGGATCTGGTCCGGCCGCCGATCCCCGACCGCCAGCCAAAGCAGCGAGGGCTGGAAGAGGTGCTGGCGCTCCCGTTCGATCAGGATCACCCGGTGGTCGCGCGGCAACGCCCGGCGAAGCCGATGGGCGGCCACGAGCCCGCCGACGCCACCACCGAGGATCAGAGCAGTCTTGCCCGGCATGGTGACCTCGCTAGAAAACCAGGACCCGGTCCGCCCAAAGGGTCCAGTCGGTCAGCTCCTCAAGCGAGCTTCGGCGGGAGCCCTCGACCAGATCGGCATCCAGCAGCCCACGGGCATCCATGCAGCTGCCACAGACACCGATCTCCCCCCGGTTCTGTGCCACGACCTGGAGCATCCGGCCAAGGTTGTAATAGCCCTGTGGGACCTTCTGCCCACCCTTGGCGCACGCCGCGGCATCGCCCATGAGGAACACCCTCACTTCTTCCCCGTTGCGTTTGGCCAGCGCCCCGGCGAGGCGCAGCCCGTTGTAGGACCGTTCCGTGCCGTAGGGCGGATCATTCAGAATCAACAGTGTCTTCATCTGCGACCACCGTGCCGCACGCACTCTTGCCACCGCAACCAACGAGGTCCGACGCGGCGACGCCGGGCTCCGTACGAAAGAACCGGCGCAGGATCATGCGCCGATCTCCAGGGGCAGCCCCGCCGCCCTCCAATCGGGCAACCCTTCAAGGGCGCGCCGTGCGCGATACCCATGCCTTCGGAGCAACGTCACCGCGTCGAGCGAATACACGCAGTATCGCCCGCGGCAATAGGCGATGACCTCTCGGTTCTTGGGAAGCTCGCCTAATCGACGCTTGAGCTCTGGCACCGGCAATGACAGCGCGCCCGGAAGGTGTCCCGTCTGGTACTCTTCCGCGGGTCGGACGTCGACCACCGTGACGTCGTCCTCGCGCATCAGTCGCCGCAACTCCTTGAACGTCACTGGCGCGAGTGCGTCGTGCCCGTCGAGATGCGACTGCACGACCTGCTGTACGTCGGCGAGCCGGCTGTGGCCGAGCGTCTCGAGGGTTCGCAGCAGCCGAAAGACGTCGTCATCAGCCAGGCGATAGTACACGTAGGTACCGTCGCGGCGCGTCTCGACCAGCCGTGCCTGGCGAAGCACACGCAGATGCGCGCTGGTGTTCTTGATCGGCGTCGCGACCTGCTCGGCGAGTGTCTCGACGGTCTTCTCGCCTTGACCGAGGAGGTCGAGCAGCTCGATACGCTTGGGGCTCGCGAGCACCTGCCCGATGCGGGCGAACTGCGCGTAGAGTGCGTCCTTGAACTCCCGATGGTTGGCCATGGTCTAGGCTCGGCTAAGTAGGTCTTGACATCTGTTCTAACGCTCCATAGAATAGGCGATAATAGCCATCTGTCAAGGGGAACGCATGAGTCTACCAGAGAAGGTCACCATTCCCGGCGTGAGCCGAACGATCGAGGGGCTCGACGTCGAGGTACTGCGCGAAGCCATTCGAACTGAGTACGCGCAGGTCGCTGCTGATCCGGGGCAGGGATTCCATTTTCACACCGGCCGCCGGCTGACCCGCCTACTCGGATACAACGACGCCTGGTTGGATGGCGTGCCCGAGGAGAGCATCGCGGCGTTCGCCGGCACGGGAAATCCGTTCTCCCTGGGTGTACTTCGCGCGGGAGAGCGCGTCGTCGACGTGGGCTGCGGCGCGGGCATCGATAGCCTCATCGCGGCTCGTATGGTCGGGCCGAGCGGCAGCGTCGTCGGCGTCGATATGACCCCGACGATGCTCGACCGCGCGCGGGCGAGCGCGGCGGACGCGGGCTTGTCCAATGTCCGTTTTCACGAGGGTTTCGCGGAGTCGCTACCCGTTTCCGACGGGTGGGCGGACGTGGTGATCTCGAACGGCGTGCTCAATCTGTTCCCGGACAAGCTCGCCGGGCTACACGAGATGGCGCGCGTACTCCGGCGCGGCGGACGGCTTCAGATCGGCGACATTCTCGTGCAGAAGTCCGTCGGCGCCAAGGCGAAACGCGACATCGACCTGTGGAAGGGGTGAATCGCAGGGGCTCTGCAGGAGGCAGAGCTTCAGGCGACGGTCGTCGCTGCCGGCTTTGTAGGATTCGAGATCACCACTCGCGTCGACGTCTACGCGGACGCGCCGCAAGCGTCAAGCGCGGCACAGTTCGGCACACTCGGGATCAATTTCCGGGCGCGGAAGCCGCTCCGCGAAGACGAGTGGAGGGAGGCGCTGGCTGCGTTGAGTTGCACGATCGGTTAGCGGGGAACTATGAGGCGTGATGAATGAGAAGTGGCGCCCGGAGTCCTACATCAGCACAGCTGACGGCACCACAGTTTCCATTCCTGTGACTGAGCTTCTTGAGGCTTGTTGCGAGTTCTGTTGTGAGTTTCTCACAACAAGGGGCCCCGGAGGGCCCCCGAACCACCACGCCGATGCCCAAAACAGCGCGTCGGTTCAACAACTTGTAGAATCCGCGTAGCGTCAAGGACCGCATGGGGTTCAGGGGGTCGCGGGTTCAAATCCCGCCGTCCCGATGGAAAAAGCACGAAGCCTCGCAGGGGGAGTTCTGCGAGGCTCTTTCTTTGCGGGGTGTCGGCTCGAGGTGGACCGCTGAGCCTACAGCGCCACGATCGCCGGATCGACTCGGAGCACTACGTAGCCGGCCACCGCTCCCGCCCCGAAGCCTGGTGCGAAGACCCGCATCGGCCGTGAGATCACGCCCTCGGCCACGGCGTCGCGCAGGGCGATGGGAATGCTGGCCGACGAGGTGTTCCCCTCGTGGGCGATGTCGAAATAGAGCTTGTCGGCGGGAAGTCCGGCCGCGGTCGCCAGCTCCACCACCATGGTCCGGTTGGCCTGGTGGGGGACGATGAGCTCGACGGCGTCCAGCAGGCTACCGCTGCCGCCGTCCGGGTGGGGAAGCGCCAGCAGCTCCTCCCGCATCTGAGTGAGATATCGCTTCACCAATGCCCTCACCTCCGGGCCGTAGACGGTCACGGCGTTGCCGAACGCGGGATTGGGCAGGATGATCGAGTCCACCTCGCTCATCGGCCCGCTGGCGTAGGTCTGGAACACCTCGATGTCGGGAGCCGCCCCGGGTGCGGCCGGTCCTACCACGAGCGCGGCCGCTCCATCGGAGAAGATCATCCGGGAGGGCCGCACGGTGCCGATCTTGTCCGAGAACTTCTCCCCGCAGACCACGAGGATCGGTCTTCCAGCCTCCTGTAGCAGTCTGACCGCCTCCGAGAGGCCGTAGGACAGTCCGGCGCAGGCGGCCACCAGGTCATAGGAGGCGTGGGTTTGATACAGTCCCAATTGACCCGAGATCCAGCTGGCCAGCGAGGGCATCATCTTGGTGCTGGTGCCCGAGCAGAACACCACGGCTGCGATCTCCTCCGGCCGGCGCCCGGATTTCTCCAATGCCCCGCGCGCGGCTTCGAGCGCGATGTCCTCCAGGGCCATCGCCGTATAGCGGCGCTGCTCGATGCCGGTCTTCTCGGCGATTTCAGCGGCGGTCATGGGAGACCAGCAGTACGCCGAGTTCCGGATCAGGTCCTCGTTAGTGCAGACCAGCTCGCCCTTTCGCACCGACAGCGCCTCCAACCGGGGCATTACCGTGAAGCGGCGTTTCACGTCGATGGGCGGGACCGGAGCCTCCGCTCGGTGAACCAAGGTCTGAGAGGACTTCGGCTTCGCCCCGTTGGTGCCCGAACCGTTGGTGCGTGCCGCCTGCAGGAAGCGCGCGATCTCATCCCTCCGCGGCCGGTGCAGGATGACTACGTCATCGTCCTCGAGCTCGCCGATCGGAGTGAGCCTGACCGTGCGGTGGTCCCAGGGGAACTGATCCTGCAGCGCCATGGCCTGCCGCATCAAGGCCTCGAGCTCCGGCACCGTGTGCGTGTATTCGACCAGGCCGTCCAGGCCATGGCGCGGATGGTCGGGATCGTAGGCCAGAAGCCGACAGACATGCCCTCGAGGCGTGGCGAGCGCCTCGCTGACGACGGCCTCGACGGGACCCTCCTTGATCGGGACTCGCTGGTAGCGGAAGAGGTCGCGCAGGACGTGACCGATCCGGTCCTCGGTCGTCTGGTCCCAGGCCGGCGGCAACGCCTGGTACACCAGGTCGACCGTCGTAGCGACCGTCGCATCGCACTCGCGCGGATACAGGGGCAGGAACACATCCGTGCGCCGGCGAGGAACGTCGCGCCAGCGGGTAGGCTCCGGCTGGTAAAGCGTCATGACGAAACGGTTGACCCAGAAGAGGTGTCGGGCCAGATCGTGGAGCAAGTGGTAGCGGCTTCGGTAGTGGCCGGCGTCGAGCCGCGCGGCGATATCTCCGGCAGTGAGGGCTTTCCCATCGAAGGCCTGTCGGATCAGCGCGGAGTACCGCTCCAGCGAGGCAAACGCCGAGGGATCGAGATCGGGCAGGAAATTACCGGGGAAGACCAGCCGCCCAGCATGATTGACGACGAACGACAGCATTTCCTCGAGGCTCCCTTGACCGCTCCATCCGGGGCGAAAGGCCACCAGGCATCGGCAAATGCCATGGCGGGCTGGGCCGATGGAACGGACATCCAGCAGTGACTTGGGATCGAGGGGCGCAACTATCGTACCCGCTTGTACTTGGCTCTGGCTCCCAAGACTCTGACTGCGTATCTCCCCGGGATCGTGCGGATCCCTAGGCCCCGTCGGGAGATGGCGCTTGATGTCCCTCGGAACCTCCTCCGCTGGCCAGTCGGACCCGGAGCCGCCTGTGGTGTAACCGCCACTCCACCGAGCCGCACCTAAGACATTTCCCTGGAACGTCTTCGGGGGTCGACCGGGAGCCACCTGGAGGCTCTCGCCGACTACCACCGTTCCGCCCGAAACTTCCCCGACCAAATGGCACATTTGTTGTTGACTCGTCCCCCCGCCGCTTCAGTGATTCCGCCCATCGGTGGCGGGTAAACGATGGCAGGGGGTGAAGCATGTTCGATCGGACGTGGATCCGGATCGCGCTGTGCGCTGGGATCGGCGTGCTGTCCGTCGCGTGCGCGGGGAAGAGCCCTGAAATGGCTCCGAAGCCCGTGGCCGATAGCGCCCACGCCCCGGTCGTGGTGCACGACACGGTGGTGGTGAAGGATCCTGACGCGGAGGATCGCGCCGACCGGATGGAGCTCAAGCTCCTCGAGCGCGAGGCGCAGGTCGATCAGCTCCAGACCCGGCTGGACGAGGCGCGCCAGGAAGTGGTGCGAGCGATGGCCAAGCTGCAGACCATGGCCACCCGGGCGGAGGCCGCTTCGGGTATGGCGGAGGCCGAGGTCGCGGCGCAGTCGCTGAAGAACGCCTCGGGGAAGGCATCTCCCGAATACACCCAGGCGACCCAACTGCTTCAGCAGGGCAGCGTCGAGTTCAACAAGCAGAACTACGGTGGTGCGCTGTACCTGGCCAACCAGGTCAAGCAATTGGCCGGGCGGGACCGGCCCACCCCGGGGGACGGGAGCACCCCACGCAAGGGCGAAGTGGCCTTCGTCGTGCCCATCAAGTTGCAGACCTCTGGCAAGAGCAACGTGAGGGACGGCCCGGGGACCGGCTACAAGGTGCTGTTTACGCTGGAGCCGGGCACCGACGTCACCGGCTACTCGTATCTCGAATCGTGGGTCAAGGTGAGCGACACCAAGGGCCGCAGCGGGTGGGTCGCGCGGGGTCTGGTAGGGCGGGGGAAAGACAACTAGCCGTAGCGCGCTGGCCCGGCCGGAAGGTCAGGCCGATGCCTTCACCGCCAGCGATGCCTGTTGAGAGGAGGCGCGGACCACCCGGTCCCGCCCCTCTCTTTTTGCTTCGTAGAGGGCCACGTCTGCGCACATGATGACCGCCTCGGCGGTCTCACCGAACTCCGGGAATGACGCGACCCCGGCGCTCAGGGTGATCCTCCCTCCGGCGAAGGTCTCACTGGCGAGCCGGGTGCGGATCCGCTCCGCCACTTCGACGGCGCGGTCGAGGCTGGTTTCCGGCAACAGGACCAAAAACTCCTCGCCGCCGTAACGGGTCGGAAAGTCGATGTCGCGGATCGATTCCTTCAGGATCCTGGAGACGCGTACCAGTACTTCGTCGCCGGCCAGGTGACCGTGGGTGTCGTTGTAGGTCTTGAAGTGGTCCACGTCCATCATCAGCACGGCGAAGCTGTGGTGATTCCGCCGGGACCGGCTGACTTCGCTGGCGAGGTGCTCGATCAGGTGGCGCCGGTTGAACAGGCCCGTGAGGCCATCGGTCACGGAGAGCCGCTCGAGCTCTTCCCGGCCTTGTCGCAGGCGATCCACCATGTGGTTGAAGACCTTGGTGAGGTCGGCGACTTCGCCTCCGCCTACCACCGGGAGATCCACGGCCAGGTCGCCCCCGGCTACCTCCGCGGCGCCCTTCGTGAGACGATCCAACGGGCGGATGATGACCATGCCCAGGAAGTAGGCCAGCAGGCCCACTCCGAGCAGGAGCGCGGCGACGATCCCCATGGTGACATTGCGGAGGTGGTTGACCTGCCGGTACGCCTGGGCCGAGGGGATCTCGGCTACGGCGGACCAGCCCAGGAGGGGGATCCGGGTGAGGGCGCCCAGCGCCACCTCCGACTTGTAGTTGAGGTACTCCACCGCCAGGCCCTCATGCACGAGCATGGACTTGCTCGCCTCGGGGGAGAGGGAGCCCTTACCCAGCTCGGCCGAACCGCTCGGCGTGGTGGTGATGAGCCCGCCGCGGGCGACCACCAGGTAGACCTCTCCGCCTTCCCCGGGTGAGGAGCGCAGCAAGATCTCGCCTACGGTGGTCAGGTTGACCCGCGCCGCGATCGCGCCCAGCAGCCGCCCGCCCGTCTGGTGGATCGGGACGGCGAGCATCATGACGGTCTTGTCCAGCTGGTCGTCCCGGTAGGGGGCGCCCATCACCGAGCTGTTGCCTTTGATGTCCAGCAGCCAGTTGGCCGGAAACCGGGGTGGGCCGCCCCGCTTGCCGCTACTGGCGACTTCCCGGCCTTGGGCGTCGAGCACCATCAACTCCTCGTAGTCGAGGAAGCGCCCACGCACGGAGTTGAGGTAGTCGCTCATCCGAACCTGGGCGGGGCCCCCGGCCCCCCCAGGCCGGAGCAAGGCGAGATTCTCCGAGACCTCGGAGTTGGCAAAGACGCGGAGGTCGATGAGGCGGTCCTTGAGCCAGAGATCCAGCTCGCGCGAGGCCTGTGAGCTCGAGGTCCGCAGGGTCTGGCCAATCTTCTCGGTCAGCGAGCGCTTGTTCTGCTGGTACGAGAGGTACGCGGTGGTGACCGACGGAATCAGCGTGGCCAGGACCGCGACGGCGAGCAGCTTGCTCCGGATGGTCTCCAGGCGCAGCGCTCGGAAGAGCCTCGAGGTGGCTTGTTCCCAGTGAATCACCCGGGGTCGCTCCTTGGGTCCCGCAGGGGTGAGGCAAAATCCTCTAGGGGGGAGAACAAGCGCAAGAGGGATGCCGCGTAGGCCCCCCCCGGGATGGGGAGTGCCCCGGCCGGCCCCTGGAGGGGCTAACTCACGGTAGGATAGCCGTATGGGGCGGCTCCACTATTGTTAGACACGCATCGGTTTTCAGCCTTTAGGGAACCGGTCTTCCCCCATTGAAATGATTCTGCAAGAGGGAATCCCTTGCTCCTGAACCCCCAGAGAAGCCCGGTGTCCCCCCCCGGTGCCCCGCCGAGGGCTTCCGCATGACGCCCCATGGCGTAGGCGAAGTCTTCCTGGGGCTCGCCTTGATCCTCTCCGTGGCCAAGCTCGGGGGTCACGTCTCGGAGCGGCTGGGCCAACCGGCGGTGTTAGGCGAGCTGCTGATGGGGATCCTGCTGGGCAATTGCGGCATCGCGTGGCTGAGCGGGCTTGCGTCGGATCCGTCGCTCGAGCTATTGGCCGAGCTCGGCGTGGTGCTGCTGCTGTTCGAAGTCGGACTGGAGTCGAGGGTCGCCGAGATACTCGCGGTCGGCCCGCGTTCCCTGGCGGTCGCGGTCCTGGGGGTGGTAACCCCCTTGCTGCTGGGCTGGGGTGTGGGAGCGATCCTGCTGCCGCAACACAGCGTCTATGTCCATGTGTTTCTGGGCGCCGTGCTCACCGCCACCAGCGTTGGGATCACCGCCCGCGTGCTCAAGGACCTCGGTCGCGCCCAGGCCCGTGAGGCCCGGATCATCCTGGGCGCGGCGGTCATCGATGACGTTCTAGGGCTGCTGATCCTGGCCCTGGTCGCCGGCGTCATCCGAGCCGCCGACGTGGGCGGGACGGTTTCCTTCTCCCAGGTCCTGTTGCTGCTGGGTCGAGCGGTCCTCTTTCTGGTCGCGACGCTGACCATTGGCGTCGCGCTGATGCCGAGGGTGTTCCGCCTCACCGCCTGGCTCAAAGGGTCCGGCATCCTGCTCAGCACCGGCTTGGCGGTGTGCTTGTTCCTCTCCTACGGCGCCTCGGCGATGGGGCTGGCGCCGATCGTAGGCGCCTATGCGGCGGGGCTGATCCTCGAGGAATCGCACTTCGCCCCGTTCATCAAGCGCGGAGAGCGCTCGCTCGCCGACCTGGTGAGCCCCATCGCCTCGTTCACGGGCCCTGTCTTCTTCGTGCTGATGGGGCTCCGGATGGACTTGCACGCGATGCTCGAGCCGGGGGTGGCGAGCCTGACCCTGGCGCTGACATTGGCTGCGGTGCTCGGGAAGCAGGCCTGTTCCCTAGGTGCGCTGGGAGGAGGCCTGGACGCCCGCTCGGTCGGGATTGGCATGATCCCCCGAGGGGAAGTGGGTCTCATCTTCGCCAATGTGGGCCTCACCCTCGCGGTCCAGGGCGAGCCGATCGTCGACCGGGGACTGTATTCGGCCGTGATTCTGATGGTGCTGGTGACCACGGTGATGACCCCTCCAGTTCTCAAGTGGAGTTTGGCGAGGGCTAGCCCGCCGGGGGTGACTTCGCGGGGGTAGGAAGCACTACGGGCCGCGATGAACGCGGCCCGTAGTCTTTCACGCCTTGAAAAGGCACTACCGCGCGACTTTTTGCAGCTCCTGCTTTTGTACCGCGTCGGCGGTCACCGGAGTGAGCGCGGCATTGTCGCGCTCGCCGGTCCGGATCCGGATCACCGCGTCGAGCGGCTGGACGAAGATCTTGCCGTCTCCCACCGCCCCGGTTCGGGCGGAGGAGAGGATGGCCTTGATGGTCGGCTCGACGAACGGCTCCGAGACCGCCATATCGATGCGGACCTTCTCTCGGAATTCCAGGACCAGGCTGCCACCCCGGTATTGCTCGAGCTGCTCTGCTTCGCCGCCATGGCCGCTCACCCGGGAAATGGTGATCCCGGTGACGCCGGCCCGAAACAGGGCCGCTTTGACCTCGGGCAGCCGATCCGGCCGGACGATCGTGCTGATGAGTTTCATATGTGGCTACGCCGCCTCCTTGAGATTGTGGGACGACCGCTGGAGGACCACCGCCGTGGAAATGTCCGTGGTGTCGGGGTAGGCGAGGGGCTGGTCCTCGAGGAAACGCACGTCGCGGACTTCCGGGCCCGGGAACCACGCTCCCTGCCCGACTTGGTGAGCCCGGTCTCCAGTTTCCTGGTGCCGGTGTTCTTCGTGCTCATGGGGTTACGGGTCGATCTGAACGCAGTGCTGGGCGCGCAGGCTACCGGGCTGGCGTTGTTGCTCACGGTGGTCGCAATTGCCGGGAAGCAGGCCTGCGCGCTCGGTGGCCTGGGTGGAGGGCTGGATGCGGTCTCGATCGGGATTGGGATGATCCCCCGGGGGGAAGTGGGACTCATCTTCGCCAGCATCGGGTTGGGCCTCACCGTTCACGGCGAACGTATCGTCGACCCGATCACCTACTCGGCGGTGGTCCTCATGGTGATGCTCACGACGCTGGTCACGCCCCCCGCCCTCAAGTGGAGCCTCACTCGCCGGCCTGCCGCGGCCGCCGGCAGGGTGGAACGTCCAGGGCCGGCTATCGCGAGCCCGCTCTCGGCCACGGCAGGCGCGCCCCCGCCTCACGTCCCCACCGACTGAACTGGCTCAAAAAGAACGAGCCCCCGATGAGGGGGCTCTCGCTGTTGGCGCTCAGGCCGTCTAGTGACCGCCTGGTTCCTCGGCGCGGTGCTCCTTGCGCTCGCCGCTATGCTCTTTCCGCTCGCCCTTGTGCTCCAAGTGCTCGCCATGGGCTTCGCGCCGCTCGCCATGGTCCTCCAGGCGCTCGCCCTTATGCTCGAGGTGCTCGCCTTCGCGATCGTGGCCCAGCGCTTCCTGATGCTCGCCCCGCTTTTCCACGTGCTCGCCCCGCTGCTCGAGGTGTTCACCCTGGTGAACCTGCCGCTCGCCCTTGTGTTCCAAGTGCTCTCCGTGGCGTTCCTGCTGCTTGCCGCGGTGTTCGAGCGCCGCCTGGTGATGTGGATGTTGGGCGGGTGCGGTCTCCAGCTTCTGTTGCCCATCCTGAGCAGTCTTTACTGCGGTGGACGAGGGTTGGGGGGAGGGTGCCGATTGGGCAGACGCGGTCCGGGCCACCAATAGTCCGATTCCCAGCGCGGACATCGCCACCACCAGCGCGGATTGCCTGATTCGATTGCCCATACCTCTACTATCTCCTTTGCCCATGGGGCCGTAGGTCCCTGCGCCCAGGAGATCTGCAATCCGCGCACCACCCGGAGATCCTCATTCGCCCGGGAATGTAAGAGCGACGCCCGAGGCGGTTTGGGCATCGGCGCGGCAAGCCAGGAAACGTCCGGTCCTACTCTTCTGCTATCCCCCTCCGGCTCCTCCTGTGGCCAGCCATCGGCTTCGGGTCCCCAGCCCATCATAGGCCGCGTACTTGTAGCAGTCGGACAGACTCGGGTAGTTGAACACGGTCTGGACGAAGACATCGATAGTCCCTGCGCTGGCCAGGACGTGGGCACCCAGGTGGACCAGCTCGGACGCCTGTTCGCCGATGATGTGGACGCCCAGCAGACGCTTGTCTTCGGGGGAGAAGACCAGCTTCAGCATGCCGGTGCTGTCTCCGATGATCTGGCCCCGGGGATTCTGCTCGTAGCTGGTCCGCCCGACCAGGTATGGGCGCCCCGCCGTGCGACACTCCTCCTCAGTCATTCCCACCATGGCGATTTCGGGGACCGAGTAGACGGCTAGCGGGGTGACCGAGGCCAGCCGCAGCCGGTAGTGGAGGTCGAAGGCCTGCACGATCGCCACCCGCGCCTGCTCCATGGAGGTCGAGGCCAGGGCTGGAAAGCCGATCACGTCGCCGGCCGCGTAGATGTTGGGTACGGTGGTCTGATACTTCTCGTTGACCTGAATCAGGCCGCGCTCCTTGGTGGCGACCCCCACGCGCTCGAGCCCCAGACCGGCGATGTTGCTCTGCCGCCCCGCCGCGAATAGGGCGGCGTCGGTCTCGATCACCTCTCCGCCGGAGAGGGTGAGACGGACGACGCCGGCGTCCTTGGCGATCCGGCCCACCTTACTGGTGAACAGAAATCGCACGCCCAGCGAGCTGAGTCGCTCCTGCAGACGAAGAGCGATCTCCTGATCGACGAAGGAGAGCAGCCGGTCGCGTCCATCTACCACCGTGACCGCTACGCCCAGGGCGCTGAAGATCGAGGCGTACTCGACGCCGATGACGCCGCCACCCACTACCGCAAGCCGGGCGGGGAGCCGCTTCACCCTGAGGATCGAGTCCGAATCGTAGATCAGGGTGTCGTCGAACGGCACGTCCGCCGGCCGGAACGGCGAGGAACCGGTGGCCAGGAGTACGATTTCGGTGGTGAGATCGAGGTCGGTTCCGTCGGGGCGGCGCACCCGGACGGTGTGGGCATCCTGCAGGCTGCCCTCCCCCTGGATCAGATCGATGCCGTGGCGCTCCAGATTGGCCTGGACGATGCGACGCTCGTTCTCGACCACTTGCCGCTCGCGGTAGAGGAACTCCGCGACGGTCAGGCCCTCCTTGAGCGAGTAATCGATGCCGTACAAGCCCCGCTGCCGGAGTCCCGAGAAATAGAGCGCCGTCTCCCTCAGGGTCTTGGAGGGCACCGTGCCGGTGTTGATGCCGGCGCCTCCGGGATAAGGCATCCGTTCGACGATGGCGACTTTCTTCCCGAAATAGGCGGCCGCGGCGGCCCCCTTCTCGCCGGCGGGTCCGGCCCCGATCACCACGAGATCGTAGGGAGAAAAATCGGGCATCTGGTGGCGGGCACCTGGTCTCGTCGAGGGACCGCGGGTGCCGAGGGTTGAATTGCCGGGTCGGGGGGCGATTGGTATGTTGGCAATATGACTCTCCCCGGCGGCATCGCCAACCAGGATCGGGTGCGCGGCGGACCCCCATGCGTTCTGGCGACCGCGATCGTCGCGGCCCTGGTGTTGGGCGTGGCCTGCGGGCAGGGCTCGGGGCCGATCTACGTCGGGCTGGCGTTGCCGCTCACCGATTCCGCCGTCGCACCAATGCGTCGCGGAGCGGCGCTGGCCCTGGAGGAGATCAACGCGGCCGGCGGAGTGGAGGGACGGCGGCTCGCGCTGATCGAGCGGGACGATCGTGGTGATGCCGACTCCGTCATACGCGTCGCCGCGGAGCTCTACGAGTCGCGGGCGGTGGCGGTGGTCGGCAGTATCTACTCGGGCCTCACCCTCGCCGCCGCGCCGATCTACAACGGGGGTACCCACCCGTTGGTCCAGCTGGCCCCCTCCGCGTCCTCCCCCGATCTGACCGATGCCGGGGACTACACCTTCCGGCTCTGCTCCAGCGACCTGGCCTACGGCGCGGCGCTGGCGCGATGGGCGTATCAGCGTCTGGGGCGGCGCCGGGCGGCGGTGCTCTACGTCAACGACGAGTACGGCCGCGGCGTTCGCAGCACGTTCACAGCCGAGTTCGCGAGGCTGGGCGGCACCGTGGTGGAGGTGAGTCCGTTCCTGGCGGAGCGCCCCAACGTCGGCCCCTACCTGGCGCGCATGACCGAGGCCAAACGGGCCGACGTCTTGCTGCTGGCGGCCAACATCGCCGAGGGGGAACGAGTCCTGGTCCAGGTCAGGGCGGCCCGGCTGACGCTACCAGTGCTGGGTGGGGACGGATTCGTGGGGATCGAGGATCGCGGGTCGCTGGCCGAAGGGATGTTCATCTCGACCGGCTATCTCGCGGACGAGAGCTCACCGGCCAATCAGCGCTTCGTCGAGGCCTATCACAAGCGATACCCGGACGCGATCCCGCCGGATCAGGGGGCCGCCGCGACCTACGACGCAGTCCGCCTGCTGGGGCAGGTGATCGCGCGGGCCGGCCCCGACCGGCGCCGGGTCCGGGATGCGCTCGCCGCAGTGGGGCGCTCTGCCCCGCCCTATGAGGGGGTGGTCGGTACCATCGCCTTTGACCGCAACGGAGACGTACCTCAGCTCGCCGTGCAGATCGGCGTGGTGCACGACGGACGACTGGTGTCGGCGGAGGCTCGTTGACCCGGACCGCCTAGGGCGTCGTCCCCGTCCATTCCAGCTCGGCGAACATCGGGCGGTGGTCGGTCCCGAAGTCCGGACCCAGCCGGGCGCTCAACGGGCGCCACCCCTTCCCGAACAGCACGTGGTCGATGCGGACCCCGACCCTCGTCTCGGCCCGACTGCCGCCGACCCCGTGCCCTGCCTGCGAGAATGCGTTGCCCAAGTCCCCCCAATAGTGGCGGTAGATGGCACTCTCGACCGGCATGTTGAAGTCGCCGGAGACGAGGAGCGCGCCCGGGATGCTGTCCACCCAGGCCCGGATGCGGCGGGAGCCCAGATCGCGAAGGGTGGTGTTGCCGCTCATGCGGGCGAGATTGCCCGACCCCAGCAACGGCTCCAGTCCCTTGCGCGGGGTTTCGAGGTGCACGTTGACGTAGTGAATGTTCCCCGCGGGCGTCAGAATGTCGTAGCGACTGGCCGATCCAGTGCTGCCGATGTCTCCCAGGAAGAACTCCTCCCGCGCTGCCGCGCTCGCGATTGGGAAGCGAGAAACGAAACAGAGCCCCTCCCGCTCGCGGTGGTACCATCCCTCGAGGCGTTGAATCGCGTCGACCAGGGGCTCGCCACATTCCTGGAACGCGACCAGATCGGGCTCCCAATCACGCAGCATGCTGGGCAACAGCGGCGCGATGATCTCGCCGCCATCGACGTTGAAGGTGACGATCTTCAGGCGGGCGCCGGTCGGCCTCGGCGCCAGCCAGGTCCGCCAGCCGGTCCGGAAGCCCATGACCGGGAAGAGCACGACCATGGCGGTCGCCAGCTGCACGGCCAGCAGCGGGCGCCGCACCACGGCCGCCGCCGGCACCAGGAGGGCCAGCGGGAGGAGCAGGAGCCAGCGCGGACTGAACAAGACGATGGTAGCAGGCCACCAGCGATCTCCCAGCCCCCAGATAAAGGCTGCTGTCAGTACCGCCAGGGCCAAATAGGCCCAGGTGGCCCAGCCCACTAGCCAGGCGGGGCGGTGGTGCCGCCCCACGCCGCCCGGAGGCCAACAGCCGGCGGCGATCCAGGCGGCGAGTCGCCGCACGCGGGTCGGATCCACGGTGGTCTTGCAAACGGGACAACGGGCCGGTGCCCAATACCGGTGGGGGTCGAGGCGGACTCGGTGCTTTCCGGAAGAGCAGCGGAGCAATACGTCCATGAGTCGGCTCCAGGGCGGCCGGGTGGGGCTCAGCCCCGCTCGGTGGCGGCCAGCGCGGGCCACTGCTGGGTCACGCAGTGGAAGGATCCCAGTCCCCAGGCCAGGTCTCGCGAATCGATCGCCACCACGCGACGATCGGGAAAGAGGCGCTGGAGAATGGCCTGCGCCACGCCGTCGTGGGGTGAGCCGTAAGCGGGGAGCAGCACGACCCGGTTGGCGATGTAGAAGTTGGCGTAGCTGGCCGGCACCCGTTGGCCGTCGTGATACATGGCGGGCGGCATCGGCAGGGTCACGACGCGAAGTGGCTGGCCGTCCTGGTCGGTCATTGTCTTGAGCCGCCGGCAATTCTCCTCCAGCGGTTGGTGGTTCTCGTCGGCCGGATCCTCCTCGATCACGGTCACCACCGTTCTCGGGTCCACGAATCGCGTGAGATCGTCCACGTGGCCGTCGGTGTCGTCGCCCACGATGCCGTCTCCCAGCCAGAGCACCTTGGTGACACCCAGGTAGTCGCGCAGGTACCGTTCGATCTGCTCCCGGGTGAGCGAGGGGTTGCGGTTGGGGTTGAGCAGGCAGGCTTCGGTGGTGAGCAGCGTCCCGCGTCCGTTCACGTCGAGCGATCCACCCTCCATCACGATGCCGGGGTGATAGACGGGGATCCCATACTCTTCGCCGATCCGGCTGGGAATCGCGTCATCCAGATCGAAGGGCGGATACTTGCCTCCCCAGGCGTTGAACCCCCAGTCCACGATGGCCTCTTCCAACCGCCCCTCGACCGCGCGCTGGACGAAGATCGGCCCATGGTCCCGACACCAGGCGTCATCGGTGGGATGATGATGGAAGTAGGCCCGTTCGACCGTGACGCCCTTCTTTCGCAGCAGCTCACGAACCTCCGCCTCCATGTCCGGGCCCAGCACGTTGATATGGACCTCTTCCCCCGATACCAGGTGCCGCACGGTCTCGGCGAAAACGGCCGGAATGGGGGCGAACTTTCCCGGCCACGACGACTCCCGGTGCGGCCAGCTCAGCCAGGTGCCGCGGTGGGGTGACCACTCGGCCGGCATGCGGAAGCCTAGTTGACTGGGCGTAAGGGGCATCGGGGCAGGGAATGAGGGAGTGTGGGAATGGGGGAATGAGAGAATGAACGAGCGAACTGGAACAGTTGCTGATCGAATCAGACGGGCACCATCCGCGGGTTTGAGGTCCACCGCGGCAGTCAGACCTGATACAGCTTTGGCGATCAGCTCAGGGCCCGTGCCATGACTGTGGGTCAACCATTGCGCCGTTCAGTCGAACGGGGCGTACTGCTCAAGCGGAGAACGGCCACCTTTGCAGTGAACATCGTGCAACTGTTTCGAGAACTGCCTCGCGCGCACGAAGCGCGAATCATAGGCAACCAGCTCCTCAGGTCCGGCACTTCGGTTGGGGCCAACTACCGCTCACTGCTACCTGCCCGCTCGAGACGCGAGTTTATCGCCAGGGCCGGGGTGGTGGTGGAAGAGGCAGATGAGTCCCTCTTTTGGCTGGAGCTCCCGGTAGATCTCGAGATCGTGTCAGGCGGGCGAGTCCAGCCTTTGCGAAACGAGGCCAATGAGTTCATCGCCATTCTCGTCGCGGCCCGATCCACTGCCAGGAAGCGCTCTTAACCATCCGAGCCCCTACCTTTCATCCTTACCCCCTCATTCCCCCATTCCCCCATTCCTCCATTCCCCCACTCCTCCCTAGTCCAAAAACCTCCTCGTAATCCCCTCGTACGCGTCCACCCTGCGATCCCGCAAGAAGGGCCAATGGGTGCGAGCGGAGTCTACCCGACCCAGCTCACAGGGGACGATCAGGGTCTCTTCCGCCTGACCCGCTCGGGCCAGGATGTTGCCGTTGGGGTCCGCCACGAAGGTCCCGCCCCAGAATTCGATCCCGCCCTTGGAATCGCCCTCATGTCCCACGCGATTGACCGCGGCCACGAACACTCCGTTGGCGATGGCATGACTCCGCTGCATGGTCTCCCACGCGGACTGTTGTGATGCGCCGAATTCCGCCTTCTCCGCCGGCAGCCACCCGATCGCCGTCGGATAGAACAGAATCTGTGCTCCACCCAGCGCCGTGATTCGGGCCGCCTCCGGGTACCACTGGTCCCAGCAGATCAGCACGCCCAGGCGCCCGTACCGAGTCTCCCAGGTCTGGAAGCCGAGGTCGCCGGGGGTAAAGTAGAACTTCTCGTAGAACAGGGGGTCGTCCGGGATGTGCATCTTCCGATACTTGCCCAGGTAGCGGCCGTCGGCATCGAGGATGGCGGTGGTGTTGTGGTAGAGTCCCTCCGCCCGCTTCTCGAAGAGGGAGGCGATGATGGTCACCTTGAGCTCGGCCGCGAGGCGTCCCAGGGCCTCCGTCGATGGGCCCGGCACCGCCTCCGCCAGCTCGAAGAACCGATGCTCCTCGCTCTGGCAGAAATACCGGCTCCGGAACAGCTCAGGGAGACAGACGATCTGCGCGCCCCGGGCCGCCGCCTCCCGCGTCCGCGCACTCGCGCGCGCGAAGTTCTCCGCGGGGTCGTCGGTCATCCGCATCTGGATCAGGCCGAGCGTGACGGTGGTGGGTTCGGGCATGGGAAAAGAGTAAGCGAGAGCGGGTGAGAAGGGGAGAACGACCAGTCCGAACGATGGTCAGGGGATCCCGAACTCGATGCGCGCGCTGCCCGTCTCGATCGGCCAGATGGGCGTCAGAGAGCGTCCCTGCAAGGTCTCCTCCAGCCCTCGCTCCGATTTCGCCACGGTGGTGATCCCGTAGGTCCAGACCTCGACGCCAGGATCGAAGGTCACTTCCAGCGGGGCCGCCAGTGAGAGCTCGGGCGCGAACCGGCTGGGGGCGGGGAAGACTCCCGGATCCCACTGGTACTCCACGGCCAACAGACCCTCGGCCGAGAAGCGATAGCGCTTCTCCAGGGCCAGAGCCGTCCCTTCCATCCGGGCCAGGCGGACGACGATGCCCTGGTCGTTCTCGTCGACGGCGGTGGTACTCGACCCAGGGGCCCACAGGGACCGATACTGGCCCCGGGCGTAGGCCTCCTCTCCGAGGTCGGCCGGGAGAATGCGATCCAGCAACATGGCCCGGTCCACCTGATCCTGCGGAGGTGCCTCGGTCAACCGCATGCCGGTCTCAAGATCGTGGATGCTGGGCGCGCCGTCTCCTCCCTGGTGGTCGCCTTCGCCAGGGACCGGGATGTGGTGGTAGGGCTCCCACCGTCGCGTGAGCACGTCGGCGTAGTTGATCGCCTCGTCGAAACGGGTGTATTCCTCGAGGGCCCCACCCCGGAACGGGCTGATCACGGCGGAGAACCGGGCGCTGTGAATCCACAGCTCGGAATGGCCGTCGTAGTCGAGGTCAAGCCACTCGGAGCCGAGCTGCTCCTCGCGACGGAGATCGCCCTCGGCCCGCGCCAGCTCCTGCCAGATGGCGTTGCGCAGATGCGGGAGATAGAGGCCGCCGAATACGCCGTGCCAGTAGGCGTCGTTGCATTGGGCCCGGCCCAGCGCGCGGCGGGCCAGGGTGGGGTCGCCGGCCCGCCGGCAGAGGAGCGACAGCGCCTGCATCTTCTTGTGCATGCGGTTCGCTTCCGAATACTTGACGAAGAAGTTGCGCCAGTGCGCGCCTCGGACCAGCGCTCCGTCCGGGCCGGACAGGCGATCCTTTCCCAAGTCGTGCTCGAGGTTGATCAGCCGCTGAGCGGCGTCGGGCGGCAGCGCCCATCCTTCCATTTCCCGGTAGGAGGCGGTCGGGAGGTAGGCGAGCCCCCCGGGGTCCACCTGGGCCAGCGCCTCGGTGAGCGTGGTGAAACTGACCTCGCCGCCCTCGACCAGCCCGACCATGGTGGTCAGGAACTCCTCCAGCCAGCCGCGCTCATAGACCCATTCCCGGGTACCGGGCCACCCACCGAACTTCTCCCCGTCATCGGCGAGAATGGCGAGCCGGTGACCCTGGTTCCGCAGCTCCCGCAGATAGTGGGCGGTTTCTCCGGGTGGGCGGAACGGCACCAGGTAACGGAGGCGCTCGTCGATGGGGAACAGCGCTACTCGCCGGCCATCGCTCTCGGTGAGGTAGGGGTGATGCAGTTGTTCCGCCCGAAAACCGGAGACCAGGAAATGCCGGTCATCCACCAGCGCATAACGAACTCCCGCCTCCGCCAGATCGGCGGCGAGCTCGGGCTCCCAGACCCGCTCGGTGAGCCAGAGGCCCGACGCCTTGACCCCGAACCGGCGGGTCAACGCTTCCCGCATCCATTCGATCTGTTCGAGCCGGTCGTGACGGGGTAACGAGGCCAACACCGGCTCGTACATCCCGGCGAGCAGGAGCTCGACCTTGCCATCCGTGACCAGCCGCCCGACGAAGTCCAGGTAGCCGGGATCGTGGGCCTCGAGCCACTCCAGCAGGGGACCGGACAGGTGCAAGTTGAGCGGGAAGCACCCCCGGGCGGCCAGGCGCTCGAGGAAGGGGCGATACACATCGGCCACGTGCTGAGCGATCACATGATCGAAGTTGCCGACCGGCTGGTGCAGGTGAATGCCGAAAGCGAAGTGGATCGGTTTCATGATCCGGACTCGCCTGCGGCGACGGTAAAGCCCAGGGCCCGGGCCACGCCGGCCAGGCGACGGCCGTCTCCCTGATCGCTCTTCCAGGATCGATAGAAGCGGGTCTGCACGTCGAAGGGGACATACAACCCGAGACTCTGGTAGAGCTCGAGGAGCTCGAGCGTACGGGTGATGGCCGGATCGGAGCGATCGCCCTGCAGGGCGGCCACGGCCCGCCCCAAGGCGAGATGCGCAATAGCGTCCAGGGCCTGCTCCCCGCGACTCAGCCGCCCGCGCTCCTCGGGACTGAACCACCGCTCGATCACCCGGGCGCGCAACACCAGCGCGAGCGCCTCTCGCTGCCGATCGGGGAGGTGGGCCAGCCGGAGGCGCTCGGGCTGCGCCAAGGCCGGCGAGGCGACCACCGTTTCCAGATCGAGGCCCTGCAGGTGTACCTCGACACCGAACGAGGTGCGCCGGCCAGTCCGCATGTGGATCAGCTCGAAGGTGGCCGGCGATGGTCCGGGGCTCAGGGTGTAGCTGGGCGAGGTGGCGGCGCCGGGCGCGAACTCGCGCGCGGCCGCCAGCCCGCCGGCGATTCGGGCCTCGCTGGGGATTTGGGGTTTGGCCTGCCGCAGGTAGATGTCTCGTCCGGTGCCCAGCGCATGATCGTTACTCACCGCCGGGGCCAGGCGCTCGACGAGCCCCTGCTCGAGGCGTGGGCCCTGGGCTCCCGCGAGCTCGATGGCCCGGGCGCCATAGCGCAGGACCTGCACCGCCTCGATCCCACCGATGTCATCGAAGAACCAGGCGCACGACGTCAGGATACGGAGGGCGTTGCGCTCCAGCTCCAACAGCTCCCCGGCGCGCACCCAGGTGTCCTCGGTGAAGCCCTCATGCAGCTCGGAGCGCACCCAGGCGCGGCTCTCGGCGGGGTCCGCCCCGATGACCCGGCCGTAGCGGTCGCGGGCGCCCCACGGATCCTTCAAGTGGCGCTCCCCCTCCCGATCGAACACGGCGTGCAGCTCGGCGGTCAACCAGTTCACCGCGTCCCGGAGCGGGGCCCGCCAGCGTTGTTGGGTCACCCGCTCGTCGGACACGGTGATCCGGCAACCGCAATCCGACCGCCACCGCTCGACTCCATGAGGACAGCTCCAGGAGCTCGGGCTCACCAGCTCGACCGACTGCCGGGGCGGGAAACGGGCCAGGATAGAGGCGAAGTTCTCGATCGCGGCCGTGGGGGTCTCCCTCAGCAGTTGGATGACGTGGGCCAGCCCCATCTCCCCGAAGCGGTGATGATGTCCGTAGGTCTCCCCGTCGGTAGCCATAGACACCACCGCCGGCCCGGGGTCGTCGCCGGCCTGCTCGAGGATCTGCTCGGCCCACGCTTCCGCGTTATCGGTCAGCGGCCCGAAGGCCACATCGTGCGAGAGCTTCCCGTCATAGACGAAGACCGCCAACTCTCGCCCTTCGCGCGTCCGATACAGACCGGGCATCCCCTGGAGAGGCGGCGTGGCGACCTGATGGGGCGCCAGCACCGTGAACCGGATCCCTTCGGCAGCCAGGACCTCCAGGGTCTCGTGATCCACCGCCGTCTCGGGCAGCCACATCCCCTCCGGCTCGCGGCCGAACCGGCGCCGGAAATCGGCGATGCCCCAGCGGATTTCGGTGACCTTGTCGCGTCGAGAGCTGAGCGGGAGAATCGTGTGGTGGTAGGGCATCGCGATCGCGTTGCCGTGTCCCAGCCGGGCCCGGCTGGCCCGATCGGCGGCCAGGACCGCCTGATAGGTCTCGGCAGCTTCCCGCTCGAGCCACTCGAGGAGCGTGGGGCCGAAATCGAAGCTGAGGTATTCGAGCGTGTTGATGATCCCCGCGATTCTCCCTTCGGCTCCCGGCACTCGCGCCGCCACCACCGCCCGGTAGCATTCCTGCTCGATCCGGCGATTCCAGTCGTGGAAGGGTGCGGCGGAGGCCTCGGTCTCGACCTCCTCCAGCCAGGGGTCGTCCCGCGGTGGTTGATAGAAGTGGCCGTGCAGGACCACCAGGGTCCGGGGCTCGGGGCGGCTCACGCGAAGGCCCGGCTCCCGTTCACCACCAGCGCCAGCGACGAGAGCACATCGGGGAAGAGATCGTCGCGGCGAGCCAGCTCGTCGGTGCGGCGCCAGGCCTCCTCGAGACTCCCGCCCGGGACCGCGAGGGCCGCGACCAGCCGCTCGGCGTCGTCGCAATGCTCGAGGATCCGGCGCTCCGCGTAATCCACCACCGCGCCGGTGGAGATCATGAACTGCCAGTCGGAGGATTGCGCCAGCAGCAGCTCCCGGGCGGCCTGCGCCAGAACCGGCCAGGCCTCGGGGCGGCCCAGCGCCTGGGGTGCCGCATCCCAGAAGGCCTGTTCCAGCGGCCACAGCCGTCGCCAGGTCCATTCGGTCTGCGGGATTGAGCCACATGCCGAAGTCGCCGTTGGCGCCCCAGGACCCGGCGGCGAGCCGGAGTGCCGTGCTTCGGAGGGTGCGCCGGCCAGGTGCGCCGAAGCGGTCACCGGCGTCACGGCCGGTTGGCGCGCCAGTGCGCGGTAGACTCCGCCGATGAAATCGGGCCCCTCGAACCACCAGTGCCCGAACAGCTCCGTGTCGAACGGGGCCACGACGATATCGCCTACGCCCCCGCGCCCCTCCCCTCCATGGGCCAGGCTCCCCAACAGGCCGGCGAAGTGATCGGCGTGGTCTCGCGCGCGCTGCCTGAGCGCGGGTGGGCTCATAAGCCCGCTTCGCAGCCGAGATCGCTCCCGGGCTCACTCACGCGCCAGAGCTTGAGCCCACCCGGCCAGCGGATCTTGTGGAACTCGAGATACCACTCGTCGCCGGGATAGCCGTGATGCCGGCTCCAGACCTGCATCGACGACTGCGGGTCGCGAACGCAGGCGGCGACCGCCGGTCGTAGCGGCGGAGGCGTGACGCGGTAGGCCTGGTAGGGGGAGCGCTCCACGGAGCTCCGCCGTCTCGGCCTTGGCCTGGCTTTCGGCCAGCTCGACGTCGAAGCGCTCGAGGCCCGCCGTCACCTCGCCGTAGATCCCCAGCGCCTGCCCGGCGTGGGCCAGGTGGGCGTCGGTGAAGAAGTACTGGAATCCCGCGTCGGAGATGTGCTCCTCGATGCCGCGCCGGATGCCGCGGTACGGGCGCGCCCGGCAGCGGAGCCCAATCGCCGCGGGGACGGTAGGCGCACTCGGGCAGCCAGCATCCGGACGGGAGGCGCCCGAAGAGTCGGCGGTGTTCACACCGGCCCAGCGGCGAGCTGGAGCCGGATGCTCTCGTCGCGGCCAGCAGCGGCAGGAATCCGTGGGTGGCGGCGGAACCGATGATCTCGAGCCGGCCGGCGTCCTCGAGGCGGCGGAAGGCGCCCAGCGAGATCGTGATCCCTCGCCGATAGAGGCGGCGGAGCCGAGCAGCACGCGAGCGCCAGAAGTCGACCAGCGCCACCAGGCTCGTCTCTCCGCGTGGCGCTGAGCGATCGCGGCGGCTTCATCGCAGGTGACCAGGCGCTGGGTCAGGAAGGCCTCGAGCTCGCGGACGAACTCCGGCGGACGCCAGTTGATTGGCGAGGACCGGGGTGAAGCCGATCGTGACCGGCGCCGGTACGTTCTCCGGCCGCCAGGCGCTGGAGCTGCTCGAGCAGGGGCAGGTAGGTGTCGATCGCCGCCTCGCACAGCCAGTCGCTGCCATGCGGCCAGCGACCGTGCCGCAGGACGTACGGCAGGTGGGTGTGGAGCGCCAGGGCGAAATCCAGTCAACCCCTCGCGGGGCGGGCTTGACCAGGGCCCGCCGATAGAGGGCGCCGATATCTGCTCTGATCGCGCCCAACCGAAGTCCCGCGCCATGGCTTCCGTGGTCATCCGGTGCCAGGCCTCCTGATTTCCGTAGTACTGCACCGCCCGCTCCACCGCCTCGGCCAGGGCTTCCGGGGAGTAATCATCGAAGAGAAACCCGGTCACGCCGTCTTCGATGGTGTCCGCCAATCCGCCGACTCGCCGCGCAACCGGGATGGCCCCATAGCGTTGCGCCCGCATCTGGGTGAGGCCGCACGGCTCGTAGAGCGAGGGCATCAGGAAGAGGTCGGCCCCGGCCATCAGTCGGTGCTCGACGCGATCGGTGAAATTGGTTTCCACGGCGATGTGTTGAGGCCGTTTGCCGGCGATTCCCTTGAGTGCCCGCTCGTACCGCGCCTCTCCTTCGCCGAGGAAGACGAACTGGGTGTCCTCGCGCAGAAGGAGATCGCCGCCCAGGATGATGTCCAGCCCCTTTTGTGACACCAGTCGCGCGGTCATGCCGAAGAGCGGCACGGTCGGCGCCTCGGGGAGCCTGAAGTCGCGCTGCAGGGCCGCCTTGCATCGGGCCTTGCCGGCCATGGCGTCCCGCGTGAAGGGGGCCTCGATGGCCGGGTCGTCGGCGGGGTTCCAGATATTGAAGTCGATGCCGTTGGTGATACCCACCAACCGGTCGCCCAAGGCGATGAAGGCCTCGTGGAGGCCGAAGCCGCCGGCGGCGGTGCGCAGCTCGTGGGCATGGGTGGGGCTTACGGTGGTCACCGCGTCGCTGAAGATCAGTCCGCCCTTGAGAAAGTTCACGCGGCCGTACCACTCCATCTTTCGCCAATCGTAGAGCTCGTTGGGCAAACCGATGTCCGCCAGCGTCTCGAACGGGAAATGCCCCTGAAACCCGGCGTTGTGCACCGAGAGCACGGCCGCCAGCCGGCGATAGTAGGGGTCGTGGGCGTAGATGCTGCGCAGGTAGACCGGCGCCAGCGCCGTGTGCCAGTCGTGCGCGTGGAGGACGTGGGGCCCCGGGGCCAACCCGGGGAGGGCGGTGAGGGCGGCCTGGCAGAAGAACGCGAAACGCCGAGCATTGTCCGGATAGTCGGCTCCCCATTCGCCATAAAGCCCCGGCCGGTCGAAATAGCCCTTGTGCTCGACGCAGTACACGTGGGGACCCGCGCCGCCGGACGAGACGCGGAAGATCCGGGCGGACTCCCGGCGAGGCCCGACGGTGACCGTGAACGCCGGCCCCATGGGCTCGAGGCCGGCCACTGCGTGGCGGACCGTGCGGTAGAGTGGGAGGATCACGCAGGTCGGCAAGCCGGAGGCCGCCTGATAGTTGGCGAGGCTGCTCACCGCCTCGGCCAGCCCACCGGTCCGGGCGAAGGGCCAATACTCGGCCACCAGGTGTACCACGCCTACGGCTTCGCCGTTGGCGAGCCGCAAAGGAGGACCGGCCGCGGTCGCCGGTCGCCTTTTGCGGGCCTTCACCGGCCCGGCGTCCTTACGCAAGCGGCGGGTCGTCTCCGGGGGCTTCCCCCCCGATGGCCTGGACATAGGAGTCGGTAACGTACTGCTGAACCATCCGCCGGGCCGTGAACCGCTCCCCAGCGGCCTTGAGGGCGTGCTTCATGTACCGGAGCCACTCGGCCGGTAGACCGCGCTCGTCCCGCGTGTAGAACAGCGGCACGATCTGGGTTTCGAGCAGAGAGTATAACCGCTCTGCGTCCTGCGCGTCGACATCGCTGTCGGAGGCCGCGACCGGGATGGCCCAGCCGTTCTGGCCGTTATACCCCTCTTCCCACCACCCGTCCAGGGTACTGAGCTGCGGGACGCAGTTGAGGGCGGCCTTCATGCCGCTGGTACCGCAGGCCTCCAGGGGCACCCGGGGGAGGTTGAGCCAGAGGTCGACCCCCTGGACCAGGCGGTGGGCCAGGTGGAGATCGTAGTCTTCGATGAAGGCGACGCGGCCTTCCAGCGACGGGTCCCGGGTGAAGCTGTAGATGGTCTGCAGCACTTCCTTGCCGGGCCCATCCTCCGGATGAGCCTTGCCGGCGAAGATGATCTGGACCGGCCGCCAGGGATTGACCAGCAAGTCGTGCAGGCGGTGAAAGTCGTGGAAGAGCAGGGAAGCCCGTTTATAGGTGGCAAAGCGCCGCGCGAAGCCGATGGTGAAGGCGTCGGGGTTGAGCAGCGTGCCCGCGCCCACGACGTGCGCCGCCTCGCGCCACCGCTCCGCCCACCGCTTCCGGGTCTCCTCGCGCACGTAGCTCGCCACCGCACGCTTCATCTCCACGTGAACGGCCCAGATCTCACGGTCGTCAAGCTGCTCCACGGCATCCCAGAAGCCGGGGTTTCCGACTCGCTCCGACCAGTCCGCGCCCAGGCTCCGCTCCAGAAACCGGAGCATGCGACTCGACATCCAGGTTTCCAGGTGAACACCGTTGGTCACGTGTCGGATGGGGACGCGCTCGACGGGACGATCGGGCCACAGGGGCTGCCAGATCTGACGGGACACCTCTCCGTGGCGTCGCGAGACACCGTTTACCCAGTGCGAGAGGCGCAGCGCCAGGACCGACATGTGGAATCGGCCGTCCTGATTGGCGGGGTGAAGGCCCAGCTGGAGCAGCTGCTCGGGATCCATGCCCAGCGTCTCCCGCACCGGCCCGACGCACCCCTCGATCTGCTCTGAGGTGAAGATGTCGTGTCCCGCGGCTACGGGGGTGTGGGTGGTGAAGATGCTCCGGGCCCGCACATCGTGGATGGCGGCCTCCAGACTCGCTCCACCCATCACCAGCTCGCGTAGCCGCTCCACCATCATGAACGCCGCGTGGCCCTCGTTGGCGTGCCAGGCCGCCGGCTGAATGCCGAGCGCGCGTAGCAGGCGCACTCCTCCCACGCCCAGGATCCACTCCTGCCGAAGTCGAAGGTCGGGCCCGCCGGCGTAGAGCTTCCCCGAGAGGTCCCGGTCGGCGGGGTCGTTCTCCTCGAGGTTGGTATCGAGCAGGAAGACTGGCACCTGTCCCACCATGATACGCCAGGCGCCGACGTGGACCGGTCGGCCGAAGGTCGACACGACGGCGAGAAAGGGCTTCCCGTCCGGCCCTTCGAGGCGCTCGAGCGGGGTTGAGCGCGGGTCGACCTGGACGTCCCCATCCTGCTGCCACCCATCCAGCCGTAGCTGCTGATCGAAGTAGCCTCGGGTATAGAAGAGGCCCACGCCGACTAGGGGAACGCCGAGATCCGAGGACGCCTTGCAGTGATCGCCGGCCAGGACGCCGAGACCGCCGGAATAGATGGGGACCGTGGCGTGGAGGCCAAACTCGGCGCAGAAATAGGCGATCGGTTGTCGGGGAACCTGGGGGAAGGTGGTGGAGAACCAACTGGCGCGGCTGGCCCGTTCCCGCGCTGCCGCCAGGACCCGCTCGTAGAGGGCGAGGTAAGCGGGATCGGCAGCGCAGGCGGCCAACCGGGCGGGATCGGCGCGGCGCAGGGTCTCGATGGGATTGTGCCGGGTGAGGTGCCAGAGCGGCTCGTCGATCCGGCGGAACAGCGCCCGAGCGTCGAGATTCCAGCTCCAAGAGAGGTTCATCGCGATCGCGGCGAGCCCCTCGATCCGCTCGGGGAGATAGGGAATCCGGCCGGCGTCCGGGGTCATGGACTATCCTGTAGCGGGAGACCGGAAGCAACCCGGTGGAGGCTCAATGGACCAGCTTCTTGTAGCGGACCCGGTGCGGCTGGTCGACCGACACACCCTTACGCCGGCGAAAGTCCGCGGCGTAGTCCTGGTAGTTCCCTTCGAACCAGCGCACCTCGCTGTCGCCCTCGAAGGCGAGGATGTGGGTCGCGATCCGGTCGAGGAACCAGCGGTCGTGGCTGATGACGACGACGCACCCCACGAACCCCAACAGGGCCTCCTCCAGCGCCCTCAGTGTGTCCACGTCCAGATCGTTGGTGGGCTCGTCGAGCAGCAGGAGGTTGCCGCCGCTCTTCAGGAGCTTGGCCAGGTGCACCCGATTCCGCTCTCCGCCCGAGAGGGTCCCCACCTTCTTCTGCTGGTCGGCGCCTCGGAAATTGAAGCCGGCACAGTAGGCACGGGCGTTCACGGTCCGCTTCCCGAACGCCAGGCTGTCTTGTCCCCCCGAGATTTCCTGGTACACCGTATTATCGGGGTCCAGAGCGTCCCGCAGCTGATCCACCGACGCCACCTGAACCGTCGAGCCGACCACCAGCGTCCCCGCGTCGGGCGTCTCCTGCTTGGTGATCAGCCGGAAGAGTGTGGTCTTCCCCGCGCCGTTGGGACCGATCACCCCGACAATCCCGCCACGAGGGAGCGAGAAGTTCAGGCCCTCGAACAGCAGTCGGTCCCCGTACCCCTTGGCCAAGTCGCGTGCGATCACCACCTCTTCCCCGAGGCGTGATGGCACCGGGATCAGGATCTCGGCGGTGCCTTCGGCCTGGCGCTCACCCTGGGTGCGGAGCTCCTCATAGGCGCTGATTCGCGCCTTGGACTTGGCCTGCCGGGCCCGGGGCGCCATGCGGATCCACTCGAGCTCGCGCTCGAGCGTCTTCTGCCGTGCGGAAGCCTGTTTCTCCTCTGTCGCCAGGCGCTGGCGCTTCTGCTCGAGCCAGGAGGAGTAATTCCCCTGCCAGGGGATACCTTCCCCCCGATCCAGTTCCAGAATCCAGCCCGCGACGTTGTCCAGGAAATAACGGTCGTGGGTCACCGCCACCACCGTCCCGGGGAACTCGGCCAGGTGGCGTTCCAGCCAGGCCACCGAGTCGGCGTCGAGATGATTGGTCGGTTCGTCGAGGAGGAGAAGGTCCGGCTGCTCGAGGAGGACCCGGCACAGGGCCACCCGCCGCCGCTCGCCCCCCGAGAGGGTCGCCACTGCCGCGTCCCCGGGTGGGAGTCGGAGGGCGTCCATCGCGATGTCGAGGGTCCGGTCCAGGTCCCAGGCCCCTACGGCGTCGATCTTGGTCTGCAGATCCCCCTGCTGCTCGAGGAGGCGGTTCATGGCTTCCTCACTCATGGGCTCCGCCAGCCGCTGACTCAGGGTCTCGAACTCGGTGAGCAGCGCCCGGACTGGTGCCACTCCCAACTCGACGTTTCCGCGAACGTCCTTGGTGGGATCGAGGACCGGCTCCTGCGACAGGTAGCCGATGCGGATCCCATCGGCGGGCCGCGCCTCCCCGATAAAATCATGATCCACCCCGGCCATGATGCGGAGCAGGCTGCTCTTCCCGGCGCCATTGGCGCCGATCACGCCGATCTTCGCACCGGGGAAGAAGGCGAGGTAGATCCCCTTAAGGATTTCACGGCTGGGCGGGACCACTTTCCGCAGGTCCCGCATCGTAAAGATGTACTGGTAGTTCGGCATGCGGGCGGGAACATACTACGGTCGGCGGCGGGCGGTAAGCGGGCCTCAAACGCATTGAGGCGCGCCAACGGGCGCGCCTCCTCTAGCGTCCTGCCACCAATGCCGAGGGCGAAGTCTCTCGCGCCCTACTTGACGTGACGGTTGACCAGCTTGGTCATCTCGAACATCGACACCTGCTTCTTGCCGTTGAACACGGCCTTGAGCGCGTCGTCGGCGTTGATCATGCGCCGGTTCTTCTTGTCCTGCAGGCCACGGCGCTTGATGTAGCCCCAGAGCTTCTTGGTGAGCTGGGTTCTCGGCAACGGCGCCGCGCCGACGACCAGGGCGAGCTTCGCATCGGGTTTCACGGGCTTCATGAATGCGGCATTGGGCTTCCGCTTCGTCGCCTTTTTCTTCTTCGCCTTCTTCTTGGTGGCCATCGAATGCCTCCACGCAGGGGGGAATTGAACCGGCGCTTCCGGTCGGAGCCGCCGCATGCGAAACCCAAAGTACCACTTCTCCGAGGAGTTTCAAGAGGGAAAAGGCCGGTTTCCCTCGGAAAAACCGGCTGCTCGAGGGGGCTCGCCCCCCTCTCGCCTGGGAGCGAGTATACTTGGGAACCGCCGCGGCACCAGCCCCCTCGGTGCTCCGGCGCAGCCCCCAGTCCCCTCGCGACGGATGCCTACTCTCACTCGATGCCTTCGTGCGCCGACCCTCGCCGCCCTGTGTTTGGCTGCGGGAGGGGCCTCTGCGCACCCCCGTATGGCTGGCCGTCCCCCCTGCGCCCCCGATAGTGGCGGGCTTGCCCTGCCCCAGGGCTTCTGCGCCCTGCTCGTGGCGGAGGGACTCGGATCGGTGCGCCATCTGACCATTGCCTCGAATGGCGACATCCTGGCGGCCGAGCGCAGCGGGGAGGGCGTCGTGCTCCTGCGAGACACCGACGGCGATGGGAAAGCGGATTTCCAGCAGCGGTTTGGCCCCGATGGCGGCTCGGGGATCGCCCTCGAAGACGGCTACCTCTATCTGGGTACCGATTCCCGGGTGGTTCGCTGGCGCTGGCACGAGGGGCAGGTCGCTCCCGAGGGTCCGCCGGAGACGATCATCGACGGGTTGCCAACGGGAGGGCACACCGCGCGGTCCCTCGCCCTTGGACCGGGCGGGGCGCTCTATGTAAACGTCGGCTCTCACACCAATAGCTGTCAGCGATCGGACCGTGGAGCCGGGTCGCCGGGTGAGGATCCCTGTTCCGAGCTTCAACAGCGGGGCGGCATCTGGCGGTTCCAGGCGGACCGCGCGAACCAGCGGCCGACGGATGGCACTCGCTTCGCCACTGGTATCCGGAATGCGGTGGCCCTGGCGCTTCAGCCGGGGACCGGCCGACTGTTCTTCCTCATGAACGGCCGCGATCAGTTAGGAGACAATTGGGGATACTCGCCTGAGCGCAACGCCGCACTGCCGGCCGAGGAGATGGGAGTCGCCACGCAGGGTGCCGACTTCGGCTGGCCGTATTGCTATTACGATGGCGAGCTGCGGCGCTTAGTACTGGCCCCGGACTACGGTGGGGACGGGAAAGAAGCCGGGCGCTGTGCCGAGAAACAGAATCCGGTGGCGGTTTTTCCCGCCCACTGGGCGCCGCTGGCGGTCACGTTCTATACGGGCACCCAGTTCCCCGCGCCCTACCGGGGCGGGGCCTTCATCGCGTTTCATGGCTCCTGGAACCGCGCGCCCTTGCCCCAGGAGGGCTACCGCGTAGTGTTCGTTCCGTTCAATGGATCGGAGCCTGCCGGCGACTATTCGACCTTTACGTCACTGGCCGGGGCCCCCACCGGCCTTAGGGCCTCGGGTGTGGCGGTGGGACCCGACGGCTCGCTCTACATCGCCGCCGATCGCAATGGCAAGATCTGGCGGATCTTCTACACCGGCTGACGGCCTTCTCGGAAGGAGTCTGCATGCCACCCAGCAACCTCCGTCGTCTGGCGTTGACCTCTGCCCTCCTGGCTGCGCCCCTCGCGGCTCAGGAGCCGAATCACCTGGTCGTGGGCCAGGACGCTCCCGACTTCTCGCTCACCTCCGCCACCCGCGACGGGATCCAGGCCCCGGTGAGACTGTCCCAGTTCCGAGGGCAGACGGTCGTCCTGGCCTTCTTCTACAAGGCGAGAACCAAGGGCTGAACCATCCAAATGGACGCGTACCGTGATCAGTACGCGAAACTGTTCAAGAACGGCCAAGGCGTCACCCTCCTCGCGATCAGTGTGGATTCCGTCGCGGAGCTGGCCTCCTGGGCCAGCGACCGGGGGTATCCGTTCCGCTTCCTGAGCGACCCCGGCGGGGTCGTGGGCCGGTTGTATGGGGCCTACAACGCCCAATACAAGCTCGACGATCGCTCGCTGTTCCTGGTGGATCCCGAGGGCAAGATCGCCCACATTCAGCAGCCGTTCCGTGAAATCGATGCGACGGCGTATACCGAGCTGGGAGACGCCATCGAGAAACTGGCGCCGAAAGAGTGATCCGGCTCACCATAATTCGGTGGGCCGCGTTACCGGCTTAACCCGCGACGCCCGTCGCCGTCCGTCAGGCATACCTCATCGAGAGGATTGTATGCGATGCCTGACGACGGTTCGACCCGCTGCCTGGATCTTCGGCGCGGGGCTGGTGCTCTCTCTCGCGCTGGCCGCCCCCGCGGCGGCCCAAGTCGCGGCTCCGCCCGCCGAGCTTCGGCGCGACCATCGTGAGCTGCGGTGGGACCGGCATGAGTACCGGATGGACCATCGCGAGTTGCGGGGTGATCGCCGGGAGCGGCGGCACGACCGCCGACATCACGATGCTGCCGCCCTGGCGCGCGACCGCCGGGAGCTGCATCGCGACCATCGCGAGCTCCGTGGCGACGGTCGGGAATGGCGTCGGGATCATCGCGAGCTCCACCGGGACCGGCGCGGCAACTAGCACTGCCGGCAGTACTGAGAGGTCCCAAGGGGCGGCTCCGGCCGCCCCTTGATGTTGGTAGCCACGCCGTTGACTTTCCGGATGAGAGCGAGGCCTCATCGTGCGTCCGTTTCCCATCCGGTACCTGGCGGCCTGGGCGCCTGCCGCCTGCGCCGCCCTCTATCTGCAGCATCACCTGCTGGAGGCTGGTGGCTACGCCATCGTGGCCCGGCAGCTCGGCCAGGCCGATCTGAGTCTGGGGGAGCGCCTGGCCCTCTATCGGGCCGACCTGGCGCTGGTACTCCTGGTGGTGCCGGCGGTGCTCCTGCTCTCCCTCCGCCTGCTCCGGCCCCAGTGGCGAGCCGTGATTAGTACCCTCGTCGCGCTGCTGGTCCTGGGTACGGCGTTCGTCCAGCTCAAGGCCTTCGATGCGTCGGGCGCTTTCGTTTCGCTGTATTTCGTGGGGAAGGGGCTTAGCTGGGCCTCCGAACAGGCGGGATTCGCCTCCCAGTACGTGGCCCCGCGGGATTTCGCCATGCTCGCCTTCCTGGTGCTCGGAATTGTCGCGGGGGCCGCTTGGGCCGCGAAACGGGACCGGAGTGAGTCTGATTCCCGGCGGGAGAGTGTCCGAGCGTGGCTGGTACCGATCGTGGCCCTGGCCGGCGCCGGGTTGCTTCCCTGGTTGGTGCCCATGCCGCCGACCTCTTGCCAGGGCAGCGCGCTGGTGCACGCGGTCGCCACCCTCGCCGTACGGGGGCCCCCCGGCCACGAGGACGCGCTCGACGCGACACCGGTGTTGATCGCAGAGTACCGGGCGCTCACTCAGGCCCCGGCTCGCCTGAGGGACCCGGCCTTCTTCGGCCGGGCGCGAGGCGCCGACCTACTCTACTTCGTGCTCGAAACCACCCCCGCTCGCGTGCTTCCCATCGACGGCGACCTCGACGACCTCCCGAATCTCAAGCGGCTCCGTTCGCTCGCCCTGGTATTGCCGCATCACCTGGCGACGTATCCCTACACCTCCTTCGACCTATTCTCCATTCTGACCGGTACCTACCCGACCGATCGCCTGGGACCGCTGGCGCGTCCCTTCGCCGGACATCAGGTACCCGGTACCATGACGAGCCTCGCGGCGCTCGGATACCGGACCGCCCTCTACGCACCCAATCCCCAGCGATTCGCCGGGGATTCGGCCATGTTCACGGCGCTCGGCGTTCAGGAACAGCACACGCCGGTCACGACCGGCTCGGTGGCTCCCAGCGAGTGGGATCGCCGCCAGTCACGGGACCAGGCCGCCTTCGACCTGCTGCTACGGGACTTGACCGGATGGATCGCGAACGGGCAACGCTACGCCGCGATCTTTCTGCCGCAATTGGGCCATGCTCCCTGGCCCGACATCAGTCCCGATCACTCAGTGCCCGACCTCGGCCAGCGGGCCCGGAGACTGGCCCAGTTGCAGGACCGATGGCTGGGTGAGCTGATCCGCCTGCTGGAGCGATCGGGACGGCTCCAGTCGACGCTCATCGTCGTGGTCGGGGATCATGGCATCAGAACGCACCAGGAAGATCCTGGATACCGTGGGGGGAAGATCGACGACTACTCGTTCCACGTGCCCGCCCTGATCTACGCCCCCCAGGCGCTGCGGGGGACACGGGTTATCGGGGGTGTGACCTCACACATCGACCTCCAGGCAAGCGTGCTGGACCTGCTGGGCGTCGAGGACGGTCGCGCGCTCGAGCAGGGAACGCCGGTGTGGGACGAGGGGAGGAGCGAGCGCACCACGTTTCTCTTCGGGCGCTACTACATCGGAGCCGACGGCTTCGTCCGGGGAGATCAGGCCTTCATGTGGAACTACGCGCGGCAGGCGGCGTACCGGTCCGGGGGTGTGCTCAGCTTTCCCGATAGCACGGTGCTCGAGGCCAATGGGCCGGACGCCCGCACCACGCAAATGACGCTCGGGCGCGCGACTGGACTTCAGGAGCGCTGGTGGGAGGCCCTCAAGTCTTCGGCAGGAACCGCTCGACCTCCGACAGCCGAGGGTCGATTGCGATCGGGCGGTTCGCCCGAGGTGGTGGCGGATCCTGCTCCTGGTGATAGGAGATCAGCAGCCCCGGGTCCTTGAGAATGTGGCCGGTGAGGACAGCCGCCACGCGCGCATCCCGGCCGATGGTTCCCTCGGCGATCAGCCGCCGGACCCCCGCCACGCTCGCGGCACTGGCCGGCTCGCAGCCGACCCCCGACGCGTCCACCACCGCCTTGGCCTCCAGGATCTCCTCGTCGGTCACGGCGATCACGACACCGCGGGTGCTCTGAATCGCGCGAACGGCGCGCTCGTAGCTCGCCGGATCCCCGATCTTGATCGCGGTGGCGATGGTCTCCGCCTGCACCCGATGTGGACGCGCGAAACCCTCCGAGAAACTCCGCGCGAACGGCGCCGCCCCGGCGGCCTGGATCGCCGCGAGGCGGGGCAGACGATCGATCAGCCCCAGCGATTGTGCTTCCACCAGGGCCTTACCGAAGGCCGCGGTGTTCCCCAAGTTGCCCGCCGGGAGCACGATCCAGTCCGGCACCTGCCAGTCCAGCTGCTCCAGCAGCTCCAGCACGATGGTCTTCTGCCCCTCGATCCGGAACGGATTGATCGAGTTCAGCAGGTAGACACCCAGTTGATCGCTGGCCTCGCCAGCCAGGCGCAGGCAGACGTCGAAGTCTCCTCGGACCAGGAGAGTCCGCGCTCCGTACGCGAGGGCCTGCGCCAGCTTGCCGAGCGCGACCTGCCCGCTCGGCACGAAGACCAGCGCGGGGATGCCCGCCTGGGCGGCGTAGGCGGCCAGCGAGGCCGAGGTGTTCCCGGTGGAGGCGCAGGCCACCGCGCGCGCGCCGACTCGACGCGCTTGGGTCACCCCCACGGTCATTCCGCGGTCCTTGAACGAGCCGGTGGGATTGAGGCCTTCGTGCTTGAGCAGCAGCTCGCCGCTCGATCCCGTCCAGGCCGTGACAGTCGCCCGGTCGAGGAGCGGGGTGTTTCCCTCTGGATGGGTGACAATGGCCGAGCCCGCGGTGGGCAGCACCATCTCACGGAATCGCCACACGCCGGACCGGTCGATCAGACCTTTCGAGGTGCGGCGCCCCGCGAAGCGATCTCTCAAGGCCGCGCCCTGGAGCTCGGGAGGATCGATCCGAATCTCGAGCAGGCCGCCACAGGGACATCTGGTCCTGGCGTCGGTTTCCGCCAGGACCTCGCCGCATCGAGTGCACACTTGGGCCACGCTCACGACTCGAGGCGCGCTCCCTTCCGGTCGACCTTCGACACCAGAGTCTGGCAGGACACGCCGCGGCGTCGATACGCTGCCGCCATCGCTTCGGCCACCCGCTCGCCGGCGGCTTCACTGTTCACCAGGGCAAAGGCGGTCGGCCCGCTGCCGGAGATGGAGCCACCCAGCGCGCCGGCCTCCAGGGCCGCGGCCTTGGCCTCGGCGAAGCCGGGAAGCAGTGGTGCGCGGGCCGGCTCCGCGATCCGGTCGTCCAACGCGCGCCCCAGCAGGCGCAGGTCTCCGGCGCCCAGCGCCGCGACCATGGCGGCGACCTGGGCCGCCTGATACATCGCGAGATCTCGGGACACCTGCCCGGGCAGCACGGCGCGCCCCTCCATGGTGCGGAGCTGCTGGTCGGGGCAGGCCAGGGCCACATGCAAGCGGTGCGGCACCGGCAGCTGTACCAGGTCCGGCGGTTCCAGCGAGCGAATGAGTACGATCCCCCCGAACAGGCTGGGGGCGATGTTGTCGGCATGGCGGCCCGCCACCGCTTCTTCCGCCGCCAGGCAGGCCTCTAACAGGGTCATGCGGCCGAGCGGAGCACCCAGCAGGTGGTTCACTGCTACGGCCGCGGCCACCGCGGAGGCGGCGCTGCCGCCCTGGCCGCCAGAGAGCGGCAGGCCTTTCTCTACGACGAGCCGCAATCCGCCGGTGCCGGAGTGGCCCGCACGTCGCAATACCTCCCGGGCCGCCAATCCCGCCGTATTGCGATCGGGGTCGGTGGAGATGGATGGGTGCCCCGGATCCGCAATGACGATTCCCTGCGCCTGGGTCCAGCTCGCCTCGACCCGATCGCCACAGGCCGCGAGCGCCAGGCCCAGAATATCGAGTCCGGGCCCGAGGTTGCCCACGCTTCCGGGCGCGAAGGCTCGGACGGGAGCGCTCGCCCGCCTCTTGTTGGGCCTCATCCGACCAGCTCCAGCACGTCGTTCAGGACTCCGGCCGCGGTCACGGCTGGACCCGCGCCCGGACCCGTGATCACCAGGGGATTGGTGCGATATCGCGTGGTGGTGAACGCAACCTGATTGTCGGTGCCCCTGAGCGCGGCGAAGGGGCTGGTCGCGTCCACCACTTGAAGCCCTACGGCGATCCGCCGTCGAGTGATCGAAGCCACGTAGCGCAGCACACCTCCGCGCCGGCGCGCGGTCTCCACCCGCCGTGCCCACTCCTCGTCGTAGCGACTCAACCGGGCCAGAAAGGTCTTGAGGGGAAGGTCGCGGGCCGCGGGGGGAACCAGCGACTCGAGCCCCACCGACTTGAGCTCGCCCCCATAGCCGAGCAGGCGACCGAGGATCAGGGCCTTGCGCGCCACGTCGAGTCCGGACAGGTCGTCCCGCGGGTCCGGCTCGGTGTACCCCTTCTCCAGGGCTTTCCGGAGCGTCGCGGAGAAGCTGCGGCCGCGGTCGAGCTCGGTGAGAAGGAATCCCAGCGTTCCCGACAGACAGCCCTCGATCTTGCTGACCCGGTCCCCGGATTCGACCAGCTTGTAGTAGGTGTCGATGATCGGCAGTCCGGCCCCCACCGTGGTCTCGAACAGGATGCGGCGCCCGTGGGCCCTCGCCGTCTCGGCCAGCTCGTCGGCGTCCCGCTTGGGCCCCGAGAGGGGGCGCTTGTTGGCCAGGACCAGATGCATGCCCAGGGTGAGCGCCACGCTTGAGCACCGGGCCGGTCTCGTTGGCGGTGACATCGATCAGCACCGGATGCGCCAGCGCGTGATGGGCGACGAAGCTCACCGCTTCGACCGACGGTGCCGCATGCCCGTCGCGCAGTTGCGCCAGCGGTTTGCCCCGGGCCTTCTGCCGGGCCAGGCTGGAGAGCGCGGCCGATGAGAGCCCTCGAGGACGAAAGACAAACCCGCTCTGGTCGATCACCGCCACGATCTTGAGGGCGCACCGAAGCGCTCCGGGCCTTGGGCATCAGCGTCGCGAAGGTCCGGCCGATCTGGCCGAACCCCAGCAACACCAGATCGGCCCGCTCGGTGGGCGCGACGGCCCCGCCGCCGATCTTGGAGAGCTGGAATGCCGCATGGATGCGTTGCAGGGCCACGGGTACATCGACGGCATCGACCACCACCGAGATGTTGAGCTCCGACGATCCCTGGGCGATGGCTACGACATTCACGCCTCCGCTCGCGAGGGCGGTGAAGACCCGACTGGCGACACCGGGTGTTCCCGCCATGCCGAGCCCCACCACTGCCAGGGTCGCGACACCGGTCTGCACCTCCACCCCGTCGATCTCGCGACGGGCGATCTCCTCACGAAAGGCCTCGGAGAGACTGACCCGGGCCCGCTCGGCGTTGACCTCCGGTAGGCCGAAGCAGATCGAGTGCTCCGAGGAGGCCTGGGAGATCAGCGAGACCGAGATCCGCTCCCGGTGGAGCGCGGCGAAGGTGCGGGCGGCGATGCCCGGCACACCCAGCATCCCGTTGCCCGTCACGGTCACCAGGGCCTGGCCCATGACTGCGGACAACGCTTTGACCGGATAGCGCAGCAGCGTTCGACGACCTGAGATCTCGGTGCCACGTGAGGCGGGGTCGGCGAAGGGTCGCACGAAGAGCGGAACGTTCCTTCCCGCCAGTGGGATCAGCGCCCGTGGGTGGAGCACCTTGGCGCCGTAGTAGGCGAGCTCCGCCGCCTCGCGGAGGTTGAGCTGGGGAATCACCCGCGCGTCGGGAACCACCTTGGGGTCGGCGGTGAGCAGGCCGGGGACGTCCTTCCAAAGGGAGACCTGGGCGGCTCCCAGCGCGCGGCCGATGAGCGTGGCGGTGAGATCCGATCCCCCACGACCCATGGTCGTGACCTGGCCGTCCGGCCCGGCTCCAATGAAACCCGGCACCACCGGCACCAGACCGTCGGCGAGCAGGGGCGCCAGCACCTGGCGTATCAGCCGGTCACTGGTCGCTAGGTCGGGGAAGGCGTTACCGAAGTGGCCATCGGTGTGGATCAACTCGGGAGCGTCCACGTAGCGCGCGGGCTTCCCGGCCGCCAGCAGCGCGGCGCTCAGGATCCGGGCACTCAAGCGTTCGCCCCGCGCGGTAATCAGGTCCGAGGTGGCGGGAGCGAGCTCGCGCCGCTTGCCCACTTCGCGGGCCAGGATCTTGAGCTCCTCGAAGCTCTCCGCGATCAGCGCCAACAACTCGTGCAGGACCCGCCCGCCCGGCACCAGTGCCTGGATTGCCTCGGCGTGGCGTGTGGCCAGGAGGTCGGCGACGGGGCGGACCGAAGCGTCATCGCCCCGGCTCGCCGCCGCTGCGATGGCGAGGAGCGCGTCCGTCACTCCCGCCATCGCGGATACCACGACGACGTGGGAGCCGGGGAGCGACGCCACGATGTGAACCGCGCGGGCCACCGCGGTGGCGTCCGCCACCGAGGCACCTCCGAACTTGTGAACGTGGGGCGCGCGACGGATTCGAGGCATGAAGGACCGAGGATAGCATGGCCTCGATGTGATGTCCATCACGCTCTGCAGGCCCAGGGGATGGTGGCTTGCAACAGTCGAGCGACCGCTCGCCACGAACCCTTAAACTGCCTTCTAGTGAGCCAGTAAGTCAGTGGAGGTTCATACTGCCATAACACCTTATATACCAATACTATACGCCAGTGGCACGTGATCCCATTAGTGTCATTCTTCCATACAGCAATCCACCCTCTCTATGGCACATGATCTGCCCTCCAGCAAGGGGTACCGAACGCCCTTTCTGGGAGACCCGACGTGCGCGTGAGGTGGTTCCTCTTCCCGGTTTTTCTGCTCGGCCTGGCGTCGATGACCTCGGTGCCGGCTGGCGCTTCCACTGCGCGCCGCGCCGCCGTCTCGCAACCCTATTGGCAGCCCGAGGTGTTCCGGGTCGAGGGCGATCTTCGCCATTCGCTCTACGCTTCGCTGGCCGCGGTGATTCCGGACAGCTTTCTGAAACCGCGCGAACGGGCCTACATGGCCTGGGAAGTCGCCGACATCTTCCGCTGGCAGGCTGACTTCACCCGTGACATTCGCCCCGGGGACCGCTTCCGGATCCTCTTCGAGCGGCTGCGCTCGCTGGATGGGGAGATCCGCTACGGGCGACTGCTTGCCGCGGACCTGGTGGTCGGCGGCCGGATGCTCCGCGCCTTCGAGTTCGACGACGCCCAGGGCCACACCGCGTTCTACGACGGCAACGGCGTTTCCCTGCGCCGGAGCTTCCTCCGGGTGCCGGTCGAGTTCCGCCGGATCTCCTCGGGGTTCGCGGCGGCGCGTTTCCATCCGATCCTGCAGCGCTGGCGCAAGCACGAAGGCATCGACTACGCCGCCCAGCCGGGCGCGCCGGTGATGGCCGTCGCGGAGGGCGTGGTGGTGCGGGCAGGCAACGCGGGAGGCTATGGCAAGCTGGTCGAGATCCGGCACCCCAACGGCGTGGTGACCCGCTACGGCCACCTCTCCCGTTTCGGCTCCGGCATCCGGCCCGGCACGCGGGTGGCGCAGGGTCAGTGTATCGGCTACGTGGGTGCCACCGGTCTCGCCACCGGGCCCCACCTGCACTATGAATTCCGGGTGCGTGGTGTCGCGACCGATCCCCGGATGCTGGCCGACGAGGACGGGACCCCCATTCCCGCCGACATTCGCCCTGCCTTCGACGCCGCGGTCTCGGATCTCACCAACCAGCTGGCTCCCTCTCTCGCCGGCGACCTCGCGCGCGGTGCGATGTAAGCACTAGATTGGGCGAGCATGCTCGCCCTTCTCAAGCTTCTCCAATCCATCTTCGCCACCCTGCACTCCGAGGGCACACCGCGCCAAGTCGCGGCAGGTCTTGCGTTGGGCGCCGCCCTGGGGCTCACGCCGCTGGTGAATCCTCACAATCTCTTCGTGTTCGCCCTGATCTGCCTGCTCAATGTCTCCTTCGGGGGTGGGATGCTGGGGTGGGCGCTGTTCACGCCGGTGGGATTCCTGCTGGATCCGATCTTTCATCGTGTCGGGCTGGCCTTGCTGGAGGCGCCGGGGCTCCGCTCGCTTTGGACTTCGTGGTACAACGCGCCGCTCGTGCCCTACACCAATTTCAACAATTCGGTGGTGCTGGGGAGCTTGCTCGCCTGGCTGATTCTGGCGCTTCCGATCTATTTCCTGGGACGGATGGGGATCACGGTCTACCGCGAGCGCTACGCGCCGCTGGTGATGCAATCCAAGCTCTATCGCGCGCTCAGCGCGACCAAGCTCTTCGACATCTACCGCTGGTTCCGCCCGGAGTAGACGGTGAAGTTCTTCCGCTGGCGCGCCATCGCCCCGCTGGTCCTGATCCTGGGTCTCCTTGCTCTGGGCTGGGCCCTCTTCGGCGACGGCATCGTTCGGCGCATCGCGGAGGACTCAGCGACCGGCGCGCTCGGAACCGAAGTGGACATCGCCTGGCTGCAGATTCGCGAGTCCGAGGCCGCCATCGAGCTCCGCGGCCTCGAGGTGGCCGACCCCTTCCACCCGATGCGCAACCTGCTGGAGACCGGACGCATCGTGCTCGACGTGGCCCCGGGGCCGTTGCTCGAGAAGAAGGTCGTGATCGACCACATGGTGTTGACCGGCCTGCGGTTCGGGAGCACGCGCCGGCGACCCGGTCGACCGGTGAAGGGAGGCGACGGCGTGGCGGCCCGGGTCCTCTCCGAGGTCACGACCTGGGCCCAACAGTTCAAGCAGCCGCTGCTCTCCCTCACGCCCATCGACACCATCAAGGCCATCGCCCTCGATCCCACCAAGCTCGGCACCATTCGCGCGGTGGAAACCCTCTCCGCGCGCGCCGATTCGGTCCAGCACAGTCTCGAGAGCGGGCTCAAGGCCGCCGAGTTTACCGCGCTGGTGGATTCGGCCAACGCCCTGGCCACTCGCTTGTCGGCAACCAATCCGTCCAAACTGGGCGTGGCTGGGACCGCCGAGGCGGCAAGCTCGGTCAAACGCACCCTCGACCGGATCGACCAGGCCAAGCGCCAATTGGCTGAGCTTCAGAAGGGAGTCACCGGTGGGCTCGCCTTGCTGGGTGACGGACTCAAGGCCGTGGACGACGCGCGGGAGCAGGATTACGCCTTCGCCCGAGGTCTGATGAAGCTGCCGGGGCTCGACGCTCCCAACATTGGAGCGGCCCTCTTCGGGGCCTCGAGCGCGAGCACGTTCCAGGAGGCGTTGTACTACGGCCGCCTGGCCCAGCAGTACATCCCGCCCGGTCTCCAGCCGTGGCGGAAGAGCGGGCCCAAGCGGCTCCGGATGCGTGGCATCACGGTGATCTTTCCCAAGGAGCACGCCTCCCCCTCGTTCCTGTTGAGGGAGGGGAAGCTGAGCTTCAGCCTTGGCGCTGACACCACCGTGAACGCCTTTGCCGGGTCGGTCACCGGGCTCACCACCCAACCCGCGCTGTACGGCCGGCCCACCACGTTCGGGGTGAAGGGCTCGGTGGCGGGAGCCATGCCGCTATCAGCGCGCCTCGATGGGATCCTCGACCACGTTCGCGCCACGCCCCGGGACTCCGTGGACTTGAGTCTCGACGGGGTCAAGCTCCCCGCCTTCGATCTAGCAAGCCTGCCGTTCCGGCTCGATCCGGGGGTTGGCGCCGCGACGCTCTCCTTCGCACTCAATGGGGACCGCGTGGGTGGCCGGCTGTCGGTCCGGTCCAACGCGGTCCATTGGACCTCCGATTCCTCCCGCGGGAAACCATCGGGTGGTGTCGAGGGGGTGGTCTGGCAGGTGGTCTCCGGCCTCAAGGATCTCGACCTCAAGGCGGCCCTGAGCGGGACGGTGACTTCGCCCAAGCTGGCGGTAACCTCCAACCTGGATCAGGCCGTCTCCGACCGGCTGCGCGCGATGGCGGGAGAGCAGCTCGCGAAAGGGGAGGCCAAGGCCCGGGCCGAGGTCGACCGGCTGGTGCAGGACAAGGTCGAACCGGTCCGGCGCCAGGTGGCCCAAGCCCAGACCGGCTTGACCGGCAAGCTGGGCGCCAACCAACAGGCGCTCGATGGGGCTCAGAAGCGCCTCGAAGCCGAGCTCAAGCGACTGGGCCCCGTCAGCGGACTGCCCAAGATCAAGCTTCCCTAAAGATCGATTCATCAAATTTCAATTGATTCGCCCCTTCCACGACTTCCCGGCTGGCTTAGATTGACCCGGTCGTTTTCCTAGAACCGAGCCCTCCGATGCGCATTGCCGTACCGATGGAGACCGCTCCCCGCGAGAAGCGAGTGGCCCTGGTCCCGGAGTCGTGTAAGAAGCTGATTCAAGCGGGCTACCAGGTCTCGGTCGAGGCGGGCGCGGGTGCCGCCGCCGGTTTGCCTGACCAGACCTACACAGACGTAGGGGTGACGGTCGTAGCGGACCCGGCCTCTCTCCTGGGGTCGGCCGATCTGGTGCTCAAGGTGAATCCGCCGGCCCTCGGCGATGCCGGCCGCGATGAGGTCGCCTGGATGCGGCCTGGGAGCATCTACCTCGGTTCCCTGATGCCGCTTCGGAATCTCGGGGCGGTGCGGGCGCTCGCCGCGCGGAAGATCACCGCCTTCTCCACCGACGCCATTCCCCGCACCACGCGGGCGCAATCCATGGACACGCTTTCCTCGATGGCCAACATCGTGGGGTATAAGGGCGTGCTTCTGGCCGCCGCCGAGCTCAACCGGTACTTCCCCATGCTGATGACTGCCGCCGGCATGGTTCCCCCCGCCAAGGTGTTCGTGGTAGGGGCGGCGGTGGCCGGACTGCAGGCCATCGCCACGGCCAAGCGGCTGGGGGCCAACGTGGTGGCTACCGACGTGCGCCCGGAAGTGAAGGAGCAGATCGAAAGCGTGGGCGGGAAGTACGTAGGGATCGAACTGAGCGAGAGTGCCTCCGCGGGGGGCGGGTACGCCAAGGAGCTGTCCGCCGAGGACAGGCAGCGTCAGCAGGAGCTGCTGGCCGCCCAGGTCACCCAATCCGACGTGGTGATTACGACCGCCCTGATCGGGGGGGTGTTCGCGCCGAGGCTGCTCACGGCTGCGATGGTCAAGTCGATGAAGCCCGGGGCGGTGATCGTCGATCTGGCGGCGGAGGGCGGTGGCAATTGCGAGCTCTCGCGCCCGGGCGAGACCGTTACGGTGGGGGGCGTTACGATCATGGCCCCGCTCAATCTCCCGTCCAGCGTCGCCCTACACGCTAGCTTGCTGTTCTCCCGGAACCTGACCGCCTTCGTGCAGGCCTTCACCAAGGACAAGGCCTTCCTGCTCGACCTGAACGACGACATCCAGCAGGGTGCCATCATCACCCACGAGGGCGAGGTCAAGCACGGGCGCACCCGGGAAGCCCTCGCAAAGGCATGACCACTGAGACTCAGAGAAGGGAGAGCGGGATGGCGAGACGGATCGTTCCGAGCCTGATGGCTGGGCTCCTCGGGGTTGGGCTGGCCGCCACGGCTGCGGCCCAGCAGGCGCCCGTCGAAGCCGCGGCCGTCCAACCGGTCGATTACTGGTCGCTGCTCTTCGTCTTCGTCCTGTCGACCTTCATCGGCTTGGGCGTCATCCGCCGCGTCTCCCGGCTGCTGCACACGCCGCTGATGTCGATGACCAACGCCATCTCGGCGATCGCGGTGGTCGGTTCGATCATCGTCACCGGGGCCGACTACCCCACTCACATCCGGATCATGGGTGCGGTGGCGCTGTTCGCCTCGATGACCAACATCGTGAGCGGATTTCTCATTACCGACCGCATGCTCAAGATGTTCAAGACCGACCACAAGCAGATCGAAGGTGGGCGGTCATGATCCATGGCCTGGTGCAGTTCGCGTATCTAGTCGCCACGGCGCTGTTCGTCTTCGCGCTGCATTGGATGAACACGCCCGCCACCGCGCGGCGAGGGGTTTACGCCGGCGTAGCGGCCATGGTCATCGCCGTCGCGGCCACATGGGCCCAGCCCGAGGTGGTACACCACGTCTGGATCATCCTGGCCATTCTGGCCGGATTCGTCGTCGGGGTGCCCCTCTCCCGGGTGCCCCTGACCGCGGTGCCCCAGCGGACCGCCCTCTCCCACGCCTTCGGCGGCCTGGCCGCCGGACTGGTGGGCACCGCCAAGTTCTACCTCTGGTCGTCCGAGGGACCGGAAAACCTTACTGCCTTCCGGATGATCGCGATTATCACCGAGATCGTCCTGGGCTATCTCACGTTCACGGGCAGCCTAATGGCGGCCGGGAAGCTCCAGGAGGTCAAGTGGATCCCGCAGCGGCCGGTGACCTACCCGCTGCAGAACCTGAGCAACATGGCGCTTCTGGGTATCGCTGCGGTGGCGGGTATCGCCGTCACCATCGCCCCGACCGCGGCGTGGGCCCCCATGGTCTTTCCGGTCATCATCGTCCTGGCGCTGCTGTTCGGCGTGCTGCTCATCATCCCGATCGGTGGGGCCGACATGCCGACGGTGATCTCCATCCTCAACGCCTACGCGGGCCTCTCGGCCGTCGCGATGGGGTTCGTGCTGGACAACAAGCTCCTGATCACGGCCGGCGCCCTGGACGGCTCGAGCGGGCTCATCCTCTCGATCATCATGTGCAAGGCGATGAACCGCTCCTTCGCCAACGTGCTGTTCGGCGCGTTCGGGCAGGTGCAGCAGGCGAAGGTCGGCGGCGAGCAGAAGGTCTACAAGGCGGAGACCATCGAAGGGGCCGCCCAGGTGCTCGAGCAGGCCAATCTGGTGGTCATCATTCCGGGCTACGGGATGGCCGTGGCCCAGGCGCAGCACAGGGTCCGGGAGCTCTACGACCAGCTCAAGAAGCGCGGGATCACGGTCAAGTTCGCGATCCACCCGGTCGCGGGACGCATGCCGGGGCACATGAACGTGCTGCTGGCCGAGGCCGACATCCCCTACACCGATCTGGTGGAGATGGACGACATCAATCCGGACATGCCGCAGTGCGACGTGGCCCTGGTGGTCGGCGCCAACGACGTGGTCAACCCGGCGGCCCGCTACGACAAGAGCAGTCCGATCTACGGCATGCCGATCATCGACGCCGACCGGGCCCGCACCGTCTTCGCCATCAAGCGGAGCAAGAACCCGGGCTTCGCCGGCATCGACAACGAGCTCTACTTCTCAGAGAAGACCTGGATGCTCTTCGGCGACGCCAAGAACGTGATCGGCGAGCTGGTGAAGCAGCTCTCCGGCGGCAGCGGCCTCCACTAGCCCTCCCTCTTCCCCCCCCGGGGAGCCGACCTCCCGACTAGCGCCGGTGGTGCCCCGGCATCGCGGGCATCTTGAACTCGGTGTACCCCGCCGGGACCTGAAAGAGCGCGGGGTCCAGGCTCTTGGCCTCGACCTTGGTGGCCAGCAGCCTGACCTTCTTGTTGGCGCCGTCGACCTCGCTCACCTTGAGCGGGAAGAATCCATCCTTGAAGAACTCGGCGTACTCGGGGTGAATCAACGCACTCGCGTCCATGCCGGCGCTCCCCTGACCGCCCGGCCCCACGCTGCAGCATCCCCCGCCGCCTCCACCCATGATGATGTTGCCCATCCCCTTTGCCACGCAGATCTCGCGGGTCAGCTGCGTCACCAGCAGGTAGTTGTCACAGCTCTTGCCGGCGATGGTCTCGGTGGTCCCCTCGGCGGTGATTTTGGGGGTGGTGGTGTCGGACTTGTTCTTCATGCCCTTGGCCCGCTCCGCCATTTCCTTCATGTCCATGACCATGTACATCTTCTGCTCCGACATGAGGATGGTCTGGGTGCCGGCCTTGGGATCGGTCAGCATCAACATGCCGCCGGCCTCGGTGCGGACCAGCCCGCCGTGATACATCTGGGTCATGTCCATGGTCCCCTTCTCAGTGGTGACCTGATAGGACACGGTGCCCTCGAACGCCTGGGCGTAGGCAACCGCGGGAAGCGACGCGGCCGTCAGCGCGAACAGCACGAGGGACACGCGAACGGTAGGCGGCATGGGAAAGCTCCTCAGGGGGGGATGGGGTCTGGTCTCAGGACGCCGGGACGCCGGGCCAGCGGCGCTCTTCGATCGCCGCGTGCCGCTCGATGACGTCCTGCGCCGCCCGGTAGTTCCGCTGCCATTCTTCTCGCCAGGCCTCGGGCATGTTGGCCCGGAAGAAGTCCGGGGTCAGGAGCTCTTCGCCTTGACCCCGGTGGGTGGCTGCCACGTCGGCCAGGTAATGGGTCGCGTAGCCGGTATCCATCGTGTTGATCACGCGACACTCGAAGGCCGCATAGCAGTCATCGAGGATCGGGACGCCCAACACCCCCAGGTGGTGGGGGATCGCCTGCAATTTGTCGTGGTCCCGGCCGCTCACGAAGCCGAGCCGGTGGACCAGGTCCAATTGGCCACGGTGCAGAAGGTGCATGACGAACTGGCCGCTCTGCCAAATCAGGTCGTGGCTGAAGTGCCACTTATGGATGTAGACCGAAACCCGCGGTACCCGGGGAGAGATGGAGGCCCGCATCGCACTGTCTGAAATCATCCCGTTCGTTCGTCCCCTCCAGAGCGTGGTAATCGCGACCACGGGTGAGGCCAATTGGCGGATCGACTCGTAGGAATCATCAGTCAGCATGGCGGGAATCTTAGAAAGACGTCGGCAACTTCGGCAGCGGGTCCTCATTTTCGGACAGTTGCCTGCGTTCGCGTGATTTCAGTCTAGCTCCTTCTATGGTAAGGAGTTACATGACAAAACCGCTGACCAGGACCGGATGGCCAGGGTCCTGCAACCATACTTATCCGTCGGGAATCCTAGGGTCTCGGGCGGCTTGCGCAACTCGCAGGGGCACTAGGAGTTAGCTAAACCATTGATTTTGTGGAATTTATCCTTATATTCGCTGTCGAATTTTAAGCACCCTCTGCGCGTGCGGAAGTGACACATAGCCCAAGGGGGATCAAAGTGAAGATGCAACCTCGTCCGAAGCGTCGCGCGGTTCGTCCTGCGCAGATCGCACGGGCGGTCGACGAAGGTCGCGAAAGCCTGGATCTCTACCTCGACGAAATCAGCCGGGTTCCCCTGCTGAGTCGCGATGAAGAGATGGCCTTGGCGCGCAAGGCGTTCCGGGGCAACGTGGCGGCCCAGGAAAAGCTGGCGCGCCACAACGTGCGTTTCGTGGTGTCGGTCGCCAAGAAGTTCCAGAACCGTGGGGTCCCCCTGGTCGATCTGATCGGCGAGGGGAACCTCGGCCTGATGACGGCCGCTCGGAAGTTCGATCCTGACCGCGGCGTCAAGTTCATTTCCTACGCCGTGTGGTGGATCCGCCAGGCGGTCCAGGCCGCTATCGCGCGGCATGGGCGTCCGGTGCGGGTGCCACTTAACCGCACTGCGGATTTGAGCCGGTTGGGTCGGACCACGACCCTGCTCAAGGACCGGTTGGGCCGCATGCCCACCACCGAAGAGCTGGCGCGGGCCACGGGACTGACCGTCGAAGCGGTGCGCTCGCTGAGCGCGCTCAATACCGAGGCGGTCCGGCTTGACCATCCCACGCGGGATGGGGACAACAGCGAGCGGATGGAGCGGTTTGCCGGCCTGGATCAGGAAGGCACCGACAGCAGCGCCATCGCCAACAGCCAGACTCGGGACATCGAGGCGGCACTAGCGGCCCTGCCGCCGCGGGATGCCAAGGTGCTCCGGCTCTACTTCGGGCTGGATGACGGGAATAGCCGGACGCTCGAGGAAATCGGGCGGATGATGGGTGTCACCCGGGAGCGGATCCGCCAACTGCGGGACCGCGCGTTGCACCGCCTCCGCGAAGGGCAGCAGGGTGAACGCTTGCGGGACCTGGTGGCCTAGTCGGCCATCGGCCCCGATCAACGACGAGCCTCCAGGATCTCCTGGAGGCTCGTTTGCTTTCGCCCCGACCGCCGCCGTCCCGGCTACCGTCCCTCTCCCGAGAGAAACAGGCGCAGCACTCGCTGCAGGATTCCGCCATGGCGGTAGTAGTCCAACTCGACCGGTGAGTTGAGGCGCACCACGGCGGGGAAGGTGATCGTCTTCCCATCCTGGGCGGTCGCGGTCACCGTCACGGTTCCCCCCGGCCGCAGGCCCTGGGCGATGCCCCGAATGCCGAACGTCTCCTCACCGGTCAGCCCCAGGCTGGCGCGTGTGGTCCCCGGCTGATAGGCCAATGGCAGGACGCCCATCCCCACCAGGTTGCTGCGGTGAATCCGCTCATAACTCTCGGCGATCACCGCCCGGACACCCAGGAGCGCGGGCCCCTTGGCGGCCCAATCTCGGCTGCTCCCCGTCCCGTATTCCTTGCCGGTGAGAATGATCAATGGCGTGCCTTCCGCCTGATACCGCATCGCCGCGTCGTAAATGGAGCTGATCTCTCCGGAGGGGATGTGCCGGGTCCAATTGCCCTCTCGATCGGGGACCAGCCCGTTCTTGATGCGCACGTTCCCGAAGGTTCCGCGCATCATCACCTCGTGGTTCCCCCGGCGCGCGCCGAAGGTATTCCAGTCCACCTGTTCGACGCCGTGCTCCTTGAGGTAGCGGGCGGCGGGTCCGTTCTTGGGGATGGAACCGGCCGGCGAGATATGGTCGGTGGTGACGGAATCTCCCAGCACCGCCAGCACCCTCGCCCCGGAGATATCGGTCAGCGCGGGCGGCTCCGCGGGCAGCGCCTGGAAGAACGGAGGCTCCTGCACGTAGGTGGACTTGGGGTCCCAGGCATAGCGGCTGCCGGTCGGCACCGGGAGGTCCCGCCAGACCTGATCGCCTTCGAAGACCGAGGCGTAGCGCCGCCGGAAGAGGTCCGGCTTCAAGGAGGCGGCCATGGCCCGGCGAATCTCCTCGGCGCTGGGCCAGAGGTCGCGCAGGAAAACCGGGGTTCCGTCGGACCCGATTCCCAGCGGCTCGTTTTCGAGATTGATATCCACCCGGCCGGCCAGTGCGAAGGCCACCACCAGCATGGGTGAGGCGAGATAATTAGCCCGGACCTGCGGATGGACTCGCGCCTCGAAGTTCCGATTGCCGCTCAACACGGCGGCCGTCACCAGGCAGTGCTCGTCGATCAGTCGGGCGACCGAGTCGGGCAGAGGGCCGCTGTTGCCGATGCAGGTGGTGCATCCGTAACCCACGACCTGGAACCGAAGGCGCTCGAGATCGGCCAAGGTGCCGGAGGCCTTGAGGTAGTCGGTCACCACGCGGGAGCCGGGCGCCATGCTGGTCTTGACCCAAGGCCGGGTCTCGAGGCCGCGCTGCACCGCCTTTCGAGCCAGCAACCCGGCGCCCATCATCACGGAGGGATTCGAGGTGTTGGTACAGCTGGTGATGGCGGCGATGACCACGGCGCCGTCGTGCAGCTCGATGGGGGTGCCGTTCAGGTCTCCCCCCACCCGGGGTGGCGACTGTACCGCTACGGCCGTGCCTCCATGGCCGCCCTCGTTGACCCATTGTGAGTAGTTGGCTTGAGCGATCTCGCGGCGCGCCGCCGGCGCCTCGGGGAGCATCAGGTCGGGAAGCGCGGTCTGGAAATTCCGCTTGAGCTGACGGAGCGCGACGCGATCCTGGGGGCGCTTGGGGCCGGCCAAGCTGGGTTCTACGCTGCCGAGGTCGAGGGTCAGCGTTTCGGAGAAGACGGGATCGGGCATGGTGTCGGTCCGAAAGAGGCCTTGCTCCTTGCAGAACCGCTCCACCCGGTCCACAATGGTACGGTCGCGTCCGGTGCGCTCGAGGTATTGGAGGGTCTCTTGATCCACCGGGAAGAAGCCCATGGTGGCCCCGTACTCCGGCGCCATGTTGGCGAGGGTAGCTCGGTCCGCAAGCCCCAGGGTCGAGAGGCCCGGACCGAAGAATTCCACGATCTTGTCTACCACGCCTTGCTTCCGGAGCATCTGGGTCGCGGTCAGGACCAGGTCGGTGGCGGTGGTCCCGACCGGGAGCTCACCGGTGAGCTTCATGCCGACGACTTCCGGAATCAGCATGAAATAGGGCTGACCCAGCATCACCGCCTCGGCCTCGATCCCGCCGACTCCCCATCCCAGGACGCCGAGCCCGTTGATCATGGTGGTGTGGGAATCGGTGCCTACCAGCGTGTCGGGATAGGCGGTGAGTTCCCCGTGCTGCTCCCGGAGCTGCACGACGCAGGCGAGGTACTCCAGATTCACCTGGTGCACGATGCCGGTGCCCGGAGGCACCACGCTGAAATTCCGAAAGGCGCGCTGCGCGAACTTGAGCAGCTGATAACGCTCGAGGTTCCGCTCGAATTCCAGATCCACGTTGCGCTGGTAGGCGTCGCTGGACCCGTAGAAGTCCACCTGGACCGAATGATCGATGACCAGGTCGCAGGGGACGATCGGGTTGATCCGGTCGGGGTCGCCCCGCATGCGCGCCATGGCGTCCCTCATGGCGGCCAGATCCACCACGCAGGGGACTCCGGTGAAGTCCTGGAGGACCACCCGGGCCGGCATGAAGGGGAATTCGGGCCGCGCGGCGGCCTTGGGCGCCCATCCGCCGAGATCCAGGACGTGCTGTTCCTGGACGACTCCGTGCCCGCAGAAGCGGAGCGCGTTCTCCAGGAGGATCCGGATCGAAAACGGCAGCCGGTTCAGGTCGGCCAGGCCCTGCTGGGCCAACGCCGCCAGCCGGTAGATCACCGGGCCGGCGGGGTCGAGTCGTCCGCGGGTGCCGAAGGGATTGGGGATGGTCGGGGGCATGATGGGGGCGAGGGCAGTCCAGACGTCGGCGGTCAAGTTCTCGATGCCGAAGTATACGCCGAAATCGTTGGCACGCGAGTTGGAGGCGCGAGCGCCGTGGCCCCATCACCGGTCATCCCCTACGCCATCACCCGGCAGGACGAAGGGCTCCTGATCGACTGGGATTCCGCCGGCCACACCTGGCTCTATCCGGCTCGGGCGCTCCGGCTGGCCTGTCCCTGTGCCGCTTGCGTGGAAGAGATCACCGGCCGCCTGCTGCTTCGAGAAGAAGACGTCCCGGTGGATGTGCGTCCGGTCGGCGTGACTCTGGTCGGCGGATACGGTATCGCCGTGCAGTGGAGCGACGGCCATGGCACCGGGATCTACACTTTTGAGCGGCTGCGTTCCCAGTGTGGCTGCGAGGCCTGCCGGCAGTGATCTTCGGCCTGAGCTATTGGATCTGGATTTGGTATGGCATCCTGCTGCTGGGGGTGCTGGGTCTGGTAGCGGCGATCCAGTGGGCCCGGCAGACGGGTTGGAGGAATCTCGACGAGGTGCTGCGGGCCGCGGGCACCATTCTGGCCTCCATCGGCATGCTGGTCTTGTTGGAATACCTCTTCCCGCCCATGCCAGCCATTGGGTACGGCTTCCTGGGTCTGGCCCTGGTCTGTTTCGGGGCTGCGTTCATTCTGGGACGGCGAACGAGGGCAAGCGAGGGATCACCACCCGAGGAGGGGCCCCCGAAGCCGCCCGCTGGCGGCTGAGTCTTGCGCTTCAGGGCCCGGCAGGTAGCGTCCTACTAGGTGCGCTCGGTTCCGGCGCACTCCGAACGACCGCCGGAACTCCGCCATCCGCGGTAACCTCGCAGAAGCCCGCCAGTGCGCCGTTCGGAGCAGGAGGCACCATGATCCGTCACCATCACTCGCTGTTCTCCGAGGCGATCGACGCCGGGTTCATCGGCGGCGGGGCGGTCGCCGCGTGGTTCTTCATCCGCGACCTGGTCAGCGGCCGCCCGCTGGTTACGCCCAGCGTCCTGGGCCAACTCTTCTTGCTGGGTGAGCCACATCCGGTGCCGCGGTTCGACTTCGGTGCCGTGGTTCTCTACACCGGGGCTCATTTCGTCCTCTTCGTGCTCTTCGGGCTGGTGCTGGCCGTACTGGTGCGGGTGGCAGTACACCAGCCACTCATGCGGTTCGCCCTGATGATGCTCTGCGTGGCCTTCGAGCTGTTCTTCTACGTGCTCATCAACGCAATCTCGGTCGAGGTGGGCGCCTTCTTCCCGCTGTGGTCGGTGGCGTCGGCCAATCTCCTGGCCCTGACCGCGATGGGTTGGTATTTCTGGCGTAAGCATCCAGCCCTGCGGAGGGCGCTGGCTCGGGAGCCGCTAGGAGCCTAGCGCAAGCGCCGGAACCACCCACAAGGCCGGGAACACCAGTCTTTTCCCCGCTTCCCCCCCGGATTACCTTGCCTTCGCCTTCACCCGGGGCCGGGTCCTGTGTGCCGCTTGTCTGCTCCACGTTTGCCTGGCTCCATCGTCCGGCCTCTCACTTTCTTTTCCCTCTCCCTCTTCGTTTCCGGCCCGCTTCAGGCCCAGCTCGAGCCGCCCACCACGGGTGGGATCGTCGCCTTGCAGCAGGAGCTGCGGATGATCGGGCGCTACAAGCGGGTGCTCGTGATCGGTGCCCATCCGGACGATGAGGACACCGACCTCCTCACGATCCTGGTACGGCAGATGGGGGCGGAGGCGGCCTATCTCTCGCTGAACCGGGGAGAGGGCGGGCAGAACCTGATCGGTCCCGAACTGGGTGAAGAGCTGGGCGTCATCCGGACCGAGGAGCTGCTGGCGGCGCGGCGGCTCGATGGCGCGCAGCAGTTCTTTACGCGCGCGTACGACTTCGGCTTCTCCAAGACCCTCGCCGAGACCTGGCAGCACTGGCCGCAGGACTCGATCCTCAAGGACGTGGTCCGGATCATCCGGCGGTTCAGGCCGCAAATCATCGTGGCCATCTTCAGCGGCACCCCTATCGACGGACACGGGCAGCACCAGGCGGCTGGTTGGGCCGCGAAGGAGGCGTTCCGGATCGCCGACGACTCGGCCCGATTCCCGGAACTCTTGACCGAGGAGGCCCTGCGCCCGTGGAGGCCCATCAAGCTGTATCGCAGTGCCCGGTTCGATACCGCCTCGACCACGCTGGCCATGGATGGGGGCGCGCTCGACGAAATAGTCGGGCAGTCCTACCACCAGATCGCCATGAGGGGGCGCAGCCTCCATCGCTCGCAGGACATGGGGCGGTTGCAGACCATGGGGCCTTCGAGTGTGCGGGTAGCGCTCCTGGAAGATCGGACCGGAACCGGCGGGGGAGGGCTGTTCACCGGAATCGACACCAGCATGGCCGCCCTGCCCTGGGGGGAGGATGGCCCGCCCGGTAACGTCTTCCGGCAGGCATCGGGGGTCGCCGCGACCCTGACCCAGCTGGATTCGGCCGAGTCCAAGCTCGGGCTGAACTTGCCCCGGGGGCAGGCAAGGCTGGCGCTCGACCGGGCCCTGGGGGCACTGGAAGACGGCCTCGGCCAGCCAAGCGCCATCGAGCGCTCGCAGCAGTTGGAGCATATCCGTAAAGCCCGGAAGATCCTCCGCGGCGTCCTGTACGATGCCATCGCCGATGCCGAGCGGGTCGTCCCCGGCCAGCTGGTGCGGGTGACCTACTCGGTCTGGAACACTGGCACCGCCGCGCTCAGCGTGGCTCCCGTTTTCCAGCCTGGCCCAACCACGGCGGGCCCCGACGGGCCGCTGACCGCGGGGCCGGGAGCGCTGGATACGGGAAGCGTCGTCTGGAGGATTCTGGATGGTACCCCGCCGTCGGAGCCGTATTACCTGCGGCGGCCGCGCTCGGGCGATCTCTACACCTGGCCGGTGGCGATGCGCTCCTCCTGGGGAGTTCCCTTCGAGCCGTCGGTGGCTCGAGTCGAATTCCTCGAAGGCACTCGGCGGCAGGCTGACGTCGAAGTGACACGACGCACCAACGATCAAGCCCGGGGTGAGGTCCGCCGTCCGGTGTTCGTGGTTCCCCGGGTAGCAGTGAGCCTGGAGCCGGACGTGCTCGTTTGGCCGACCGGCAGTACGAACGCGCGCACGTTTACCGTCACCCTCACCCACGCCGCCCGCGACAGGACCATCGGGACGCTGCGACTCGAGCTGCCCCCGGGGTGGCCGGCAGTGGCCCCGGCGTCCTTCGCGTTCACGAGGCCGGACGAGGAGAGGACCATCACCTTCACGGTCCGCTCGCCGACCGGACTCCGAGCGGGAACCCTGCGGGTGCGCGCGCTGGCCACCGACAATCGGGGCAGGGTAGACAGTCTGGGCGTCGAGGTGATCGACTATCCGCACATCCGGCCGCATCAGCTGGTAAGACCCGCCGAAGCCAGCATCCATGCCACACCGCTCGTGTTGCCCCAGCTCGCGAGAGTGGGATACGTGCGTGGGGCCGCCGATCGGGTCCCGGAAGCTCTCCAGGAGGTGGGCCTGCCCATCGTGATCCTGGACAAGGCCGCCCTGGACCGGGGTGATCTCTCGCGGTTCGATGCGATCGTGGTCGGCAGTCGAGCCTACGAGACCGACACCGCGCTGGTGGCCCACAACGACCGGCTCCTGGCCTATGCCAGAGCGGGCGGACTCGTCATCGTGCAGTATCAGCAGTTCCAGTTCTCCGACGAGGGCTACGCCCCCTATCCCCTGACCATCGGGGTCCAACGGGGGATGTTTCGCAGCCATGACCGCGTGACCGACGAGACCGCCCCGGTCACCGTGATCGACAGCACCAGCCCCGTCATCGCCGGGCCCAACCGGATCGGCCGGGGGGACTGGGAGGGATGGATCCAGGAGCGCGGCCTCTACTTCGCCCACACGTGGGATCAACGCTACCGGCCGGTGCTCGAGATGCACGATCCGGGCGAGGAGCCGCTGCGCGGCTCTCTGCTCGTGGCCCGAGTAGGGAAGGGAACCTGGGTGTACACCGGGCTCAGCTTCTTCCGTCAGCTGCCGGCCGGTGTTCCGGGTGCCTTTCGGCTCTTCGCCAATCTGCTGGCGCTGGGACGGACTCCCGCCCGGTGAAGATGCGCGCGGCCGGGGCATGAGCATCAGGTGGAGAACGGCTGCTTGGGCGCTGATGCTCTCCGCGTGCCGGCACGACGCGCGAACGCCGCTCTACGTTTACTCGCCGCACGGCCGGGATCAGCTCCTGCTCCTCGAACGCGCCTTCGAGGGCAAGCGTCCCGACATCGACGTTCGCTGGCTCGACATGGGCAGCCAGGAGATCCTCGATCGACTCCGGTTCGAGCGGGTCAATCCGCAGGCCGATGTCTGGTTCGGCGGGCCGACCACCATCTTCGAGCGGGGAGTGACAGACTCGCTCCTGACCGCCTACCGGCCCAGCTGGGCCGGGCGGGTGGACCCGAGGGGGATCGGCCCCGGCGACCAGTACTTTCCTGTCTACCGCACCCCGGCGGTGATCGTGTTCAACGCCCACGCGGTCGCGCGCGAGGAAGCCCCGCAGGACTGGGACGACGTTCTCGATCCGCGCTGGCGGGACCGGATCCTGATTCGCGACCCGGTCGCCAGCGGCACCATGCGGGCGATCTGGGGGCTGATCCTGCAGCGAAGCCTCCAGCAGACCGGTGACACCGCCGCCGGCATGCAGTGGTTGCGCCGCCTGGACGGACAAACCAAGGCGTACACGCTGAGCCCGGCCTTGCTCGATGCCAAGCTGGCCCGGGAGGAGGGCGTGGTCTCGCTCTGGGATCTGCCGGACATCCTGATCAGCCGGAGTAAGGGGATGCCGTTCGACTATGTCTTCCCCCGAAGCGGCACCGTGGTCATCGATGACGCGATCGGCCTGGTGCGGGGCGCCCGCCACCCGGAAGCCGCCAAGGCTTTCATCGAGTTCGTGGGTGGGGAAGAGGGACAACTGCTGGCGGCTCGCAAGGTGTTTCGGCTGCCGGCACGTCTGGATTTGCCCGAGGACTCGCTGCCCGACTGGGTGATCGGAGTTCAGCGCGAGATGAAGGTAGCGCCCATGGATTGGGCGTTGTTGGCCCGGGAAGGTGCCGGTTGGATGTCGTACTGGGATCAGCACGTGCGTGGCACGGGGAAACGGGGTGGGACATGAGCCCGGAGCCGGACAGCGCGTGACACCATTTCTCGAGGTCGACCGTCTGGCCAAGCGGTTCGGCGCCGTAGTGGCGGTGAACGAGGTCACGCTCGCCCTGAGGCAGGGGCAGATCCTCGCCCTCCTGGGGCCGAGTGGCAGCGGGAAGACCACCACACTGCGGCTCCTGGCCGGGTTCGAGACACCGGATCAGGGCCGCATTCTGGTGGAGGGCAACGAGGTCACCCTGACGCGGCCGGCGGAGCGCCGCTTCGGCATGGTGTTCCAGCACTACGCCCTGTTTCCCCATCTCGACGTGGGCGGCAACATCGCGTTCGGCCTCGAGTCGCTGGGCGTGCGGGGTGCGGAGCTGGCCTCGCGGGTGGCTCAGGCCCTTCGGTTGGTGGATCTCCAGGATTTTGAACGGCGGCGGGTGGACCAGTTGTCGGGAGGGCAGCAGCAGCGCGTCGCCCTGGCCCGGGCGCTGGCCCCGGAGCCGCGCGTGCTCCTGCTCGACGAGCCGCTCTCCAACCTGGATCCCACGCTGCGCGAGCGGACTCGGCGCGAGATCCGCGGCCTGATCCGTCGAGTCGGCATCACGACCGTGATCGTGACGCACGAACAGGAAGAGGCCTTCGATCTGGGCGACCTGGTGGCGGTGATGCGGCAGGGGCGGGTGGAGCAAGTGGGCACCCCGGAACAGCTCTATGGCGCTCCGGTCAATCCCTTCGTGGCCGGCTTCGTCGGGCGGGCCTCCGCGCTCGAGGGGACGGCGGTCGAGTCCGACACCCTCACCACCCGAGTCCGGGTCGGCGACGCCATCTGGTCGGTTCCCTCACCCGCGAGCGGACCCCTCCACGGAGCCTTGACCCTCATGGTACGGCCGGAGGGGCTTCGGCTGAGTGGGCTCGCTTCTCCGGGCGTGAATGGCGCCGTCATCGACCGCCGCTTCATCGGGGCCGAGGCCTTGTACACGATCCGCCTTGCCATAGGGGGTGAGTTGGAGGTGAGTGGGGATCCGGGGGCGGCCAAGGTGGGGGACTCGGTCGGCTTGCAGCCCACCGGCCGGGGCATCCTGCTCTATGCCAGGGGCGGCCGATGAAGCGACCACGGCGCGGCCTGACCGGCCCGATCCTGCTGGTGGGATTGGCCTGGCTCATCGCCTATCCGCTGGCGCTGGTCCTGCTCGAGAGCGTGCGCGGGCCCAGCGGTTGGACGCTCGAGTACTTCCGGCAATTCGTCGGGCGGGCCGGGGACTGGCAGGCGCTGTGGGGCAGTCTCTGGATCTCGCTGGCCAGTGTTCTTGTTTCCGCCGCGATCGGCGTCCCCCTGGCCCTGCTGTTCTGGCGCTACGAATTCCCGGGGCGAAGGCTCCTCGGTGTCCTGGTCGCCTTGCCGGCGGTTCTGCCTCCGCTGGTGGGGGTGATCGCCTTTCTCTTTCTCTATGGTGAGACCGGCTTCGTCGCACGCCTGGTGCAGGCGGTGTTTCGGCTGGATGAGGCACCGTGGCGATTGCAGGGGTCGATGGCGATCCTCCTGGTGCACGGCTACTCGATGTACGTCTACTTCTATCTCCTGGTCCGGGCCGGGCTCTCCGCGCTCGATCCCGCGATGCTCGAAGCGGCCGCTTCTCTGGGGGCGAGTCGCGCCCGTACGCTCCGCCACGTGCTCCTGCCGCTGCTGCGCCCCTCGCTGGCTGGAGCGGCGCTGCTCACCTTCATGACCGCGCTGGCTTCCTTCAGTGCCCCGTACATTTTCGGCGGAGGCTTCCGGGTGATGACGACCCAGATCGTGTCCTCGCGCCTCAATGGCGACTACGGGACGGCGATGGTCGAGACGGTAGCGCTCACCGTGGTGGCCCTGGCGGGGCTCTGGATCATCGGGCGGAGCGGGCAGACCACCGCCGCGCCGAGCGCGATGAAGGGCATCGGGGGCGGGAGCCGATTACAGACCACCGGTCCCGCGCGAATGGCGGTCACCGCCGTCACCTGGCTTCTGGTGCTGGGACTCCTGCTCCCCCATCTCACTTTGCTCCTGCTCTCCTTCGTACCCATCGGCACCTGGACCGTGGAGACCATCCCGCCGGTCTACCGGCTGGTCAACTACCTCGCGCTGGTCCGCGACCCGGAGCGGCTGCGCCCGTTGCTCAACAGCCTCTGGATGGCGACCGCGGCCACCGTGGTGGCGGTGGGAGTAGCGGTGGTCGCCGGCCCCCTGGTGACCCGCGGGAAGTCCCGGGGCGCTGGGACCATCGAAGGTTTGCTGGGCCTGCCCTGGGTGGTGCCGGGGACGGTATTCGCCATCGCGCTCGCCACCGCCTTCAGCGTCCGGGAGCCCTGGCTCGGCCGCGTCATTCTCGTGGGCACACCGTGGCTCCTCCCGCTGGCCTACCTGGTGCGGAATCTGCCCATCACCAGTCGGGCCATCCTGGCGGGCTTCCGGGGGCTTGATCCCACCCTCGACGAAGCCGCGGCCAGCCTGGGCGCCGGCCGGTGGCGGACCCTTCGCGAAGTCACGCTGCCCCTGCTGCGGCCGGCCCTGAGCGCCGGGGCCGCCCTGGCATTCGTGACCGCGCTGGGCGACTTCGTGACCTCCATCGTTCTCTACACCTACGACACCCGTCCCCTCTCACTCGAGATTCTCGCCAGCCTGCGCCAGGGCGACGTCGGCGTGGCCGCGGCCTACGGGGTTCTTCTCATGATCCTGAGCGCGTTGGCCTTCGCGGCCGGCCGCGACCGCGGGACGGTGACGGCATGAGCGCTCCGACCGACCGGGAGTCCCAGTCGGAGTTGCGCCAGCTCTCGGTGCTCATCGCCGTGAATTTCATCGACATGATCGGCCTCATGATGGTGGTGCCGCTCCTGCCCTTCGCGGCCACCGATCTGGGTGCTTCCCCGGAGATGATCGGACGGATGATCGCCGCCTTTTCCATCGCCCAGCTCCTTTCGGCGCCGGTCTGGGGTCGGGTATCGGATCGCTATGGCCGGCGGCCCGCCTTGCTGATCGGGCTCAGCGCGTCCACCGTGGCCTACGTCGTCTTCGGCTTGGCCACGACGGTCTGGCTGCTCTTCCTCTCGCGCATCGTGCAGGGGGCCGGCGGCGGCACTACCGGGGTAGCCCAGGCCTATGTGGCGGACACCATTCGCCCGGCCGACCGCGCCAAGGCTCTGGGGTGGCTGTCGGCGGCGACGTCCGCCGGTGTGGTGGTGGGGCCGACCATCGGGTCGCTGGCCTCCCACTTCCGGCCGGAGGCGCCCGGCCTCCTGGCGGCCACGCTCTGCGCCCTCAATGCCTTCTTCGCCTGGAAGTGGCTGCCCGAGTCGAAGGACGCGACGACGGCGCATCACGACGGACAGCGAAAGCCGGTCTGGCATGCCGCGTGGATGGTGCTCCGGCACCCGCGGGGCCCGGTGCCGCGGTTCATCTGGATCTATGCGGTCGGGATGCTGGCCTTCACCTCCCTCACGGCAGTCCTCGCGCTCTTCCTCAAGGACGAGCACGGCGTGAGTGCCAAGACCATTGGATACTTCTTCGCTTACGTCGGGGTCTTGAGCGTGGTCATGCGCTCCCTGCTCCTGGGGCCGATCGTGGATCGCATCGGCGAGGTCCGCGCGATGCGGCTGGGCGCCGCCCTCCTGGTCGTGGGCCTGGCGTGCTATCCGTTGGCGGCCAATCTCTGGCAGTTGGCGGCGGTGATTCCCCTGGTGCCGATCGGAACCGCGCTGCTGTTTCCCGCCACCACGTCTTTGATGTCTCACTTCTCGCCCAAGTCGGAGCTGGGAACGACCATGGGCGTGGCCCAGACCTACGCCGGCATCAGTCGGGTGCTGGCCCCCTTGGTCGCGACGATGCTGTACCAACGGCTGGGCCATGGGACGCCTTTCTTCGTCGCCGCGGTGATCGTCGCCCTGGTCAGTCTGCTCTCCTTCAGCGTCCAGCATCCCGCTCGGGAAGCCGCGCTGGCCCAGGCGGAGGAGTCGTCCTGATGACCGCGCCGCTGGCCGGTCTCACCCCGGCTCACTTCACCAACGCCAGCTGGGACGACGTGGCGATCTGGTATGAGGAACTGGCCACCCGTCCCCTCGAGGCCGGCAATACCGAGGCGTGGCTGGCGGACTGGTCGCTGCTGGAATCGGCGGTCACCGAGGCTGCCTCGCTGGCGATGATCTCCTACACCGGGGACACCACCGATCCCGGCAAGGAGGCCACGCAGCTTCGGTTCTTCATGGAGATCCTGCCCCGCATGGAAGAGCAGGGTGTCCGCCTGGCCGATCGGCTCCTGGGGCTGGGGTATCGGCGGCCCGGCCTGGAGATCCTGTTGCGGAAGCTGGAAACCCAGCGGGAGATCTTTCGCGCCGCCAGCATACCGCTCTTCAGCGAGAGCGAGGAACTCTCCACCCGATACCAGAAGATCACCGGCGCCATTACGGTCGACTGGGACGGTCAGGAAAAGACCATCCCCGAACTGCAGCCGCTCCTCAAGAGCCCCGATCGGGCGGTCCGGGAGCGGGCCTATCGGGCGATGAGCATGACCTACGTCGAGCGCCAGGAGGAGTTGGCCGGGATTTACGACCGCCTGTTCGATCTGCGCTCCCGGATCGCGTCCAACGCCGGCTTGCCGGAGTACCAGGCCTACGCCTTTCGCTCCAAGTTCCGTTTCGACTACACGCCCGAGGACTGCGCCCGCTTTCATCGCGCCATCGAAGCGGTGGTGGTGCCGGTCGTCAGGCGCTTGTACGAGCGCCGCAAGCGCCGGTTGGGGGTGGCGTCGCTGCGGCCGTGGGACTTGGGCGTCGATCTGGCCAATCGCCCGCCGGTGCGTCCGTTCGGGACGGCGGAGGAGCTGATCGAGGTCTCCACCCGGGTCTTCGAGCGGGTCTCGCCCGCCTTTGGCCGGGAATTCCGCCTGATGGCCACCGAAGGGCTGCTTGATCTGGGGACCCGCAAGGGAAAGGCGCCGGGGGGATACTGCGAAACGCTCCACTATCGGGGCCGTCCCTTCATCTTCATGAATGCGGCGGGGGTGGTGGACGATGTCTCCACCCTCCTGCACGAGGCTGGGCATGCCTTTCACGCCTTTGCGGCCCACCGGCAGCCTCTGGTCTGGCAGCGCCATCCCGGTCTCGAAATGTGCGAGCTGGCCTCCATGTCGATGGAGCTGTTGGCGGCGCCCTATCTCGGGAAGGAGGAGGGTGGCTTCTTCACCCGCGAGGACCTGGCGCGCGCCCGGCTGGAGCATCTCGAAGACATCCTGATCAGTCTGGCCCACATCGCGTCGGTGGACGCTTTTCAGAGCTGGATCTATACCAGCGGCCAGGGTGGGGACGCGCGAGCCCGGGATCAGGCCTGGCTCGCCATCCGGGGCCGCTTCGAGCCGGACCTGGACTGGAGCGGGCTCGAACCGGATCGTATCGCGCGCTGGTATCGCCAGCTCCACATTTTCCTCTATCCGTTCTACTACATCGAGTACGGCATCGCCCAGCTAGGGGCACTCCAGGTCTGGCGGAACAGCCTGGTCCACCCGGAGCATGCCGTCGACCGCTATCGCCAGGCGCTGGCGTTGGGAGATACCCGAGCCCTCCCCAACCTCTATGCCGCCGCCGGAGCCGAGCTGGTGTTCGACGGGAAGCTGCTGGAGGAGCTGGTGGCCCTGGTGGAGCGACACTTGGAGGCATGGGAGGCCGACTGAGCCCGGCCTCCAGTTGCGCTCCGGCCGCCGGCAGGCAAGATTGCGGCCCGCGCGGGGCCGCCCCGCCTTCGACGATTCTCTCCTGGAGCTCGTGCATGGCGAAAGAGGAAGGGATTGAAATGGAGGGTGTGGTGACCGAGGTCCTGCCGGACCGGAATTACCGGGTTCTGCTGGAGAACGGGCACTCGATCCTGGCCTACGCCGCCGGCAAGATGAGCAAGTTCAAGATCCGGGTCCTCGAGGGCGACCGGGTGACGGTGGTCCTCTCCCCCTACGACCTCACCCGGGGCCGGGTCATCTACCGGCACAAGTAGCCGGGGTATTCAAACGAAGAGCGGGCCGCCCGATAGGGCGGCCCGCTCTCGTTTTGCGGTCCGGTTGGATGACCGGGCTTAGCTCGCCGCCGCGGTCAGCCGCACGACGTTCTCGGCGGCAGGTCCCTTCTGACCCTCGACGATGTCGAACTCCACCTTGTCACCCTCAGCCAGGCTGCGAAATCCGTCAGCCTTGATCGCAGTGTGGTGAACGAAACAGTCCTTCTGCCCGTTCTCCGGGGTGATGAACCCGTACCCCTTGGCGTCGTTGAACCACTTGACCGTGCCGATGGTGCGTGCCATGTACCTCGCTCCGTTTTGAATTGCCAATCGTCGGGGTCGGGTAATGCCCGCACCAACCGACTCCACCGATGAGATCGGGCCCATCCCGCCTCACGGTTGAAAAAAAGCCCGGACAGCTACGTCCGGGATCTCGTCATCCAGAAGGGATTCCGACTGGTTCTGCCCCGGCCTTGCACTACCAATGTCCTATTTTGGCCGCGTCAATAATGCATGCCCCCCACCGAGTGTCAAGGGGTCCGGGGGCTGGGGCCGGCCCGCCGGGAGGATGAAGGAAACCATCTTCATGGTTTCCACCATTGGAGCGCGGCCTTGGCCCATTCTCCGCTGCGACTGCGCAGTCCACGCCCCGTGGCACGGTTCAGGGTCTGCAGAAACTCCGGCGCGGAGGGATAGCGGAGCTCCACTTCGCTCCGGAGCGCGCGCTGGAGAGCGCGCTCGAGGTCCGGTGTCACGTCGGGGCGGCGCTCGGCGAGCGCCGGCACCTGATTGTTGGTCTGCCGGGCGAGAATCTGCTCCAGGGTGTTCCCCGGGAACGGCGGTTCCCCCAGCAGCGCGAAATACGCCACGGCAGCGAGGCTGTAGAGATCGGTGCGCTGATCGACCCGCTCCCCCAGCAGCTGCTCTGGGCTCGCGAACTGGGGAGTACCGCTCTGGCTGGTGGCGCCGCCGAAGCGTCCCTGGCCCCGCAGCGCCAGCGCCAGGCCGAAATCGGTGATCCGCAACCGGCCGTCCGGCTCGGTCAGCATGTTCTCCGGCTTGATGTCCCGGTGGACCAAGCCGGCGCCGTGGGCTTGGGCGAGGGCCGAGAGCGCCTCCCGGAGCAGGCGCAGGGTGCGATCCAGGGGTATCGGTCCCTCGCGCGCGACCATCTGCGCCACGCTGGGGCCCGTCACCAGCTCCATGATGTACCAGATCAGGCCGGAACGACCGCCGATGTCGTAGATCCTCACGATGTTCGGATGGTTGAGCCGGGCCGCCAGCTGGGCCTCGCGCCGAAACCGCTCGACCACGGCGGGATCCGCCGTCAACTGGGGGTGCAGCACCTTGAGCGCCACCTCCCGCTCCAGCGACAGGTCCCGCACCCGGTACACCCGCCCATACCCGCCCGAGCCCAGGGTGCCCAGCAGCTCGTAGTCGTCGCCCAAGGCGCGTCGCAAACGCTTCTCCCAACTGCGGCCCTCGTCGCTTTCGGCCGCACCGGCCCGCACGCTCACCGCGACCGCCGGCTGATCGTAGGTCCCCGCGTCCGAGGCGAAATCCTCGAGCATCTCGGCCGCAGTGTGATAGCGGTCGTCCGCCGCCGCCTGGAGTGCCCGCACCACCACTCGCTCCAGTCCCTTGGGACAATTGGGGCGGAGCGCGGACGGCGGCCCGATGGTCGTGGGATCCAGGGCGGGTTCGTGGCCGGTGATGGCGTAGAACAACACGGCACCGGCGCAGAACACGTCGCTGGCCGGCTCGCCCGATGCACCCTGACGAGCCTCCGGTGCCATGTAGGCCTGTCCGGTGGGCGTTGAAAAGGGCGGGATGCTGGGCAGCGTCCAGCTCGAGTATCGGAGCTCGGTCACGGTCCCCCGTCCGGCCAGGCTCAACAGCGTCGAGGCCGGGACGATCCGTCTCAGGATGATGCCTCGGCTATGCGCGTGCTCGAGGCCGCCGAGGAGGTCTCGAGCCAGGGCATGGACGGTGGGGATCGGCCGGGGCCCTCGCTGCACCGCCTCCTGCAGGCTTTCTCCGTCCACCCAGTTTCCCACTCGGTACGCCAGGTCCCCGATGACACCGACGTCGTAGACGTGCCGGATGGCGGGATGGTCTAATTGCCCGAGGGCCTCCGCCTCGGCGAGGAACCAGGCGCGCACCTGCTCGTCGGAATAGAGATTGACCCGGAGACTCACCCGGCGCTTGAGGATCTTATCCCGGGCAATGAGCAGCAGCCGCTCGCGATTGGCCGCCACCAGGCTCTCGATGACGTAGCGATGGCCCAGCGCGGTGTCGACCCGCTCGTAATAGGCGGGTGGGAGAGGGGTGTTCATGAGGCCAACGGGGCGATTCGGTCGAGCGACCGCGCGCGCATCATGGGGCTGGTACGCTGCGGTCGGACCGGCGACGCTCGATCCGGAGTCGCTTGCCGCAGGTGGCGGCGCTGCAGAACCGCCGGCTGTGGTTGGGGGAATAGTCGGCGAAGAAGAGCGTGCAGCCCTCGCCCGCGCAACGCCGCACCCGGGCGGCGGACTCGGAGAGAGTCAAGGCGACCGAATTGGCCACCGCCTCGAGGGCCTGGGCATGCCGCCCGGGGGTGAATCGAGTGCGCCAGGCGCCCTTCACCCGGAGCAGCTGCTGGTGGCCTCCGGCCCGGGCCAGAATCTCGTTGATGGCCTGAATGACCGAGGAGCGGGGCTGGCGATCATCGGTCAGCGCGGCGGCGAGGTACGCCAACTGTGACCGGAAGCCGCGGACTTCCTCGAGGCTCACGTGATCGGCGTCCGAGACCAGCTTGCTGGCCTTGGTCCAACGATGGTAGGCGGGAAGGTCGGGCAGCAGGTCGCGGTCGCCGGGAGGCGTGGCGGCCGTATTGATGAAGTCGAGCCAGATCGCGTCGCCCAGGAGCGTGAATTCCGGATCCGACATGGTTACCTCTGCTCAGGGCTCTTCGGCCACTTCGACCGCATTGCGGCCGCCCCGCTTCGCCTTGTAGAGCGCCGAGTCCGCGGCGGCCAGGAGGCTGGCCAGAGTGATCCCGTGCCGGGGGGCCTCGGCGATCCCCAGACTGAGGGACGGAGATCCGAACTCGGGGTGGCTCCGTTCCAGCTCCGCGACCCGCCGCTGTACCCGCGCCACGAAGGCCTTGGCCTCGTCCGGGGTCGTCATCGGCAGGATGACCAGGAACTCGTCCCCGCCCAGGCGGCCTATCGCGTCGAGGGTCCGACACTGCTGCCGAAGCAGCTCCGCCACCAAAATCAGCAATCGGTCTCCCGCCGCATGGCCCAGGGTGTCGTTCACCGACTTGAACCGGTCCACGTCGATCAGGACGATGCTGGTCCGGAGCTGGTGGCGTGTGGCCCTGGAGATTTCGGCCTCCAACCGCTCTTCCATGGCCCGTCGGTTGTAGAGACCCGTGAGCTCATCGGTGGTGGCAGCACTCTGCAGCTGCTCCACCAGTTGGGAGTTCTTGAGCGCGATGGCCGCCGCGAAGGCCAGGGTGCCGGCCAGCTCGTGCTCCGCGTGCCCGTAGGTGCGCTCGTGGAGCCGGGGGCCCAGGGCCAGCACCGCGAGCCGCTCGGTGCCGGCGTCGAGCGTCACCACCAGCTGGGTGCTGGGCGGGACCAACCCGGCGATCGCCGGATCTTCCGCGCTGGCCGCGGGAGTCCCCGGTGGGAGGGCCCGGTCCAGCGCCTTGAGATCGATGGCCGGGAGCGACATCGCCCCCTTGAGCGAGCGAAAGACCTTCGGGGTGTAGACGTCTCCGGTGGGACGATAGAGCGACGACCACCAGGCGAAGAACACCTCGGTCATGAAATCGAGGACCAGGTTCTCGGTCTCCTCGGTCGAGTGCACGGAGGAGAGCAGGCGAGCCACCTGCCGTAGGGCCCGGAGTTGAAACGCGGCGTCCTCGAGCGCCGACTGGCGCTCCCGGAGGACTCCGTGGAGCTCCAGCATGATGGACAACCCCAGCACCAGCGGGAGCGAGACGGACCGGAGCTGGTTCGCGACTTCCGGATCCGCGAGGATCTGGACCTCGGTCTGGCCACTCGCCATGCGGCTGACTTCGACCGCCTGACTGACCCAGTCCGGCGTCGGAACCACGGGGATGATTTCGGTTGGGGATTTGACCGTGAGCCAGATCCGTTCGGTCTGAAACCTCCGAACCAGGATCTCGCGGCAACGCTGGAACAACTCGCTGTCGGTCCGGGAATGGCGACACGCCGCAGCGAAGGCGCTGGGCAGCGTGGCGAGTGCCGACCGCATCGAGGGAGAGTCCATTCCGGTGGCCCAATATAGTCGGGGCCGGCGGGCGCGGGAAAGCGAGTATCCGCTCTCCTCGCCGCCCGCTCCCGCTACTCGAGGCCCAGCTCCCGGCTCAGGGCCGCCGCCAGCTCGCGCAGCTCCTCGAGCATCTCCCGCCGGGGCCATTCGGCGTGCTCCTCCAGCACCCGGGCCACCTCGCCGTACCACCAGACCGCCTGAGGAGCCGTGCATTCCGAAAGGTTGGAGAGGTACTCCGTGCCTAGCCGGCGCACGTCGGCCAGGCTGACGCCACAGGAGTGGATCTCCTCGGCGGCGAAGAGGTCCAGCGCTCGGGGCTCGGCGCCTTGGAGCCGAGCCAGATAATCGCGCTTGCGCGCCTCCCAGGGCCGATGGCTTCCCCGATCGTCGGACTTGTACTCGAGGACTTCGGCGATGGTCGCCGCCACGACGGTGCCGAATTTCTCACGGATCTTCCGCTCCATCGCGGGGGCGCCGCGCGGATCTACCCCCGCCAGGACATGCTGCAGGATGCCGGCCAGGATGGTGACCTCGTCGCAGTCGTACCGGCTCAGGATCACCGCCACGTTCGAGGCCTGGGCCAGGAGCCCGGTGCCCCGTCCGCTGGCATGTTTGCCGACAAACGCAAACGCGTGGTTGATCCGGTCGGAATAGCCGCGAATGGACATGACGAGTCAGGTGAGCGAAGGAAACGTCAGGGAATGCCCAGCATCTTATGAGTCTGGAGGCTGAGACGCCATGCGGGGTGGCTGAGACAATAGTCCAGCGCCTGCCGGGTATGGGCCAGGCGCCCGGTGCCGTCCATGGGCTGAAGCGAGAAATGAGTGAAGTCGAGTCCCAGGTAACGCTCGGGGTCGGCGCCCGCCTGCGGGAACACCAGCTTGAGCTCGTCCCCCGATCGGACCACCAGGTCGGCCCTCGCCTTGGGGCTCACGCAGACCCAGTCCACGCCCGGAGGGACCGGGAGTGTGCCGTTGGTCTCGATGGCGATTTCGAAGCCGGCTCCGTGCAGCGCCTCGATCAGTGGCGCATCGAGTTGAAGCAGGGGCTCCCCTCCGGTGCACACCACGTAGGGTGAGGATCGCGAGCCCGAGTCCCAGCTCGCCGGCCATTTCGCCGCGACCGCGGCTGCCAGGGCCTGGGCCGTCTCGAACCTGCCGCCACCCTCGCCATCCACGCCGAAGAAGTCGGTATCGCAGAATTGGCAGACCGCCTCGGCTCGGCCGGACTCGAGACCGTTCCACAGGTTGCAGCCGGCGAAGCGCAGGAAGACCGAGGGTCGGCCGGTCCGGGCCCCCTCGCCCTGGAGTGTGTAGAAGATGGACTTGACGGAGTAGAACATGCCGGTGGGAGCCGAGGCTCAGCCCCGTTGCCCGAGTGTCGCGTAGCGGGCCGGATCCTGGATGCGGTTCTCCCGGAACCCCTTGAGTCGAAGCTGGCAGGCATCGCATTCACCGCAGGCGGCGCCCTCCGTGTCCGGTTGGTAACAGGTGAGAGTCAGGGCGTACTCCACACCGAGCTCCAGACCCCGCGCGATGATCTGGCCCTTGGTGAGATGGATCAGCGGCGTATGAATCTTGAGGCGGCGGCCGCCTTCCACCGCGGCTTTGGTCGCCAGGTTGGCCATTCGCTCGAAGGCCGCGATGTACTCCGGCCGACAATCGGGATAGCCGCTGTAGTCCACGGCGTTGACCCCGATGAAGATGTCGTTCGCCTCGAGGACTTCGGCCCAACCCAGCGCCAAGGCCAGAAAAATCGTATTCCGGGCCGGCACATAGGTGTCCGGGATCCCTTCCGCCATCGCTTCGGGTGACCGGCCCTTGGGGACCTCGAGATCGCCGGTCAGCGCGGAGCCACCCATGGATCGGAGGTCGATCTCCATCTCGATGTGCCGGGCCGCCCCCTGGGCGCGGGCCACCAGGGCGGCTGCCTCCAGCTCCGCCTCGTGCCGCTGGCCATAGCGAAAGGTCAGGGTATACGGGGCAAAGCCCTCCGCCCGGGCGATCGCCAGGATCGTGGCCGAGTCGAGGCCGCCGGAAAGGAGGACCACTGCACGCGGAGGTGTCATACAGGAACAATAAGCGGAAGTACGGCGCCGCGGGGCCCGCGTTAGGAACCGAGCAGGCTGGCGATGGCGGGCGCGAGATCCGGATGAGAAAACCGAAAGGCGCTGGCCTGCAGGTGGCCCGGCAGGACCCGCTGTCCGGCCAGCAGGAGCTCTCGCCCCATTTCGCCCAGGAACAGGCGCACCGCCACAGCCGGGACCGGGAACACCGTCGGCCGTCTCAGCACTCGACCCATGGTTTCCGTGAAGACGCGGTTGGTGACCGGGTTGGGCGCCGTCAGATTGACCGCCCCAGCCAGCGAGACCTCGCTGATGCAGTGGTGAATGGCGCGTACCACGTCATCCAAAGCGATCCAGCTCATCCATTGGCGCCCACTCCCGAGGCGCCCACCGAGGCCCAGGCGGAAGGGAAGGAGCATAGTAGGCAGGGCACCCCCGGCCGAGCTCAGGACGATCCCGATCCGGAGCAGTACTACGCGGATCCCCGCTGCCCGAGCCGGCTCTGTGGCGGCCTCCCAGGCCTGGGCTACCTCAGCCAGGAAGCCTCGGCCCGGGGCGCTCTCCTCGCGAATGATTTCCTCCCCGCGGTCGCCGTAATAGCCCACCGCCGAGGCGGAGAGCAGGACCAGCGGAGGCCGGTCGAGACGCGCCATGGTCGAGGCCAACAACCCGGTACTCCGGGTTCGACTTTCCAGGATTGCTCGCTTGTACGCCGCGGTCCAGGGCCAGTGCGCGAGGCTCTCACCGCCCAGGTTGATCAGGGCATCGACGCCTTCGAGCAGGGAGGGGTCGAGCGTGCCGTGAGCCGGATCCCAGCCGATTTCCGTAGGGCCGGGGTGGTGCCGGACCAGGCGGGTCGTGTGAAACCCGCCCGCGGTGAGAGACGGGATAAGAGCCGAGCCCAGCAGGCCGCTGGACCCGCTCACCACCACGTGACGTGGTGCAGATGGCGGATGGCGTTGGGCCATACCACACTAGATTAACCGCGCGGGGATCGCGGGCGCCAATCGGGGGCAACGGCGCACGGTGCGGATGATGATCGACCTTGCCCGTAGGAGAGCGGCCTACAATCTTCTTCTTTGCCATGCCTCAATCCGCCGACCCGGTCCGCGACTACCTGCGCCAGCAGGGTGCGCCCTACCACGTCATCGCCAACGGCCTGCGTGGGCTGGTGGAGAACTGGGAACGCATCGTGGCGGCGGTGGAGGGTGGTTACAACCTGGCGCTCGACGACTACCTGAATGACATGGACGGCCGTCAGCTGCTGGAGAACGCCCTGAGCGTCGCTCCCGCCGAGGTTCGGGACGCCTTTCTCGACCGGGTGCGTGCCGCCGACGAACGGATGCGTGGCCTCGTGGTGCCGGCCAACCGGTGCCTCTGGGGACAGATCGTGGCGGAAGAGGAGGGATGGCGAGAGAACAAGCAGTGGTGGTACTTCACCCATCCGCGGGATTCGGGCCCTCGGCTGCTGGCGGAGCTGAGGGGGCAGGGGCTCACGGAGTAGGGGACCCGCCGGTCGGGTCCTGATGCAGCTTTTCGACCGCCCGCCGTACCAGCAACAACTCCGAGATATTGTCCAAGGTAAAGAGGCCCACCAGCTTGCCGTTCGCGTTTTGGACCGGCAGCGCGGGGAGACCGCTCATGCGCAGGCGATCCAGGGCGGTCGGGAAGTCCAGGCCCACGGGTAGAGCGGCGACCGGTGTCACCATGGACTCCGCCACGGTCGACTGGGGCCCCAATTGGGAGAGCCCGCGAATCAGTCGCTCGCGGGTGAGCAAACCCTCCAGGTGGCCCAGATTGTCGACTACGGGGAATTCCCGCTGATCGGTAGTGAGCAGCAAGTCCACCGCGTCTTGCAGTCGCGCGTGAACCGGTAGTTCCCGAAACTCGATCACCATGACCCGATCCACGGTGAGCCCTCGGGCCAGCGACCGGGCCTCCACCGCCGCCGCTTCGGTGCCGGCGCCGGCGAAGACGAACAGGGCGATGAGAATCAGGATGGGACTCACGTAGAGTCCCGCGATGCCGAAAGCCACCGCGAGCGCCTGGCCGACGCGGGCGGCGATCCGGGTGGCGCGGATCAGCCCCAGGCGGCTGGCCAGGAGCGCCCGCAGGACGCGGCCGCCGTCCATGGGAAACGCCGGGATCAGGTTGAACAGAAGGAGCCCGACGTTCACGTCCATCAGCTGGTTGGCGAAGGGAGCGTGCTCCACCACCCGAAACGGTTGGAGCGGCGGACTGGAGCCGGTGGTGGCCGTGATCAGGAGATAGAGGAGCGCGGCAATCCCGGCGGTGACGGCCGGCCCCGCCAGGGCGATCAGCAGCTCCTGCCGGGGGTCCTCTGGAATCCGCTCGAGCCGGGCCACGCCGCCGATCGGCAACAGGATCACGTCCGGGGTCCGGACCCCGAACCGGCGCGCCATCAGGATGTGACCGAACTCATGGAGGATGACGCAACCGAAGAGCGACAGCGTAAACAGCGTGGTCCCCACCGCCCCCGCCGGCCCCGCCTCCCGATAGCCCTCGATGGCGAAGAAGCCCAGCAGCAGCAGGAAGGTGATGTGAACCTTCACGTCGGTTCCCGCCACCCGACCGATCCTGAAGGACCAGCTCATCTCAGCGCCTGCTCTTCCGGAGCTTGGCGCCCTCCGCCATCGCCTTCTCGATGTCGGCGGCGGCTCGCGGCGCGCCGGCGGAGAGCACCTCGTGACCGTCGGCCGTGACCAGAACGTCGTCTTCGATGCGAATGCCGATTCCCTCTCCCGCCAGGTAGACGCCGGGCTCCACGGTGAGCACCATGCCGGGGAGCAGGGGGGCGTCGCGGGGCCCCACATCGTGCACGTCCATCCCCAGCCAGTGCGACAGGCCGTGAATGAAAAACTGGTCGCAGGTCTTGGGGGCGCAGAGGTCGCCCGAGTGCTGGCGCAGGTACCCCTGCGCGATGCGATGGAGGTGCTTCAGCGTCACCCCCGGTCGCACGGAGTCGATGGCGATCTGCTGGCTGCCCAGCACCAGATCGTAGAGCGCCCGTTGGCGAGGAGAGAACTTGCCGGACACCGGCCAGGTCCGGGTGACGTCCGCGGTGTAGTAGCCGTACTCGGCCCCGATGTCGGTGACCACCAGGTCGCCGCTTTGGGTGCGCCGGTGGTTGGACATGTAGTGGAGGGTGGTGCTGTTGGGCCCCGACCCGACAATGCTGGGGAAGCCCACCCGGTCGGCCCCGCCTCGGCGGAACACGGCTTCGATGCCGGCCTGGATCTCGTACTCCCAGGCACCGGCCGAGGTCGAGCGCATGGCCTCGATCTGGGCGTCGGCGGTGATGGCGGTCGCGCGGCGCAGACGAGCCACCTCATCGGCGTCCTTGACCAGTCGGACCTGCGCCAGAGCCGGCCGCAGGTCCTGGATCGTCTCCGCGCCTGATTGCAGCATCAGCCGTTGAACGGCGGGGTCGGAGGTGACCTTGGGGATCAGCTTGAGCCACAGGCGCCGGAACTGGGCCACCAACGCCGGAATCTGCTCGTCGGCCAGCGTGGCTGGGCGGACGTCGGCGATCCCGCTCAGCGCCGCCGCCTCCGGGCTCGGACCCAGTCGTGCCCCGTTCCACTGCTCGGTTGCCGGGTTCCGAGGGGGCAAGTAGAGGATGGCCGTGCCGGGCTCTGAGGAGTCGGCCAGCAGCACCAGCCAGGACCCCGATTCCTCCAATCCGGTCAGCCGGAAGAAGTCGTTGTCTTGCCGGTAGCTGCCTTGCGGATAGTCCCCATCGGATTCCTCGTCTGGCACCGCCGCGGAGGGCAGGACCGCGATACCGGTGCCGAGCTGGGCCAGAAGTGCCTGGCGGCGGGCCTCGAGCAGGGCGACGGGCACCGGCCCCGGCGGGCCGCCGGTCTGGGCAGCAAGGGGCAGGGCGAAGAGAACCAGGGCGCCCAGAAGCCAGGGGGCCGAGATTTTGAACTTACCAACGACCATTCGTCCTCTCCCAACCAATGGGTGGAGAAAGATGACTTGGCTGTATGGTAGCGGGAACCCGCGATCCCCGCTTACCCCACGCCCCCGACCGCGTTAGACTTTGCCCCCTGACCTTCCACCGGGGTGGCGCACCGACGATGAGCCAGTGGACGACCAAAGACTCGGAGAAGCTGTACAACATGCAGGGGTGGGGCCTGGGCTTCTTTCGGGTGAACGCGGAAGGCCGGGTCACGGTGCATCCCGACGGGAACCCCAAACGGGGGTTGGACCTCTATCAGCTCGCCATGGATCTTCGGGCCCAGGGCGTCGGCCTGCCCCTGTTGCTCCGATTCTCCGATATCCTCCGTGCCCGGATCCAGACCCTCGCGACCCAGTTCAACAACGCGATCAAGGAGTTCGCCTACACCGCTACCTACACCACCGTCTATCCGGTGAAGGTGAATCAGCAGCGCCACGTCATCGAGGAAATCGTCGAGTTCGGAGCGCCGTTCGGGGTCGGGCTCGAGTGCGGCAGCAAGGCGGAGCTGCAGGCGGTGCTGGGGCTGTCGGAGAGCACCAGCCACATCATCGTGTGCAACGGGTACAAGGACGAGGAGTACATGCGGCTGGCGCTCATGGGCCAGCGCCTCGGCCACCGGGTGTTCGTGGTGCTGGAGCAGCTGGGCGAATTGGAGACCCTGCTCAAGGTGGCGGACGAGCTGAGCGTCATACCCACGGTGGGTGTCCGGATCAAGCTGGCCAGCGAGGGCACCGGGCGCTGGGCCAAGAGCGCTGGCGAGAAGTCCAAGTTCGGCCTGAGCTCCGTGGAGCTTACCCGCCTGCTGGAGCGCCTGGAGGCGGCGGGCAAGGCCGACACCTTGAAGCTGATCCACTTCCATCTGGGCAGCCAGATCACCGACATCAAGTACATCAAGGCGGCGCTGGAGGAGATCGGCCGGTTTTACCTCGAGATCCGGGCGATGGGCTTCGACCTCACTCATATCGACGTCGGCGGCGGCCTGGGCGTGGACTACGACGGCTCCCGCTCGACTCGGCCCGCCAGCGTCAACTACTCGATCCGCGAATACGCCGAGGACGTGGTCTACACGCTGGGAACGCTCTGTAAGACCAAGGGCCTCCCCATGCCCCACCTGATTTCGGAGTCGGGACGGGCCCTGACCGCCCACCATGCGCTGCTCTTGATGAACGTCACCGACGTGGAGTCACAGACGGAACCGGCGCCCCCCACCCTGAACGGCGAGCCCCACGCGCTCCTGGTGGAAATGAAGGACAACCTGGAGTCGCTCAGCCTCGACCGGCTGCAGGAAGCCCATCACGACGCGACGTTCGGCAAGCAGAGGGCCCAGGAGCTGTTCGCCAGCGGAGTCTTCTCACTCCGGGACCGCGCCAACGCCGAGCAGTTCCACCTGTGCATCATGAACGGGATCGCCAAACTGATCGGCGAGGACAAGGCCGCCTATCCCGAGATCTGGTCCGACATCGAAAGCACCCTGGTGGATCGCTATTTCTGCAACTTCTCGCTCTTTCAATCCCTGCCGGACAACTGGGCCATCAACCAGCTCTTCCCCATCGTCCCGATCCACCGGCTGGACGAGGAGCCGACCCGGCGCGGCACGCTGCAGGACATCACCTGCGATTCCGACGGGGTGATCGACCGCTTCTGCGGGGGACGGAAAGGGAAGGCCTCGCTCGAGCTGCACGCCGTCAAGGAAGATGAGCCCTATATCCTGGGCATCTTTCTCACCGGGGCCTATCAGGAGATCCTAGGCGACCTCCACAACCTCTTCGGCGATACCAACGCGGTTCATGTGCGGCTGCGGGACGACGGCTACGAGATCACCGATCTGGTCCACGGCGATACTGTCACCGAGGTCCTGAATTACGTGCAGTTCCAGGCGCCCAACCTGCTCGCCACCTTCCGGCGGAAGGTGAGCGCCGCCAAGGATCTCTCCCGGGCGGAAGCCAACACGTTCATTGCCGACTACGTGGCGGGGCTGGAGGGGTATACCTACCTGGAGGGGGAGGATATTCCCGGAGTCTGAAGAACAGTACTGAGTACTGGGTACTGAGTGTGGGCGGGGAGTCGAGACACTCAGTACTCAGAACCCAGTACTTATCTCATCCTCGCTTCGCCATCGGGACGAATTGCCGCTCATCGTACCCCGTGTAGATCTGCCGGGGTCGGGCGATCTTGGTGTCCTTGTCCCGCAGCATTTCCTCCCACTGCGCGATCCACCCCGGAAGCCGACCCAACGCGAAGAGCACCGTGAAGTAATCGGTGGGATACCCCATCGCCTGGTAAATGATTCCCGAGTAGAAGTCGACGTTGGGGTAGAGCTTCCGCTTGATGAAGTACTCGTCCTCCAGGGCGATCTTCTCCAGCTCGAGCGCGATTTCCAGCTTGGGGTTGAGGCCGGTCTGCTGGAAGACGTCGTAGGCCACCTTCTTGATCAGCTTGGCCCGGGGGTCGTACGACTTGTAGACCCGATGCCCGAAGCCCATCAGCCGGCCATGGCCCTGCTTCACCTGCTCGATGAAGGCGGGGATGTTCTTCCGGTCGCCGATCTCAGCCAGCATCCGGAGCACGGCCTCGTTCGCCCCGCCGTGGAGGGGGCCGTAGAGCGCGGCGATGCCGGCCGAGACCGCCGAAAAGGGGTCGACCTGGGAGGAGCCCACCGCGCGGACCGCACTGGTCGAGCAGTTCTGCTCGTGGTCGGCGTGGAGTATGAGCAGAATCTCCAGCGCCCGCTGCAACACCGGATTGGCTTCGTGCTTGCCCCCGATGCTGAAGGTCATGTTCACGAAGTTCGCGATGTAGCCCAGGTCGTTGCGCGGAAACTCGTAGGGGAGCCCGCGGGAATGGCGGAACGCGAAGGCCGCCAGGGTGGGCACCTTGGCCAGCAGCCGGATCCGCTGCAGATAGCGGCAGGCCGGGTCCTCGAGGTCCTTGGCGTCGGGATAGAAGGTCGAGAGGGCGCCGACCGCGCCCAGCAGCATGCCCATCGGGTGCGCGTCGTAGCGGAAGCCCTCGAGGAACTTGATGACGTTGGTGTGGACGTAGGTGTGGTAGCGGACCAGGCTCTCCCACTTGTCCAGCTGAGCCTTGGTCGGCAGCTCCCCTTCGCAGAGGAGGTACGCCACCTCCAGGAAGCTGGACTGCTCGGCCAGCTGCTCGATGGGATAGCCCCGGTAACGGAGAATCCCCTTGTCGCCATCGATGAAGGTGATGGCGCTCCGGCAGGCCGCCGTATTGAGAAACGCCGGGTCGTAGGTCATGAGGCCGAAGTCGTCCTCGGCCACCTTGATCTGGCGCAGGTCCATCGCCTTGATGGTCCCATCCGCGATGGGCACCTCGTACGACTTGCCGGTTCGGTTGTCGGTGAGGGTCAGGGTATCCTTGGGCACACGCCGTTCCTCGGCTGAAGGATCGGTAATGGAAGAGGAAACAAGATAGCGCGCGACCGGGCTTGGGCGAAGAGGCGGTCTTGGGGAGTCCGCCTTGTCTGGTCGAGTACCGGCCCGTAGCTTCGAGCGACTCGGGGCCCCTGCCCATGGTCCGTCCCCGCTGGTTCGGTCTCGCTCCCTGGCTGACCCTCGTCATCCCCCTGGGCGTGGCAGCCTGTACGGCCGCGATGGTCGCGGGGGCGGCCGGCGTAACGGCGATGTCCCTCGCGAACGAAGAGACCGGCATTTCCCCCAAGACATCTCTGCAGAACAGCCGTCGGGCCGACAGCGTCGGCCGGTCCGACCTCACCTCGGTCCTGGCCCTGCGAGGCCTGACGCTGACCGTCGACAGCGCCGAGGCACTGGGAGAGCATCCACCCGCGGCGGAGTTGGATGTGACGCTGGTCCGGGCCTTGGTGGGGGTCAAGGACGGCGGGGTGTTTCACAAGGACGAGGTGGCCGGGGTAGCAGAGGTGTACTTCTCGCTTTGGGCCCCGGAGAACCGGGCCATCTGGCACCAAACGATCGTCGGCTCGGCCAAACGTCTACGGGCCGGAGACCAAGGACTACGCCCTGGCTTTCAGTGGCGGGTGGTGCGACCTGGTCCACAAGCTCGCCACCACGTGGGACTCGGCGGGGGTGGCGGCCGCGGTACGGGGGGGAGACGGTCGAGCGCTGATTCGGGCCGGCTAGGGACGGTCGGGAGTGGGCAGCCGGACCGCGCAGGTGGTGAGAAAGCCGCCCCGGACGTTGTAGACCGTGGTCACCTCGAGCGAGCGCGGGGCCAGGACGGCGAAGAGATCCTCGGCGATCTTGGCGGTAGCGTGCTCCTGGAATATTCCCACGTTCCGATAACTGGTGACGTAGTACTTGAGGCTCTTGAGCTCAATGCACTTCTCGCCGGGAACGTAGCGGATGGTCAGCTTGGCGAAGTCCGGCAGCCCACTGTACGGGCAGACCGCGGTGAACTCCTCGGTCTCGGTCACGATCTCCTGCTCGGGACCCGCATAATCGAAGGTCTCGAGCCCCGCGACATCTACCGCCTCGGGTCCCACGAACGGCAAGGTCCTGCCTTCGGCGATCGGCATGCATTTCCTCTTGGCTGGTCCGGCGAACCCGGTGTTCGCCGTCCATCAATTAACGCTTCCCGCGGCGCTTCCGGCTAGGTCTCGGGTCCCTCGCGGACCATTCCCCGCTCGAGCCACAGGAAATGATCGTCCAGCACGTGGCGGGCGGTGGTATAGGTGACATCATCGTCGTTGTGCCGGATGGCCCGGAACTTCTCCTCCACCCGGCGGCGGGCCTGACGGGAGAAGACGTCCGCCAACTCCCGGGGCCCCGTCTCCTTCGGATTCTTCTTCAACATCGCCTGGGCCCGCGCGCAGGACGCCGCGATGGCCAGCAGTTCGGCGCCGATCTCGACCAGGCGCCCCAGCACCGCCTGCTTCTTCTCGAGCCGCGGGCCGAAACGGACCATGGAGTGGAACAGGGTCCGGGCCAGCCGGCGGGAGTTCCGTTCGGCGAAGCGCACGTGGGTCGCCAGGCGGCCGAATTCCCCATAGCCGAGCCACCCCCGGATCCCGATCCAGAGCTTGGGATACCAGAGCAGGTAGAACCCGGCCGACCGCAAGAGGGCCTTGGCCTTCTGGCCCCCGGTGCTCTTGGGGTCGATCAGGTCTCCGGCGACCTTGAGATGGGTGTCCACCGCCTCCCGGGCGATGAACAGTCGCATGATCTCACTTGAGCCTTCGAAGATCAGATTGATCCGGAAGTCCCGCATGATGCGCTCGACCGGATCCGGCTTTTCGCCGCGGCTCCGCAGGCTGTCGGCGGTCTCGTACCCCCGACCACCCTTGATCTGCATGGTGTCGTCCACGATCCGCCAGCCGACCTCCGAATTCCACATCTTGGCCATGGCGGCTTCGAGCCGGATGTCCCGTCCGCCTTTGTCCGCCATCAGGGAGGCCAGGTCGGACACCGCTTCCATGGCGAAGATATCCGCGGCCATGCGCCCGATCTTCTGGGCAATGGCGTCGTGCCGGCCCACCGCCTGGCCCCACTGCACCCGGGTGCTGGCCCACTGGCGGACGATCTCCAGGCATCGCTTGGACCCGGCCACGCAGGAGGCGGGCAGGGTGAGCCGCCCGGTATTGAGCGTAATCAGCGCGAGCTTGAGTCCCCGGCCTTCACCCCAGAGCAGGTTTTCCACCGGCACCTTGACGTCGGTGAACCGGATGATGCCGTTCTCGATCCCCTTGAGTCCCAGGAAGTGGAGCCGCTGGACCACCTCCACGCCCGGCCAGTTGGTCTCCACGATGAAGGCCGAGATCTTCTTGCCGGTCCGGGCCATGACCACCATCAATTCGGCCACGGTACCGTTGGTGCACCAGAGTTTTTCCCCGTTCAGGATATAGTGCTTGCGGTCCTCGGACAGGGTCGCCGTGGTGCTCAGTCCGGCCGGGTCGGAGCCCACGTTCGCCTCCGTCAGGGCGAAGGCGGAGATGGCGCCCTTGGCCAGGCGGGGCAGGTATCGCTGCTTTTGTTCGTTGGTCCCGAACATCTTGAGCGGCGTCGGCACCCCGATCGACTGCGCCGCGGAGAGGAGGGCGGTGAGACTCCCGTCCTGGCTGGTTACCAGGCCGATGGCGCGGGTGTAGCTGTACTGACTCAGGCCCAGGCCGCCGTATTCCACCGGGATCTTGATCCCGAAGGCGCCGATGTCCCTGAGACCCTGGATCACCTCGGGGGGAATCTTGCTCTCCCGGTCGATCCGGTCGCTATCCACCTGCTCCCGCATGAACCGCTCGAGCTTGTCCATGAAGGGCCGGGCCCGTTCCAGGTCGGCCGGGTTGGGCTCCGGGTACGGATGCACCAGGTCGAGCTGGAAGTTTCCCTCGAACAGCTCGCGGACGAAGCTGGGCGCCTGCCATTCCTTCTCGCGAGCCGCCTCGGCGACTTCCCGCGCTTCTTTCTCGGTGGCCAGAGGGACCGTCATCCCGGACTGCGACGGCCGCGGCGTGGCGACGTTGGTCATGGGATCGGGGGGGTTGAGGGAGCATGAGGAGCGGCGCCGTTGACCTGGACACTACGGGCCCGGAGCCCGCTCAGGACCAGGTCGATGACGTGGCGTCGCCGCTGGGCGAGGAATTCGGGGGCCTCGGCGTCGAGGCCGAGCGCCCGCACGATGGTGGAGCGATGGATCAGGGGAAACCAGCTCAGGGCGATGATGCTCAGCAGGAACTGGGGGGCGTCGGTGGCCAACTCGGCGCTAAGCCCCAACTCCTGCACGAAGGCCCTGAGGGCCTCCTGGGCCACGGCGATGTGATGTCCGGCCTCGTGGGACAGGTCTCCGTCGCTCAAGGCCTCCCACTCGATCAGGCGCACGAAGTTGGGCCGAGCCGCGAGAAAGTCCACGTATTCGCCGACGGCTCCGGCCAGGACCACATCGGTCGGCTGCCCGCTGGCGAGGGCCCGTTCGCGGCCCACCCGGACGGCCTCCCGGACTTCGGCGAAGCAGCGCTCGAGGACGGCCCGGTAAAGGTCCTGTTTGGAGCCGAAGAAGTAGCTCGGGGTGCCGCGCGAAAGGCCGGCGGCCGCGCCGACATCGCTCAGACTGGTGTCGGCGAAGCCGCGCTGGGCGAAGAGTCGCTCGGCGGCATCGAGGATGGCCTCCCGGCTGCGAAAGGCGTCGCGCTCGCGGATCAGGGTACCGGTCATATTGTCGCTTGCTTGATATCTAGCAAGTTAGGGCTCGCCCCCTTTCTCTGCAACCCCCCCTCCGCCGGCCCCCCCAAACCAACACCGCCGGCCGGTCTCAACCTGAAACCGGTCGGCGGTGGGCCGCAGTACCAACTGGTGTAGCGCCCGTTACGCGGTCTTACGAACCACTTCTGGCGTCGGCGGCGATTGCACGACGGGCGCGGTGGGAACGGTGCCTGCCGCCGACACCGGTGCCGCGTTGGGGAAAACCTTGTGAAACAGGGGCCGGTAGTGCTCCCACCGCTCCAAGACGGCCTTGGCGCGGGGGCTCCCGGTGTGCTCCAGGTGCTGCTTGACCAGATCCAGCACGACCACCTCGTCCTGATCCTCGAACGGGACCAGGGAAACCATGTCCCGGTTGAGGCGGGTGGGGAACGTGCCGGCTTCGTCCAGCACGTAGGCCACCCCATTGGTCATCCCAGCGGCGAAATTCCGCCCCACCGGGCCCAGACTCACCACGATGCCGCCGGTCATATATTCGCAGCAGTGGTTGCCGGCGCCTTCGATGACCGCGATGGCGCCCGAGTTCCGCACCGCGAACCGGCTGCCCGCTTCCCCGGCCGCGAACAGCTTCCCAGCCGTGGCTCCGTACAGCACCGTGTTCCCCACGATGGTGTTCTCGTGGGTGTCGTGGGCGTAGGCCGCCTGGCGGAAGGGCCGAATGCTGATCTCGCCTCCGGAGAGGCCCTTGCCTACGTAGTCGTTGGCCTCGCCCTCCAGGTCGAGACGCATCCCCGTGATCGCAAAGGCGCCGAAACTCTGGCCGGCGCTTCCCCGGAACCGGAGGTGGATCTGTCCTTGGGGGAGTCCCCGGTCGCCATGCTCCTCCGCGATGACGCCGGCGATCCGGGCGCCCACCGCCAGATGGTGGTTCCGGATATCGTAGGTGCCGGAGAAGGGATGTCCGGTGCCCAGGTACCCTTTCAGGTCTTCCAGGATCTCCGCATCAAGCGATTGGAGTCCCGGCCGGTCGTTCCTGGCCACCGTGCGGCGGACCGGCTCGCCACTTTCGGTTGCGGCGGCCGGGGCCAGGAGCAGCGAGAGATCCAGCATCTGGGCTCGTGGCACCTCGGGGCGCTCCACCCGCTTGAGCAGGTCCGCGCGGCCGATGATCTCATCCAGGGTGCGGAAGCCCATCCGGGCCAGGATTTCCCGAACTTCCTCCGCCACGAAGGTGAAGTACTGCACCACCTGGTCCGGCGTACCCTTGAACTTGGCGCGCAGATCGGGCCGCTGAGTGGCGATGCCGGTGGGGCAGGTGTTGAGGTGGCACTGGCGAGCCATGGCGCACCCCACCGCGACCACCGCCGCGGTCCCGAACCCGTAGGACTCGGCCCCCAGCAAGGCCGCGATCACGACGTCGCGACCGGTCTTGAACCCGCCGTCCACCCGGACTTCGATTCGGTGCCGGAGGCCGTTCTGCACCAGGGTCTGCTGCGCCTCGGCCAGCCCCAGCTCCCAGGGAGAACCGGCGTGCTTGATGGAGGAGAGCGGAGAGGCTCCCGTCCCGCCGTTGTGCCCGGCGATCAGCACGTAGTCCGCGTAGGCCTTGGCCACGCCGGCGGCCACCGTGCCAACCCCCGCCTCTGCCACCAGCTTGACCCCGATCCGGGCCCGGGGGTTCACGGTCTTCAGGTCGAGGATCAGCTGCGCCAGGTCCTCGATCGAGTAGATGTCGTGATGAGGCGGCGGCGAGATCAACGGGATTCCGGGCACCGCGTGGCGCAGCCGGGCAATCAGCTCGGTCACCTTGTGTCCAGGCAGCTGGCCGCCTTCCCCGGGCTTGGCGCCCTGCACGATCTTGATCTCCAGCTCTTCCGCGCGGGTCAGGTACTCAGTGGTCACCCCGAACCGGGCCGAGGCCACCTGTTTGATCCGGTTGTCCACCCGATCGCCGTTGGCCAACGGATGGTAGTTGAGCGGGTCCTCGCCCCCCTCTCCTGAGTTGGACCGCGCCCCGATCCGGTTCATCCCGATCGAAATGGTGGCGTGGGCCTCGGGTGAGAGGGCTCCCAGCGACATCGCGGCCGACACGAACCGGCGGCGGATCGACTCCACCGGCTCCACCTCCTCCAGGGGTACCGGCACCCCCTGTCGAATGGCCAGGAGATCCCGCGGTCCTGCCGGCCAGCGCGCCTCGTTCTTGGAGACGTAGGCCTGATACGACTCTCGGGTGCCGTCCTTGATGGCCTTCTGGAGCGCCTGCACCTGAGGAGGGGCCCAACCGTGGTCCTCCCCTTCCTTCCGGAATCGGATCCGCCCGTAGTCGGGGAGAGAAACGGCATCTTCGGCGGCCGGGTATGCGACGCGGTGCCGGGCCAGGACATCCTCGGCGATCTCTTCGAATCCAATCCCACCCAGCGGCGACACCGTGCCCCGGAAGGCGCGGTCGATCAGCTCCGAGCCCAAGCCGAGGGCCTCGAAGATCTGGGCCCCGCAGTACGACGCGAGGGACGAGATCCCCATCTTCGACATGATCTTGAGCAGGCCCTTCTCGGCGCCGGCTCGGAACTTCAACACGGCCTCTTCCGGCGTGGGCCGCTGGACCTCGCGCTCCCGCTTGCCGGGCTCCGACTCTCCGAAGTAGGCGGCCACCGATTGAAGCGCCAGCCAGGGATGGACGGATTCCGCCCCGTAGCCGATCAGGGCCGCGAGATGATGGATGTCCCAGGCGTCGCCGGCCTCCGCCACCAGGCCGAGCCGGAGGCGCAGGCCGGTATCCAGGAGGTGGCGCCGGACTGCCCCGATCGCGAGCAACATGGGGATCGCCGCACGGTCCCGATCGGCGCCCTTGTCGCTCACCACCAGGACGCGGGCGCCGCGGCGGGCGGCGCGCTCGGCATCCTGGCAGAGCCGGTCCAGAGCCGGGCGGAAGCCTTCCACCCCCGTGCGCACGTCCCACAGGGCATTGATGGTCACGCAGGAGAAGCCGGGGACATTCCGCAGCGCGGCCATTTCCTCATCGAGGAGAATCGGATGGTCGATGCGGATCAGCTTGGCCTGCTCGGGCCCCTCGACCAGGAAGGAGCCGTTCCGCCCCACGTGCATGGCGAGGGACATGACCACCGACTCTCTCAAGGAATCGATGGGCGGGTTGGTAACCTGCGCGAACCGCTGCCGGAAAAAGGCGTACAGCGTCTGCGGCAGCCGGGAGAGGGGCGGGATCGGGGTGTCGTCGCCCATGCTCCAGACTGCGTCCTGGCCGCCGCTTCCCATGGCGTCCAGTACGAAGCGGAGATCCTCGTTCCCGTATCCGAAGGCGATCTGCTTGGGCGCCAGCTCTTTGGCCGCCGGGGGCGGAACCGGTGCGGGGGCGGGTGCCGTGGGCTCCACGGTGCCCAGCAGTCGCCGCGTCTTCGCGATCCAGCGGCCGTAGGGCTGCTGTCCAGCGACCTCGCGCTTGACGTCCAGGTTCCGAAGGATCTTCCCGCGGGCGGTGTCCACCGCGATCAGCTCGCAGGGACCGAGGCGCCCGGTCTCCACCACCTCACGGGGATCCAGGTCCACCAGTCCCACTTCGGATCCGGCCACCACCAGGCCCGACCGGGTCACCTTGAAGCGGCAGGGACGGAGACCGTTGCGATCGGTCGCCGCGGCGGCCACCACCCCGTCCGAAAAGGCGACCGCGGCGGGCCCATCCCACGGCTCGATCAGCGAGGCATGGAAGTCGTAGAAGTCCCGGATGGAGGGCTCCACGTCCGGGTAGCGCTCCCAGGCCTGGGGCACCAGCATCATCATGGTGTGCAGCATGCTCCGCCCCGAGCGGACCAGGAGCTCCATCGCATTGTCGAAGTTGGCCGAGTCGCTCCCGTCGGCCCAAAGCACCGGCCGGAGACGGTCCACCTGGTCACCCCAGACCGGGGAGCTCATCTCCGCCTCCCGGGCCGCCATGGCGTTCCGGTTGCCCCACAGGGTGTTGATCTCCCCGTTATGGGCGATCAGACGGAACGGCTGCGCCAGCGGCCAACTGGGCAGCGTGTTGGTGCTGTAGCGCTGATGGAATACCGCGATGGCGGTCTCGAACTCCGGGTACTTGAAGTCGGGGAAGAAGGCCGGCAGCTGGGTCCCGACCAGCAGCGCCTTGTACACCACGGTCCGGCAGGACAGCGAGCAGGTGAATAACTCGACCCTGGCTTCGGCGGCCTGGCGCTCGATGTCTCGCCGGGCCAGATACAGGGCGCGCTCCCAGGACCCTTCGTCCTGTACGTTGACCGGCCGGCCCACGAAGGCCTGCCTGATGGTGGGGCAGCTCTTCCGGGCCAGGGGTCCCAAGGCAGCGGGCTCGATGGGGACGTCCCGCCAACCCAGGAACGGGATCCCGTTCCGATCCAGCACGTCTTCGATGATCCGAACCGCCTTGGCGCAGGCGTCGTTGGCTTGAGGCAGGAAGAAACTCCCTACGCCGAACGGCTGGCCGGGCTGCAGGCGCAGGCCGATCCGGTAGGATTCGCGATAGAACAGGCGGTTGGGGATCTGGGTCAGCAGGCCGGCCCCGTCCCCCGAGTTGTCCGTGGACGCGGCGCCGCGGTGCGCCACCCGCGCCACCGCTTCGAGGGCCGTGCGGAGAACCTCATATGAGCGCTGCCCGGAGGCCTGGGCCACGAAGCCCACGCCACACGCGTCATGCTCGCGGTAGGGATCGTTTCCGTGCGAGCGCCGATGGGGGGCCGGCGACTGCGCTGCGTCCGCCATGCGAACTCCTTACCTCGTGGCCAACAAAAGGGCCCGCTCACCTCTCGGGGAGCGGGCCAGGTCAGGCGCGAATCACGCGCGCTACGCCGGCCGAGCGCTCCCCGGAGAGCGGACGGTATTAATCAGGATCAGCGTAGCGACTCGACACGCGGTGCTCATGGTGCATAAAAATACGGCATCGTTCGCTCCCGTCAAGTCGCCATGGCCATCGGGTCGGGGAGCGGGCGGTCGCTTTTTCGGGGGAATGGCGGGGGCCTGATCTCCCTTGACACGGTTCGGGGCGCGACGTAAACTCACTGACCCGCTGGAATTGGGTGTATATTTTTTCTGTAACGGCGGGGTCACTATTCGCCCATTGTCGAGGGATCCATGTCGTTGATGCTGGTTCTCGTCCTTAGCCTGATTATCGGCCTCGTTCTGGTCCTGCGGACCGAGAACGGGAGACGCGGCGTCGACGAGCCAGGAACCTAAAGTCAGCAGATAGCTCGAGCACCCGACGCCGCGGATCCCCCGATCCGCGGCGCTTTTTTTCATCAATCAGGAGAGAGGACGGAGCTTCACGGTATGGCCCGGAACATCATCATCTTCGATACCACGCTGCGCGACGGCGAGCAGGCCCCCGGCAACACCATGACCCCGGAGGAGAAGCTCCGACTGGCCCGCCAGCTCGACGCGCTGGGTGTCGATGTGCTCGAGAGCGGGTTCCCGGCCGCCTCCGAGGGCGACTACCGCTCGGTCCGGGAGATCGCCCAGGAGGTCCGCCGGCCGGTGATCGCGGCGTTGGCCCGCTGCCACGAGAAGGACGTCGATCTGGCCGGGGAGGCGATCAGCGGCGCCGAGCGGGGCCGACTGCACATCTTCATCGCGACGTCCGATCTCCACCTTAAGCACAAGCTCAAGATCAGCCGCGAGGAGTGCCTGGCCCTGGCCCGCTCGGCGATCCGTCGCGCCCGGCGCTACACGGACGACGTCGAGTTCTCGGCCGAGGACGCGAGCCGGACCGATCTCGAGTTTCTCTGCAGCGTGGTCGAGGCGGCCATCGCCGAGGGCGCGACCACGGTCAACCTGCCGGATACCGTGGGCTACGCGGTGCCCGCCGAGTACGCCGCCATGTTTCGTGCCGTTCGGGAACGGGTGCCGGGCGCCGACCGAGTGGTGCTCAGCGCCCACTGCCACGATGACTTGGGGCTCGCGACGGCCAATTCGCTCGCGGCCATCGAGGCCGGGGCGGGGCAGGTCGAGTGCACCGTCAACGGCATCGGCGAGCGGGCCGGCAACGCCTCGTTGGAGGAGATCGTCATGGCCGGCCGAGTCCGGCCCCAGGCCCTCCAGTTCCGCTGCGGGATCAACACCCAGGAAATCTTCCGGACCAGCCAGCTCCTCTCCTATCTCACCGGCGTGTTCCCGCAGCCCAACAAGGCCATCGTCGGGCGCAACGCCTTTGCCCACGAGGCCGGCATCCACCAGCACGGCATGATGCAGAACGGGCTCACCTATGAGATCATCCGCCCCGAGACGGTCGGCATTCCCGGCTCCACGCTGGTGCTGGGCAAGCATTCGGGTCGGCACGCGCTGGAGCGCCGGTATCGCGAGCTGGGCTATGAGCTCGAAGAGGCGATGCTGGAGGAGATCTACCGGGACTTCGTGGCCCTGGCGGACCGGAAACGGGAGATCCTGGATGAGGACCTCCTGGCCCTCCTGCACGAAAGCTTCCATGACGCGCCCGAGGAGTATCACCTCGCCTTTCTCCGGGTCGTCTGCGGCAGCGCCAACGCCCAGGCGGAGGTTCGACTCAAGGGCCCTTGGGCCGGGGAGCGCAGCGCCACCGGTGCCGGAGACGGGCCCATCGCCGCGGCCTTCAGCGCCATCAGCGAGATCGTCGGTCGCCCGATCGATGTCGCCAACTTGTCACTCCGGTCGGTGACGCCCGGGCGGGACAGCGTCGGCCAGGTCTTCCTGCAGGTCCGCATCGGGGGGAAGTCGTTGACCGGGCACAGCGCCTCGACCGACATCGTGGAGGCCAGCGCACGGGCCCTGGTCCATGCGCTCAACAAGGCCCATCACGCCGACCGTCTCGAGGCCTCGGCGCTCAATTCGACTTACCTGTGGGGCGTGTAGCCGTGGTACCTCGATGACCGAGCAGCTGACCGGCGCCCAGATTCTCTGCCGGGTCCTGCAGGAACGGGGAGTCGAGTACCTCTTCGGCTACCCCGGTGGGGCGATCATGCCCTTCTATCATGCCCTGCCGGAGTATCCGTCGCTCCGACACATCCTGGTGCGCCACGAACAGGCCGCGGCCCACGCCGCCGATGGATACGGACGGGCCACCGGCCGGCCGGGGGTGTGCGTGGCGACCTCGGGCCCCGGAGCCACCAACCTGGTGACCGGGCTGGCCACTGCCCACATGGACAGCGCCCCGGTGGTGGCCATCACCGGCCAGGTGCCCCGCGCAATGATCGGCAAGGATGCCTTCCAGGAGACGGACATCCTCGGGATCACCCTCCCGATCACCAAGCACAATCGCCTGGTTCAGGATGTCTCCGAGCTGGCCGACTGCGTGCGAGAGGCCTTTGACATCGCGACCGAGGGCCGGCCGGGACCGGTGCTGGTCGACATTCCCAAGGACGTGCAGAACCAGAAGGGCAGCTGGTCCCCGGCCCTGATGAGCGGAACGCCGGCCCCGCGGACGGGCGACGTGGTCAATGACTTCGCGGCGGCCGCCGCGCTGATCGCCGCGGCCCAGCGTCCCCTGCTCATGGTGGGACACGGAGTCATCCTCGCCGATGCCTACCCGGAGGTGCAGGCGCTGGCGGAGAGAACCGGGATGCCGGTCATTACCACCTTGCTCGGCATCAGCGCCTTTCCCGAGGCCCACGAGCTCCATCTCGGCATGCCGGGGATGCACGGTGAGGTCCACGTCAACCGGGCCATCCAGCAAGCCGATCTCATCGTGGGGATCGGGCTCCGGTTCGACGATCGGGTGACCGGAAACACCTCAGGCTTCGCGCCCCGCGCCAAGATCGTGCACCTCGACCTGGACGAGGCGGAGATCGGGAAGAACATCCCGGTCGCGGTCGGTCTGGTGGGAGACGCCAAGAGCCTGGTCACCCGGCTGCTCGAGTCCGTCGCCCCGCGCGATTGCCTGCCCTGGCGGGCGGAGATCGAGCGCCACCGCCGGGACCGCACCGAGGCCTATCGCGGCGACCTCTCGCCGGAGTCGATTCTGCGCGCCATCGACGAGGTGACCGGCGGCCGCACGACGATCGTCTCCGACGTCGGGCAGCACCAGATGTGGGTGGCCAAGCTCTACCCCTACCAGCGGCCCAACTCCCACATCACCTCGGGCGGCTTGGGTACCATGGGGTTCGCGGTGCCGGCGGCGATGGGCGTGCAGCTGGCCCGGCCCGGGACGCCGGTGTGGGCGATCTCCGGCGACGGCGGCTTTCAGATGAACATGCAGGAGATCGCCACCATGGTGCAGGAGAAGATCCCGGTGAAGATGGCGATCTTCAACAACGGGTACTTGGGCATGGTCCGGCAGTGGCAGCAGTTCTTCCACGGCCGGCGCTATTCGGCTACCCCGATCTGGAGCCCCGACTACGTCCGGTTGGCGGAAGCCTACGGCATCGCGGGCTTCCGCGTGGAGACCTCCCGTCAGACCGAGGAGGCTATTGCCCGGGCCACCGCGGATCCGGGGCCGGCGGTGGTCGAATTCATGATCGAGCAGGAGGCGAACGTGTATCCCATGATCCCGCCGGGCGGCTCTCTCTCCGAGCCGATCGAGGCCGAGCCGGCGCCGGCCGGCTGACCCAGGCGGTATGGCGCACGTGCTCTCTGTCCTGCTGGATCAGGACCTGCTCACGCTGAACCGGGCCATCGGCGTCATTCGCCGGCGGAATCTGCGCCTGGAGAGCCTCGCCGTGGGGCCGGCGATGGTCCCGGGTGCCGCCATGCTCACGCTGCTGGTTTCGGCGGACGCCGGAGCCGTGGACCGCCTGGTACGGCAGCTCCGCAAGATGGTGGGAACCCGCCGGGTGGCTTCGTTCCGAGGGGAGGAGGGCGTGGTTCGGGAGCTGGCCCTGATCCGGGTTCAAGCCCCCGCCGGTCGCCACGCGGAGGTGGCGGAGGTCGTGTCGCTCTTCGGCGGGACTGTGGTGGAAGAGGGAGAGGACGAGCTGCTGGTGCAGGTCGCTGGTTCGAATGCGTTCGTGCTGTCGTTCATCCGGGCGCTGGAGCCGTTCGGTATCGCGGATCTGGTCCGGAGCGGGGCCGTGGCACTGGAGCGCGGCGGGGTCCCCGCCTTTCTCTAAGCAGAGGGCAGATCATCATGAGTCAGGTCGGCGTGCGAGTCTATTACGAGAAGGACACCGACCCCAGCCGGTTGCGGGGACGGACCATCGCGATCATCGGCTACGGCAGCCAGGGCCACGCGCACGCGCTCAACCTGCGCGAGAGCGGGGCCAAGGTCATCGTGGGCCTCAGGCCTGGCGGCGGCTCCTGGCGGAAGGCCCAGGGGGCGGGCCTCGACGTTCGCCCGGTGGCGGATGCGGCATTGGCGGCAGACGTGATCATGATGCTGGTGCCCGATCAGGATGGGCGGCTGGTTTACGACGGCCAGATCGCCACCAACCTGAGCCCGGGCAAGACCCTGATGTTCGCGCACGGATTCAACATCCACTTCAAGGAGATCAATCCGCCGGCCGGGGTGGACGTGAGCATGATCGCGCCCAAGTCCCCTGGACACCTGGTGCGCAGCGAATTCGAGGCGGGGCGTGGGGTGCCGGCGCTGGTCGCGATTCACCAGGATGCGAGCGGCCAGGCGCTGGCCAATGCGCTGGCCTACGCGGCAGGGATCGGATGCACTCGGGCCGGTGTGCTGGAGACCAGCTTTCGCGAGGAGACGGAGACCGACCTGTTCGGCGAGCAGGCGGTGCTCTGCGGCGGGGTCAGCGCCCTGATCAAGGCCGGGTTCGAGACCCTGACCGCGGCCGGCTACGCCCCCGAGATGGCCTACTTCGAGTGCATGCACGAGCTCAAGCTGATCGTCGACCTGATGTACCGGGGCGGCCTCAAGTTCATGCGGTACTCGATCAGCGATACCGCCGAGTACGGCGACTACACTCGCGGACCGCGGCTCATCACCGATGCCACCCGGGCCGAGATGCGGAAGATCCTGGGCGAGATCCAGCGCGGCGAGTTCGCCAAGGAGTGGCTGGCGGAGAACCGGGCCGGCCGTCCCAACTTCGAGCGGATGCGCCAGAGCGGATCACGACCATCCGATCGAGGTGGTGGGCGCGGCCCTGCGCGCGATGATGCCGTGGTCTGAGGAAGGAAAGAAGAGGGCTGAGGACGCAGGACTGAGGACTGAGTCGACATCGGGCCAGGCCTCTGTTCGCGGCAAGGCGTCAAGCCATGCCTGAGACTCGAACCCCAGTCCTCAGTCCTCAGTCCTCGTTTCTATGAGCGGTCGCACGCTGTTCGAGAAGGTCTGGGACGCACACATCGTGCACCGGCACTCCCGAAGGGCCGGTGTTGCTGTACGTGGATCTCCACTTGGTGCACGAAGTGACGTCGCCGCAGGCGTTCGACGGGCTGCGGCAGGCGGGACGCCGGGTGCGCCGCCCCGATCTCACCGTGGCGACGGTGGACCACAACGTGCCGACCGACGACCGGTCGCTCCCCATCGCCGACGAGGTGTCGCGCCGGCAGGTCGAGGCGCTGGTCGCCAACGCACGCGACTTCGGGATCGAGCTTTTCGACCTCCGTTCTCCCCAGCAGGGGATCGTCCACGTGATCGGCCCCGAGTTGGGGCTCACCACGCCCGGTATGGTGATCGTCTGCGGCGACTCCCACACCTCGACCCACGGCGCCTTCGGCGCCCTCGCCTTCGGGATCGGCACCAGCGAGGTCGAGCACGTCCTGGCCACCCAGACCCTGGTGGTGAGTCGGCCCCGCACGATGGAGGTGAGAGTCGAGGGACAGCTGGGTCACGGCATCGGCCGCCAAGGACCTGATCCTCGCCCTGATCGGCCAGATCGGCACTGCCGGCGGCACCGGCCACGTGATCGAGTACACCGGGGCGGCGATTCGAGCGCTCTCGATGGAGGGCCGGATGACGGTCTGCAACATGTCCATCGAGGCCGGGGCACGGGCCGGGATGATCGCCCCCGACGAAACTACCTTGGAATACCTCCGGGGCCGGCCCCGTGCGCCGCGGGGACGCGACTGGGAGCGTGCGGTGCAAGGCTGGCTGCCGCTCAACACCGATTCCGATGCGGTCTATGACACCACCGTCCAGCTGGACGCCACGGCCATTGCACCGCAGGTGACCTGGGGGACCAACCCCGGCATGGTGACCCAGATCGGCAGCCGGGTCCCGGATCCCGAGGACTTCGGGTCGGAGGCCGACCGGCTGGCGGTCGCACGGGCGCTGGCCTACATGGATCTCGCACCGGGCACACCGCTCGAAGGACTGCCGATCGATCGAGTGTTCGTCGGCAGCTGCACCAACGCGCGGATCGAGGATTTGCGCGAGGCGGCGCGGGTCGTGGAGGGGCGGCGGGTGGCGAGCCGAGTGCGCGCGATGGTGGTCCCCGGCTCGATGCGGGTGAAGGACCAGGCGGAGCGGGAGGGACTCGACCGCATCTTCACCGCCGCCGGCTTCGAATGGCGGAACGCGGGCTGCTCCATGTGTCTCGGGATGAACCCGGACATCCTGCAACCGGGGGAGCGCTGCGCCTCGACCTCGAATCGCAATTTCGAGGGGCGACAGGGGCGGGGAGGGCGGACCCATCTCATGAGCCCGGCCATGGCGGCCGCGGCCGCGATCGAAGGATGTCTGGTGGACGTCCGGAAGATGAGACGAGTTGAGGCCTCAGTCCTCAGTCCCCAGGCCTCAGTCCTCACATGAAACCCTTCACTGTCCACTCCGGCCGGGTCGCGGCGCTCCCCCGGGCCAATGTCGATACCGATCAGATCATTCCCAAACAGTTCCTGAAGCGGATCGAGCGGACCGGGTTCGGGCGCTACCTCTTCAACGACTGGCGCTACCTCCCCGACGGCTCGGACAACCCGGCGTTCGAGCTCAACCAGCCGAACGCGGCCGGTGCTTCGATTCTGCTGGCCGGGGCGAATTTCGGCTGCGGCTCCTCGCGGGAGCACGCTCCCTGGGCCCTGGCGGAGTATGGCTTCCGGGCCATCCTCGCGGAGTCGTTCGCCGACATCTTCTTCACCAACTGCGTTCAGAACGGCATCGCGCCGGTTCGGCTCAGCGGCGCGGAGATGAGCGAGCTGTTTCGCCGGGCCGCGGCTGCCGGCGGACCCTACCAGCTCACGGTGGATCTCGAGCGGCTCAGCGTGGCCGATGGCTCGGGTTTCCGGACCCGGTTTGCCCTCGACGACTATTCGCGGACCAAGCTGCTGCAGGGCCTCGACGAGATCGGCCTCACGCTGCTGCACGAGGACCAGATCGCCCGCTTCGAGCGCCGCCGGGCCGACACCCTGATGGGCGTGGAGCCATGAAGACCTACTCCATCGCCGTGCTGCCCGGAGACGGCATCGGCCCCGAGGTGCTGGCGGAGGCGGAGCGCGTCCTGCGCGCCGCCGGTGAGCACTTCGGTCTCGGATTCGACTTCCACCATCATCCGATCGGGGCCCTCGCCGTGCACCAGCTCGGCGATCCCTTCCCGGCCGAGACCCGGAGTGCCGTGTCCCGGGCCGATGCGGTTCTGCTCGGAGCCGTGGGGGACCCGTCGCTCGATCAGGCCCCCCGGGAACAACGGCCGGAGACCGGGCTGCTCGCCCTTCGCGCCGCGCTGGGCGTCTACGCCAACCTGCGGCCCGTCACGGTCTATCCCGCGCTGGCGGACGCCTCGCCGCTCAAGCCCGAGCGGCTCCGGGACGTCAGCCTCCTCATCGTCCGCGAGTTGACCGGCGGGCTGTATTACGGCCAGCCGCGGGGCCGCACCGCGGAGAGCGCGGTCAATACCCTGCGATACAGCGTCGCCGAGATCACCCGGGTTGCCAGAATCGCGTTCGAGGCCGCACGGGGCCGCCGCCGCCGGGTGCTCTCGGTGGACAAGGCCAACGTCCTCGAGACCTCGCAGCTCTGGCGCGATACCGTCACGGCGCTGGCTGGCGAGTATCCGGACGTGACGCTGGAGCATATCTACGTCGATTACGCCGCCATGCGCCTGGTGGCCGATCCCGGTTCGATCGACGTGCTCCTGACTGAGAACATGTTCGGCGACATCCTGAGCGACGAGGCGGCCGTGCTGGTCGGCTCGCTCGGGCTGCTGCCCTCGGCCTCGCTGGGGGCGGGACCGGGGTTGTTCGAGCCCATTCACGGGTCGGCCCCGGGCATCGCGGGGCAGGGAATCGCCAATCCGATCGGGGCGATCGCTTCCGCCGCGATGCTGCTCCGGCAGGGGCTCCGCCAGCCCGAGGCGGCCGACGCCATCGACGAGGCGATCGCCCTGGCCATCGCCGAGGGGGCCCGGACCCGGGACATCGCGGGGGCCGGCGAACCGGTGGTGGGCACCCGCGCCATGGGATCGCGCATCGTGGAGCTGCTGGAATCGGTGGCCAGGGTATGACCGTGCCCGACGCCCTCCGACTGTACGACACCACGCTCCGGGACGGTGCGCAGCGGGAGGGGATCTCGCTCTCGGTGGCCGACAAGGTCCGGATCGCTCAGGCGCTGGACGAGCTGGGGATTCACTACCTCGAAGGGGGTTGGCCCGGCTCCAATCCGAAGGATGCCGAATTCTTCTCCAGGATTCGGCAGGTCAGGCTGCGCGACATCCGGGTCGCCGCCTTCGGCAGCACCCGGCGGGCCGGGAGCCGCTGCGACCCAGGATCCCAATCTCAAGGCGCTGGAGGCGGCGGAGACCCCGGTCGTCACCCTGGTCGGGAAGAGCTCGGTGCGGCACGTCGAGCGGGTTCTGGAGACGACCCTGGACGAGAACCTGCGGATGATCGAGGAGAGCGTGGCCCACTTCAAGCAGCGGGGCCGCGAGGTCGTGTACGACGCGGAGCACTTCTTCGACGGGTGGCGCGAGCGTCCGGACTACGCCATGGCGACCCTGCGCGCCGCCGCTGCCGGAGGCGCCGATTGGCTGGTGCTCTGCGATACCAACGGCGGGTCGCTTCCCGGATGGGTGGCGGCGGCCACTGCCGCTGTTCGCGCTTCCCTGGAGACTCCGCTCGGCGTTCACCCGCACAATGACGGGGGCGTGGCGGTCGCCAACGCGCTGGCCGCGGTCGAGGCCGGCTGTCGCCAGATCCAGGGGACCATCAACGGCTACGGCGAGCGCTGCGGCAACCTCGATCTGATTCCCCTGATCGCTAACCTGGAGCTCAAGCTGGGTCGGCGGGTCCTGCCACCTGGTCGGCTCGCCGACCTGAGCCGGGTGTCCCATCTGGTCGCTTCGGTGGCCAATCTCAATCCCGATGCCTATGCACCCTATGTGGGCCGGAGCGCGTTCGCTCACAAGGGAGGCATTCACGTCGCCGCGGTAGCCAAGCTGCCGGAGAGTTACCAGCACATCGATCCGGCGGCCGTGGGGAATCTGCCCCGTGTGGTGGTGAGCGAATTGGCGGGCCGGGGCACGGTGCGGCTCCGGGCCGAGACCCTGGGTCTCGCAACCGGGGGCGGGGAGGGGGAGGTGCTCCAGGAGATCAAGGAGCTGGAGCACGGGGGGTATCAGTTCGAGGGAGCCGACGGGTCCTTCGAGATGCTGGTGCGCCGGCGGGCCCCGGACTATCGGCCGCCGTTCGAGCTGGTGGAGTACACCGTGCTGGTCGAGAAGCGGAGCGGACAGGACGTCAAGGCGCAGGCCACGGTCAAGCTCCGGGTCGGCGGCCAGGTGCTCCACACGGCGGCGGAGGGAGCGGGGCCGGTCAACGCGCTCGACGTGGCGGTCCGTAAGGCGCTGGTGCCGATCTTCCCGGACCTGGCCCAGGTGCACCTGGTGGACTACAAGGTCCGCATCGTGGATGACCACCTGGCGACCGCGGCCAAGCCGCGGGTCGTGATCGAATCGGCCTACGGGGTTGAGCGGTGGACCACGGTGGGTTGTTCGGAGAACATCATCGAAGCCAGCTGGCTCGCCCTGCGCGACAGTCTGGAGTTGGCGCTCTTGCGCCTCGAGGTGCCGTCGTCCGTGCCCTCCGCGGGGCAGGTCGCCTGATTACCCCTACCTGAATCACCGATCCATCGGCAGTCCCTCGGCCAACGAGGCGACCGGCCCACCGGGCGCATGAGGGAGCGTCACGCGGGTCCAGCCTGGCGCCGCTCCCGCTTGGCAAAGTAAATGTACGCAGCGACGCTCAGCGCATTGACCAGCACCGCGACCATGTTCCACAGAATTACCGGTCGCGAATCGATCAACAAGCCGTAGTAGATCCAGACCACCTGAAAGACGCACATGATCGCCGCCATCCTCGGGTGCATCCCGGCGCTGGATTGCCGCTTGAGCATGGCGAGTAAATCGGGAATCGCGGCGAAGGTGGTGCCGAAGCCGGCCAGGAAGCCGATGACCTCGGAGCGTTTGAACGAGGGGATGAGCAGACTCTGGGTGTCGTGGATGGCCAGGTCCCCGCAACCGAAGAGCATGATCACGGTGGGCGCGAGAACAGCCAGCGCCACCGTCTTCATCCAGTGCCTACTCATCAGGGTACCTCTTTCTGGAGGGTGGACATCTGCCCGACCGTTAGCCGGAGCACCGCCCCGACTCACCCTGCGGCAACAACTTCACGAGCAGGGGCGCGAGCGGGCTGAAGAGTGAAGATGTGGTACTGCCAGGCGGGCAAGTCCAGGTAGAGTCCGCTTGACACCAGCTCATCACCCTTACGGTCGTAGGCTGCATCGCCAACCAGATCCTTGATCTCCCATTGGCGGGCCGCGAGGTCGGGGAAGGGGAGCCGGAGATAACACTGGCTCTGGTTGGGAGCGTAGTTCACCACCACCAGGAGTCGCTCCCCGCCGGGGGCTTGCCACGCAAAGGCCACGAAGCAATCGGAGGTCCAGTTGCCTTCCCAGGCGGGCGAGGCATCGAGCAGCTGCCACTGGCCGTCGCGCACCACCGGCCGGCGGAGCACGGCCAGCAGGCGCTGGTAGAACCGGCCCAGGGTCTCGTCGACCACTTCGTCCGGGGCCCGGCACAGGTGCGGGGAGATCCGCTTCTTCCTGCCTTCGAATTGCCCCTGATGGAAGAAGCGCAGCCCCGGTGACAGGAAGGTGAGGACGGCCGCTGCTTCGATGAACCTCAGGCGCGAACGTGGCTGCGGCTCGTGGCTCGTCGTGGTTCTCCAGGAAGCGGGCCAGCTTGTTCTGGTAGTCGAGTCCCGCCCTGAAGTGGTCCCGCACCGGCCGGGCATGCCCTTCGACGAGGCGGTCGTACAGCCGCTTGTCGTAGGTGTAGTCGAATCCCTGCTGCTGCAGGGTCCATTCCAGGTCCCAGTAGACCTCGGCCATGAACAGGAAGTCCGGGATGCGCTCCCGCACCCGCTGAGTCGCCTCGGGCCAGAACGGCTGAGCCCGGATTCCCCAGGTCCGCTCGAAGACCTCGGGGAGCACCAGCATGGCCATGTCGCAGCGGACCCCATCGCACTGGCCGGCGATCTTCAGCAGCTCCCCGATCATGGCCTGCCTGGGTGGCGGGGTTGCCGTAGTTGAGCTGGAGGGTGTCCGGCCAGCCGGGGAAGAAGGGGTCGCGCCCGTGAGCCAGGAGCAGATCACCCCTGGCGCGCTTGATCCAGGTGTAGTTCTCCGGGGCCCGGGTCAGGTCGAGCTCGGTCCCGGGGACATAGTACTCCGGGTGATCCTCGGTCCAGGGATGATCCAGGGCGGTGTGATTCGGTACGAAGTCGAGCATCAGCCGGAGGCCCCGCCTCCGCAGCCGTTCCCGCAATCGGGCCAGCGCCGGATCTCCTCCGAGGTCGGCGATGCACCGTGTACCCGGTGACGGCGAACCCGGAGCCCGGGATGTCGTCGTCGGTCAGGTCCGGCAAGGTCTCCAGGAATTCCCGTCGCCACTCCGGGTTGGTGCGCGGAGACCTGCCGCCCGGCCAGACCCGGTCTGCCAGACGCTCAGCAGCCAGACCCAGTCGAACCCCATCGCGGCCACCCGGTCCAGTTCGGCGTCGGGGATGTCGTCCAGCGTGGCCGCGCCGGCCCAGGGTGCGTGACAACTCGGTCAACCGCACCCGGGTGTTGATCTGATAGAGGGACGGATAGGTCGGGCTCTGCATTTTCAGCCGCTCGACGCTCCCGCCGGGCGCCGGGCCTTGCGCTCGCGCAGCGGGCTTCTTGGTCTCCACCACGGCGGCCACCTTGCCGAGCTGCGAGCGCCTGCTCCGCCGTCGTGGTCGCGAACAGATGCATGATCCGGGCGATGATCCCGGTCCATCCGGTCTGATGGCTGGCGCCGAGCCCCGCGCCGTTGTCGCCGTGGAAGTACTCGTAGAAGAGGAGGAGGTCGCGCCAGTGCGGGTCCTCCTGGAACTTCCGGGTTCCTCCGTAGACCGGCGCTGCCCCTTCTTGTCGCGCAGGAAGATGTTCGCCAGCCGCCGGCCGATCTCTTCGGCCACCTGGTAGAGGGTCAGCTGCCGTCCGGAGCCGGTGGGACATTCGATCTTGAATTCGTCGCCGTAGTAGAGGTGAGTACTGGAGCAGGGCCCGGATGATGAGGCCGTTGACCGGCATCCAGATCGGTCCCCGCCAGTTGGAGTTGCCGCCGAACATGCCGCTGTCGGATTCGGCCGGGAGGTAGGACACCCGATGCTCCTGATCCCCCACCTGGAATACATACGGGTGCTCGGCGTGGTACCGGGAAATGGACCGGATACCGTAGGGGCTCAGGAACTCGTTCTCGTCGAGCATCGTCTTGAGCACCCGGCGGAGCTTGGTCTCGTTCAGGGCCGCGCTCATCCCCCGTCCCCCCGCGCCGCGTTTGGTCGGGATCATGGATGAAGGCGGTCAGCTCCGGGCGCGCTTCGAGGAACCGGCGCAAGCGGGCCTCCATCTCGGGATTCTTGCCTCGGAGCTCACCCTCGAAGACGGTGACCGCGCAGAGGGGCAGCAGGCCGACCATCGAACGGACCTTGAGCCGTTGCGCCCGTGCCGTCCGGCAGCCGGAGCACGTCATAGAAGAACCCATCCTCTTCGTCCCACATCCCGGTACCCTGGCCGGCATGGAGCATGGAGGAGGTGATCCAGAGCACGTGCTCGAGAAACTTCTGCACCAGGTCCATGTAGGCCGGCCGCGTCATCGCCAGCTCCACGGCGATCTCGAGCATGTTCTGGCAGAACAGCGCCATCCAGGCGGTCCCGTCGGCCTGGTCCAGGTACCCGCCGGTCGGCAGGGGCGCGCTGCGATCGAAGACCCCGATGTTGTCGAGTCCCAGGAAGCCGCCCTCGAAGACGTTGCTCCCGGAGCGGTCCTTGCGATTCACCCACCAGGTGAAGTTGAGCAGCATCTTCTGGAACGACCGCTCCAGCCAGTCGAGGTCGCCCTGGCCCCGCTTGGCCTTGTCCAGGCGATAGGTGAAGATCGTGGCCCAGGCATGCACCGGCGGATTGACGTCGCCGAAGTTCCACTCGTAGGCCGGCAGCTGGCCGTTGGGGTGCAGGTAGTTCGACTGCAGCATCAGGTCCAGCTGATGCTTCCCGAACTCCGGATCCACCAGCGTCAGCGCGCAGGCAATGAAAGGCGAGGTCCCAAGCCGCGTACCAGGGGTATTCCCACTTGTCCGGCATCGAGATGATGTCGGCGTTGCTCATGTGATGCCAATGCTCGTTCCGGGGCGCGCGCTTCCCGCCCTTGAACAGACCGGCGCCGCGTTCCTCAAGCCACCGGTTGACGTCGTAGTAGTAGAACTGCTTGGACCAGAGCATGCCGGCGAGCGCCTGGCGCATCACGTTGGCCGAATCGGGTTTCAGCGACGCGGGGATGACGGAGGCGTAGAAGTCGTCCGCTTCCTTCTTCCGGTCGGCCACCATGGCGTCAAATCCGCTTCCGAACGGCCCGTCGGAGGGTCCCTTCGTGGGCGCCGACTTGACCGGGACTGCGTCGCTGAGGCGCAGCCTGACGGTAAGCGACGCACCGGGCTTGACGGTCAGCGGATAGTAGGCCGCGACCTTGGTCCCGGTCTGTTCGGGGTTCACCGCCTTCCGGTTGCCGTGGACGATGTAGTGGTGGATCGCATCCTTGACGTACGGCGTCCGGTTGGCCACGTGAACCAGGCGCTCGGTGTTGGTTTCGTTCTCGGTGAACAGGAGCGCGGTCGCGCCCTCGGCGTAGAGAAACCGGTCGCCGAGCTCCGGATGTGACGCCGTGACCACGCCGGAGGCCGTCTGACGAAGCACGGGCCGGGGCGCGTCCCCGCCCCAGGACCAGGTGTTGCGGAACCAGAGCGTGGGCAGCAGGTGAAGCGCCGCTGGCTTCGGGCCCCGGTTGTGGACGGTGATCTGGATGAGGATGTCCTCCGGGGCGGCCTTGGCGTATTCGACGAACACGTCGAAGTAGCGATCCCCCTCGAACACACCGGTATCGAGCAACTCGTATTCCGGCTCTGTTCGGCTGCGGCCCCGGTTGGTGGCAGACCAGGTTGTCGTAGGGGTACGCCGCCTGGGGGTACTTATACAGGTACTTCAGGTAGGAGTGGGTCGGGGTCGAGTCGAGATAGAAGTAGTACTCCTTCACGTCCTCGCCGTGGTTGCCCTCGCTGTTGGTCAGGCCGAAGAGCCGTTCCTTGAGGATGGGGTCTTCGCCGTTCCACAGGGCCAGGGCAAAGCAGAGTAGCTGCTGGTCGTCGGAGATTCCCGCCAGTCCATCCTCGCCCCAGCGATAGGCGCGGGAGCGCGCGTGATCGTGGCTGAAGTAGTTCCACGCGTCGCCCGATTCGCTGTAGTCCTCGCGTACCGTGCCCCACTGGCGCTCGCTGAGGTAGGGTCCCCACTTCTTCCAGGGGAGCTTCTGCTCCCGGGCCGCGTCGAGGCGGGCCTGTTCGGCGTTCATGATGTAGTCTCCTTCGCCATCGGGCAGGGCCGGCAGTTGCTCCGGCGGGGTTCATTGATAGCTCGCAGGTGAGCGCCCGGCCACCCCAGATGAATGGCAGCCTCGGGCTGATCTGCGGTCACCGCCCCGGGCGGATTTCCGGAGCCGCTGGAGGGGGCTGCTCATCCCTTTAATAGACTGGAGGTAGTGTGGCGGGCGGACCCCTCAAGACGAATGAATCCGGTGTGAGAAAGTCTTAACGGGGGCGAGGCTGGGCTGGGAAATGGCCTCGTTCGCGGCCCTCCGGCGGACCTGGCTCACACGTCCGTTACCGCTCCCAGGCTGGCACTGGAGACCTGCCGCGCGTACTTGGCCAGCACTCCCCGGGTGTAGCGCGGCGCCGGTGGCCGCCAGGCCGCCCGCCGGCGCGCCAGCTCGTCGGCCGGGAGGCCGATCTCGAGCACTCTGCGCTCGGCGTTGATGGTGATGGGATCCCCCTCCCGGACCAGCGCCAGGGGCCCGCCCACGGCCGCTTCCGGCGCCACGTGCCCCACGACCAGCCCGTAGGTGCCCCCCGAGAAGCGTCCGTCCGTGATCAGGCCCACCGAATCGCCCAAGCCGGCGCCGATGATGGCCGATGTGGGCGAGAGCATCTCCCGCATCCCGGGCCCTCCCACCGGTCCCTCATAGCGGATCACGACCACGTCTCCCGCCTTGATCCGGCCCGCCAGCACCGCTTCGAGGCAGGCCTCCTCGGAATCGAAGACGCGGGCCGGGCCGGTCTGGGTCTGGCGGTGCGCCCCGGTGACCTTCGCGACCGCGCCTTCCGGGGCCAGGTTCCCGCGAAGGATCACCAGGTGCCCTTGAGGATAGAGGGGCCGGTTCCAGGGACGGATGACCTCCTGGTCACCTCGCGGCTCGGCGGGAACGCCGCGGAGCGCCTGGGCGACCGTCTCCCCGGTGATGGTCAGGGCGTCACCGTGAAGGACCCCGTGCTCCAGCAGGATCTTCATGACCTGGGGGATCCCGCCGGCCGCATGCAGGTCGGTGGCGACGAAGCGGCCCGAAGGCTTGAGATCGCAGAGGACCGGGACCCGGGTGCGGATCGATTCGAAGTCGTCCAGCGCCAGCGGCACTTCGGCGGCCCGGGCGATGGCGAGGAGATGGAGCACCGCGTTGGTCGAGCCACCCACCGCCATGACCACCGCGATAGCGTTCTCCAGTGACTTCCGGGTAATGATCGTCCGAGGCAGCAGCTGCTGGCGTACCGCCTCCACGAGCACCTCCCCAGAGCGGGCCGCGCTTTGGGTCTTCTCGCCGTCGACCGCCGCCATGGTCGAAGAGGCCATGAGGCTCATCCCCATCGCCTCGATGGCGGAGGACATGGTGTTGGCGGTGAACATGCCGCCACAGGAGCCGGCGCCCGGACAGGCCCGGCGCTCGATCTCGAGCAGGGTGTCCGCGCCGATCCGCTTGGCGCTGTACTGGCCGACCGCCTCGAACACGCTGACCACGGTCAGGTCCTGGCCCTGATAGTGGCCGGGCTTGATGGTGCCGCCGTAGACGAAGATGGCCGGGATGTTCATCCGGGCGATCGCGATCAAGGCCCCCGGCATGTTCTTATCGCACCCGCCGATGGCGACCACCCCGTCCATGCTCTCCGCGCTGCAGGCGGTCTCGATCGAATCGGCGATCACCTCGCGGGAGACCAGGGAGTATTTCATCCCCTCGGTCCCCATGGAGATTCCGTCACTGACCGTGATGGTGCCGAAGGTCTGCGGCATCCCGCCCGCGGCCTTGACCGCGGCCTCCGCCGCCGCGGCCAGGGTGTTGAGCCCGGCGTTGCAGGGGGTGATAGTGCTGTGCCCGTTGGCGACTCCGATGATCGGTTTCTCGAAATCCCGATCCCCGAAGCCCACGGCGCGGAGCATGGCGCGGTTGGGCGACCGTTGAACCCCTTCGGTGATGGTCCGGCTGCGGCGGTTGAGCGGCATGAAGCAAGCGGGTGAGCAGTCAGCCTGCGCGCGGGTGCTCCCGGCGGGAGCCCCCGGGTCTACCGGGGATAATGTATGTCCGGTTGGAGTGCGGCAGAAGATGAGTCGGGCGATTCAGCTCTTTCCTTCGGCCTCCTCGATCGCCTGGCGCCGGACCTCTTCGGCCGTGATCGGCGTGAGGGCCGCGTGGTCCAGCTCCCCGGTCCGGATCCGGATGACCTGGTCGAGGGGCTGCACGAAGATCTTGCCGTCGCCGACGGCGCCGGTGCGGGCCGAGGCGAGGATGGCCTTCAGGGTCGGCGCCACGAACGGTTCGGAGACCGCCATCTCGATCTTGACCTTCTCCCGGAATTCCAGCACCACGCTGGGCACCCGGTAGTGCTCGATCCGCTCGCGCTCTCCGCCATGCCCGCTGCAGCGGCTCACGGTGATGCCGGTGACTCCCGCGCGGAACAACGCGGCCTTGACCTCGGGGAGGCGCTCGGGACGGATGATGGTGGTGATGAGCTTCATGCGGGCTCCCGGAGAGGGTGTGGCCGGCGCCGAAATCCGGGCCGTTCGGTGCCGTCGGATGGTCCAGCCGAAATCGCATCAGCGGTCGGGGCCGGCTCGGGCGAGCGCGGCCCCGACCACCGACGCCTTACATCAGGTGTCGTAGTACAGGAAGAACTCGTAGGGATGCGGCCGCAGCGCGACGGCGGCCAGGTCCTTGGACCGCTTCATGGCGATCCAGGTCTCGATGACGTCCGGGGTGAAAACGCCACCCTGGAGCAGGAACTGGTGATCGTTCTCCAGCGCGGTCAACACCTCGCCCAGCGAGCCGGGGGTGTTCTTGATGCCTTTCTTCTCTTCGCCGTGGAGCTCGTAGAGATCGGCGTCGATCGGCTTGGGCGGCTCGAGCTTGCGCTTGATCCCGTCCAGGCCGGCCATCAGCATGGCGGAGAAGGCCAGGTACGGGTTGCAGGACGGATCGGGGGCCCGGAACTCGATGCGCTTGGACTTGGGGCTGGTGGAATACACCGGGATCCGGCAGATGGCCGACCGGTTCCGCTGGGAGTAGATCAGGTTGATCGGCGCCTCGAAACCCGGCACCAGGCGGCGGTAGCTGTTGGTGGTCGGCGCGCAGAGGGCCAGCAGGGCGGGCGCGTGGGCGATCAGGCCGCCGATATACCAGCGGGCTGAGTCCGAGATCAGGCCGTAGCCCTTGGGATCGAAGAACAGGTTGGTCTCGCCCTTCCAGAGCGACTGGTGCACGTGCATGCCGGACCCGTTGTCCCCGAACAACGGCTTGGGCATGAAGGTGGCCGTGTACCCGAGGTTGTGGCAGATGTTCTTGACGATGTACTTGTAGGTGAGCAGCCGGTCGGCGGTCTGCACCAGAGGGCCGAACCGGTAGTCGATCTCCGCCTGGCCGGCGGTGCCCACCTCATGGTGCTGCACCTCGACCGGGACCCCCGCGTCGATCAGCGCCAGCATGATCTTGGACCGCACGTCCTGCAGGCGGTCGACCGGCGGGACCGGGAAGTAGCCCTCCTTGTGGCGGGGCCGGTGTCCCATGTTGGGGGTGTCCCCGTCGCGGCCGGAATTCCAGATCCCTTCCTCCGAATCGATGTGGTAGTAGCCCTCATGGGCGTTCTGATCGAAGCGCACCGAGTTGAAGATGAAGAACTCCGCCTCGGGGCCCCAATACGACGTAGTGGCGATCCCGCTGCTCTTGAGGTACTCCTCCGCCTTGAAGGCGATGTGGCGCGGGTCGCGGGAGTAGGGCTCCAGGGTGATGGGGTCGTAGACGTCACAGACGAGGGAGAGCGTGGGCACGGCCAGCACCGGATCCACGAACGCGGTGGAGACGTCCGGCATCAGCAGCATGTCGCTCTCGTTGATCGCCTGGAAGCCGCGGATGGAGGAACCGTCGAAGCCCAGGCCCTCGGCGATCATGTCCTCGTCCAGCGTGTTGGCGGGGATCGAGAAATGCTGCCAGGTCCCCGGCAGGTCGGTGAACTTCACGTCCACCACCTGGATGTTCTTCTGCTTGATGAGATCGAGGACCTTCTTGACCTCGTTGGTGGAGCGGGTGCGCGTCGTCTTCGCCGTGGTCGCCATAGTGTTGGTTGTCGCCGGTTAGAGGTGAACGTCTCGGTGATGGAACTGGTCTGCCGCCCCAGCCAGCATCGTCAGCGCCGTTCCACGACCCCGATGCCTGGTCGTCGCTCACCACGTGGAATTGCTGGGTCCCACGCGGCGCCCGGCTCGTCCTGGATTCAATTGTAGGCCGGCGGAAAAGCAGTGTCAAGTTAATCGTGCAGGTTTTGCACGATCTCAACAGCAGTGATGCACTATCCCCCCAGTTCCAGTCGCAATTGGCGCCGTTGCATTGCTAGTCATGCATATTCTTCCACGCGCACTCCAGGACAGTAACTCCGTGCGCCACCGCGCCTTGCACCCCCAACCGGAGAAATCACTTCGCCTGCGCTCGCACGAACCCGGGCGCCGGACCGGGCAGCGTCAGGGACGCCGCTCGAGCACGATGAACCGGGCATCGTCCTTCGAAACCGACCGCAACCAGGCGATCAAATCGCCGATGGCATCGGGCGGCTGAATCCCCTTGGCTCCGGTCATGCTCCGCTTCACCGTCAGCAGACGTCCGTCCTGGGAATACTTGGCCTGATAGCGCCCGAACGCGCTCTGCTCGTCCACGTCCTCCGGGACCCGCGCGTGCCATCCCTGGGGGAGGGTGACGCGGAACTCGCCCAGGTCTTCGTAGGTGCCGAAGACCTCGGAGACGTCGATGGGATAGCGGCGCGGGGGCCGAGCCTCGAGGTCGGCGATCAGGGCCGGCACCGAGTAACTGTCCAAGGGCAGCTGGAGGATCTTAGTCTCACCGACATCGGAGATCACCCGGCTGCTGTGAATGTTCAAGGACAGGCGGGGGATCGCCTTGAGGTCCCGGCCGTCGAACAGTTGCAGGCTGTCTCCGCTCGCCCCCTCGAACACGCTGTTCGCGATGGCGCGAGTCGCCTTCTCCCGCTCGGTGGTGCTGAGTTGGGGGCTCGAGGCCATGGCACTCCGGAGCCCGTACTGGCGGGTCCCGGCCGCGGTCTTGGTATACCGTCCCTCAAACGAGCCGTCCGCCTCCAGCTCGCCCTCGACCAGCGTCTCCTGGTGGTTGGCGGTGATGGGATCTTCCGGAAGGGTCACTTCCTCGCCGCGGCCGTCAGGATGGACGACCAGGGCGAAACTCCCCTGCTCGGAGGGGGGCAGCGTGCCGTAGGGGGTGAGCTCCGCGGTGAGGTCGAGGAAGAGGTAGCCGCCGGGACGCTCCACCGCGGCGATCATGTGGTCGAACTGCCTCCCCGTGACCATGGTGCGGTCGGCCGCGCCCCCGGCGTTGAGGAGGACGGGGTAGGCCTGTACTCCCATGCGCTTGGCGATGGCGATGAAGAAGGTCGCCTTGTCCTTGCAGTCGCCGTACTTGGTCTCGAAGACCGAGGCCGGGTGACGCGGCTGGAAGCCGCCGATCCCCAGCGACAGCGACACATAGCGGAAGTCCTGCGCCACCCAGCGGTGCGCCGCCCGCAGGGAGTCCTCGGCCGTCTTGGCCCCAGTCAGCACTTCCTTGAGCTTGGCCTCGATGGCCGGGGTGACGGTGTAGCGGTCTTTGGCCAGGCCGGCATACCAGGCGGCCACCTGCGTCCAGGTCAGGGGCGCCGTCACATCCACGTGCTGGTCCAGGGCGTTGGAATCGGCGGCGAAGGGCTCCGGCTCGATCCGGGGTACGTCCTTCGTCGCCCAGGTGTAAACGTGGCGCGTGGCGGAGACTTTCTCGGTCCGGGCGAAGCTCAGGTTCCGCTCCCGGATGATCGGCTTCATGGTGGCCGGGACATCCAGGATCAGCCGAGACCGCCGCACGAACCGTCCGGCGGTGACCCGCCAACCGGTATCGATATCGCCCGGCATGATGGGCTTGAGGGTCTCAACCGTATAGCTGTAGTCCACCAGCGTGTTGGGGGCGACCCCGCCCAGCGACACGCGGTGCACTTTGACGTCCGAATACACCGGGGATTCCTGGGCCACCGGAGCGATCGACTCCTGCTCGTGGGCCGGCTTGCTGCTGATGACCTCGCCGTTGGGCTTGAGCACCCGCACCCAGTTGACGGTCAGCTTCTCGCGGTCGCTCGAATAGCTGAACGACTGCTCACCCCAGTTCTCCGCCGCCTCCCGGGTGAAGACCTGAACTACCTGGCGATAGGTCCGGCTGCCCCGGCCATCCGCTTCAAACCGCACCACCCCGTCGTCCAGGAGATAGATGTAGGGTTGGTCGGCGTAGTCGGCAGGATTGACCGCCAGCTTATAGATCGTGTCGCTCTTGACCGACGGATCCCCCGCCGGCGTGATCCTGGGTGCCTGGGCGGCGGCCGGGACGGCGACCGTCGCGGCCAGAATCAGCCATCGTGACCAGTGCCTCATGCGCATTTCAGAGTCCTTCATCGATGATCCCATCGTCGTTGCGGTCCCAGTGATATTCCATGTAATGGGCCGTCGCCTCGGCGACCTCGGTCCCCAGCAGGCGCTCGACCACGTAGAGCGAAGTGTCGATACCGGCGGAGATCCCGGCCGCCAGCACAATCTTACCGTTGTCTACGTATCGGCTCCCGGGTAGGAGTCGAGTCTTAGGCGCGACCTGCCGGAGCAGATCCATGGCTCCGGCGTGGGTCGTGGCCGCGAGCCCATCCAGCAGGCCGGCCCTGGCCAGCAACAGCGCCCCGGTGCATACCGAGAGCACCAATTCCGCGTCCTCCGTCCGCTCCCGGATCCACGCGGTGAGGGTCGGATTGTTCATCTCCCGCCGGGTGCCGAACCCGCCGGGCACCACCAGCAGATCGGGATGAGGACAGTCGGCCAACCGGTGGTGAGGATTGACGCTAAGGCCGTGCCGCAGGTTCACCGGCCCATCCCGTTCTGCCGCAAGCACCACCCGAAACGGCTTCCCAGCCTCCCGTTCTCCGGTTACGGAAAATACCTCGAAGGGGCCAAAGACATCGAGGACCTCGGCATCATCGAAGACAACGATCACTACCGTCCGGGGAGAGGGCATCAGGAAAGCCCGCGCCGGATCCCGGCGACCCGTTGGACCCTGCCATCGACGTGGGGGCGTCGCGGCGCGTTAAGGGGGCGAGGGATCAGGGCCAGGGCTCACGGTGCGGGTTTAGGACTTCGGCGTCAAGCGCTCTAAATTAACTCAATGGCCGCCCAGGTCTGCCCCTCCTGCCAGACCCCTCTGCCCGCGGAGGCGCAGTATTGCGCCACCTGCGGGGCCCAGACCCCGACCGTGATCAGTGGGGCCGCTCGCGCCACCACGGCGCCGCCGCCTCCACCTCCCCCTCCGGTCTCTTCGCCGCCGCCTCCCTCTCGCCCCTCCTCGGCGGCTCCGGCCACGGTCAAGGAGCGGCTGACCAGGGCGCTGGGGGACAAGTACGAGGTGCGCCGGTTGCTCGGCCAAGGGGGGTTCGCCGAGGTCTACGAGGTGTGGGACCATGACCTGCAGCGGCGCCTGGCCGTGAAGGTCCTCAAGCCCGATATCGCCTGGTCGGCCGGGATGCTGGAGCGCTTCAAGCACGAGGCCCGGACCGTCGCCCGGCTCAATCACCCCAACATCCTCCCCATCCACTTCGTCGGCGAGGGAGAGGGCCTGGTCTACTACGCGATGCCCTTCGTGGAGGGGCAGTCCCTGGCCGCACTGCTTCGGACCTCCGGGGCGCTGGACGTGGATCGCGCCCTGGGCATCATCCGGCCCATCCTCGACGCGCTCAGCCACGCCCACCAGAACGGCCTGGTCCACCGGGACATCAAGCCGGATAACGTGATGCTGGAGGCCAACACCGGCCGGCCCCTGCTGGTGGACTTCGGCATCGCCAAACAGGTGGGTGGAACCGGCCCCCAGATGACCGCGACCGGCTTCGTGGTGGGCACACCCCAGTACATGAGTCCGGAGCAGGCCCTGGGTCAGGGAGACATCGACGCCCGGAGCGATCTCTACGCCCTCGGCGCCATGTTATTCCAGATGGTGACGGGAACTCCGCCCTACGACGGGGCCACCTCCCAGGAAATCGTCGGCAAGCACCTGGCCGACCCGGTGCCGATCCCCAGCGAGGTCAACGGCAAGATCCCTCGGTGGTTGTCGGATGTCATCATGCGCTGCCTGGCCAAGCGGCCGGGGGAGCGCTACCAGTCGGCGGTCATGGTTCAGCAGGCGCTGGCCGAGGGGCGAAAGAGCGGACCCCAGGAGACCATCAGCGCGCAGCGGGTGGCCCAGAAGATCCAGGACGCCGCCACCCAGCCCCTCCAAAGCGCGCAACGGAAATCGGGCCAGCCGGTGGCGCCTGAACCTTCAACCAAGGCTGCGCGACCCCCGACCGCCTTGTGGCTTCTGCTCGGAGTAGCGGTGGTCTTAGTTGGATTCCTGGGGTTCCGGCTCGCCTTTGCCAGGCCGACCCTGGTAGTCGAAAACCATTTGGTGGAGCCGGTGCGAGTCGCGCTGGCTGGGCAGACTGTGGAGGTCGAGCCGGGAGGCAAGCTGGTCCGCCGGATTCCCCGGGAACAGCAGGTGGTGGCGCAGTGGTTCCTGGTTCGGCCGGTCTCCGGCGGTCAGCCGATGGGGAGCGATGTACAGGGGACCTTGGTGCTCGACCAACCTCGCGGAAGGCTGGTTCGGGTGATCGACGGTGCCTCAGCGGGCACGCCGTTCTTCGCGCCGCTCATCACCAACGCCTCCACCCAGCCGCTGGCCCTCCGGGTGAACGCAGGCGTGGCCGGAGCCATGGACTGCGGCTGTACAGTTCCGCCGGGGGCCACCCGGGCGCACATCGGCTACTACCCGCTGTTCCTGAACAGCTCGGTACAGGCCACCAGGGGAGATGGAAAAGCCGCGACTTTCCAGGAATTGGGCCCGCAAGTGGACCGCTCGGCGGGCGTGGTGGGCCTGCGCTTCGAAGAAAAGGACTTCCGTTAGGAGGCCAGGCTCACCGGGGCTGCTCGGGGGTGGCCAGAGAGCAGCTTACGTCGCTGCCCAGTTGGCAAGCCAGACGATATAACGAATCGGCCCGGCTCCGGTCGGCCCGGACCCCCCGTCCGTCGACGTAGAGCAAGGCCAGCGAATAGCAGCCGGTTGGACTGCCCAGCGCGCACGAACGAGAGTAGTAGCCCGCCGCTTTGCCAGTCGATTCTCTGACCACCTCTCCGGTGTCGTAGATCCTCCCCAGCCGATCGCACTGGTCCCGGTCTCCTCCCTGGCAACCGATGTCCCAGAGCGCCAGGGCCTGGCCGCTGTTGGTGAACACGCCGTCGCCACTCCAGTACATCTGGGCCGCCAGGCCGCAGGCCTGGTACTGCCGGAGATCACACGCCTTGCGATAGAGCTGGACGGCCCGCGTCTGGTTGGGGGAAATGCCGAGTCCCGACTGGAGGCGCCCCCCCAGCTCCAGGCAGGAGGTCGCGTCACCCAGGTCGCAGCCCCGCTGAAACAGGGTCTCCGCCCGGTGAGGATCGGCGCTGACTCCGCGGCCGGCGAAATAGAGTTCGGCCAGGGCCAGGCAGCCTTCGGCGACCGGCCCCTCGCAGGCGCGTTGGTAGAACGCCGCGGCACGACTCAGGGTGCGATCGTCCGCATCGCGGGTATCGAGGGCCCGGCCCGCCGCCAGGCAGGCGGCCGCGCTGCCGCGCTCGCAATCGGCCTGTTCCGGCGACTGCGCCTTGATGGGGCCGAGCGGGGTCAGGACCCCTGCCGCCACCAGCGCGACCCCGACCCATCGTGAGAAGACGGTCTGGAGCACGGGTCAGCGGGGGGGGCTGTGAAGCAGGAGGTCGTACCAGGAGGCGCAGTAGGTCCCGGCCGTGGGCGTGCAAATCTTGTAGTAGAGCTCCTCGGCCTTCTTGGGACTGTAGGGAACCCCGTGCCCCTGCAGGTAGAGGATACCGAGCCGGAAGCAGGCCATGGGGAGTCCGAGGTTGCATCCATCCTGGTAGACCTGCGCAGCGCGGGCCGGGTCCACCGCTACGCCGTCGCCCACGTCGTACATGTGGGCCGCTTCCTCGCAGGTCCAGAATTCGCCGCCCTTACAGCCCTTGACCAGCAGGTTCACGGCTCGCTGGGCGTCGAGGATCACTCCTTGTCCGGAGCGATAGAGGAGGCCGAGTCGTCCGCAGGCCGAACCGTTATCCAACTCGCACCCACGGTTGTAGAGGTTCACGGCCCGGGTCATGTCGCTGGAACTGCCCATGCCCTGTTGACGGAGATACCCGCCCTCGGAACAGGCGGTCCCGTCTCCCAGCTCGCAGCCCCGCTCATAGTAGGTGATGGCCCGCGACACGTCGACCGCAACGCCGCGGCCGCCCCGATATTGCTCCGCCAAGTATCGGCACCCTTGGGGAACCCGGCCGTCGCAGGCGCTCTGGAAGTACCTCGCCGCTCCGGGGAGGTTGGCGAGATCGTCGCTCTGGTATAGCGCGAGCCCGGCCCGGAGACACCCTTGTGCGTCCCCCGCGGCGCATTGGGCGGCGGGATCTCCCTGACCAACCGCGACGGTCGGCAGCAGCAGGAGCAGGGCGACCCGGAACACCATGGTCATCGGCGCGGGCGGAGCTCTAGCAGGCGGCCCGGCTGCAGCGCGGAAAAGCCGAACTTGCCGCGGACCGCGTCCACCGCCTCGGTCAGGGCGCGGAGCCTGGCTCGGCCGGCCGGCTCGAACAGATCGGGCGGCTCTCGGGGAACCAGGGTGCTGGCGGCCACGCCGACCAGACGGATGGCCTGGCGCCGATCCCGGGCCTGCTGGTAGGCCGCACGAAACAGCCGCCGCACCGGCTCCAACAATTCGGCGTCGAGGTCGGTGGGGCCCGAGAGGGTGACGCTTCGCGTGATGGTCTTGAAGTCGCCGTGGCGCAGCTTGAGACTCACCGTGCGCGCCATCAGTCCCTCCTGGCGGAGCTCCCCAGCCACCCGGGCGGTAAAGAGTCCGAGCAAACCCTCGAGATGCTCGGGGTCACTCGAGTCGCGGGGCAGGGTGGTTTCGCGGCTCACCGATTTGGGAAGCCGGTCCGGGGGGACTCGGGAGCTACCCTGGCCGTAGGCGCGGAGCCTGAGCACCCTCGCCTCCCGCCCCACCAGTCGCTCCAGGTCTTCCAGCACCAGGCGCTGAACCTGCTCCACGGTCGTCAGGCCCTTGGCGGCCCAGCGCTCCGCGGTCTTGGGACCCACTCCCGGCAGGGCCCGCAGCGGCAAGCCGGCCAAGAACCCGGCCTCCCATCCGGCCCGAACCTCCGTCAGGCCCCGCGGCTTGGCAAAATCGGAAGCCAGCTTGGCCATCATGCGGTTGGGACCGATCCCGATGCTGGTATCGAGCCCGGTCTCCCGCTTCACATCATCTCTGACCCGTTCCGCCACTGGAAGCAGCGAGACGGGGAACAGCTGCTCAGTCCCGGAGAAGTCCAGGTAGGCCTCGTCCAGCGAGGCCATGATCACCGCCGGCGAGTGGCGCTTCAGGACTTCTCGAACGGCCCGGGAGGCTTCGCGGTAGTGGCTGAAGGAGCCTTGAAAGACGGTGGCCTGGGGACAGAGACGCAGCGCCTGGGCGGTGGGCATGCCGGATCGCACGCCGAACCGGCGGGCTCCATAGGACGCGGACTGCACCACGCCCCGCATGTCTCCCCGGCCGCCCACGATGAGCGGCTCGACATCGCGAAGATGGGGGTGCCGCTGGCGGCAGACCTCGACGAAGAACGCGTCGAGATCGGCATGCATGACTCGGGCGGGCATGAATGGGAATGTAAGAGCATCCGCGATCGAGTGCCGGGCGGCCCGGGCGCTGATCGCTTCTACTACACCAGGCGCACCGCCATGGCCTTGAAGGAGACCTCGATCCGGTCTCCAGGCTGCAACGCCAGGTCTTCGGCCGAGGCCGTGGTGATGGCCGCGACCAGGGGCCGACCGACATCCAGATGGACCTGCACCGCGGGTCCCAATCGTTCGAGGCGCACGACTCGGCCGGAAAGTCGATTCCTGGCCGAGCTGGGATGAGCTTCCCGACTCAACAGGATGTCTTCGGGCCGGAGTACCGCGTGCGCGGGTCCCTCGCGCTCGGCCAGCACATCGAGGACCAGTTCGTCGCTTTGGAACTGGGCGGGGAATCGCGGCGGCTCACCGGCAGCGGGGCCGGTCCGCCGAACCCGACCGGCGATCACGTTCCCGGCCCCGACGAACTGGGCCACGCCCGCGGAGTTGGGATAGCGGAACACCTCCTCGGGGGTGCCGGCCTGGGCAATCCGTCCTTCGGACAGCACCGCGACCCAGTCGCCCAGCCGCAGCGCGTCATCGAAGTCGTGGGTGACCTGAAGCGTGGTGATCCCTTCCTGTTCGTGCAGCGCTCTGAGCTCCCGGCGGAGCCCGCGGCGGGTAGCGGGATCCACCGCGGCGAAGGGCTCATCCAGAAGCAGGATGCTGGGGCGCGGGGCCAGCGCCCGGCCCAAGGCCACGCGCTGCTGCTCGCCGCCGCTCAGGTGCGTGACGCTGCGATCCAACAACTCGGTGATGCCCAGGCGGCCCGCCAGGTCTTCCACCCGCGCGTGGCGCTCCGCGATCGACAGCGGGCTCCGCCGAAGCCCATACCCCAGGTTGGCCCGGACGGTGAGGTGGGGGAAGAGATGGTACTGCTGATACACGATGCCGAGTCCCCGGCGTTCGGGCGGCCATCCGGTGACATCCTGCTCACGGAGCGTAACGCGTCCTTCGAGCAA
>CAVPGI010000004.1:0-130675 GCA_963704015.1 uncultured Gemmatimonadales bacterium
TCACCACCACCTCGAAGTGCCCATCCACCTGGGCCCGCGAGATCACCTCGCCCTGGCGGTAGAGCGCCGCCAACGCGGCGCCGTCGCCCACCGGAACCCGGACCGTGACCGCCGGCCGAGCCTCCTGCTCGCGGCGCCGGAGCTCCGCCTTGAGCGCCTCCAGGCCGCCGAATCGCATCGTGGTGGCCATCACCGCGTCGGGATGGAGCTCGAGGGCCCGGGCCGCGAAGGCTCCCGGGTCGGTCACCGCATCCATCTTGTTGAACACCGGCACCACCGGCGTCTCGGTGACACCCAGATCCGCCAGCACCTGCTCCACCACCTCCATCTGCTCTTCCCACGTCGGGTGGCAGGCGTCCACCACGTGAAGCAGCAGGTCCGCCTGCCTCACCTCCTCCAGCGTGGCGCGGAAGCTGGCCACCAGGTGGTGCGGCAGCTTGCGGATGAACCCGACCGTGTCGGAGATCCGGGCCTGGGATCCGTCGCCCAGGTCCACCTCGCGAGTGATGGTGTCCAGGGTCGCGAACAGCCGGTCCTCGACGAAGATGTCGTGCTCGCCTGACAGCGCGCGGAGGATGCTGGACTTGCCCGCGTTGGTGTAGCCCACCAGGGCCACGCGTCAGCATCGGGGGCCGGCCCGACCGCAGCCGCTCCCGGTGCTGTTCGACGTCCTTGAGCTTGGCCTTGAGGGTCTGGATCTTCTTGCGGATGATCCGGCGGTCGGTCTCGAGCTGGGTCTCGCCCGGGCCCCGGAGACCGATACCGCCCCGGATCCGCGAGAGGTGAGACCACATCCGCGTGAGCCGCGGCAGCAGATACTGGAGCTGGGCCAGCTCCACCTGCAGCTTGGCCTCGTGGGTCCGCGCCCGGGTCGAGAAGATATCCAGGATCAGCTCGGCCCGGTCCATGACCCGGACGCCGAGCTTGGTCTCGAGGTTCTGCCCCTGCACCGGCGTCAGCTCCTCGTCGAAGATCACCAGGGTGGCGCCGTCGGATTTGACCCGGTCGGCGATCTCCTGGACCTTGCCTTCTCCGATCAGCGTGGCGGGATTGGGCGCGGCGACCTGCTGCGAGACCTGCCCTAGGACTTGGGCCCCGGCGGTGTCCGTGAGCCGGGCCAGCTCCCCGAGATGCTCGTCGATATGCGGCGCGTCGGCGGAGCCCTTACGCGGTGCCCCAACCAGCAGGGCGCGCTCGACCGGCGGCGTGATGGTGATCAGCTTCGTGATGGTGGCCCTCCTCTAGGTCCTCTGCTTTGAATATAAGCGGAGATCATGAGGTCACGGGCATGGCATCGGGCATCAGGCATCAGGCATCGGGCATCGGGCATCGCGGCATAGAGGCAAGGCAGGGCACGCAGTGGCAGTCGACCACCCGTCTCTGTCATCCCGAGGGACCCTGACCGAAGGGAGGGGCCGAGGGATCTCGGGTTCAGGGTCTCAAGACGCTCGATCCGAGATCCCTCGGGGCCGTCGCTCCGCGACGGTACCCTCGGGATGACACCTTGAGCCTGCCCCACCTCATCCGTCCTGTCCGTCCTGTCCGCCTTGTCCGCCGACTTCCCGTTCCCTGTTCCCCGTTCCCCGTCGCTGCTCCGTTCCCGTTCTCCCCGTTCCCCTCCCGTTCTCCCGTTTCTCTCCACGCTGTTTCTCCCACCACTCCATCCGCTCCCGGATCCGCTTCTCGAAGCCCGAGCGTCCCCGGCTCGTAGAGCTTGCGGCCCTTCAGGACATCCGGCAGGTACTCCTGCGCCACGTAGCTGTCGGGGTAGTCGTGGGCGTAGCGGTAGCTCGGCGCCGTAGCCCAGCTGCTTCATCAGCCCGGTGGGGGCGTTCCGGAGATGCAGCGGGACCGGCTCGGCGGGCGTCTCCTGGGCCGCCTCCAGGGCCTGCGCCGAGGGCGACCTTGACGCTGTTGGACTTGGGGGCGGTGGCGAGGTAGATGGTCATCTCCGCCAGCGGGAGGTAGCCCTCGGGCGGGCCCAGCATGTGGAAGGCGTCCCGCGCCGCGACCGCCAGCTTGAGCGCCTCGGGATCGGCCAGTCCGATGTCCTCCGCCGCCATGGCGATGGCGCGCCGGAACAGCGTCATGGGATCCTCGCCCCCCTCCAGCATCCGGGCCATCCAGTAGAGCGCGCCGTGGGGATCGCTGCCCGCGCAGCGACTTGTGATAGGCGGAGAGCAGGTTGAAGTGCTCCTCGCCGCTCTTGTCGTAGGCTGGGACCCGCCGGGCCAGGGCGTTCGCGATGACACCTCCGGTCGATCCGGCCCCCCGCTCCCACCTGCCGAGCGGCAATCTCCAGGACCGACAGTACCACGCCGCGCGTCGCCGTCGGCCTGCTCGATCAGGAGCGCCCGCGCTTCGTCGTCCACGGTGAGCCGCTCCCGGCCCAACCCCCGCTCGGCATCGGTCAGGGCGCGCTCGACCACCTGCTCCAGCGCCGCGGCGTCCAGCCGCTCGAGGACGTAGACTCGGCAGCGCGACAGCAGCGCGCCGTTGATCTCGAAGCTGGGGTTCTCGGTGGTGGCGCCGATCAGGGTGATGGTGCCCCGCTCGACGTGGGGCAGGAAGGCGTCCTGCTGGGCCTTGTTGAAGCGGTGGATCTCGTCGCAGAAGAGAATGGTTCCCCGCCCCAGCTGCCGCCGGCTCTCGGCCTCCGCGATGATCTCGCGAACCCGCGGCACGCCCTCGGTCACCGCGCTGAATTCCACGAACTCGCGGTCGGTGTACTGGGCCATCAGCCGGGCGATGGTGGTCTTCCCGCTGCCCGGGGGGACCCCAGAGGATGGAGCTCTCCACGTCTCCCCGCCGGATCGCGTCCCCCAGCGCGCGGCCGGGCGCCAGGAGCTTGCTCCTGCCCCACGCACTCCTCGAGGGTCCGGGGGCGCATGCGCGCCGCCAGCGGCTCGGGCGTGGAGAAGAGGGAGGGGGAGGACATGGCTTAAGCGTAAGAGGGGAAAGGGGAGGGGGGAACGGGGACGGTAGAACGGGAGAACGGGAGAACGGGACCCAGTCAACCGGTTACCCGATGCCTGATGCCCGATGCCTGATGCGGCTCAAGCCTGCACTAAGAGTCTCGCAAGAAAGAACAACCCCGCCCCGGCAAAAAACGCCACCGGCAGCCGCCAGCCTCTGCTTGGCCTGGATCTCCGGGACCAGGTTCGAGGCGGCCACGTAGAGCGTGACTCCGGCCGCGATGGCGAGGCCGTGAGTCCGGAGCGGCAGGGCGACATCGGTGACCACCACACCGAGCACGGTGGCGACGCCCAGCGCGCCGGCGGCGGCCAGCGCGCGATTCGCCGACTTGACCCGTGCTCAGGATCACGCTGGCCATGGCCACACCTTCGGGCAGCTTGTGCAGAAACACCGCCATGAACAGGAGCATGCCCAGTCCGGGGGAGACCAGGAACCCGCTGGCGATGGCGACGCCGTCGAAGAAGGTATGGAGCAGGAGGCCGAGCAGGGCGGAGATGCCCGCGCCGGCGCTCAGGTGGTGGGTCTCTTCGCCGAAGTGAAAGTGGGGCACCGCGACGTGTTGCGCCAAGTGCACGGCCAGGTAGCCGGCCAGGATGAAGCCGGGCGCCAGCGGATCCCGCGCGAAGGCCTCGGGCACCATGTCCACCAGGGCCACGGCGATCATGAACCCGGCCCCCAAGCGCCAGGAACCCCTCGATGATGTGGAGCCCCCGCCGGGCGTGCCGGACCACCGCCCACGCCCCCGCCAGGTTGCCCAGTGCCGCGACCAGGGCGAAGACCAGGGCCTTCACTTCAGCGCGCGAGCCCGGGCCAGCAGCGTTTCACGGGTATTGAGCGTGGGGTCGTCGACCACCTGCATCAGGAGCCGCTCCGAGGATGCTGCCCATGGCGGGGCTGGGCGGGATGCCCGGCCGCCTGCAGGTCGGTGCCGGTGATGGCCAGATCCTTTCGGCTCACCGCCTCGCCCCGTTCCCGGATTCCCTGCACCACCGGACGCCCAGAGCGGCGGGAAGCCGTGACGCAGCTCCCAGACCGCGGCCAGGTCGTCGGCCGCGTCGCCCACGCCGGCCAGCCAGCGCCGGACCGCGACCGGCGTGATCCCTTCCGGCTCTGCCGGCCCCGCCACCACTGCCGCCGCCCGCGCGATCTCCGCCTTGGAGGCCTTGAGACGGGCCAGCACCGCGACCGGGTCACGGCACAGGAGTGAGGTGAGCAGGATGGGATCCCGGGGTGCCCGGCTGGCTCCCTCGCCGCCGATCTCCAAAGACGCGGAGCGATGCTGGAGCCAGGCGCCGGCCTCCTCGCTGGTCTGGACCAGCTCGGGAAGCCAGATCGGGGCGGCGCCCACCGCCCACCAGAGGTCGACCAGGTGCCGGATCGAGCGGGCGGTCTTCAGGCCCTTGAACCATTCCTCCCGCACCCGCTCCGCGGAGAGCTGGGTCAGGCCGGGCGACGCCTCCACCGCCGCGGCCCAGGTGATCGGCTCGATCTTGAACTCGAACCGGGCCACGAAGCGGATGCCCCGGAGGATGCGGAGATAGTCCTCCCGGAACCGCGCGGCCGGATCGCCCACCGCCCGAATCAGCCGGCGCTCCAGGTCGGCCCGGCCATGGAAGGGATCGCGCCAATCGATGCTTGAGCGGATGAAAGGCGATGGCGTTGATGGTGAAGTCTCGGCGCGCCAGGTCCTCGTCGAGCGAGGCGCCGAACTCGACGACCGCGTGGCGGCCGTCGGTCTGGACATCCCGCCGGAAGGTGGTGACTTCGTGGAAGCGCTGCGCGGTACGCACCGCGACGGTGCCGAACCGCTCGCCCACCGGCACCGTGTGCTTGAACAGGCGTTGGACCGCGTCGGGCGTGGCCGCGGTGGCCACATCGAAGTCGGTGTTGGGCTCGCCCAGCAGCGTGTCCCGGATCGCCCCGCCGACGCACCAGGCCTCGAACCCGGCATCCTCCAGCGTGCGCGCGATCTGGAGCACGTCGGCGGGGATGGGGAGGGTGGTCGGGGGCGGCATGGGAGTAAGCTAGTCGGACAGGGCGGTCAAGACGGACAAGGCGGTTGAGACGGATAAGGAATCTTACTCAGAACCCAGAACTCAGAACTCAGAACTCAGAACCCAGAACTCAGAACCCAGAACCCAGAACCCAGAACTCAGAACCCAGAACCTCCTCAGCCCTTCCCCCTCCCCCATACCCCGCCCCCGCCGACAACGCGATCACCAGCTCCATCCGCGCCTGGGCCGGCGTCCGGGGCCCGGCGGGGATCAGGCCTTCCCTGACCAGCGTCGCCGCCACCGCCCGGAAAGGCATAGACCGGCGTGACCTGATCGTAGAGGCAACGGGTCGCGAGAACCACCGGCTTCCCCTCCGCCAGCCAGCGCCGGATGGCGGGGAGCGGCGCCGGGTGGGAGATTGCCGCTGCCAAAGGCGACGATCACGACACCGTCGTGGGTAGGGCGGGCCAGGTCGAGGAGCTCGCCCCGGTCTCCGATCACCATGGGGACCAACGCCACCCGCGCCGTGAGGGCGGGCGGACGCAGGAGCATTCGACTGGAGGCGCCACGGCTCCCGTTCCATGCCACTCGCTCCCCCTCGACCCGGCCGATCGGGCCCGCGTGCGGCGCCTCGAACGCATCGGGATCGGTGGCGTGGGTCTTGGCCGCCTCGAGCCCCGCCAGGATCTTCCCGCAGAAGACCACCATCGCCCCCCGGCCGGCGCTGCCGGGGTCGGCCGCCACTCGCGCCGCGTCCGTGAGGTTGCGGGGGCCGTCCCACTCGGCATCGCTCGAAGTGCGCATCGCCCCGGTGATGGTCACGGGAACCTGGGGATCCAGGGTGCGCGCCAGCAGGTAGGCGGTCTCCTCGATGGTGTCGGTGCCGTGGGTGATCACGATCCCCGTGGGGCGATCCGGCCCGGTCTGGATGGCCCGCACCCGCTCCCGCAACCGCCAGAGATCCTCGGGGCCCAGATGGCAGGCGGGAAAGCGGCCCCAGTCCTCGATGCGGAATGGGGAGACGGCTGGCAGACCGGGCACCAGCCGCACCAGCGCCTCGCCGTCGAGCACCGGGACATTCCCCCCGGCGGCCTCGTCCCGCCGCATGGAGATGGTGCCGCCGGTGAAGAGGAGATGGATCATGTCGGGGTGGGGGGGGAACCAGTCCAGGGGTAGACCGGGAGAACGGGAGAACGGGAGAACGGGAGAGCCGGAGAACGGGAGAGCCGGAGAACGGGAGAACGGGAACGGTCCGGGCCCCTGGCGCCTCCTTCTCTCCCTTCGCCCATTTCCCCAATCCTCCATTCTCTCATTCCCTCATTCCCCCATTCCCCCATTCCCAATCGGCACTCGGCAATCGGCAATCGGCACTCGGCAGTCCCCCGTTCCCCCGTTCTACCGTTCAACCGCACAACACGCTCCCCCCGTTCACGTTCAGCACCTCGCCCGTGATGTGCCGGGCCAGGTCGCTCAGCATGAACACGATGGGCCCGGCGACTTCCTCGGCCGTCGCCGGGCGACCCATCGGAATGGTCTTGGCGATCCGGTCGCGACCTCCGTCGCACGTAGGCCGGCTCGCTCATCTCGGTGTCCACCCAACCGGGCGCCACGCAGTTGACCGTGATGTCCGGGGCGCACTCGACCGCCAGCGACTTGGTGAGCGCGATCATGGCCCCCTTGGTGGCCGCGTAGTCGGCGTGAAAGGCCTCGCCCCGCTGGGCCGCGGTGCTCGAGACCAGCACCACCCTTCCACCTGGCGGCATCATGCGGAGCGCGGCCCGGGTCGTGAGGAAGATCGAATCGAGATTGGCCTGCATGGTTTCCCGCCAGCGCTCGGGCGCGAGATCCCGGAGCGCTACTGGCTCGGGCGGCCAGATGCCGGCATTGCCGACGAAGAGATCCAGTCGGCCCATTTGAGCTTGATAGTCCTGGAACAGGCGGTCCACGGTCGCGGCCTCTCCCAGATCGCCCCCGCCCAACCAGCTGCGCCGACCCAGTCCCCTGATCTCCTTGGCCACCTCCTCCGCCTCGGCTCGCCGGCTGAGGTAGGTGATCCCGACATCGGCCCCGGCCCGCGCCAGCAGGACCGCCGTGGCCCGCCCGATGCCTCGAGAGCCGCCGGTCACGAGCGCGGTCTTCCCCGAGAGCGTGATCACGCTCTAGGTAGAACGGGAGAACGGGAGAACGGGAGAACGGGTAGTCAGTTCCCGTTTCCTCGTTCGTCCGTTCGCCCGTTCCTCCCTTGTGTCATTCCGCGCCCAGCGAACGATGCTCAATGGTTGCAGTCCCGGAAACGACGAGCCCTGAGATCCTCGGGCCCGTCGCCCGCGACGGCGCCCTCGGGATGACAGAATCAAGAAGTCGGAACACTCCACAGTGTGGTCCCGTTCCCCCGTTCTACCGTTCTACCGTTCTCCCCCCAAGAGCCCCTCCTCCACCAACTCCACAATCACGTGCTCCAGCGCCAGATGAATCTCCTGCACGTGACTGGTCTCGTCCGATGGAACCACCAGCGCATGATCGACCAGCGCCTTGAGTCGGCCACCGCCTTTGCCGAGAAAGGCCACGGTAACGAGGCCCTGGGCGCGTGCGGCCTTGGCGGCGGCGAGCAGGTTCTCGCTCTCGCCGCTGGTGCTGTGAAGCACCAGGAGGTCGCCTTCGCGCCCCAGCGCCTCGACTTGTCGGGCGAACACGCTGTCGAAGCCCAGGTCGTTGCCGGCCGCGGTGAGGAGCGAGGTGTCGGTGGTGAGCGCGATGGCCGCCAGCGGCCGACGGTTGGCGCCGGTACCGGACCACGTACTCGGTCGCCAGGTGCTGGGCGTCGGCGGCGCTGCCCCCGTTGCCGGCGAAGAAGAGCCGGCCGCCCCCGCGCAGGGTCTCCTGGTACCGCGCGGCGATCGCGGCCACCTGCTCGCTCAGGCCGGTGGTCTGCTCGGCCAGCCGAGCCAGGTCGCGGAGCGCGGCCGCGATGCGCGCCGAGGGCGAGGTCACAGAGACTCCGGGTCGAAGAGCCGGCGCAGGCGTTGCGCGATCGAGGAGCGGAATTTCATCGGGGGCACCGCCTGCGTCGCTTGGTCGTCGAGAATCGCCTTGGGGTTCTGGGAGACCAGGAGATCGGCCTGCGCGGCCCCGCCGTGGCTCACCACCGCCTCATACGCCGTCGCTCAAGGTGCGCTTGTCCCCGTGGTTGTCCGCGGCCAGGATGTCGGCCAGCCCGTACCGCAACAGATCGCGGGCCCGCTCTCCCCGGGCCGAGCTGGAGAGCAGCGTGGTCGCGTCCACCTGCATCAGCGCCCCGGTCTCCTTCCACCATCGCACCGTTTGCGGCCGGCAGGACCTGTAGCGCTCCGGATGAGCCAGCACCGGTACCAGCCCAAGGGTCTTCACCACCGAGAGCGCGTAGTAGACGGTCTCCGCCGTGACCCGGTGAGGAAACTCCACCAGGATATACCGGCTGCCGCCCAAGGTCACCTTGCGGTCCGCCGCGACCTGCTCGGTCAGCGGCCGGTCCAACATCACCTCGGCGCCGCGATGGAGGCGCACCTCCGTGGGCGCGATAGGGCTCAACGCTCGAAAGGCCTCATCCTGGTCGGCGGGGACCCCTCCGCTGGCCTGACTCGCCAGCAGGTGCGGCGTGAGACAGACCTCGGTCACGCCGTGCCGGACCATGCGACGCAGTACGGCGACTGACTGCTGCAGCGAGCGTGACCCATCGTCCACCCCCGGCAGGAGGTGGCAATGCAGGTCGATCACGGGCGATGCGGAGCCGCCAGCAGGCCGGCGGCGAAGGCTTCGAGGTGTTCGGGGTCGAGCTCGGCCTGGGCCAGCAGCGCCAGGGTGATGAGTCCGTCGGCAGCCAGGAGATCGAGCGCGATGCTCCGATCGCCGGGATGGTGGATCACCCGGCCCAGCAGCGCCACCGCCGAGGCGGCCAAGGCGCCGGCCCTCGTCTCTCCTCGACCGTCTTGGGCGACGACTTCCCTGACCCGCTGCCCCAAGGCCGCGGGCGCCTTGCCCAGCCGGGCCTCCAGCCATTCGGTATCCGCCGTCATCCGACCGTCACGAGCCCGACCCCTGCAGCCAGTCGGCCACCAGCTTGGGTAGCTCGGCGCGCACCGCGGCGGAGCTGCGACGGATCCCCGACGCCGGCGGAGGCGAAGTGCGGACGTCCACCGCCCTTGCCGCCGCAGCGCGCCGCGATCCGGTTCACCAGGTCCCCGGCCTTGCGTCCGGCGCGGACCAGGTCGTCGGTGAGCGCCACGTGGATGGCGCCGCGGCCCGCGCTCCCGAACAGCACCAGGACGCCATGGCGTCCGGTTCTCCCGGAAGCGGTCCGCCAGGGTGCCCACTTCGTCGCGATCCTCGCCGCCGGTCTCGCCGATGGTGACGGACACGCCGTCGATCTCCACCACCTGTCCGCTGGGCGCGACTACGCCGCCATCGCCGCCGGCCTTCTTGAGCTCCTGGAGCCGAGCCTCCAGCCGCTCCCGCTCCTGCAGGAGCTGCTCGAGCTTCCGCACCAGGTGCTCCGGCTGGGCCTTGAGCGCCTCGGCCACGTCGTGCAGCCGGTGTTCCGTCTGCTCGAGCAGCGTGATACGCCGCCGGCCCGGTCACCGCCTCGATGCGGCGCACCCCCGCCGCGACCCCGGTCTGTGCCGTGACCCGGAACAGCCCGATCTGTCCGGTGCTCCGCACGTGGGTGCCGCCGCACAGCTCGATCGAGGGGCCCATGCTGCACGACTCGGACCCGTCGCCGTACTTCTCGGAGAAGAACGCCATCGCGCCCAGCGCGAGCGCGTCGGGATAGGCCATCTCCGGGTCTCGACCGGGAAGTTCTCCCAGATCAGGGCGTTCACCTCGTCGCTCGATGGCCTGCAGCGTCGCCGGGATCGATCGGCCCGTGGTGGGAGAAATCGAAGCGCAGCCGGTCGGGCTCGACCAGCGAGCCCTGCTGCCGCACGTGGGTGCCCAGACGCTGGCGCAGGGCGTAGTGCACCAGGTGGGTGGCGCTGTGATTGCGCTCGATGTTGCGGCGGCGGGGTGCGTCGACCGCGCGCTCGCACGGTCGTGGGCTCGAACGCCTCGGCGAATCGGCCGCCGATCACGACGTGCCGCTGGGCGTCCTTCCGCACGCGTCCACCGGCAGCGACCACCCCTGTCCCGGCGACGCCCCCGGTGTCGCTGACCTGGCCGCCCGACTCGACGTAGAACGGGTTCTCGCGGAGCACCAGCTCGACCCGATCGTCCCTCCTGGCGGAACGCGAGGACATCGGTCTCGGCCTCGTCGGTCTCGTAGCCGACGAACTTCTGCCTGCCCGCGCTTGACCGCTTCGCCATCCTTGCCGGAACCTGGGCCGCGATGACTCGCGGGTCCCGGTCAGGCCCCTTGCCGGCGCTGATCGCGCGGCCGCGCGAGCGCTCCCGCTGCTCCTCCAGCGACGCGCTCGAAGCCGGCCAGGTCGACCGTGACGCCACGCTCCGTCCGCGATGATCTGGGTCAGGTCGATCGGGAAATCCGAAGGTGTCGTAGAGCTTGAAGGCCTCCTCGCCCGGAGATCCGCGTCGCGCCGGTGCGACACGATGTCGTCCAGCCGGCGGAGCCCGCCTTCGATGGTCTCGAGGAATCGCTCTTCTTCCCGCTGGGTCCACGTCGCCGGATCTACCTTGGCGCTTGGTCACCAGCTCGGGATAGACCGCTCCCATCTCAGCCACCACGACGTCGGTGAGCGGCGCCAGCGTCGGCTCGCGCCGGCCCAGCAGCCAGGCGTGGCGCACCGCGCGGCGCAGGATCCGGCGCAGCACGTAGCCCCGGCCCTCGTTGCTCGGGATAGACCCCGTCGGCGAGCAGGAAGGTCACCGCGCGCGCGTGGTCGGCCAGCACCCGGTAGGAGGCGCCGGCCGTCCCCGCGATCGTAGGGCCGCCCCACCAGCTCGGCCGGCGCGATCGAGCAGCGGCAGAAAGAGGTCGGTGTGGAAGTTGTTGTCCACCCGCTGCATCACCGCCGCGATCCGCTCGAGCCCGGCGCCGGTGTCCACCGACGGCTTGGGCAGCGGGGTGAGCGTCCCGTCGGCCGAGCGGTCGAACTGCATGAAGACCAGGTTCCAGATCTCGAGGAACCGCCCCGCCTCGGCCAGCTGCTCGAACTCCTCCTGCGACATGACCTGGCGCTTCTTCTTCCCTGTCCCCTTTCCGCCTTTCCGCCTGTCTCCCCTTCCAGGTCCACGTAGATCTCCGAGCACGGCCCACAGGGCCCGGTGTCTCCCATCTGCCAGAAGTTGTCCTTGTCGCCCAGGCCGTAGATCCGGTCGTCCGGCAGCCCGGCGACCTCGCGCCAGAGCGCGCGCGCCTCGTCGTCGCGTGTGATGGACGGTGACGCGGAGCCGCGTCGGGGTCGAGGCCGAGGTAGCGCGGCGCCGGTGACGAACTCCCAGGCGTAACGCGATCGCGTCGCGCTTGAAGTAGTCGCCGAAGGAGAAGTTGCCCAGCATCTCGAAGAAGGTGTGGTGCCGCGTGGTGTGGCCCACCTGCTCGAGATCGTTGTGCTTGCCGCCGGCCCGCACGCACTTCTGGCAGGTGGTCGCGCGGGCGTAGTCCCGGCGCTCCTGGCCCAGGAAGATGCGCTTGAACTGCACCATCCCGGCGTTGGTGAACAGCAGGGTGGGATCGTCGGCGGGGACCAGGGACGAAGAAGGCACCTCTCGGTGCCCCTGGGCGACGAAATAGTCGAGGAACAGACGTCGGATGGTGGCCGACTTCATGGGTGGGGAATATAAAGCAGGCCCCGAGGGAGGATAGGTCGCTCCGCTGGTGGAACGCTACGCTGTCTCCCGCGCTCCCGCGCTTCCCGCGGGGGCGGCCATGGCGCGACGCACCGCTTCGATCCGCTGAGTCCCGCTGAAGCCTCGGCGCGCCAGGTAGCCGAGCACCCGGCGCCGCTTGACGTCCCGGGGGAGCGAGCCCAATTGCGCGGCCCGTTTGCGCGCCAGGGCCACGGCAGCGGCCTCGGGGTCGGTGTCCTCGGGCCAGCCCGCCGCGAGGGCGCGCGTCGATGACCGCGCTCTCGACCCCGACGGCGCGGAGGTCCCGCCGCAATCGGGCCGGCCCTCGGCCGCGGGCCGCGCGGGTCTGGACGAAGTGGAGGGCGAACCGCTGCGTCGTCGAGCAGACCCGCCGCCTCGGCCCGCGCCACGGCGGTGGCCACGGCCTCGGGAGGATGGCCTTCGCCGCAGCAGGCGACGCCCCAGCTCGGCGCGGGCGAAGGGGCGACGCTCCAGGGCGCGGAGCGCCGTCCGGTAGGCCGCCTCCGCGTCCGCCGCGGTATCGATCCGGGTGCGGTCTCCGGATCGAGGGCCTGCCCCACGTCCACCCCGGCGATGGCATCGCTCGACGCCGGGAGGGTGCAGTAGGGCTTGCCGTCCACCAGGAGGCGGAGGGTCCCCGGCCGCAGCGGGTCGGGCTCCAGGCCGTGAGGCGGAAGGCGTAGGCTAGGCATCGGGCATCGGGCATCGGGCTCAGCAGCGGCATCGGGCATCGGGCATCGGGCAAGTCACTGACCGTCGATCCGTCCGTCGGCTGCCGCCTCGCCGCCGCCGGCGACGCCACCCCGGCTGCACGCCCAGGAAGCTCCTTGACCTTACTCTCGACCTCGGCCATGCAGCGGCGGGATTGTCCTTGCAGGAAGAGCTTGGCATTCTCGCGGCCCTGGCCGATCCGCTGATCGCCGTAGGAATACCAGGCGCCCGACTTCTGGATGATGTTGGCCTCGGAGGCGAGGTCCACCAGCAGCGACGGTGTGACTGATGCCCTCGTCGAACATCACGTCGAACTCCGCCTGCTTGAAGGGTGGCGCCACCTTGTTCTTGACCACCTTGACCCGGACGTGGTTGCCGATGACCACCTCCCGCTCCTTGACCGGGCCGATCCGCCGGATGTCGAGCCGGAGCGAGGCGTAGAACTTGAGCGCCTTGCCGCCGGTGGTGGTCTCGGGGTTGCCGAACATCACGCCGATCTTCTCGCGCAGCTGGTTGATGAACACCACCGCGCAGTTGGAGCGGTTGATGGCGCCGGCCAGCTTGCGGAGCGCCTGGCTCATCAGCCGGGCCTGGAGGCCCATGTGGCTGTCGCCCATTTCGCCCTCGATTTCGGCCTTGGGCACCAGGGCCGCCACCGAGTCGATGACCACCAGATCCACCGCGCCCGAGCGGACCAGGATCTCGACGATCTCCAGGGCCTGCTCGCCGGTGTCGGGCTGGGAGACCAGCAGGTTCTCGACGTCCACCCCGAGCTTCTTGGCGTACTCGACGTCGAGCGCGTGCTCGGCGTCGACGTAGGCCGCCACCCCGCCGGCCCGCTGGACGTTGGCCGCGAGGTGGAGCGTCAGGGTGGTCTTGCCCGAGGACTCGGGGCCGTAGATCTCGGTGATCCGGCCGCGGGGCACCCCGCCGATCCCGATGGCGGCATCGAGGTTGATGGCGCCGGTGGGAATCGCCGCCACCTTCACCCGGGGCGACTCGGACCCCATCCGCATGATGGAGCCCTTGCCCAACTGCTTCTCGATCTGGGAGATGGCGAGGTTCGAGCGCCTTGCGGCGTTCGGGCTCGAGCTTGGATTCAGGGGTGGTGGTAGCCGGGGGCATGGAAGGCCTCGAGTTCTTATGTGGATGATTTTGAATCACTTGCTTACTGCACCAATGTAGTACCGAAAATTGGCCGAATCAAGAGTTTTCTGGTGAAGTATTTTCGGTCACTGGGCTGACGCCAGGTACCAGGCATCGGGCATCGGGTCTGACCGTGTCTGCCCAAAGACACGAGGTTTGGTCGCTACCCGGGTCCTGCTGAGGCTTGCGACCAGGCGCCTGAGCATTCTCCCCACTTCTCTGGTCCTGCCCAGGACGTCGTCCTGCTCGGGGGCCGTGAGGAATCCCAGTCGCGTTGCCACAATGAAATGGGTCTCAAGCTCCATGAGTGACCCATGCGCGATGGCCAGATGCCGCAGATAGTCTCCTAATTGGTTCCGGCCATTCCCTTCGGCGATGTTTGCCGGCACTGAGACCGCCGATCGCTGGAGCTGAGAGACCAGACCATAGACCTCTGTCTTAGGAAGTTTTCGCGCCAGCCGATAGCTCTCGACCACAAGATCCATCGCCTTACTCCAGACCCTCAGGTCTCGGTAGCTCTGAATCCTGCCCGGACCTCCCATCACACCGAGGATGTCAGACTCCCTTCGACCTGATGCCTGATGCCTGATGCCCGATGCCCTCTAACGACTGAGCCGCCACGCGTCCTCAATGTGCTCAATCCTCACCTTTCCATTCTTCCCCTCCACCACCTCGATCACATCAAACCGGTACATCTCCCCTGCTCGACCGTTCCGCAGCCGCCAGATCTCGGCCACCCGGGCAATGGCGGCCTGTTTGTCCCGTCCTACTGCCGCGCCCGGGGATCCGAAGGCCTGGCCTCGGCGGGTCTTCACCTCGACGAACGCGACCACGCCGCCCCGTCGGGCGATCAGGTCGATGTCGTGGCGCCCCAGCCGGAACCGGTGGGCTTCGATGGCCCAGCCGCAGGCGGTCAGGTAGGCGATCGCGGCGTACTCCCCTTCCAGCCCGCGGATCTGGCGGGCGTCCTCCCACTCCCGGGTAGGTGTGAACCGGCGCGTTTTCACGAAGGGCAAAGCTACCGAGGGCCACGGCCCGCCCAGCCATCCATTTCCCGCCGAGCCAAGCAATTCAATTCGGGACGGACGCCATTGCGCTCCCGGCCCGGGGTGAATAACGTATCCGGCCGCTTGCCCAGCCTGGTCGCCGGGCGATGCCGACCCCGATCCTCGGTTGCTGGACGAGAGGACCGGGTGGACGAGCATCGCCATCAAGGGGTAAGCACCGCTTGGGCTTCACCGGTGTCATCGGCCCGGTCGGGAGGCAGGTGATCCCGTCATCGGCCCGCCCGTCCTTAGCCGCTTTTCAGGTCGATCCCGATCCCGGCGACCGCGCCTTACCAGAGCTTGGCCACTGCCCCGGATGGTAGCGGCCCGTCCCTTAGCGTTGGAATCAGGCCCTCATGCGCCCCAACCCCATCGTCTCTTCAGGCCTCGCCGCACTGGTGATTGCCGGCTGCGGCAAGTCCGCGCCTCCGCCCCGACCGCCGGCCGAGGTGGTCGTGACCCCCGTGGTGCAGCAGGACGTGCCGATCTATCAGGAGTGGATCGGCACCCTCGAGGGCAACGTCAACGCGGTGATCCGGCCCAAGGTCGAGGGCTACCTGGTCAAGCAGCTCTACCAGGAGGGGAGCTACGTCAAGGCGGGGACCCCGTTGTTCGCCATCGATGCCCGGCAATTCTCCGCCCAGTACGACCAGTCGAGCGGGTCCGTGGCCCGGGCCCAGGCGGCGCTGGACAAGGCCAACCGGGACGTGGCGCTCTATGAGCCACTGGTGGCTCAGCAGGCGGTGAGCCAGAAAGAGCTGGATGACGCGATCTCGAGGCGGGAGGAGGCCAAGGGCGCGCTCCTGAGCGCTCAAGCGGCTCAGGAGCAGAGCAAGCTGAACCTGGGCTGGACCGAAGTCCGCTCTCCGATCGACGGGGTGGCGGGTGTGGCCCAGGCGCAGGTCGGCGACCTGGTCAACGGCGGGACGGTGCTGACCTCGGTCTCCACCGTCAATCCGATCAAGGTGGGCTTCAACATCAGCGAGCAGGAGTATCTGCGGTTCGCCCCCCTCATCAACCGGGACCTCCGGTCCCCACAGGGAGAGGGCCGGCTCCAGCTGGTCCTGGAGAACGACAGCACGTACCCCTACAAGGGGAAGGTCATCGTCACCAACCGTGAGGTGGACGTCAAGACCGGGACGATGGCCATCAAGGGCGCCTTCCCCAATCCCGGCAACCTCCTCCGGCCCGGACAATTCGCGCGGGTGCGCGCGGTGGTGGATACCAGGAAGGGAGCGCTCCTGATACCGCAGCGTGCGCTCAACGAGCTGCAGGGGAGCTACCAGGTCGGCGTAGTGGGGAGCGACGGGAAGTTCGCGGTCAAGGTGGTGACACCGGGAGCCAAGGTCGGCCAGCTGCAGGTGGTGGAGAAGGGCCTCGAGCCCGGCGACCAGGTGGTGGTCGAGGGATTTCAGCGGGCGAGGCCGGGGGAACCGGTCAAGATCGTGACCGCGAAGCCCGACAGCACCAGCGCGGCGAAGTAGCCCGTGTCGAAATTCTTCATCAATCGGCCGATCGTCGCCATCGTCATCGCGATCATCACGGTGATCGCGGGCGGGGTAGCCATCCCCGGGCTCCCGATCGCCCAATACCCCGAGATTGTCCCGCCGCAGATCCTGGTCAATACGACGTACACCGGCGCCGACGCCGTCACCGTCGAACAGTCGGTCGCGACCCCGATCGAGCAGCAGATGAGCGGGGTGGACAACATGCTGTACATGCAGTCCACCAACGCCAACGACGGAACCATGTCGCTTCGGGTCACCTATTCGGTGGAGACCTCGCCCGACATCGACCAGGTCAACACCCAGAACCGGTTGTCCCAGGCCACGTCGCAGCTCCCGGCCGACGTGAACAACTTCGGCGTCACGGTCCGGAAGTCGACCACCAACCCGTTGATGCTGATCTCGCTCTATTCGCCCAACGGGAGCTACGACCCGACCTTCCTCGGCAACTATGGGACCATCAACATCATCGATGCGCTCTACCGGGTGAAGGGCGTCGGTCAGGTGCTCAATTTCGGCACCGCCGACTACGCCATGCGGGTCTGGATCCGGCCCGACCGCCTGGCCAAGCTGGGCCTCACCATCCCCGACCTGGCCAACGCCATCAAGCAGCAGAACACGGTCAATCCCGCCGGCCGGCTGGGCCAGGAGCCCGCCCCACCGGGACAGGAGTTCACCTACACGGTTCGCGCCCAGGGCCGGCTGCTCACGGCCGAGGAGTTCGGGGAGATCGTGGTGCGGCTCAACCCGGATGGGTCGGTGGTCCGACTCAAGGACGTGTCCCGGATCGAGCTGGGCGCCCTGACCTACACCCAGATCGGACGGCTCAACGGCAAACCGTCCAGCATCATCGGCGTCTTCCAGGCCCCCGGTTCCAATGCGTTGGCGGTCTCCAAGGGCGTACGCGAGACGGTGAAACAGCTGTCCGAGCGATTCCCGGCCGACCTCGAGTATGCCGTCTCCCTCGACACCACGGCACCGGTGATCGAGGGCATCACCGAGATCCTCCATACGCTGTTCGAGGCAGTGGTCCTGGTGATCATCGTGGTCTTCCTGTTCCTCCAGAACTGGCGGGCCACGCTGATCCCGCTGATCGCGGTGCCGGTCTCTCTGATCGGGACCTTCGCTTTCTTCCCGCTGTTCGGCTTCTCGATCAACACGCTCTCGCTGCTGGGATTGGTGCTGGCCATCGGCCTGGTGGTGGATGACGCCATCGTGGTGGTGGAGGCGGTGGAGCTGTGGATCGAGCGCGGCAAGTCGCCCAAGGAAGCCACGCTCAAGGCCATGGAGGAGGTGCAGGGTCCGGTCATCGGGATCGCCCTGGTGCTGTCCTCGGTATTCATCCCCGCGGCCTTCATGGCCGGTATCAAGGGACGCCTGAACCAGCAGTTCGCCCTCACGATCGCCATCTCGGTGCTGATCTCCGCCTTCAACGCGCTCACCCTGTCCCCCGCCCTCTCGGCCATGCTGCTGCGGCACCGGGAGCCCGGAGAGAAGACCAGCTGGCTGGGCCGCTTCTTCGCCGGGTTCAACCGGTGGTTCACCAAGCTCACCAACGGATACGTGACCTACTCGGGTCACCTGATCCGCAAGATGGTGTTGAGCGTGGGGATCCTCGCCGCGTTCGCGGTGCTGGCCGGTCTGCTCGGCTCCCGCCTGCCGACTAGTTTCGTGCCCGACGAGGACCAGGGGTTCTTCTACATGAACGTCGAGCTCCCGGCGGCGGCGTCACTCCAGCGCGCCGATGCCGTCTCCAAGACGATCGAGGGAATCCTCGCCAAGCACGAGGAGATCGAGTACTACAACACGGTGGTGGGCTACAGCCTCCTGAGTCAGACCGCGGCCACCTACAACGCCTTTTTCTTCGTGTCACTGAAGGAGTGGAAGGACCGGGGTGGCGAGGGCCAGGACGTGAAATCCCTGGTGGCCAAGGTCAATCGAGAAATGGCAGGAGCCCTTCCCGGGGCGGTCGCCTTCGGTTTCCTCCCGCCGGCCATCCCCGGCATCGGGACCGGGAGCGGCCTCTCTTTCTACCTCCAGGACCGGAGCGGGGGAACCCCGCAGTTCCTGGCCGACAACACCCAGAAATTCATGGCCGCGCTCGCCAAGCGCCCCGAGCTCGCGGGGCTGCGTACCATCTACCGTGCCGCGGTGCCCCAGGTCTTCGCCGACGTCAACCGCGACAAGGTGGTCAAACAGGGCGTGGCCCTGGCCGACGTCTACCAGACCCTGCAGGCCAACCTCGGCGGCCTCTACGTCAACCAGTTCAATCGGTTCGGCCGAGTCTGGAAGGTGTTCCTCCAAGCCGAAGCGGAGCAGCGCCTGGAGCCCGGACAAATCGCGAACTTCCACGTCCGCAACAACAGCGGGACCATGGTGCCGCTGGGGGCGATGCTGGAGACCAGCCGGGTCTACGGGCCCGAGTTCACCCAACGGTTCAACCTCTTCCGCGCCGCGTTGATCAGCGCCACGCCGGCGCCCGGATTCAGCACCGGCGACGCGATGGCCGCGATGGAAGAGGTGGCCAATACCACGCTGCCCCGCGAGCTGGGGTACGACTGGACCGACATGAGCTACCAGGAGAAGCACGCGGGCGGCTCCGCCGGGGTGCTGATCATGTCGGTGGTCTTCGTCTTCCTGGTGCTGGCCGCCCTTTACGAGAGCTGGTCGCTGCCGTTCAGCGTGCTCCTGACGGTACCGGTGGCGGTGTTCGGAGCCTTCCTCGGCATGCTGCTCCGCCGGTTCAATTTCGACGTGTTCGGGCAGATCGGGCTGGTCATGCTGATCGGCCTCGCGGCCAAGAACGCGATCCTGATCGTGGAATTCGCGATCCTGCAGATGAAGGAGGGGAAGGGATTGGTGGACGCGGCGCTGGAAGGCGCCAAGCTGCGCCTGCGCCCGATCCTCATGACCTCCTTCGCCTTCATCCTGGGTTGCGTACCGCTTTGGATCGCCGCGGGGGCGGGCGCCATCTCAAGGCAGGTCCTGGGCACCACCGTGATCATGGGGATGCTCGCGGCCACGGGCCTCGCGATCTTCATCATCCCGGCGTTGTTCGTGCTGGTCGAGCGCCTTTCCGGAACCCCCGAGGAGGGCCACGGCGCCGGAGGCCATGGCGAGAGTGGCGGGCACGGCGAAGGTGGCGGGCACGGCGAGGCGGCTCATGGAGGGGAGGGCACGCCATGAAGCGCGCCGGGCTCGTGCTCCTGGGCCTCACCGGAATCACCGGGTGCTCGGTGGGACCCAACTACGAGCGCCCCCAGATGGTGACCCCCGAGGCCTACTATACGCCTTCAATAGCCTCACCTCCGGTGGATTCCGCCGCGCTGGCGGAGGCCAGGGCCATCACCTCCGTCGCCTGGTGGAGGCTCTACCAGGACTCGACCCTGTCCGCCCTCATCGACTCGGCCCTGGTGCACGGCTACGACGTACGGTTGGCCGCCGCACGGGTCGAGCAGGCCCGGGCCCTCTATGGCGTCTCCAAGGCCGATTTCTATCCCCAGATCGGCTACCAGGGCGGCATCACCGGGCGCGACCTCCCCACCACGCTGGTCGACTCCGGCAACGCGGGAGCGACCACGCGCTGGCTGGGTCTGCTCAACCTGAACTGGGAGCTGGATCTCTGGGGTCGGGTCCGGCGGCAGAGCGAGCAGGCCAACGCCGCCTTTCTGGCCACGGTCGAAGGCCGGCGCGGCGTGTTGATCTCGCTGGTGACCGACGTGGCGCAGTCCTATTTCGAGCTGATGCAGCTCGATGCCCAGCTCCGGGCGACCCGCGGGATCATGGAGGCGTTACAGAGGGCCTACAACCTCTTCAATGCCAAACTGGGAGGAGGGGCGGCCTCTCGCCTCGAGGTCGCCCGCGCGCTGGGACAGTTAGCCAGCGTGTCTGCCCAGGCGCCTGAGCTGGAGCGGCAGATCGCCGCCAAGGAAAATCAGATCAACCTGCTCCTCGGGCGCCCCCCGGGCCCCGTGTCGCGGGCCAGGTTGGCCGACCAGACCATCCTGCCCGACGTGCCGGCCGGCCTGCCGTCCGACCTGCTCGAGCGCCGGCCCGACGTCCTGCAGGCCGAGGAGCAACTCCGGAGCGCCAACGCCGCGGTGGGCGTGGCCGTCGCGAACTTCTTCCCCAAGATCAGCCTCACCGGCCTCCTGGGAGGGACCAGCGAGGATCTCAACAACATTTTCGGCCCCGGTGGACTCTGGTCGATCGGTGCGGGACTGGCGGGACCGTTGTTCCAGGGCGGCCGGCTCCGCAAGCAGAAGGCGGCGGCCGTGGCGCAATGGGAGCAGTCGAAGGTGTTGTATGAGCGGACGGTGACCAGCGCCTTCGGGGAAGTGTCCAACGCCCTGGTGGCCCGCGAGAAGCTGACCGAGGTCGAGACCCAGCAGGCCCGCTCGGCCGCGGCCTACCAGGACGCCGTGGATCTGGCCAACGTGCGGTACTTATCCGGCCTGGCATCCTACTTCGAGGTCCTGGACGCCTTGCAGGTGCTCTACCCAGCCCAGCTGCAGGTGGCGAGTGCGCGGGCCAATCGGCTGGTGGCGGGGGCCAATCTCTACAAGGCGCTGGGCGGCGGCTGGGAAGCGGCGGATTCGGTCATCGTCCAGGCCAAGGCGCAAGCCGACTCGGCCCAGCAACACTAGCACCGCATTACGCCATTCAAAACGCTTCGGTGAAGTTGAAGTAGACGCCGTTGGACTTCTTGCCCACGCCGATATCCACCCGGACGTTGGAGCGCGGCTGCAGCTCGAACCGATAGCCGACGCCTCCGTTGGGCAGAAATCCATTGAAATCCCCCCTGGCTCCCAGCGTCCCCCCACCGAGCCAGGCCACGAACCCGTGCCGCATCAGCTTGCCTTTACGCATGAACATCTGCCGGTACTCCACCAGGCCCAGCACGGTCTGCTGATCCCGAAAGCGCCCTTCCCGGTAGCCACGCAGGTCGTATCCGCTGCCCAGGAGGGACATCTCAGCCCAGGGAACGTTATTCGCGCCGAGCCGCGTCTTGACCTGCCAGGCCAGGGTCCGGCCTGGCCGCCCCAGCTGCCGGTATTGCCGGTAGTCCAGCAGGTAGACCTGGTACTTGTTGTCCCCGCCGAGATAGGGACCGTAGAAGGTGGCGTAGAGGGCCAGATAGAGGCCGCGCCAGGCGTTGACCGCGACGTCCCTGCTGTCGTATTGAATCGCGAGCCCCATGCCGCCGTTGAAGTTGTCGCTGCCGTATTTCACAAAGGCCGGATCGGCCGCCATGACCGGGTTCACTTTGTTGGCGATCGTGCGATTGAAATCAAAGCTGGCCCCGACGTAGACATGCTTCTTGATCCCCCATAACACGCGTGGACTGATCTGCCACCAGGTGCGATCGTACTTGGTCGTGCTGTCCGGAGAATTCGGGTACACCCCTGCGTCATACCCCACGCCCCAGTAGTTATCCGGCATGTTCTTGAAGGAGAGACTGGCGTTGATCCGCAGGCGGTTATTCAGGAAGAAGGTGGTCAACGTGTTGGAGACGTTGATGGCACCCGTGGTGGAGATCGAAACCGTACTCGAGAGCGTGGAGCGCTGCAGGTCGGGACTGTTGGGGCCGAACTTGTCCGAGAAGAGAAACCCGCCGGCGATCAGAACCCCCATTTCGGGGGTGTAGCCCGGCGCGAGCAGCGGCGTCCACCGGAACCGGCCGTCGTCCGGTTTGGAGACGGAGTCTTTCTTGGGATTGATGACGCTGTCGATGGCGACGGTTTCCTGGCTGGCCAGGGGCCCGGCGCCCACGAACAGCGCCGCCAAGAGAACAGCCGGACTACGGAGGCCGCGCATTGGCCCTCTCTGCCGGAAGTGCCTGCAGGGGCGGATGGCGCCTGGTCCTACTGCACCGAGTAGCCGCGGCCCGCGAGGCAAGCGGTCATGGCCTTTTTGAACGTCGCCATCTGATCCGCAGCGACGGCTTGGGCCTGGGCTGCGCCCTGCTGGGCGGCCTGCGCCTCCGCCCCCTTCTTGGCGCGACGGCCCGCTACAGCCCCCACCACGGCCCCGACCGCCGCACCCTCACCGGCGTCCCCCGTGATCCCCCCGACGACCGCCCCTCCGGCTGCTCCTCGCGCGGCTCCGCCTACCGCCGCGCCGGTCGTGGCGGTGTCCATCTTCGCCTGCGAAGCCTGGGCGGCGGAATCGGCGTTGGGCTTGGGGCCCATGGGGTCAATGCCGGTCTGTTGCTGGGACCACACGTAGCATTCCTGTTCGTCCTTGGCCTGCTGCTCCGGCGTCTGCCCCTTGGCAGGGTAGACGATCATCTTGGTCTGCTGTTTGACCTGGTAGACCCCGGCCGCGATCGCATTGGGGTCCGCGGGGGCCGCCGCTGGAGGAGCAGCCGGGGTGGCGGCTGGGGCTGCGACTGCAGTGTCGGCTACTGCGGCGGCCGGGGCGACCGGCTCTTGGGCCGCTACAGACCGGGCCGCCAGAGTCAGGAGGAAGATGCATCCTCTCACTACACGCATTGTTGTCCCCTACCTTCTGAGAAAAGACTGGGCCACCAAATGCCTCCACGAGGCGGCCCGCATTGAAGTCAGTCAGGGCGCGTTACTCGGTCACCTGCGCCTGCCGCTCGGCGCCTTCCCGTTCTGCGTCTTGTGCCGCCTTGGCCAGGGCCGATTCCATGGGCGCCAGGTCGATCGTCACCTTGAGAATCCGCCCGTTGAACCGGTTGTGCCGCTCGGGGTACTCCTCGGTCACCGGCGTGCCGAGATCGACGCCCACATCCGCGCCCTCGAAATTGAAGAGGTTGGGCGTGGTCCGCTCGATGCGGCTTGAGCCCACCTTCACTCCATTGACCAGGAGGGTGCCCGCCCCACCCTTGCCCACCCCCCCGCCATCGTACGCGAACTCGTAGCGCAACGTGGCCTTGCCCGGCGCCAGGCGCTGCGTGGAGGCGACGGTGTAGCGCCAGCGGCCCACCAGGTTATGGACGTAGAAGAGCCGGCCACCTTTGAGGTAGAGGCTCCACCCGCCGAACCGCCCGCCCTGCGCGATGATCACCCCATTGCCCCCGCCCGCCGGGATCTCCACCTCCGCCGTGACACTGTGGGACCGGTTCTTCACGTTGATGAACGCATTCTCCAGCATCCCGGTCATTCCGTCATAGACCGTGAGGCTGGTGCGGCTGCCCATGATGTCGGGGCGGCCGGCCCGCGCCGCGTCGAAGCGCTCGGTCTTTCGGTCGTCGATCGGCAGGACGTGGTACCGCTCGGCCTCCTTGAGAAACCGCTGCTGCATCTCCTTCACCTTGTCCGGGTTCTTGGCGGCGAGGTCGTGCGCCAGACTGAAGTCCTCGCTCACGTGGTACAACTCCCAGACATCCTCCGCCAGCGGGTGACGGGGCTGGTAGGCCCAAGGCTCGTTGTGGATGGTGCCGGCGAACCAACCGTCGTGGTAGATGGCCCGGTTCCCGAACATCTCGAAGTACTGGGTGGTGTGCCGCGAAGGGGCCGCGGAGTCGGCGAAGGTGTATTTCATGCTGACCCCTTCCATCGGGTGCTGGGTGACCCCGTTGACCTCGCGCGGTTCCGGAATCCCGGCCACTTCGAGCACCGTGGGCGCGATGTCGATCACGTGGTGGAACTGGCTGCGCAGTCCGCCGCCGTGAGGGATGCCCTTCGACCAATAGGCCACCAGGCCGTTACGGGTCCCGCCGTAATTTGAGGCGACTTGCTTGGTCCAGGTGAACGGTGCATCTCCCGCTACCGCCCATCCCGCCGCGTAGTGGTTGCTGGCCAGCGGCCCACCCAGCTCGTCGAGGTGGGGTAGGACGTCCTTCAACTCCTCCGTTATGCCGTTGAAGAAGCTGAATTCGTTGAAGAGACCGTTCATCACGCCTTCGGCGCTGGCTCCGTTGTCGCCGGCCTCATAGAAGACCAGCGTGTTGTCGAGCACCCCCATCTCCTGCAGCGCGTCGACCAAGCGGCCGACCTCGTAGTCGGTTTGCTCGCCGAAGCCCGCGAAGACCTCCATCTGGCGGGCGAACAGCCGCTTGGCGTCGGCCGGGAGGGTGTCCCAGTCGGCGATCGCGGCCGGCTTGGGCGCCAGGTCGGTGCCCTTGGGGATGACGCCCAGCTCGAGCTGCCGCCGATAGGTCCGCACCCGCAGGCTGTCCCAGCCGTCCTCGAACTTGCCGCGATACTTCTCGATCCACTCCTTGGGGACCTGATGTGGCGCGTGGGTGGCCCCGGTGGCGAAATACATGAAGAACGGCTTGTCCGGCGCCATCGCGTGCTGGGAGCGGGCCCAGGCGATCGCCTGGTTGGTCATGTCGGTGGTGAAGTGGTAGCGGGGATCCTCCGGCGGCTCGATCTTGACCGTCCCGTCCCAGATCTCCGGGGTCCACTGGTCGGTCTCGCCACCGATGAAGCCGTAGAATTTCTCGAAGCCCGAGCCGGTGGGCCACCGGTCGAACGGCCCCGCCGCGCTCACCTCCCAGGGCGCCGTCTCGTGGTATTTCCCGAAGGCGGCCGTGTTGTATCCGTTCATCCGGAGAATCTCGGCCAGCGGTGTGATGTCCCGGGGGCGCACGCCGGTGTTCCCCGGGAACGCGGTCGCCAGCTCCATGATGGCACCGGCGTTGTTGGAGTGGTGATTCCGGCCGGTGAGCAGCGCCGTCCGGGTCGGCGAACAGAGTGCCGTGGTGTGGAAGTTGTTGTAGCGCAGCCCCCCCTGCGCCAGCCGCGCCAGCGTCGGCATGTTGATCGGGCCGCCGAACGTGGACGACTGACCGAAGCCCATGTCGTCGATGAGGATGATGAGCACGTTGGGTGCGCCGGCCGGCGCCTTCACCTCGAAGCGCGGGGGCGCGGTTGCTTTGCGCGCGTCCAGCTCCGTAATCGTGGGCGGCGTGGGCTCGTGGATCGGGAGGACGCTCCGGTCCAGGCCACCCGCAGCCGAGGGCGGCGCGGCCTTGTTGGCGGCCGGCCCACAGGCGATGGACATGACCAAGGTGACGGACAGGGTGAGGGCAGGAATGCTTTTCATCCGGGTCATTTCACGAGCTCCCAGCTTGAATCGGTTGGTCGTCCTCTCGCCTCAGTCGACCCATGGCGAGACCAGAATGCGCCGGCGGAACTTGATGAACGGGTGGAATGGATGCCCTAATCCCGAGGACAGGGCATCATTATGGCAGGGCTTCGGAAAATAGCGGCCTGCTACGCCCCTGCCAATCCTGCCGCGGCGGGCGTCTCCGGCTCAGAAGGGCCGCCCGATGGTCGCGCCGAACGTGAACAGCCGACGCCCACCCACGAAATCGAAGGCGGTCCGGGGACCGACCGTCCAACGCCCGGAGAGCGGGAAGACGTAGCCCAGGGCGACCCGGAACTGGAACTGGGTGCCATCCTCCTCCACTCGAGCGCCCGGGGACAGCTGGACCGTGATGCGGTCGGTGGGGTGCATTGAGAACTGGGGCCCGATCGAGAACGAAGATGAGTGACCCGGGACCACGTAGGCCAGTCCACCCGCCGAGTACCACTTGTGCCAGCGGTAGTCGTAGTCCACTCCCAGGGTGACGCGGAGTTCGGAGCTCTCGAGCGTGCCACCGAGGAACAAATCGGCGCCGTGGTAAGGCGAGAACCGGACGGTATCGGTCCTGACCCGGGCAGTCCCGGCACCGACCGATCCCTCCTGGGCCCGGACGCCGGAGGCCGCGGCGAGGGCCAGCCCCGAGATCAGCCAGACCCGCCCGGCCCGGAGCCGGAAGGGCCCGCTCACGCGGCAGCCTCGGTTCTGAGCTTCGGCTTGTCGCATTGAGCCAAGCGGGGCAGATTCATCAACCCTTCGCCCTTCCCCGGAAATCATCCATGATTGTAGCTCCCGGCGTGCTGCGCCACTCTGCAGTCCGGTTGGGCCTGTTGGCGTGGTTGCTGCTCCAGGGAGCGCCGCTCGTCGCCCAGAGCAACACGCAGCTCTGGTACGATTTCGAGTTCAACTACTACCCCAAGCCCAGGCTGCTGTTCGTCACGGAGGTAGGGCCCAAGGTGCTGGTCTCCCAAGGGGCGGGTTGGAACAGCGTCGACGTCACGCCCGGATTGGAATTTACGCCTCGTCCCTGGGTAGACCTGCTGTTCTTCGTACCCTTCTCCTACACCGTGCAGGAGGAGGACGTGAACACCTTCGAGACCCGGGTCCAGGTCGGGGCTCGCTTCACCTATCAACCGATTTCCCGCCTGCTGCTGCGCAACCGGGACGTCGTGGAGTACCGCCACATCAACTATCTGGGGACCGACTCCGTCGCCAACAGCGGGCGGTTCCGAGTGCGGATCGAGGCGCGCGTGGCGCTCAACAAGCCGGTGTACGGAGCCAACGGCATGCTCTACGGGATCACCGATCTCGAGGGCTTCGTCAACCTGAGTCAGGATCCCGCCGAGCGGTTCATGAATCGGGTGCGGTGGCGAGTGGGCCTCGGGTATCGATTCATCTACAACTGGCGGGTGGAGGCCATCTACACCCTCCAGAGCTCTCGTAATACCCTCTCCGGAAACGACCTCAGCAGCGACAACATCTTTCGATTCCGGCTGATCCACTACTTCGCCCAGCATTGACTGGCGTCAGCCCGCCGAGGGCCCAGCCGATTCCGCCACGCCTCCCGAGACGATGAAGGCCATCAGGTCCGCGCTCTCGATCGCCAGTGGCGTCACCTGGTGTGAGGGGACCACCACCAGCATCCCGGCGAAATTGTAGGACTGCGGCAGGTAGACCGCCGCGTGATCGTCGAGACCGAGTCGGGTCAGCGAATCGCGGGTCACGAAGCCCAGCAGCTTGGGGCCGTCTGCGGACGTGAGGGTGACGGCCACGGGCCGGTTGAAGCGACGCTGCTCGCCCACGAAGGCATTGAGCAGGTCCTTGGTCGGGGCGTAGAGCAGACGGACCAGTGGGAGCCGGCCCATCAGCTCTTCGATACCGCTCAACAACCCCTTGGCCAGCAGGTTCGATCCCAGGAACCCCACCAGCGTCGTGAGCACCAACGCGAGCACGAACCCGACCCCTGGAATCGGAAGATGGAGCCACCGATCCACGGTGACGAAGACGGTCCAGCAGATGTAGAGGGTGAGGGCCACCGGGGCGATGATGACCAGCCCGCGCAGGAAATAGTTGGCGAGGCGTTTCACGGGGAGGGCTCCTGGGAGATGGAAGCTGGGAGCTGAGAGCTAGGAGCTAGGAGCTGGGAGTCAGGAGATTCCAAAAGTGCAGCTCCCGACTCCCAGCTCCCGACTCCCAGCTACCCACAATACTCGTCCAACTGATCGAAGCCGATCAGGACGTCGCGCGGCTTGCTCCCGTCCGGCGGACCCAGGATGCCCGCCTCGTGCAGCTGATCGATGATCCGCGCCGCCCGCCCGTATCCGATCCGGAGCCTCCGCTGCAGCAGCGACGTCGAGCCGCCCTGGTTCTGGATGCAGACCTCGGCCGCTTCGCGGAACAGCGGATCCCGCTCGCCCGGCGTCCTGCAGCGTCGGCCCGCCCTCCTCCTCGGCCTCCTGCGCCCGGATCAGCTCGAGGATGTCCGTCTCCGCGGCGGTCACCGCGCCGCGGCGTCGCGCCTCGCGCCGCGTCGTCGAACCAGCTCATCAGCCGCTCGGTCTCCTCGGTGGCGATGAACGCGCCCTGGAGCCGCATCGGCTCGCTCTTCCCCGGCGGCAGGAAGAGCATGTCGCCGTTGCCCAGCAGCGCCTCGGCGCCGTTCTGGTCGAGAATGGTGCGGCTGTCGACCTTGGACGCCACCCGGAAGGCGATCCGGCTCGGGAAGTTGGCCTTGATGAGGCCGGTGATGACGTTCACCGACGGCCGCTGAGTCGCGAGGATGAGGTGAGATGCCGATGGCGCGGGCCTTCTGCGCCAGGATGCGCGAGCGGCGTCTCCACCTCTCCCTGCACCGTCATCATGAGGTCGGCCAGCTCGTCCACCACCATGACGATCAGGGGAAGCGCGCCCTCGGTATACACCTCCTCTGGCGTGGGCTCGGCCGGCGTATCGGCCGGCTCCGCGCTGATGCTCGCCAGCGTGGGGCGGACCCGCGGCGGATTCCGGAGCGGCTTCCCTTCCTCGACCTTGCGGTTGAAGTCGGCCAGGTTGCGCGCGCCGTTGGCGTGCAGCAGCTCGTAGCGCCGGCCCATCTCCCACACCGCCCACTTGAGCACCCGCGCGGCATCCTGGTTGTCGGTCACCACCTGGTGCCGCAGGTGCGGCAGCGCGTTGTACATCGAGAGCTCGACCATCTTCGGGTCGATCATCAGGAGCCGGAGCTGCGCGCGGCGTGTAGCGGTAGATCAGGCTGGTGATGATGGTGTTGATGGCGACCGACTTGCCGGAGCCGGTGGCGCCCGCGATCAGCAGGTGCGGCATCTTGGCCAGGTCGGCGATGACCGGCTTGCCCTCGAGGTCGCGGCCCAGGGCGATCGGGAGCATACGCCCGCGGCCGTCCCACTCGGGCGTCTCCAGCAGCTCGCGCAGGGTGACCATCCGCGCAGTGGGATTGGGAATCTCGACGCCGACCGCGCCGCTGCCCGGGAATCGGCGCCACGCGGATCGACTGGGCCCGCATCGTGATCGCCAGGTCGTCGGCCAGCGCCGGCGATCCGCCCCACCTTGACGCCGGGAGCCGGCACCACCTCGAACTGGGTCACCACCGGCCCGGTGGTGCGGCCGGCGATGCTGCCTTCGACCTTGAAGGTCTTCAGCGTCTCGAGCAGCACCTGGCCCAGCCGATCGAGCTGGGCTTCACCGGCGTCGATGTCCTGCGCGCGAGGGCGGCGCGAGCAGCTCGATCGGCGGAAGCTCGTCCTCGATGCGGCTCGACCCGGCTCGGCGAGCGGGAGTCTTGCCGTCTTCGGCGACCTTGCGCGCGCTTTGCGCGGCGGCAGCGGCTGGCAGCGTCCGTCTCCTCCTCATCGACCGTCCGCAGCGACGCCGACCGCTCGACCTGTCCGCCTTGTCCGCCCCGTCCGGCTTGTCCGCCTTGCCCGACCTGTCCGCCGCTCGCAGCCGCCGCAGCGGATGCCACGCGAGCGTGACGATGGTGAGCGCTGAGAGCGCCAGGAATCCGAGCAGGAACCCGCCGGCGAAGCCGATCTGGTCGTACACCGTGTGGGCCACGAACCCCGGGACGAGACCGGTGAGCCGCGCCGTCCAGTCCCATTGATCGAACGGTGGGTCGAGATCACTGGCCTGGACGTGGGCCACCACGCCGACCAGGTACGGCACCAGGACGACTGCAGCCCGATCGACCAGGATCGCCGACCCGCTTCATGTCGAGGTCGGCGAGGCGGTCGAACCCGGCGAGCGCGAGGCCGAGCCCGAGGAGGGGGAAGCCCAGCGCGCCGACGCCGAGCCCCTGCCAGAGCATGCGTCCCAGGTCCGCGCCCCAGGGCCCGGTCAGGGGAATCGGCAGCAGGGTCAGAGCCGACGAAGAGTCCGAGCACCAGCGCGGCGATCGCGGCCAGGTCGGCGGCGGGATTCGGCGTCATGACCGTTCCCGCCTGCCGCGGTCACTCGGCGCTCGTGGAACTGCGGGAGCACGGGATAGGCGTCGGGCTTCGCGCGCGCGTCGACGACGTCGTCCCGGAACCCGAGCCGCCGTGAGCTCGCGGCCCGCGCGCGCTCAGGCGCAGCGGCCGCTCCCAGCGCTCGCCGTAGCGCCGAACCAGGTCGAGGCTGGCCAGCGCGGCGTCGTTGAGGCCCGCCGTCGCCCGGCGGCCTCCGAGCGCGGCCGCGACCAGGCGCCCGGCGCAGTACGCGTCGTCCAGCGCGAACCCCCCTTCCCGCCCGGCACAGACGACCAGCAGATCGCCGTCTCCGCCACAGACGTCTCGCGCGCCCGCTCCGCCGGCGACGCCGAGGTTGACGGCCGCGGCCAGGTACACCGCGGCGGCCCCCTGCGCGGCCAGCAGCGCCTCGGTCCCGTTGGTGGTGGTGATGACGAGCGTCTTGCCGCGAACCGCCTCGGGCGTCATTTCGAGCGGGCTGTTGCCGAGCGCGAAGCCCGGGATGCGCACCGCAGTTCCGCTCGCCGGCCAGCAGCACGTCGTCGCTGTCCGAGGGTCTGGGCCAGGCGCAGCGCCTCCTCGGTCGAGGCGACCGGGATGACCGCCCGGGCCCCGTGATGAAGCGCGGCGCAGATCGTCGTCGTGGCGCGCAGGATGTCGATGACGAACACCGTCCGGCCCTGGACCTCCGCGGCGTCGAGGCCCGCGGGCGTGAAGACGACGTCGAGCCTCATGCGTCGCGGTCGCAGCAGCTGCGGCTCGCGCTCGAGGAACTTGGTGTCCACCTTGCCGGCCACGAAGTCGGGATGGCGGATGACCCGCGCCAGGAACGGGATCGTGGTGGTGACGCCCTCGAGGATGAAGCTGTCGAGCGCCTGGCCCATCCGCGCCAGCGCCTCCGTCGCGGTCGTTGCCGTGCACGATCACCTTGGCCAGCAGCGAGTCGTAGTACGGCGGGACCGTGTAGCCGGCGTAGACGTGGGTGTCGACGCCGCACGCCCGGGCCCGCCGGGCGGATGATAGGCGGTGATCAGGCCCGGGCACGGCTGGAAGTTCCGGTACGGGATCCTCGGCGTTGATCCGGCACTCGATCGCGTGCCCGCGGAGCCGCGTGCCGTCGCCCTGGAAGCTGAGCGGCTCGCCCGCCGCCACCCGGATCTGCTCCTTCACCAGGTCGAAGCCGGTCACCATCTCGGTCACCGGGTGCTCCACCTGGATCCGGGTGTTCATCTCCATGAAGTAGAAGGAGCCGTCCTGCGTCGAGCAGGAACTCGATGGTGCCCGGCGCCGACGTAGCCGATGGCGCGCGCCAGCGTGACCGCGGCCTCGCCCATCCGCGTCCCGCAGCTCCGGGGTGAGGGCGGGACTCGGGACTCTCCTCGATCAGCTTCTGGTGGCGCCGCTGCACCGAGCAGTCGCGCTCGCCGAGGTGCACGACGCGTGCCGTGGCTGTCGCCCATGACCTGGATCTCGACGTGGCGCGGCCGCTCGAGGTACTTCTCGACGTAGACCGCGCCGTTGCCGAAGGCCGCCAGCGCCTCGTTCTGCGCCAGCGCGAACGAGCTGCGGCGAACTGCTCCGCGTCGCGCGCGACCCGCATCCCCTTCCCGCCGCCGCCGGCCGTCGCCTTGATGATGACCGGGAAGCCGATCGCCTCGGCGACCGCGCAGCGCCTCGTCGACGTCCGTCGACCGTCCCGGCCGAGCCCGGGCACGGTCGGCACGCCGGCCTCCTGGGCCAGCCGCCGCGCGGTCGCCTTGTCGCCCATCTGCCGGATCTGATCGCCGGTGGGGCCGATGAACGTGATGTTCGACGCCCGGCAGATGTCGGCGAACTCGGCGTTCTCGGCCAGGAAGCCGTAGCCCGGATGGATGGCGTCGGCGCCGGTGATCTCGGCGGCGGCGATGATGCTGGGAATCCGGAGGTAGGAGTCGCGGCTGGGCGGCGGGCCGATGCAGACGTCGTCGTCGGCGAAGCGGACGTGCAGCGACTCGCGGTCGGCCTCGCTGTAGACCGCGACGGTCTCGATCCCCAGCTCGCGGCAGGCGCGGATGACCCGCAGGGCGATCTCGCCGCGGTTGGCGATCAGGACCTTCTTGAACATCAGGGCGCGATATCCTGTCGAGATCTCCGGCCGGACTTGGGCGCCTGCCCATGTCGCTGAAGGTCCGGTCGGACGCGGCGCTGATGCCCGACGCCCGGAGCGCGAACTCGCTCGGGTTGGTCGAGTAGAACAGCGCGCTCTCGTAGGAGATGATCGCCCTCCTTGTACCACTTCATCAGCGACTGGTCGAACGACTGCATCCCGTACGACACCGTGCCCTCGGCGATCAGGTCGGGGATGTTGAGCGCCTTCTCGATGTCGCGGATGTTGTCGGCCACCGCGGCGGTGTTGATCAGCACCTCCGCCGCCGGCACCCGGCCCCGGCCGTCCGTCGCGCGGCACCAGGCGCAGGCAGATCGACCGCCTGCGAGCGCGGTCGAGAGCAGCGATCCGGATCTCCTGGTGCTGGTGCGGCGGGTAGAACGAGATGATGCGGTTGATGGTCTGGGTCGCGTCGGTGGTGTGCAGCGTCGAGAACACCAGGTGGCCGGTGTCGGCCGCCTTGAGCGCGGTGTCCAGCGTCTCCAGGTCGCGGATCTCGCCGATCAGGATCACGTCGGGGTCCTGCCGCAGCACGTGCCGCAGCGCGGTCGCGAACGACAGGGTGTCGCTGCCCACCTCGCGCTGGGAGATGTTGGCCATCACGTCGCGGTGCAGGAACTCGATCGGGTCCTCGATCGTGATGATGTTGACCCGGCGGTTCTGGTTGACGTGGTTGATCATCGCCGCCAGCGTGGTCGACTTGCCCGAGCCGGTCACGCCGGTGACCAGCACCAGGCCGCGCGGCTTGAGCGCGATCTCCTCGAGCACCTCCGGCAGGTGCAGCTCGCGGATCGTCTTCACCTCGTAGGGAATGGCGCGGAAGGCGAAGGCCAGCGTGCCGCGCTGCTGGTAGATGTTGGTCCGGAAGCGGCCGACGCCCGGGCACGCCGATGGCGAAGTCCGCTTCCTTCTTCTCGGCGAACTCCTTCACCTGCCGCGGCGTCATGATCTGCTCGGCCAGCAGCTTCAGGTCCTCGGGCTTGAGCGGCTGCATGTCCAGCGCCGGTGAGCTCGCCGTTGACCCGGATCGTCGGCGGCCGGCCGACCTTGAGCAGCAGGTCGGAGCCGTTCCGCTGCACCATCTGGGAGATGGCCTGCTTGAAGTTGAACGGGCGGCGCCGGTGGCGCCGGCGGCGCGTAGGCTCAGCCATTGGGATCCACCCGGAAGAGGACCTGACCGAACTCGACCGGCTGCGCGTCCTCGACGCAGACCTCGCGGACGACGCCGGAGACCTCGGCCTCGATCTCGTTCATGATCTTCATCGCCTCGATGATGCAGACCGTCTGGCCCGCCGTCACCCGCGTGCCGACCTTGACGTACGGCTCGGCGCCCGGCTCCGGGCGCCTGTAGAACGTGCCCACCATCGGCGACTTGATCTCCTTGAGCGCCGAGGCCGGCGACCGCGCGGCGCGCTCGCGGCCTGCGCGGCGGCGCCGGCCGCCGGCGGCGTGAGCGGCCGGCGCCGGCCGACGTGGAGCCATCGGCGGCGACCGTCGGCGACGCCGTTGCCGGTCCGGGTGATGACCACCCCGGTGCCGAACCAGCCCCTTCACCTCGATCGAGCCGATCTCCGGCGACTCGCGCAGCAGCTCGGCCAGGCTGCCGACGTCCTTGAGCTCGATCGACCGGATGCCCGGCATCTTCTGGAGCAGCTCGGCGAGCTGCTGCATCTCCTGGGTGTCATAGCGATGAGTCCGGCTCGGACGGTGGCACGGATCACGCCCCTCGCAGCAGACTCAGAGCAGTTCGGCTCGCGATGGCCATCCGATCGAGCAGCTCGGACGGCGCCGGATCCGGGCCGTCAGCCGAGGAGACGTCGTCCTCCAGCCGGACGCCGCCCCAGCCCGGAAGATAGATCGCCCGGCTCGACCGTGACCACCGCGCCGGCCGGGAGCGGCGCCTCGGCGGTCGGCGCAGAGCCGCGGCGCCTCGTGCACTTCGAGCCCCAGACCGTGGCCCAGCGAGTGGCCGAAGGCCTCGCCGAAGCCGCGCGCCGCGATCACCTCGCGGGCCAGCGCGTCGGCCTCGCGCCCGGTCATGCCCGGCGCGAAGCCCACTCGAGCGCCCGGCGCTGGGCCTCGCGGACCACCTCGTAGACCTGCCGCTGGCGCTCGTCCGCCCGGCCGCCGACCACGACGGTCCGGGTCAGGTCGGCACAGTATCCGTCCACCTGGGCGCCGAAGTCAAGCAGCAGCCACTCTCCCCGGCCTCGACGCGCTCGGTCGCTGGTCCGCGCGTGCGGCAGCGCGGCGCGCGGCCCCGAGGCCACGATGGTCGGAAACGGATGCCACTCGCTGCCCCGCCGCCGCAGCGCCGCCTCGAGCGCGCGCGGCGATCTCGAGCTCGGTCTGCCCCGGCGCGCACCGTCGGCAGCACCTCGGCCAAGGCGTCCTGCGGCCAGCGCGGCCGCCGCGCGGATCGCGGCCACCTCCTCCGGCGCCTTCACCGCCCGGAGCCGCTCGACCAGCTCGGCGACCGGCACCAGCCGCGCCCGCGTCACGCCCGCGCATCCGCTCGGCGTCCCGCACGGTCAGCGACGTGGGCCTCGAACCCCAGCGTCCCGACCGGCGACGCGGCCGAGCACGCGGCCGAGCCGGTCCCAGACGCTCACCTGGTCGATCTCGACACGTGCGGCGTCGCCGCGCCTCGCTCGGCGGCCTGGACGGCGTAGCGGAAATCGGTGATCAGGACCGCGCCGTCCGGCCGCACCAGCAGCAGTCGCCGCCGATGCCGCTGAATCCGGTCAGGTACCGGATGTTCGGAAGGTGCGTGACCAGCAGGGCGTCGAGCCCCTCGTCCTCCAGCGCCACCCGCAGCGCCGCCTGGCGCTCCTCGCGCCGATCAGGCGGCACGCAGACGGCCCACCAGCGCCTGCAGCGCCAGCAGGTAGCTCTGCGGGCCGAATCCCGCGATCACGTCCCGACGGCCAGGTCCGCGATCATGCGAGTGCCGCCGCTCGGGTTCGCGCGCGAAGATGTTCGAGAGGTGCACCTCGACGAACGGGATCTGGACGGCGAGCAGGGCGTCGCGGAGGCGCCAGGCTGGTGTGGGTGAGCGCCGCCGCGTTGATCAGCGCCCCGTCGGCCCGCCCCCGCAGCCCCTGCACCGCGTCGACCAACGCCGCCTTCGTGGTTGGTCTGCAGCCACTCCAGGTCGACGCCCAAGCGCCCCGGCCTCGTCGCGAACCATCGCCTCGAGCTCCGCCAGCGCTGGTTCGTCCGTAGATCTCCGGCTCGCGCTCGCCCAGCAGATTGAGGTTGGGACCGTTGAGAACGGCGATCCGCATCTAGCGCTTGAGACTCTTGAGCCAATTCTGGAACTGGTCCAGATCCTCTTCGAGCCCTGAAGCCTTCGCGCCCCCACCCTGGCCACCGGCCTCCGACCCTTCGCCGGAGTCGGAGGTGAGCGATGGCGTACCGCTGAAGAACTGGTCGAAGGAGAAGGCCGGGGAGCCGGACCCGCTCGACGAAGCGGAGCCGCCCTCGGGATTGGGAGGAACCACCGGCGGACCCTGCGAGGCCTCTTCGCCGAAGATCGCGCTCAGAGACAGGGCGTTGCTGGCCGGACGGGTCGGCGCACCGGGGCTCTCGTCCTCGGGGGCGGCCGGAGCCGGCACGCCGGGTCCGGTGGACCCAGGAGCGGGACGCCGGGATAGCATGTCCAGGAAGAACGCCGCCACCGACTCCCCTCCCGTCACACTGGAGGAGAAGGCCGCCCACTGTCCGGTGATGATCTCACCATGCCCCTCGACCGCCCGCCCCTCCGCCTCCGCCAGTCGCGCCCGGAGCCGCTCGTCGTGCGGGCTCCGCGCCAGCAGCTGCCGATAGACTTGGGCCGCCTCCTGCCGGTGGCCCTGACGCATGTACAAATCGGCCATGGTCTCGGTCACCACCAGGTCCGGCTCCCGGACCATGCCGTCGTCCGGGCTTTCCCCTGCCCGCGCCGCGACCGGAGTATCCTCGGGATAGATCAGCTGTAGAGGCTGGCTCGGTTCGGCGGCTTCGGCGGCGGCCGGCTCGGCCTCCTCGACCGGCTCGGGCGCCGGAGCCTCTGGTTCCAACGCCGGCTCGCGCTCCGGCGGCTCGCCTCTCCCCTTAAGAAACTGGTCGGAGGCCGTCGGGGTCTGGTACTCAGTGCCGTCCCCGGCGTTGATGACGATCTCTTCCTGCACCTCGACACCGAACTCCTCGGCTGGGCCCGCCCGACCGCCACCCGCGGGAAGATGGGGCAGCGCGGCGGGCCGATCGTGATCCTCCTCCCGGATGACCAGGTCGTCGGGACCGACCTTCGCCTCGAGGCTCGACTGACTCCATCGCTCCGCGGGCGACAGCTCCCGCTCGACGTGGACACCGAGATCGGGAGGCGGTGACGCAGAAGGAGGCGATGGTTGAGCCGACAGGGCCGGCACGATCGGCAGCGTGGTCGCGTCGGCAACGGAATATTCGGGTGGAGCGGAAGGTTGGCCGTGGGCGACCGGGGTCGAAGCGGGGGGGCCAAGCGTGAGGGACGGACTCGAGACTCGCTCTACCACCAGCGTGTCGTCACCGTCCTCGATCGCGCCGGCCGAGGCTGCGGCTGGTGCTGGACGGGGCTCCGCGACCTCCGCCACCGGTTCCGGCTCCGGTAACGGGGCGTACAGCTGGGCGGCCGCTTGCTCTCGCGCCGCCGCCACGCGTTCGGCCTGCTCGCGCGCGTCGTCGTTGCTGGGATCCACCGCTATCAGCTGCGTGATCCACTGATCGGCTTCAGCGTAGCGGGCCTGGCGCTCGGTGATATCCGCGAGCGCCTTGAGCGCAATGACGTTCTCCGCATCCAGTCCCAGCACGCGGGTGAATGCTCCCTCCGCGGCGGAAATCTCTTGCAGATCGAGGCAACAACGGCCGAAAACGATATTGGCTGGGATGTGATCAGGATGGAATTGCAGGCCTTGCTCCAGCACCTCTCTGGCCCGCATCAATTGCCCGTCTTTGCGCAGCGCTTCGGCAAAGGGGGCGAACACCGTGCCCTGGGGGTTGTCCTTCCACAAACGCTCGAGTTTTTCGATCTCGCGGCTGTTTGCCATCCCTGGCCTTATGCCTAAGTTGTTGTGGTGATTGGACAAACATTAGCAATGACGGCCGAGCCTGTCAACGGCCCAAACCCCCACGCCGCTTGAGATTAGCTGCGGTCGGGCTTAGACTTCCCGCCTCTTTGGCCCCGATCCGATCGCCGTCAGGAGCTTGACCCCCGCATGATGCAATTCTTCCGCCGATATGGCTGGCCGGTCTTCGCGGCGGCCGCCTTACTCCTCCTCGTCTGGATGGTCTGGGAGTTGAGCGGCCTGGGCGACAACACCGGCACCGTCCGGTCCCGCGCGGTGGGCTCCGTCAATGGGCGTGACGTCGACCTCCGGGGCTACCAGCTCGAGGTGCAGGCGGAGATCGACAACCAGCAGCGCCAGGGCGGGGCGTTGACCGCCGAGCAAATCGAGGAGGTGCGCAACGGTGTTTGGGAGCGCACGGTCCAGGAGTACCTCCTCGACGGGCAATACCGGAAGCTGGGCCTCACCGCCTCCGCCGACGAAATCGCCGGCATGATGAAGAGCTCTCCCCCGCCCGAATTCCTGCGGATGCAGGAGTTCCAGACCGAAGGCCAGTTCGATCTTCCCAAGTACCAGCGATGGCTCCAATCCAGCAGCGCCCAGCCGTTCATCCCCCAGCTGGAGGTTCGTTACCGCGAGGAGATCCTGCAGGGGAAGCTGGTCCAGGACGTCACCGCAGACATCAACGTCTCCGACGCGATGCTCTGGCAGTTCTACCGGGATGACAAGGAAACCACCAAGATCGACCTGGCCATCATCGTTCCGGCCAATGCGGTCCCCGACTCGATCGTGCCCCTCACCGAGGACCAGATCAGTGGCTACTACCAGGAGCACCGGGAGGAGCTGCGCCGGCCCCGGATCGCCTATGTGAGCTATGTGGCGGTGCCGCGGCTGCCCGACGCCAGCGACACGGTCGCCGCGCTGGAGCACGCCAAGGCCCTGCGGAAGGAGATCGCGGCGGGGGCCCCCTTCGCCGAAGTCGCGCACCGGGAATCCTCGGATAGCGCCACCGCGGCCAAGGGCGGCGACCTGGGCGAATGGAGGCGCGGCTCCTACGATTCCCGCTTCGAGGCGGCCGCCTTCTCGATTCCGCTCAATACCGTTTCCGAACCGGTCCTGACCCCCTTCGGGTATCACCTCATCCAGGTCTATGCCCGCCAGGGCAACACGGCCAAGGCCCGCCACATCCTGATCCCGATCCAGGTCACGGGGGCTCACCGGGACAAGCTGGACGGCCAGGCGGACACGCTGGAAGCCTTGGGGGCGGAGAAGCTGGATCCCGCGGCACTCGACACGGTCGCACACGCGCTCGGCGTCAAGGTCGGCCGGGTGAATCCGATTCGGGAGGGAGAGCGGGCCCAGATCAATCTGGAGCCGGTGCCGGAGGCTGCGGTCTGGTCATTCCAGGCCCGGCCCGGAGAGACCAGCCGCGTGGTCGAAGTGCCCTACGCCTTCTACCTGTTTCGCCTGGACAGTCTGACGCCGGCCGGGATCCCGCCCCTGAGCCAGATCCACTCCGAGATTGAACAACTGGCGCGCCAACACTTCAAGTGGCCCGCGGCCCGAACCCTGGCCCAGGAGTTCGAGACCAAGGCGAAAGCGACCGGGGTCGTCCGGGCCGCCAAGGACCTGAAGCTTCCGACACAGACGATGGGACCCTTCAGTCGGCTCGGAGCCCCACTCTCGGATGGACGCCTGGTCGGAATGGCCTTCGCCCTGGACTCCGGGCAGGTGAGCCGCCTGCTGGAGACCAAGGAGGCGATCTACCTCATGCAGGGGAGAGGCCGGGTCAAGGCCGATTCTGCGGAATTCGCCAAGAAGCTGCCGGAGTTGCAACAGCAACTGACCCGCCAGCTCCGTCAGCAGCGGATGCGGAACTACATGCAGGCGCTGCGGGAAACCGCCAAGATCGAAGACCGTCGGGCGGAGGTCTTCAAGACCGCGGCCCAGGTCGAGGCGGCCGCGCCGCGCACTCCCGGCACCTGAGACCCGGCGACACTAAACGCGAGAGGGGCGGCCCGACCGGGCCGCCCCTCTTTTGCTTGCTCACCACCCTCGAGCCGCTACTGCGAGAGCCGCTTCGGATCGCCCTCGGAGGAAGGGGCCGACGGGGCATCCATCCGCCGATTGGCAGGGAGCCGGTCATCGGGAGGGGCGTTGATGGCCTCATTGGCGTCGGTCATGCTCCGCTTGAACTCGCGGATCGACTTCCCGATCGAGCCGCCGATCTCGGGCAGTCGCTTGGCGCCGAACACCAGCAAGCACACCATCAGGATGAGCAGGAGTTCCGTAAACCCGATATTTCCCAGCATGGGCCACCTTCCTTAGAAGAGCGAACGCGCGATCAAGTAGGCGATCACGACACCCATCAGACTGAGGAGCGATACGTGGAGACCGATCGGTCCCAAGGTAAAGTTAATCACCAGGAGGTCCATCGAGAATGGGCCGAGCGTCGGCGTCCAGGCGGTGGTGAAGAAGGACTTGGCCGCGCTCTCGGGCAGGAATCGCTGCAGCAGCCCGCTCAGGACGCCGCCAACGACGAAACCGGCGATCAGGATGAGGAGATTCCGCCCCGTCCTCGCCATCAGCGCCTTCGCTCGAGCACGTAGGGAATGGCGGCCCGCAGGCCATCCCGCGCGCCGGAGGGCCGGAGGGCGTCGAGCTCCGCCTCGGCCAGATCGGCCAGCTGGGATGCCCGCTCGCGAGCGTAGTCAAGGCCCCCGGCCCGATCCACCACCCCGATCACCCCTGCGATCTGTCGGTCGTCGGGTTCCGGCGTGTTCCACAGCTCGACGATCTCCCGGCGCCTCTCGGGATCCAGTCGGGGCAGCGCGTAGATCAGCGGGAGCGTCACCTTGTGCTCCCGGAGGTCCGAGCCGGACGGCTTGCCGGTGACCGCCTCGGGCTCGGTGTAGTCCAGCAGATCGTCCACGATCTGGAAGGCCATGCCCAGAGACTCGCCGAACCGCCGTAGCGCTTCCCGCTCGGGAGACGGAGGCGCGCAGAGCGCCGACTTCGCAGGCCGCCGAGATCAGGAGCGCGGTCTTGGCGCGGATCAGGAGATCGTACTCCTCCTCGGAAAAACTCAGCGGCTCGTGGGCCAGGAGCTGCCGCATCTCGCCGATGGTCATCTCGTTGGTCACCCGGCTCAGCACCCGGAGCGGCTCGAGGTCGCTCAGGCGCACCAGCTCGATCACGGCGCGGGAGTAGAGGTAGTCGCCCATGATGACCGAGATCTGGTGGCTGAACAGGGCGTTGATCGTGGGCATGCCGCGACGCAGCACCGAGTGATCGACCGAGTCGTCGTGCACCAGCGTGGCCAGGTGGATCAGCTCGACCACCGCCGCCAGACTGGCGCGCCCGGGAATCCTCGGCCGGCGTGGTCGCCTCGTCGGCCAGCAGCAGCAGGGTGGGCCGGAACATCTTGCCCTGCATCTGCAGGAGGTGGGAGTTCACCTCGGCGATCAGGCCGAAGTCGCTCTCGACGATTCGGCGGAGCTCGCGCTGCACGGCATCCAGCCGCGGCCGGAGGGGGGCCTGGATGGAGGCCAGAGTGACCGGAGCGGTGTCCGAGGTCATGCGCGGCCGCCCGCGAGCTTGGCCATGCGGTCGCGAGGTCCATGGAAACCGATGTCGACCGCCAACACCCGCTCGTAGGTGGCGAATCGCTGCGGCCACCTTGCCCTGGGCCTCCGGGCCCGCCCAGCCAGTAGATCAGGCCGATCTGCGTCGTCGTCCTAGCCGCCCAGGCTCTCCACCGCCCGGCGGAGAATCGCCTCCGCGATCGCGAACTGCCCCTTGTCGAAGAACGCGACGCCCAGCGCCTCCGAGGTCCGCAGCCGTCCCTCCGGGGACGCGCAGCGCCTTCTGGAATTCCGCGATCGCCTCGTCGAGCAGCCCCATCTCCTTGAACGCGACGCCGAGATCGTAGTGCGACTGGAAGTCCTCGGCGTCGATGTTCTCATCGATGCCGCGCTTGAATTGGGAGAGCATCTCGTTGAAGTCGTGCTGCTCGTCGCCAGTGGGCTCCTCGTCCTCCACCCGCATCCGGGTGTCCCGTGGTCCGGACTCCTCCAGGATCAGGGCGCCCAGATCGATGAAGTCCCCGTCGGCCGCCGGGCGCCGTGGTTTCGAGGCCGGAGCGACCGGACCAGGCGGCGGTGTGGACGCGGCGGCCGGCTTGGCTGCGGCGGGTGCCTCGCGCGGGGCGGGCGCAGGTTGGGGCCCCGGCTCCGGCGGAGGTTCGACCTCCTCGACGGGGGCCAGAGTCTGCAGGGCTACCAGGGCCCGCTGGTTGCCGGTGTCGTGCTCGAGGACGCGCCGGTACACGGCCAGCGCCTTGTCCATGGCCCCTGCCCGCATCAACCCGTCGGCCAGCTCGAGGTAGGAGTCCAGCAGACGGCCCCGGTCCCCGGTCCGATAGGCGAGCTCCACCATCTTCTGGTAATGGCGGACCGCGTTGGGCTCGAGGCGCGTCAACTCGTGGACCACGTCCACCGCATGCTGCCAATCCTCGCGCGCCTCATAGGCGGCGATCGCGAGGTCGAGCTCGCCGGCGCCGCGCTCCGACTCCCCGCTCGCGATCAACGCCTCACCCAGCGCCCGATGGGTCTCGGGATCGTCCGGGTCATCGAACACGCGCTCTTCCAGATCCGAAAGCGTGGGAGTCGGCGGCGCCTCCGCCGAGAGATAGGCCAGGGAGGGCCGGGGTGCCCCTTCGACCTCCTCGTCCAGCAGCTCGAGTCCAATGTCGTCGGAGGCCGGGGCCGCCTCGGGCTCCGAGGGAACCTCGTCCAGGTCGAGGCCCAGATCGGCTCCCAGTTCGGTAGGCTCGGAGTCGGTGGTGAAGGCCGAATCCGCCAGCCGGGACACTCGAGGCTCCGAATCCACCAAACCCAGCTCGCTCACCGCCTCCTCGTCGATGGTGAGCTCGAGCGATCCTTCGCGCTCGGTGAGGCGGGCTTGGGATGAGCGGGCGCCCAGTTCCACCGAATCGGCGGGTGGAGCATCGATCTCCAGCCCCTCAAGCGGCGCGATCGAAGCCAGATCCTCGGTATCCACCCTGGTGGGCTCGAACCCGAGCGTCTCCCGACGTCGAGCGAGGTCATTTCCATCATGGCCTCGTCGCTCAGCGGCTGCAGCGACTGGATCTCGAGGTCTCCCTCCATCAGACGAAGAGGTCTCGATCTTGCAGCGGCTCGACCTCAACGCCTCGGCTCTCCCCACCCATGGCCACCGTTTCCAGCCCCGCCACCGGCTCCGAGTCCCGGTGGGCCGCGGGCTCTGGGGACCGCCGGTGTCAGCGGCTGGGGCGTCTTCCGGGACGCCGGCACCGTCTTGCGAGGGGCCCGGCCGCCGGGAGCCTGACTATCGAGGCCGACGTCGAGGAAGACCAGGTCGGGTCCGGCCTTGGGCTTGGCGGTCGGCTTCGTGGTGTCGCCGGTCTCGATCCGGTGGTCCGGGCCAGCGTCTTTCGGGCGCCGATCGAATCGCCCCGCGCCTCCAGATCGCCGGCCAGCTTCTCCAGCTGCTCCTGCGCCTCTTCCTCGCGTGACGAGGCGCGGAGCAGCTCGACCAGCATCAGCCGGATTTCCTGGCTGCCGGAGAACTGGTCGGCGAAGTCCTTCACCGACTGGAAGGCCTGGTCGAGCTGGCCCAGCGCGTTCATCCGCTCGAGGAACTCGATCAGGTTCCGCTTGGCTTCGATGACGACGTTCTTGCGGGCGTGCAGATGGGCGAGCTTGAGGTAGGTCTGAGTCCGGCCGGGGTTGACCCGAAGAATCTTGCCGCAGAGCGCGATGGCGTTGTTGAAGAAACCCTGATCGACGATAGAGGTCGACGGCGCGCTCGTAGGAGCGGACGGCGGCGGCGGTGTCGTTGATCTTGAGGTAGAGGTCGCCGACCCGGTTGTAGAGCGAGAGATCCGGGGCCGGCTCGTTCCCAGACTCGATCTGCTGGATGGCTTTGAGGTAGACCTCAATGGCCCTCCGCCAGTCCTCCTTCTGCTCGAACTTCCGCGCCGAGTCTTTGAGCTTTTCGAGATTCATGCGGCTCGGGCGGTGAGAGGATGATCGACTGGAGGTGAGCGCAAGCTGCAAGATACCGGTCCCGGAAGCACCTAGCAAGCCAAGACCGCGCAGCGCCTTGGGTTGGGCGCTCCGGGAACCCCGGCCCGGCGCCCCCTCAGGCGATCCCAGGATCCAGAATGGCGGGATCGAGCTCCCCGCTGGCGACCGCGCGGCCAGCCGCTCCAGGTCGGGCGCCGGCGGCGCGGTCCTCGGTCAGGGGGGCGACTGCCGCGGTCGAGCCCCGCGAAGGCGCTGATACAGCCGGCCGACGCCCCGCCCCGGCGCGAGCGGCTTGAGGAACTCGAGCCCCTGCGCCGCGCACAACAGCTCCGCCGCCGACGACCCGCTGCGCGTTGCTCAGGATTCGCTGCGCCTTGAACGCGGCGGCCATGCCCATGGGGACGAAGTCCTCCTGGTTGGCGTCGGTCGGAATGGAGCCGATGCTGGCCGGCATCGCCAGCGCCCGCGACTCCGCCACCAGCGACGCGGCGGTGATCTGGACCATCATGAAGCCGGACCGAGAGCCCGGGGTCCGCGGTGAGGAAGGCGGGCAGCCCCTGCGAGAGGTCGGGATTCACCAGCCGTTCCACCCGTCGCTCGGCGATGGCCTGGAGCGTGGTGAGCGTGATGGCCAGGAAGTCGAGCGCCTGCGCCACCGGCTGACCGTGAAAGTTGCCGCCCGAGATCACGTCGCCGTCGGCGAAGACCAGCGGATTGTCGGTCGACGCGTTGAGCTCGACCCGCACCGTCGTTTCCGCGAACCGGATCGCGTCGGCCACCGCGCCGAGCACCTGCGGCGCGCAGCGCAGACTGTAGGCGTCCTGCACCCGCGGATCGTTCTCCCGGTGCGATTCCCGGATCTCGCTCTCCTCGAGCAGCGCGCGCATCAGGTCAGCGGCCTCGCATCTGCCCGCGATGGGGCCGGGCGGCGTGGATGCGGGGATCGAGCGGCGTGGGGGTGCCACGCAGCGCCTCGAGGCTCATGGCGGCCGCGCCCACGGCCGTTCGCCAGAGCACCCTGGCGTCGTGCACCAGGAGCGCGAGGAGCGCCGTCTGCACCTGGGTGCCGTTGATGAACGCCAGCCCCTCCTTGGGTGCGAAGCGAAAGGGTTGGAGTCCAGCCGCCGCTAAGGCCGTCGCGGCCGACTGGCCCCTCCCGTCCAACACGGCGGATCCGTCCGCCGACAACACCTTCCCCTCGCCCATCAGCACCAGGGCGATGTGACTGAGGGGGGCCAGGTCGCCGCTGGCCCCGACGCTTCCCTGCTCCGGCACCCAGGGCACGATCCCGGCGTTGAGCAGCGCGCAGAGCGCATCGACCAGCTCGGGACGCACCCCGCTGGTGGGCCGCAGGAGGACGTTGGCGCGGAGCAGCATGACGGCGCGCACCACCGCCGCCGGCAGTGGCGCGCCCACGCCGGCGGCGTGGCTCCGGATCAGGTTCACCTGGAGTCGATCGAGCTCGGTGGGCGGGATCCGTACGTTGGCCAGCTTGCCGAAGCCGGTGTTGACGCCGTAGACCGTGGCCCCGGCTGCGACCGCCTGGTCGACCAGGGCCCGACTACGGGCCAGCGCTGCGCGCGCGCGGGGATCGATCTCAAGACGCGGGCGTGGCGTGCGCGCCACCGCAACCACCTGCTCGAGCGTGAGGGACTCTCCATCCAGGATGATGGGTGGGGAAGACATGGGTCAAAGGTACCGTTGACCCTGGGGCTCCGGCAGATGGACGACGGGGTGGAGCGGCCGGTCGCCGCCCCACCCCGTCAGCACCGGAGCGGAAGAATGGGCTACGGGTGGGCCCGGGCCACCAACTCCGGATCTCCCGGATCGGTCTGGTAGGACCAGTCCATGATCAGGAACGTCTGCCCCACATGCGTGACCCGGACGCCGCCGAAGCGAAGGAATCCATCCCCCCCGTTCATCTCGAACACGTAGCCCCAGCCGGGATTAGCGGCCACCGGCGCGGTCGAGTAGATCACATCGGGGGCGAAATCGATGGAGGTGAGGTCGTCCACCGGGCCCGTGCCGTAGACGATCACGCCGGTGCCGGCGCGCACCGGGGCCAGCGACAATCCTCCGGCAACCTGCTCTACGGAGAAATCTACGTTCGACGCCGAGCCCGACCCGACCAGCCCCAGTTCCCCAGCCTCCACCTGCCCATTGTTATTCCCGTCGTTCCAGAAGCGAAACCCGCTCCCGGCGTCCTGCACCTGTCGGGCGTAGAGCACCACGTTCCGGGCGTCGGGCCGTGGCGTGTCATTGCGGATCGGCGACCACAAGCTCTCGTACCCCTCCAGGCTCACGGCGGAGACGCCGAAGCATCGAGGCAACCCATTGACCAGAGCGCCGGCCACGAACTCCGGCGCCACCGTGGTGCCTTCCAGGGCCCAATTGGGGCCGCAGAGATTCTGATCCAGATCGTAGTCCGTGCTGTACACGCGGTAGACCTGGAACCGGTTCGGCTGACTCAAGAAGGGGTTATCCGACCAGGTCAGCGCAATCGCCCCGTTGAGGGAGGTGCTGCTGAGTGCCTGAGGAGCCGCCAGGGCGAGGCGCTCGTCGATGGTGATCACGTTGCTGGATCCGCTCTCGAAACCGGCGACGTCTACCGCGGTGACGTAGTACTGCAGATGAGGGATGCCGTTGTCGTGGAAGGTATTCGAGGTGGTCGTGCCTCGCAGGACGTAGGAATCCGTCATGCTGCCCCGGGAATACACGTTCCAGGCCGAGAGGTTGGGATCCGCCACGTCATCCCAGGCCAATAACAACCCGGCGGGACTGGCCGGGTCTCCGCTCGGCTCGAGGGCATACTGCAGATTGGTCGGAGGCGCTAAGCCGGAGACGGGCGCCAGAACGTCGTTGGTAGTGTAGCAGCCCGGTAGACCTGCCAGCGCGAGCCACCACCACTGTCGGCCGATCATGGAGGTACTCCGTTGGGGGAACATCCCGCCTGCGTGGCAGACCCCATGCCATCCCCTACCGGTGCGCTAGGCCCCTGCGGGAGCGAGACTTAGTCCCCCTGCCCCAGCCGCCTTCGTCCCTCGTGGAGGACGGCTACAAGCCGAGAGTGGTCTGGTTGTAGCCCACCTTCAATTCGGGCAGGTCGCTCAGGTAGATCGAGAAGTAGAAGGCCACGTTGCCGTTAGGATTGCGGACGAAGCTGAAGCCGGCCCGCCACTCGTGGAGGTCTCGCTCGAGGCGAACGACCTGCGACTCGAACCGGCTGGCGGTGATGTTGTACTGGGTGGACCAGGAGACCGACCAGAAGGCCGTGGGCGAGAATGTGGTGCTCAGGGCGAGGCTCTGCTGGCTCGGGGTGGTAATGAGTGACCCGGGGATGGGACGGCTCCGAGAAAGCGAGTAGTTGAAATTGGCCGTGAATCCGCGCCGCCCGCCGGCCACCGGAACCTGTTGGCTGTTGTAGAACCGGTTGATCCAGGCCCGGCTCTGGTCGTCCCCGTAGGCCGGCGGTGGCTTGGCTGACGTTGATGCGGTCTTGTGCCCCAACCCGAAGAGCGAGGTGATGGTGGCGGCCGAGATGGCAAAGCCGGCATTCACACTGGTGACATATGGACTGAACTGGGCCGTATCACTGCTGGCCTGGCCCTTCCAGAGGTCGGTCTGGACCCCCAGGGTGAAGCTGGGCAGCAAGTCGGTCTGAAACGTGGTCGACACGGTCTGCGTCACCCAGCCCCGGCGACCCGGTTTCTTGGCCTGCTCGAAGTCATAACTGAGCGGGCTGAAGACGATCCCCAACAAGCGGAGCTTCCTGGCCGCCGCGACCGCGGTGGTATCCCCCCGCGGAGGCTTCCGCTTGGCCTCGAAGACGGTAGTGAGGCCCAGGCTCAGGGACTGGGTGGGATCGCTCCGCAGCACTGGAGTCTGCCCCGGAAAGGTGATCGCCTGGGCGTAGTCCCGCGGGATGTTCGCGGCCGGGCTGTAGTTGTAGACCAGGGCCGGGGAGATGCTGTGCCGGATGCGGCTGTAGGGACCGAACCCGGGCAGGAATCCGAAGAAGGTCGGAGAGGTCCCCACGGTAAACGAGAACCGCTTGCCCTGCTGGACCCAGTTGCCGTTGGTCCTCGTGTTCCGCAGCAGAAACGGCCCGCCCGTGGAATTGGCCACCCCCAGTCCCGGCTGCAGCTTCCAGCTGCTTCCGAACAGTACCGGCAGATTGATCCCCGTGTCCCAGTCGATGCCCGTCGAGAAGCCGCCGGGCAGCACCTGTGTCAGATACACCGAATCGGCGGGGTCCGCGGTGGTGGTATCCGCGATCTTTATGGTCGTGGTCACCCGACCGGTGGAGTCCGCGTCGGACACGCGGAACGAATTGCGCCAGGTGAATCCCCCGATGCGTAGTGGGGAATCGAGGCTGAGCTGAGAGAGCCTGGAGTTGGCCTTGAGCTTGACCGTATCCACCCGACCGATGCTGTCGGTCACCAGCAAAGGGGACCCCAGTGGCACCCCGTTGGCGAGATTGTTGGTGATGCTCAGCGCGGGCGACCAGGTGAGATGGTGGTGCCCGATGTCGATCGGCTTGGGCGAAATGGTCAGCGCGGGAAGCAGAGTCGTCGAACCCTGGTCGGTCAGCGACTGCCGGCGGTTGCCGCCCAGGGCGACGCTCCCCCAGCTGTAGCGCTTGGTGAAGTTCAGCGAGCTCGTGATGGCTCGGGTCTTGAGCAGCGGGTCGATCGCGTTCTGCCCCAACACCGTGGTGTTGCTTACGTAACTCATGTCGAAGGCGAGCGTGGTACTGAGATTGAAGCTCTGCTGGTGGGTCCATCGCATGTTGAACGAGCTCGAGCCCTCCACCTGCTGCTGCCGATCCACCGAGATAGCGCCCCGGAGGAACTGGTTGCTCCAGCGGTACTGGACGCTGCCGCCGTACTGAACGTAGCGGTTGGCGAACCAGTCCAACCGCGCCAGCAGGTCGAAGTAGTTGTTGATGGCCCAGTAGTACCCGACGTTGGTGACCTGGCGGTTGTAGTTGCCGTCGGGACGCACCAGGTCGTTGATGCCGAATTGGGGAATCAGGAGGCCGCTGCGCCGGCCCGGGCGGGTGTCCTGGAAGATGAACGGGAGCCAGAGCACGGGCACGTCCCGGACGTAGAGCACCGCGGGCCGCGCGACCATGAAGGACCTGGAGATCCACTTCACCTCCCCGGCCTGGAAGTGATAGTGGGGTTCCGGCAGGTCGCAGCTGGTGACCTCGCTGTGGGCGGCGTAGATCCGGGCTGAGCTCGAGTCCTGGGCCACGTTACCCCGGAGGAACCAGACGGCACCGCCCTGGTTGAAGCTGGTCAGCGCCTGGTCCACCACCCCGCGCCGGTTGCAGGCATCGTAACGGATCTCGTCCCCGACCAGCACGGTGCTCGCGTCGAAGAGATGCGGCTCTCCGGTGGCCAGCATACTGCAGGTGGCTTCCTGATAGTTGATGCTATCCGCCTCCAGGATCGAGCCATGGCGCTCGGCCATGGCCCCCCCGTGAAGCAGGATCCGCCGCTGCTCCACCAGGAGCGTGGCGGAATCGGACCGGAACCGGATGACATCGTAGCCCGGCCGAGCGAGCAGGTCGCTCAGCATGGAGTCGGGAGTGGCAAAGGTGTGGGACGGGGAGGTGGGCAGGCCCAGCCGGCGGGCCTTGGCGGTATCGAGCGGAAGCACCCCGGCCCGCGTGGTATCCCGAACGCTGTCCCGGGCGACCCCGGGCACGGGGGCGTACACGCTTCCGGGCGGCGCCGGCCCGGGCTGCTGCGCCGACAGGCCTCCCGCCATTCCCGCCAGCAGCAGCAGCGCCACTGCCGCCGACGCGGCCTTCCGCCGGAGCCGGCCGCGGTGCACCAGCACGCAACCGGCGAACCCGATCTCGTAAAGCAGCAGGAGCGGGAGTGTCATCAGCAGCATGGAAATCACGTCGGTCCCCGGCGACAGCACCGCGCCGGCGACGAACGAGAGCACGATGGAATATCGGCGGAACCGGTTGAGCCCCGCCGGCGTGACCAGACCCAGCGCCGCCAGGATGACGATGATGAGGGGGAGCTCGAACGACAGACCCATGGCCAATACGACCTGGAGCACGAAGCTGAAGTACTCGTCGTAGGTGATGACGAGGGCCAAGGCTTCCGATTGAAAGCTGAACAGAACCCGGAGGGCTTGGGGCAGCAGGTACACGTAGCCCAGGGTCGAGCCGGTCAGAAACAGCAGCAGGCCCACGAAGAGGGCCGGGAGAATGGTCCGTCGCTCCCGCTCGTACAGGCCGGGCGAAAGAAACGCCCAGGTCTGAAACAGCACCACCGGTGACGCCAGCACCAGGCCGACGATGAAGCTCAGCTTGAGCACGATCATCACCGGTGCGGTGGGGCTCAGTACCGCCAGCTTGCCGCCGGTGCTGGCCAGGTAGGGCGCGATCGGAATCTTGAGCAGGGAGACCAGCTGAAACTGCTGAACGACGAAGAGACCCACGCCGACGCCGATGGCCACCGCCACCAGTGACCGAATCAGCCTGATGCGGAGCTCCTCGAGGTGCTCGAGGAAGGGCATTTCACCGGCTGGACCGCTCATCCGCCTGCCGTGGGGATCAGCGCCCGAGAGCCTTCAGCCGGTCTTTCGCCAGGGCGGCCTCGTCGGACTTCGGATACTCCTTCACGACCCGCTGATAGCTGGTGCGGGCCTCCTCGAGGTTTTTTTGGCGCTCCGCCAGGAGGCCCAGCTTGTACAGCGCGGTCGCCGCGCGGGGCGACGTCGGGGCGTTCCGGACCACCTGGTTGTAGTAGACCGCGGCCGAATCGGGTTGGCTGGTGGCGAAGCTTTCGCCGATGAAGTAGGTCGCGTCGGGAACGTGGGAGTCGTTGGGATAGACCCGCAGCAGCTCGCGGAATCCCTGGCGTGCGGTGCTGGGACTGCCACGGCGCAGCTGATCGAGGGAGGTCTCGAACATCTGGTCGGCCGAGGGTGAGGCCGAGGCGGCCGCGCGGGCGGTGTCCCCACCGGCCGCCGAGGGCGCGGCGCCGATCTGCTCGCCGCGGGCTTCCAGCTGGGTGCGCAGCTCGGTGAGCCGCTGCTGGCTCTGCCCGGTCAGCGCCTGGATCTGAACCAGCTGCTGCTGCACCGCGTAGAGATCGGTCCCCACGTCGCCCTTGAACGCCTGGAGGGACGTCTGGAGCGACGTCAGGCTGCGCTGCGCGGCGGCCAGTGAGTCCATCATCCGCCGCTGAGTCGTGATGATCTCGGCCAGGCGTGTGGCCCGCACCGAGTCCTGCCGGGCCGCCTCGGCCCGGCTCAGAGTCAATTGGTCTTCCACCCGCCGCAGATCGCTGCGGGTGGCGCAGGCTCCGAGGAGCACCAACGCCACCCCCAGTCGCCAGGAGCCGTGCATCCTATCGCGGCGCGACCAGATTGTCGCCGCCACCGGTCACGTCGAATTCGTCGCGCCGGTTCTTGGCCCACGCGGTCTCGTCGTGGCCGGAGTCGAGGGGACGCTCTTCGCCGTACGAGACGGTCTCGATGCGCCCCCCGTCCACGCCCTTGTTCACCAGGTACCGCTTGGCCGACGCGGCGCGCCGGTTGCCCAGGGCCAGATTGTACTCGTCGGACCCGCGCTCGTCGGCGTGGCCGGCGATGCGAATCCGGACCCCGCCGTTGGTTGGCCAGGATCGCCGCCTTCCGGTTGAGGTTCGTCTCGTCGTCACTCTTCACGTCGGACTTGTCGAAGTCGAAGTGAATCATGGCGCTGAGATCCTGCATCAGGCTGGCCTTGAGCGCGGCGGCCTTGGCCGCGGCGTCAGCCGCCGCACGATCGCGTTCGGCCTTGGCCCGGTTGGCCGCGTCGATCGAGTCCATGCGGGCGCGGTCGCGCGCCGCCTGGTCGTCGGGCTGCGCCGTAGGCGCCGGGGCCGGCGCGGGCTGCTCGGGGGGCTGCTTGCCACCACAGGCGGCGAGGGCCACTGCGGCGGCCATGAGAAGAGCGCGAGAGGAAATAGACATGAATGCACTCCTGAGGTCAGGGGTTCTGGCCTGCGGCGACGCCCTGCAGCCGCCGTGACCAAGCGGGGAGTCTCGCAGTACCGGTCGTAGTGAGTTGCCGAATCCGGCCGCTCTCGGTGTCGATCACCCAAAGCTGTCGCCGGCCACTCCGGTCCGAGACGAAGGCGAGGTGGCGCCCGTCGGGCGCCCAGGTTGCGTCCTCGTTGCGACCGGTCGAGGTCAGCTGCCGCACCCGGCGACCAGCCACTTCGAGGAGAAACATCTGCGGAACCCGGGAGACCTCGCGATGGAAGACGACCATGGCCCCGTCGGGCGACCACTCGGGAGCATTGGAGCTTCCGGTGACCCCGTAGTCAAAGGGCGCGAACAATTCCTGGTCGGCGCCATCAGCGTCCATCACGTAGATCTGGGGCAGACTGGCCCGCGTGGACACGAACGCAATCCGCCGACCGTCCGGAGCGTACGTCGGAGATAGGTTATCGGCGTAGCGTCCTACGGTCAAGCGCTGGAGGCAACACCAGTCCGTGACGTTGAAGGTGAAGATGTCGGTTCCCTCCTCGTTGGAGCGCGCGAACGCCAGGCTCCGGCCGTCGGGAGAGAAGACCGGCGTGATGTTGAGGTCAGCCGCGATGCCGGGGACAGTGGCCCGCGGCCCAGTCGCCAGGGTCAGGACGACCAGCCGCCCCACGCCCTCCGGCGAACTGCGTGTACACCATCTTGGTGCCGTCGGGGGACCAGGCGGGGGAGAGCGCTTCCTCGGTCTCTCCCGTGAGCGGCTGCAGCCCGACGCCGTCGCTGTCCAACCGGTAGACGCGCTTGTTCGACACGAAGAGGATCTGGCTCGCCGCGATGCCGGGGGTCCCCATGATCCATCGCACCACCTGGTCCGAGACCCGGTGCACCGCCATCCGATAGCCCGGAGAGGTGAGCGGAGGCAGCGTGACCTTCTCCTCCTGCCGCACCAGCGAGGCGGCCAGATCGTGCAGCCGCACGGTCACCACCGGCTCGGGGCCCACGATTTCGACGCCGTAGTCGGCGCCGAACGCCCGGTATAAGCCATAGTTGGGAGTCGAGGATTGGGGCGTGACCCGGGCTCCTCCACCAGGCAAAGTCAGACTGGTGGCCATGGAATCCCCCGGCGGAACGCTCACTACCTCGAAGCGATCGCTGTAGTCGAGGTCGCGGGCCAGAATGCTCCGTGCCGAGTCGAGCCCGCGGGCCGGGAGCACCACGATGGAGGGACGGACACCGGGCTCGTAGGTGATCCCGATCCGCACTCCGCGATCCAGGGCCTTGGTGGTGTCCTGGGCCTGAGCGCGGCTCCCGGCTACCACGAGCCCGAGCAGAAGCAGCCGTCCGGGTCACGGGGTGCGAGGCTTGAAGTCGAAGGTCACCGGGAGCACGTCGGCCGGGTAGCCGTCGGGGAGGGCGCCGAAGGACGCCGGCGTTGCCTGCGGCCTCGATGGCGCCTTGGGCATCCGCATCGAACCGATACACGCCCGATCGGGTGACGATGCGAATGTCCTGGACGCTGCCGTCCCGGAGGATGAGGAAACTGACCGTGGTACTGAGGCTGCTGCCACCCAGCGGGCGGGCCCAGCGACGGTAGATCTGCAGCTCGATGTTCCGGAGGTATTCCGGATAGGGGAACTCGAGGCCGGGCGTCTTGACCGTGACCGGATCCGAGCCCGTGCTCGGAGTCTCGCCGGGGGCGGGTGTGACGGGCGAGGTGGCCCGTGGGGTCGGCTCGCGCTTGGTGTCAGTGGGTGTCTGGGGCGGCTTGGGCTTGGGTTTGGACGGCGGCTTGGCCTTGCTGGGAGCCGGAGCAGCCGGCGTGGGCTCCGGCGGTCGATCGACCACGGCGGGAGCCGGCTTCGAGCCGGGGTCGGGTGCCGGTGCCGCGACCAGCTCGACCGCATAGACCGGCGGCCCACTCACGCCCGGCTTGACGGCCGCGACCAGGAGGGCCAGCGCCACGCCGTGGATCAGCGTGGTCCCCAGAATCCCGGGCACCATACCGGTGGGGCGCTCGCTCCTCAACCGAACCGCCCTCACGGTCCGGTGACCTCCTCCTCTTCGGCGACCAGCCCCACGTCCTTCAGGCCGGCGGCCCGAATCACGGCCAGCACCTGGACCACCTCACCGTACGGCACGCGCTGGTCCGCGCGGAGATAGATCCCGCTCGGTTTGCGAGCCGCCACCAGCGCCTTGAAGGTGACCCGGAAGTCGGACAGGCTCACCCGCGTCTCGTCGATGAAGACCCGCCCTTCGCGGTCCAGCGTGATCACCATGCCTTCCTTGGCGGTCAGCGGCTTGGCCTCCGCGCGAGGCAGCTGCACATCCACCCCGCCCTGCATGATGGGCGCCGTGATCATGAAAATGATGAGCAGCACGAAGGCCACGTCCACCAGGCTGGTGACGTTGATATCGGCGTTGAGCGGCAGCTCACCGTGACCACGGAGCCCGCCGCTCCCGAAGCCTCCCAGCGCCATCTAGAGCAGCCCCTCCCGAGCCATGGTTCCCACCAGCTCGTTGGCGAAGCCTTCCAGCTCGCCCGCGAAGAGTCCGAGGCGATTCACGAAGAGGTTGTAGGCGATCACGGCCGGGATGGCCGCCGCCAGGCCCGCAACCGTGGTCACCAGCGCCTCCGCCACGCCGGGTGCGACGGCGGCGATGTTGCCCGAGCCCTTGGTCCCGATGCCGATGAAGGCATCCATCACGCCGAGCACGGTCCCCAGAAGCCCCAGGAGGGGGCTCACCGAGCCCACGGTGGCGAGCCAGGCGATGAAGCGCGCCATGATGTCCCGCTCCGCTGCCACTTCCTTGTTCAGCACCATCTTGAGGGCCTCGAGCTGGGTGCCGGTCATGGCGCCCGGGGCGGGTGCGCCTTCGGGGCGCTTGCTCTGGGGTTGAGCTCGCTGAGAAAGTTGAGCCCCTCACGAAACAGTCGGTTGTAGGGCGAGGACGGCAGGCGCATCACCGCATGGTACGCGTCCTGGAGCCGGGTGGTTCGCTCGAGCTCGGCGAAGAACCGGTTGGCCTGGCCGCGGAGCCGGCGGAACTGCCACCACTTGAGCACGATGATGAACCAGGAGAGGATCGAGCCGAAGATGGTCACTGCCAGGACGATCTTGGTCTCCGGGCTGGACCGAAGCACGAGGTCCCAGGAGGACGACGGCATCGCCCCACCGACCTGAAGCAGCATTGCACGACTCCCGTGGCCAACGGATGCGAGGGGAACCTCTGACCAACCGTCAGGGAAGATAACCACCCCGCCCGTACGCCAACCCCGTTCGTCCACAGAAAAAAGGGGCGCCGAAGCGCCCCGGTCTACGAATCAGATGCGGAAGGCCGCCGCGACGGCTCAAGTGGGCAGCTTGGCGATCTGGCGAACGTTGGTGCCGGTAGGAATGGCGGCCGTATTGACGTGGGTTGTGATCACCGACGCGGTGTGCTCGTTGACGTGCACCACCTGGAACATCCCCATGACCTGGGGCACGGCCTCGTCGCTCGCCCCGGCCACTCCCGGTGCGCGCTTGGCCTCGAAGAAGTCTCCCAGCGCCACGCCGTCCTTGGCGCCCTTGTCGATGTACACGACGTCATCGGGGCCGACCAGGTCCTTGCGGTCCTTCTGCGCCACGATGTGCGCTAGGACTCCGTCGGAAATCGGCACCGCGCGCACATTCCCGAATTCCGGGAACTTCTCGATGGGGAGCACGTTCTGCTCCGGACGGATGGGGCCGAACTGGGCAATCACTTCCGCCACGGGCCCGCTCTTGGCGATCTCGATCACGCGCGCGAGGCCGGTGGGCTGGACGATACTGCCCCAGTGCTCCACGTCGCGACCGATGACCAGGACCAGGAGCGTGTCTCCAACCTGATACGTGGCGTCCTTGGGCGGGGCCACGCTGATCTTCGTGAACAGCATCGCGTTCCGCCGGTCGTCGGCTCGAATCTCGATCGGGGTCACGTACCCGATGAGCCTCCCCAGGGGAAGCCCGCGATTCTCGGTGAGCCAGCCGGCGCTATAGAACATGCTCTTGGTGAGCGGGCGGTAGCTGTCCCGGAACGCCTGCCGGATGTCGGTCCAGTCCGGGTGCCCCATCGAGTGGGGGAACAACGAGCCGGTATCGGGCAGTTCCTCCGTGGGAGGAAGGTACGGCGGCTCTTCCACCTGCTGTGCGACCTGTTCCGGCTGCTGCTCCTGCTCGGCCGGGGCGGCTGCCTCGGCGGGCTGGGGAGCGGCTTCCTGCGTGGGCATGGCGGCGATGGCTGCCGAGGCATCGGCCGGGGGCGGAGCTTCGGCTGGAGCCTGGGCCGGCGCTGGCGCGGCGGGAACCGCCGAGACGTCCGGGGCGGCGCCCGATAGACGGAGCACCTCTCCCGGGTAGATCCAGTGAGGATCCTCGACCACCAGCGTGTTCTGCCGGTAGATCTCCGGCCACAACAGCGGGTCGCCGAAGTACTCGCGCGCCAGGCCCCACAGCGTATCGCCGGTGCGCACGGTGTGTGTCTCGGGGACGGCCGCCTGGGCCGCTACCACGGCGGGAATCGCCACGGCGAGCAGCCCCGCGACCAGCGAAGCAGTCTTAGAATGGAAGATCGTCGTCCTCGCCATCGAGTGCCTCCGGGAAGTCATCGAACCCCTCCTTGCGGGCCGGCGAGCCGGCGGCGGCGGTAGCCTTGGCCGGACTCGACACTTCGGCGCCCTCGCTCCCGCGGCTGGAGAGCAGGATCACCTCACGCGCGATGATTTCGGTACTGTAGCGGGTCTGCCCTTCACGATCTTGCCAGGTCCGATACTCGAGTCGTCCTTCGACGTAGAGACGGTCCCCCTTCTTGGCGTACTTCTCGATGAAGTCCGCCAGGCCCGAACCCTTGTTGTTCCAGGCCACCACCCGATGCCACTCGGTCTTCTCCTGGCGCTCCCCGCTCTGGTTATTCCACTGACGACTGGTGGCCAGCGAAAACGTGGCCACACGGGTCCCACTGCCGGTGCTGCGCACCTCCGGATCGGCGCCCAGATTCCCGATCAAGGTGACTTTGTTGAGACTGCGGCTCACAGGGGCCTCCTATTCGTCCTTCAGGGTCCTGGACCGGCGGACCCCGACAAAATATGGGGCTCGCAAGTCCTTTTGTCAACCATAGTTACGCCGCTCGTATCATTTTCCTTCTGAGGCTTGGACCTCCCGACGAAGTACTAGCGCATCTTCGGGCGGGTTTCGGTAGTAGGCCGCGCGAAGTCCCACCGCTCGGAATCCATTGGTCAAATAGAGCCGTTGGGCGGCCTGGTTGGACTCTCGCACTTCGAGGAAGACCTCGCGCACTTTGCGAGCGAGAAACCAGGCCAGGCCGGCTTGGAGCAGCGCCCCGCCGACGCCACCCCGCCGGTAGCGGGGAGCCACCGCCAGGTTGAGGATCTCCCCCTCGTCGGCCAGTTGGCGACCAAAGAGATAACCCAGGGGAAGCCCGCCCCGGTCTGCCACCAACCCGAACGACCCCGGTCCGGCGAGGGCCTGCCGGAACCCCTCCGGGCTCCAGGGATCGCCGAAGCTGGATCGCTCGATCTCGCTCAGCGCCGCGCTATCAGCCGGACGCGCGGGCCGGATCCGGTAGCTTTCGTCCATGCTCGGCTTCCCAGCGAGCCTGTGCCTCCGCCGGCCGGCCATACTCGGGTTCCCAGAGGTCGGGCTCCGCGATGCGCCGGGCGCCACCATCCCGGCCCACCAACTGGAGTAGGACCCCGGCCCGCGGGGCGACCTCTACTCCTTCCTTCCGGGCGACCCCCGGCCATCGGGGCAAGCGCTCGAGCAGCGATCCCGTTACCAGGGTGACGATTCGACCGGGTTTCGGATCCAGTGTCTCCAGATCCAGGACCGGCACCACTTGGGGAGAGACCACGGTTTCGATTCGGCCGGGCCAGACCCGGAAGCCGCCGAGGTAGACGTCTCCCCTGAGCGCGTCGGTAATGGACCAGACCAGCTCGCCGGGCGCCTCGGTGGCCCCCGCAGCCATGACCATGAGCGAGGGCGCGGTCCAGAGCGAGAGATGGCGTGTGTGGGCCAGGGCCTTGGCGACCGAGGCGCCGACCCGGAGGCCGGTGAAGCTCCCGGGCCCGTCCGCCACCACGAGGCCGTCGAGCGTCTCGAGCGAAGCGTCCACCGCCCGGAGTGCTTCCTCGATGGCGGGCACCAGCTCCGCCGCTTGTCGCCGGGACCCGGCCACCGAACGCTCGGCGGCCACCGTGCCGCCCGAACCCACCGCGACCGAGGCGTACTCGGTCGCGGTCTCGATGGCGAGATACATCAGAGACGCTCCAGCCCGCGCCGGGCCGGATCGGGGAGATGGTGTAGTCGGAACCGATGGGTCGCTGACGGGACCCAGGAGCCGGCCCGTTCCGGCCACTCGATGAGCAGCGCATCGCCCTCGCGGAGCAGCGACTCCCAGTCGAGATCGGCCGCCTCGTCGGGTGAGCGAAGGCGATAGCAGTCGAGATGAAACACCGGGCCCCGCTGGCCCTGGTAGCGGTGCACCAGAGCGTAGGTCGGACTGGAAGCGCCTTCCGGCGACGCCCAGCCCGCGGGCGATGGCCTGGACGAAGGTGGTCTTCCCCGCCCCGAGGTCGCCTTCGAGACGCAGACACCGATCCCGGAGACAAGGCGCGCGCCCAGCGCCTCGCCTTCGGCCCGAGCTCGGCTTCGGAGAGCGGCCGGATCATGCGCGCCGCCGTGCGCGCCGAGGCGCCGGTTCCCGGCGGACATCGGGCGCCTCGATCGCCCGGAGCTCGTTGATCTGGTCGCGGAGCAGCGCCGCCAGCTCGAACTCGAGGTTGGCCGCCGCTTCCTTCATCTGGCGCTCCAGCGGCTGCGATGGCGGTCGCCCGCTGGGCGGGATCGCGAAGGTCGCCGAGGCCGGCGAGCGGCCTTGGGCGCGGGCCGCTCGCTGCGGGCGTCGGCCACGCGGGTGGTGAGCCGGACCTCCTCGAGCGACTTCACGATCGAGGTGGGCGTGATCCCGTGCGTCCGGTTGTAGTCCCGCTGGATGCTGTCGGCGCCGGTCCATCTCGTCGAGCGCGCGCTCGCATCGAGCCGGTGATCCGGTCGGCGTAGAGGATGGCGCGCGCCGTTCACGTGCCGCGCGGCCCGTCCGACGGTCTGGATCAGCGAGCGGTCGGAGCGGAGGAAGCCCTCCTGGTCGGCGTCGAGAATGGCCACCAGGGACACCTCCGGGCAGGTCGAGCCCCTCGCGCAGCAGGTTGATGCCGACCAGGACGTCGAAGTCGCCGAGCCGGAGGCCGCGCAGGATCTCCATCCGCTCGATGGCGTCGATGTCGGAGTGCAGATAGCGCACCCGGACGCCGGCCTGCTGCAGGTAGTCGGTGAGGTCCTCGGCCATCCGCTTGGTGAGCGTGGTGACGAGCACCCGTTCCCGTCGGGCCGCGCGCTCGCGGATCTCGCCCAGCAGGTCGTCCACCTGCCCCCGCACCGGACGGATGTCCACCTCGGGATCCACCAGGCCGGTGGGCCGGATGATCTGCTCCACGACCACTCCACCCGGAGAGCCCGAGCTCGTACTCGCCCGGGCGTGGCCGAGACGGCGATCATCTCGCGGCACCAGCGCCATGAACTCGTCGAACCGGAGCGGGCGGTTGTCGAGCGCCGACGGGAGGCGGAATCCGTACTCGACCAGGGTCTGCTTGCGGGCGCGGTCGCCGTTGAACATGCCGCCGATCTGCGGCAGCGAGACGTGCGACTCGTCCACCACGACCAGGAAGTCGGGCGGGAAGTAGTCGAGCAGGCAGGCGGGCCGCTCGCCCGGCCGCCGCCCGGTGAGGTGGCGCGAGTAGTTCTCGATCCCGGCGCAGGTGCCGATCTCGAGCAGCATCTCGACGTCGAAGTTGGTGCGCGACTCGAGCCGCTGCGCCTCGAGCAGCTTGCCCGCGGTGCGGAGCTCGGGCAGCCGCTCGGCCAGCTCGGCGCGGATGAGCCGTGACCGCCCGCTCGATGGTGGGGCGCTCGGTGACGAAGTGCTTGGCCGGATAGATGGCGCAGCGGTCGAGCTCTGCGATGGTCTCGCCGGTGAGCGGATCGATCTTGCTGATCCGCTCGACGTCGTCGCCCCAGAGCTCCACCCGGACCGCCTGCTCGTCATAGGCCGGGAAGATCTCGACCGTGTCGCCCCGGACCCGGAAGGTGCCCTGCTCGAAGGCTGACGTCGTTGCGGTCGTACTGGATGCGCACCAGATCCGCCAGGATGTCGTCCCGCCCGGGTGTCTCGCCCTACCCTCGGCGTGAGCATCAGCTGCCGGTACTCGACCGGGTCGCCCAGGCCGTAGATGGCGCTCACCGTGGCCACGATGACCACGTCCTCGCGCTCCATCAGGCTCGAGGTGGCGCGGAGGCGCAGACTCTCGATGTCCTCGTTGATCGAGGCGTCCTTCTCGATGTAGACGATCGGTGGACGGGACGTAGGCCTCGGGCTGGTAGTAGTCGTAGTAGGAGACGAAGTACTCGACCGCGTTGCCGGGAAGGAACTGCCTGAGCTCGCCGTAGAGCTGGGCGGCCAGGGTCTTGTTGTGGGAGAGGACCAGGGTCGGCCGGCCGTAGTTCGCGATGATGTGGGCCAGGGTCATCGTCTTGCCCGAGCCGGTCACGCCGAGCAGCGTCTGATACCGGTCGCCGCGCTCGAGACCAGCGGTCAGCTCGGCGATCGCCCGGGGCTGGTCACCGGCGGGCTCGAAGGGCGCCTTGACCTCGAACTGGGGTGTCACTTAGGCCGAGGCTCAGCAGACGGCTCCAATGCTCGGGAGAGACCGGCATGACGGAGAGCCGAGACATCCGGACCAGGGGGAAGTCGGCAAAGACGGAATCGGCCTTGATGGTGGCGAGGGACACGGGCTTGGCCAGACGCCCATCGGGGACGACGTCAATCACGACCCATCGGGGATCCTGCTGCCTTGGGATCCGGGTAGGGCTTGCTGGCCACTCGGGCCATGCCGACCACCGCCTTGTGGCCCCCGGTGTGATAGATCAGGAGCCGGTCGTCCGGGCTTCATGGCGCGCAGGTGCATCAGGGCCAGGTTGTTCCGAACCCCGTCCCAGACGGTCTTGCCGTCGCGTTCGAGCTGATCGAAGGAGTAGGTGGACGGCTCGGTCTTGAGCAGCCAGTAGTTCGGCATCGGACGAAAGGTAAGTGCTAGGTCCCCGCCTCTCGCCGCTCCACTTCGGCGACGCCCTTCACCCGGCGCATGGCCTTGATGACCTTGGCGAGGTGCGGAAGGTTGTCCACCTCCACGAAGACGGTCCCGAAGACCGACCCGTCCTTGGTCTGGAGGTCGGCGCCCTTGATGTTGGTCCCGGTCTGGCTGATGGCCTGCATGATGTCGGCGTAGAGCCCCCGGCGGTCCTCGCCGCTGACCGCCAGGCTGCACCGCGAACGCCTCGCCCTCGACTTCCTGCCAGTCGATCTCCACCCGCCGCCCGTCACCCGTCAGGGTGAGCAGGTTGGGGCAGTCGGCCCGATGAATCGAGATGCCCCGACCCTGGGTGACGTAGCCCACCACCGGATCACCGGGGACCGGCTGGCAGCACTGGGCGTAGCGCACCATCAGGCCGTCGACGCCCTGGATCTTGATGCCCCGCCCCAGCCGGAGCCGATCGATCACCCGGCCCAGCACCGACGGCTTGGGCTCCTGGAGCTCTTCGGCGGGAAGGTCGGGATAGAGCGCCCGGATCACCTGGTCGATGGCGACGTCGCCCCGACCGAGCGCGATCTCGAGTCCGGCCGCCGTCGGCCAGCCCCAGCGCCTCGGCGGCCCGGTCCAGACTCGTCGGGGTCGGGGGCATCGAGCCGGCGGCGCTTGAGTCTCGCGCGCCAGGATTTCCTGGCCCAGGCCTAGGCTGACCTGCTCCTCCTCGTGCCGGATCCACTGCTTGATCTTGTGCCGAGCCCGCGCCGTCTGCACGTGGCTCAGCCAGTCCCGGCTGGGCCGGGCGGCGGGGCCGGTGAGGATCTCGACCGTGTCCCCGTTCCGGAGCTCGCGATGCAGCGGCGCGATCCGGCCGTTGATCTTGGCCCCCTGGCAGCGGAGGCCCACCTCGGTGTGCACCATGAAAGGCGAAGTCGATCGGCGTGGCACCCTTGGGCAGCCGCTTGACGTCGCCCTGGGGGGTGAAGATGAAGATCTCGTCCTGGTACAGGTCGACCTTGAGGAACTCGAGGAATTCCTCGGGCGTGTGGGTGTCCTGCTGCAGCTCCAGCAGCTGGCGGAACCAGCCGAAGTGCTGGTCCAGCTCGTCCCGTTGCGCGTCGGTCTTGTAGAGCCAGTGGGCCGCGATGCCGAATTCGGCCGTGCGGTGCATCTCGACGGGTGCGGATCTGCACCTCGAAGAGCTGCCCGCCGGGGCCGAAGATGGTGGTGTGCAGCGACTGGTAGGCGTTCGACTTGGGGCTCGCGATGTAGTCCTTGATCCGCTCCTGCAGCGGCGTCCAGACGTGGTGGATGATCCCCAGCACGTGGTAGCACTCCGGGCACGGTGCGCACCAGCACGCGCACCGCCATCAGGTCGTAGATCTCGTCGAACGGCTTGTTGCGCCGCTTCATCTTCTGGTAGATGGACCAGAGGTGCTTGGGCCGCCCGGTGATTTCGAACCAATCGATGCCGGCCCGCTTGAGCTCCTGTTCCAGCGGCACCTTGAGCTTGTTGATCATCTGCTCGCGAGCTCGACTCGCTTGGCCGCCACCTGCTGGGCCAGGCTCCGGAACTCCTCGGGCTCCAGGAACTTGGAACGCCAGGTCCTCCAGCTCCGCCTTGATTCCCGCCATGCCGAAGCGGTGCGCCAGCGGCGCGTAGATCTCCCGGGTCTCGGTGGCGATTCGAGTCCGCTTCTCGGGCGGCAGGTGCTGCAGGGTCCGCATGTTGTGCAGCCGGTCGGCCAACTTGATGATGATCACCCGGGCGTCCTTGGCGACCGACATCAGCAGCTTGCGGTAGTTCTCGACCTGCTCTTCGGCGGTGGAGCGGAAGGTGAGGGTGGCGATCTTGGTGAGCCCGTCCACCAAGCCGGCGACTTCGGGTCCGAACTCGCGCGCGATGTCTTCGGTGCGAACCTCGGCGTCCTCCACGACGTCGTGCAGCAGCGCCGCGACGATCGAGGTCGTGTCCGGCAGCTGCTCCGCCAGAGTCGTCGCGACGGCAATGCTGTGGGAGATGAAATCGTCTCCCGACATCCGCTTCTGGCCCCGGTGGGCGGACGCGCTGAAGCGGAGGGCGCGCTCGATCAGCTCGAGGTCGAGCTGGTCGGCGTGGCGCTCCAGGACGCTCCGGAATTCGGGAGCCAGCTCGGGCAGCGTACCAGTCACAGCAGCCCCGTGCTCGCGAAGCTCACGAACCGGTCCCCCGCCACAATGACGTGGTCATAGACAGGTAAATCTAGCAGCCGTCCGGCTTCGGCCAACTGTCGCGTCACTGCCCGGTCCTCCGCCGATGGAGTGGGGTCTCCACTGGGGTGATTGTGCACTACGATGATCCCGGCGGCGGCTTCGGCAATGGCCGCGCGGAACACTTCCCGGGGATGCACCAGGGACGAGTTGAGCAGGCCCCGAGTAATCAGGACGTCGCGGAGAACTTGGCTCTGACTGTCCAGGGCGAGCAAGTGAAATTCCTCGACTGGGAGGTCGCGGAGCCTGGGACCCATCAACCGGGAGACGTCGGCAGGCTCCCGAATACGAGGTACGGGCCGCCTGGTCTCCCGGGCGAGCCGAGCACCTAACTCGAAGGCTGCTAACAACCTGGCGGCTTTGGCGGGGCCCACTCCCCGCATCCGAAGCAACTCCGCCGATGGACGGGCCGCGAGGCCTCGCAGGGACCCGCCGCTCACGGCCAGCAAGTCGTTCGCAACCTCCATCAGGCTCCGTTGCCCGTCTCCAGTGCCGAGCAGGATGGCCAGGAGCTCGGCGCCGGTCAGGGCGGCCGGGCCCAGGGCCCAGAGCCGCTCCCGCGGGAGGTCGGAGGCCGGGAGCGGGAGCGGGCGGGGCGACATGCCGGGGAGAGTAGTGGGGAATTCTTCGGGGACGCGGTACCGGCGAGCGCGAACGGCATCGGAATCCAGAGCCCTGGAAAAGACCCGCTATCGGAGCTCGATCTCCCGGGAGGCACAGGCCGATTGATTCGAATCGGCCACTACACGAAGCCCGATCGCGTAGCGGCCGGGTTTGAGGGCGCCCAGATCGAGCACCACGCTTTGCGCAAGGAAATCGCCCACCGGGTGCACCGGCTGACTCCCGCGCAGCGCGACCAGCTTCTTGCCCTGAGGCAGACACTCCCACCGGCCGAGGCGCGGCAGTTCCCCCTTCGAGGAGTGCCGGACAATTCCGATCTCGACCTCTGGGCTCGCATCGGTGCCAGGCAGCCCATAGGTCTCCCAGAACAGCCCGATCCGAGCCTGCGGGAGTGAGGTGGTGGCCAGGGCACGATCCAGCGCGGCCTCGAGGGAATCCGGGAGGGTCCCATCGGGAGCTGGGAGGAACAGCAGGAGATCGGAGACCGCCAACCCCGTGGCAGCGGGCGCCTCCTCACCAGCGACGACCCGGAGCCGAGCCACCCTCGATGCCTCGGCCGAATGTGCCTCCAAACTGAGCACTCGGGGAACCCAATCGGTCTTCACCGTGGCGACGCCGTTGCCGGACTCGGTCGCGCTGCCAACCGCGAGTGGTGTCGCCGGATCCAGTCCCGCGCCGAGCGTGACCGTAGGGATCCACCCCCCAAAGATGGTGTCTCCCAGGACGCTGAAGACCCCAACCGTGAGCGTCCGTTGGGCGCGCCGGAAACGGGCCAGCTGCAGGTGAGGGATGACGCCGAAGGCGTCGGCATAGGGTGGAGCGTAACGGGCGGGGGGTCGCATCGGGCTCAGGTCCCAGGAAGCCCGAGCCGTTAGTCCCTGGCCCGGCCGAGGAGACGGCGATGGGAAGAACCAGAAGGCCGGACTCCGCTCGTGGCCCAGCACGGGCGGAGCGCTGGGGCTCCAGAGATCCTGCCAAGGTCGCGACCAGGCGGTCGGAGCCCCGTAGCGAAGGACCAGTTCGGCCATGTCCCAATCCCACGAGAGGCCGTACACCCAATCGGTGTCTTTCAGCAGCCGGACCATCACCTCTCGACTGTAGTGCTCGGTCCTGAGATCGTTGCCTGGCAAGGCGAAGAGCGGGCGGGCGAGCCACCAGATCCAATCGTTGGCGACCACGCGGTCCTGGCACGAGAGCGAGCGGTACGACTTCTCCGCCACGAACAGGGTCAGGTCGATCCAGCGGCAGCGCTCCTCGGCCGGCATGTCCGACAGCGCGAGGGCAAAGACGCTGTCGGCCGCTTGATAGTCCCCACTCTGGTGTCGCGCTAACCCCTCCAAGGACTCACACCACCACCTCGTGGCCCGGCACTCGGTGGAGACGGCCAACGCGGCGTCGACCCGATTCTGCTCGAGGAGGTAGCGCACCCGTTGGCCCGCGATCCAGCTGTCGCCAGGGAGACGCTGGGCGGCGCTTTCGAGCCGCCCGAGGAGTCTCTCACGCGCCGCCCGGATGCCGTCCGGTTCGCGAGGCATCGATCCGTAGGGGCTGTACCAGTAGCAGAGGCGCCCAATGCGCTCGTCGCACCATCCGCGACCGGGATCCTCTCCCAGCGGGAGCAGCGCGCGGCGGACTTCCTCGAAGTCATACTGATAGCGGCGCGCGTCGCTCAGGACGACCTGGGAATCGGCGGGCTCGGAGGATCTCATGCTGGCGAACTGGGCGCGGAGCGTCGCACTGGTTCCCACGAGGATGGCCGCAGCGAGGCCAACCGGTGGAAACAGCGCAAGACGAAGGCGGGGTGAGATCATGGGGCCTACCACGAACCGAACGGCGAAACGGAAAGGGCGCTATCTCCCGGCCCCGTGACACTTCTTGTACTTCTTCCCGGACCCGCAGGGGCAGGGCTCATTCCGACCGACCTCGGGCACCGACGCCATCCCGCGGTTCACGGCCCCGAGGTTACTCCGGAGGCCCGGTGGCGGCGGGAGCGGGGGGCCGTTGGGGACGGCCGCGCTGCAAGGCGCCCGGGATCAAGTCATCGGCTCCGATCGGTGCCGGTGGCGGACGCCGCGCGACAGCGGGACGAGGGGGCGGCGCGGCCGGCTCGGCGCTCACCTGGATCTTGAAGAACCGCTCCGTGAAGGTGACCTGCACGTCCCGCATCAGGTCTTCGAACATCTCGAACGCTTCCCGCTTGTACTCCACCAACGGGTCCCGCTGGCCGTAGGCGCGGTACTGGATGGCGTGCCGGAGCTGGTCCAAGTCGTAGAGGTGGTCTTTCCACTTCTCGTCCAGCACCGAGAGCATCACCTGGGAGAGCACCTGGGAATCGACGTCCGGAACGTTGATCGTCCGGCCGAACTCACCGAGGTAGGCGATCTTCCGGTCGAACGCCCGCTGGCCCTCGACATCGACGGCGTCCACGATGCGTTCGAGGTCGGCGGTCTGGGCCGGATCGGTGATCTCCTCCGCGGTGAGCAGGTATTGCAGCATCAACGTCGAATGGAGTCCGGCGCGATCGAACTCTTCCGGTGAGGCGGCGGGCGCGAGACCGAGCCGCACGGTGCGGTCGAGCGCGCCGGCGATCATCCGCCGCGCTTCGGCCTTGAGCTCCTCGCCCCGCTCCAGGGCAAACTTCCGCAGCGAATAGACCACTTCCCGCTGCTGATTCATCACGTCGTCGTACTCGAGCAGCCGCTTTCGGGCCTGGAAGTTCTGAAGCTCGACCCGCTTCTGGGCCTGGCCGATGGCGCGGGTCACCAAGGGGTGCGAGATGACCTCGCCCTCTTCGGCACCTCCCTTCTCCATCCACCGCGCGATCCGGTCGGAGCCGAAGAGGCGCATGAGGTCATCTTCCAGCGCGAGGAAGAAGACCGACGCGCCGGGATCGCCCTGACGGCCCGAGCGTCCGCGCAGCTGCCGGTCGATCCGGCGCGACTCGTGGCGCTCGGTGCCGATGATCTGAAGGCCCGCTTCTGGGGTGGTGAGATCGAGGTCCTTGCCCAGCTTAATGTCGGTCCCGCGGCCGGCCATGTTGGTGGCGATGGTGATGGCGCCCTTCTGCCCGGCGCCGGCCACGATCTCCGCCTCGCGCTGGTGGTACTTGGCGTTCAGGACCTCGTGCTTGAGCCCCCGCCGCTTGAACTGCCGGCTCAGCGTCTCGGAGACCTCCACGTTGACCGTCCCGATCAGGGCCGGCAGCCCCAGGTTGTAGACTCGCTCCACCTCGTCCACGATGGCGTTGTACTTCTCGCGGCGGGTCCGATAGATCCGGTCGTGATGATCGACCCGGACCATGGGCCGGTGGGTGGGGATCACCGCGACCTCGAGCCCGTAGATGTCGAAGAACTCGGACTCCTCGGTCTCGGCGGTGCCGGTCATCCCCGCCAGCTTGTCATACATTCGGAAGTAGTTCTGGATGGTGATGGTCGCGAGCGTCTGGGTCTCCGCCTTGACCTGGACCCGCTCCTTGGCCTCGACCGCCTGATGGAGCCCGTCGGACCAGCGGCGGCCGGGGAGTACCCGCCCGGTGAACTCGTCGACGATCAGCACCTGGCCGTCCTGCACCAGGTAGTCCACTTCCTTCTCGTAGAGGGCGTGGGCCTGCAGCAGCTTGTGAATGATGTGGAGCTTTTCGCTCTTGATGGCGTAGTCTCCCTCGAGCTCTCGGCGGGCCGAGAGCTTCGCGGCCGGGTCGAGCGCCGGGTCGCGGTCGATGGCGTGGAAGGCCTCGGAGAGATCGGGCACGATGAAGAGCCCGGGATCGTTGGGCGAGAGGGTGGTGGCTCCGCGGTCGGTCAAGTGCACCGCATGGCCCTTCTCGTCCAGCACGAAGAAGAGCTCTTCCTCCAGACTCCGCATGGTCTGCTGCCGGGTGGGCAGCTTCCGGTCGGCGATGGCGTCCAGCTCGGATCGCTGGACCAGCTGCTTGACGGCGGGGTCCTGAATCAGCTTGAGGAGCTTCTTGTTCTTGGGCATCCCCAGTTGAGCCAGATAGAGCTTGATCGCCCCATCGGCCTGAGCCTTGGGGTCGGCCAGGAGCCGCTCGGCATCGGCCAGCAGCGTGCTCACGACGGCGCTTTGCTTGCGGACCAGCTCTTCGACCTGCCGGTTGAACTGGGCGTACTTGTCGTCGCCCTCGTTCCCCACCGGCCCCGAAATGATGAGCGGGGTGCGGGCCTCGTCGATGAGAATCGAATCGACCTCGTCGATGATGGCGTAGTAGTGCTCCCGCTGAACCCGGTGGTCCAGGGAGAACACCATGTTGTCGCGCAGGTAGTCGAAGCCGAACTCGTTGTTGGTCCCGTAGGTGATGTCGGCTTGGTAGGCGGCCCGCCGTTCGGGCGATGAGGGCTCGGTGTCGTCCAGGCACCCCACCGTGAGGCCGAGGTAGGTGTAGACGTGCCCCATCCACTGGGAGTCACGCCGGGCCAGGTAGTTGTTGACGGTGACCAGGTGCGCCCCGCGGCCGGCCAGCGCATTGAGATAGAGGGGAAGGGTGGCGACCAGGGTCTTGCCTTCGCCGGTGGCCATCTCGGCGATCTTGCCTTGATGCAGCACGATGCCGCCGATCAGCTGGACATCGTAGGGCACCATGTCCCAGATCAGCTCATGGCCGGTGACCATCACCGCGGTGCCGACCAGCCGGCGGCAGGCTTCCCGCACGACGGCGAACGCCTCCGGCAGCAGGTCGTTGAGCCCGGCGGCCAGCTCCTTCTTGTAGCGGGCCTCGAGCTCGTGGAACCGCTCTTCCAGACGATCCCGCTCCACCGGGTCGGCGCAGGAATGCTTCGCGGCACCGACCTCCTCCAGCTCCTTGGCCAGCGCCCCGGTGCGCTCCCGGAGCCGGGTCCGGAACTGCTCGGTCCGCCCCTTGAGCTCGGTCTCGCTCAGGTGCTTGAGCCCCTCCTCGTGCTGGTGGATCTCACCCAGCAGCGGGCGGACCTTCTTGATGTCCCGTTCCTGCCGCGATCCGAAGACCGCGGCCATCATCTTACCGATCATCCTTCACCATCACGATAAAGGCCGTGCGCCGAGATGTATTCGGCCACGGCGTCGGGAACCCAATAACGAATGGAGAGCCCGCGAGAAACCCGGCGGCGAATCTCGGTCGCCGAGATGTCCAGTCCCGGGACCTCCAGCGTCCGCGCGATCAACGGGCTCCGGGGGATCGCCACCCCGGGGCGTCCGAACGCCACGACCTCCGCCAGGGCCGGGATGGCCTTCGCTTCCCGCCATCCTTCCAGCTCCGCCGCGGCATCCGCGCCCACTAGGAGAATAAGTCGGTGCGCGGGTTCCCGCTCGCGGAGGACGCGGAGGGTGTCGACGGTATAGGAGGGGCCCGCCCGGTCCAACTCGGCTCGCTCGAGGACGAATCCGGCCTGGCCGGAGATGGCCAGCCCGACCATGGCGCCGCGATGTTCCGCCGCGGCGCCGTGCCGTCCCTGCTTGAAGGGCTGCTCCCGCGTGGGAACGAAGCGGATCTCCGCCAGGCCCAGCCGCTCTCTCATCCCCTGGGCGGCGATCAAGTGGCCGTGGTGGATGGGGTCGAACGAGCCGCCGAAGAGGCCGATCATGGCACTAGGAGGCGCCGGGACTCGGGGCCGGGCAGACGTCGTCCGCCCCATGGGTCTCCGGATGGTACTGGCGCAGGTAGTCGCAGGTATCCTTGAGATCTTCCTGATAGCCGATCGCGTGGTACGAATGCACCAGCTTGACCAGGGCATCGCCGGCGATCGCGCTCTTGGGATAGCTCGAGAGCAGGTCCTTGAGATAGAGGATCGCCGAGTCGTACGCCTTGAGCCGGTAGTAATAGAGCGCGGCCTTGTAGGACTTGTAGGCGAACTTGTCGTTGAGCTCCTCCACGCGCTTCTCCGCCCGCGCGGCGGCGGAGGTTCCCGGGTAACGGCTCACCAGCTCCTGGTAGGTGGCGAGCGCATTCTGGCCGTAGGTGGGGTCCAGCTCGGGCCGGCGCCAGAGCTCGAGGTAGGCGTCCCCGGTCCGAAGCAGGGCCTCCGGGGCCAGCGAATCGGTGGCATACTCGTCCGAGACTTTCCGGAACTCGCGGGTGGCCTGGAGGTTCTCTCCCTGGGCCAGCAGGCATTCGGCCAGAAAGAAATGCGAGTGGGGGGCGCGCGGGTCGCCGGGAGGAAGCGAGAGGTTCAGGCGCTCGAAGGTTTTCCGGGCCTTCTTCCAGTCGCCTTCACGGAAGTCGCCCACGGCCTGGCGCCAGAGCGAGTCCACCGCCGAGGGTGCCACCGACAGCGCGACCATGTTGGGGTGCGCAGGCTCGACCTCGGTCGCCCGGTTCCGATTGCAGCCTGCCGCCACCAGCGCTATCAGGCCCCAAAGGTGCCGAGGTCTCATGGCTCCTTGTCGGCCGGGAGACCGACCGGACCCTGGGCATTTCCCATGGCGTTCAGGCGCTGCACCGCCAGGTGGCTGATGGAATCGGTGGAGTCGCGCGAAATCGCGCCCTGGTAGGCGATGGCCGCGGCCACGAAGTCGCCCTGCTCGATCTGCGCGTCGCCCAGCCCGATGCGCGAGCGCCGCGCCGCCGTCGAGACCGAGTCGGCGCTGGTGGCCTCCCGGAACCAGGTGATCGCGACATCGGGCTTGTTGAGGGAGAGCGCCTCCAGCCCGAGCTGCAGGCCGCACTCGGCCAACCCCGATCCCGCGTTGGCCCGGACCTTGGCGTCGCGGCTGCGCCGCCGGGCCGACCGATAGCTGCGGGCCGCCTCCTCGCAATCGGTCGTGGCCCGGAGAGCGGTACCGTAATCGGTCAGGAGTCCGTCCACCGTGCCCGCATCGGGCGCGGCCGCCAGGGCCGCCGGGTACATCTGAATCGCCTCGGCCGGGGAAAGTTTGCCTTCCCGCACCAGCCCCAGGGCCTCCCGGCCGGACACGTGGTCGGGCGCCAACGCGCGCAGGGCGACCATGGCCTCGCGCAGCGCGGCCGCGTCGTTCACCCGCTCGGCCCCACGAGCCGTCAGGCCGAGACCGATCACGGCCTCGAAGCTACGGGAGGGATCTTCCTTGGCGAGTCGGTGGTAGGCTTCAGCGGCTTCGCGGTAGCTCTGGGTGTGGAGCGCGGTCAGTCCCACCTTGGCCCAGAGGCGGGCACTCGGGGTCCCCAGCGCCTCGGCGCGATATTCGGACAGCGCCTCGGGGTAGAGTCCCTTGGCGTAGGCCGCGTCACCGAGCCGTTCGTGGTCTGCACCGCCGGCGCAGGCGGTGAGCCCGAGGAGCACCAGAACCCTCACCTTCACGGCGCGGCACGTTCCAGCATGGCGAGGTAAGCCTCCACGCGAGCATTCTTGGGCCGCTCGGCGAGGCATTCCCGCCAGACCTTCTGCGCCCCGGCCGCGTCCCCGGACAGGTACCGGGCCAGTCCCAGCGACGCGAGGGCGTCCACGAAGTTGGGGCGCTCCGCCACCACGCGCTCCAGCTCGTCGCGGGCTTCCAAAGTCTGCCCGGCCTCGAGCAGCAGCCGGGCTAACCGATATCTGAGATCGGCATAGCCCGGTCCCAACGCCGTGGCCCGGCGAAGCTGATCGATGGCCTCCGGCAGCGCGCCGACCTCGGCGTAGGCCTCCGCCAGCATAGCGTGGTGGTTGGCCAAATTGGCCGCGATATGGGTGGGGAACCCCGAGGAGGAGGGCACGTTATGCGAGGCGGCCTTCCGGAAGGCCTCCTCCGCCTCCTCGGAGCGCCCCAGCTCGCTCAGGATGATGCCGCTGTGGATGTAGGCCTCGATGTAGCGCGGATTGCGCTCGAGGGCCATCTCGAAGTGGTGCAGCGCCCGCTCGGGTTGCCCCAGCAGCGCGTAACAGAGGCCCAGCAGATGGTGGGCGTCCGCAAAGGCGCCCCGAGTCTCGAGGACCTCTTCGAGCAGGTGGACTGCGCTGTAGTAGTCCTGGAGCGCGAAGCGCTCGCGCGCCTGATTGATGAGGTGCTCGCCGCTCACACGCATGCCGCTCATAGGCCCTCGCGTCCGAGTCCCGTCATGCTACACCCGTGTCCGGAAATAGTCGATTGTCCGCTGGAGCCCGTCTTCCAGCGAGACGGCAGGCTCCCACTGGAGCTTCGCCCGCGCCCGCGTGATGTCGGGCTGGCGGACCCGGGGGTCGTCCTCCGGCAGCGGCCGGCGTTCAATCCGGCTCTTCGACCCCGTGAGTCGCAGGACCAACTCGGCCAGCTGGATCACGGTGAACTCCCGTGGGTTCCCCAGGTTGGTCGGGTCGACCAGGTCGCTGTGATACAGGCGGGTAGATCCCCTCGACCAGGTCGGACACGTAGCAAAACGACCGCGTCTGGGTCCCGTCGCCGTAGACCGTGAGCGGCTCTCCCCGGAGCGCCTGCACCACGAAGTTGGAGACCACGCGTCCGTCCCGGGCCCGCATTCGCGGGCCGTAGGTATTGAAGATCCGCACGATCCGGGTGTCGATCTTGTGATACCGGTGGTAGGCCATGGTCATGGCCTCGGCGAACCGCTTGGCCTCGTCGTAGACGCCGCGAGGCCCCACCGGATTCACATGACCCCAGTAGCTCTCCGGCTGGGGATGCACCTGGGGATCGCCGTAGACCTCCGAGGTGGACGCCAGAAAGAAGCGTGCGCCCTTGGCCTTGGCCAGTCCCAGGGCCTTGTGGGTCCCCAGGGATCCCACCTTGAGCGTCTGGATGGGCAGCTCGAGGTAGTCGACGGGACTGGCCGGGGAGGCGAAGTGGAGGACCCCGTCCAGCGGGCCCTCGACCTGGATGAAGTTGGTGACGTCGTGGTGAACGAGCTGGAACCGGGAGTTCCCGGCCAGGTGGGCGAGGTTGTCGCCGGCGCCGGTGATCAGGTTGTCCATGCCCACCACGTCGTGCCCATCGGCGAGAAGGCGGTCGGTCAGGTGCGAGCCGAGAAAGCCGGCCGCACCGGTGATCAGGACTCTCACGATACCCGCCTCGCCGATGCCGTGGTACTCGAAGCCAAGGCGTCTGGCAGCCGCTGCGGGTCGTACAGGTTTCGCCCATCGACGATGAGGGGCCGCACCAGCGCGGCCTTCAACCGCTCGAAGTCGGGATTCCGGTACACCAGCCACTCGGTCACGATCACCAGCGCGTCGGCGCCCTCGGCCGCGCCGTAGGGATCGGGGGCATAGGCGACCCGGTCGCCGAAGATGGGCGCGCGCCGTGTCCGTCGCCTTGGGATCGTGCACCCGGACACCGGCCCCGCGCGCCAGCAGGCCCTCCGACCAGCGGGATGGCCGGGCTCTCCCGCATGTCGTCGGTCTCGGCCTTGAAGGCGAGTCCCCAGACCGCCACCGTCCGCCCCGTGAGCTGGCTCGCCGAGCGCTCGGCAGACCTTCCGCAGCAGGACCTGCTTCTGGCGCTCGTTCACCATCTCGACCGCCTCGAGCAGGTCGAACGGCAGCCCGAGCTCCCGTGCCCGAGCGAATCAGCGCCTTTACGTCCTTGGGGAAGCAGGATGCCGCCGTAACCGGGCCCCGGAAAGAGGAAGGCCGGACCCGATCCGCCGGTCGGTCCCGATGCCCCTGCCGCACCTCCTGCACGTCGGCGCCCACCTGCTCGCAGAACTCGGCGATCTGGTTCATGAACGAGATCCGGGTGGCCAGCATGGCGTTGGCGGCGTACTTGGTCACCTCGGCCGACGCGATGTCCATGAAGAGAATCGGATTGCCGGTGCGCACGAAGGGGGCGAACAGCTCGCCCATGCACCTCGCGCGACTCCGTCGCAATCGACCCCGACCACGACCCGGTCCGGCTTCATGAAGTCGTCGATCGCCGCGCCCTCCTTGAGGAATTCCGGGTTGGAGCAGACCGAGACGGGTACCGAGGTCTCGGCCGCAATGGCGGCGCGGACCCGCTCGGCGGTGCCGACGGGAACGGTGGACTTGGTGACGACGATCTTGGGAGCGGTTCGTATGCTGGCCGATGGTCCGCGCGGCATCCAGGACGTGCTGAGGTCGGCCGAGCCATCCTCGTCGGGCGGGGTGCCGACGGCGATGAAGACCACCCGGGCGGCGTCCACCGCGGCGCCGACGTCGGTGGTGAACTGCAAGCCGGCCCTTCGGTCTGGTTGCGGCGGATCAGCGGCTCCAGCCCCGGTTCGTAGATCGGGATGTCGTTGGCCTTGCAGCCGCTGCGATCTTCTCGCGCATCGACGTCGGCGCAGATCACATCGTTGCCGGTCTCCGCCAGGCAGGCCCCCGTCACCAGACCCACGTAGCCGCTGCCGATCACCGCGATCCGCATGGCTCAGCCTCGCGGCAGGGCGTTCCGCGTGTCGACCACCAGTTTCGCCTCCCGCTTGATCATCCCGTAGTCCAGGGCCTTGTGATCAGTCACGATCATGACGCAATCGGCGCCCCTGAGGGTCTGCGCGGTGAGCGGCACCGAGTGCATCTCGTGGCCGTCTTCCTTGAGGTGAGGTACGTGGGGATCGTGATAGCTCACCTTCACGCCCTGTTGCTCCAGCAGGCGGATGATGTCGAGGGCCGGGCTCTCACGAATGTCGTCGATGTCCCGCTTGTAGGCGACGCCCAGCACCAGCACCGTCGCGGCCCGCGCCGCCTTGCCTTGGCTGTTGAGCGCCTCGACCACCTTGCGCACCCAGAAGACCGGCATCTCGGTGTTGAGCTCCCCGGCCAGATCGATGAACCGGGTCTTGTAGTTCAAGCCCCGCATCTTCCAGGCGAGGTAGTGCGGATCGATCGGGATGCAGTGGCCGCCGAGTCCGGGCCCGGGCAGGAATTTCATGAAGCCGAAGGGCTTGGTGGCCGCCGCCTCGATGACTTCCCAGACGTCCACGCCGAGTTTGTCGCAGACGATCGCCATTTCGTTGACCAGCCCGATGTTCACCGAGCGGAAGGTGTTCTCCAGCAGCTTGACCAGCTCCGCCGCCTCGGTGGTAGTGACCGGTACCAGCTTCTCAATGGCCGGCTGATAGAGGGCGCAGGCCACCCGGCGACATTCGGCGGTGATCCCACCCACGACCTTGGGGGTATTGCGGGTTCCGTAGGTGGGATTGCCCGGATCCACCCGTTCGGGACTGAAGGCGAGGAAGAAGTCGACGCCCACCTTGAGCCCGGTGCCTTCCAGCGCGGGGAGCATGATCTCCCGCGTGGTCCCCGGATAGGTGGTGCTCTCGAGAATGATGGCCTGGCCCCGGCGCAGCGTCCGCTTGACGGCCTCGGTGGCCGCCTGGATGTAGCTCACGTCCGGATCCTTGAACTTGGAGAGCGGCGTCGGCACGCAGATCGAAATGGCGTCCGGCTCGCCCAGGCGCTGGGGATCCGCCGTGGCGGTGAAGCGCCCCTGCTTGATCACGGCCTGGAGCTGGGCGTCGGTGACGTCCTTGATGTGCGATTTGCCGGCGTTGAGGCCGTTCACCACCTGCTGGTTCACGTCGTAGCCCAGCACGCGGTAGCCGGCATTCCCCAGCTCGACCGCCAACGGGAGGCCCACGTAGCCCAGGCCGATCACGCCGAACAGCGCGTCCCGGCGCTCCGCCTTGTTCAACAGATCCTGTGCGACCGTCATGCCTTATCTCCCAAAGAGACCGGTGCGCCGCCGTCGGCGAGCGACCGTGACGCGGCGTCCAGCACGCGAACCACGCGCACCCCATCCAGCTTGATCGGCCCGGGGCGCCTGCTTGCCGCGCACCACCTGCACGAAATGCTGGAACTGGACCGTGAGCGGCTCCACGTTGGGCAACCGCGGAATGAAAATGTCCCCCTCCCGAATGGTCAGGCTCTCGCCGTAGGACCGGTATTCGGGCGGGCGATTCACACCCTTGTCGTAGATGCGCAGCTTCTCCCGCGGCGCCATGTCGTCGAAGACGGCCATCTGCCGGGACCCCACCACGGTCAGGCGGCGCACCTTGTGGGGATCGAGCCACGACATCTGCACGTGGGCGATGACCCCGGTCGCAAAGGTCATGTTGAGGAAGACTACGTCCTCGATGCCGCGCTGCAGGTAGGACTGTGGCCCTGCGCGCTCACGCGGTCACGGGCCTCTCGCCCAGCAAGAACAGAGGCCACCGAGACGTCGTGCGGCCCGAAGCTCCAGAGCGCGTTCTCGTCGGGCCGGATCTGTCCCAGGTTCACCCGCTGGGCGTAGAGATAGTAGAGGTCGCCCAGCGAGTCCTGCTGCGATGAGCATCTCGCGGAGCCGCTCGACCACCGGGTGGTACTCCAGCAGATGACCCACCAGGAGCGGGACCTTGTGCTTCTCCGCGTGGTCCGCCAGCGCGTTCCGCGTCCGCGCACGGTCAGGGCGAAGGGCTTCTCGATCAGGGCGGGAATTCCCGCCTCGACCGCCATGATACCGAGCTCGGCGTGAGCCTTGGCCGGGGTCGGCGATGATGACCGCCTCCACCCGTCCCAGCAGGTCGCCGGCGGAGTCGGTGAGGTGAATCCCGGGATATTGCTTCTCCAAGCTGCTTCCGCGTCTCGGGATTCGCGTCGCAGACGCCGACCAGTTCCGCCTCTGCGGAGAGCGCCGCAGGTGCGGACGTGGTTCTTGCCCCAGGCCCCGGCTCCGATGACTCCGACCTTGAGACGGCTCATTGGTAGAATCCCCGCACCCCAGCCACCACCGCGTCGCGCTGGGCCGTCGGTGAGTTCGGGATAGATCGGCAGCGAGATCACGGCGTCCATCGCCGCCTCGGTGACCGGAAGGCTGGCCGCGGCGATAGCCGAGGGGGCGAAACAGGGCTGCAGGTGGAGCGCCAGCGGATAGTACACCGCACAGCCGATCCCCTTGGCCTTGAGATGGGCCAGCAGCTCGTCGCGCCGCGGCACCCGGAGCGTGTACTGGTGGAAGATGTGCTCGTTCGCCGGATCGATGACGGGCGGCGTGACGTCCGAGGATGCCGGCGAAGGCCTGCGGTGTAGAAGGCGGCGTGACGCGCGGCGAGCCTCGCTCCAGCCGGCGAGGTAGGGCAGCTTGGCCAGGAGGACCGCCGCCTGCAGGGTGTCGAGCCGGCTGTTGGTGCCGACCTCCTCGTGATGATACTGCTTGGCGCCGCCGTGCAGGCGCAGCTTCCTGAGCCGGGCGGCCAGCGCGTCGTCCTGGGTGACCATCATCCCGCCGTCGCCCCAGGCGCCGAGGTTCTTGCTCGGAAAGAACGAGAAGGCGCCCACGGTGCCCAGCTCTCCGGCCATCCGCCAGTTCCGCCGCTATCCGCCGCCGCGCGCCGATGGCCTGGGCCGCGTCTTCGATCACCGCGAGCCCGTGCCGCGCGAGCCACGGGAGGATGGACTCCATCGGAGCCATCTGGCCGAAGAGGTGGACCACGACGATCGCGCGGGTGCGGGGAGTGATGGCGGCCTCGATCGCCGCCGGCGAGATCGTTGAAGGTGGCGGGGTCGATGTCCACGAAGACCGGCTTGCCGCCGGCGTTGTGGATCGTGCCGGCCGTCGCGAAGAACGTGAAGGCGGTGGTGATGACCTCGTCGCCCGGCTGGAGGCTCGAGCGCCTTGAGGGGCAGCAGCAGCGCGTCGGTCCCGCTGGCGCACGCGATCCCGTGCTTGGCGTGCGAGAGCTGCGGCGACGCCGGCCTCCAGCTCGGCGACCTCGGGGCCCATGATGAAACGCCTGGCGCTCGATCACCGCCATCATCGCGCGGCAGCACCTCATCCTTGATGGACGGTACTGGGCCACGAGATCGAGCAGCGGGAACGTTCACGTCCGATCCTCAGTCTGGGGAGTGGGGAGCCAGCCGAAGCGGGGTCTTCCCGGATACCAAAGGGCCCGCGCTCCGCCCGACTGCGGCGGGCGCGAGCCGACCCCGCGAGAACGGGAAAACTAGCCACGCGCCGAGGGAGGGTCAATCATTGCGAGCGCGTCCTTGGCGCTCCCGGTACGAGGCGTGACCGCAGCTCCACAGCGCGCGGCCCCATCCTTGAGCTGCAGCCGCTCCCCACACTGGCACATCCAGCCCGACCCGGCGGGCCGGCACCCCGACCATGAGCGCGTAGGCCGGCACGTCGCTGGTGACGACCGGCGCCCGCGCCGATGAAGGCGTATTCACCGAGCGTGACACCGCAGACGATCGTCGCGTTGGCCCCGATCGAGGCTCCGCGGCGGACCAGGGTGGCCCGGTACTCGTGCTTCCGCGAGACATGGCTCCGCGGGTTGATCACGTTGGTGAACACGCAGCTGGGCCCGCAGAAGACGTCGTCCTCCAGCGTGACGCCCTCGTAGATCGAGACGTTGTTCTGGACCTTCACGTTGTTCCCGAGCCGGGTGCCCGGCATGACCACGACGTTCTGCCCCAGGTTGCAGCGCTCGCCGATGACGGCGCCCGGCATGACGTGGCAGAAATGCCAGATCTTCGATGCCCTTCCCCACCACCGCACCGTCGTCGACGTAGGTCGATTCGTGCACGAAGTAGTCCGCCATCCGCCTTCCTCGCGTTGGGTATTGAGTCCCCGGGCCGGAGCGACCCCGGACCATCTGCTCGCTACGACTGATCCGGAACGATCCGTCCGTCCGATCCAACCACCTTCACCTCCATCTCCAGCTCCACGCCGAACCGCTCGCGTACGGTGTCGACGCACATGGCCGATCACCGCGCGGACGTCGGCCGCCGTAGGCGTCGCCGGTATTGACGATGTAGTTGGCGTGATTGGGCGACACCTCGGCTGCCACCCACCGTGAAGCCCTTGAGACCCGCCGCGTCGATCAGCTGCCCGGCGGTGCGCGGAGTCGCCCGCTCCGTCACCGGGCTCCGCCGCGGGATTCGTGAAGACGCTGCCACAGCAGGGCTGATTGAACGGGCGTGCCCTGCTGCCGCCAGCGAAAGAGGTCGTTGACCTCCTCGGTCAGCCGCTCCGCCGCCTCCGGCACGCAGCTGCACCGTGGTCTCCACCACGATCGACTCCTCGAGACCGCTGTGGCGATAGGTGAAGGGGATCTCCCGACGCGGAAAGACCCGACTCGTCGCCACCGGCTCCGACCACCGTCACCGTCACGCACCACGTCCGCCCAGCTCGGCGCCGTGGCAGCCCGCGTTCATGAACACGCCGCCACCCACGCGTGCCCGGGACACCGACCATCTGGTGCAGATCCGCTCCATACCCGCTCTCGGCCGTCCGCCGGGCCGCGAGCGGCGCCGGGAGCCCGGCCCCCAAGCGCCAGCGGTCGCCCGATTCCCCACCGATCGGCGTCGAGTCCCTTGCCCAGCCGGATCACCAGCGCGTCGACCCCGTCGTCGGGCAGCAGCACGTTGGATCCGAGTCCGAGGGCGAACCAGGGTACTCCGGCGCGCTCGGCCTGCCGGATCAGCGGCTCGCCACTTCGTCGAGCGCCGCCGGAAAGGCGATCGTGGCCGGGCCGCCGATCCGGTAGGTGGAGTAGCGGCGCGAGCGGCTCCTGCTTCGCGGACCTCTCCCGTGACCGCCGCCCGCAGGGTCGCGGCGAAGCGGCGGTCGCGCGCGCGTCACCCCGCGGTCGTCCATCGCGGATCTCGCGGGCCAAGGCGTGCCATTCCTGGAGCGAGCGCACCTCGCCGACCCGGCTCTTGAGCGCGATGATCGCGTCGCAGGCCGCCGACGCCGCCGACATCGTGGTGGTGTAGGGCACGCGATGCTGCAGCGCCGCCTGCGCGAATCACGTAGTCGTCCTGCTGGGTGAGCTTGCCCAGCGGGGTGTTGATCAGCAGCTGGATCTGGCCCGAGACCAGCAAGTCGATCGCGTTGGGGCGTCCCTCATAGACCTTGAGCACCGGCTGCAGCCGGGATGCCCCGAGCCCGCAGGTGCTCGCGCGGTGCCTCGAGGCGAGAGATCAGGAAGCCCATCTCGTGGAAGCGCCGCGCGATCGGCACGACGGTGCCGCTTGTCGTGGTCGTTGACCGTGACGAACACGGCCCCTTGGAGGGGCAGCGCCCCGTCGGCGGCGATCTGCGCCTTGGCGAAGGCCATTCCGAACGAGTCCGCCGATCCCCATCACCTCTCCGGTCGATCGCATCTCGGGGCCCAGGATCAGGTCCACGCCCTGGCAGCTTGTTGAACGGGAAGACCGCCTCCTTCACCGCGACGTAGGGATGCACCACGTCGTCCCGGAGGCCCAGCTCCTCCAGGGTCTTGCCCACCATGACCGCGGCGGCCAGCCCGGGCGAGCGGGACGCCGGTGGTCTTGGAGACGAAGGGCACCGTGCGCGAGGCCCGCGGATTCACCTCCAGCACGTAGACCACGCCGTTCTTGATGGCGTACTGCACGTTGAGCAGACCCACCACGCCCGAGCCGCTCGGCGAAGGCGCGGGTGTAGCGTCGCATCTCCTCGACCTGCTCCTCGGAGATCAGGTAGGGCGGCAGCACGCAGGCCGAGTCGCCCGAGTGGATCCCGGCGTCCTCGATGTGCTGCATGACGCCGCCGATCACGCAACGGGTGCCATCGGCGATGCGCGTCCACGTCGGCCTCGAAGGCATCCTCGAGGAAGCGGTCGATCAGCACCGGATAGCCTGGGGCCACGCGCACCGCCTTGGCGAAGTAGTCGCGCAGCGAGTCCTCGTCGTAGACGATCTGCATCCCGCGGCCACCCAGCACATAGGAGGGCCGGACCAGCACCGGGTACCCGACCTTGTCGGCCACCGCCAGCGCGTCCTCCACCGTCAGGGCGGTCCCGCTGGGAGGCTGCGCGATGCCCAGCTCTCGCGCCAGCGCCTCGAAGCGGCGCCGGTCCTCCGCGGCATCGATGGCATCCGGTGAGGTCCCCAGGATCGGCACCCCTGCCTTTTCCAGGCCGCGGGCCAGCTTGAGCGGCGTCTGCCCACCCAGCTGCACCACCACGCCGATCGGCTGCTCCACGTGGACGATCTCCAGCACGTCCTCCAGCGTGAGCGGCTCGAAGTACAGCGTGTCCGACATGTCGTAGTCGGTGGAGACGGTTTCGGGATTGCAGTTGATCATCACGGTGCGGTAGCCCAGATCGCGGAAGGCGAGCGTGGCCCGCACGCAGCAATAGTCGAACTCCACTCCCTGGCCGATGCGGTTGGGGCCGCTGCCCAGGGTGATCACGGTGGGCTGGGAATGCTTGGGCGCTTCGTTCTCCTCGTCGTAGGACGAGTAGAGATAGGGGTGGCTGGAAGGAAACTCGCCGGCACAGGTGTCGACCGTCTTGTAGGCGGGACGCACGCCCAGCCGGTGCCCGGTCTCCCGGACCTCCTCTTCGCTGATTCCCCGCAGGTCGGCCAGTTGGCGGTCCGAGAAGCCCAGCCGCTTCATCCGGCGGAGCGCGTCCCGTTCGGCCTCTTCCCGGGAGGGCTTCAGCGTGGCCCACTCCTGCTCGGCGGTCAGAAGCTCCTGCATCTGCCCGATGAACCAGGGGTCGATGAAGGTCCGCTCGGAGACTTCCTCGACGGTGAGCCCCAGTTGAAGGGCCCGCTTGATCTGGAAGATCCGTTCGGGAGTCGGGGTGCGCAGCGCCGCCCGCAGCGATTCGCGATCCGCATCGGGCAGTCGATCGTCCGCCGGCGTGGCCCCGACCACCCAACCCGGCCGATCGATCTCCAGGGCGCGCAGGCCCTTCTGCAGCGCTTCCTTGAAGGTCCGGCCGATGGCCATCGCCTCGCCGACGGATTTCATCTGGGTGGTCAGCCGTGGATCCGCCGCCGGGAATTTCTCGAAGGCGAACCGGGGCACCTTGACCACCACGTAGTCCAGCACCGGCTCGAAGGAGGCGGGCGTGGTCTTGGTGATGTCGTTGGGCAGCTCGTCCAGCCGGTACCCCACCGCCACCTTGGCGCCGATCCGGGCGATCGGGAAGCCGGTCGCCTTGGAGGCCAGCGCGGAGGAGCGGGAGACGCGCGGGTTCATCTCGATCGCCAGCTGCTCGCCGTTCACCGGATTGACGGCGAACTGGATGTTGCACCCGCCGGCGGCGACGCCGACCTCGCGGATGATCCGGATCGACGCGTCGCGCATGCGCTGGTATTCGCGGTCGGTCAGGGTCATGGCGGGGGCGACCGTGATCGAGTCACCGGTGTGCACGCCCATGGGATCCAGATTTTCGATGGAGCAGACGATCACCACGTTGTCCGCCCCGTCCCGCATGACCTCCAACTCGAACTCCTTCCACCCGATCACGCTCCGCTCGACCAGCACCGAGCCGACCGGGGAAAGGTCGAGCCCCCGCCTCACCATCCGATCGAACTCTTCGCGGTTGTAGGCGATCCCGCCGCCGGTCCCGCCCAGGGTGAATGAGGGTCGGAGAATCGCGGGGTAGCCGATGGTCTCCACCGCCTCCTGCGCCTCTGCCACCGTTCGCACGGTCCGGCCCTGCGGCGTCGCCAGTCCGATGCGGGCCATCGCCTTGGAGAACTCCTCGCGGTCTTCGGCGATGCGAATGGCCCGCTCGTTGGCGCCGATCAGCTCCACGCCGTACTTGGCGAGGGTCCCGTCCTCGTGGAGGGCCATGGCGACGTTGAGCGCGGTTTGACCGCCCATGGTGGGCAGGAGGGCGTCGGGCCGCTCCCGCTCGATCACCTTCGCGACCCACTCGGCGGTCACCGGCTCTATGTAGGTCCGGTCGGCCAGCTCCGGATCGGTCATGATGGTGGCGGGATTCGAATTCACCAGGATGACCCGATAGCCCTCTTCCTTGAGGGCCCGGACCGCCTGGGTGCCGGAGTAGTCGAACTCCGCGCCCTGGCCGATGACGATGGGGCCAGAGCCGATGAGCAGGATGCTTTCGAGATCAGTGCGCTTTGGCATTCCTGTGCTCAGCCCCCGCTCGGGAGATTGGCCCACCGGCTCATGCGCCGACCCCCCGACCGACCTGCTTGAGCTCGGCGTCCACCATGAGATCGACCAACTCGGCAAAGTGCACCTTGGGCGCCCATCCCAGTGCGGCCCGGGCCCGCGAGGCGTCGCCGCACAGCGCCTCGACCTCGGTGGCGCGGAAGTAGCGCGGGTCCACCCGCACCATCGCCGCTTCCGTCTTCCGATCGAAGCCGACCTCCTCGACGCCCCGCCCACGCCAGCCCAGCTGGATCCCCGCCCGCGCAAAGGCGCGCTCCGCGAATTCCCGGACCGAATGGGTCTCCCCGGTGGCGATGACGTAGTCCTCGGGGACGGCCTGCTGGAGCATCAACCACATCGCCTCCACATAGTCTCCCGCGTAGCCCCAGTCCCGCTTGGCATCCAGGTTCCCGAGGTAGACCGCTTGCTCCTGCCCCGCCGCGATGCGCGCGGCTGCGCGGGCGATCTTGCGGGTGACGAAGGTCTCACCCCGAACCGGGGATTCGTGATTGAACAGAATCCCGGAGCAGGCGAACAGCCCATAGGCCTCGCGGTAGTTCACCGTGATCCAATGCGCGTACAGCTTGGCCACGCCATACGGGCTTCGCGGGTAGAACGGCGTCTGCTCGTTCTGGGGCGATTCCCGGGCCAGGCCGAACAACTCGCTGGTCGAAGCTTGATAGAAGCGAACCTTCCGGCCCAGGCCCAGGATCCGGATCGCCTCCAGCATCCGCAGGGTGCCCACCGCATCGGCGTTGGCGGTGTACTCGGGGGTCTCGAAGGAGACCCCGACGTGACTCTGCGCCGCGAGATTGTAGATCTCGTCGGGCTGGGTCTCCTGCACGATCCGGATCAGGTTGGTCGAATCGGTCACGTCCCCGTGGTGCAGGATGAACCCCGGATGCTCGTGCTGGTCCCGGTAGAGGTGATCGACCCGCTGCGTATTGAACAGCGAGGAGCGGCGCTTCACCCCGTGGACTTCATAGCCCTTCCGGAGCAGGAACTCCGCCAGAAACGATCCGTCCTGGCCGGTGACGCCTGTGATCAAGGCCTTCCGCTGCGCCATGATTTCCTTTCGTCACACCGTGCCCGCAGGGCACCGGTGGGCTCAGAGACTCGCGACCAGGTCCTGGAGAGTCGCCTGCCACTGGTACCGAGGGCTCCATCCCAGCGCCGCGACCCGGGATCCATCGCCCACCAGGTAGGGAATGTCACCCCGCCGGAACAGTCCGGGCTCCGGTACTCCCACTCCCGACCAGCCGATCAACTCGACCAGGGCCTCGAAGACCGTGGCCAGTGGGAGCCCCTCTCCGCGCGCGACGTTGTAGAGGCCGCCGGGTTCGCCGCGCTCGAGCAGCAGGCACAACGCCACCGAGGCATCGCGCACGTCGATCAGCTCCCGCACCGGGGCCAGATTGCCCACCGGGATCTCCTGCCGGCCCGACTGCTTGGCGGAGATGATCCGCCGCGCGAGGGCGCTGGCTACCAGGGTCTCGGGCTGGCCTGGTCCGACCACCGGAAACAGTCGAGCGATGACCGTATCGGCTGACAGGCGCCGGCTGTATTCCTGGACCGCCAACTCCGCCGCGGCCTTGGAGGCGGCGTAGGGCGAGCAAGGGGCGACCGGATCGGCCTCCGACGCAGGTCGGGTCAGCTCGGCGCCGTAGACCTCGCCCGTCGAGCCCAGCACCAGCCGAGTCTCGAGGCCTCGCCGCTCCAGGCAGTGGACCAGGGCGCAGGTTCCCAGACAGTTGACCAACCAGGCCTGCAGCGGGTTGTCCCTGGCCTGGCTTCCCGAGGCCACCGCCGCGAGATGCACTACCGCCTCGGGGCCCTGCCCTACCGCCGCATCGATCTCCTCGGCCTGCTCCAGATCCATCTCGAGCCAGATCACCGGCTCCAACTGGCGCCGCCACTCGGCCCCCAGATCGGCCAGCTCGGTGAGCGATCGCACCCCTCCCAGCACCACATGGCCCCGGGCCAGGAGATCGGCGCACAGCCACTTGCCCACGAATCCGTTCGCGCCGGTTACCAGGACCTTCACGGGCGAGGCTCCTCTTGCAAAAGCGTTGTCGCGCCGCTAGCGTTCACCGCTCCTGAAACCGTCCCTGCTACCGGGGTAAGCTATAGCATGGCAAGAGTTTGTACTGTGTGTGGCAAGGGCCCGATCACCGGCCACAACGTGAGCCACGCGAACAACCGAACCAACCGTCGCTGGTATCCCAACCTGCAGACGGTCCGGGTCCTGGTCGCGGGGGCGCCGCGCCGGGTCCGGGTCTGCACGCAGTGCATCAAGAGTAACCGGATTCGAAAGGCCAGCTGACCCGGCTTCCCGGAGCACCGGCTGAAAAAAAGGGGACCCTCGGGTCCCCTTTCGCTTTCTCATCGAGAGCCGTCCGATCGTCACGCGTCTACTCGGGCAGCAGCTCGATGCGGGCCACATCGGCGCCGTCACCTGGCCGATGACCCAGCTTGAGAATCCGGGTATATCCCCCGGGGCGAGATGCAAACCGCGGGCCGATTTCCTTGAAGAGTCGGGTCAAAGCCTCGCGCTCCCGGATGCGCCGCCCGGCGAGCCGCCGAGCGTGGAGATCCCCCCGACGGGCCAGGGTAATCAGGCGCTCGGCGTAGGGCCGAAGCTCCTTGGCCTTGGCCTCCGTGGTGGTGATCCGGCCGTGGAGGAACAGGCTGGTCGCCAGGTTGCTCAGGAGCGCCTTGCGATGCTTGGACGTGCGAGAGAGCTGGCGTCCCTTGGACTGGTGCCGCATCAGCCCTCCGCGTTCTCCATCGAGGTCCGCATAGTCGGCGGGGTCCCGGGGCGAACGATCCGAAACTCCCCGTCCACCTCCTCGAACTGCATCCCGAAGTTCAACCCCTGCTGCTGGAGCAGCAGCGAGATCTCGCCCAGGGCCTTCTCACCGACGTTCTTGACCTTGAGCAGTTCCTCTTCCGTATAGGCCACGAGGTCGGCCAGGACGCGGATATTGGAATTCTTGAGCGAGTTGAGCGACCGTACCGAGAGCCCGAAGTCGTCGATGTTGCGGGCGAGACGCTCCCGGAGGCGGGTGTCTCCCAAGGGGCGGCCTGCGGCGGCCTCGGGCCGGCCGACCGGCACCTGCCCGAATTCCACGAAGTAGCGGAAGTGTTCCTGGGCCAAGGCCGCCGCGTAGGCGATGGCGTCCTCGGGTGTGATGGTCCCGTTGGTCTCGACGGTAACCGCCAAGCGGTCGTAGTCGGTTCGCTGGCCGACTCGGGTCTCGGCAACGGCGAAATTGGCGCGACGGACCGGATTGTAGATCGCGTCGATCCGGATCAGGTCCACCGGCATGGACCGGTCGGCCTGGTGCAGCTCGGCCTCGATGTACCCGCGGCCCTTGTTCACATAGAGCTCGCCGTTGATCTCCCGGTCCTCCTGCACGGTGAACAGCAGGTGGTCGGGGTTGACGATCCGGACCGAGCCATGGGCCTGAATGTCGCGAGCATAGACCGGGCCTGCCCCTTCCCGCTTGATCTTGAGCACCGCTTCATCCACGTCCTCGGCCAGGACCAGCGTCAGGGCCTTGAGGCGCTGAATGATCTGGTGGACGTCTTCATGCACGCCCGGAATGGTCTGGTGCTCGTGGACCACGCCGTCGAGCCGGAAGCCCCAGACCGCGGTGCCGCGGAGCGAGGACAAAAGAAGCCGGCGGAGCGAGTTGCCCAGGGTGTACCCGAAGCCCCGTTCGAGGGGCTGGAGGCGGAATTCGGCCGCGTTGGCGTTGTCCTCCCGCTTCGTCATTTCGACGAGGTGGGGGCGTACCAGGCCGGTGAGATCAATGGTCATGGTCACTTCGAGTAGAGCTCGACGATGAGGTGTTCCTGCGCGTTAATCGGCATGGCCTCCCGGGTCGGCCGCTCCAAGAGCCGCCCCGTGGCCTTCTCCGTATCCACCGTGATCCAGGAGAGCGGTGCCGCCCGAGTGGCGCCTTCCTGAGCCATCTTCACAGCCAGCAGGTCCCGGCTGCCCGGCGCGACCCGCACCTCGTCCCCGGGACGGACCCGGTAGGACGGCACGTCGACGCGGTGGACGTTCACCTCGATGTGGCCGTGCCGCACCAGTTGGCGCGCGGCCTTGCGGCTGGGCGCGAAGCCCATCCGGTATACCATGTTGTCCAATCGGGTCTCCAGGGCCACCAGAAGGTTGGTGCCCTTCATGCCCGCCTCGTGGGTCACACGGTCGAAAGTGTTGCGGAACTGGCGCTCCGTGAGGCCGTACATCCGCTTGACCTTCTGCTTCTCGCGGAGCTGGCGGGCGTATTCGGATGCCTTCCGGTGGCGGCCCCCACTCTGGCCGTGCTGGCCCGAGGGGTAACCCCGCCGCTCGACGGCGCATTTCTCGGTGAGACACCGGGTGCCCTTAAGGAAGAGCTTGGTGCCTTCGCGACGACACTGGCGGCAGCTGGGTCCGGTATACCGCATGGGATCAGACCCGCCGCCGCTTGGGAGGCCGGCAGCCGTTGTGCGGAATCGGCGTCACGTCCCGGATGGATACCACCTTGAGGCCCACCGATGCCAGCGCCTGGATCGCGGACTCCCTCCCGCTTCCCGGGCCCTGGACCCGCACCTGGACCCGCCGGACCCCGAGGTTCAGGGCCTCGCGCCCGCAGTTTTCCGCAGCGACCGTGGCCGCGAAGGGCGTGGACTTCTTCGACCCCTTGAACCCGGCCTTGCCGGCCGATCCCCAAACCAGCGTGTTGCCGCGCAGATCGGTGATCGTAATCAAGAGGTTGTTGAAGGTCGCGCAGATGTGCGCGATCCCCTCCGACTCCACCGTCTTCTTGGTCCGTTTGGCGCTGGGCGCCTTTACAGGGGTCGTCATTACTTCTTCGTCACCTTTTTCTTGCCGGCGATGGCCCGGCGCGGGCCCTTCTTGGTCCGCGCATTGGTATGGGTCCGCTGCCCGCGCACCGGGAGTCCCTTCCGGTGCCGAGTGCCCCGATAACTGCCGATATCCATCAGGCGCTTGATGTTCATCGCGATCTCGGTCCGCAGCGCCCCTTCCACCTTCACCGACCGTTCGATCATCTGGCGCAGCCGAGCGACCTCGGCGTCGCTCAAATCGCGGACTCGGGCATCCGGACTCACCCCGGTCTCGGACAGGATCCGACTACTGGTGGGCCGGCCGATGCCGAAGATGTAGGTGAGCGCGATTTCCACCCGCTTCTCGCGCGGCAGATCCACGCCTGCGATACGCGCCATCTAGCCCTGCCGTTGTTTGTGCTTGGGGTTGCGCTTGCAGATGATCCGCGTGACGCCCCGGCGCTTCACTACCTTGCAATGCTCGCAGATCGGCTTGACACTCGAACGAACCTTCACGCGCTCTCCGTGTATTCGGTTAGGGGCCAGCAGGACAATATATTGGGGGTCCTAAGACCACGCAAGCGAAGGAGTTCAGCAGTATTCTGCCCCCACCCGCACCAGCCCAAATGAGGCTACCCGGAGAGCCGGACCTCCAAGAGCTCCCACCGGGACCCGCTTCGGCGATAGACCAGGAGCACGCTCTGTTTCCGAGTGCCGGCGGTACCGGCCACCCGATACACCCGAGCCAACTCCACCACCCCCCGTCCCCCTTCCAACTCACGCACCGATTGGACTTGGACGGAGACTTCCTCGAACCCTTGCACCTGTTCGGTCAGCAGGGCCGCAGCCTGCTGGCGGCTGACTGGGGCGGAGGGCTCCGCCCCCGGTAGTTGGACCAGTACGCGGGAGGAGGACTGCACCAGTGCCGCCATGTCGTGTCGCTGCCACGCCAGTCGAGCGTTCTCCCCCGCAGCCCTCAGGTCATCCTGAGGTGGCCCCGAAGTAGACCGGGAACAGCAGGGCCGCCCCCAACAGCCAGGAGATCATCGCGCAGCCCCCACCAGCTCGGCCAACACGGACCCCGGGTCGGTCGCCCGGAGCAGGGGCCGGCCGACCACCAGGTGAGTGGCCCCTGCCCTGGTGGCCTCGGCCGGGGTGGCGGTCCTCACTTGGTCATCCGGCGGATCCGACGGCCGCCGAATCCCGGGCACCACGATCCAGGCTTCGGGGCCGACCCGCTGTCTCACACTGGAGGCCTCCTGGGGAGAGCAAACCACCCCTCGGAGACCTGCCTCGACGGCCATCGCCGCCAACCGGGTGGCCTCCCGGGACAGGTCGACGTCACTCCGCCCGGTGGCCTGACCGTAACTCGCCGCGTCGTGGGAGGTAAGCACCGTGACTCCGACCAGCGCACAGCGCGAGCCCGCCGCCTGAACCGCGGCCTTGAGCATGGCCAGGCCGCCGAGGGTGTGCACCGTGGCCATGGTCACCGAGAGATCGGCCGCGGAGGTCACGGCCGCGGCTACGGTATTGGGGATGTCGTGCCACTTGAGGTCGAGAAAGACGCGCAGCCCGCGGGCCCGGAGGTCCTGGAGCAGGCCGCTCCCTTCACGCCCCATCAGGACTGGGCCGACTTTCACCCATTGCAGGGCGGGAACCCGATCCAGGAACCGGAGCGCTTGGCTGCGGTCGGGGAGGTCGAGGGCGAGGACGATCTCAGCCATTCGCCGTCTCCAAGTCGCGGATGACCCGCTCGGGCACCCGGGGGTCCGCCAGGGCGGCCGTCCCGATCGCCACCAGTACCGCTCCGGCGGCGAGATACTGCCGAGCGTCGGCCGCGGTTGTGACGCCGCCCACGCCGACGATGGGGATGCCGCCGGTGCGCTCCATGACCCGCCGGACGGCCAGCACCCCGATGGGCAAGAGCGCGGGTCCGCTCACCCCGCCGTTGCCGTTGCCCAATCGCGGCTGTCCGGCGCGATCAGCGAGATAGCCGGGCAGGGTGTTGACCAGGCTGATGCCGTCCGCCCCGGCGTCTCGGGCCACGATGGCCATGGCCGCGATGTCGGGAAGCGCCGGCGACAGTTTGGCGATCAAGGGGCGGCGCGTGGCCTTCCGGCAGCGCCCCAGGACCTCGAGGATGCCCGGAGCATCGGCCCCGAATTCGATGCCCCCGGCCTTGCTGTTAGGGCAGGACAGGTTGATCTCCAGCGCGGTAATGCCAGGGACCTGTTCCAGGCCGGTCACCACGGCTTCGTATTCCGCTCCGGTGTCTCCCACCACGTTCACCAGCACCCGAGCGGCGCCGACGTGTTGTACCAGCCAGGGGAGCTCCGTGGCCCTGACCTCGTCGAGGCCCGGGTTGGCGAGTCCCACCGAGTTGAGCATCCCCCCGGCGAATTCGGCGACGCGGGGCGCCCGGTTTCCGGTTCGGGGCGCCTGGGAAACCGCCTTGGTCACGATCCCCCCTAGCCGGAGGAGATCGATGACTCCGGCGACCTCGCGTCCGAAACCAGCGGTTCCCGAAGCGAGCAGGATGGGGTTCTGAAAGCGGGTGCCGAAGACCTCGACGGAAAGGTCGGGACGAGGCACTACCGACTCGGCCCCGAGTCGGGGGGAGTGGCCGTCTTCCGCTCGTATTCCTGCAGGTATGCCACGATCGCGTCGGCGAGCACGGTGATCAGCCGCTTCTGATCCCGTTTGTTGGTGAGGAACCGCGCGTCTTCCGGGTTGGTGCTGTAGCCCAACTCGACGAGCACGGCGGGGCGCCGCGCGGTCGTCAGCACCATGAAATTGGCTTGCTTGACGCCGAGGTCATAGCCGGGGTGGACCGGCCCGAGGCGTTCCTGGACCAGCTCCGCCGCGCGAGCAGACTCTCGGAGATACTCGTTCGTTGCAGGTCCTTCAGGATGAACTCCAGCCCGCTGTCGCTTCCGGCGCCCGTGTGCGGGGCCTCATACCGAATCGCCTCGTTTTCCATCTGCTCCACCCGGACCGCGTCCTCGGTTCTGGCCTCCGCCAGGAAGTAGGTCTCGAACCCTCGGACCGTGGTGTAACCGCTGCCGCTTCTGAATCGAGTTGACGTGGAGACTCACGAACAGGTCGCAGGTCTGGCTGCAGAATCCGCCCCGGTCGCCCAGGTCGATGAGGGTATCGATCGTGCGGGTCATGCGCACGGCGACGCCCCGTCGCAGCAGCTCATCCCGGAGCAACAGTCCCAACTGCAGCGTCACGTTGCTCTCGGTGATGCCGCGCGGGAAGAAGAGCCCGGGGTTACCGGGGTCGAGCCCGCCATGCCCGGGATCGACCGTCACGAGGTGGCCGGGGAGGAGCCCGTTGGGGAGCCGGGCAGGCGTGGCCGGCTTGGCCGGCGCCGGGGCCGCGATCGGTCTCGGCGCCAGCTCGGTGAGGCGCAGGGTGCCCGGGTCGAACCGATAGCGGTCGCCCAGCGCCTGCGGCAGCGCTTCGGCCACGAACTGGAGCGGGAGAAAGACGGTATCGTGGGCGATGAACGGCGCCGCCGTGAGGGGCTCTAGGCGGTTGTTGATCACGTAGCCGGGCAGACCCAGCAGGAAGCGAAAGGGCTGAGCGCTCAACACGACTTCGGCCCACCCCTCCGACAGCTTGATCGAGCCGTTGAGTGCCGCGACCAGCGGAGGAGCGGCGATCACGGGCCCGGCCACGGAATCCTCGATGACCGGCACGAGGGACTCGCCGCGAGGGGTGGTCACGACCAGGGCTGGCGGCGTGGCCACGAGGTGAACCAGGAGGAGGAGCGGGGCCGGCATCATCGCCGCCCCCGCTGACTCAACGCGCGGGCCATGTCGCGCTGAGCCGTCCGCTTTCGTTCAGTCCTCGCGCTTGTCATGGTGCAGCTTGCCGCGCGCCAGCCCCAGGGTGACCTTGGCGTGACCGCCCCGGAAGTAGAGCTCGAGTGGGACCAGGGTCAGTCCCTTCTGCTCCACGGCGCCGATCACGCGGTCGATCTCCCGCCGGTGGAGCAGAAGCTTGCGGGAGCGTACGGGATCATGGTTGTACCGGTTGCCCTGCTCGTACGGTGTGATGGATATACCCTCGAGGAAGACCTCGCGGCCGCGGGGACGCGCGAACCCTTCTTTGATGGAAGCCTTACGGGCGCGGAGCGACTTTGACCTCGGTCCCGGTCAGGACTATCCCAGCCTCCCACGTCTCCAGAATGTGGTAGTCATGGGTCGCCCTCGGGTTGCGAGCGATCGACTGCTTGCCCTCCTGGGGCCGGGGTGCGGTGGGCTTCACAATGGTCTCGTAAGCCCAAGATAGAAACCGGGTTGGGGGTGGTCAACGCCCGGCTTGACTGGGTTCGCTCGGGGGAAGTAGGTTTGGCCGCCCGCGAGCCGAAGTGGTGGAACTGGTAGACGCGCTGCGTTCAGGGCGCAGTGGGCGCAAGCCCGTGGGGGTTCGAGTCCCCCCTTCGGCATGGCCGTGACACCTGAGGGTGATCGTTCAACGGGGGACTGCGCCATTCGGCGAGTCCCCCGTTGTGCGTTCCCGGACTCGGCTTCGCTGCGGGTCAATATCTCGCCATCTCCGGATCGTTTTCCGCGGCCCAGCCGTCGATACCGCCCTTCAAACTGCGGACGTGGCCGAATCCGGCGGCCCTCAGAATCTCGAGCGCCCTGAGGGAGCGCGCTCCGCGGTGGCAGATGGTCACGATGTCCGCGTGCCCGTCCAGCTCGCCGAGCCGGTTGGGCAGCTGGCCCAGGGGAATAAGCTGGGCACCGTCGAGGTGAACAATCTCCCACTCGTGGGGCTCCCGCACGTCGACCAGGACCGGCGTCCTTGCCCTGCTCCAGCTCCCCCTTGAGCTCCCGCGCGGTGATCTCGGGGCCGCTGGGCGCGGACTCGTCCCCGATCCCGCAGAAGGCCTCGTAGTCGATCAGCTCGTGAATGCGTGGGCCGCTCGCCGCAGATCGGGCACTCCGGGATCCTTCCGCAGTGTCGAGTTCCCGGAACCGGAGGCGCAGGGCGTCGAACAGGACCAGGCGCCCGATCAGCGAGTCTCCGGCCCCGAGGATCAGCTTGATCGTCTCCAGCGCCTGGATGCTCCCGATGATTCCCGGCAACACACCGAGGACGCCGCCTTCGGCGCAGCTGGGGACCAGTCCGGGCGGCGGGGGCTCCGAGTAGAGGCACCGATAGCAGGGGCCTTCCGCCGCGGAGAAGACGGAGGCCTGACCCTCGAACCGGAAGATGCTGCCGTAGACGTTGGGCTTCCCGAGAAGGACGCAGGCGTCGTTCACCAGGTATCGCGTGGGGAAGTTGTCGGTCCCGTCCACGATGACGTCGAACTCCCGCAGGATCTCGAGCGCGTTGTCCGAGGTGAGCCGGGTGTCGAAGCCCTCGACGCGTACGAAGGGGTTGAGATCCTTCAGGCGGGCTTCCGCCGAGGTCAGTTTGGGCTGCCCCACCGTGCTGGTACCGTGCACGATCTGTCGCTGGAGATTGGTCGCGTCCACCACGTCGAACTCCACCAGGCCGATGGTCCCGACCCCGGCGGCGGCCAGGTAGAGCGACGCCGGCGATCCCAGGCCACCGGCCCCGACCAGGAGCACCCGGGCCTGCTTGAGGCGGCGCTGCCCCTCGACTCCGACCTCCGGGAGCAGCAGGTGCCGGGAGTATCGCAGGATCTCAGGATGCGAGAGCGCGGCCGGCTCGGTAGCCAGGGCGCCGCTGCCCCCAGCGATGCTGGGCACGATGGTGAGCGCGTCACCATCCTGGAGCGGGGTGTTGTCCTGGGCGAGATAGCGCACGTCGGTGTCGTTGAGATAGAGGTTCACGAAGTTCCGTAGTCGGCCATCTTCCTGAAACAGGTGCCGGCGGAGGCCGCCATGCGTGCTCACCAGCGCGTCCAGCGCCTCGCCGCACGGTGCCGGCCGGCACAGCCACCGAAGACTGGCCGCTGGTGAACCCCCGCAGCGGCGTCGGAATGAAGAAGGTCACGCTCATGCTTCCACCTCGTTCAGGACTACCAGGGATTCGCGGGTAAACACCCTCGAGGTTCCATCGAGCACCCAGGACGCGGGCTCTCCCGCTCGCCCCGCCCGCACTTCCACAATGAGGTAACTGTACCACGGCCAGGCCTGCGCCGCATCGAAGGCGGACGGCACGGCGGGATGATCGGGGTGCGAGTGATAGTATCCCAGAATCTCCCAGCCCTCGGCCCGCAGCTCTCGGTCGACCCGGCGCCAATCCTCGGGATCGATCAGGTAACGGTGCGGATCGTCGGTGCGGCGGTTGGCCATGGGGACCAGCCGCACTCCTTCCTTGTCCGGCGCCACCCGGCCCGCGATCACGCCGCAGCACTCGGCCGGATAGGCGGCCTCGCCGGCCAGCCGAATGGCCCCCACCAGAGCTTCGGGTAGCCGGATCATAGGGTCTCGCGCCAGCGATGCGGCTCGCTCAGGTAGCGGGTGCCGCTGTCACACCCGATGGCGACGATGCAGGACCCTGGCTCCGCGCTCAGAATCTCCCGCGCCGCATGCACCGCCGCCCCGGTGGACCACCCGACCAGATAGCCCGCTTCGCGAGCCAGCGCGCGGGCCGCCGCGTCCGCGGCCTCGGTGGCGACTTCCACCACCCGGTCGGGGAGCGAGGGATCGTAGATGCCCGGGACATGCGCCGTGGTGGCCAGGTGCTTGAGTCCTTCCAGGCCGTGCAGCGGCGAATCGGGCTGGACGCCCACCAGCTTCACCCTGGGGTTCCTGGTCCTGAGATACCCGCCGGCCCCCATCAGAGTGCCGGTGGTACCCAGCCCCGCCACCAGGTGGGTCATCCGGCCATTGGTCTGAGCCCAGATCTCGGGCCCGGTCGACTCCCAGTGCGCGCGGACGTTGGCCGGGTTGTTGTACTGATCGGCGTACCAGAAGCGAGTCGGCTGTTGGCCGGCGAGCTCGCGGGCGCGCAGGACGGCGCCATCGGTCCCCTCGAGCGGGTCGGTGAGAACGACCTCGGCACCGTAGACCTCCAGCAGCTGCTGACGCTCCCGACTGGCGTTGGCGGGGAGGCAGACCGTAATACCCAACTCGGCGGCGGCGCCCAGCATGGCATAGGCGATGGCCGTGTTCCCGCTCGAGGCGTCCAGCAACCGGCGTCCCGGCAGCTCCCCGAACCGTACCCCGTCGCGCAGGATGGCGCGCGCGGCCCGGTCCTTCACACTGCCGCCCGGGTTGAGCCACTCCGCCTTGAGCCAGAGTGCGGACCCGGGGGCGCCGGCCCAGGGCACCGGCAGCAGCGGCGTATGCCCGACCGCATGCCAGAGCGCGGGCTCCGTCCACCGGAGCGCCGGAGTATCGGCTCGTTCGAGTTGGGCTGATCGCATGCTGATCCTCATCCTTCAATAAAAAACCCGACCGTGGGGTCGGGTTCGATGAGCTATGAGCGACGTCCCCGTCAACCGGTGGGGGCCGCCATCCCGACCTGGAGTTGCACCTGAGCTTCCTGCTTCATCAGATCGGCCAGCGAGATGCTGCCCAGCAAATCGTCGACCCGCTGCTGGAGCGCGTACCAGACCGGCCGGATGCTACAGGAGCTGGTCGGGCTACATCGCTCGGCATCGATCGGATGGGTCACGCAATTCATCTCGAAGGTCTGGTGCTCGGAGGCGGCCATGATGTCCCGCATCGAGATCGCGGTCGGATCCTTGGCCAGGAAGTACCCGCCCTTGGCGCCGCGGACGCTCTCGACCAGGCCGGCGCGCCGCAGCCGGAGCAGGATCTGCTCGACGTAGTCCCCCGGCAGCTGCTCGGCGAGTGCGATGTCCCGCGCAGCCACGGGGCCCTCCCGCCCGGCGCTTGGCCAGGTGCATGGAGATGATGAGACTGTATTCGGTCCAGGTCGTGATGCGCATACTGAAGGCAATATGGCAGGAGGGCGCCTCCAGGGGCAAGGAAGACAGTTGCTCATCCGCCGCCCGGGAGGCCTTTCCCGCCGGGCACGCCGATCTCGGTCATCGCCCGGAGATCGAGGACCTCCTCGAGCTCCGCGCCCTTGAGGAGCCCCTTCTTCACGACCAGTTCTCTCACGGTCAGACCGGTGGCGATGCGCTTCCTTGGCCAGCTTGGCGGACTCGGCGTATCCAATCTTGGGCGCCAGGGCGGTGACCAGCGCGGGACTCCGCTCCAGCCAGTAGGCGCACATGCGCTTCGTCGGCCTCGATCCCGCGCACGCAGCGCTCGGCCAGCACCCGGGTGGCGTTGGCCGGCGATGATCATCGCCGAAGACGACGTTGTGGGTGATGCACCGGCATCATGACGTTGAGCTCGAGCTGACCCGCCTCGGCGGCCAGGGCCACGGTGGTGTCGAGTCCCAGCGCCTGATAGCAGACCTGGTTCACCATCTCGGCGATCGACGGGTTCACCTTGCCCGGCATGATGCTCGACCCGGGCTGTACCGCCGGCAGCAGGATCTCCGCGAGCCCGGTCCGCGGACCCGACGCCAGCAGGCGGAGGTCATTGGCGATCTTGTTGAGATCGAGCACCCAGGCCCGGAAGGCACCGCTGAAGGTGGCGATGTCTCCCATGGACTGCATCAGCTGCATCCGATCCTCGCCCACCCGCAGATCGAGCCCGCTCGACCTGCCCGAGGTGCTTCACCATCAGCGCCGGATATTCCGGCTCGGCGTTGAGCCCGGTGCCGACCGCGGTGCCCGCCGATGCCCAGCGCCCGCAGCCAATCGGCCGCCTGGGTCGAGCTTCTCGCGATGTCGCGCGACGGTATGGCCGTAGGCGGTGAATTCCTGACCCAGCCGGATCGGGCGTCGCGTCCTGCAGGTGGGTGCGGCCCGACTTGATGACGTGATCGAATTGGCGCGCCCTTCTCGAGGAAGGCCTCCGCGAGAGTCGTCCAGCGCCGCGAGCAGAGACCGGCAGGGTCGCCAGCGTGGCCAGGCGCATGGCGGTCGGGATCACGTCATTGGTGCTCTGCGCCATGTTGACGTGATCGTTGGGATGCACCGGCGTGTACGTCGCCTCGCGTGCCGCCGAGCAGCTCGTTGGCCCGGTTGGCGAGCACCTCGTTACAGTTCATGTTGTGGCTGGTGCCGGCGCCGGCCTGATACACATCCACCACGAACTGGTCGCGATGCTGGCCGCCGAGGATCTCGTCCGCCGCCCGCACGATGGCGTCGGCCAGCTTGGCCTCGAGCCGCCCGGTTTCCTTGTGGGTCAGCGCCGCAGAGCGCTTGATCCAGATCACGGCGTCCACGAAGGCCGGCAGCGGCCTGAGGCCCGAGATGGGAAAGTTTTCGCGCGCGCGCAGCGGTCTGGATGCCGTACAGGGCGTCGGCCGGGACCGCCTTTTCGCCCAGCGGGTCCCTTTCGAGCGCTGTGGTCATGCCGCCTGAGGGGTGAGAGGGAAGCGTCGCCGATCACGATCCTCGTCGGGAGGGAGCCATGGCCGAATATTTCCGCAGGCTGGAGACGGTCGGCATCAGTGGAACTCGGTCGAGTCCACCAAGACCGATCTCTTCGGCGGCACCGGCCTCTTCGTCGGTCTCAACTGCTTCGAGCCTGGTCAGCACCAACGTGTCCACGCACACGAGGGCGCGGACAAATTCTACTTCGTGGTTTCGGGAAAGGCGAGGATGACGGTGGGCGATGAGACCCGGAAGTCGCTGCCGGGACCGTGGTCTGGGCTCCGGCCGGTGTCCCGCACGGCGTGGCGGAAGCGCTCGAGCGAACCGTGCTCTTGGTGGCGATCGCCCCACCGCCCCCCGCTCGCGCGCGCTCCTAGGCGCGCGCTCGAGCCGCGGCCACGACTCCCCCGTAGATCTCGAACAGCCGGTCGAACGCTCGGCTCCACGAATGGTGCCGCTCGGCGTATTGGCGCGCCTGCGCCCGAATCACCGACTGCTTTCCGGCCAGCAGCGGCACCGCAGCCGCCCCCAGGGCCCCAACCTCCCCGGAGGCAAAGACGGCCCCTGCACCCGAAGCCGCCACCCGCTCCGCCACCCCTCCCACATCGGCGCAGAGGACCGGCGTACCGCTGGCCATCGCTTCCGCGGCGGCCAGGCCGAAGGTCTCGGATGGGGAAGGCGCCACGTAGAGATCGGCCGCCGCGAATAGATCGGCCAGGGCCTCGCGATCCGTTAGATAGGAAAGCCAGGTGACTTGCCCTCGCCCAGGGTATCGGCGCTGGAAGTGGGATCGCGACGGCCCATCTCCTACCAGGACCAAATGCGCGCCGGTCCGGCGCGCCACCTCCGGCCACGCCCCCAGAAGGACATCGAGGTGTTTGTCCCGCGCGAACCGTCCGGCGAACAGGGCGAAGGGCCCGTCCGGCAGCTCGAATCGCCGGCGTATCTCCTCGGCCCGGCCCCGGCGCTCGGGACGGAACAGGGCCAAGTCAACGCCGAGAGAGACGCGCTCAACGCGTTGGACCCCGGCCTGCTCCAACTCTCGCGCCACGAAGTCGGAGGAAACCAGGATGGCGTCAAACAGGCGGCTCAAGCGCCGGACATAGGCCCAGGCGGCGCGGCCCAGCCCGACATGGAGGATCCCGGCGCGCTTGTCATCGGGGCAGAAGATTCTGGGAAGGTGCGTGTGATAGAACCAGACCATGGGGATACGGTCCGGGCGTGCGGCCCGCCTCGCCACCCAGGGGACGGCAAAGGGGCTTCCCACTTCGATCAGATCGGGCCGCTCCTGCCGAACGATCCCCCGGACGCGCTTACCTGAGAGGAGAAATCGGTATGGGGCCTGGCCCGGGATGGAAGCGCCCTTGAGCCGGTACCAGCACACGCCGGGACTACGGGTGGTTCCGTCCTGCGCCGCCGGGACCACGATCGCCTGACGGAAGGAGGGATGGGCCTCGACGTACCGCGCCTTCTCGAGCAGGTAGGTCTTGACCCCGCCGGTCGTCGCGCCGAAGTGCTTGGTGATGTCGAGGATGGCAAGCGTGGCGTGCGGCCGGCCGAGCGGCGACGTCGAGTCCCCTTCAGTCGGAACAGTCACCCAGCGGGTAGATGGTCCCACAATTCCGGCAGGGGTTCTTGCAGCCCCAAGGGCGGGGTTGAACGGGAAATCCACAGCGGAGGCAGGTCGACAGGCGAGCGGGAGCGGACGAATGGGTCCGGATGGTCGAGCGGGCGGGACCCTCGGCCGAGATCATGGCCGGCGGCTCGGGCAGCCGATCGGCCAGTCCATTGCTATTCAAGTCGATAGGCTCCGGTCAGGAACGGGTTGGTCATCCGCTCGACCCCGATCGTGGTCTCGGGCCCGTGCCCACTGTACACCACGGTGGAATCGGGCAGGCTGAGGAACACCGATTGAATGGTGTTCATCAGGGTTCCGAAGTCGCCGCCGGGCAGATCGGTCCGACCAATGGAGCCGTTGAACAAGCACGTCCCCGCCGATAATGCTCCCGGGATGGAGGAAGCTCACGCTGCCGGGCGAGTGGCCAGGCGTGTGACGCACCTCGAACTCGATCGGCCGACTCGGAGGCGCTGTCCATGGGCCAGCTCCTCATCGGGAGGCGGAGGTGCCGCGAGGCGCAGGCCCATCCATTCGCCCTGCGAGGGCAGCGCATCGTACAGCGTCCGATCGGCCGGATGCAGGTGAATCGGGACCCCGGTGGCGCGTTGCACCGCGTCGACCCCCATGATGTGATCGAGGTGGGCGTGGGTGAGCCAGATGGCTTGCAGGGTCCAGGCGCGGGTGTCCAGCTCGGCCAGGAAGAGGCCCGGCTCCTCGCCAGGGTCGATCATGACCGCCTCCCGGCGAACCCGGTCGGCGATCAGGTAGCAGTTCTCGGCGAACTGCCCGTTGGGCAGCGAGACGATTTCCAGATCAGACACCCGACCTTGCTCCTCCGTTCGGCCAGGTACTTCTCGACCGCGATGGCCGCGGTCGTCGCGTCGCCGACGGCGGTGGTGATCTGCCGAGTGAGCTGCACCCGGAGATCGCCGGCGGCGAAGAGACCGGGAATCGAGGTCATCATCCGGTCGTCGGTGATGACGTACCCGCTGGCATCGTGGGCGAAGTGCTCCTTGATCAGTCCGGAGTTGGGCTGGAATCCGATGAAGATGAAGCAGCCGGTGACCGCGAGCCGTGACCGTTGACCCGTCACCGTGTCCACGAGCGCAAGCTCCTGCAGGCCGGTAGGGCCGCCTCGGAGCTCCTCCACCTGCTTGTTCCAGATGACTTCGATCTTCGGGTTGGCGAACAGCCGCTCCTGGAGAATCCTGGAGGCCCGGAGCTCGTCGCGCCGGTGGATCAGATACACCTTGGTGGCGTAGCGGGTGAGGTAGTCGGCCTCCTCCACCGCCGCGTCGCCACCACCCACCACGGCGATCGTCTCCTCCTTGAAGAAGGCGCCGTCGCAGACCGCGCAGTAAGACACGCCCCGGCCGGCGTACTCCAGCTCGCCGGGGACCCCCAGCTTGGTCGGGGTACCGCCGGCGGTGAGGATCACGGTCGGGGCGTGGTAGACCTCCCCGCCGGTCGGCCACCTCGAACGTCCCGTCGGTCACGCCGGCTGATCCCCTCGACGTTCTCCTGCCGGATGTCCGCCCCGAACTTGCGTGCGTGGTCGGTCATCAGCTCGGCCAGATCCCGGCCCAGGACGCTCTCGAATCCGGGATAGTCCTCGATCTTCTCGGTGTTGAGCAGCTCGCCGCCGGGCACTCTCCTCTCCAGGAGCACCGACCTTGAGCATGCCGCGGCCGGCGTACATGGCCGCGCAGAGGCCGGCGGGTCCGCCGCCGACGATGATGAGGTCGAAGTCGTTGTGGTTCCTCATGCGTGAAATATATGCCTCCCGTCTACTCCCCCGTCACAGGGGGCCCAGGTGGAGCAGGTTCACGGCCCCGTGGCAGGCCGAGAGGGTCCCCACCAGGACATCGACCGGGGTCCCGGTAGCCCCGGCCGCCGCCACCTGGGCGTCCCCGGCCAGCACCGACCGGGTGCTGAAGGTTCCCACCGCGAACACCAGATGGCGCACACGAACAGTACCGGACCCGCCGTGGACCGGCGGAGGTTCAGCCGGGACCGGAGATCGATGATCGCCTCCGACATCTCCCAGGTCCGGGGCGCCCGAATCACCGGGCAGAGCGACGGTTCGATGCAGTGGGTAGGACAGATCCAGTCGGCGAATGAGACGTACCGCGTCCCATCGACGGCCGATCGGTCGTAGGGAGTGCCGGGACCCTGGTCGAGCGCGCGGATCTCGATGCGGCGGCCCGGCCACCGGACGCGGGCCCGCCGAACCAGCCACTGGAACATCAGGTGCGGCATGAAGGGGGACGGCACGATCACATCGTCCTCGCCGGCCTCCCCGGTCCCGCTGAGGTAGTGGTCGAAGAATGGGTCCCAGTCCGAGACGACCAGGCGGCGGTCGGCAGCTTCACCCAGTTCTCCCATCATTCTGCAGTCCGGGTCCCGGTCCACCACGACCACGCTCCGGTAGGTGGCCTTCCCCTTGGCACGGGCCTGGTCGAGCTGGCGGGCGTAGAAGGTGCCGTAGCAGCCGCCGCCCACGATGATGACTTCGCCCAGACGATCGGGGATTGACTGGACCTCTTCGGCCGGCGAGGTCGGCTCGGAGGCGATCACCGGATCAGCCGTCCCCCGTCGACCACCAGGGTCTGGCCGGTGACGTAGTCCCCGCCCTCCAGCAGATACAGAATCGCGTTGACGACGTCGGCGGAACTGCCCAGCCGCTGGAGGGGTGTGGTGCGTCGAAGATGCTCGCGGGACGCCTCGTCCCAATCTTCCGGCGGCAGGACCGCCCCGGGGGCGACGGCGTTGACGGTGACGTCGGGAGCAAGGGCGCGGGCCAGGACCTTGGTCAGCATGACGACCCCGGCCTTGCTGATGCAGTGGGCGGCGTAGCGGGGCCACGGCTCCAGACCCCCGACGTCGGCCAGGTTGACGATCTTGCCCTTGGCTTCCCGCAGCGCCGGGAGCGCGCCCTGCGCGGTGAAGAATACGCACGGAGGTTGACGTTCATGATCTGGTCCCAGACCTCCGGAGTGGTCTCCTCGACCGTCAGCCGCTTCATGATCCCGGCCGAATTGATCAGCACGTCGAGGCGGCCCCATTGGGCGGCGACCTGGACCGGCAGATCCCGCGCCTGCCGGGCGTCGGCCAGGTCAGCCGGGAAGCATTCGGCCACACCGCCCTGGCGCCGAATCTTGGCCCGCAACCGTTGGGCGTCCTCGACGGATTGGTGGTGGTGCATGGCGACCGACATGCCCTGCTCGGCCAGGCCGTAGGCGATCGCGCGGCCCAGCCGGCGGCCGGCGCCGGTGACCAGGGCGACGCGGCCTCGGAGCTCCATGGTCAGATGGCGCCGTTGGTCACGGGCAGGATGTGGCCGGTAATGCCCGAGGCGGCCTCGCTGGCGAGGAACAGCACCGCGTGGCAGATCTGATCCAGCTCGACGTAGCGGGCGTTGGCACCGACTTCCGCCACGTTCTCGGGGGTGCGCACCATGCCGGGGGCCACGGCGTTCACCCGAATCCCCCGAGCCACAGCTCCCCGGCGAGGCTCTGGGTCAGGCCGGCCACGCCGGCCTTGGCGGCGCTGTAGACCGCCAGTTGGGCAACGGACGGTAGTACGCCACCGACGCGAAGTTGACGATGCTCCCCTTGGTGGCGGCCAGCGCCTCGACCGCTGCCCGGGAAACGAGATAGGCGGTCTTGAGGTTGATGGCGATCTCGCGATCGAAGGCATCGGGACCGCTCTGCGCCACGGGGCCGTAGGTGGTGAGCCCTCCGGCCACGTTGATCACCGCGTCGAGGCGACCGAAGTGCTTGAGCGCGGTTTCCACCGCCAGGGCGGCGATATCCGGCTCGGTGAGATCTCCGGCGGCGGGCCGCACATCGATCCCCTCGGCCGCGAATTCCTTCACCCGTTCAGCCAGGCCCACCGCATTGCGGTCGGTGGCGACGATCTTGGCGCCGGCCTCGCCGAAGGCGAGGGCGACGGCGTGGCCGATCTGTCCGGCGCGGCCGACCCCGGTGACCAGGGCCACTTTCCCCGTGAAGTCGAACTGAGTTGGCATGACAGCCCTCCACGTGTTCCAGCACAACGGCGTCACCGCCCGGCCGGTTCCCTCGCGCTAGCCGGCGGGGACCGGGGGCGGGGGCCGCATGGCCTCGAGTCGCTCCAGCCATTCCAGCGGGATCTGCTGAGAGCCGAGTCCGGCGTTTACGCCACCCGGCTCGCCGTCTCCATGCCAATCGCTTCCGCCGGTGCGCACCAGCCCGAGGAGACGCGCATGTTCGGTGAGCCGGGCCCGGAGATCGGCGTCGTGCCTGGGGTGCCGGGTCTCGACGGCGTCGAGGCCCTCGGCCTTCAGGCGCTCCAGCAGCGACCGCGTTCCCCGCTCGTTCAGATGCGCGGCGGACACGACGCCGCCGACCGAGTGAACCAAGTCCGCCACCGCGCGGAAGGTAGGAAGCTCCTTCTCCACGAAACCGGGCCGCCCGCACCCCAGGTAGCGATCGAAGGCGTCTCCGACGTCGGCTGCGTAACCGCGTTTGACCAGCGCCCGCGCGACGTGCGGCCGGCCCACACTGGCCCCCGCGGCCTCCTGCTCCACATCCGCCTCGGTGAGTGGGATGCCGATCCGCTGCAGCCGGGCGACCATGGCCGCGCCCCGCCGGGCCCGGTCCGCCCGAGCGACCACCAGGAACCGCTCCAATTCGGGGACGTCCAGCGGAAGGAAGTAGCCCAGCAGGTGCATCTCGCCCCAAACGGCGGCCACCGAGAACTCGCAGCCGCTGATCAGTCGAATGCCCACCCGCCCCGCCGCTTCCAGGGCGGCCGGGAGTCCATCGAGCGTATCGTGATCGGTGAGCGCGATGGCGGCCAGTCCGACGCGGGCGGCACGAGCCGTGACCTCCTCGGGCGTGCACTCGCCGTCCGAGGCGGTCGAGTGCACGTGCAGGTCGACGGTGGCGGGTGGGGTCTCCTGCTCGGCGTTCAGCGGCGGTACCCCGTTTCAGGGGCGGTCCAGGACGGCTGAGACCGGCGAAACAATTCGGCGAGTTGGAAGTCGGACAGCTCGTTCAGGGAAGCTTCCGGGCTGCGGGAGCCAAGCGGCGAGTAGCGGACCACGCGCTCCTCGCGGTCGGTGCCGGTCCCTTTCAGGAACAGGAGACCGAACTCGTCCCTGGTGTACTGGGTCACCCGTCCGCTGGGACTCACCTCCCAGCGCGCGCCGTCGATATCGAGAATGCGTCGGGACATCGGTCGTGGTTACTCCTCGCTGCTCGGTTCCGGTTCCGGCTGCAACGGGATCTCTTCCCAGAGATCCCACGCATCCGGCGCATAGGAAGCCAAGGTCTGCAGTTTCATCTCCAGGCGGAGCTCGTCCCCCGTTCGCGACGCGCGCGAGCGGTGCGAGAGCGGGCTGGGACTCTCGCTGAATTCGAGGAAGGTCCCGGGACGATCGGCACTGCGGAACACCCACAGGCGCTGGCCGCGCCGTTCCATGATTCCGGCCAGGCGCGTGACCGTGCCGAGGTATTCCGACTCGTGCTCCGCGGATACGGTGACCCGCGACACGCTCAGGGCGCGCGGCATGTCAGGCCGCATCTTCCGGGAAGTCTTGCAAGGTGGACTTCACGTCGGCCAGGAAGCGGTCGGCGTCGGCGCCGTCCACGATCCGGTGATCGTAGGCCAGCGCCAGCATGCCCTGGATCCGGATGCCGAGTGCGTCGCTGCCGTCGGGCAGGGTGATCACGGCGGGCCGCTTCTCGATGCTGCCGACGCCGAGGATCGCCACCTGGGGCTGATTGATGATCGGGGTGCCGGCATAGGAGCCGAAGACGCCCGGGATTGGTGATGGTGAAGGTACCCTTCTGCACCTCGTCGGGGGTCAGCTTCTTGGTCCGGGCCCGCTCGCCGAGGTCGTTGATGGCGCGGGCGATGCCCATGAGGGAGAGCTCGTCGGCATGCTTGATGACCGGGACGATGAGACCCCAGTCGAGCGCCACCGCGATACCGAGGTTGACTGTCGCTGCGATAGATCGTGGCGTCCCCGGACACCGCGGCGTTGACCACCGGATGCTTGCGCAGGTTGTTCCGCCACCGCCTTGGCGATGAAGGCGAGGTAGGTCAGGTTCACGCCCCGCTCGGCGTATTCCTGCTTCTTCCTGGCCCGAATCTGGGCGATCCGGGTGTAGTCGATCTCGAAGAAGCTGTTGACGTGCGCCGAGACCCGCCGCGACATGATCATGTGATCGGCGGTGAGCTTGCGGATGCGGGACCACGGCTCGACCCGGTCGCCCGCCCAGGCTCGACGCCGGCCGGCGCGGGAGCCGAAGGCGCGGGAGCGGCCGGCCGAGTCGGGCCGCGGCAGGCGCTGAGCCGGAGCCACGGCGGCGGATTGCGGCACCGCGGTGGCGCCCGGCTCGATGAAGCCCAGGATGTCGTTCTTGGTGACCCGACCGGCGATGCCGGTGCCCGGCACCGCCGTGAGGTCGATGTTGTGCTCGGCCGCGATCTTCCGGACCAGCGGGGTGGATCGTTCGGCGCAGCCGCTCCTCGGCGGTCTCCGGGCCATCGGGTTGCGGCATGGAGGCGGAAGGCCGGGCGGCGGCGACCGGGGCGGGCGGAGGCGGCGGGGGACTGGCCGCCGGAGCCCTGGGCGCCGGCGGACGGGGCCGAGGGCGCCTTGGGAGCCGAGGCCTTGGGGGCGGCGGCCGGCGGGCGCGGCGCGGCCGCCGGAGCCGCCGGGCGGCCGGCTTGGCCGCGGCGCCCTTCTCGGTCTCGATCCGGGCTACGACCGTCTGCACCGCCACGGTCTGACCCTCCTGCACCAGGATCTCGGCCAGCACCCCGGCGGTCGGAGCCGGGATCTCGGCGTCCACCTTGTCGGTGGAGATCTCGAAGATCGGCTCGTCCCGCTTCACCTGCGTCGCCCACCTGCTTGATCCACTTCGAGAGCGTGCCCTCGGCGATGGACTCGCCCATCTGGGGCATGATGACGTCAATCTTGGCCATGGTACGCTCCCGACGGTAGCCGTCACTGGCATCGCAGGCGGTCGCGATCGGCCGAGCGGCCATCGCCCGATCGCGGCAGACCTGCCGACTAACGCCGATCTCATCCGCCTAATATGCCGCCAACCACCGCACGCCGCCACCAGGTCCTCGGTCTGGGGCAGCACGAAGTCCTCGAGCGTCGGGGCGTAGGGCAGCGGCACGTCGTGCGCCGCCACCCGCCGGACCGGCGCGTCCAGCCATTCGAACGCCAGCTCGTTGATCCGGGCGGTGATCTCGCCGGCCACGCCGCCGGTCCGGGTGTCCTCGTGGGCGATCAGCACGCGGTTGGTCTTCTTGACCGTGGCCACGATCGCCTCGTCGTCCATCGGAAGCAGGGTCCGCAGGTCGAGCACCTCGACCGAGAGCCCATCCTCCCGCTCCAGCTGCTCGGCCGCCTCCAGCGCCTTGAAGACCATGCGCCGACCAGGTGATGATCGAGAGATCGGCTCCCTTCCCGCGCCAGGCGCGCCTTGCCGATCGGGGTGAGGATCTCCTCGCCCTCGGGGAGGTCCTCCTTGATGCGACGGTAGAGGTACTTGTGCTCGAAGTAGAGCACCGGGTCGTCGTCCCGGATCGCAGCTCTTGATGAGCCCCTTGGCGTCCCGGGCCGTGGCCGGGCAGACGATCTTGAGCCCCGGCGTGTGCAGGAACGCGGCCTCCGGATTCTGGGAGTGGAACGGGCCGCCGCGGACGTAGCCGCCCGACGGCCCGCGCACCACGATCGGCGTGGACAGACCGGCCCGGTAGCGGGCGGTGGCGACGTAGTTGGTCAGCATGTCGTAGGCGCAGGAGATGAAGTCGATGAACTGCATCTCGCACACCGGCCGCAGCCCCATGTGCGCCGCGCCGGCCGCCGCCCCCACGATGGCCGCCTCGGAGATCGGCGTGTCGATCACCCGCGACTCGCCGAAGCGCGTCTGGAATCCCTCGGTCACCTTGAAGGCGCCGCCGTAGGCCCCGACGTCCTCGCCCAGGATGAAGACCCGCTCGTCGCGCTCCATCTCCTCCCAGAGCCCCTGCCGCAGGGCCTCGAGATAGGTCAGCTCAGCCATGGAGCCTCCGATACCACTCCGGCGGCGACCGTGGGGGATCGGCGTAGCACGCCGTCCAGCGCCGACTCCGGGTCCGGGAGCGGCTTCGTCCTCGCAAAGCTCCACGGCCCGTCGAGCTCGCGTCTGACCCGCGCGTCGATCGCGGCCAGCTCGTCGGCCGTGGCCCAGCCGTTCTCGCTGGAGCCGCCGGATGTAGCGGTCGATCGGGTCCTCGCTTCTCCCACTCGGCGAGCTCGCCGGGAGGCACGTAGGACTGGTTGTCGTGCTCCGCGTGCCCCTTCCGCCGGTAGGTCACCAGCTTCGATCAAGCGTGACACCGCCGCCGGCGCGGGCACGCTCCACCGCGTCCCGGGTCATCTGGTAGACCCCGAGCACGTCGTTCCCGTCGGTCTGCACACCGGGGATTCCGTAGGCGGGCGCCTTGTCCTTGAGCGCCGCCACCGCGGTCTGGAGGCGGAGCGGGGTCGAATAGGCATAGCCGTTGTTCTCAGCCACCACTACCAGGGGAAGGCGCTGCACCGCGGCGAAGTTGAGTCCCTCGTGGAAGGCACCGGTGCTCATCGCTCCGTCGCCCACGTAGACCAGGCCGACCCGAGGCTGGCTGGTCAGCTTGAACTGGAGGGTGATCCCTGCCATGACGGGAACCATGTCTCCCAGGTGGGAGATCTGGCCGAGGAACCCACGCTTGAGGTCGTTGAAGTGGATGTTCAGCTCCCGGCCCCGTGTCGGGCTCGTGGCCTTGGCCATGTACTGACGGAGGACTTCCACCGGCGTGGCGCCCTGCACCAGCATGGAGCCGAGATTGCGGATCAGGGGAGAGAGGATGTCGCCCTGGGTGCGATCGAGCGCGTAGGCGCTGCCGACCGCGTCCGCTTCCTGGCCCAGGGAGCGGAAGAGCCCGCCGATCACCTTGGTCTGCCGATACAGACAGCACCAGCCGCTCTTCGAGGGAGCGGGTGAGACGCATCCAGTAATAGAGGTCGTGGAGCTGCGCTCGGCTGAGGCCGCCCGGGATGGTGGCCGACTGCGGGGCGGGAGCCGTCGAGGAAGCCATTGGGATCCGAGTCGTGGGATGGCAGCGCGGCGATGCGGTTCGCCGAACTGCCCGGGCAGGAAAAGTCGACCGCTGTCAGAGGGGAGTCAAGCCGCCGACGGCTATCCTCCGATCCGGGCGGTGTAGCCGGCGTCCGCGAGGGCTGTGACTAAATCGTCGGTGCTGGGGCCGTAGTCGTCCATGTACTCGACGTCGGCGTAGTTCTGATCCAGACAGACGACCGCGGCCCACACGCCGGGGAGGTCGCGCAAGGCGCGCTCGACCCGCTCCTGACCGGCGGGACCCTGCATCCCCGAGATGTTCAGCCGGATGTGGGCCATGCGACACCCCCAATCCAACGTACGCCCGGGTCCCGAGGCGGACAAGCCGCGGGAGCCAGGGGCCCTGACCCCGACTAGTTCTCGATCCGCATCCGGTAGAAGGAGCGGTAGATGAAGACCACGGCGATGCCGAAAGAAGCCACGGCGAGTAGCCGGCTCAGCGCCGGCCCGCCCTCGCCGGACAGGTACACGCCCAGCTCGACCGCGAGTAGGCCGAACAGGGTGGTGAACTTGATGACGGGGTTCATCGCCACCGACGAAGTGTCCTTGAACGGATCGCCCACCGTGTCGCCCACGATCGAGGCATCGTGCAGCTCGGTGCCCTTCATCTTGAGCTCGGTCTCCACGACCTTCTTCGCGTTGTCCCAGGCTCCACCCGCGTTGGCCATGAAGATGGCCTGGAAGAGACCGAAGGTGGCGATCGAGATCAAATAGCCGATGAAGAAGTACGGCTCGACGAAGGCAAAGGCGAGGGTGGAGAAGAAGACCGCCAGGAAGATGTTGAACATCCCCTTCTGGGCGTACTGGGTGCAGATCTCGACCACCTTGCGGCTGTCCTCGACCGAGGCCTTGGTCACGCCTTCCAGCTTGATGTTGCGCTTGATGAATTCGACGGCCCGATAGGCTCCGGTGGTGACCGCCTGAGTAGAGGCGCCGGTGAACCAGTAGATCATGGCCCCGCCGGTGATCAGTCCCAGCAGGAAGGGCGGGTGGAGGATCGACAGGTTCTCTACATCGCGGGTGAGGCCGTGGGTCAGCGCCATGATGATGGAGAAGATCATGGTCGTCGCCCCGACGACCGCGGTCCCGATCAGCACCGGCTTCGCGGTCGCCTTGAAGGTGTTCCCCGCCCCGTCGTTTTCCTCCAACAGCTCCTTGGCCACGGTGAAATCGACGTCCACGCTGAAGTCGCGCTTGAGCTCGGCCTGGATGCCGGGGAGCTGCTCGATCACCGACAGCTCGTAGATCGATTGGGCGTTGTCGGTGACGGGACCGTAGCTATCCACCGCGATGGTCACCGGGCCCATGCCGAGGAACCCGAAGGCCACCAGGCCGAAGGCGAAGATCGCGGGCGCCTTCATGAAGGCGTCCATTCCCAGCGTGCTGACCCCGTAGGCCACGGCCATGAGTCCCATGATCGCCATGCCCAGCCAGTAGGCGGAGAAGTTCCCCGCGACGAATCCCGACAGGATGTTGAGCGAGGCACCGCCCTCGCGGGAGGAGGTCACCACCTCCCGGACATGCGCCGATTGCATCGAGGTGAAGATCTTCACCATTTCGGGGATGATGGCCCCGGCCAGCGTTCCGCAGGTGATGACGGTGGAGAGCTGCCACCAGAGATTGGTATTCCCGTTGAGATCGGGAATCACGAACCGGGACAGGAGGTAGGTCAGCGCCACCGAGACCAGCGAGGTCAGCCACACCAGCTGAGTCAACGGGGCCTCGAAGTCGAACCGTTTCGCGTGCCTTAAAGCGGGCGCGAGCCACACCGTTGCTGACCAGATAGGAGAAGCCCGAGGCCAGCACCATCATGATGCGCATCAGGAAGATCCAGACCAGGAGATGGGCCTGGACGGCGGGGTCGGGCACTGCGAGCACGATGAACGAGATCAGCGCCACGCCGGTGACCCCGTAGGTCTCGAACCCGTCGGCTGTGGGCCCCACCGAGTCGCCCGCGTTGTCGCCGGTGCAGTCGGCGATGACCCCGGGGTTGCGGGCGTCGTCTTCCTTGATCTTGTAGAACACCTTCATCAGATCCGAGCCGATGTCGGCGATCTTGGTGAAGATGCCCCCGGCGATTCGAAGCGCCGCCGCTCCCAGCGACTCGCCGATGGCGAAGCCCAGGAAGCAGGCGCCGGCCACCTCGGACCGGAATGAAGAGCAGGATCGCCAGCATGAACAGCAGCTCGACCGAGATGAGCATCATTCCGACGCTCATCCCGGCGCGGAGCGGAATCTCATAGACCGGGAAGGCCTTGCCGTTGAGGCTCGCGAAGGCGGTCCGCGAGTTGGCCAGCGTATTGATCCGGATCCCGAACCAGGCCACGCCGTAGCTGCCCGCCATCCCGATCAAGCTGAAGAGGAGGATGATGGCGATCTTGGGCCAGCGCGAGACCGGTCAGCAGGAAGTAGATGACGATGACGGTGCCGATGAAGCCCAGGAGGATCAGCAGCAACCGGCCCTGCTGCCGCAGGTAGACCTTGCAGGTCTCGTAGATCAGCTCGCGAGATCTCGGCCATCGACCGGTGGACGGGGAGGCTCTTCACCTTGGCGTAGCTGGACAGCCCGAACAGCAGCCCCAGCACGCAGACCACCAGTCCGGAGAGCAGGATCTGGTGGCCGGTGAATCCCAGAAAGTCTCCCTGATTGAGGTCGGGGAGCCGGAGATTCACCTCGCCCACCGGGCCGGTGCTCCGGGGCTTGAGCCGCGAGCGGCAGGCTCACGAGGGCGGCGCTCGTCGCGAGGAGCAGGGCCTTGACCAGCCACGCATGCGCCCGGCGGCTGACTCCGTCCAGCATGATCATCGACAGTTCTCCTAGAGATGTGGCCACGCGCGGCCGGGACGGCACCGCGGCGTTAGTACGCGCCCCGCGCCACGTGCGACGGGTCGGCCAGGGAATGGACCTCAGTCAGGAACCGCTTGGCGAGCTTGTCCGCCTCGCTCTCGCCCGGCTGGTTGGTCTCCACCGTGACGAGGGTGTAGTGGCCGCCTTCGGCCTGGACGCTGACCCCGATCTGTCCGATCGCGCCCGCGAAGCGCCGGCGCCGGGGGGCTTCCTCAGTCGGGGCCAGGCGATGGCCGAAGAAGGCGTTCGCCTGGGTCATGACTCGATCGGGCGGGAGGTGCGTCCGGTGGAAGTACTTCATCGCGACTGACGGGTTCCGGGATCGGTCCTCCTAGCGCTCGGCATACTCGTAGTACTCGACGCCGAGGTGGGTGATCGGCTCCTCGCCCATGAGCCAGCGGAGCGTGTTCTTCAACTTGGTCTGCTGAATGAACAGGTCGTGCTCGGGGTACAGCCCCGGAGCGGCCTGCGGACTCTTGAAGTAGAACGAGAGCCACTCCTGAATCCCGCTCAACCCGGCGCGCTGCGCCAGGTCGAAGAAGATGGCGAGATCCAGCACCAGGGGCGCGGCCAGGATCGAGTCGCGACAGAGGAAGTCCACCTTGATCTGCATCGGATAGCCGAGCCATCCGAAAATGTCGATGTTGTCCCAGCCCTCTTTGTTGTCTCCCCGCGGCGGGTAGTAGTTGATCCGGACCTTGTGATACAGGTCGCCGTAGAGCTCGGGGTAGAGCTTGGGCTGCAGGATGTACTCGAGTACGCCCAGCTTCGACTCTTCCTTGGTCTTGAAGCTTTCCGGATCGTCGAGGACCTCGCCGTCCCGGTTGCCCAGAATGTTGGTGGAGTACCACCCGGAGACGCCCAGCATCCGGGCCTTGAACATCGGGGAGAGGACCGTCTTGACCATGGTCTGGCCGGTCTTGAAGTCCTTGCCGCCGATCGGGACACCGCGATCTTTGGCCAGCTGCTCCAGTGCCGGGACGTCGCAGCAGAGATTGGGCGCCCCGTTGGCGAAGGGTACGTTCTCCATGATGGCCGCGTAGGCGTAAAGCATCGACGGCGCGATGGAGAGGTCGTTGGCGGCCATCGCCTTCTCGAAGCTGGCCAGGGTCTGATGGGCCGGCCCGGGGACGATGAAGATCTCGGTCGAGGCGCACCAGACCATCACCAGCCGGTCGCACTTGTGCTTGGCCTTGAAGTCCCGGATGTCCTGACGGAGCGCCTCGGCCAGATCGCGCTTGGTCTTGCCCCGCTTGACGTTCTTCCCCTCCAGCCGTTTCACGTAGTGCTGGTCGAAGACGGCGGGCATGGGCGTGATGGTCTTGAGGAAGTCCGCGATCGGCTCCACGTGCTCGTGCTTGTCCAGCACGCCGCAGTGCAGGCACGATTGGTAGGCGTTGTCGGGGAGCGGATCCCAGGCCCCGAACACCAGGTCCTTGAGATCGGCCAGGGGCACGAAGTCCTTAATCAGCGGCGAGCGCTTCTCGGTCCGTTTGCCCAGGCGGATAGTGCCCATCTGGGTGAGCGATCCGATCGGGCGGGCGCGGCCCCGGCGGACATTCTCGACCCCCGCGATGAAGGTGCTGGCCACGGCTCCCAACCCCACACAAAGCACCCCCAGCTTGCCCTTGGCCGGGGCCACCTTGTGGGAAGCCGCCGGCGTCGCGGGGGACTTCTTGCTGGCCCGACTCATCGGCGCTGCCCTCCTATGCCTTCGGTGACCCGATACACGTACACGAATCGCTGAATGACCGTAATGATGGAGGCCACGGCCAGCAGTGCGACCACCGCCTCCAGGACCAGGGCGTGCGGCCCCGCTCCGACTGCCACCGAAATGACCCCCAGCCCCACGATGCGCTCGGCCCGCTGGGCGATCCCCACGGTGCAATCGAGCCCCAACCCTTCGGCGCGCGCCCGAGCGTACGACACGATCAGCGAGGCGATGATCGCGACCATGCAGGTCGCCACGGCCAATGAGCGGTAGGCCACATCGGGGGCCTGCAGCAGGTACATCGCGATCCCCATGAACGTCGCCCCATCCCCCACGCGGTCCAGGGTGGAGTCGTAAAAGGCGCCGAACTTGGTGACCATCTGGTTGGCGCGAGCCACCGCGCCATCCAGTGTGTCCACGATCCCGCTCAACAGTAGCATCACCCCGCCCGCCCGGATGTGCCCCTGCCCATAGGCCAGGGCGGACACCAGGACCAGAACCGTCCCGATGGTCGTCAGGGTATTGGGGCGGACCCCCGTCCGGATCAAACCGTCCACCACCGGTCGGACGACGGCGCGAAACAGCTGTTCAACCGGCGGTGGAATCAGCTTCACGATTGCGCGGCGTCCTCCAGCAGTCGGATGCCCACACACCGGCAGAAAGTCGGGGCAAAGAATAACCCCGGGACCGAGCCCGGGGTAGGGGGAAACGGGGCCTGAGGAATAGGCTTGGCGGGGTGCCGTTGGACAACGCCCACTGCACTGCTAATACAGAAGATACGGGACCCGCCGTACCTTGAATCGAGCCAAGTCCGCCTGCCATCCGAGAATGATCGCCGCGGCGGGCTGTCCGGCCTCGATCGCCTCCCGCAAAGCGGGCCCGCCGGCCAGGCGATCGAAGGCCGCCGGTCGCCAGCCGAGGCGGTCCGGCTGCAGGCGTTGAATCACCGACAGAAGAAGCAGCGCGGTGTAAATCGGATCGTAGCGCCCCGCATCCGTGATCGAGAGTCGAAGGCCCGCCACGGGGACGTCCGCGTACTTCTCATCGCCCGGAGCATGGGGGGTGAAGGTGGTGGCGCGGATCTTGACCCCAGGAAGCTCGAACTCCCGAAGGGCCCGAAGCACGCGCGCGGTATCCAGCCAGGGCGCGCCGATCTGCTCGAACGGGGCGTCACTACCCCGCCCCACCGAGAGGTCGGTGCCTTCGAAGAGGCAGAGCCCGGGATAGTGGAGCAGTGCGGTGACGGAGCGGAGGTTGGGGCTGGGCGGGACGAAGGGGAGACCGGTCTCCGGCCACCGTTGCGATCGGCGCCAGCCGGACACCGGCACCACGGTGAGCCGGGTGCTCAGCCCGAGGTCGGCCACCGCGAGACGGCTGAGCTCGCCCAGGGTCATCCCGTGCCGCATGGGAATCGCCAGCAGCCCCACGGGAGAGCTGAACACGGGATCCAGGACATTGCCCTCGACCGCATCCCCCAACGGATTGGGCCGGTCGAGCACGACGACCGGAATGCCGGCCTTGGCCGCCGCCCGCATGACCTCGACCGTGGTGTAGAGGTAGGTGAAGTACCGCGCGCCCGCGTCTTGCAGATCGACCAGGATCAGGTCGATCCCGGAAAGCATCTGTTCGGTGGGGGCGGACGTCTGTCCATAGAGGCTATAGATTGGAAGGCCCGTGGCGCTGTCGATCGACGTGGCCACAGCGGCGCCGGGGTCAGCCGCGCCCCGATACCCATGTTCCGGACTGAACAGGGCAACAACAGAAGCGCCGGCCGCGCGCAGTCGCGCGACGCTGCTCACCCCGTGCGCGTCTACCCCGGCCTGATTGGTGACCAATCCGAGCCGGTGGCCCCGAATCAGTTCGATGCTGTCACTGAGCAGGACTTCGATGCCGGGCTGTACCGCCGGCGCGGGCCCGGAGGTCCGACAGCCCGGCCCCCAGCACCACAAGCCAGCTAACGCGAGAAGCCAGTGCACCGTTGCCATGTGGTGGTGATTGTTGCGGTGAGCCTCGGGGCGTGCCAGCCGCGAGTCGCTCCGTCGCCGGAACTCGGCCCCGGCACCGGGACCGTCGCCGAGCCGTTGCCTGTGAACCTCCCCCCTGGGGGAGCCCCCGATCTGCCCGAGGGGCCGGAGACCGTGGACCAACTGATGTCCACCTTGTCCCGGCAGGACCAGATCGCCCAGGTGGTCATGCCCTGGATTCCGGGCAGCTATGCCGCGTTTGACGACTCGTTGTTCCTTCGGATGCGGGCCTGGGTCGACTCGTTCCACGTGGGCGGGCTGATCGTCTCGATCGGCTCGCCGCTCGATGTGGCCTGGAAGCTCAACCTGCTCCAGCAACGATCGCCGCTCCCGCTCCTGGTCGCCTCCGATCTCGAAGGGGGCACCGCCGGCCGACTCAACGGCGGCACCGCCTTCCCCACGAATATGGGGGTGGCCGCGACCGGGAGGGAGGCGGATGCCTACGAGATGGGCCGCATCACCGCGCTGGAGGGGCGGGCCGTCGGCATCCATTTGACCTTCTCCCCGGTCGCCGACGTCAACAACAATCCCGCCAACCCCATCATCAATACCCGATCCTTCGGCGAGGATCCCCAGACCGTGGCCAAGCTGGTGGCCGCCGAGGTGCACGGCATTCAGGACCACGGGATGCTGGCCACGGCGAAGCACTTCCCCGGCCACGGAGATGTCGGAATCGACTCGCATCTCTCGCTCCCCGTGGTCTCCGCCGATTGGAAGCGCCTGAACGCCGTCGAGCTGGTGCCCTTTCGCGCCGCCATCGACGCCGGCGTCGCAGTCGTCATGTCGGCCCACCTGGCCCTGCCCGGTCTCGACAGCGGCCGGATCCGGCCCGCCACGCTGACCCCCGGTCTCCTGACCGGCGTGCTCCGCGATTCCCTGGGATTCCGTGGGCTTACCGTGACCGATGCGCTCAACATGGGGGGCGTCGTCAATGGGTACGGCGGAGGCGAGGCAGCGGTGCAGGCCTTCCTGGCGGGGGCCGACCTGCTGCTCCAGCCGACCGATCCCCGGGTGGTGATTGACGCCATGACCCAAGCCGTCGAGTCGGAACGGATCAGCTGGGAGCGGCTGCAACGGTCGGTGCGGCGCGTGCTGGCCCTCAAGCTTCGGCTGGGCCTCTTCCAGCATCGCCAGGTTCCGCTCGACAGCGTGGCCTACGTGGTCGGGAATGCCGGGTTCCAGACGACGGCGCAGGACATCGCCCAGCGGGCCGTGGTGCTGGTATGCGATAGCCAGGGAACCATCGATAGCCTGCGACAAGGGCCCCAGCCTCTGGCCCTGATCGTCTACGGGGACGAGACCGCTCCGCAGGCCGGGATTGCACTGGCCACGGAGCTGCGTGGGCTGGGGTACGCCCCCACGACCTTCAAGCTCTGGCCGGCCAGCGGGCCGGCCAGCCTCGACACCGCCCGCGTCTACATCGCCCGCCACCGGGTGGTGGTGTTCGCCGTGGCGATCCGGGCCTCAGCCTTTCGCGGGACCATCACACTGCCGGACTCGGTGGCCGCGCTGATCGACGAGACGGCCCAGGAGAAGCGTACCACGCTGGTGTCGCTCGGGACCCCCTACCTGATGGCCCAAGTGCCCCACGTCAGCTCCTACCTGCTGGCCTGGAGCTCGAGCCGCTTCAGCGAAACCGCGGTGGCTCGGGCACTGGCCGGCCGCGCCCCAGTGACCGGTCGGCTGCCGATCAGTCTCCCGCCGGGCTATCCAATCAGCTACGGCCTCACCCGCCCCCTAGCCCCGGACGTCCGGTGACCCTGAACGCCTCGGATTGGCTGATCGTCGCGATCTACTTCGCCCTTTCGGGAGCCATCGGATTGGCGTTTACCCGCCGAGCGGGACGCTCGCTGGCGGACTACTTCGTCTCCGGCCGATCGCTGCCGTGGTGGCTGGCCGGGACCTGGATGGTGGCCACCACCTTCGCAGCCGACAGCCCCCTGGTCGTCGCGGGCCTGGTGGCCAGGTACGGGGTAGCCGGGAACTGGCTCTGGTGGAGCGGGGCCTTCTCGGGGATTCTCACCGTCTTCTTCTTCGCCCGCCTGTGGCGGCGCGCCGGCGTGCTGACTGACGTCGAATTCATTGAGCTTCGCTACGGCGGCCGACCGGCCGCGATTCTCCGGGGCTTCCGCGCGGTCTATCTGGCTCTCCCGGTCAACCTGATCATCATGGCATGGGTCACCCGGGCCATGGTGACCGTTCTCGAGATCACACTCAAGATCGAGCCCTGGCCCGCGGCGCTGACCCTCTTCGCCTTGGCGGCGGCGTATAGCACGTTGAGCGGCCTCTGGGGCGTCATCGTGACCGGCGCCTTCCAGTTCGTGGTCGCGATGGCAGGCTGCATCGTGCTCGCCGTGTTCGCCGTGAACGCGAGCGGTGGACTGGATGTGGTGGTGGCCAAGGCCAGCGCCCACTTCGGATCCTACCAAGGGGCGTTCGGCGTGCTGCCTCCCACCGACCAGAGCTGGATGCCGCTGTCGACCCTCGCCGTCTTCCTGGCCGTGCAGTGGTGGGCCACCTGGTATCCGGGAGCCGAGCCTGGCGGCGGCGGCTACGTCGCTCAGCGGATCCTCTCGACCAAGGACGAGCGACATGGGCTGCTGGCGACTCTGTGGTTCAACATCGCCCACTATGCCCTGCGGCCCTGGCCCTGGATCCTGGTCGGATTGGTGGCGCTGATGCGCTACCCCGACCTGGCCAACCCCGAAGAGGGCTACGTCCGGGTCATGGTGGACGTCCTCCCGTCGCCCTGGAAGGGGCTGCTGCTGGCGGCCTTTGCCGCCGCCTACATGAGCACCATCAGCACCCATCTCAATTGGGGCGCCTCCTACCTGGTCAACGACGTCTATCTCCGGTTCATCCGGCCGGGGGCGAGCCCCAAGGCCCAGGTCCGGGCCTCCCGCCTGGCCACCGGCATTCTGATCGCGCTCTCAATGGTGGTGCTCCAGTTCATCACCAGCGTGGAGCAGGGATGGAAGCTGCTGATCGGTCTGGGAGCCGGGACCGGCCTGGTGTTCATCCTCCGTTGGTATTGGTGGCGCATCAACGCCTGGTCGGAGATCAGCGCCATGGCCGCCTCGTTCGTGGTCTCCATAACCCTGCAGCTGACGGGGTTCAATTCGGGTGACACCTCGAGCCCCGACTATGCGATTGCCATGCTCCTGACCGTGGCCGCCACGACGGTGGTATGGGTGATCGTGACCATGCTGACTCCGCCGGAGACCGACGCGACCCTGATGCGGTTCTACGCCCGGGTGCGCCCCGGCGGGCGCGGCTGGAGCAACGTGGCCAAGTGGGCGGGCTTCAAGGAAGACAAGATTCCGGGTGGCGCGCTCTCCTGGGTCAACTGGCTGGCGGGGGTAGTTTCGGTCTACTGCATGGTGTTCGCGCTGGGCGCCTGGCTTACCGGACGGACCGTCCAGGGGTGGGCCTATGCTGCGGTCGTTGCGGTAGCTTTCCTCTTGATACAGCGGAACTTACGTCGTGATCCGACGTTCCTGTCCGGCGTTGACACCCCCTCCCCGAATGCCTAGTTTTGATCGAGTGTCTCGTCGTCGGGGATGGTCGCCGACGCTTTTCTCGAAGGAGTCATAGGAGAATGGAAGCAACCGCCCAGTCGATCCCAGCCCCCGCCCCCACCCCTGGCGTCTCGCTCGTCCTGACCGATCGGGCGGCCGAGGAAGTCCGCAAGTTCATCGTCGGCGAAGAGGTGCCGGTGGAGACCGCGGGCCTGCGCATCAGCGTGATGCCCGGTGGGTGCTCGGGATTCAAGTACAGCCTGAACATCGAAGAGCGCTCGCTGGAAGACGACCTGGTCACGGAGGTGAATGGCGTCCGCGTGTTCGTGGACGGGTTCAGCCTGCAGTACCTGAACGGGGTGACGGTCGACTACACCTCCTCGATGCAGGGCTCGGGCTTCACCTTCCACAATCCCAATGCCAGCGGTGGCTGCGGCTGCGGCAGCAGCTTTGCGGTCTGATCGTCGAGCCGTCCTGATCCCGGTCCTCGAGCATTCGGGCCCATCGCCCCACGGCGATGGGCCCGTTCTCTTTGCCTGACGCCGGAGGCCCATTGCACGCCCTCGACCTGGCGGTCGTTCTCGTCTACCTGAGCCTCTCGATCGGCATCGGTCTCTGGGTCGCGCGCAATGCCCGGACCGCCGGCGACTATTTCCTGGGCGCCCGGAATCTCCCCGCCTGGGCGATTCTGCTTTCGATCGTCGCCACCGAGACCTCGGCGCTCACGGTGATCTCGGTGCCCGGGATCGGCGGCGCGCGGAGACCTCACCTTCCTCCAGCTCCCGATGGGCTACCTCCTGGGCCGAATTGGGGTGGCCGCCTGGCTGCTTCCGGGCTATTTCAGAGGAGAGCAGGAGACCGCCTACGCCCGGCTGGAGTCCCGCTTCGGAGTCGGGACCCGCCGACTCGCCTCCGGCGTCTTCCTGGTGACCCGCTTCCTGGCCGATGCCGTTCGGGTCTTCGCCAGCGCGATTCCCCTGGCGCTGGTCACCGGGTGGAGCGTCACCGCATCGATCCTCGCGGTGGGAGTCGTGACCATGATCTACACCTGGTTCGGAGGACTCAAGGCGGTCGTGTGGACCGACGTGATGCAGCTGATGGTCTATGTCGCCGGTGGAGTGGCCGCCCTGTTGATCGCCTGGCACATGGTCGGCGGGCCGGTTGCGGCACTGGGGATGGCGCAGGCGGCGGGGAAGCTCCGCGTCATCGATCCCTCACTCAACTTGACCTCGACCTATACCCTGCTCGGCGGATTGGTAGGCGGGGCCATGCTGTCGGCCGCGTCCCACGGGACCGATCATCTCATCGTGCAGCGGCTCCTGGGGGCGCGCTCCCTTCGCGATGCCCAAGTCGCGCTGGTCGGCTCCGGCGTGCTGGTGATTCTCCAGTTCCTCCTCTTCCTGCTGGTCGGCTCCGCCATCTGGGCCGCCGGCCAGGCGCCCTCGGACATTCCGGCCGACCAGCTCTTCCCCCGCTTCGTGCTTGATCACCTACCGGCCGGGTTAGCCGGGCTGGTCGTCGCAGGCATCCTGGCCGCGGCGATGGGGACCCACAGCTCGGCCATCAATTCACTCGCCTCCTCGGTCACGCACGACTTCTACTCGGGCTGGACCGGCAAGACCGACCCGGTGCACCTGCTTCGGGTGGGGCGCCGGTTCTCGGCGCTCTGGGGCGTGCTGCTGGTCGGCGGGGCTTGGTTCTTCCAGCAATACACTCGCCAACGCGATACGCCGGTCGTGGTGCTGGCGCTCTCGATTGCCTCGGTGACCTACGGGGGCCTGTTGGGCACCTATCTCCTGGCCGAGCGCTGGCCCCGGGCGGCCGGACGTGACGTGATCACGGCCCTCTGGTTTACCATGGCGACCATGCTGATCGTGATCTTCGCCGGCCGACTCGCGATCTATCCCTCGCTGAGTTGGCTCGCCCCACTGGGCCGCCTGGCCTGGCCGTGGTACGTGCCGCTGGGCACCACGCTCACCCTCCTGGTGGGCATCGGCTCCAGCCTTTCGCGCGCCCGTCCCGAGGGCACCACATGAGCAAGTTGTTTGTGGGCGCCGACGTGGGCGCCACCAAGACTTCCGTGGTGGTGCTGGACGGCGAGCGGGTAGCCGGGAAGGCGGAAGGCGCCGGGGCCGCGATGCGCACCGGACGTGGACTCCTGTCCGCGACCACGATCGCGGAGGTAGTGCGACAGGCCCTGGCCATGGCCGGCGCGCTCCGCGGAGAGGCGCTGATCGTGGGCGCGGCCGGTGCGGGCCGCCAGCTGGAGCGGGACGAGCTGCGCCAGGCGTTGCGCGGTGAGGACCTTGCCAACCGCCTCCAGGTCACCGGCGACATCGAAATCGCGCTGGCCGCCGCCTTCGGGGATGGATCCGGGATCGTGGTGACGGCCGGCACCGGCAGCGTGGCCATCGCGCGAGATCCCGGTGGGACGATCCGGCGCTCCGGTGGTTACGGTTGGCAGATGGGAGACGAAGGGAGCGCCTACGCGATCGGCCGGGCGGCGCTGGGAGCGGTGGGGCGGGCGGCGGACGCCCGGAGTCCCGCGACCACGCTCTCCACCCGGCTACTGGCGGCGGCTCGGTGCGAGACCTTCGAAACGCTGATCCGGTGGGCGTCCAACGCGGCGGTCGCGGAAGTCGCCGGCCTGGCGCCGTCGGTACTGGAGGAAGCGACCCGGGGAGATGCGGTCGCCACCGGTATCGCCGAATACGCCGCCCGGGAGCTGAGCCAGCTGGTGTTGCACCTGCTCCCCCACTTCCCCGGCGAGACCAAGGTCCCGGTGGCCTTCAACGGGGGGCTGCTGCAGGGAGGCCTCCCGCTCTTCACCATGCTGACCCGCAAGCTCGAGGAGGAAGGGCGGGTCACCCTCCGCACCGAAGCGATCGACCCGGCGCGAGGGGCCGCCCAAATGGCCGCGAAGCTCACCTGACCTTCACCCAACCACCACCGGCAGCGTTCGACCTCTAGCGCCCGACCCGGCCGGGATTCCGCAGGCGGCTGTGCCGTGCCCCGTAGGCGAAGTAGACCACCAGCCCCACCACCAGCCAGATCACGAAGCGCTTCCAGGTGACTGCCGGCAACTGCAGCATGAGATAGAGGCAGGCGACAATCGAGATCATCGGTGTGATCGGGACCCACGGGGCCCGGAAGGGGCGATGCCGGCCGGGCTCGATGCGCCGCAGGACGATCACGCCGACCGAGACCAGCACAAAGGCAAAGAGGGTCCCGATGTTGGTGAGATCCACGACTTCGGCGATGTTGGCAAAGGCGGCGAAGACCGCCACGAAAACGCCCGTGATGATGGTCCCCACATACGGTGTCTTGAACCGGGGATGGACCTTGGCCAGCAGCGGCGGCAGCAAACCGTCGCGGGCCATCGACATGAAGATGCGGGGCTGACCCAGCTGAAAGACCAGGAGGACGCTGGTCATCGCGATCACGGCGCCCAGGGAGACGATCAGCCGGGAAATGTCGAGCAGGCGAGGAGAGCCGTCGGCCAGCGAAAGGGCGGTGATCATGGGCTCGGCCGTGCCCAGCCGGTTCCACGGAGCCATCCCGGTCATGACGGTGGCGAGGACGACGTACAGGACGGTGCAGACCACCAGGCTCATGATGATCCCGAAGGGCATATCCCGGCCCGGGTCCCGCGCCTCTTCCGCGGCCGTGGAGGTGGCATCGAACCCGATGTAGCTGAAGAAGATGATGGCGGCGCCCGCGCTGATCCCCTGCCAGCCGTTGGGCGCGAAGCCGCCCGTGGCGGGATCGGTCCAGTGGTGCGGGCGGATCAGGGTGAGGCCCACCGCCACGAAGAAGAGAATGATGCCGATCTTGAGCAGCACCATCGCATTGTTGGAATCGGCCGACTCCTTGATGCCGATCACCAGGAGCACGGTGATGAGCCCCACCACGAGGAAGGCAGGGAGATTGGCGATGACGGGAAATCCAAAGAGATGCGGGGCGGTGGTCAGGGCCGAGGCGACGTAGGCGGTGGCCGGGTCGGTGGCGCCCGCCGCCATCGCCTCCGCCGCCATGTGCGCCGATCGGACGTCGGTCGCGAGCCAGGCCGGGATCGATATCCCCGCGTGGCTGATCAGCTCCCGGAAGTAGCCCGCCCACCCGATCGCGACTCCGATGTTCCCGACCGCGTACTCGATGACCAGATCCCACCCGATGATCCAGGCGACCAGCTCACCCAGTGAGGCATATGCGTAGGTGTAGGCCGATCCGGACACCGGCACCATGGCGGCGAACTCCGCGTAGCAGAGCGCCGCGAACCCGCAGGTGACCGCGGTCAGGAAGAAGGAGAGGATGATCCCCGGGCCGGCACCGGGCCGGAGGGCGTCCCCTGCGATCGCGGTGCCGGTGGTGGCGAAGATCCCGGCCCCGATCGTGGCTCCGACCCCCAGCGCCGTCAGGTGCCACCGGTTGAGCGAACGCTTCAGCCCGCCCCGTTCGGCGATGTCGTTCTCGCAGTCGGCGACCGATTTCCGGACGAAGAGGGAGGACATGGCGTGTGCCCGATGAGAAGGAATCGCGCTACAACGTCACCACGATGATCGCGACCCCCCGTACCGCGGTGCCGTCGGGAGTCCGCGCCGGCCGGAACTGATACTTGCGCATCACGTCCAGGAACTTCTTGGCGTAGCCGCGGTCCCGAATCTCCGGGTCCACCTCCACGCGCTCCACGCGGCCCTGGGCGTCCACGTAGAACGTGACTCGGAGCGAGACTCCGCGGAGCTCACCCGGACGATCCTCGGGGGGAATAATGATCTGCCGGGCCTGGGGCGCCGTTCCCCGGCTCTCGGCAGGTCCGCCCCCGGTGCCTGGCCCTTCCCCGGCCCCCGTGCCCGTCCCGATACCGGTCCCGACACCACCCCCCATCCCCCCACCGGTTCCCGCATCGGCCCCGCTGGCGGCACCACTCGCGGCGGGAGTCGAATCCCGCGAAGCCGCGGCGACCGAAGATGGTTCGGGCGGCGGGCTCGAATCCGGTGGTGTGACCGGCGGACTGACGGGAACTGCGGGTTCCTCCGCGGGCGCGACGGGCCGGGTCGCGACCGGGGCGGAGGGCCGGAGCGCGGGCAGCGAAATATATCCCGCCCCTCCACCCCCGCCACCGGCCGGAGCCGCCGTTCCGCCCGGCGTCGCTAGCGTAGAGCGGGTCAGATCCCGCGCCACGGTTCTCGCCAGGAGCAAGAGCACCAGGAGATGGATGAGGAGGGATACGACCCACCCGGCCCATCCGCTGCGCGCCCGTCGGGGCACACCGGTCGAAGGCGGTGGATCGGGAGAAGGGAGCGGAGCGGCCGACATGGTGGGAGTCACGGGAGCCACGACGAGCAAATGGGGCAGGGAGTGACGGCCATGCCGGCTCACTCCCTGCCCCGTGCTCCCCTGCCCCGAAGCCCGCCCTAGTGCTTGTAGGCTTCGATGGGGGTCAATCCGATCACCTGCACACCGGCGCCCCGGGCGATGTCCATCGCCTCGATCACGTCCTGGTACAGGCGACTGGTCCCCGGCTTGATGAACAACAGCTTGGCGGGCCGATTGTCGTAAATGGCATGGAACTGGGTGTCGAGCTGGTCCTTGGGGACCGGCTGGGCATTGATCGAGTAACCCCCATCGTCGCCCAGTTCGAGCACGATCTGGTTGTTCGCCGCGGTGGACTTGGTGGCTGTTTCGATCGGCGGGACCTGCACGTCGATCGCCATCCGCGAGAGCGGCTGGGTGATCATGAAGATGATGAGCAGCACCAGGAGCACGTCGATCATCGGCGTGACGTTGATGTCGCTCGTAACGCCCGACTTGGAGACCGCCGCAAAAGCCATCTTACTTCTCCTCTTTCTTGAAGAGGGCGGCCGACCGCGGGTTCGGTGATCGCGGAGACCACCCGCACGCCGGACTGCCGCGCGATCTCGACCGCCTCCTGGATCTTCCCGTACTTGAGCTGGTTGTCCGCCTTGAAGTACAGGATCTTGTCCTCGGTCCGCGCCGCGAAGATGGCCCTCAGTTGATCCCCCAGCGTCCCGGGGGGAACTGCCCGGGTATTCAGGAAGTAGTTCCCGGAAGCGTCGATCCCCAAGACGACCTCCCCCGAGCCTTCGGGCCGCGGGTCCAGGTTCTTGCCCTTGGGCATGGTGGCCTTGAACCCGGCCGCGATCAGGGGCGTGACGATCATGAAAATGATGAGGAGCACCAGCATGACGTCGATCATCGGCGTCACATTGATGTCGGCCTTGACGGCCTCCTTCCCGGCGTCACGGGTGGATGTGGCCACTGCTGCTCACCGCCTTCTGGGCCTGGAATTCCTTGGTGAAGATCGAACGGCCAAACTCGCTGCCGACGCTCTTGATGAGGTGGTCGATCAGCTCCTTCGAGGTGTAGGTCATCTCGACAGTAAGGTTCTCGAGCTTGACCGTGAAATAGTTGTAGAGCCATACCGCGGGAATGGCGACGATGAGGCCGAAGGCGGTGGTGATCAGCGCCTCGGCGATACCGGCCGAGATGCCCGCCAGACCGCCTGACGCGCCGGTCGCCGCCATGCCGGTGAACGCATTCACGATACCCATCGTGGTGCCCAGGAGGCCCACGAACGGCGCGGTGGCGCCCACGGTGCCCAGCACCGCCATGCCGCGCCGGAACTCGGTCAACGTGATCAGCATCTCCCGCTCCACCGCGCGCTCGATCGAGTTGATGTCCGCGGCGGTGATGGTGGCCCGATCGGCCAGCAGCGGCTTCACCTCGGACAGGGCCTCACCCAGCACCCGGCCCACGTGGCTGTTCTTGTTCTGCTCCGCCAGGGCGATGGCCCGATCCAGTTGCTCCTCCTGGATGGCCCGGGAGAACCCAGGCGCGAACTTCCGGGTGGCGACCGAGGCGCGGCGGATCTTCCACCACTTATTGAAAGCCACCGAGAGCGAAAAGACCGACATGAACAGCAGGGTCCAAACGATGAACTTGGCGAACAAACCCATCGTGCCGTACAGATCCATCAAGCTCAGATTCACAGGTGCCTCCCTCGAAATGAACGCCGCCGGTCTACCGGCAGGCCACTATTGGCCGATCTTGAATGAAATCGGCTGAGATACCAGTACGCGCACCGCTTTGCCGCGTGAACGGCCCGGCTTGAAGACCGTCTTGAGCAGCGCCTCGCGGGCCGGCTCTTCGAACGCCTTGTGGGTGCTCTGAACCACCTTCATCGACCCCTCTTCGACCCGCCCCGTGGTGTCGATCACGAACTGCATCACCACCTGACCGGGAATGCCGGCGGACTGCATGATGGGAGGGTAGCGCGGCAACGGCGAAGACACGACCGTGGGGATCTGATCGACTTCCGCCACCAGAAATATCTCGCCGGGCACCACCGGCCCCGTCCCCCCCACCACCCCAGTCGAGATACCGCCCTCCACCCCCTTACCGGTGAAGTCCCGGGGATCGAACTTTTGATTGGGGTCGATGGGCGGGATCACGGTCGGAATCTCCGCCGGCGGGATCACCGTCTGGAAACCCTGCGGCGGCGGGTTGGCACTGATGACCACGTCCTTGGGCGGTTCCGGCGGCGGCGGAGCCTTGGGCGGCTCCAGGAACACCACCGTGGTGTCGGTCAAGACCTTGTTCAGCGTTTCGGCCGCCCCGGCCGTGGCCCGGATGGCGGCATACACCAATATCACGTGCAGCACCACGGAGAACGCCGTCTCCTTGACGCTGCGCGCGCGCTTGGGCTTCGACACGACCAGGTTGTCGAACACGACACCGGCCTCCCGAATGGGTCCGTATTGGCCGTGAAGCTAGAGACCGGAGGTTTCGGGCAACCGTCCGGCCAGATGACAATTCGATGACAGCCCGATTACCAATCGCCGAGGCGGCCCCTCGGCGAACCGCGCTAATATAGGCCAGTGGCCAGACCGCGCTAGATCGGGAGGCTACTAGAGGAAACGAGTTTCAGCCTGCGGCGACGCCTTCGAGCGAGCTCGGGACCGGGGGCTGGGGTTCCTCCCTCGGAAGGGTAACGGTGAAGACCGTTCCGCGGCCGACTCGGCTCTGCACCACGATCGACCCGCCGTGAGCTTCCGCGATCCATTTGGTGATGGCCAGGCCGAGCCCGGTTCCCGGGCGTACGCCGCTCCGATCGCGGGAGACATCGGCCCGCCAGAAGCGGTCGAAGATGTGCGGTAGATCCGCCGAGGCGATCCCGATCCCCGTGTCCCCCACCATCAGCGCCACCGTCTCACCCTGATCCAGCAACGCTAGACTCAGCTTCCCGCCAGCCGGTGTGTACTTGATGGCGTTGGTGATCAGGTTGAGCAGCAGTTGCCGGATGCGGCTCCGGTCCACCGGCAGGAGCACCGGCTGCTCCGGAATCTCGGTGCGGACCTGGACGGAGGCCCCCTCACCCAGGATACCCGCGGTTTCCACCGCCTCCGCCATCAGCTCTCGCAGGTCGGTGGGCTCACGGGCCAGTGTGGCCTTGCCCTCATCGGCACGCGCCAGCGTCAGCAGGTTGTCCACCAACTCCGCCATCTGATTCAACTCGTCGAGCGCCTCGTCCAGCGCCCCGGCGGCTTCGGCCGGGGTACCGGGGTGGGTCAGCGCCCGTTCCAGGTTGGCCCGGAGCACCATGAGCGGCGTCTTGAGTTCATGGCTCGCATCGGCCGTGAACCGTCGCAACGCGGTGAAGCTCTCTTCCAGACGGGCCACCATCCGGTTCACCGAGCCGGCCACGCGGCTCAGCTCCTCCACCGCCGGCGGTACCGGCAATCGCCGGTAGAGGCTGCGGCCGTCGGTGATCGCCTCTATTTCGTCTACCATCCCCTCCAGCGGCTGCAGGCTCCGATGGGCGAGCAGGAAGCCGATGGTGGCAGAGAGCAGGAGAATGATGGGAGCGATCGCCATCATGGCGCGTAGCAGCGCGGCGGGGCTGAACGAAACGCTGCTCACCGGACTGGCCACCACCACCGCCCCCGGAGAGGTCCCGACCTTGGCGACCGGTGCGACGACGTAGCGGACCGGCTCCAGCGTGGGCCCCAGGTCCAGGGTACCAAATCGGCTTTCGGCCGGGACCGGGCGCGCCAGATCGAGCAGTTTGGTCAGCGGCTCGTACCCCAAGCGCTGGCTGGCCGCCTGGTTGGCCGATAAGACTCGACCGGCCGAGTCGACCACCACCTGGTAGTCCTGGACCGCGTCGAAGTAGCTGCCGACCTGGGAGATGAGGGTGGGTTGGGCGCCTTCGGTCACGATGCGCCCGAGGACTTCACGAGAAGTGGTGAGATAGTTGACCGCGAGGCTGGCTTCGAGGCCCAGTCGCTGGTCCAGCTCGCGGACGCTGGTGCGCAGCCGGTCGACGTAGAGCGCCGCGCCGAACGCGACGATCGTGATGCTGAGGGCGACGGCGTAACCGATGGTCAGCCGCGCACGGATACTGGGCACACCGGCCTCCTGCCGCGGGACCGCATCACGACCCCGCTTTGACGACGTACCCCACGCCCCGCACCGTGTGGATCAGCTTGGGGCGATGGCCGGAGTCCACCTTCTTGCGCAGGCGATTGATCACCACGTCCACCACGTTGGTTCCCGGGTCGAAGTGATAGTCCCAGGCATACTCGGTGATCAGGGTGCGGGACATCACCCGATCCACGTGGCGCATCAGGTATTCCAGCACCGCGTACTCCTTGGGGGTCAGCTCGATCGGCTGGCCGTGGCGCGTCACCTGACGGGTAGCCGAGTCGAGGCGAAGATCGGCCACGGCCAGGACCGGGGAGCGCACCTCCTTGGGCCGCCGGCCCAGGGCTTCGACGCGCGCCAGCAGCTCCTCGAACGCGAAAGGCTTGGTCACGTAGTCGTCGGCGCCGGCGCGCAGCGCTTGCACCTTGAACTCGACCGAGTCCTGCGCCGTGAGCACCAGAATCGGAACCGTGCCGCCCCGGTCGCGCAGGGTCCGTACCAGCTCGAGCCCCGTCATCCCGGGCAGCCGCAGGTCGAGGATGATGAGATCGTGGCGGCCGCTCGAAGCGAGCCGCAGCCCCTCCAACCCGTCGTCGACCACGTCGGCCTGATAGCCGTGCTCCTCCAGCCCCCGCTTGACGTACTGCCCGACCGTTCGGTCGTCCTCGATGACCAGGATCTTCATGTCGTGGTCGGCAGGAACACCCGGAAGATCGAGCCGCGTCCGGGCTGACTGTCCGCCTCGATCCGTCCGCGGTGCTGCTCGACGATACCGTAGGAAATCGACAGCCCCAGACCGGTGCCCCGCCCCGGCGGTTTGGTGGTGAAGAAGGGCTCGAAGATCTTGGACAACTCGGAGCGAGTGATCCCCACGCCGGTGTCCTCGATTTCCACGACCATCTCGTCGCCGCGATCGGGATTGAGCCAGCGTCCGGACCGTGAGCAGGCCGCCGTTTTCCATGGCGTCGACCGCGTTGAGCATGATGGCCATGAAGGCCTGAATCAGCTGCTCGGGGCTGGCCTGTACCTGGGCAGGTCCGCCACCAGCTCGCGCTGAATAACGGTCAGGCGCTTGAAGCGCTGGTGGTGCTTGAGCAGGAACAGGGTCTCCTCGACCAGCGGCTCAGGTCCACGTTCTTCTGGCTCTTCTCCTTCGGCCGGCTGAAGTCGAGCAGCCCGTCGACGATGGCGGTGCAGCGCTGCACTTCCTTGTCGATGATGTCGAGGTACTCCTCGACCGCTGGCGGCGACCTCGCCGGCGATCTCGTCCAGCCGGAGCTCGATGGCCGCGACACAGGCCCCGATGGTCGCCAGCGGGTTGTTGATCTCGTGCATGACGCCGGCGGCCAGCTGACCGAGCGCGGCGAGCTTCTCGCTCTGCAGGATCTGGCGGTGGACCGATGGACTCCGTGACGTCCTCCCCGATGGTGATCACGTGGGTGATCTCGTCCCCGTGCTGCCGCATCGGGATCTTGCTGATCCGGAAGTAGCGGTCCTCGCCGGCGACGGCCAGCTGGATCTCCATCTGCTGGATCTCCCCGGTCTCGAAGACCTGGTCGAACTCTTCCTTGAGCTGCTCGGCCGGCTGGCGGGTCAGTACGTCGAACACCTGGCGGCCGACGACGTCATCGCGCTTCAGGCCCTGGGTCCCCGTCTCCCGCTTCCGGTTCCAGATCTGGATGCGGTAGTCGCGGTCGACGACGTAGAGACCGACGGGCAGGCAGTCCACCACCAGCGAGACGAACTGGCGCTGGTCCTCGATCTCGCGCGAGCGCAGATCACCATCGGGGAGGACGTCACGAGTCGCACTCGGTGCAGCAGCACATCATGCAGAGCGAGAAGCTCGCGGCCATCGGCCAACTGGCCGCCGGCATCATGCACGAGATCAACAACCCACTGGCCACCATCGCGGCCTGCGTCACCGCGATCGGGCTCCATCTGGAGGAGCTCCCGGTCGAGATCCCCGCCACGGTCAAGGAATACCTCGACATCATCGAGAAGGAGGTGCACCGTTGCACCGCCATCGTGGACGGGTTGCTCGACTTCAGCCGGCCGAAGGAGAAGAGCCGGAAGAACGTGGACCTGAGCCTGCTGGTCGAGGAGACCCTGTTCCTGCTCAAGCACCACCAGCGGTTCAAGCGCATGCGAATTCAGCGCGAGCTGGTGGCGAACCCGCCCATGGTACAGGCCAGCCCCGAGCAGCTGATTCAGGCCTTCATGGCCATCATGCTCAACGCGGTGGACGCCATGGAAGACGGCGGCCTGCTCACGGTCCGGACGCTGGTCAATCCCTATCGCGGCGACGAGATGGTCGTGGAAATCGAGGATACCGGTGTGGGGATCACTCGCTCCGAGTTGTCCAAGATCTTCGAGCCCTTCTTCACCACCAAACCGCCGGGGCAAGCGGCGGGGCTGTCGATTTCCTACGGTGTCGTCGAGCAGCACCGCGGACGGATCGAGGCGGAGGCACGCCAGCCCGGACGCGGCTCGATCGTCCGGTGTCAGCCTGCGACCACGACATGAAGATCCTGGTCATCGAGGACGACCGAACAGTAGGGCCAGGTCAAGCGGGGCTGGAGGAGCGCGGCCATCAGGCCGACGTGGTCGACGACGGGTTGGAGGGTCTCGGCTCGCTTCGAGCGGCCACGATCGATCATCCTCGACCTGCGGCTGCCCGGGAGACGGGGCTCGAGCTGGTACCAGGACCCTGCGCGACGCGGGCGGCGCGGCGTCCGGTCTGGTGCTCACGGCGCAGGACTCGGTCGAGTTCAAGGTGCAAGCGCTGCGCGCCGGCGCCGACGTGACCGAGACTTTCGCGTTCGAGGAGCTGCTGGCGCGCGTCGAGCCCTCGGCCGGCGGCCCAAGGAGGTGCGCTCCCCGGTCCTGGCCGTGGCCGCTCTTCGCCTCGACTGGCTCCCGTCAGGTGACGCGCCACGGCCGTCAGCGAGCCCCCAAGGAGTACGCGGTGCTGGAAGTACCTGATGCGCCACGTGGATCGGGTGATGTCCCGCACCCTGATCACCGAGTATGCCTGGGACTATCACTTCGACCCGGGGACCCGGAACGTGGTGGACGTGGTGATCAATCACCTGCAAGAAGGTGGACTCCGGCCATCGCCCCAAGCTGATCCACACGGTGCGGGGCGTGGGGTACGTCGTCGAAGCGGGGTCGTGATGCGGTCCCGCGGGCGGAGGCCGTGCTGCCCAGTATCCGTGCGCGGCTGACCATCGGTTACGCCGTCGCCCTCAGCATCACGATCGTCGCGTTCGGCGCGGCGCTCTACGTCGACCGGCTGCGCACCAGCGTCCGCGAGCTGGACCAGCGACTGGGCCTCGAAGCCAGCCTCGCGGTCAACTATCTCACCACTTCTCGTGATGCTCGGGCGCATCGTGACCGAAGGCGCCCAACCCACCCTCATCTCCCGGGTCGGCAGCTACTTCGACGCGGTCCAGGACTACCAGGTGGTGGTCGACTCGGCCGTCGAGTCTTATCGGCCAACCAGGCGGCCAGCCAGCGCTTGACGCCGCTGACCAAACTGCTCGATCTGGCGCGCCCGGTCCCGGCCGAAAGCCGATTTGGTACCCTGGACCTGGGGCCCACGCTGGAGCCGGTCCGCGTCGTCGCACCGGTCGCCAAGGTCGGGACCTCTCCGGGGGCGGTGGTGGTGGCCAGTCCGGTGAGCAGCGTTTCGTTCAGCCCCGCCGCGCTGCTACGCGCCATGATGGCGATCGCTCCATCATTCTCCTGCTCTCTGCCACCATCGGCTTCCTGCTCGCCCATCGGAGGCCTGCAGCCGCTGGAGGGGATGGTAGACGAAATAGAGGCGATCGCCGACGGCCGCAGCCTCTACCGGCGATTGCCGGTACCGCCGGCGGTGGAGGAGCTGAGCGGCGTGGCCGGCTCGGTGAACCGGATGGTGGCCCGTCTGGAGGTCGTTGCGACGGTTCACGGCCGATGCGAGCCATGAACTCAAGACGCCGCTCATGGTGCTCCGGGCCAACCTGGAACGGGCACTGACCCACCCCGGTACCCCGCCCGAGAAGCCGCCGGGGCGCTGGACGAGGCGCTCGACGAGTTGAATCAGATGGCGGAGTTGGTGGACAACCTGCTGACGCTGGCGCGTGCCGACGAGGGCAAGGCCACACTGGCCCGTGAGCCCACCGACCTGCGAGAGCTGATGGCGGAGGCGGTGGAAACCGCGGTATCCTGGGTGGAGGGGGCCTCCGTCCAGGTCCGCACCGAGATTCCGGAGCAGCCGTGCTGCCGGTGGACCAGAGCAGGACATCCGGCAACTGCTGCTCAACCTGATCACCAACGCCATCAAGTA